>CAWGAD010000001.1:0-339445 GCA_963820565.1 uncultured Gaiellaceae bacterium
CGACAGTGATCTGGTCGGGCCGCCCAAAGGCGGCCCGACCAGAGACTTCCGCACGCGGCGGCGGTAGGATCGCGCCATGGCCACGATCGAGACGAACCCGCAGCTCGGCGCGCAGGTCAAGGCGGACGCGAAGGAGTTCGTCCTCCACTCGTGGTCGGTGCAGAGCGCGATCGACCCGATTCCGGTCGCCGGCGCGGAGGGCCGCTACTTCTGGGACTACGACGGCAAGCGGTACCTCGACTTCGCCTCACAGCTCGTCAACGTCTCGATCGGCCACGGGCACCCGAAGGTGATCGCGGCGATCAAGGAGCAGGCCGAGAAGCTCTGCACGATCGGGCCGCCGATGGCCACCGAGCCGCGCTCGACCCTGGCGCGAATGCTCGCCGAGATCACGCCCGGCAACCTGAAGATGTCGTTCTTCACGAACGGCGGCGCCGAGGCGAACGAGAACGCGATCAAGGTCGCGCGCTGGGTGACCGGACGCCACAAGGTGATCGCGCGCTATCGCAGCTACCACGGCGCGACGGCCGGTGCGATCACCCTCACCGGCGACCCACGCCGCTGGCACGCCGAGCCGGGCATCCCCGGCGTCGTGCGAATGCTCGACCCCTACACCTACCGCTGCCCCGCCGGCCATCCGGATCCGTGCCCGGTCTGCAGCGGCGGGCCGCATCTCGAGGAGATCCTCCAGTACGAGGGACCACAGACGGTCGCCGCGGTGATCCTCGAGACGGTCGTCGGCACGAACGGGATCATCGTCCCGCCCGACGGCTACCTCCAGTCGATCCGCGAGACCTGCGACAAGCACGGGATCCTGCTGATCTGCGACGAGGTGATGGCCGGCTTCGGGCGCACCGGCAAGTGGTTCGCCTGCGACAACTGGGACGTCGTCCCGGACATCCTCACGGTCGCCAAGGGGATCAACTCGGGGTACGTGCCGCTCGGCGCGATGGTCGTCTCGGAGCCGATCGCAGATCAGCTGCGCGACCGCTTCCTCGCCGGCGGTCTCACCTACTCGGGCCACCCGCTCGCCTGCGCCTCCGCCGTCGCCTCGATCGAGGCATTCCAGGAGGAAGGCGATCGTCGAGAACGCAGCCGAGCAGGGCGCCTACCTCGCGGAGGCACTTCCGGCGCTCGCCGCGAAGCATCCCTCGATCGGCGACGTGCGCGGCCTCGGCCTGTTCTGGGGCCTCGAGCTGGTCAAGAACCGCGAGACGAAGGAGATGCTCGTCCCCTTCAACGCGGGCGGCGAGGCCGCTGCACCCGTGGCGCGGCTGCAGAAGGCCGCGCTCGAGTCAGGTCTCTACCTGATGACGCACTGGAACGTCGTCATGATCTGCCCGCCGCTGACGATCACGCGCGAGGAGCTCGACGAGGGACTCGCCGTCCTCGACGACGCACTCGCGATCGCCGACGAGTACGTGATCTAACCCACGCAGGAGCCGGCGCCGACTCCGGGCAGACGGCCGAGCAGCTCGGAAAGCTGCGCGACCTCGTCCTCGCCGAGCGCGTCGTGGAAGTGCGAGCGCAGCAGCTTCGTGTGACTGGCGCCGACGCACTGGACCGTCTCGATCCCATCGGTCGTCAGCCGCGCCCAGGTGACGCGCGCGTCGTCCTCGCACTGCACGTTCTCGACGAGACCGGCTTCCTGGAGCCCCTCCAGCAGCCGCGTGACGCCGGACGGCGTCAGCATCAGGAGCTCGACCAGGTCGACGCGGCGCAGGCGGTTCTCATCCGCCCTGGCGAGGTGGTGGAGCGCCTCGAAGTCGTTGATCGTGAGCCCGCGCGGGCTCAGGACCTCGGCTTCCAGCTCGCGGCGCAGCACCGTGTGCGCCCTCATCAGCCGGGCGAATGCGGCGAGCTCAACTGCTTGCGTGCTCAATACTTGACTGCTCAATGTTCTTCCTCTATATTGGTTGCGTACTCAAGGATACCTCACGAACCAAAGGAGAGCAATGAGCACCACAGCAGAACAGACCACGAGCATCTCGACCGGAACCTGGAGCCTCGATCCGATCCATTCGGCCGTCGGCTTCGCGATCACCTACAGCGGCGCGGGCACGGTCCGCGGCGGCTTCGGCGAGATCGCCGCCGAGCTGGTCGACGGCAAGCTCGAGGGCAGCGCCAAGGTCGCCAGCGTCACCTTCGACGAGCCTCAGCTCGTCGGGCACCTCCAGTCGCCCGACTTCTTCGACGCCGAGCGGTTCCCCGAGCTCCGCTTCGCGTCGAAGACGATCGAGCGCAACGGCGACGAGGTCACCATCGAGGGCGAGCTCACGCTTCGCGGCGTGACGAAGCCTGTCGCGATCTCGGGAACGATCGTCGGCCCGACGCCCGATGTCGGGGTCGACGGACCGATCCAGCGGATCGCACTCGACGTCGAGACCAAGGTCGACCGCCGTGACTTCGGCATCGACTGGAACAGGGAGCTTCCGACCGGCGGTCCCGCGCTCGGCAACGACGTGAAGATCACCGCTAACCTCGCGCTGTATCAGTCGTAACGATGAAGATCCTCGCGATCAGCGGCAGCCTCCGGAAGGAGTCACACAACACGGACCTCCTCCGGGGTGCTGCCGCGGCCGCACCGGACGGCGTGGACATCGAGCTCTACCAGGGGCTGAAGGAGATCCCGCCGTACGACGCCGATGACGACATCCCGGGGGATCCTCCGGAGGCCGTCGAGCGCTTCAAGTCGGCTCTCGCCGAAGCTGACGCGATCCTGATCTCGACGCCCGAGTACAACTCGTCGATCCCGGGCGTGCTGAAGAACGCGCTCGACTGGGCGTCGCGCCCGCTCTCGGAGTCGCCCGTCCGGAACAAGCCGGTCGCGGTGATGTCGTCCAGCACGGGAATGTTCGGCGGCGTCTGGGCGGCCGCCGAGGCACGCAAGGTCCTCGGCGCCCTCGGTGCCCGGACGATCGAGGACACGATCGCGGTGCCGAAGGCCGACGAACGCCTCGCGAACGGCATCGACGCGACCCTGCTCGACGAGCTCCGCACCGTCGTCGACGCGCTCGCCGCTGCGGTCGACGCTCGCGCGACCGCAGCGGCCGCCTAGCGAAGAAACCGCTCGACCACGGCGGCCGTCTCCTCGAGCGAGTCCCACAAGAGCGTGTGCCCCGCGGGGATCCGGACGACCTCGAGCTGGTCTCCGAGCGCGGCCACATGGGCATCGAGGAGCAGGTCGTAAGGCAGATAGGACGTCTCGCCGAGGACGAGGAGCGTCGGGACGCGCACCCGCTCGAACGTCGACGGCTCGCGCGCCATCTCGCTGTAGGCGGCGACGACGGCGCTCTGGCAGTAGCGATAGCGAAAGCGGCCGTCGTCATCCGGGAGCAGGTGCACACGCAGCTCGGTCTCGACGAGCTCGCGCGGTGCGGTCGTGAGCACGCTCTCCTCGTAGCGGCGGTCGATCCCCTCCTCGAACGAGACGTAGGAGCGGTCGCGGCGCGCGTTCTCGGCCGCGGCGAGGGCGACGTGCGGCGGGATCTGGATCGCCGGATCGAGCAGCACGAGCCGCTCGACGCGCTCCGGCGCTGCAGCTGCGGCCTCGTACGCGATCCGGCCGCCAAAGGAGTGCCCCAGCCACGCGCAACGGCCTTCCGGCGCGCTCTCGAGCACGTCCTCGACGTGCTGCTCGAGGTGCCACGGCGGCTCCCAGCCTGAATCGCCGTGTCCGCGCAGGTCGAGCGCGACGACGTTGAAGCGATCGGAGAGCCGGTCCGCGAGCTGGGCGAAGTGCCGCGCGTGGCTCGTCACGCCGTGCAGGCAGACGAGCGCCGGCAGGCCCGGATCGCCCCACTGGCGGAAGGAGAGCTTCAAGCAGCCGTGACGCCGAGCGGGCCGGAGACGATCTCGTCGCGCTTCGTGTCGGCGTCGTTGACGAGCGACCAGATCACACGGCCGTCCTTGTCGATCAGAAAGGTGCCCCGTACGGATGCGCCCCTCCGCTCGTCGAAGACGCCATACGCCTTCGACGCCTCACCGTGGGGCCAGAAGTCCGAGGCGAGCGTGTAGGTCAGCCCCAGCTGCTTCTTCCAGGCCTGCCGGGCGGCCGACGAGTCGCAGGAGACGAGGATCACGTCGGTGCCGGCGCTCTCGAAGGCCGGCAGGTTCTCCTGCAAGTCGAGCGCTTCCGCCTCGCACAGGGGAGTGAACGCAAACGGGTGGAAGACGAGCAGGACGTTGCGGCGGCCACGGAAGTCGGCGAGGCGAACGCGCTGCGTCTTGTCGACCTCGAGGTCGAAGTGTGGCGCCTCACTTCCGGTCTCGATCATCCGCTGCTGAATCACCCCCGTCCTCCTCGCCGTTGCCCGAGGGCCGATAGTAGCGCCGCCCCTTGAGCTCCTCCGGAAGGTAGTCGACCTCGAAGCCGCGCGGATCCGTGTGCGGGTCGATGTAGCCCGTCCCGTGCCCGAGCTTCTTCGCGCCGGCGTAGTGGGCGTCGCGCAGCATCGCGGGCGGGCGGAGATTGCCGGACTCGCGCACCTCCTGGCGGGCGTCCCAGATCGCGTTCGCACTGGCCTTCGACTTCGGCGCGTTCGCGAGGTAGATCGCCGCCTGCGAGAGGTTGAGCTGCGCCTCCGGCAGGCCGACGTGCTCGAGCGCATGAGCCGCCGCGACGGCGACCTGCAGCGCGCGCGGGTCGGCGTTGCCGACGTCCTCGGAGGCGAAGATGACCATCCTGCGGACGATGAAGCGCGGATCCTCACCGCCCTCGAGCATCGCCGCGAGGTAGTAGACCGACGCGTCCGGATCGGAGCCCCGCATCGATTTGATGAAGGCCGAGACGAAGTCGTAGTGCTGGTCGGCGCCCTTGTCGTACCGAAGCGGCCGCTTCCGGGCGGCGTCGTCGACGTGGCGCTCGGCGAGCGGAGCCCCCTCGGCCTGAGCCGTCTCCCACGCGAGCTCGATCGTGCTGAGCGCGGTGCGTGCGTCACCTCCCGCACGCCGCGCGATCAAGCGCGACGAGCTCGTCCGGTACCTCGGCCCCGATCGCCTCGGCGCCCCGCCGGACGACCTCGGCCAACTCGTCGTCGGAGAGGGACTCGAGCTCCACCACCTGGCAGCGGGAGAGCAGGGCCGAGTTGACCTCGAAGTACGGGTTCTCAGTCGTCGCGCCGATCAACGTCACGAGCCCTTCCTCCACAGCCGGCAGGAGCGCATCCTGCTGCGCCTTGTTGAAGCGGTGGATCTCGTCGAGGAAGAGGATCGTGCGCTGCCCCGAGCCGCCGAGCCGGTCGCGCGCCCGCTGCATCACGGCGCGAACGTCGTCGAGGCGGGCCGAGACGGCCGAGAGGTCCTCGAAGGCAGCACCCGTCTCGGTGGCGACGATCCGGGCGAGCGTGGTCTTCCCGACACCCGGCGGCCCGTAGAGGATCAGCGATCTGAGCCGGTCCTCTTCGATCGCGCGCCGCAACGCCGAGCCCTCGCCGAGGACGTGCTTCTGGCCGACGAGCTCGGCGAGCGTTCGCGGCCGCAGCCGCTGCGGCAGCGGGGCCAGCTCGGCGGTGCGTTCCTGCGCGGCGTCGGAGAAGAGATCGCTCATCGTCGTCAGTATGCTCCGGCGGTGGCGACGCACGAGGACTTCTCCGAGCCCGTTCTCGCAGGGGAGGGCGAAAGCGACTACGAGCGCTACCTGAACACGGACGCCCTGCTCGCGCTGCAGAAGACGGCGGACGAGTGGGTGCACCGCGACGAGCTGCTCTTCCAGACCGTCCACCAGTCCTCGGAGCTCTGGCTCAAGCTCGCCTGGAACGACGTCGAGGCGGCAACGGAGCACCTCGGCAGCGGCGAGGCTGCGCCGGCGCTGCGCCTGCTCCGCCGCAGCGCTCTCTGCCTCCAGTACGCGACGACGCAGCTGGACATGCTGGAGCAGATGTCGCCCTGGGAGTACCAGGAGATCCGGAAGGTGCTCGGCCACGGCAGCGGCTTCGACTCGCCCGGCTGGCGCGAGATCCGCCGCGTGACGCCGCTGCTCGGCCAGGCGTTCCACTCGCTCCGCGAGCAGGCCGGGCTCTCCCTTGCAGACGTGTACGTCTACGGGCGCGACCACGAGGAGCTCTACCAGCTCGCCGAGGCGCTGATGGAGTGGGACGAGCGGATCAACCTCTGGCGGATCCGCCACTACAAGGTCGTCGCCCGCGTGATCGGCGACTCGGTCGTCGGCACGCAGGGAACGCCGGTCGAGGTGCTCGGCCGCCTCGTCCACCACGTCTTCTTTCCCGAGCTCTGGCGCGTTCGCAACGAGCTCACCGCTCTCTCACAGGAGGACTGATGTTCGAAGAGCTGAAGGCCAAGCAGAGCGTCATGTGGGGCAACGGCCCCTACGAGCGGATCACCGACCTGCTCACCGAGTCGCAAGAGGGTCTCGTCGCGGCGCTGCAGCCGCAAGCCGGCGAGAAGTGGCTCGACGTCGCGACGGGGACCGGCGCGGTTGCGCGGATGGCAGCGCGCGCGGGCGCCGACGTCACCGGGCTCGACCTCGCTCCGGACCTGATCGACACGGCACGCGAACAGACGGACGCCGAGGGCCTGTCGATCCAGTTCGACGTCGGCGACGCAGAGGCGCTTCCCTACGAGGACGCGTCCTTCGACGTCGTCGTCTCGACCTTCGGCGTCATGTTCGCGCCCGACCACGCCGCCGTCGCGACGAGAGCTCGCGCGCGTGACACGGCCGGGCGGCCGGCTCGGCCTGGCGAGCTGGACCGAGGACAGCGGCATCGGCGACATCTTCCGCGTGATGAAGCCCTTCCAGGCTGCGCCGCCGCCGCAAGGCGTCGGCAATCCGTTCGCCTGGGGCGATGCCGATCACGTCAGCGAGCTCCTCGGCAACGACTTCGACCTCGACCTCGAGGTGCTCGACACCGAGCATCGGTCGTCCTCCGGCGAGGAGGTCTGGGAGATCTTCTCGACGTCGTACGGCCCGACCAAGACGCTTGCCGACTCGCTCGAGGACGACCGGCGCGAGGAGCTGCACCGCTCCTGGGTCGACCTCTACGAGCAGTCACGCGTGGGCGACGAGATCGTCCACCACCGCAACTACCTCCGCGTCCTCGGCACGCGCCGCTAGATGGCGGTCGTCTCGCTGCGCGACGAGGCGGTCGGGCTCCTGCAGGAGCTGTTGCGGCTGAACACGGTCAATCCGCCGGGAAACGAGACGATCGCGGCCGAGCTGCTGCGCGACTACCTGGAGGCGAGCGGCGTCGAGGTGCAGCTCCTCGGGCGTACGCCGGAGCGTGCGAACCTCGTGGCGCGGCTGCGGGGCGGCTCCGGGCCGAGTCTCTGCTTCCTCTCGCACACGGACACGGTGGTGGCCGATCCGGCCGAGTGGTCGCGCGATCCCTGGTCCGGCGACCTCGCCGACGACCACGTCTGGGGGCGCGGCGCCCTCGACATGAAGAACCAGGTCGCGGCGAGCGCAGTCGCGATCGCGTCGCTCGCCCGCGAGGGCTTCAAGCCGCCCGGCGACCTCGTCTTCGTCGCCGCCGCGGACGAGGAGGTGGGCAAGAACTTCGGGCTCCAGTGGCTCTGCGAGGAGCATCCGGACACGGTCCGAGTCGACTACGCGATCAACGAAGGCGGCGGCGAGCGGCTCGTCATCGCCGGGACACCGCTGTACCTCTGCGCGACCGCCGAGAAGATGTCGGCGCCGTTCCAGCTGCGAGTGCACGGCCGCAGCGGCCATGCCTCGATGCCGGGCATCGCGGACAACGCTCTCGTGAAGGCGGCGCCGCTGATCGAGAAGCTCGCGGCGTACGAGCCCGAGCCGTCGGTCGGCCCGGAGGTGGCCGGGTTCCTGGACGCGGTGCTGGGGGAGCAGCTTCCGGCCGGCGAGGTGCTTGCGCGCCTGCGGGCGCTCGATCCGCTCGCGGCCGAGACGATCGAGCCGCTGCTTGCGTTCACCCTCTCGCCGACGATGATCGCGGCTTCCGAACGGCGAAACGTGATTCCGGGGACGGTCGAGCTGACCGTCGACCGGCGGCTGCTTCCCGGCCAGACCCCGGAGGACGTCGACCCGATCATTCGCGAGCTGCTCGGGCCGGGCGACTACGACCTCGAGACGATCGAGCGCTGGGGCGGTACGCGCTCGCCGCTCGACACGCCGCTCTGGGAGGCGATCTCGGCCTGGGTCGGCGAGGCCGAGGAGGGTGCGAAGCTGGCCCCGTACTGCTGCCCGGGCTTCACCGACTCGCATTGGCTCCGGGATGCCTTCGACACGGTTGCGTACGGCTTCTTCCCGCTGAAGACGATGGAGACCGAGGTGGCGGCGCGACTGATCCACTCCGCCGACGAGCGAACGCACGTCGACGACCTCGGGCTCGGCGTCGACTTCCTGCGCCACGCCGCTCGCTCGCTGGGGTAGCGATGTTGGAGCTCCACTCGCCGGACGCCGCGTTCGACCGGATCGAGGCGTACCTGCGCGAGCGCGGCTTCTTCGCTCCCGGCGGCGAGGAGCTCGTGGCCGACCTCTACCTCGGTTACGGCCTCTCCGACCCGCTGCGACGCCGGCGCACGCCGACGCCGCCGCCGGAGCCGATGCCCGTTACCGCTGGCGGCGGCGCGAGTACGGGAGGAGAACTTTGTGTTACAGGAACACAAAGTCCCCACGATCGGCTCGTGGCAGCGGTCGTGGACCGATTCGGACTACGCCGAAGCGGTCGAGGCCGTGCGGGACGCGATCGGACGCGGCGAC
The DNA here is from genome assembly GCA_963820565.1 of uncultured Gaiellaceae bacterium. Classification (GTDB taxonomy): domain Bacteria; phylum Actinomycetota; class Thermoleophilia; order Gaiellales; family Gaiellaceae; genus Gaiellasilicea. The sequence goes on from CAWGAD010000001.1 coordinate 8,696, forward strand.
GTCTATCAGGTGAATCTCGTCCAGCATCTTTCGGCCCCGTTCGAGGGCGATCCGGCCGCGCTGGGGGCGCTGCTCGACTCCTTCGACCCGCGCTTGCTCAGCGGCGGCGGCTGGGCGATCGCGTCCGCCTCGCCCGAGCTCTTCCTCGGCCGCAGCGGGCGGCGCGTGTGGACGTCCCCGATCAAGGGCACGCGGCCGCTCGGCGAGCACGTCGAGGGCGAAAAGGACGCGGCGGAGCACGTGATGATCGTCGACCTGGAGCGGAACGACCTCTCGCGCGTCTGCGAGCCGGGCTCGGTGCGCTGGCCGGAGCTGATGGCCGAGCACGAGCTCGCCGGAGTCACGCATCTCGTCTCGACCGTCGAGGGAACCTTGCGCGAGGAGGTCGGGCTCGCGGAGCTGCTGGCGGCGACGTTCCCGGGCGGCTCGGTCACCGGTGCGCCGAAGATCGCCGCCCTGGACCTGATCGCAGAGCTCGAGCCGGTCGGCCGCGGCGCCTCGATGGGTGCGCTCGGCACCGTGCGCGGCAACGGCGACCTCGAGCTCGCGCTCACGATCCGGACGTTCGCGATCGCCGCTGGGCGGATCCACCTCTGGGTCGGCGGCGGCATCGTCTGGGACTCCGATCCCGAGGAGGAGATCGAGGAGTCGTGGACGAAGGCGCGACCCCTGCTCGCCGCGATCGGCGCTCCGATCGAGGTAGCTACCCGGTGAGCGTGCTGTCGCTCGCCGTCGGCGGCCGCGGCGTCGTCGATCCCTCCGAGCCGGTGCTGCGCGCGGACGACGAAGCGCTGCTGCGCGGCCGCGCCGCCTTCGAGACGATCCGCGTCTACGGCGGCCGGCCTTTCCGCCTCTCCGAGCATTTGGAAAGGCTTGCAGGGTCGGCGGAACGAATCGGGCTCCCGCCGGTGAATGTGCTGCAGCTGAAGGAGCTCGCAGCCCAGGCGCTCGAGGCCGCAGCCACCCCAGACGCGGTCCTGCGGCTCTTCTGGACGCCGACGCCCGTCTCGCTCGCGCTCGTCAGCGAGCTCGCCGGACCACTTCGACGCGTTGCGGGAACGCGGCCAGCGGCTGATCTCGCTCCGCGGCATCCGTGCCGACGTGCCGTGGCTCCTCCCCGGCGTCAAGTCGACGAGCTACGCCGTCAACATCGCGGCGGAGGACGAGGCGAAGCGGCGCGGCGCCGACGACGCGGTCTTCGTCGACGCCGCCGGGATCGTGCTCGAGGGGCCGACGACGAACGTGTGGTGGCGACGCGGCACGACGCTCTTCACGCCGTCGCTCGACCTCGGCATCCTCGCGGGAGTCACCCGCGCGACCGTCCTCGACCTCGCCCACGAGGCCGGCTACCCGGTCGAGGAGGGCCAGTTCCCGCTGGCGGAGCTCGCCGCCGCCGACGAGGCGTTCACCTCCTCGTCCGTCCGGGAGGTGATGCCGGCCACCGAGCTGGACGGCCGTCCGATCGCCTCGGGGCCAGCCGCAAGCGAGCTCCAGGCCGCGCTCAGACACGCAGCCGGGGCTACGCTGTCCAGATGAGCACGAAGATCCGTCTCGGTGGCATGGCGCTCGCGAACGGCGTGCTCGTGCACGGGCCGACCGCCTGGGCGTGCGCGATCCGCACCGACACGGGCGAGATCAAGGTCGTCTCTGCCCGCAAGCGGCTCCTCGCCTCCAGGATCCAGCAGCCGTTCCTGCGCGGCCCGGTGCGCCTGGCCGAGTCGTTTGCCGTCATCCCAGAGCTGCGCCGCCGCCTGCCGGAGGCGCGGCTGCCGTTCGAGCGTCCCACAGTGATCGCGGCAACCGTCGCGAGCGCGCTGACGGTCCAGGCAATCCGCCGCTCCAACCGGTTCGGGGAGGCGGCCCGCGAGATCCTCGCCGGCGCGCTCGCGCTGGCGCCCGCGATCATGGCTCTGCGCGGCGGCGAGCTCGCCGCCTATCACGGGGCCGAGCACGTCTCGATCGGGACGTACGAGCACGGCGAGAAGCGCGCGAAGGAGCACGAGCGCTGTGGCTCGCACCTGATCGGCCCGCTCCTCGCCGCCACCGCGGTCGGCAACATCGCCGCCTCGCGCGCGCCGGTGCACCTGCGAAAGCCTGCGCGAGCAGCAGCGTCGCTCGGCGCGGTCGGCGTCGCGGTCGAGGTGTTCGCCTGGATGACGCGTCACCCGCGCCACCCGCTCGCGAAGGCGCTCGCGAAGCCGGGGCACGAGCTGCAGCACCGGATCGCGACCGCCGAGCCGTCCGCAGAGCAGCTCGAGGTCGCAGACGCCGCACTCGCCGCCTGCCTGGAGCTGGAAGATGGCGACACGCGAGAGGACTGACAGGCTCCCTCCGGAGGTGTTCGAGCTCCCCGTCGAGAAGATGCGGGAGGGCTACTACACCGACGCCTACTTCAATCACACCCGCGAGACGCTGCGCCAGGACGGACGCCGGCCGCGCGTCGTGATGCAGGTCTTCCAGCGGAAGCAGGCGATGCTCGGGGGGACCGACGAGGCGATCGCGGTGCTGAAGCTCTGCTCCGAGGACTGGGACGCCCTCACCGTCCACGCGCTCCACGACGGCGACCGGATCGAGCCGTGGGAGACGGTGATGACGATCGAGGGCGACTACACGCTCTTCGCCCACCTCGAGACGGTCTACCTCGGCGTCCTCACCCGGCGCACGCTGATCACGACGAACACGGCCCGCGTGGTCGAGGCGGCCAACGGCAAGCCGATCATCTTCATGCCGGCGCGTCACGACCACCACCGCGTCCAGACCGGCGACGGCTATGCGGCCTATGTCGCCGGCGCGATGATCGGCGCCGAGATCGGCGTCACCTCCGACGCCCAGGCGTCCTGGTGGGGCGGCCGCGGCGTCGGGACCGTGCCGCACGCGCTGATCGCGGCCTACGGCGGCAACACCGTGCTGGCGGCGACGAAGTTCGCCGAGTGGGCCGACGAGGGCATGAACGTCGTCGTGCTCGTCGACTTCGAGAACGACTCGGTGAAGACGGCTCTCGAAGTGGCGCGTGCGCTCGGACCGAGGCTCTGGGGCGTGCGCCTCGACACCTCCGGCCAGCTCGTCGATCGCTCGCTCTGGGGCGAGATGGGCGACTTCGATCCCCGCGGCGTCAACGAGCGGCTCGTGCACAAGGTGCGGGACGCACTCGACGCGGACGGTTTCGAGCGCGTCCGGATCGTCGTCTCCGGCGGCTTCACGGTCGAGAAGATCGAGAACTTCGAGCGCAGCGGTGTGCCCGTCGACGCCTACGGGATCGGCTCGTCGCTGATCCGCGGCCAGAACGACTTCACCGCCGACGTCGTCATGACGGACGGACGTCCCTCGGCCAAGGTCGGGCGGCGCTACCGCCCGAACCCGCGCCTCGAGCTCGTCACCTAGGAGAGCGACTCGCCGACGACGCCGGGCCACTCGGCCATCGGCAGGTCGGAGCGGACGAGGTGGGCGCCCGATGCGGCGAAGCGCGCAAAGGCCTCGTCGCCCTGCTCGGTGTGATCGACCGAGCCGGGCACGACGACGGATGAGGTGCAGTCCTCGAGCAGGTAGACCTTCTCCTCGAGCCCGCGCTCCTTCACGTTCGGGTCGTTGAGCAGATCGTCGATCGTCCACGCGACGCAGTGGCTCTTGGCCTCGCCCGCGATCACGACCGCGTCGTACTGGAGCAGGCGCTCGATCAGCGGCTGATTCCGCTTTCCGAGCGGCTCTCCCTCGAGGTCGAACTCCACCTCGGGGCCGAGCATCGAGTAGTGCTCCGTGAGCGGGTTGTCGCCCTTGGGCTGGAAGTCGAGCGGCGCGTAGCGGGCGATCGAGTGGAAGAAGAGCGCCTCCTCGACCGGCGAAGCGAGCGCGTAGCCGACCCCGCCGAGCATGGCGTGGAAGGGCCAGATCGTGAGGCTGTACTTGCCGCCTTCCTCCAGCGTCCGCGTGTAGTAGCGCAGGTGCTCCTCGGCGTTCTCCGGATCGAGCCCGAGCCCCTCGGCGCCGGGCGGGCTGAATCGCCAGCGCCCCGCTTCGACGTCCGCGGCGGTGACGTTCGTGAACGGCGGCGGGTGACGGCCCTGCTCGTCGACGAGCAGGATGGGATGGAAGATCTGCAGCGCCTGGTGGGTGTCGAGCGTCGGCACGATCTGCGTGAGGAGGCCGAGGTTCCGGTAGACGAACTCGCTCAGCCGGCGCGAGTCATCGAGAGCGCCCGTCCCCGAGCGGCCGGCGACGAAGAGCTCGAAGCCGGGCGTGCAGAACGTGTTCTGCATGTCGACGACGACGAGTGCGACGCGGAGACGATCGTGCGCTGCAGGCTCGAGCGCGTGCTGCTCGCGCCAGCGCTCGGCGTCCTCGTACCGGGCTGCGTAGTCGACGCGCCAGACCTCTCCGACCTTCGCGGGGTCCCAATGCGGCGGCAACGGGAGCGGCTCGGCCACAGCGGTAGTGTAGGAACGTGCTGCCGCCGCTCGTCGAGAGAGCGCTCGCACTCGCGGAGCGCACCGGCTTCCAGCGGTCCTGCAGCGCCGAGACCGGGCGTCTGCTGCAGGTGCTCGCGGGGCAGCGGGGTCACGAGCGAGTGGCCGAGATCGGGACGCGGCTGCGGCGTCGGCGCGGCCTGGATCCTCTCGGCGCTCGACCCCGGCGTCGCCTTTCTCACGGTGGAGCTCGACGAGCAGCGCGCGGCCGAGGCGAGCGACCTGCTGGCCGAGGATGAAGGCGCGACGGTGCTCCTCGGCGACTGGCGCGAGGTGCTGCCGGCGGAGGCGCCCTTCGACTTCCTCTTCGCCGACGGCGGCAAGGCGAAGTACGAGGAAGAGCTCGCCGGCCTGCTCGCGCCAGGAGGCATGGTCGTGCTGGACGACCTGACGCCGGGATACGCGGATCCGGATCCGGTGCGCGAGCTCTGGCTACGTCATCCACGGGTCGTCGCGGTGGAGCTCCAGGTTTCTCCGCAAGAGGCCGTGATCGTCGGCACACTTCAGCCTCGGTGAAGAACTGCCGATAGGAGGGCCGATGCCGGACGTGGGGGGATTCTTCGATCAGGTTGCCAACTACGCGCTGACGTGGTTGCCGATCCTGTTCTTCGGGGCGATCATCTACTTGCTCTGGCGGACGCTCGCGTACATGCCGCGCGTGAAGCCGGCGAAGCTGGAGGCGAGCGCGAGCTCATCCGTGAGCTGGAGCGACGTCGCCGGCGTCGAGGAGGCAAAGTCCGAGCTGCGCGAGGTCGTCGACTTCCTGCGCTATCCCAAGCGGTTCCAGCGGCTCGGCGCGCGCGTTCCCAAGGGCATCCTGCTCTACGGGCCTCCGGGCACGGGCAAGACCCTGCTCGCCAGGGCAGTCGCGAAGGAGTCGGGCGCGAAGTTCTACTCCCAGAGCGCCTCCGCCTTCGTGGAGATGTTCGCCGGCCTCGGCGCCTCCCGCATCCGCAAGCTGTTCGAAGAGGCGCGGAAGAACGCGCCCGCAATCGTCTTCATCGACGAGCTCGACGCCGTCGGCACCACGCGCCAGGGCGGCGGCTTCCACCGCGAGCACGACCAGACGCTCAACCAGCTGCTCGTCGAGCTGGACGGCTTCGACGAGTCCGCCCAGGTGATCGTGATGGGCGCGTCGAACCGGCTCCAGGACCTCGATCCGGCCCTGCTGCGCCCCGGCCGCTTCGACCGGCAGGTGCTCGTCTCCACTCCCGATCTCACCGGCCGCGAAGCGATCCTCCTAGTGCACACGCGCGGCAAGCCCCTCGCCGCGGGCGTCGATCTTTCGTTGATCGCGCGGCAGACCTCGGGGCTCACGGGCGCCGACCTCGCCAACCTCTGCAACGAGGCCGCGATCTTCGCCGGGCGGCAGGAGCGCACCACGATCCTGATGGAGGACTTCGACGGCGCGATGGAGCGAGTCGTCGCCGGCATGCAGCAGCGCCGCGTCGTCACCGAGAAGGAAAAGCGGATCCTCGCCTACCACGAGGCCGGGCACGCCCTGGTGGCTCATCTGATGGGCGACCTGCTCCCGATCCAGAAGGTGACGATCGTCGGCCGCGGCGACGCGCTCGGCTACGCCTACTACCTGCCGCTGGAGGAGCGCTACCTGCACACGAAGGAGGAGTTCCTCGACGTGATGAAGGTCGCGCTCGCCGGCCGGGCCGCCGAGCACATCGTCTTCGGCCGGGTCACGAACGGCGCGTCGAACGACCTCGAGAAGGTGACCGAGATCGCCCGCGCGATGGTGTTCGAGTACGGCATGTCCGAGGCGTCACCCTCCCGGACGATGCGGGCCGACAACTACGCGCTCTCCGAGGAGACCAAGCGCCTCCGCGACTCCGAGCAGGCCCGGCTGACCGACCATGCGTACGAAGAGGCGCAGCGGCTGCTGGTCAAGCACCGCGTCTCGCTCGACCGTGTCGCGACCCAGCTGCTCGAGCGCGAGACGCTGACGCGCGACGAGCTGCACGAGCTGCTCAGCGAGATCGGGCCCGAGTCGCGCTCGTCCGAGACCGTCGGCACCGTTCGCGCTCTCCCCGCGGCTGACTAATGCTCCGTTAGCATCGGTGGCGTGGTCGCCCGCGGCATTCACCATCTCGGCGTCGCCGTGACCGACCTCGACGAGGCGCTTGCGACCTACGAGCGGCGCTTCGGCGCCGAGCTCGAGCACCGCGCGCTCGTCGCGGAACAGGGCGTCGAGGCGGCGGCCGTGCTCGTCGGCTCGAGCCGTGTCGAGCTGCTGGCCCCGCTGGGCGCCGAGACGCCGGTGGGCAAGTTCCTCGCCAGCCGGGGGCCCGGGATGCACCACGTCGCCTACGAGGTCGACGACGTTCGCACCGCGCTCGACTCGCTCTCCGCCGAGGGAGCGGAGCTGATCGATCTCGAGCCGCATGAAGGGCTCTTCGGGCTCCAGGTCGCATTCGTCCATCCCGACGCCGTCCACGGCGTCCTCACCGAGGTGGTATCCGTTGGCTGACGCCGATTCCGTCCGCATCGAGCTCGCCTTCGACGGCGGCCCGATCCTCTCCGCAGTTGTCACCGTGCAGGGCGCCGACGAGCTCGAGCGCTGCCCTGGCAACGGAAGCAGGCGGCACCGTCATGATCGACTCGGCCGACGGCCGCTACACGGTCGCGCTCGCGCGCGTCGTCTACATGAAGCGCTACGCGCGCGAGTCACGGGTCGGATTCGGGATCTGAGCGGCGGGGCATCCCTCTCTCGGATGCCCGAGACGACCGAGAAGCGACCTGCCGCCGAGATCCGCAAGCTTGTCGAGCGCGGTCAGGCCGGCGACCGCGCGGCGCTCGAGGAGCTGTACCTGATCCACTTCGACCGGATCTACAGCTACCTGCACATGACCGTCGGCAACCGGCACGACGCCGAGGACCTGACGACGCAGACGTTCCTGCGGATGCTGGAGTCGATTCGCAAGTTCCGCTTCCAGTCGGCGCCGTTCTCGGCGTGGCTCTTCCGCATCGCGCACAACCTCTCGATGGATCACTTCCGCGCCAACAAGCGGTGGCAGCCGGAGGAGGAGGTGCCGGAGCCGCTCGGGTCGGAGGAGCGCTCGGCCGAGGACGAGGCCTTCCAGTCGATCGGGCGCCAGTCGATGCTGGAGCTGATCGACTCGCTCTCGCACGAGCAGCAGCAGGTGCTCACGCTCAAGTTCGTCTTCAACTTCTCGAACGGCGAGGCCGCGACGATCCTCGACAAGAGCGAGGGCGCCGTGAAGTCGCTGCAGCATCGCGCGCTCGTCTCGCTGCAGAAGCAGATCGCCGGCGAGTAGATGGCGCTCGAGGTCGGGATCGTCGGGCTGCCCGGTTCGGGCAAGACGACGCTGTTCACCGCGCTGACGCGGACCGGCGGCGGTGGCTTCGGCAAGGAGAACGTCGGCATGGCGTCGATCGCGGACGACCGTCTGGAGAAGCTCGCTGCGCTGGTCGGAGCGCGAAAGATCACGCCTGCGACGATCCGCGTCGTCGACGTGCCCGGCACAGGGCCACAGCTCCTGGGCGGCCTGCGCCAGGTCGACGCGATCGTGGCGGTCGCGGACGGGTTCTCGCCGGGAGCCGATCCCAAGCGCGACCTGGAGACGCTCGACCTCGAGTTGCTGGTCGCCGACCGCGACCACGTCGAGCGGCGACTCGAGCGGGTCGAGAAGCAGGCGAAGTCGGGCGACGCCTCGCTGCGCAAGGAGGTCGAGCAGCTGCAGGCGCTCCTGGCGCACCTGGAAGCCGGCAACACGCTGCGCGACTACCCCGGCGAGCTCCCGCCCGAGCTGGAGCCGCTGACGACGAAGCCGTTGCTCGCGATCGAGAACGGTCCCGGCGGGATCGACCTTCAGCTCGAGGCAGAGCTCGCGGCGATGACGGACGAGGAGGCGGCGGAGTACCGCGAAGGCCCGTCCGCGCTCGACGAGGTGGTGCGGCGGCTGCGCGACGCGCTCGACCTGATCACGTTCTTCACCGCGGGCGAGAAGGAGACGCGCGCGTGGACGTTGCGCCGCGGCCAGACGGCGTTGGAGGCAGCCGCGTCGATCCACTCGGACATCGCGCGCGGGTTCATCCGCTGCGAGACGATCTCGACGCAGGACCTGCTCGACGCCGGCTCGCACGCCGAGGCGGCCAAGCGCGGCACCCAGCGGCTGGAGGGCAAGACCTACGAGGTCCAGGACGGCGACGTCCTGAACATCCGCTTCAACGTCTAGCGGCAGCCGGTCCGCGAGGTAGCGGAGGCCGATCGGATAGCGGTACTCGATCGCGAGGTGGGTCGCGTCGAAGAGCTCGACGTGGAGATCGGGGACGGCGAGGGCGGTGAGCTCCCGGCGCAGCCACTCGGCGGTCAGGTCGAGGTACCACTCGTCACGGGTTCCCGCATCGATGTAGACGGCGCGCATCCCGCGGAGCGCCTCTTCGTGCCGCGGCACGAGGGTCGGGTAGTCCCATTCGAGCCAGCGCTCCCACAGCTCCGGGATCACCTGGGCGGTCGTGACGTCGTAGGGCAGGTGGATCGTCCCGTCCTCGTCGGCGGAGTACGCGGCCGAGAAGCCCCACTGGAGCAGGATGTGGAGGTCGTGCGGATGCGCCAGCGGAGCCGGTCCCGTGCGCAACTCCTCGAGAAAGCGCTCGATCGAGCCGTCGTACGCATCCCGCAACCGTCGCGCGGCGAGTCGGAAGAACGGCCGGATCGAGACTTCGAAGAGGCCGCCGCCGGCGTGGCTCGCGAAGCCGGCGAAGAGGTCCGGCCGCAGCATCGCGGTGACGGCGGCACCCTGACCGCCGCTCGACTTTCCGGCCACGCCGCGAAAGCCGTTCGAGTCGTAGTGCGCGTCCACGAACGGGACGATCTCGTCGCAGATGTAGGTGTGGTAGCGGCCGCTCCCGTTCGAGTCGACGTACTGCGAGCCACCAACGGACGTCCAGGCGTCGACGAAGACGACCCGTGCGTCGATGTCCGCCTCGTCGAGCAGCTCGAGGAAGGTCGGCCGGAACGCGGCGCGGTTTCGCCACATCTCGAGCTCGCCGGTGAAGCCCTGGAGCACGTAGACGATCGGGCCGCCCGCGTAGCCCGGCGGCGTGTAGACCCAGAGCGGACGCTCGTGCGGATCTCCGAGCGGGTTTCCGCGCAGCGCGTCGCTCGCGATCACGTGCTCGTCGAGCTGCCCACGCAGCGGTCGTGTCCATCCCGTCATGTCGCAGATCCTCTCAGGGGATGAACGGCTCATCATCGTCCTCCTCCACTGCGCGGCGCCTCGCCGCGCCGCGGTGACGCCTGCCCGCACCTTGCGGCGTCAGATCAAGGATCTCCGCCAGCTCGACCCACGTGAAACCTTGGGCTCGCATGCGCGCGACGAGTTCTGACTCCAACGAGTCGAGCAGACTGCGAATCGCGACGACACCGTGAAGCGCGTCGCGGAATCGATCGGGCCGCCCGGAGGATGCGAACACGAGGTGATCCTCACCGGCTCGACGTGCCAACGGAAGTGGCTCTTTGGGCCGCACGAAGCGAAACCGCACGTTCGGGGACAGTCCCCGAAAGTCGGATTTCGCTTCAGCCGGCGGTGATCATCGCCGCGCCGGCTAGGGCGCCCACCACTCCGAGCCGTTGCGTTCGCGCAACGCGCTCGTGGAGGACGATCGCCGCCAGAGCGACCGTCACGACGGGGTACAGAGCCGCCAGGACCGCGACGACGCTGAGGTAGCCGCGCGTCGTCGCGAGTGAGAAGAGCATGTTCGCCCCCACGTCGCAGAGGCCGATCACGGCCAACACCGGCAGCATCGACCGGCCGGGACGCAGCGACACCCCGACGGTGAGAGCGACGACGAGCGCGAGCAGAGAGCGACGACCCGCGGGCGGTTGCAACTGCCCACGGCACGCTCTCGTCGGCCGCCCGGTCCGCGAAGACGAAGTAGAGGCCGAAGCCGAATGCGGCCAGCAACGCGAGCCCGAAGCCGGCGGCTCGGCCGCCGCCCGCTCGGCCGGCTCCCTCGAGGCGACCGCGACGCCCGCAAGCGCCAGCACGATCCCGGCCACCTGGAGCGCACTCGGCCGTTCGCCGGATCCGATGCCGAACGCAAACGGGATCACGGCCGAAACCGCCGAGACCGGCGCGACGATCCCCATCGCCCCAACCGCCATCCCGCGGTAGAGCGTCCCGATCCCCAGGCAGCCGGCCGCGCCCGCTGCCAGCGCCAACAGCGTGGCTGACCAGCCGGGGAAGCCTTCTCCGGAAGCCAGCGACCCACACGAGCGCCGCCGCCAGGCCGAAGACCTGCGACACCACGAGCACCGTCAGGACGTGCAGGGACCTCGACTTCAGGCCGCCGAGGAAGTCGCCGAGCCCCCACGAGAGGCTCGCGCCGAGTGCCAGCGCGATCGCAAGCACTCAGTCGCCTACGGGCCTCGTCGCTGCGACCGCGTCGAGCTGGTTCGCGTGGTAGAGAACGGCCGCCTCGGCCGTCCGCGCGGCGTTCCGGTCGTGATGAGACGCGATCGCATGCAGCAGCTCGGCGCGCACCTCCGAGTCGAGCGTCTCGGCCCGCTCCTCCACCAGCCGCAGGCCGAGATGGACGTGTCCGAGCAGCCGGCCCTCCTCGGTCGGCCGGAAGGACGGCCCACGCCCGAGCTCACGCACTCGCCCGATGTCGTGCAGCAGACGCCGCGGCGACGAGCAAGTCGGACCGAAGGCGCGGGTGCAGCTGCGCGGTCTCGCGCGCAAGCGTCGCGACGCCCACGGTGTGCTCGAGCAGCCCGCCGGCGTAGGAGTGGTGCGTCTCGGCGGCCGGCAGGTTCCGCAGCGCCTTCCGGATCTCGCCGTCGCCGAGGAAGCGCGCGACCACCGCGGCGAGGCCGGGGTGCGCGAGCTCGCCGGCGAGGAACTCGAGGAAGCCGTCGAGCTCGTCGGCGTCGCGGCGCATCCGCGGTGCGAGACCGGCTGGATCCTCGTCGGCGGCCTCGACCGAGCGGATCTCGAGCTGGAGCCGGTTGTCGAAGCTCTCGACCCGACCGAGCACACGCACGGCGTCACCCTCGGCGAAGCGGCCGTCGAGCAGCTCGACGTCGTTCCAGATGCGCGCCTCGATCCGGCCGGTCGGATCGACGAGCTCGAGCATGAGGTAGGGCGCGCCCTTCCGCGTCGTGCGTCGCTGCTTGCGGGCGACGGCGTAGACCCCCTCGACCGTCCGGTCGGCCGTCAGCTCGGCGATGGTGCTCACGCAGCGGAGTCTAGGCCGTTAGGGCTCGGGCCGATGGCCGTCGTCAAGCCCTTCCGCGCCCTCCGCTACGACGAGGCGACGGCGGGGCCGCTCGAGACGCTCGTCGCCCCGCCCTACGACGTCATCTCCCCCGAGGAGCGTGAGGAGCTCCGTGCGCGCAGCCCGTACAACGTCGTCAGGCTGACGCTGCCCGACTCCGAGGACGAGGCTGCACGGGAGCTCGAGCAGTGGCGTGCGCAGGGGATCCTCGTCGAGGAGCCGCCGGCGGTCTGGGCGCTCGAGCAGGAGTACGTCGGCCCCGATGGAGTCGCACGCACGCGCTTCGGGCTCGTCGCCTCGCTCAAGGTCGAGCCGTACGAGACCGGCACCGTCCTGCCGCATGAGCGCACGCACCGCGGCCCCAAGGAAGGGCGGCTGCGCCTGCTGCGCGCGACGAGAGTCGAGCTCGAGCCGATCTTCCTGCTCTACGACGGCCCTGCACCGGTGGAGCGGCCCGAGCGCGAACCGGACCTCGAGGTCGAGGGCGCCAGGCTCTGGCGAGTCGACGACCCGTCGGTCGTCCGTGCCTTCGACGACAAGCAACTCCTGATCGCGGACGGCCACCACCGCTACGAGACCGCCGTCGCCTTCCACCAGGAGGAGGGCACGCCGGCGAGCGCGCAGATGCTGGTGGTGCTCGTCTCCACGGACGACCCCGGGCTCGAGATCTTCCCCACCCACAGGCTGTTCTCCACCCCGAAGCACCTGGAAGGCGCGAACGGCACGGGGTCGGAGGGTCGGGGGTGACGGAAGTGACACGCGACGACCGCAGGCTCGTGTCGGTGCCGGAGGGAATGCTCGACGTGCAGCTCGTCGACTCGCTCGGGCACGAAGGGATCTCGTACACGCCCGACGCGGACGAGGCGGTCCGGCGCGTCCGTGACGGCTCGGCCGCGGTCGCGTATCTGCTGCAGCCGACCAGGATCTCGGACGTCTTCGAGTACGCCCGCCGCGGCGAGGTGCTGCCGCAGAAGACGACCTACTTCTTTCCCAAGCTGATCTCCGGCCTGCTCTTCCAGCCTCTGTGAAGCCGTGGCTCGAGGTGTGCCGCGACGCGGTCGGCGACATCAAAGCCGTGCTCCACGAGCTGCCGACCCGGGTCGAGCGCGAGCCCGTCCTCCAGACCGGCGAGGGCGGCGACGAAACGACCGCGATCGACGCAGCAGCCGAGACGGCCGTCGTCCACCGGCTCGAGCAGCTGGACGAGGACTTCACGCTCGTCTCGGAGGAGCTCGGCGAGCGGGTCTTCGGGACCGGGGAGCCCTGGCGGGTGGTCCTCGACCCGATCGACGGCTCGTTGAACGCGAAGCGCGACATCCCGTTCTTCTCCCTCTCGGTCGCCGTCGCCGACGGAGCGACGATGGGCGACGTCGCCTGGGGCTACGTCTACGACTTCGGCTCGGGTGAAGAGTGGACGGCCGAACGCGGAGGCGGCGCGTTCCTCAACGGCGCCCGGCTCGGCGCGCTGAAGCCGAAGGACACGATCGAGATTCTCTCCTTCGAGGCGACGACCACCGCCGAGGTCGCCGAGCGGGCCGCCCAGATGGTCGGCAGCGCCCACCGCCTCAGGATCATGGGCTCGCTCGCCATCTCGCTCTGTCACCTGGCCGCCGGTCGCGTCGACGCGGTCTGCTCGCTCAAGCACGCCCGCTCGGTCGACATCGCCGCCGGGCAGCTCCTCGTGCGGGAGTGCGGGCTTGCGATCGACCTCTTCGAGGCTCCGCCGTTCGAGGAGGCGCCGCTCGATCTGATCGGACGTTCGCGGGTCGTCGCTGCGGGAACGACCGAGCTGTGCCGGATGCTGGAGGCCGCACTCACCGCATGAGCGCCCAGGAACGCGCTCCGCTGGCGCGAACTCCTCCTGGACGGCCGGCGTAACTAGACTTGTAGCAAGCGCCCACCGCCCCTCCCCATACGGTGGACGACCGAGAAACACAGCCAACACCCGACTCCGTCGCCGCAACGATTCTCGTTTGCGACGATGACCCGAGCCTGCGCGAGCTCGTCCGCGCCGTGCTCGGCCCGGAGTACCGCTACATCGAGGCAGCGGACGGGACGGAAGGGCTTGCCGCTGCGCAGGAGCTCAGTCCGGATCTGATCGTGCTCGACGTGATGCTGCCCGGCCTCAGCGGGATCGAGGTGCTCGACGCAATCCGGCAGAGCGACACCCTGAAGGACATCTCGGTCGTCGTGATCAGCGCGTGGAGCCACGCCGAGCTCGATGCGCGGGTCGCAGGCGCGGACCGCTTCGTCTCGAAGCCGTTCGACCCCGACGAGCTGAGCAATGCGGTCGAGGAGCTGCTCGGATGACGCTGGCCCGGCGGATGTGGCTCGCCAGCGTCGCCCTCGCGTTCATCGTCGTCGCCGCTTTTACGGCGCTGATCATCGCGATCTCCGCCCAGCGCGAGGCGACCGCTCGCGAAGGGCGCTCCCGCGACGTCACAGCCTCGACCCTGCGGATCGAGAAGCTCGTCGTCGACATGGAGACCGGCGTCCGCGGCCTGACCTTGACGGGCGAGGAGCGCTTCCTCGATCCCTACACGGCCGCACGCCGCGCGCTGCCGTCGCGCCTGGACGCGCTGCAAGCGCAGGTCGCCGACGACGAGGACCAGCGGCTGCGGGCGCAGCAGCTGGAGCGAAGGATCCGGGACTACATCGACTCCTTCGCGCAGCCGCTCGTGCGGCTCGTGCGGCAGACGCCCGAGATCGGACAGAGCCCGCTCGTCGCAGACGAGGGGAGGCGGCAGATCGACGAGATCCGGCACCTGTTCACCCGCTTCCTCGCCGCCGAGAACGCCCTGGCCGAGGATGCGGCCGGCGACGCCGCGAGACGGTCCGACCTCGCCGTGATCGTCGGCGCGATCGGGATGGGGTGCTCGGCGGCGCTGATCGTCCTCTTCGGGGTCTTCCTCGCCAGGTCGATCGGCCGCCCCGTGCGTGCGGTCGCGTCGGGGGCGACCCGCCTCGCCGACGGCGAGCTGTCGCTGCGCCTGCCGCTGCAAGGCCCCGGCGAGGTGGGCGAGCTCACCCGAGCGTTCAACGAGATGGCGGAGCAGATCGAGCAGAAAAACGCGGCGCTCGAGCAGCAAAACGAAGAGCTGCGCGAAAGCGAGCGGATGAAGACGGAGCTCGTCAACATCGTCTCGCACGAGCTCCGGACGCCGCTCGCGAGCGTGCTGGGCTTCACGGCGCTGCTGCTCAAGCGCGATTTCGATCCGCCGCTCCGCCGGCACTACCTCGGGATCGTGGACGCGCAGGCCCGCCGGCTCGCCGCACTCCTCGAAGACTTCCTCGACGTGCAGCGGATCGAGCACACGGGCCTCGAGCTGGCGACCGAGAAGGTCGATCTCGCTGCGCTTCTCGACCAGCAGGCAGAGCTCTATGCGGCCCAGAGCCCAAAGCACACCGTCGACGTCGAGCTCGAGCAGCGCCCGCTGCTCGTCCGCGGCGACAGGGACCGGCTGGCTCAGGTCGTGGGCAACCTGCTCTCGAACGCGATCAAGTACTCGCCGGACGGCGGCACCGTCGAGCTCGCGGCTGAGCGGAACGGCTCGGACGTGCGCGTGATCGTCCGCGACGAGGGACTCGGGATCCCGGAGGACCAGCAGGAGCGGATCTTCACCAAGTTCTTCCGCGGCGACGCCGGCGCGACCGGAATCACCGGCACCGGCCTCGGCCTCGCGGTCTCGCGCGAGATCGTCGAGGCGCACGGCGGCAGCATCGGCTTCGACAGCGACCCGACCACCGGATCCACATTCTGGATCGAGCTGCCGGAGGAACCTGAGGACGCAACCACGAACAACTCCAAGGAGACGGCCAGATGAATACCAAAGTCGGTTACGTGCTCGCGGGAGCGCTCGTGGGCATCCTCGTCGTCAGCCCGTGGGAGGCAGGATCGAGCGCGGCCACCGGCCCGGCGACGATCCGGATCACCAACAGCGAGATCAGCGTGACCCGCGTCGACGTCGGCGCAAAGGGCAAGTCGCCCGGCGACATGGAGATCGTCCGCCAGCGCCTCTTCAACCGGCGCGTGACCCAGCGCCCGATCGGGACCGCCGACCTCGTCTGCACGTTCGTCGACACCCGGCGCCTGCGCGTCTGCCGCGGCACGTACATCCTGCCGAAGGGAAAGCTCGTCGTCGGCGGGTCGCTCTCGTACCGCCAGTTCTACGAGCTCGCCGTCCTGGGCGGCACCGGGGTCTACGACAACGCCCGCGGCTCGCTCGTCGTCACGCGCATGGGCGTCCGCCCGGTGCGCGACCTCGCCGTCTTCAGGCTCGTCGGTTAGGAAGGGCTTCGCCGCTACGCTGCTCGTATGAGCCTCGACCGCGACGCGATCCTCGGCGCGCTTGAGCGCGTGATCGACCCCGAGCTGCGCCAGCCGGTCACCGAGCTCGACATGGTCCGCAGCATCGAGATCGACGGCGCAGCCGTCTTCGTCACGATTGCGCTCACCGTCGCCGGCTGCCCGCTGCGCAACTCCTTCCAGGATCAGGTCGCCGAGCACGTCGGCGGGCTTCCCGGCGTCCAGCGGGTCGAGCTCCGCTTCGACGTGATGAGCCCCGACGAGAAGGCGGCGTTGACGACGAAGCTTCGGGGCGGACGACCGGAGAAGTCGATCTCGCTCGACCCGGCCACCCGCGTGATCGCGATCGCGAGCGGCAAGGGAGGCGTCGGCAAGTCGTCGCTGACGGTCAACCTCGCCGCGGCGCTGGACGGGCTCGGGCAGGAGGTCGGCGTCATCGACGCGGACGTCTACGGGCACTCGATCCCGCACATGCTCGGCGTGCACCAGCGCCCGATCGTGGTCGACAAGATGATCGTGCCGCCCGTCCGCGGCCGGCTGAAGCTGATCTCGATCGGCAACTTCCTCGACGACAACGCGCCGGTGATGTGGCGCGGGCCGATGCTGCACCGCGCGCTCGAGCAGTTCCTCTCGGACGTGCACTGGGGCCAGCTCGACACCATCGTCGTCGACATGCCGCCCGGAACCGGGGACATGGCGATCTCGCTCGGCCAGCTGCTGCCACGCGCCGAGGTGCTCGTGGTGACGACACCGCAGCCGCTCGCGCAGGAGGTCGCCTCGCGGGCCGCGGTGATGGCGCAGAAGACGGGTCAGAAGCTGCTCGGAGTGGTCGAGAACATGAGCGGCGACGCGTTCGGCTCCGGCGGCGGCGCGACGCTCGCGGACGAGCTCGGCGTCCCGCTCCTCGGCACCGTCCCGCTCGACGTCGCCCTGCGCGAGGCCGGGGACGCGGGCGTGCCGGTCGTCGAGTCCGACCCCGAGTCCGAGTCGGCACGAGCCATCGTCGCGATCGCCGACGCCGTCGCTGGCCTCGCGGCCCGCTGCGATCCGCAAGCCGCTGACGCTCATCTCCTAGAACGACGAAGGGCGCCCGGAGGCGCCCTTCGCTGCCACAGTTTCCTCGCGAGACTAGTGCTTCTCGCGGACCTTCTTCAGCACCCACGCACCGCTGACCTGGGCGCAGGTCATCTCGACGCGGTCGCCGACAGCGATGTCGCTCTTCGGCTTCTCGCTCGCCGATCGTGCAGGCCTGGGAAGCGCCGCCGTCGCTCGGCTTGACCGAGATCGACGCTGCGGACAGAGCATCGACCTGACCGCGGACGGTCAGGTGCACACTCGGCTTCGGAGACTTCGGCTCACGGCAGTCGATGCGCTTGAAGAGCAGCGCCGCGTTGGTGCCCGTGCCGGTACCGAGCTGGCCGCCGCTGAGGCCGGCGTCCTTCGTGAACGAGCCCGAGAGGCTGCCGACGATGGACCCGTCGCCGCGACCGGCGTGACCGGAGAGCCAACCGTCGAGCTTGCCGTCCGAGTTCACCGCGCTGAAGCGGGCGCTCGAGCGGTCGTCGGCACCGCGGATCTTCAGGTGCCCGTTGACCGAACCGAGCTTCTTGGTCGTGTTGTAGACGCTGTGCACCCAGAGCTCCGCCGGACCGTTGAGGTCGGGCGTGGCGCTGGTCGCGGTGCCGCTGTAGCGGCCCGTCGAGATCTCGATCGTCTGGCCGGCACACGTGAGCGTGCGCGTCTGCAGATGCGCGACGGTCGTCGCCGTGAGCGTCGCGCTGACCGGGCTGACGTCGCTGGACTTCAGATGTGCCACTGCGGCACCTGTCGCCACGAGAGCGGTGAGCGCCGCTGTGAGCAAGAACAGTCGTTTCATGTGTAGCCGTCCCCCTTGAGTGGGTTGCAAGACGGAAGATGGTCAGCGGCGATGATCCTTGCGCGTGGAATTCGTAAGGATTTCGTGAGGAGACGGGCCCGCGTACACTCGAACGAGTGACCGCCGCCGCCTTCTTCGACCTCGACCGCACGCTACTGCGCCGTTCGAGCGCGCTCGCGCTCGCGGGCGCCTTCCGTGAGCACGGCGTGATCGGCCGCGGCCAGCTCGCGAAGGCGGCAGCGTGGCAGCTCCTCTTCGCGGCGCGCGGGGCGGGCGCCGAGACCGTGCGCAAGGCGGCCGAGGACGGCCTGATGGTGCTGAAGGGCTTCCGCGTCGACGATCTGCGCTCACTCGTCGCGGGTGCGATGGAACCGGTCTTGAAGCCGCTCGTCTACCAGGAGCCGCTCGACCTGATCACGCGGCACCGCGAGCGAGGCGAGCCCGTCTACATCGTCTCGGCGACGCTCCAGGAGATCGTCGAGGAGCTGGCGCGGGAGCTCGGCTTCGACGGCGCGATCGGATCGATCTGCGAGATCGAGGACGGCGTCTACACCGGCCGGTCGCTGCGCGCCGCGCACGGCGAGGGCAAGGCGGCGGCGATTCGCGAGCTCGCCGAGCAAGAGGGCTTCGACCTCGCGGCCTCGACCGCCTACTCCGACAGCCACACCGACCTGCCCTTCCTCGAGGCGGTCGGCAAGCCGGTCGTCGTCAATCCGGACCGCGAGCTACGGCGGGTCGCCCGGGAACGCGGCTGGCCCGTGCTCGAGTTCACCGAGCCCGCGTTCCCGGCCGGGCGCAGCTTCAGCCCCGCGCTGCTGGGCATTCCGCTCCTCATGGGCGCGGGCGCAGCCGCCTGGGTCGCACGACGTCGTGCAGCCTGAGGAACGGATCGCAGCGCTCGGCTTCTCCGAGCGGACACGACAACACTCGCCGAGCACTTCCGCGATGCCGAGGCACGCGGGAAGCTCGGTCATGGGCTCAGCCGAATCGACTGGCTGGAGACACTCGCCGACCTGCAGCCGGACGCGCAGCCGAAGCGGCTGCTCGCCGAGCCCGGCTACGAGCGCTGGGACGGCGCAGGCGCGCTCGGCTATCTGACGCTCGCCGGTATCTGCCACGCGCAGCTCGAGGATCCGCCCGAGCATGCCCGGGTGATCGTCGCCTCGAATTGCTTCCCCACGGGCGTCCTCGGCTGGTACGTGCGGCGGCTCGCCCAGCGAGGTCTCGCGGCGGCCCTGACCGCGACCTCACCGGCACGGCTCCCACATCCAGACGGAGGGGAGCCGCTGACGGGCACCAACCCGATCGCGATCGCGATCCCGAGCTCGGACGGCCGGCCGATCGTGACCGACGTGTCGATGGGCGCCGTCACGTACGGCGACGTCCTGCGCGGGGCCGCGGCACCGGAGGAGCTGGTGCCGTTCGGCGGTGAGCAGGCGCACAAGGCGTTCGCGCTCGCGCTCGGCCTGCAGCTCCTCGTCGACGCGCTCGCCGGCGAGGGCTACGGGGCCGTGCTCGTCGTCGCGAGGCCTGAGGCCGACCCCGTCCCGGCGCTGCGCCGGCGCGCGGCCGGCTTACGCCTCCCCGGCGACGCGTAGCGGCTCGAGATCTTCGTCCTCGTCGGCCCACTTCTGCAGCTCGGGGTCGAGCTCGAGCGCCCGGTCGAGCGCTGCGCGGGCCTCGTCGAGCCGGCCGGCCTTCGCCTGAATGCAGGCGAGGTGATAGTGGAGCGCGGGGTGGTCGGGCAGCTCGGCCAGGCCCGCCTGGATCTCGGCAAGCGCCCGCTCGGGATCCTCATCAGCGACCGCGTAGGCGGTGAAGAAGTACTCCCAGGCCGAGACCTCGTGCTGGCCGGGCTTGCCGCCGACCGCGAGCACGGTCGTCCCGGGCTCCTCGGCGCGGGCGTAGCGCTTCACCTTCGGATCGCGCAGGAACACCGCCGAGCCCGCAGGCACGTCGATCTCCTTCCCGTCGAGGACGAAGGTGGCGCGACCGGTGACGACGACGTACATCTCCTCGTGGCCGAGGCGCTCCTCCGTGTGCTCCTCGACGACGTCCTGGCCCACCTCGGTCGCCGTGTAGGCGTTGGTCCCGAACGCGGTGATGCCCAGATGCTTGCGCAAGGGCGTCCAGCGCAGGGTTCCGGGCCCTTGCAGCGACTCGACACCACTCAGGCTGACCACCTCGTATCCGCTCATCGTCTCCTCCTCAGCTCGCTCAACACGATCGGATCGATCTCGTGGTCGCCGTCGACACGCTCCTCCAGGTTGGCGGCGCCGGCCCAGTCCTCGAGCCGCTCGTAACCGAGCTTCCCGAGACGCTCCTGGATCTCGGCGCGAAGCTCGTCGTCCACCTGCAGCCACTCCTCGCGCGGAGTCTTGCCGAAGAGCTGGTCGTGGAGGCCGAAGAGGCGCCGCAGCTCGTCGACCGGCGCTTCGTGATCGTCCACGCGAAGGTCGACGAGGACGATCGGAGAGGCCTGCGTAGCCACCGTCGCGCTGGACGACCAGGAGCGCCGCCGACTGCTGGCCGCGCCGGTCTCCGCCGGCGGCTTGCGCCGCGGCCAGGCTCTCGAGCAGGCGCTCCGCGAGCGAGCCCGTCGCCGCCTCGAACGTCTCTGCGAGCGCGTCGACCGTGTCGCCGGAGACGAGCAGATTTCCCTGAGCCGCATAGCCGGCGCCGGTGCGGCCGCCCGCCCACTCGTGGCACGCCTCGCCCGTGAACGTTGCGGCCGCGCCTGCGGCATCGACGACGCCGAGCTGGCGCTCGTCGCGCCCGTCGTCGGCGTCGGTCAACCGCTGCACGACCTCCTGCGCAGCGAGGCCCTGCCGCAGGAGCGCGAGACCGTCCGGTCCGTAGCGGGGATTCGCGTACGACTGCGTCGCTACGGCGCCTGCCTCCGGCTCCGCCCACGGGACGACCGATCCGACCGCGAGGAACTTCGACTCCACCGCGACGCCCCACTGGCCCCGGTCGAGGTCGCAGGCGACGAGCGAGTACGTGCAGACCGGCCTAGCCGTAGGTCAGCTCCGTCAGGTCGAGGGCGAGCAGCTCTTCGGTCGGAACGAGCACGCAGGCCACCTCCGGCCGCGCCAGCGCCGCCTTGACGGCCTCGGGCGTGGCCGCGCGGACGACGACCGGCGTCCCTTGCGCATGCGCCTCGCGCAGCCGCGTGTCGTCGGCGATGTCGTCGAGCACGAGCGCCCCCTCGAGGTCGATCGTGCCTTCGAGTGCGCGTTCCGGAACACGCCGCCCGGTCGCCCCGAACCAGCGTTCCCTCACAGCTCCACCGATCCCCCGGGCTCCGGCGCGTCGATCTCGACGCCCGGCGCGAGCTCGCGCAGCTGCTCCGGCGTCCCCGTCAGGATCGGGAACGTGCCGTAGTGGCACGGGACGCAGCGTTTGACGCCGAGCAGCTCGAGGGCGACCGCGGCCTCGCGCGGGCCCATCGTGTAGTGGTCGCCGATCGGTAGGACCGCGACCTCCGGCTCGTAGATCCGGGCGATCAGCGCCATGTCGCCGAAGACGTTCGTGTCGCCGGCGAAGTAGAGCTTGAAGCCGTCCTCGAGCTCGACGATCAGGCCGCAGGACTCGCCCGCATACGTCCCGTCGGGCGTGCTGGAGGAGTGCTGTGCGTGTGTGAGCGTCAGCTTGATGCCGTCGACCTCCACGGTTCCGCCCTTGTTCACGTCCTTGGCCGACTCGACGCCTTGCGCTCGGAGCCAGCCGCGCGAGCTCGACCTGCGCGACGACCGGGCACCCGAACGTCTGCGCAAGCGCGACGGCGTCGCCGACGTGGTCGCCGTGACCATGGGTGATGAAGATCGCGTCGACGCGCTCCGGCTCCACCTCGTTCGCGGGGCACTTCGGGTTCCCGTTCAGGAACGGATCGACGTAGATGCGCTTGCCGCCCGGGGTGTCGATGCGGAACGTCGCATGCCCGAGCCAGGTGAGTGTTCGTAGCCATTTGCAGAGCCTAGAGGACCGTCCGATCCTGCGGCGAACATCGGTGCATGACGATGCGCCTCGCCTCCGTCACACTGGTCCTCGGCGGCGCCCTCGCAGACGCGGTCGGACAGCACGCCCTCGCCTACTACGCGCTCGTCGGCGCCGTGCCGGTCGTGGCGCTCGCGGCCCTCTGGGCGCTCGGCGACGTGCTCGACGGCACCGCGGCGAAGCCGCACGACCGCGCCGCGGCCGTGCTGACCGCCCTGGCGCTGCCGTTCGTCCTGCTCGGGACCGCTGTGCGGGCTCCGCTGCTCGCCGACGTGCCACCGCCGGCGATCGGCGTCACGGCCGTCGTTGTCGCCCTGGCGCTCTTCGCCGCGCAGGCGCTCGTCGCTGCGACCGCTAACGCTCCGCAGGCTAGAACGGGAGCGACGCCGCGGCGTCGCGAGCTAGGTCGATCAGCGGCTCGACGAAGAAGAACGAGCCGACCGTGACGACCACGGAGAGGAAGACGGTGCTCACGAGGAGCGGGTCGCGCGGCGGCGAGCCACCCACGACCACGGGCCGCAACTCCGCCGCGGGCCGCATGTAGAGCGCCCGGACCACGCCGAGGTAGTAGTAGAGCGAGATCGCGGTCGCGATCACCCCGGCGACGATCAGCCACCACCAGCCGGCCTCGTAGGCGGCGGAGAAGACGTAGAGCTTGCCGATCAGGCCGCCCGTCAGCGGCATGCCCATGAAGCCGAGCATGAAGACCCACATCGACGCGCCGAGGAACGGCCGCTCCCAGCCGAGCCCGCCCAGATTGTCCAGCGTCACGGGCACGCCGAGCTCGCGCTCGCGGGCGGCGACGACGGCGAAGGCGCCGATCGACATCGCGCCGTACGGGATCAGGTAGTAGAGGAGCGCCCGGGCGCCGAGCTCGTTGTTGGCCGCGATCGCGATCAGCATGAAGCCGGCGTGCGAGACGGAGGAGTACGCGAGCAGCCGCTTCACGCTTCGCTGCACCAGCGCGGCGAGATTGCCGACGGCGAGCGAGACGATGGCGAGCACCGCGATCGCCACCGTCCAGAGGTGCTCCTGCTCGGGGAAGCCGACGACGAGGATCCGCAGCGTCAGCACGAGCGCCGCGACCTTCGTCGCAGCCGACATGAAGGCGGTCACCGAGGTGGGCGCGCCTTCGTAGACGTCCGGCGTCCACATGTGGAACGGCGCCGCCGACGCCTTGAAGCCGAGGCCGGCGATCAGCATCGCCAGGCCCGCGACGAGCAGGTAGTCGTCGCCCGGGTTCGCGGCCGCGATCTGCGGAGAAGCCGAGCTCGCCGGTGGCGCCGTAGACGAGGGCCGAGCCGAAGAGCAGGATCGCGGAGCCGAACGCGCCGACGATCAGGTACTTGAGACCGGCCTCGAGCGAGGTCTCCCGGTGCGTGTCGAGCGCGCAGAGGATGTAGAGCGAGATCGAAAACCACTCGAGGCCGAGGAAGAGCGTCATCAGGTTCCCGGCCGTGACGAAGAACGCCATCCCCGCGCCCGCGGCGGCGAGCAGCGCGTAGTACTCCCCGGCGTGATCGCGGCGCTTCTCGCCCCACGAGAGCAGGACCGTCAGCGCGCCTGCACCGGCGATCACGATCGCGGCGAGCGCGCCCAGCCGGTCGCGCGTGAAGGACTCGGCGATCAGCGTCTTGCCCTCGGCGCTCTCGTCGAAGACGATCGCCGGCGAAGACGCCCGCCGTGACGAAGCCCGCGAACGCAGCAAACGCCGTGAAGCCACGGCGCATCCACCAGGGAACGAGCACGCTGCCGAGCAGCGCGACCCCGGATGCCCCGAGCAGCGCAAGCGTCGGCGCGAGCGCGAGCCAGTCGACCTTCGGCGTCGCGATCACGGGAACGTCACCGTCACGAAGCCGCGATCGTCGAGCGGGGCGTACGGAGTCCAGCCGCCCGCGACGCTCACGTCGGCCTCGATCCCCCTGAGCGTCGGGAACGACCGCTCCGAGATCAACGCCGGCCACGCGGACAGGAAGAGGAGCAGAGCGACCAGAGGCACGACCAGCGAAAGCTCGAGCGGCCGCAGGTCCGGCGCTTCCTCCCGCACGTCGGAGCCGCGAGAGCGGTGCAGCACCGCCGAGATCAGGCGCAGCATGTACATCGCCGCGAGCACGATCGCGACGGCGCCGACGACCGCCCAGCCCCAGCCCTCGCGGTAGACGCCGGCGAGGATCAGGAACTCCCCGGCGAACGCCACCGATCCGGGCACCGCGAGCGCGATGATCCCGGTCGTCATCAGCACGGTGGCGAGCGCCGGCCGGCCGCGCGCCATCCCGCCGAGCCCGCTGAACGCACTCGTCCCCGTCCGCACCTCGACCATCCCGGCGAGCAGGAAGAGCGACGCCGAGACGAGCCCGTGCGCGACCGACTGCAGGATCGCGCCGTTGACGCCGAGCTGGTTGAACGAGAAGAGGCCGAGCGTGATCAAGCCCATCTGCGCCATCGACGAATACGCGGTCACCGAGCGGATGTCGGGAGCGCGGAAGGCGAGCAGCGAGCCGTACACCAGGCTGACCGCGGCGAACGCGAGGATCGCCACCTGGAAATCGTCGACCGGCTCCGGGAACTTGGCGATCACGATCCGCAGCAGCCCGTACACCGCCGCCTTCGAGACGACACCGGAGAGGATCGCGGCGACCTCGGGCGGCGACTCCCGGTAGGCATCGACGAGCCAGCCGTGGAACGGGAAGATCGGCGCCTTCACGACGAACGCGGCGAGGAAGCCGAGGAAGACCCACTCGTTCGTGGAGGTGCCCGACTCCACGAGCGAGAACGTCCCCTGGGAGAGCCCGAAGACGACGATCGACGCGAGCATCAGCAGCGAGCCGGCCATCGTGTAGATGACGAAGGTCACTGTCGCGCGCAGCCGCCGCGGCCCGCCCCAGACGCCGATCAGCACGTAGAGCGGGATCAGCATCGCCTCGAAGAAGACGTAGAAGAGGAGCAGGTCCTGCGCGGCGAAGACACCGACGATCGCTCCCAGCAGGAAGAGCAGGAGGCCGTGATAGGCGCGGCCGCGCTCGCGGTTCGCCCAGAGCGCCGTAGCCGATCGCGGCCGTCGAGACGACGATGGTGAGGCCGGCGAGCCAGAGCGAGAAGCCGAAGAAGCCGACGTGGTAGGAGACTCCGAGGTCTTCGAACCAGCTCTGGCGATCCTGGAGCTGGAGCCCCTGCTCGAAGTCGAACCGAGCGGCGGCGACGATCCAGAGCACGAGCTCCGCGAGCGCGGTGAGCAGGCCGAGCCCCCCGGCGACGCGCCCCGGCAGCGGCAGCAGCCAGATGACCAGCGCGGCCGCGAGCGGGAGAACGATCAGCGTCGTCGTCACTGGACGGCCACGAAGACGACGACGAGGATCGCGACCGCGCCGGCGATCACGAGGGCGTAGGTGCGCAGGTAGCCGGTCTGGGCCTCGCCGACGGCGCCGCCCGCCCCGCGCGCGCCGAGGGAGACCCCCTCGATCGAGCCGCCGATCAGCGGTTCCTCGACGCCGCGGCGGAGAAGGCCGGCGAGCAGGACTGCGGGCCGGTAGAAGACGCGCGTCGTAGAGCTCGTCGAACCAGAACTTGTGCTCGAGCGTCCTCTGCACCGCCGGCCAGCGCGGCACGGGCAGGCGCCGGGCGCCGTACAGCATCCAGGCGACCGCGATCCCGATCAGGCCGAGACCCACGGCGAGCACGCTCGTGACGTAGTCCTGAGTCACGGTCGGCTCGACGAGAGCCAGGTGCTCGCGGCCGAAGGCGATCGGATCGAGCCACTCCCCGAACGGATGCCAGATGCCCGCGATCTGAACCCAGCCGCCGATCACCGCCAGCACCGTCAGCACCGCGACCGGGAAGGTCATCGTCCGCGGCCCCTCGCCGTGGCCGTGGAGGTGCGCGTGCTCTTGCACGAGTGGGGACGGCTCGCCGAGGAAGACGACGAAGAGGAGCCGGAACGTGTAGATCCCGGTCAGCAGCGCCCCGGCCAGGCCGCCGACGAAGAGCAGCTGTCCGTACCAGCCGCTCGCGAGCGCCGAGGCGAGGATCGCGTCCTTCGAGAAGAAACCGGACAGTGGCGGCATGCCGACGAGCGCGAGCGAGCCGACGAGGAACGCCACATACGTTCGCGGCAGCACGCGGCGCAGCCCGCCCATGCGCCGGATGTCCTGCTCGCCGGCGAGATGGTGGATGACGATGCCGGCCGCGAGGAAGAGCAGCGCCTTGAAGAAGGCGTGCGTCATCAGGTGGAACATCCCGCTCCCGTACGCGCCCAGGCCGGCGCCGAGGAACATGTAGCCGATCTGCGACATGGTCGAGTACGCGATCACGCGCTTGATGTCGACCTGCACGAGCGCGACCAGCCCCGCGACGAGCAGCGTCAGGGTGCCGAGCCCCGCGGCGAGATCGGCCACGTGCGGCGCCAGCTCGAAGATCGGGTGGGCGCGCACGATCAGGTAGACGCCCGCGGTCACCATCGTCGCCGCGTGGATCAGCGCCGACACGGGCGTCGGGCCTTCCATCGCATCCGGGAGCCAGGTGTGGATCGGGATCTGCGCAGACTTCGCAACCGCACCGCCGAGCAGGCCGAGCGCGACGAGATTGACGAGCGTGCTCGACATCCCACCCGCGTCCTCGAACACCCGCTCGAAGTCGAGCGTCCCGGTCTGCCAGATCAGGACGAAGAATGCGAGCGCCATCGTCGCGTCGCCGACCGCGTTCATCACGAACGCCTTCTTCGCAGCGGCGACCGCCTCGGGCTTCTCGTGCCAGAAGCCGATCAGCAGGTACGAGGCGAGGCCGACGAGCCCCCAGCCGACGAGCAGGATGCAGGAAGTTCCCCGCCTGCACGAGCAGGAGCATCGAGAAGACGAAGAGCGACATGTAGGCGAAGTAGCGCCGCTCTTCCGGGTCGCCGTCCATGTAGCCGATCGAGTAGAGGACGATCAGCCCGCCGACGCCGGTGACGATCAGCATCATCGTCGCCGCAAGCGGGTCGACGAGCAGCGAGAAGTCGAAGGTGAAATCCGCAGTCGCGAGCCACGTCCAGCCGGTCGTGACCGCCTCGCGCTCCTCGGCGTCGCGGCCGAGCAGGCCGATGAACGTGGCGAGCGCGCCGCCGAAGCCGACGAAGACCGACAGCGTCGAGAGCCAGCCGGCCGTGCGCCTCGACATCGACTCGCCGAACAGCGTGATCAGGATCGCGCCGGCAAGCGGCGCGGCGAGGCAGATCCACGCGCCGACGATCATCCGCGCAGCACCCGCAGCCGGTCGACGTCGAGGTCGAGCCTGCGCCGCGCGATCGCGACGATCAGGCCGAGGCCGACGACGACCTCGGAGGCGGCGACCGCCATGACGGCGAGCGCGAAGATCTGGCCGCCGTGGTCGCCGTGCAGGCGCGCGAACGAGATCAGGGCGAGGTTGCCGGCGTTGAGCATGATCTCGAGCGAGAGCAGCACGATCAGCGGGCTGCGCCGCAGGAGCACGCCGGCAGTCCCGATCGAGAACAGGAATGCGGCGACGATCAGGTACCAGGCGACGTCAGGGCCTTGCACGCGCCGCCTCCTCTTCGTCCTCGGCCAGCGAGC
This sequence comes from uncultured Gaiellaceae bacterium, assembly GCA_963820565.1. Taxonomy (GTDB): domain Bacteria; phylum Actinomycetota; class Thermoleophilia; order Gaiellales; family Gaiellaceae; genus Gaiellasilicea. The sequence goes on from CAWGAD010000001.1 coordinate 36,152, forward strand.
GCGATCCGAGCACGACGCCGCCGACGGCCGCGACCAGCAGCACGATCGACGTGATCTCGAACGCGAGCAGGTGGTCGGTCAGGAACAGCCGCCCGATCTCCTCCGGACTGCCGAAGGAGCGCTCGATGACGGCCTCGTCCGAGAGCGCGTCTCCCGCTGTGAGCCCGATCACGACGACGACCTCGACGAGGAGGGCCGTCGACGCGACGATCGCGCTCCAGGCGATCCAGGACGGCCCGGCGGTGAACGCCGTGCTCTCGCCGCGGTCGCCGAGGTAGGCGATCACGAACAGGAACATCACCATCACCGCGCCCGCGTAGACGAGCACCTGCGCCGCCGCGACGAACTCGGCCGACGCGAGCAGGAAGAGGACGGCGAGCGAGCCGAGGTTGCCGATCAGCGCCAGCGCGGCGAAGAACGGGTTCCGCAGCGTCACGACGGCGAGCCCGGAACCGAGGCAGCCGGCGGCGGCGAGGATCCAGACCACCCAGACGAGGAAGTCGCCCATCAGTGGCTCGCTCGGTGACGGATTCGCGTCTCTGGCGCGCGAGCTGCAAGCGAGGCAAGGACGCAGGGAGCGTCCATGCCTGTAGGCATGGACGCGACTGAGGACGCCGCATCGCGCCGCAGATCGCGTGCCAGAGGCGCCCTATCTGTTACCGAGCGAGCCACTAGCTGTCGGAGCGGTAGGCGGGGATCGGCGTGTCGTAGAGGTCCGGGTCGGCGACGGGCACCGTCTTGATCGGCTCCGCCAGCAGCATGTCCTTCGTGTAGATCAGGTCGTCGCGCGAGTACTCCGAGAGCTCGTACTCGTTCCCGAGCGTGATCGCGTCGAACGGGCACGCGAGCTCGCAGTAGCCGCAGAAGATGCAGCGGCTCATGTTGATCTCGTAGATGCGCGCGTAGCGCTCGCCGGCAGAGACGCGGTTGTCCGGCGTGTTCTCGGCCGGCACGACCCGGATGCAGTCGGCCGGGCAGGCCGCGGCGCAGAGCGAGCAGCCGACGCACTTCTCGAGCCCGTTCTGGTGCAGATGCAGCTTGTGGCGGCCGCGGAAGCGCGGGTAGACCGGGCGCTTGTACTCCGGGTACTCCTGCGTGATCGGCTTCTTGAAGATCTGCCGGAAGGTGACGCCGAAGCCGCGTGCCGTCCCGATCGGCATTACAACCAGACCACCAGGACGGCCGTGATGACGGCGTTGATCGTGGCCACCGGCAGCAGGACCTTCCAGCCGAAGCGCATCAGCTGGTCGTACCGCAGCCGCGGGAGCGTCGTCCGCATCCAGATGAAGACGAAGAGCAGCACCAGGACCTTGAGCACGAACCAGAGCGGGCCGAGCCCCTCGAGCACCGGGAAGTGCCAGCCGCCGAGGAAGAGCGTCACCGCGAGCCCGGAGAGCGTGATCAGGTTGATGTACTCGCTCATCGTGAAGAGGCCGAAGCGCATGCCGCCGTACTCGGTGTGGTAGCCGGCGACGAGCTCCTGCTCCGCTTCGGGCAGGTCGAACGGGGCGCGGGCGGTCTCGGCGGTGCCGGCGAACATGAAGACGACGAAGCCGACGACCTGCGGCGCGATGTACCACCACTCGTCCTGCGCGGCCACGATCTCGGTCAGCGAGAGCGACTGCGCCATGATCACGACGCCGAGGACGCTGAGCGCGAGCGAGACCTCGTAGCTGACGAGCTGCGCGCACGTCCGCATCGAGCCCAGCAGCGCGTACTTCGAGTCGGACGCCCAGCCGCCGACGATGAAGCCGTAGATCCCGATCGAGCCGATCGCGAAGATGAGGATCAGCGCGATCGGGACGTCGGCGATCTGACCCTCGACGTCGGTGCCGAAGATCTCCCAGCCGGGCCCGAACGGGATCACCGCGAAGGTCGAGAGGGCCGTGAACGCGGCCACGAACGGCGACATGATGTAGAGCACGTCGACCGCGGAGCCGGGGAAGAAGCTCTCCTTGCGGATCAGCTTCATCAGGTCGGCGATCGGCTGCAGGAGCCCGAACGGACCGGCCCGGTTCGGCCCGTAGCGAAGCTGCATCCGGCCCATCACCTTGCGCTCGGCGAGGGTCAGGTAGGCGAACGCGCCGAGAACGAGGTTGATGATGATCACCGACTTGATCACCGAGACCCACCACGGCTCGTTCACGCCTTCACCACCTCCACGTCGCGGTGGAGGTCGCCGGCGTGCTCGTCCGCGACGCGCACGACCCCGGCCGCAAGCGCTCGGCTCAGACGCGCGCGGAGCTCGACCGACGTTCCGTTCGACCGAACGCTGACGCGGTCGCCCTCGGCGATCTGGCGACGCTCGGCGTCGGCAGCGGCGAGCTCGATCACGCGGTCGGGCCGCTGGAAGGCCAGCTCGGGGACGCGCTCGACCGCCGGGCCGGAGAAGAGCGGCCGGTAGCGCTGGAGCGTCAGAGTGCCGAGGAAGTGCTCGGCCGGCTCCGCGGGTGCCGGCGGGACCGGCGCCACCGGGGCAGGCGGCGGGGCCTCGTAGGCGGTCCGCACCGGCAGCGGCGCGTGCTCACCGACCGCGCCGTAGGAGATGCCGCCGTACGCGAGCGCGGACAGCTCCTCGAACACGATCGCCGCGTGCGGCGAGACCTCGACGCCGAAGCGCTCGGCGAGCTTGGCGATCCACGCGAGCTCGTCCGGAACGGGCGGGATCACGGCGCGCCGCAGCCGCTGCACGCGTCCTTCGAGGTTGACGAACGAGCCGTCGCGCTCGAGGTACGAGGTTCCCGGCAGAACGAGGTCGGCCCAGCCGACGGCGAGGCCCTGGAACATCGTGATCGCGATCACGCTCTCGGCCTGCTCGGCCAGCACACGCACAGCTGGATCGGCCGCCGCCTCGTCGCCCGAGACGATCAGCAGCGAGATCGGCTCCGGGTTCTCCTCGTCGGCGTCGGCGGCGGCCGCCCACGCGTCGGCGACGCCGCGTGCGTTCGGAGTCGACGGCAGCTGGAAGGCGGCTGAGCCGGGCTTGTCCTCCAATCCGAGGCGATGTGCCAGCTCCGCCAGCCGGGCGCCGCCGCCGCCGGCGCGCCCGGACCAGACGAGGACGGCGCGTTCGGAGTCCTTCACCCGCTGCTCCAGGGCGCGCTCGAGCTTCGGCTCGGCCACCTGCACGACCTCGGCGCCGTTGCGCCGTGCCTGCTTGATCCAGAGCTCGACGATCGGGGCACGCTCGGCGACCCGGTCCTCGCCGACGACGACCACGATCTCCGCGTCCGCAATCGTCGAGAGCGGCGCGCGGAACGCGTCGAGCGCGTGCGACGTCGCCTCGGGCATCACTGCCGAGTGCGCGCCGAGCCCCTGGCGCAGCAGCTTGGCGAGCGCATACGCCTGCTCGACCGTCTCCGAGCCCGAGAGCGCGGTCACGATCCTGCCTTCCGCGCCGCGCAGGAGCGACTCGGCGCGATCGAGCGCGTCGTCCCAGGAGAGCTCGCCGAAGCCGCGCCGGCGCGTGCGCTCGAGCGGGTCGACGATGCGGTCGTCGGCGTAGACGTGCGGGAAGGCAAAACGGCCCTTGTCGCACAGCCAACCCTGATCGACCTCCGGATGGTTGCGCGAGAGGATGCGCTTGACCTTTCCTTCGCGCGTCGTCGCGCTGATGTTGCAGCCGACCGGGCAGAGACCGCAGACCGTGGGGACGTTCTGGATCTCCCAGGGCCGCGCCTCGAAGCGGTACTGGGTCGAGGTGAGCGCGCCGACCGGGCAGAGCTCGATCACGTTGCCGCTGAACGGCGCGCGGTAGGGCTCGTCCTCGAACGTGGTGATGAACGACTGCGCGCCGCGATTGCGCGCCACGAGCTGATCGTCCTCGGCGACGTCGGACGAGAAGCGGGTGCAGCGGTAACAGAGGATGCAGCGCTCGCGGTCGAGGGCGATGGTGGGCGAGATCGGGATCGGCTTGTCGAAGGTCCGCTTCGGGAATGTCATCCGCGTCTGGCCAGGGCCGTACTTGAAGGTCAGGTCCTGGAGTGGGCACTCACCGCCCTTGTCGCAGACCGGGCAGTCGAGTGGGTGGTTGACGAGGATGAACTCGAGCGTCGCCTCCTGGCCCTCGGCCGCCTTCTCCGACGACTACCGCGGTCCGCACGACCATTCCGTCCTGGGCCGTCAGCGTGCAGCCCGCCTGGAGCTTCGGGATCCCCTCGACCTCGACGAGGCACATGCGGCAGGCGCCGACCGGCGGCCCGAGCCGCGGCTCGTAACAGAAGACGGGAATCTCGATCCCGGCGGCCGCCGCCGCCTCGACCAGGCCGATCCCCTTCGGGACCTCGACCTCGCGTCCGTCGACGGTGACCTTGACCTGCTCGACCGCACTCATGCGGGCACTTCCGCGACCGGGTCGTGCGTGTGCTGGTCGACCGGCGCGAGGACGCCCTCGAGCGACGACTCGCCGTGCATCGGGCAGCCGCTCTCGAGGTGCTCCTGGAACTCGGCGCGGAACTTGTCGATGTAGCTCGCCACCGGCATCGCGGCCGCGTCGCCGAGCGGGCAGAGGCACTTGCCGAGGATCCGGTCGCAGACGTCGAGAAGCAGGTCGAGGTCGCCCTGCGAGGCGGTCCCCTCCTCGATCCCGTTCAGGATCTGCACCATCCAGCGCGTGCCCTCGCGGCACGGCGTGCACTTGCCGCAGCTCTCGTGCATGTAGAACTGCGCGACCCGGAGGCCGAGCTGCACCATGCAGCAGCGGTCGTCGATGACGATGATCGCGCCGGAGCCGAGCATCGAGCCCGCCTCGGCCATCGCATTCGCCTCGAGCGGCGTGTCGAGCTGGGCGGCGGTGAGCACCGGCACCGAGGAGCCGCCGGGGATGACGGCCTTCAGCTGGCGCCCGTTCGGGATCCCGCCGCCGAAGTCGTAGATCAGCTCGCGCAGCGTCACCCCCATCGGCAGCTCGTAGTTGCCGCCGTTGACAACGTTGCCGGAGAGCGAGAAGACGCGGGTGCCGGACGAATCTGGCGGAACCCCGATCTTTGCGTACTCCTTGGCGCCGAGCTCGATGATCTTCGGCACGGTCGCGATCGTCTCGACGTTGTTGATCAGGCTCGGCGAGGCGTACAGGCCGGCGACGGCTGGGAACGGCGGCTTCGTCCGCGGCTGGCCACGCTTGCCCTCGAGCGACTCGAGCAGCGCCGTCTCCTCGCCGCAGATGTAGGCGCCGGCGCCGCGGTGGAGCACGATCGTGACGCCGCCGAGCAGCTTCGCCTTGCGCACCTCCTCGAGCGCGTCACGCAGCAACTCGAACTCGTGCAGGTACTCGCCGCGGATGTAGATGAAGACGCGGTCGCACTCGATCGCGTGCGCGGTGATCAGGCAGCCCTCGATCAGCCGGTGCGGGACCGAGAACATGATCTCGCGGTCCTTGAAGGTCCCCGGCTCCGACTCGTCCGCGTTGACGACCAGGTACGTCGGCTTCCCGGTGCCCTTCGCGAGGAAGCTCGCCTTGCGGCCGGTCGGAAAGAAGGCGCCACCCCGACCGCGCAGGCCCGAGTCGAGGATCTCCTGGACGACCTGCGCCGGCTCCATCTGACGCGCCTTCTCGAGCGCGGCGAAGCCGCCCGCCTCGCGGTAGTCGGCCAGCTTGAGGAGCGGCTTCTCCTCGGCGCCCTGGAGGACGACGAACTGCTCAGTCGCCACGGTTTTCCTCGGTGCTGCGGAGCTCCGCGACGATCGCCGGCACGTCCTCGGCGCGAACCGGCTCGCGATAGCGGTGATCGACCGCCACGACGGTCGCCCAGCCGCACCCGCCGGCACACTCGACGGTGCGCAGCGTCACCTCGCCGTCGTCGGTCGTCTCACCGGCGCGGACGCCGAGCTCCGACTCGAATGCCTCCAGCACCTGCTGGGCGCCGACGAGGGCGCAGGAGAGGTTCGTGCAGACCTCGACCAGGTGCTTCCCGACGGGCTTCAGGTGGTACATGTCGTAGAACGACGCGACCGCCATGCAGTACGCGGGCGTCTCGTCGAGCGCCTCGGCGACCTCCCGGAACGCCTCGGGCGAGAGCCAGCCGTAGCGCTCCTGCGCGAGCCGCAGCGCGGGCAACGTCGCCGAGCGCGAGACCGGATAGAGCGCCCGCACCTGCTGGATCTCGTCGTAGAGCGTGCGTTCCTGGGCGCTCATCGGTCGACGTCTCCCATGACGGCGTCGAGCGAGCCGACGATCGCGATCAGGTCGGCGACGGCGGCGTTGGTCATGCAGGTCGCGGTCGCGTGCAGCGCGGAGAACGACGCGGCGCGGAACTTCACGCGCCACGGCTTCGGGCCACCGTCCGAGACGAGGTAGCAGCCCGACTCGCCGCGCGGCGACTCGATCCCGACATAGACCTCGCCCGCGGGGACGCGGTAGCCCTCGGTGACGATCTTGAAGTGGTGGATCAGCGACTCCATCGAGGTGTGCAGCTCCTCGCGGGGCGGCAACACGACCTTGCGGTCGTCCGCGATCCACGGCTCGCCCTGCATCTCCTCGAGCCGGTCGATGCACTGGGCGACGATCCGCGTCGACTGCCGCATCTCGTCGACGCGCACCTTGTAGCGGTCGTAGACGTCGCCGCCGTGGTAGACGGGCACGTCGAACTCGACCTGGTCGTAGGCGAGGTAGGGCTCGCGCTTGCGCAGGTCCCAGTCGACCCCGGAGGCACGCAGGTTCGGGCCGGTCTGCCCGAGCGCGATCGCGTCGGCGCCCGAGAGGAGGCCGACCCCCTTCGTCCGCTCGAGCCAGATCTTGTTCGCGTTCAGGATCGCCTCGTACTCGTCGACCGCCTTCGGCATCCGCTCGCAGAACTTCCTCGCCTCGTCGTAGAAGCCGCGCGGAATGTCCTCGGCCAGCCCGCCCGCCTGGAAGTAGCGGGTGTGCATGCGCGTCCCGGCGACCATCTCGAAGAGGTCGAGCACGAGGTCGCGCTCGCGGAAGCAGTACCAGAACATCGAGATCGCGCCGATCTCGAGCGCCGAGGTGCCGAGGTAGACGAGGTGGGAGTGGATGCGGGCGAGCTCGCCGAGCGCCATCCGCGTCCACGTCGCCTTGCGCGGCACCTCGAGCTGCAGCAGCTTCTCGACCGCGAGCACGTAGCCGAGCTCGTTGTACTGGAAGGAGACGTAGTCGACCCGGGCCGGATAGGTGACGCCCTTCCACCAGGTCTTCTGCTCCATCGTCTTCTCGAAGCCGGTGTGGAGGTAGCCGATCACGGCCGAGAGGCCGACGACGTGCTCGCCGTGCAGGTCGACGATCAGCCTCAGGACGCCGTGCGTGGACGGGTGGTTGGGCCCGAAGTTGACCGTCAGCACGTCCTCGAGCTTCGGGTCGGTGGCAAGCACGGTCGGGATCGGTTGCGGGATCCGGGAGCCGAGGTAGATCGCCGGGCGACGGGCCGCGACGGCCACTACTCCTCCTCCGAGAAGCGGACCGGCTCGCCGCCGATCGGGTAGTCCTTGCGGAGCGGGTGCCCTTCCCAGTCGTCGTCCATCAGGATGCGGACGAGATTCGGGTGTCCGTCGAAGGCGATGCCCATCATGTCGAAGGCCTCGCGCTCGTGCCAGTCGGCCGTCGGCCAGACCGGGATCACGGTCGCGACGGTCTCGCCCTCGTCGAGCCACACCTGGACGCGGAGCCGCGCCGCGTCGTCAGCGAGCCGGAGCAGGTGGTAGCTGAGCGAGAAGCGCGCCGGCTTCGGCTCCGGCGTCCTCGCGTAGCCCTGGGCCGCCGGCTCGTTGAGGTCGCGCCCGGCCGCGTCACCGTAGTACCCGCTGACGCCCTCCGCGCCCCAGCCGAGATAGTCGGTGGCAGTGATGTCGAGCAGGAGGTCGAAGCCGAGCTCGTCGCGCAGGTGGAGGCATGCCTCCTCGAGCCGTGCCGGATCGACGACGAGCGTGATCTCGCCGAACGCCTGCCGCGTCTCCACCACCCCCGGAACGCCCTCGTACGGCACTAGGAGGCGACCCCACGGATCTCATAGGCCGGCGGGACGCCCGCGAGCACCTTCTCGTGCAGGCGAACGATCCCCTCCATCAGCGCCTCCGGCCGCGGCGGGCAGCCCGGCACGTGAATGTCGACGGGGACGACCTTGTCGACGCCCTGGAGGATCGTGTAGTTGTTGAACATCCCGCCGGAGCTCGCGCAGGCGCCCATCGCGATCACCCACTTCGGCTCGAGCATCTGGTCGTAGACCTGCCGCAGCGGCGCCGCCATCTTGTGGGCGACGCGACCGGAGACGATCATCAGGTCGGCCTGGCGCGGCGACGAGCTGAACTTCTCCATGCCGAAGCGCGCGATGTCGTAGCGGGAGGAGACGATCGACATCATCTCGATCGCACAGCAGGCGAGGCCGAACGTCGCCGGCCACATCGACTTCGTCTGCGCCCAGGCGACCGCCTTCTCGAGCGTCGTCAGCCCGAGCGCGTCCTCCATGCTCTCCACCTCGCGCTCGAAGACGCCCGGCCCCCTGGTCGGCCAGAGCAGCCGCTCCGACTGCAGCCCTGCCTTGGCCAGCGGGCGCTTGGAGATGCGCTTCGGGTCGATCGACTTGTCTAGTGCCATTCGAGCGCGCCCTTCCTCCAGATGTAGATGTAGGCGACGCCGAGGATCGCGATGAAGACGAGGAACTCCGTCAGCCCGAACCAGCCCAGCCGCTCGAGCACGATCGCGAGCGGATAGAGAAAGACGATCTCGATGTCGAAGAGGATGAAGAGCATCGCCGTCAGGTAGAAGCTGACCGTGAAGCGCTGCTGCTTCGGCGGCCCCTCCGACACGCCCGACTCGAACGGCAGGAACCGGGCCTTCACGCGGCGCTTCGGCGGCTGGGCGAAGACGAACGAAAACGCGATCATCGAGGCCGGAATCACGGCTGCGAAGAACGCGTAGACCAGGAACGGAAAGTAGTCGTCCAGCATCCGAGTCGAGCCTACGCTAGCAAGGTTGGAAGAGGCGCACGAAGAGAGGTGCAAGCCTCGGAACCAAGCCTCACTCCGCTGTTACAAAGTCGCCCTTCGGGGGCCGACATTTCGCACTGCTACCATCCCTCACATGGAGATCGTCGAGCGCCCTGAAATCGATGGTGGGGAAACCCTGGTCTCGCTGACCCCGACCGCAGCCGAGAAGATCCGCGAGCTGATGGCCGAGGACCCGGACGGCCAGAGCTCGGTCCTGCGCGTCGCGATCCAGGGCGGCGGCTGCTCCGGCTTCCAGTACGGGCTCGGCTTCGACGCCGGCCCGGTCGACGACGACCAGACCCTCGAGCTGCACGGCGTCACGGTCGTGATCGATCCCTACAGCGCTCCGTACCTCAAGGGCGCGACGATCGACTTCCTGACCGGTCTCGAGGAGTCCGGCTTCAAGATCGACAACCCGAACGCCCAGGCCTCGTGCGGCTGCGGCCACTCGTTCACGGTCGAGGAGGGCGCAGAAGACGCCCCCGCTGCCGAGCACGGGGGCGCCTGCGGCTCCGGCTGCTCGCACTGAGCATCTAGCCCTGTCTCGCGTCGAGCCGGATCGTCCACGGCTCGATCGTGTCGACCTGAAGATGCGTCTCGCTCCACGGGTCGCGCGCAAGCGTCGCGCGGACGGCGTCCTCCGAGTCCGCCTCGACGGCATGCGCCACGCGGCGCTCGTCGGCGAGCGGCCCGCCCAGGACGATGAAGCCCTCGTCCACGAGGCCGTCCATGAAGTCGGCATGGGCGGGCCAGCCGGACTGCTCCTCCAGCGGTCGCGCCGGATCCCACTGCGGGCCGGAGCGGAGGAGCGTGACGAGGAACATCGCCACGCCTAGGCCTGGCGGTCGAGCTCGTGCAGCCGCCCGAACTTCTCGTCCAGCTCGGTGTCGTCCGGCAGGCTCCCACCCGGCGTCACCTGGTCGACGACGTCCGGCAGGACCTGCGCGACGGCCTCGGCTGCTTCGTCCTGCGAGACGCCGAGCTGCTGCGCGATCTGGTCGAGCTCGTCGTCGCCCATCGCCTCGCGCACGGCCGCTGCATCGACGGGCTCGTTCGCGCCGGTGCCTACCCACGACTGCGCCTGCGCGCCTTTACCCTGCGCCTGGAGCCGGGAGAGGATCTTCTGCAGCCCGCCGTTCATCAGCATCGACGCCACCAGCGGCAGGAGCATCCGCAGCATCGGGTTGCCACCAAGACCGCCGCCGCCGGTCTGGCTCCCGCCTCCGAGAATGCCTCCGAGCAAGTCGCCCAGGCCGCCACCGCTGCCGCCGCCCTTCAACAGATCGTCCAGACCGCTCATGCCACTCCTTTTCGCTCGACTCGACCTCGCCCACGCCTAGTACCCGCTGACACTGATCACGACGCGTAGCATCGCCGCGATGAGCGTTCGGGTCGCGGTGGTCGGCTCCGGCCCGGCAGGGTTCTACGCTGCTGCGGCGCTGCTCGCCAGCGACCTCGAGGTCGAGGTCGACCTGATCGAGCGCCTGCCGACCCCGTGGGGGCTCGTCCGCCTGGGCGTCGCGCCGGATCACCCGAACATCAAGGCGGTCTCGCGGGCATTCGAGCGCATCGCGAGCGATCCCGGCTTCCGCTTCTTCGGCAATGTCGAATTCGGGAAGGACGTGACCCACGACGAGCTGCTCGAGCGCTACGACGCGGTCGTCTACTCGGTCGGCGCCCAGACCGACCGCCAGCTCGGCATCCCGGGCGAGGACCTACCGGGCTCGTGGGCCGCGACCGAATTCGTGGCCTGGTACAACGGCCACCCCGACTTCCAGGAGCTCGAGTTCGACCTCTCGCACGAGCGGGCGGTCGTGATCGGGAACGGGAACGTCGCGCTCGACGTCGCGCGCATGCTCGCGCTCACGCCGGAGGAGCTCGCGCCTACCGACACCACCGACGCGGCGATCGCCGCGATCAACGAGGCAGGCATCCGCGAGATCGTCGTCGTCGGCCGCCGCGGCCCCGTGCAGGCATCCTGGACGCCGGTCGAGGTCGGCGAGCTCGGCGAGCTGGCGGGCGCCGACATCCTCGTCGACCCGACTGAGCTCGAGCTCGACGAAGCGAGCGAGGCTGAGCTCGACGCAGCGCCGCCGACCGTGAAGCGAAACGTCGACCACCTGCGCGACTACGCCGCCCGCACACCGGCCGGAAAGCCGCGAGCGATCCGGCTGCGCTTCCTGCGCTCGCCGGTCGCGATCCACGGCGAGGGCAAGGTCGAGGCGATCGAGCTCGCCCGCAACGAGCTCCGTCGACGGGCGCGCCGTCGCGACCGACGAGCGCGAGACGATCCCGTGCGGCATCGTCTTTCGGAGCGTCGGCTACCGCGGCGTGCCGCTGCCGGGCGTCCCCTTCGACGAGCGCTCCGGAACGATCCCCAACGAAGGCGGCCGCGTCGAGCCGGGGACGTACGTGGCCGGCTGGATCAAGCGTGGCCCGAGCGGCGTCATCGGCACGAACAAGAAGGACGCGACCGAGACGGTCGCGCTCCTGCTCGAGGACGCCCGCGCGGGACTGCTGCCGGCGCGCGGGGAAGGAACGCTGGAGGAGCTGCTCGAAGCACGAGGCGTCGAGGCGGTGATGTACGCGGGCTGGGACGCGATCGACCAGGCCGAAAAGACCGCGGGCGAGCCGCATGGCCGGCCGCGGATCAAGCTCTGCAGCTGGGACGAGCTGCTCGCCGCCGCGCGGACTAAGTAACAGACTGTTACAAGGTATCCCTCGATCCGGGGTCAGGGCCACGAGCGCCTGCGCCGACAACTGGGATCGTGGAGTCGCTCACAGTCGAGTGCCTCCGCTGCGGCCACTCACGGGCGTTCACTCCGGGACCGCGGCGGAGCGAGGAAGCGGGCAGCTGCCCGCGGTGCGAGTACGTGGGCTGGGCCTACTCCTCGGACCTCAACGAGCGCACCCGCAAGCTCGTCCGCGACCTGCCGCTCGAGCGCCGCCTCTTCCTGAGACCGGTCTAGACCGCCGCTTCCACGCCGCCGGCCGGTTGATTCCGTCCGCCGGTTCTCTCATTGTCTCCCCCGCAGGGGTCAACGAGGCAAGGAGAGAGGGCAATGTCAGACACTGCGGCGCCCCTCGGGGACACGTTCCTCGAGCGGCGGTTCCGCTTCGCGGCGAACGGCACCACACTCGGCCGCGACACGATGGCCGGCGTGACGACCTTCATCGTCATGTCCTACATCATCTTCGTGAACCCGCAGATCCTCAGCTTCGCGGGCATCGAAGGGCTCCAGGAGATCGGCCTTCCCTTCAACCAGGTGCTGGCGGTGACGTGCCTGGTCGCAGGAGTGATGACGATCCTGATGGGCCTCTACACGAACAAGGCCTACGCGATCGCGCCGGGGCTCGGGCTCAACGCCGTGGTCGCGTTCAGCCTCGTGGCAGGTGAGGGCTTGTCGTTCCCGGCCGCGATGGGGCTGATCGTCGTGGAGGGAATCGCGGTCACGATCCTCGTGCTGACGGGAACGCGGGAGAAGATCATGGACGCGATCCCGCTCGACCTGAAGAAGGCGATCGCGATCGGGATCGGCCTCTTCATCGCCTTCATCGGCTTGACGAGCGCAGGCATCGTCGTCCGGGGCGAGGGAACGGTCGTCGACCTCGGCCGGCTGACGACGTGGCCGATCGCGGTCACGTTCTTCGGCCTGTTCCTGACGATCGTCCTGCGGGCGCGCGGCGTTCGCGGCGACCTCCTGATCGGCATCGTCGCCACGACGATCCTCGCGACGATCATCAACGAGGCCGACGACAACCAGGCGGGCTTCACCGCCGGCGCCAGCTGGCCCGGCGACGTCTACGAGACGCCCGACCTGGCGCTGCTCGGGAACTTCAACTTCGACGCGTTCACCGAGCTCGCGTTCATCTCGGCACTCGTCTGGGCGTTCTCGCTCTTCCTCGCAGACTTCTTCGACACGATGGGCACGCTCGTCGGCGTCGGGAAGCAGGCGGGCTACCTCGACGAGAACGGCCGCATGGAGGACATCCGCAAGCCGCTCCTCGTCGACTCGCTCGCCGCCGTGGCGGGCGGCGCGGCCTCGTCCTCGTCGGCGACGACCTACATCGAGTCCGCATCCGGCGTCAGCGTCGGCGGCCGGACCGGCTGGGTCGCCGTCGTGGCCGGAGCGCTGTTCTTCCCGTTCATGTTCTTCGCCCCGATCATCGGGATGGTGCCGCCGCAGGCGACGGCGCCCGCACTGATCCTCGTCGGCTTCCTGATGATGACCGCGCTGACCGAGGCGGAAGAGGACGCGGAGGGCAAGCAGGACGGTCGCAAGCTCGCCGGCATCGACTTCACCGACTTCGCGATCGGGATCGCAGCGGCGCTGACGATCATGTTCATGCCGTTCACGTTCTCGATCACGGACGGCATCGGCATCGGCTTCCTCGCCTACGTCGTCGCCCGGTCCGCACAGGGACGGTGGAAGGAAATCCACCCGTTCATGTGGATCGCCTCTGCCGCATTCTTCCTCTACTTCCTGGTGCCGTTCCTCCAGGACACCTTCGACTGGATCTGAAAGCCGCCTGATACGGTCGCCGGGTGGAGCTCGCGTTCCTCCCGGCGACCGAGCAGGCGCGACTCGTCCGGGAGCGCGAAGTGTCGCCGGTCGAGCTCGTCGAGCTCTACCTGGAGCGGATCGACCGGCTCGACCCGGAGCTGGGCGCGTTCGTCACGGTCTGCGCCGACGAGGCAATGGCTGACGCCCGCTCGAAGGCCGACCAGCCCGCGGACGCGCCCTTCCACGGCGTCCCGATCTCGCTCAAGGATCTCGACACCACGGCGGGCATCAAGACCACGTTCTCCTCACCGGCGTTCGCGTCCCACGTCCCCGACTTCGACCTCGTCTACATCACGCGGCTGAAAGCGGCGGGCTTCGTGATCCTCGGCAAGACGAACACGCCCGAGTTCGGCACGACTGCGTTCACGGACTCCGCCCTGAACGGGCCGTGCCGGACGCCGTGGGATCTCTCCCGCAACGCCGGTGGCTCGAGCGGCGGCGCCGGCGCTGCGCTGGCGGCGGGCCTCTGCGCGATCTCCCAGGGCTCCGACGGCGGTGGCTCGATCCGCATCCCGGCCTCGTGCTGCGGCGTCTTCGGGCTCAAGCCGTCGCGGGGCCGGGTCTCGACCGCGCCCTTCGTCCCGGGGATCGGTCTCGGCACGAGCGGTCCGCTCGCGCGAACGGCCGCCGATGCGGCCGCCTACCTCGACGTGGTCGCGGGCTACGAGTGGGGCGACCCGTTCCCGGCGCCGGTGCCGAAGCAGCCCTTCGCCGAGGAGGTCGGCGCCGACCCCGGCCGCTTGCGCGTCGCGTTCACGACCGAGCCGCCGTTCGCGACGCCGGTCGACGACGCCTGCGTCGCAGCAACACACGCAGCCGCCGAGCTGCTGGCGGAGCTCGGGCACGAGGTGGAGGAGCGAGCCCCCGAGTGGGGCGGCGAGGGGATGATGGACGACTTCCAGGCGATCTGGCAGACGGCGCCCACGGCCTACCCGATCAGTGACTCGTCCGTCCTCAGCCCGCTCAACCAGGCGTTCCTGCAAGCCGCGCTCGAGACGTCGAGCGGCGAGTACGTGGCGGCGGTGTCGCGCCTCCAGCTCCGGGCGCGACGGATCGTCGCGCTCTGGGCGGACTACGACCTGCTGCTGACGCCGACGCTCGCGCTGCCGCCGGTGCCGGTCGGCTGGGACACCGAGCCCGACGATCCGTGGGAGCAGTTCGACCGCGCCGCCCGCTTCACGCCGTTCACGGCGGCGTTCAACGTCACCGGGCAGCCGGCGGTGTCGCTGCCGCTGCACTGGACGGACGCGGGCCTGCCGATCGGAGTCCAGCTCGTCGGGCCCCCGTTCGGCGAGGCGCTTCTCCTCCGCGTCTCCTCGCAGCTCGAGACGGCGCGACCGTGGGCCGACCGCCGGCCGCCACACTCCTGACCATTCCGAGAAAGAAGGACGTCCGGGACGGTGTTACCGCTCCGCGAACGCCCTTGTGGGCCGGAGCGTTACAGACGGCAGCGCCGCCTGCAAGTCACACGTTGTCGACGTTGATCCGGATCGACTGGCCGACCCGCGCGTGCAGCATCTCGGCGGCGTTGCCGTGGGGAATCGCCACCGACATGTTCTGGTAGCTGTCCTCGTAGAGCATCACGTCGCTCGGCCGCGCGTCCGCGAAGGTCCTGGCGGCGACCGCGTAGAAGCGCTCGCCGCCGAGCTCGAGCTCGACCCGCGTGCCCGGGACGATGCCGACCTCCGTCACGTGCTCCCGGGTGAGGTTGAGCGCGATGTTGCCGAACGAGTCAACGTAGAGCACCGTCGCGGCGATCTTGCTCGGGCCGACCTCGGGCTGCGGCAGGTCGAGCCGCACGAGCGCGCCGGGATCGATCGGCGGACCGAGCTCCTCGATCGCGACGCCCCGAGCGAGGTGCGCCGCGGCCGGAGCGAAGAGGTCGCGGCCGTGAAACGTCCGCGAGATCGATTCGAGCGCGTACTCCGGATTGGCCAGCTCGTGTGCCGCGGCGATGCCGGCGCGCTCGGCCGCGGGGATCAGCAGGCCGTTGTCCGGCCCGACGAACAAGCGCCCATCCTCGTCGCGGAGCGCGAGCGAGCGGCGTGCGCTGCCGACGCCCGGGTCGATGACGGCGAGATGCACTCCGACGGGCATGTACCGCAACGTGTTCGCGAGCACGAGCGCTCCCTGCAGCACCTGCTGCCGGGGAATGCCGTGGGTCATGTCGATGATCTCCGCCTCGGGCGCGATCCGCTTGATCACGCCGTGGCACGTGCCGACAAAGTCGTCCTGGAGCCCGAAGTCGCTCAGGAAGGTGACGAACACGGGCGAGAGGTTATCGCCGCGAGCAGGCCGGCGACGTCGTGCGTCTTCGCCTCGGCCACCACCTCGACTCCGGCCTCCCTTGCCGCCGCGCTCGTTTGCGGCCCGATGCTGACCGCCGGAACGGTGATGCCGAGCCGGGCCCACGCGCGCGCGGCGGATGCAGACGCGAGGACGACGAGGTCGCCCTCCGGAGCCACCTCCGGGACGAGCTCGTTCGTCCGGTAGAGCGGCAGGAACGTCGCGCCGAGCTCCTCGACGAGCAGCATCCGCGCCCCCTCGGCCGCGGCGAAGAGGACGCTGCCAGCGGGACGGGGCAGCTCGGCCAGCAGGCCCTCCTGCGTCGAGACCGCCGGCACGAGGTCGGCGCCGCCCAGCGCTTCGGCGGTCGCCTGCCCGATCGCCGCGAGCCGCTTCGGCGAGCCCGTCATCCGGCGCCGTAGCTCTCGCGCGCCGTTGACGCTCGTGACGATCACCCAGTCGTAGCCGGAGACGTCAATGGGATCGTCGTCCAGCGGCTCGACCTCGAGCAGCGGACAGAGCACGACCTCGTGCCCGAGCGCCTCGAGGCCGCGTGCGAGCTCGTCCTCCTGCCCTCTCGGCCGCGTGACGATGACCTTCACGGAGCGACGAAGGCGAGCAGCTCGCGCGCGACGCTCTCCGGGTCGGCGCCGGTGCGCCGCTCGATCCAGGCCCCGTCCTCGTCGGCGACGAGCGCCGTCAGCGACGAGCCGTCGTGGTGCGCGGCGACAGGAGCGAGGCAGCCCCCACCCACCAGCGCGACGCAGCGCCGCTCCGCTTCGACACGCCTGCGCGTCTCGGCGTCGTCAGCCACGGCAACGAGCTCCTCCTCGCCGGCCCGGACCTGCAGCGCGAGCGCGCCCTGGCCGGCTTCCGGAAGCATCTGCGCCGGCTCGAAGCGCAGCCCGATCTCCGCCCCGAGCCCGAGCCGGTCGAGCCCGCACGCTGCCAGCACGACGGCATCGAGCCCTCGCTCGCCACGCTTCCGCAACCGCGTGTCGATGTTCCCTCGCAGGGGCTCGATCGAGAGCGTCGGCTCGAGCGCGAGCAGTTGGGCGCGCCGCCGGACGGATGCGGTCCCGATCCGCATCCCGGGGCGCAGGCCGTCGGCTCCACAGAGCGCGTCCCGCGCGTCCTCACGCGGCGGGTATGCGCCCACGGCCAGCCCCTCGGTGTCGGTCGAGGTCATGTCCTTGGCCGAGTGGACGGCGACGTCGATCCTGCCCTCGAGCAGTGCCTCCTCGAGCTCCTTGACGAAGACGCCGCGAGCGCCGATCTCGCCGAAGGGCTTGGTGCGGTCGCGATCCCCCGCCGTCGTGATCGGCACGAGCGCGATCTCGACCCCAGGCACGCGCAGCCGCTCCGCGGCCTGCTCTGCCTGGGTGAGAGCGAGCCTACTGCCGCGGGAGCCGACGCGAATGAGCACAGCTTCGCCGCGACCCAGATCCAGATGAGAGAGTCTTCGACTCGCCGCAGCCGCGCACGCCGCTCGGGTTGCTCGGCCGGATGCGCACGAACGCCGTCGGCACCTGCAACGGCAACGGTCTGCTGGATATGAACCGGGTCGTCATTGCCGCCGCTCCTCTTCTCCGAGCCCGAACAGGTGCCTCACAACGTCAGCATAGAGCACCCCATCGGCTGCCGCAGCTGCCTCTTTCATCCGAATCGTGGGCAGGTGCAGGAGCTTTGCGAATATCTGCGCGGTCACCGACTCGACATGCTCCCGCTCTCGTTGCGAGAGCTTGCCGCCGGCCCGTGCGAGCTCGCTGTCGCGGATCTCCTCGACGAGCGCGCGCAGCGACGCGATCGTGGGAACGACGTCGAGCGATGCCTGCCAGTCCCGGAAGCGATCAGCCTCCTCGGCGACGAGCCGCTCGGCCCGAGCGGCCTCGCCGCGACGGCCCGAAAGCGTCTCGGTGACGACGGCTTCGAGGTCGTCGACGTCGTAGAGGAAGCACCCGTCGAGCTCGTTGATGGCGGGGTCGAGGTCGCGCGGCACCGCGAGATCGACGAGCAGGAGCGGCCGGCCCTTCCGGGCACGCAGCGCCGCGGCCACCGCCTCGCGGGAGAGGACGACGTCCGCGGCGCTGGTCGCCGAGACGACGACGTCGACCTGCTCGAGCTCGCTGCGGACATCGTCGAGCGCGACTGCGTCGGCGCGAAGCTTTCGCGCCAGATCCTCGCCGTGCGCGAGTGTCCGGTTCGCGACCACCGCGATCTCGGCACCCCGCGAGACGAGATTGCGCGCCGCGGCCTCGCTCATCTTCCCGGCGCCGATGACCAGGACGCGGTGCCCGTCGAGATCGCCGAAGACCTGCTGCGCGAGCGCGGCGGCCGCCGAGGGCACCGACGCGGGGCTCTCCCCGATCGCCGTCTCGACCCGGACGCGCCGGCCGGTGTGGAGTGCCTGGCGGAACAGGCGGTCGAGGAGCGGGCCGGGCGAGCCGGCCTCGAAGGCGGAGCGAACCTGGCCCAGGATCTCTCCCTCGCCCGGCACGAGCGAGTCGAGCCCGGCAGCGACGCGGAAGAGGTGGAGCGCAGCGGCCTCGTCGTGGAGCCGGTAGAGCGCTGCGGCCAGGTCGGCGGCGCGATCGCCGGCGAGCTCGCTCAGGGTCTCGACCGCCGACTCCTCGTCCTGCTCGTCGCGGACGAGGTAGAGCTCGGTCCGGTTGCACGTCGACAGCACGATCGCCTCCCCCTCGAGCCGCTCCGCGAGCTCGCGGCACGCATCGAGGTCGAGCGAGACGCGCTCGCGCAGCTCGATCGGAGCGCGGTGATGCGAGACACCCGCGAGCGTGAGTCTCATGAGGCGAAGTGGGTCAGAGGGAGGACGATCGCGACGAGCGCGAAGCCGACGAGATTGAGGAGTGCGGCTCGGCGACCGCGCCAACCCTCGTACCGGAGCACCAGCAGCGCCGCGTAGACGCCCAGGATCGCGAACGTGACCGCCATGGCGGCGTCGAAGTCGCCGCGCTCGAAGCGCGCAGCGCCGACGCCGATACCCAGCGCCAGCAGCACGAGCGAGACGAGCACGCTGCGGGCGGCGAGCCGGTCGAGAGCATCGAGCGGCGGCACGCGCACACGCAGGACGCGGCGCTCGTGCCGCTTCAGCCGGCGCTCCTGCCAGAGGTAGAGAGCGGCCATGCCGGCCGCGAGCGTCAGGCCCGCGAAGCCGGCGAGCATCAGCACGACGTGGACGGCCAGCAGGGCACCGGAGCGGTCGCCTTCCTCGAACGCGGTCCCGCCGCCGGCCCAGGCGAGCGCGAGCAGGACGGCCGCGACCGGCATCACCGCCAGCCCGAGCAGGCGGTACCGCGGCGTGCAGCCCCAGATCAGATACGCGCCGACGACGAGCCAGACGAAGAGATTGAGCGAGCCCGCCCACGTGCCCCACGGGAAGCCCTCCGCCGACGCCGCCTGGCCGACGAGGAGCGCCGTCTGGGCGAGCCAGCCGAGCCGCACGCCCCAGGTGGCAAGACGGCCCGCGAGCCCGGGCCCGCGCAGCTCGCCGGCGTAGGCAAACGCCGCCTCTCCGTAGGCGAGCAGCGCCGGCACGACCAGCAGCTCAGCCATCGGACTTGCGCCGCGCCAACTCGGCGAGCTCGGCCGTCTCCCGCTCCAGCCGCGCGAGCTTCGCGGCGATGATCGCGACGTAGACGAGCACGGCGACGAAGACGACCGCGTACGCCGCGGCGACGTACTTCTCGCCGCTGCTCATGAGCTCAGCGCCTCGCGCAGGTCGCGCAGGTTCGCGTCGAGCCGCTTGCCGAGCAGCTCGAGCCGGTAGAGGGAGTAGGCGAGCACGCTGATCGCAAGCCAGGAGACGCAGAAGGTGAAGAACATCGTCCCGGTCATCTGCGGGCCGTCGCGGGTGAAGGTCGTCGGGTGGATGAAGTCCTCGGCCAGCCGGATCGCGAGGAAGCTGACCGGGATCAACACCACCCCGAAGAGGGCGTACACGGCCGACAGGTTCGCGCGGCGCGGGCCTTCCTCGATCGAGAAGCGGAGCATGAAGTAGGCCGAGTAGAAGAGGAAGAGGACGAGGAAGAGCACGAGCTGGTTCGAGTCCCAGACCCACCAGTGGCCCCACGACGCCTTCGCCCAGATCGACCCCGTCGCAAGCGTCAGGGCGCCGAAGATCGTGCCCTGGTGGATGGCGACGTAGCTCTCGAGGTCGTAGCGCTGCTCCCGCTTCCAGAGCAGGAGCAGCGCCTTCCACGCGCCCCAGCCGAAGCACGCGTACGCGGTCAGCGCGATCGGGACGTGGAAGTAGAAGATCTTCTGCGAGATCCCCTGGTCCGCGTCCTCCGGCGCGACGAAGAACGTCAGCACGATCGCGGTCCCCACGAGCGCCGCGGCAGCGGCGGCGAGCACTGGAACCGAGCTCGAGGAGCCCCTGCTATTCGGAGACGACGTACTCAAAGGACGCCCAGCACAGTATCGCGAAGACGGCGTCGTACAGCCCTAGAAACGTGAGGTAGCGAGCGGGATCGGTCGAGACGCTGGCGCCGACGCCGCCGACGACGAGCGGGATCGCGAGCGGGAGGAAGAGCAGCGGCAGGATCAGCTCGCGCGTCTTGCTCGCGGCCGCCATCGCGGCGAGCAGCGTGCCGACGGCGCAGATGCCGACGTTTGCGAGCAGGACCCCGGCGACGGCGCCTGCGTCGAGGGGCGAGAAGAAGAGCGCGAAGGCCGGCAACGCAACCAGCTCGATCGCGGTGAGGAAGACGAAGACGGCCGCCGACTTGCCGAGCCAGATCGCACTCCGGTCGCTGGGCGCGAGCACGAGCCCGTCGAGCGCGCCGCCCTCGCGCTCCGGCGCCCACGCCCGTGCGAGCCCGAGCAGCGCGGTGAAGATGAGCGCGACCCAGAGGAGGCCCTGCGCAGCGACCTCGTCGGCGCCGGTCGGGAGCGCGAAGTGGAAGACGACGAGCGTCGAGAGGACGAAGAGCAGCCATTGCCGGCAGCGTGTCCCGCGCCCGCAGCTCGAGGCGAAGATCCTTGTGCGCAAGCGCGGCGACGTCGGCGAGGTAGCTCATGTGAGCACCAGCCGCTCCGTCGCCAGCGGCTGCACCCTGGCCGGCTCGTGGGTCGAGAGCAGAACGGTGGCCGAGCCCGACAGCTCCGCGAGCAGACGATCGAGTAGCTCCGCGCCTTCGGCGTCCAGAGCGGTGAACGGCTCGTCGAGCACGAGCAGGCTCGGGTCGTGCAGCAGCGCGCGGCAGAGCGCAAGGCGCTGCGTCATCCCACGCGAGTACGAGCCGACCCGCTCCGCGCGCACTTCCCAGAGGCCGAACCGCTCGAGCAGCATCCCGATCCGCTCGCGGCGTTCGGGCACGCGGTAGAGCCGTCCGTACAGATCCAGGTTCTCGAGCGCGGTCAGATCGCGGTAGAGCAGCGGCTCGTGGCCGAGATAGCCCAGCTCGCGCCGCTCGGCGTCAACCTCGAGCTCTCCCCCCGTCGGCGCGGCGAGCCCGGCGACGAGTCGGAGCAGCGTCGTCTTGCCCGACCCGTTGGCACCACTGACAACGAGGAAGCCACCGCGATCGAGGTCGAGGTCGAGCGGCCTCAGCGCTCGCCTGCGGCCGTAGCGCTTCTCGAGCGCGCGCGCCCTGATCACAGGAGCACGTCGGCGAGGACGAACCCGAGAAAGACGATGCTGATGACGCCGTTCACGGTGAAGAAGGCGGCGTCGAGGCGGCGGAGGTCGCCCGGACGCACGAGCGAGTGCTCGTACCCGAGGAGCGCGGCGACGGCGGCGACACCGAGCCAGTACGCCAGGCCGACGTCGAGCCCCAGGCCGGCGAGGACGAGGAGCGCGACGGTGCCGAGATGGAACAGGCGCGCGCCGACGAAGACACCGCGCTCGCCGAAGCGGACGGCCCACGAGTGGAGCCCGTGCTCGCGGTCGTGCTCGACGTCGAACAGCGAGTAGAAGAGGTCGAAGCCCGCCACCCACAGCGCGACTGCGCCGCCGATCGCCCAGGCCTGCCACGGCAGCTCACCGGTCACGGCCACCCACGCGCCGACGGGCGCCAGCCCGAGCGAGACCCCGAGCCAGATGTGGCAGAGCCAGGTGACCCGCTTCAGGTACGGGTAGGCGACGAAGAGCACGACCGGGATCGGCCAGAGCCAGCGGACGATCGGGATCGAGCTGGAACACGGCGACGAGGAAGACGCCGAGCGCGAGCGCGCACAGGGCGGCGACCTGTGGGCGAGAGAGCGTCCCGGCCGGCAGCTCACGCGTCGCCGTGCGCGGATTGCGCGCATCGAGCTCTGCGTCGATCAGGCGGTTGAGCCCCATCGCCAGCGTGCGTGCGCCCACCATCGCAACGGTCACCCAGAGCCAGTCGCGGGCGGGAGGCGCGTCGCCGACCGCGAGCAGCATGCCGACGTACGCAAACGGCAGCGCGAAGACGGTGTGCTCGAGCTTCACGAGCGACGCGAAGCGGCGCGGCAGCGAGACGGCGGTCGCGCTCATGTCTGCCTGTGCGCGGTCTCGGCGCCCACGAGCAAGCCGAGCGCGTGCGCGAGCGCGGGCTGCAGGACTGCGAACCCGTCGCGGCAGCCACCCGGTGAGCCGGGCAGGTTGACGACGAGCGTCCGGCCGTGGATACCCGCCACTCCGCGCGACAGCAGAGCGTGCGGCGTCCTCGCCATCGCGTCGGCGCGGATCGCCTCTGCGATCCCCGGCGCCTCGCGGTCGATCACCGACCGCGTCGCCTCGGGCGTGACGTCACGGGGAGCGACACCGGTGCCGCCGGTCGTGAGCACGAGCGCAGCCTCGCCGGCCAGCTCGACGATCGCGGCGGCGATCTCGCCTGCCTCGTCGGCCACGACGCGCCGCTCGACCTCGTAGCCGTCGCCGGCGAGCAGCTCCGCGAGCAGGTCGCCGCTCTTGTCCTCGCGGGTACCGGCGACGACCCCGTCCGAGACGGTGAGGACGGCCGCTCTCACACCTCGGCCTTGGTCTTCTCGACGAGCCTGACCTCGCTGACGACCATGCCCTTGTCGATCGCCTTCGCCATGTCGTACACCGTCAACGCGGCGATCGACGCGGCCACGAGTGCCTCCATCTCGACGCCGGTCTGCGCAGTCGTCTCGGCGGACGCGGTGATCTCGACCCCGTCTGCGACGACCTCGAGCGAGACGTCGATCACGGAGAGCGGGAGCGGATGACAGAGCGGAATCAAGTCACTCGTCCGCTTGGCCGCCATGATCCCGGCGAGCTGGGCGGTCGTCAGCGCATCGCCCTTGGGCAGGTCGCCGAGCCGCTGCACGGTTTCAGGAGCCATCCGGACCGAGGCGCGCGCGACCGCACGACGACGGGACATCGGCTTCCCGCCGACGTCGACCATGCGCACGGAGCCTGACTCGTCGACATGCGAGAGGTCGCTCATCCGCGGAGCATCGTACTGGCGCGGTCGAGGTCGGCCATCTGGGCCGCGATCCACTCGGACAGGTCGTGACGGCGGACGTGGTCGCGGATCGCTTCGAGCCAGGAGCGCCGCCGCTCCAGCGGCAGGGCAAGGGCCTCCTCCAACGCATCGGCCTGCTGCTGGACGTCGAACGGATCGACCGGAACGACCCAGGCGCCGATCTCCTCGTACACACCCGTGTTGACCGACAAGACAACAACGCCGTCCTGTTCGTTGACGATCGGCGCCTCCTTCGCAACGAGGTTGAGCCCGTCCATCACCGCGTTCACGAGGAGGACGTCGAACTGCTTGTACGCAGCGATCGACTGGGGGAAGTCGTCGCCGATGCGCAGCTGGAGCGCGCCGGGGAAGCGGGCCTCGAGGTCGGCGGCGGCCGCCTCGATCCGTTCGCGCTCCTCGACGTACTCGGGGATCTCCTGGCGCGAAGGGTCGAGCAGGGCGAGCATGCCGACGCGCCCGCGGAGATCCGGCCTCCGTTCGAGCAGCACACCGAACGCCTCGAGCCCTCGCACGACGTTCTTCGACGGATCGGTCCTGTCGACGCGCAGGATCAGGCGTTCCGGCCGCGAAGAGAGAAGGTCGCGCTCGCGCTCGAGGACGTCCTCACTGCGTGCGAGGCCGGCGAACTCGTCCGGCTCGATCGAGATCGGATGCGCGGTGACGAGCGTGCCCGAGGTGTCGAGGCCAAGCTCGCTGCACGCGGCGAGGAACGCCCGGCGCCAGCGCTCCGTGTGAAAGCCGACGACGTCGTTGGCGAGCAGGCCCTCGTGGATCGCGCGAACGATCGGCGCCGGCAGCACGGACCAGTCGCCTGCCTCGACCCAGGGGATGTGGATGAAGTGCGCCAGCGCCGCACCGGGACAGCGCTCGCGGACGAGCGCGGGCGCGACGTAGAGGTGGTAGTCGTGAAAGAACACGGCCGCATCGGGCTGCCGGTCGAGCTCCTCGACGACGGCGTCGGCGAACGCCCGGTTGACGGCGACGTAACCGTCCTCCCACGGCTCGGGAGAGATCGGCGTCCGGATCGTGCTTGCGCTCCCAGAGGCCGTGCTGGACGAACCAGAGCGCCGGGTTCGCGACGACGTTGTAGTAGAGGTCGTACGCGTCGGGCGGGTGCGCCACCAGCCGGAGGCGGTAGCTGGAGCCGTCCTGTGCGGTCTCCTCGATCGGCCCTTCGGCCGCGACGGCGCGATCCTCCTCCGAGAGCGCGCTCGCGACCCACGTCACGTCGTGATGGGAGACGAGCGGCGCCAGCGCGGTCACGAGCCCACCCGCTCCCCGCCGGGCGACGCGCTCGCCGTCCTCGCGTGCGTACGCGATCGGACCACGATTCGAGACGACGATCAGTTTGCGCCGTGTCGGCCACCGGAACCGAGTACCGCTAGAGGATCTTGACGAAACGGAGCCGGGAGCCGCGACCGTCCGGGCCGCCGCCGATCTCGACCTCGTCGGCGATCGAGCGGATGATCGCGATCCCGAGGCCACCTTCGGAGAGATCGCCGCCGTCCTCGCCCGGCTCCTGCACCTCGAAGCCGGAACCGTCGTCGACGACGTCCACGATCAGGCGGTCGTCGCGCAACTCGAAGCTGATCGCGACGTGGCCCTCGGCGTCGCCGTAGGCATGGCGGACCGAGTTCGAGCACGCTTCGGTGAGCGCCAGCTTGAGGTCGGCGAGCGTGTCGTCGGAGAGAGGCCGGACACGGCAGAGCCCCGCGAGCGCCAGCCTGGAGAGGGTGATGTACTCCGGCTTCGCCGGGATCGTCAGTCGGACCGTCCTGCTCTCGCCGACACCGTTCTGCACCGGCGCGATCTGCTCGCTCACTGCCTGGACCCACTCCGTCGTCGTGTTTCTACCGAAACCTTCGGAACTCTTGTAACTCCTGCTCTGATTCTTCCCCGGCGCGCAGGAGTTGAAACCAGGTCAGCCGGCGGGATTGAGCGGGCGCTCGACCAGGCGGACGCGCACGGTCTCGCGCTTGCCCTTGCCTTTGCGGAGCACGGTGACGGCAACGGTGTCGCCCGGCTCGAAACGCTCGGTGACGATCCGGGCAATGTCGGCGGCGCGCTGGACCGGCCGGCCCGCGAACGAGACGATCAGATCGCCGCCGAGGCTGATCGGAACGCCGTTGAAGAGTCTCCTCGTCCGTGCCGCCGTGCAGGCCGGCCTTGTCGGCCGGCGCATCGTCGACGACCGACTGGATCAGCGCGCCGCGCTGGGCGCCGAGCCGGTAGCGCCTCGCAATCGCGGGTGTGATGTCCTGGGTCGTGACCCCGACGTAGGGGTAGGCGACCTTGCCGGTCGCGAGCAGCTGCGCCATCGAGCGCCGGGCCGAGTTGATCGGGATCGCGAAGCCGACGCCTTCGTTGCCGCCCGTCTCGGAGCTGATCTGCGCGTTGATCCCGATCACGCGCCCGCGTGCGTCGAGCAGCGGCCCGCCCGAGTTGCCGCGGTTGATCGGCGCATCGATCTGGATCGCGCCGGCAACGTCGTAGAGCGAGGTCAGAGAGCGGATCGAGCGCTCGGTGGCCGACACGACCCCGACCGCAAGCGAGCTCTCCTGGCCGAAGGGGCTGCCGATCGCGGCGACGGGCTCGCCGACGACGACCCGGCTGGAGTCGCCGAGGGGCACGGGAGCGACCTCGTGGACGCTCGGATCGACCTTGACGACGCCGGTGTCGTTGAACAGATCCCAGCCGACGATCGAGGCGGGGATGCGATCGCCGTCGGCGAAGACGACGTAGACCCGCGATGCGCCTCGCACCCGGGCCGCGTCGCCCGCGTTCGTGACGACGTGCGAGTTCGTGAGGATGTGACCGTCGTCCGAGACGACGAAGCCGGAGCCCTGCGAGCGCTCACCGTTCTCGAAGGAGGAGTAGATCGTGACCACGCCCGCCGACCGGCTGGCGTAGATCCGCGCCGGATCGAAGCCGTTGCCGAGCAGCGGCGCCGCAGCCGTCCTGTTCGTGCCCGCCTCCTGCGCCACGGTCGGGACGACGACCGTCCGCACGTCGCCGTCGCCCACCCAGCCCGCGGCCCGACCGACGACGAGCACGCAGTGGCGCCGAGGGCGGCTGCCACGAGCGCCACCACGGCGAGAACGCCAGCACGCATGCGGCTCACTGTAGCGGCGGCCACCGTTTTCACGTGAAAACGCGCTCGGTCGCCTCCGGAGCGGGAACGGAGGTCGGCGCAGCACCGAGCACGACCCGCACGACGGTGCGGCCAGGCTGCGACTCGAGCACGACCTCGCCGTCCATCATCGTCACCAGCTCGCGCGCGATCGCGAGCCCGAGCCCGCTGCCCGAGGCGACACCGCCGCCGGCACGGTAGAAGCGGTCGAAGACGTGCGGCGAGTGCTCGGCCGGCACTCCCGGCCCCTCGTCCTCGACCTCGAGGTAGGCGTGCTCGCGGTCGGCTGAGGCCCGCAAGGTGATCTGCGTTCCCTCGGGCGTGTGCACGAACGCGTTGTCGGCGAGCGCGCGGGCCACCTGGAGCACGCGCAGCTCATCGCCGCGAGCGACCGGACGGCCTTCGACGACGACCTCGACCGGGTGGCGGGAACGCTCGGCGACACCGCGGAACTCCTCGGCGACTGCCTGCACGACCTCGCCGAGATCGACCGGCTCGTGCTCGAGGCGGATCTGCCCGGCGTCGAGCCGCGAGAGGTCGAGGAGATCGGTGGCGAGCTTCGCCAGGCGGTCGACCTGCTCGCGCATCGTCTCCAGAAACTCGCGCCGCGTGCTCTCGTCCACGTCCTCGTCGGCCATCAGCTCGAGAAAGCCGCCCAGCGAGAAGAGCGGCGTCCGGAGCTCGTGCGAGGCGTTGGCAATGAACTCGCTTCGCGCCCGGTCGAGCTTCTCGAGCCGGACGCGCATCCGCTCGAAGGCGTCGGCGAGCTGTCCCAGCTCGTCGTTGCCGGTGTCCACCACCGGCTCGTCGAAGCGGCCGCCGGCGATCCGCTCGGCTGCTCGCTCCAGCCGCCGGATCCGCCGCGCGTGCATGGCCGCGAGCGCGTAGCCGGCGAACATCGCCAGGGCGAGCCCGATCAGGCCGGCGATGAGCAGCCGCCGCCGCAGCAGGTCGAGGCTCGAAAGCGGGTCTTCGAGCGACGCGCTGAGCAGGATCACCGAGCCGTCCGCCTCGACCGGCAACGCCACCTCGGCGTAGCGGTTGCCGGCTCGCTCGACCGTCCCGCGCTGGAGCCTGCCGGTTCTGGCCGTCGCGCACCGCGATCGGATCGCGCTCCACGTCGCGGGAGGAGGTACTCGGAAAGTCGCCCAGGATGAAGAGCTGGTCCTCCACCGGCGTGTAGACGACCGCGCGCGCGTTGTAGACCGTCGACGCCGCCTCGGCGAACTCCTGCGGCGTGGTCGCGTTGTCGCCGTAGCCGTTGACGGCGACCTTGATGCCGGCCTCGAGCTGGTCGAGCTTCGCCGAGACGAGATTGGCCTCGAGGGACGGCACGACGATCAGGTAGACGACGGCCAAGGCGCCGGCAACGACGACCGAAAGCGCGAGCGCCAGCCGCAGACGGATGCCCTTGAGGGCCGGCAGACGCATCGTCAGCGCTCTCGGAAGCGGTAGCCGACGCCGCGCACGGTCAGGATCAGCTCCGGCTCGTGCGGGTTGCTCTCGATCTTCTCCCGCAGGTGACGAACGTGGACGTCGATGGTGCGCGGCTCCCGGTAGTCGGCGCCACCGCGCAGCCGCTCGAGCAGCTGCCGGCGCGAAAAGACACGGCCCGGAGCTGCGGCGAGCACGCGCAGGAGCTCGAACTCGACGAACGTCAGCTGCACCTCCTGCCCACGGACCTCGACCGTTCGGCGCGGCACGTCGATGCGAAGCTCGCCGACGTCGATCACCTCGTCCTCGTCACGGTCGCCCGCCCGCGGCGCCGCGGCACGGCGGAGCAACGCGCGCACGCGGCTGCGGAACTCCCGGATCGAGAACGGCTTCGTGATGTAGTCGTCCGCGCCGAGCTCGAGCCCGAGCACCTTGTCGAGCTCGTCGTCGCGCGCGGTGAGCATGATGATCGGCACGGAGCTCTCGGCACGAAGGCGCTTGCACACCTCGAGGCCGTCGAGCTTCGGCAGCATCAGGTCGAGCACGACGAGGTCGACGTCCTCTTCGGCGAAGCGCTTCAGCGCCTCCTCGCCGTCCCGGGCGTGCACGACCCGGAACCCCTCGCGCTCGAGCGGATAGGTGAGCAGCTTCTGAACCGAGTCCTCGTCGTCCACGAGGAGGATCGTCGAGGTCTCTGGCATCAGTCGAATGCTAGATGCGCGTCCGGCTTCTGGACGTGGCCGCCCGCTTGCCTACACTGAACGTGTAATGGCGCCGCCCAGACGAGCGCGGCCATTCGGCGCGCGCCCCCGCCGCGGTTCCGTCGAACGGCCGATCAATGCCCAGATGGTGCGGGGAACGTGGTTGCTCGTCGCGCTACCGCTGCTCCTCGCCGCATTCACGGTCGCCAGGCCGCAGCCGCTGCCGGCGCCGACGCTCCCACCGGCATTCGACACGCCGACGGCAGAGCAGCTGGCCCGAGAGCTGAACCGCAAGTATCCGGACCGCTCGCCGGGATCGGCCGGCAGTCTCGGCGCGACCTCCTGGGTCACGGACCAGTTCGAGCTCTACGACTTCAAGCCGCGGGCGGACTCCTTCTCGGCCCGCATTCCCGGCCTCGGCCAGGTGCGGCTGCAAAACCTCGTCGTCGTCGTCCGCGGCGCGTCGCAGCGCACGATCGTGATCACGGCGCACCGCGACAACGGCGGCCAGGGTCGCGGCGCGAACGACAACGCGTCCGGGACCGCGGCGCTGATCGAGCTCGCGCGCCCCTACGCTCCCTCGACCGGCGCGGGGGTCGATCCACCCTCGCCGTCCCACACGCTCGTCTTCGTCTCGACCGACGGGGGCGCGTTCGGCGCCCTCGGCGCGGCGCGGTTCCTGCAGACGTCGCCGTACCGCAACAACGCCGACGCCGTGATCAACCTCGATGCCATCGGCGGGCGTGGCTCACCGCGGCTGCTGATCGCCGGCGATACCGCCCGGTCGCCGGCCGCGTCCCTGGTGCGCACGGCCGCAACTCGCATCCTGGAGCAATCCGGCCGAATGAACCGGCGCGCGCGTCCGCACTGCGGCAGCTGCTCGACCTCGGCTTCCCCTTCACGCTCGGTGAGCAGGGGCCGTTCGTCGCTCGCCGGCGTGCCCGCGGTGACGCTGACGACCGTCCCCGACGCGCCAGCCGCGGGCTTCCTCGGCGACGACCTCAGCGTGGAGCGCCTCGGCGAGCTCGGCCGCGCGGCCCAGAACCTCGTCGGCTCGCTCGACGCCGGTCTCGAGCTGGCGCAGGGAACCACCAGCTACGTCTACCTCGGGACCCGGATCGTACGAGGCTGGGCGATCGCGCTCGTGGTGCTCGCCGCGTTGCTGCCCTTCGCGATCGGCGCGATCGATCTCTTCGCGCGCTGCCGTCGCCGGCGGATTCCGCTCGGCGCGGCGGCGTTGAGCCTGCGTCACCGCCTGCTCTTCTGGGGCTTCGCCGGCACCCTCGTCTTCGTGGCCGGCAAGCTCGGCGCGCTACCCGAAGGGGAGCCCCGGCCGCTCCCGCCCGACGCTGGGGTGTACACGCCGTCGCCGGTCGTGCTCGGCGTGCTCGCGGCGGCGCTGCTCGCAGGCTGGCTGGTCGGCCGCGAACGGCTGCTTCCCCGCCGGCCGGCGACGGCGGAGGAGACGCTGGCGGGTCACACGGTCGCCCTGCTCGCGCTCGGCCTGCTCGCGCTCGTCGTCGTCGTCACGAACCCGTTCTCGCTCATCTACCTGTTGCCGTCCCTCTACGCGTGGCTCTGGCTGCCCCAGGCCTACGAGGCGCCGCCGGTCGTGCGGGGCGGCCTGCTGCTCCTCGGCTTCACCGGCCCCCTGATCCTGCTCCTCTCCTTCGGGACGCGGTTCGACCTCGGGCTGGAGACACCGTGGTACCTGCTCACGCTGGTCACGGTCGGCTACGTGCCCTGGCTCGCGGTCGGTCTCGCCGTCGTCTGGTGCGCGGCTGCGGCTCAGCTCACCGCTCTCACCGCCGGCCGCTACGCCGCCTTTTCGAACGTTCGCGTTCGCGGCCCGCGTCCGCCGCTCCGGCTCGCCCGGCGCGAAGCGGCTGAGAAGCGGGAGGCGTTGGAGGGATGAGGCTGCTCCTCCGGATCCTGGGCACGCTGATGATCGTCGCGGGCATGCTCATGCTCGCGTGGGCCGTGACCGTGTGGCAGTGGCAGGACCCGTTCACCGCCGTCCTGCACAGCCGCGATCAACGCAGCCTCGAACGCACTTTCGAGCGCAAGCTGCAGCGACACGACCGGCCGCAGATCGTCGCGTCCGCCTCCCCGGCGGAGGTCCGCAAGAGCATTTCCGGCGACGCGGTCCGCTGGCGAAAGCAGTCCAAGCAAGGCGACGCGATCGCGAGACTGCGCATCCCGAGCCTCGGCGTCACCGAGATCGTGGTCAACGGCACCGACACCAACTCGCTCAAGCGCGGGCCTGGCCGGTATCTCGGCACCGCCATGCCGGGCGAAGGCCAGCTCGTCTACATCGCGGGGCATCGCACGACCTACGGCGCGCCGTTCGCGCACATCACCAGCCTGGATCCGGGGGATCGCGTGTTCGTCGAGCTCCCGTACGGGACCTTCGAGTACGCGATCACGCGACACGTCATCGTCCCGGCAGACCAGCTCTCCGTGCTCAAGTCGCGAGGTGTCGAGGAGCTGGCGCTCCAGGCCTGCCATCCGCGCTTCTTCGCAAGTCATCGCTACATCGCCTACGCCAAGCCGGTCGGCGTGACGCTGCCGGGGTCGAGCACGCAGACCCCACTCGAAGCGTTGGCCAACTAGAGCGGCAAGTAGCGCACCGTCTCGCCGGCCGCGAGCTCGCCGTCTCCCCGTGGCACGAGCACGAGCGCGTCCGCCGCGGCAGCGCGGGCGATCATGTGCGACTCCTGTCCGCTGACCGGCTCGACCTCGGTCTCGCCGCCGGAGCGGATCGTTCGGGCGCGCACGAGCTCGTCCCGCTTGGCGTTTCGGCGGACCGGCGCGGCCAGGCGCCCGAGCTCGTAGTTCGGGCCGGGCGACGCCGCACCCTGAAGCGCGAGCAGCGCCGGCCGCACGAACAGCTCGACGGCGACGAGCGACGAGACGGGATTGCCCGGCAAGCCGAAGACGAGCGTCGCGCCCCTCGCGCCGAACGCGACCGGCTTTCCCGGCCGCACCGCGACGCCCCAGAAGTCCTCCTCGACCCCGAGCTCCCCCAGGATCCGCCGTACCAGGTCGTGCGGCCCGACCGAGACGCCTCCGGAGCTGACGAGGACGTCGGCCTCGAGACCGCGCTCGAGCGCGCGCCGGTGCTGTTCCTCGTCGTCGGCCACCGGCCCGATCCGCTCCACGAGCGCGCCCGCGGCTGAGAGCGCCGCAGCCAGCATCGGGCCGTTCGACTCGTAGATCTGGCCCGGTCCGAGCTCGTCGCCCGGAGCCCGTAGCTCGGTGCCGGTGCTGAGGACGACGACGCGCGGGCGGCGGGAGCACGTCACGGCTGCGACACCGGCCGCTGCGAGCGCGCCGATCTGTGCGGCGCCGAGAGTCGTTCCGGCTGGCAGGAGCGGCGCCCCGGAGCGCACGTCTCCGCCCGTCGCCCGCACGTGAGCACCGACCGACGCCGCTTCCGGGATCTCGACACTGTTGTCTGTTTGGACAACCTGCTCGATCGGCACAACGGCGTCTGCACCGTCGGGCACGGCGCCGCCGGTCGAGATCTCCATCGCCTCGCCGGGCGCCAGCGGTCGTTCGGCAGGCACACCGGCCGCGATCCGGAAGACGACCGGCAGCTGCCCCGGTGTGTCCGCGGCGCGGACGGCGAATCCGTCCATCGCAGAGCTCGGAAACGGTGGCAGGTCGACTCGCGAGACCACGTCCTCCGCCAGCACGCGCCCGGCGGCGTCCGCGACCGGCACCTGCTCGGGCTCGAGCGGCTGGACGCGCGCCAGCACCCGCGCCAGCGCCTCGTCGATCGACAGCAACGGAGGCATCTGGACGCATACGCTAACGGCCGTGATCTCGGTGATCGTCCCGGTGCACGACGAGGAGCGAAGCGTCGCGCTGCTCCACGACGAGCTCGCCTCGGCTCTCGAGCCGCTCGCGCCGGCCCTGGGAGGTCGTCTTCGTCGACGACGGCTCGACGGACGGCACCTTCGCGGCGCTGACCCGACTGCACGCCGCGCACGATGAAGTGCGCGTCGTCCGGCTGCGGCGCAACTTCGGCAAGGCGGCGGCGCTGCAGGCCGGTTTCCGCGAGGCCCAGGGCGACGTCGTCGTCACGATCGACGGGGATCTGCAGGACGATCCGGCGGAGATCCCGCGACTGCTGGCGAAGCTGGACGAGGGCTTCGATCTCGTCTCGGGCTGGAAGACGCGGCGGCGCGACCCGGTCACGCGCCGGATCCCCTCGCGCATCTTCAACTGGGTCACCGGGCCGCCTCTCCGGGCTGCGCCTGCACGACCTCAACTGCGGGCTGAAGGCCTACCGCGCCGAGGTCGTCCACGGCCTCCGCATCTACGGCGAGCTGCACCGGTTCATCCCCGTGCTCGCGCACTACCGCGGCTTCCGCGTCGCCGAGCTGCCCGTGAATCACAGGCCGCGCGAGCACGGACGCTCCCGCTACGGGATGGAGCGCTACGTGCGCGGCTTCCTCGACCTGCTGACGGTGACCTTCATGGGCCGCTACCGGCACCGGCCCCTGCACCTGTTCGGCGGCGTCGGACTCGTGCTCGGCGCCATCGGCACGGTGCTGCTGGTCTACCTGACCGTGTTGAAGCTGACCGGCGAGGCGATCGGCCACCGGCCTCTCCTCACCCTCGGCGTGCTGCTCGTCGTCGTCGGCGTGCAGCTCGTCTCGCTCGGCCTCGTCAGCGAGCTCGTCGCGAGCCACCACGAGGAGCGCACCGGCGGCGGGCGCAGCGCCGAGCAGCACGTGGACGAGATCCTGCGCTGACCACGCGGGTTCTCTACTTCGGGACGTACGAGCGCGACTATCCCCGGAACGCGCAGGTGATCTCCTGCCTGCGCGGGGCGGGCGCCGAGGTGGTCGAGCGGCACGTGCCCGTCTGGGAGGGCAGGCGTGACAACTGGTCGGCGGGGCTCGGCACGGCCGCGCGGCTCGCAGCCGCGGAGGTGAAGCTGCGCCGCAGGCCGCCGGAGCCTTTCGACGCCGTCATCGTCGGCTACCCGGGGCATCTCGACCTGTCGGCGGCGAAGCGGATCGCGCGCGGCCGGCCCGTCCTCTTCAACCCCCTCGTCTCTCTGCACGAGACGCTGGTCGAGGATCGTGGCCGGTTCAAAGCCGGCTCGGCAGCCGCGCGAGCCCTGCGCAGCATCGACCGTTTCGCGCTCCGCCACGCGGATCTGGTCGTGGCCGACACCGTGCAGAACGCCCGGTACCTGGCCGAGCTCGCCGGGCTGCCCCCGCAACGGCTCGCGGTCTGCTTCGTGGGCGCGGAGGAACGTCTCTTCCAGCCCGGCTGGAGCCGGCCGGAGCGGTTCCACGCCTTGTTCGTCGGCAAGCTGATCCCGCTCCACGGGATCGAGACGATCCTCGCAGCGGCGCGACTCGCACCCGAGATCCCGATCCGGGTCGTCGGCAGCGGCCAGCTCGACTCGCTGCTCCACAAGCGGCCGCGCGAACGTCGAGTGGGTGGAATGGGTCGAGTACGAACGGCTCCCGGACGAGCTCCGGCGCTGCGGGTGTGCGCTGGGCGTCTTCGGCACCTCGGCGAAGGCGAGCCGGGTGATCCCGAACAAGGCCTTCCAGGCGCTCGCGTGCGGGACGCCGCTCGTCACCGCGGACACGCCGGCCGCGCGGGAGCTGCTGCGCAACGAGGAGAGCGCGCTGCTCGTCCGGCCGGGCAATCCCGCGGCGCTCGCGGCGGCGCTGCGACGGCTGGCCGCTGAGCCCGCCGTCGGCAGGAAGCTCGGCGAGGGCGGTCTCACCGCCTACGAAGACAACGCGAGCGAACGCGTCCTCGGCCGGCAGTGGCTCGAGCTCGTCCAGCGCTGACGCCCGCGCTCGTGGTGTGGGCGGCCGCGGCCGCCTTCGCCGCGTGCTTCTCGGCCCTGGCCGTCCTGCGCCACCGCGCCTTCGGCAGCGGCCGTTTCGACCTCGGCAACATGACGCAGGCCGTCTGGTCGACGGCACACGGCGACGTGCTCTCGGTCACCGATGTGCACGGGGAGCAGATCTCGCGGTTGGGCGCCCACTTCGATCCGATCCTGGTCGCACTCGCGCCGCTCTGGTGGCTGTGGCCCGATCCCGAGCTGCTGCTCGTCGTCCAGGCCGTGGCCGTCGCGTCCGGAGCGCTGCCCGTCTACTGGCTCGGGCGGAAGCATCTCGGCGCCGAGTGGGCCGCCGCCGCACTTGCGCTCGCGTACCTGCTGTCCGCGCCCGTGCAGTGGCTGACGATGAGCGACTTCCATCCGGTCGCGTTCGCCTGCCCGTTGCTCCTCTACGCGTGGTGGAACCTCGACGAAGGGAGGGTCTGGATCTTCGCCCTGTTCGCCGCGGCTGCAATCGCGACCAAGGAGCACGTCGGCCTGGCGGTGGCCGCGATGGGCGTCTGGTATGCCGTGAGCCACCGACGGCCGAGGACGGGAGCCGCGATCGCAGTCGTCGGCGGCGCGGCCGCGCTGGTCGCCGTGCTCGTCGTCGTCCCGCACTTCGCCCCCGCCGACTCCTCGGCGTTCGAGAGTCGCTACGACGACCCCTCGCTCGATCGCCGTGATCTCTCCTACCTCGCCGCGCTGCTGCTTCCGCTCGCTCTGCTCCCGCTCGGCGCCCCGCTCGCCGCGCTCGCTGCTGCGCCGGAGCTGGGCCTGAACGTGCTCTCGGACACGGTCACGCAGACGTCGGTGAAGACCCACTATGCGGCCGTGGCGATGCCGGCGCTCTTCGCGGCGGCGATCTTCGCGGCGAGCCGCTTCAACCGGCGGCTGGCGTACGCGGCGGCGCTGGGATCGCTCGCCGGCATGATCGTGCTGGGTCCCGTCGGCCGCGTGGACGTGCGCTCGGATGCACACGACGAAGCAGCACGGCGGGCGGTCGCACTCGTCCCGGACACCGCGCCGGTGAGCGCGACGAACGCACTCGGAGCGCATCTCTCCGCGAGGCGCCGGATCTTCAGCTTCCCCGTCCTCGAGGAGGCACAGTGGGTCGCGGTCGACTCGCGACACCTGACCTACCTCGACAGCCTGAAGCCCGAGCGCGCGCGGGCACCGCTGGCGGCGCTCCGCCGCGATCCGCGTTGGCGGCTCGTCTTCTCGGAGGACGGCGTCCTCGTCTTCCGGCGGTCCTAGAGCGGGATCGTCTGGGGCAGCAGGTACGCGCAGAAGCCGAGCGCGACGAGCTGGGCGCGCCGGTCGTCCTCGGCTGCCGCGAGCGGGAGCGCCCAGATCGTGTACCAGGGGGCGAGCCACGGAGTCGTCGCCAGCAACAGGCACGCAGCGAGGCCGAGATGCGCGCGGCCCCGCCAGGCCTCGCGTGCAAGCCACGCCAGACCGGCGGCGAGCGCGAGCGCGGCGAGGCCGAGGGCGACCGCGTCCGGTAGGCCGAGCTGCTCGAGCCGGTGCGGGAGCG
The DNA here is from genome assembly GCA_963820565.1 of uncultured Gaiellaceae bacterium. Lineage (GTDB taxonomy): Bacteria > Actinomycetota > Thermoleophilia > Gaiellales > Gaiellaceae > Gaiellasilicea. Next base: position 72,041 of record CAWGAD010000001.1, read on the forward strand.
CATAGCTCGTCTGGCCCTCGGCGTTGCGAGCGAGGGGGCCGAACGCGCGCAGCCAGTCGAAGCCGTACCGCCAGGTCGAGAGCAGAACGGCCACAGCGGCGGCCACCGCGAAGCTGCGGTGACTGACACGGCGGCCGGTGGCGCGCGCCTCGAGCACACGCAGCGCGAAGAAGAGCAGTGGGATCCACTTGATCAAGACGGCGCCGACCCAGGCAGCGGCAGCGAGCCCGCGGCGACCGGCGCCGGCGAGGGTGAGCGCACCGAGGACAAGCGCGATCATGAGGGCGTCGTTGTGCCCACCGCCGGCGAAGTGGACGGCGAAGAGTGGGTTCCAACCGACGAGCGCAGCCGCGTAGGGCCGGTCGCGCGCAAGGCGAGCAGCGAGCAGGACGCAGGCGAGCACGGCCAGCGCAGCCATCGTCTTGAAGATCCAGGCCGCCGCGGCCGCGGACGAGCCGGAGACTCGCGCAACGGCCTCGGAGACCAGCGTGAACGCAGGACCGTAGACGGACGTGGTGTCGCGCCAGGCCGCGCCCGCGTAGGCGTAGGACGGATCGTCCGGGAAGTCGCTCGGCACGTCGACGTAGGGATTGCCGTCGTGCACGGCGGCGATACGCCCGTACTCCCAGTAGGTCCAGGCATCGGTCGAGAGCAGGAGCGGGCCGGCGAGTGGCACGAGCTGGATCACGACGGCCGCCGCGAGCACGGCCTGTAGCGCCGGCGGCCGGCGCCGGGCGAGCAACAACGCGCCGAGATAGGCGACGAAGGCTGCGACCAGGAACGCCAGGAAGAGGGGGCCGAGCGTGCCGCCACCCGCCCGACCCGCGTCATCCGGGACGAGCGGCGCTCCCTCGATCCAGGCGCAGGCGACACACGCCGCCACGAGCAGCGCGACCGCGCCGGCAGCCAGCAGCGAGCCGCGTGCCTGCACGGTCAGCGCGCGGTCACTCTGGGCTCGGCTCCGTCGGCGGAGGCGGCTCCGCCGGCGGTGGCTGGGCGGGCTGGGTCGGTGTCGGTGCAGCGGGCGTGGTCGCCGGCGGCGTCTGCGACGGCCGGGAGGCGGGCGGAGCGTCCGGGACCGTCTCGGTCCCGCCGTCGGCAGGCCCGGTCTCGGTCTCCGTCTCCGTCTCCTCGTCGTCACCACCGCCACCGCTGTAGTAGGAGCCGAACGAGCGCGCGTACTGACCGCGCTCGAAGTCGGTCCACTCCGGCCAGTCCTGCGGCTCCGGGAACTCGACCGGGTCGAGCCCGCCGATCGCCGAGCTCATGAAGAGCCGCCAGATCTGCGCCGGGAAGCTGCCGCCGGTGACCGGGATCCCGTGCACGCTCTCCATCGAGATCTTGCCCTTCGGGTAGCCGACCCAGACCGTGGTTCCGAGCCGCGGCGTGTAGCCGCAGAACCACGCGTCGGACCAGTCCTCGGTCGTGCCGGTCTTGCCTGCGGCGGGCTGGCCGTAGTCGGCGCCGACGCCGGTGCCGTAGTCGATGTTCTCCTCGAGGATCTGGGTGACCGTGTAGGCGACTCCGTCCGAGATCACCCGCTCCCGCTTCGGCTTCCCCCAGCCGGCTTCCTTGTCCTCACCGCTCGGCAGGATGACCTTGCGGATCGCCATCGGCTCCGAGTAGATGCCGCCTGCGGCCAGCGTCGCGTAGGCGGACGCCATGTCGAGCGGCGAGACGTCCATCGCGCCGAGACCGATCGACGGCACGAACGCGCCGTCGGCGTCGAGCGGGGAGCGCACCCCGAGCTTGCGCGCCATCGCCGCCACGGCTTCCGGCGTCACGTCGAGCGTCAGCTGTGCGTAGACGGTGTTGTCGGAGCGCAGCGTCGCGCGCTCGATCGACGACCAGCCCGCGTAGTCGCCGCCGTAGGTCTTGACGCACCACCACGAGCCGTCCTCGCAGTTCCCGTTCGGGTCGGGCCGGTAGTAGAAGGGGGCGGAGAGGTAGCTCGTCGTGGCCGGGTTGATGCCCTTCTCGACCGCAGCGGCGAGGACCATCGTCTTGAACGTCGACCCGGACTGCCGCCGCGCCTGCGAGAGCAGGTTGAACTGGTTCTTCCGGTTCCCCGGGATCACGGCGGTCATCGCGCGGATGGCGCCGTTCTTGGGGTTGATCGAGATCACGGCCGCGGAAGGATCGTCGGGGTCGTAGAGGGTGTCGCGAATCGCCTTCTGAGCCGCCCGCTGGAAGCGGGGATCGATCGTCGTGTAGACCTTGAGCCCGCCGGAGCGGACCGTCGCCGCTCCGTACTCGGCGATCAGCTCGTCGCGGACGTAGCTGAAGAAGTAGGGCTCGCGGATCGTCGTGTAGAGCTTCCCGGCCTTCAGGCCGAGCGGCCGCGCCAGCGCCCAGTCGTACTGGTCCCGCGTGATCACGCCTTCGTCGAGCATCGCCCGCAGAACCTGGTTGCGGCGGTGGGTTGCGATCTCGGTGCGGTTGAACGGGTCGTAGGCGGACGGCGCCTGCGGCAGCCCGGCCAGGAGCGCCGCCTCGGGGCAGGTTCAGGGAGTCGGCCGGCTTGGAGAAGTACGTCTGCGCCGCGGCCTCGATCCCGTACGCGAGGTTGCCGTAGTAGACCTGGTTCATGTACGTCGCGAGGATCCGCTGCTTCGACCAGGCGTCGTTCAGCTTGATCGCGAGACAGGCTTCCTTCAGCTTCCGCTCGACCGTGCGCTCCCGGCCGATGTAGAGGTTGCGGACGAGCTGCTGCGTGATCGTGGAGCCGCCCTCGACCACTTCGCCGGCGCTGACGTTCTTCCAGAGCGCACGCGCGATGCCCTCGACGTCGATCCCGCCGTGCTCGTAGAAGCGACGGTCCTCGATCGCCACCGTCGCCTGCGGCATCCACTTGCTGATCCGCGTGAGCGGCACCGGCTGGCGGTTCCGCTCCGCCGGGATCGCACCCAGGATCGAGTTGTTGGCGGCGTAGACGAACGTGTTCGAGCCGATCTCGACCTGCTGGAGCGAGTTGAGGTCGCACGAGGAGCCGAAGGTGGCGACACCGGTGACCGCCGCGCCGCCGACGACGAAGAGAAGCGCGAGCACCGCGGTGACGGCGAGCACGACCGCCCGGCGGCGGTGCTGCTTGCGCACGACGCGCTTTCGCTTACGCCGGCGGCGGGCGAAGACCTCGTCGTCGAGCCCACGGCCTCCGCGCGGCGGCGTCATGCGTAGATCCCTTGCCCGCGGAGGAGCTCATGGACCCGCAACCGGAGCCCCTGCTCGAGCTTCTCCGCCGCAGCCTCGTTCTCGGCCCAGGATCGCAGTGTCAGGGTCGGCGACCCATCGAGCGAGCTGACGAAGACCTCGTCCCGTTCGCCAGGCGCCTCCTCACGGAGGGACTGAACGAGTGAGCGAAGGTCGGCTGTGGGCGGAACCTGCACGGTGACCTCGGCGTACTTGGCGGCGCTGCGAATCGTGGAGTTGCGGATGGTATCCGAGGCCAGCTTCTCGTTCGGGATCACGAGCCGGGCGTTGTCCTCGGTGCGGATGAAGGTGTACATGAGCCCGATCTCCTCGACGGCGCCCTCGACTCCGCCGACCTCGACCCAGTCGCCGAGCCGCAGCGGCTGCGTCATCGCGATCATCAGGCCGGCGACGAAGTTTCCGAGCGTCCGCTGCGAGGCGAAGCCGATGATCAGGCCGAGCACGGCGGAGGATGCGAGCAGGCCGCCCGCGACGGCGCGCACCTGCGGGATCACGAGCAGCGCCGAGAGGACGCCGACGGTGATGATCACGGCCGCGATCGTGCGGCGCAGGACCCGGTAGCGCGTCATCGCCTGCGCCGAGCGGTCGGCGGCGAGGATCCGGCGGTCGATCATGCGCGCGAGCACGCCCGTGACGGCCAGCACGATCACGATTACGAGCAAGCGGTGCCACGGTTCCATGCGGACTGGTTTCGACGGCAGCGCGCCCGTCCCTATCATCGCGAGGGTCGTGGAGACTGAGCGCACCGAGGAGAGACCCGGCACCGGGCGTCTGGTCGGGTGGGCGAGCATCGTCCTCGCGCTGGCGCTGATCGGTTACGCCAGCCGGTTGAGCGAGGGGAAGCCGCCCGAGAACGCGCTGTACCGGTACGAGACGGCGATCGGGGGAGCCGTCATCTACGGGGTGCTCCTGTTGATCTTGCTCTGGATCGCGCGCGGATTGCCGGCGCGGGAGTTCTTCGCGCTCCGCCGTCCGCCGTCGTGGCCGAAGGCGCTCGGGTTGGCACTGGCCGGCTACGCAGCCATCTTCGTCGGAGCCGGGTTGATCCTGATCGCCCTCGACGCCGGCGACGAGCAAGGGCTCACGCCCGAGGCATGGGATTCGAGCAAGGCGGGTGCCTACGCGGCGAACTTCGTCACGGTCGCCTTCATCGGCCCGACGGTCGAGGAGCTGCTGTACCGGGGAGCCGGGATGACGCTGCTGCTCCGCTACGGCGCCCCGGTCGCGGTGCTCGTGACCGCCGTCGGCTTCGGGCTCGGACACGGCCTGCTCCTCGCGCTGCCCGCGCTGGTCTTCTTCGGGGTGGTCACCGCCCTGCTGCGGCTGAAGACGGACAGCGTCTATCCCTGCATGCTCGTGCACTCCGCGTTCAATGCGACCAGCCTGATCGTGGCCGTTGCAGTCTGACGCGCGCAGTATTGTCGCCCTGTGCGCGGCGCGATCGTCCTGCTCGCCGGTCTCGCCCTCACAGGCGCAGCCAACGCCGCCCCGCCGGCGCTGACCGCAGCCGCGACGCCCGCAACCGGTGTCGGCCCGCTGCGCGTCACCCTGACGGCAACCGGAGACGCCGCGTCGTACTCGTGGGATCTCGGCGACGGCACGACCGCTGACGGTGCAGTCGTCACCCACGTCTACCCGGCGGGCCGGTTCCTCGCCGTCGTCACGGCCACCAACACGTCCGGCGAGTCGGCGCAGGCCCAGGTCGCCGTCAACGTCGTCCGGCGCACCGTCACGCTCGAAGCTCCGCGAGGCGCCGCGTACGGTGCCGCCGCAACCGTCGCCGGCGCCTTGCGTCCGTCGGTCCGCGGCGCCCGTGTTCAGATCTATCGCGGCAGCGTCCACGTCGCCTCCGTGCGCGTCCGAGCCAACGGGCGTTTCCAGACGACGATACGGCTCCGAGCGCCCGGCCCGTACCACGCTCGCTACGGGGCGGCGCGGTCGGGCGAGCGCACCGTCTCGCTCCGGCCGAGGATCGTGGCGCCATTGCTCTCGACCGTCCCGGTCGGCGGCGTCTTGACGCTCCGCGCCAGGCTCGTCCCGGCCCGGGCCGGCGCGCTGAAGGTGCGGGTGCTCGCCGACGGGCGCCTCGTCCGGTCACGGGCCGGACGCCTCCCGACGGGCCGGGCGGGAACGCTCCGGGTGGAGCTGACGAGCGTGCCTCGACCCGGATTCCGGGCAGTCCGCCGCGTCGTCTCCTCCGAGGTCGTCCTTCCCTCACTCGCTCTCGGCGCACGGGGCCCGAGCGTGCTCGCGCTCGAGCGCCGGCTCGCGGAGCTCCACTACGCCCTGCGTAGTGTCGACGGGCTCTACGCGTCGGACACGTTCGAGGCGGTGCTCGCCTTCCAGAAGGTGCACGGGCTGCCCCGCACGGGCCGGGTCGACCCCTGGCTCTGGCGGCGGCTCGCGCGCGCCGGTGTTCCGAGAGCGGCGCGCGGCGGCGATTACCTCGAGGTCGACAAGACGCGCCAGGTGCTCTTCGAGGTGAGGGGCGGCCAGGTGGTCCGGGCGATCCACGTCTCGACAGGCGCAACGGGAAACACGCCGCTGGGAGCCTGGAGCGTCTATCGCAAGGTCGGCGGGTGGGACTGGGTGCTCTGGTACCCGATGTACTTCAAGGGCGGCTTCGCGATCCACGGCTATCCGTCCGTGCCGGCCTATCCCGCCTCGCACGGCTGCGTCCGGATCCCGATGTGGATCGCGTCGCGTCTCTTCGGCACGCACGGTTACGGTACGACCGTCTTCGTCCACCTTTGAGCATGAGCACAGACGCCAACGACCCGCTGATCAAGCAGCTGCGCGAGCAGCTCTCGGACAACGACGTGCGCATCGTCGAGGCGGTGAACGCCCGGCTGAAGCTCGTCGCCCGGCTCAAGCGCGTGAAGGAAGAGCGTGGGATCGACTTTCTCGACCCGGCCCGGGAGGAGTGGATGCTCCAGTTCCTGACGCGCGCGAACCGTGGGCCGCTCTCGCCGGACGGCCTGCGCGAGATCTACACGGAGCTGCTCGACCTCACCAAGCGCGAGGTCGCCCGCGTCGACGAGGAGAAGGGCTCGGTCTAGCTCTCGTCGGGGTCGGCGGCGAACTCGTCCGGCGAGACCGTGTCGAGGAACGCGCGGAACTCGTCCGGGTCGAGCTCGGCCAGCGGCGGCACGCCTGCGGCCGCCGCGATCTCGTCGTCGGAAGCGTCGCCCTCGAACTCGACACCCGACTCCTCGATCACCTCGTCGGCGACGAAGATCTTCGCGCCCGAGCGAACAGCGAGCGCGATCGCGTCGGACGGGCGGGAGTCGACCTCGATCTCCGACCCGTTCTGCTGCAGCGTGATCTTGGCGTAGTAGGTGTTCTCGCGCATCTCGGTGACGGCGATCGAGATGACTTCGGCGTCGAGATGCCCGAGGACGTCGTTCAGCAGGTCGTGCGTCATCGGCCGCGCCGGCGCATGGTTCTGCAGCTTGACGAGGATCGCCGCCGCTTCGGGGTGGCCGATCCAGATCGGGAGGAACCGGTTCCCGTCAGCCGTCTTCAGGAGCACGATCGGCTGTTTGCCGACCATGTCGAAGCTGACACCGTAGATGACCATTTCGCGCATCTTCCCGGGCCTCTATCCCAGTGTAGCCACGCCCTGTCGGAGCGACAGCTACGGGGCGGAGAGGTCGGCGACGCGCACGCGCAGGAGCTCGCCCGTCTCGGCGTCCTCGATGTCGGCGCGCCGGTCGGGCACGCCCATGGGATCGAGCCCGCGTAGAACGCAGGCCCTGCCCTGATAGATGACCTTGTCTCCGATCCGCATGTCCGCATAGCGCCGCCGCAGGCGCGTGCCGTTGTTGTCGGCACCGGAGGCGCCGTGGTAAATCCCTGCTTCGAGGATGCCCGCGTCTGATAACGGGTCGGCGAGGACGACGTTCGCGGCACGCGGCTCGTTGATCGACCCGTGGCTACAATCGCCTTCGCAGTACGCTTGGAACGCGGGGGCGATTAGCTCAGCTGGTTAGAGCGCCGCTCTGATAAGGCGGAGGTCCCTGGTTCGAATCCAGGATCGCCCATCCCTTCTGCGCAAGATGGGAATCCGCGAAAGCGGATTCCCATCGCGCTAAGACCCCTGAAGGGCCGCCTAACGGCGGCCGACGACTCACCAGCGCTGCTAAAGGGACTCGAGCACCTCGACGAGCTCTTCGAGGCGGAGCTCCTCGCCGAAGTGGATCTCGAGCTTGCCGGCGGCGACGCGGGCCGGGAGACCGGTGAGCCGCTCTGCGGCGCCTCGCGCACGCGCAGCGAGTGCGGGATCGACCTGCGTCGAGGCAGCGCGCGGGCGACGGGCTGCACCGCCGTCCTGAGCGGCCTTCTCGGCGGCGCGAACGGACATCCCGTCGCGCACGATCCGCTTCGCCAGCTTCTTGCGCGCATCGTGGTCCGGCAGGGCGAGCACGGCACGGGCGTGTCCTTCGGTCAGCTCGCCGCGCGCGACCATCCACAGCACCTCCTCCGGCAGCTCGAGCAGGCGCAGCCGGTTCGAGACGGCAGGCTTCGAACGGCCGACGCGCTCCGCGACCTCCCCGAGCGAGAGCTCGAACTCGTCGACGAGGGCGGCGTAGGCACGCGCCTCCTCCACCGGCGAGAGCTGCTCCCGCGCGACGTTCTCGACGAGCGCGAGGAGAAGCGTGTCGCGGTCGTCGGCCTCGCGCACGAGCGCCGGCAGCACGTCGATCCCGGCCTCGCGCGCCGCCCGCCAGCGCCGCTCGCCGGCGATCAGCTCGTAACCGCCCGCCTGTCGCGGCCGGACGACGATCGGCTGGAGCAGGCCCTGCTGCTTGATCGAGCTCGCCAGCCCGGTCGTCGCCTCGGGCTCGAAGCGGCGGCGCGGCTGGCGCGGATTTGGATGGATCGCATCGACCGGAAGATGGGCGAGCTGCGTGCCGTTCGCCTCGGCGCCGCCGATCAGCACCTCGAGGCCACGGCCGAGACCGCGTCTGGGAGTCGAACTAGTTCCGCTCGACAAGCTCCATCGCCACCTTCCAGTACGCCTCGGCGCCGCTCGAGCGCCGGTCGTACGCGATCGCAGGGAGGCCGTGGCTCGGCGCCTCGGCCAGGCGCACCGAGCGCGGCACGGTCGTGGTGAAGACGAGATCGCCGAAGTGCCGTCGCACCTCCGCCTCGACCTCGGCGGCGAGCTTCGTCCGTCCGTCGACCATGGTCAGCAGGATCCCGGCAAGCCCGAGGCGTGGGTTCAGGCGGGCCTTGACGAGCTCGATCGAGCCGAGCAGCTGTGAGAGGCCCTCGAGCGCGTAGTACTCGGCCTGAACCGGCACGATCACTCGGTCGGCGGCGGCCAGCGCGTTCACCGTCAACGGGCCGAACGACGGTGGGCAGTCGAGGAAGATGAACCCGTAGCGCTCGCGGGCCGTGGCGAGCGAGCCCTGGAGAAAGCGCTCGCCGTCGGCGTGGCGCGAGAGCTCGACGACGGCGCCGGCGAGATCGGGCTTCGCCGGGACGAGCTCGAGATTGTTGAAGCGCGTCGGCCGGGCGACCTCTGCCACGGGAGCGCCGTCGAGCAGGTCGTAGCTCGAGACGCCGTTCGCCTTCTCGCCGAGGCCCGAGGTCGCGTTCGCCTGCGGGTCGAGATCGACGAGCAGCGCCCGCTCGCCGGCCTCGGCGAGGCACGCGGCCAGGTTGACCGCAGAGGTCGTCTTGCCGACGCCGCCCTTCTGGTTCGCGAGCGCGTAGATAGTGCCGGGCACAGGTCGAGTCTAGAGAGGGCCTCGGACTATCCTCGGCTCGTGCGCGCGCCCGCTCCCCCGTACGCGAATGAGGGCCCGCACGCCCTCTGGCACGTGAGCGAAGACCCCTCGATCACGGTGTTCGAGCCGCATGTCAGCGCCACCGCAGCGGAAGCCGAGCCGCTCGTCTGGGCGATCGACACCCGGCACCTGCCCTTCTACTGGTTCCCCCGCCAGTGCCCCCGCGGCGCCTTCTGGGCGGACGCCCGAACCGACCCCGCCGACGCCAGGCGCCTCCTCCGCGGATCGGCTCGTGTCCACGCAATCGAGGAGGCCTGGCTCGAACGAGTCCGGGTGCGGAGCTCTATGCCTACCGCTTCCCGGAAGCCGGCTTCGAGCCCCACCCCGAGGTCGGCGGCTACTGGCTGAGCCGGAGCTCCGTCGAGCCGCTGGAGCTGCAACCGCTGGACGATCCGGTCGCGCTCCACGCAGCGGCGGAGATCGAGCTCCGCACCACACCGAACCTCTGGCCGCTCTGGAATGAGGTCGTCGCCTCGACGCTGGAGTACAGCGGCATGCGGCTGCGAAACGCGCAACCCGCGCCCTGATCAGGCGAGCGGGCGCTTCTTCGCGACTCCGGGCCGCCGCGGAAAACCGGGCGGCGTCGGGCCGGTCTTCCTGAGGACGAGGAAACCCGGCGGCGACTCCTCGAGCTCGCCGGCGAGCCGTGCGGCCACCCGGCCGACCGCATCCTCGGCCGCAGACGGCCCTACCCAGAGGATCGCCGCGCCGCCTTCACGCACGAGCGGCAGGCACCACTCGGCTGCGACCGGCGGCTGCGCGAGCGCTTTCGCCACTGCGACGCCGTACGTCTCGGTCGGCTGCTCCTCGGCGCGGCCCCACACGACGCTGAGGTTCGGCAGCTCGTCCACCCACCGCTCCAGAAACTCGGTCTTGCGCCGTTCTGCCTCGAGCAGCGTCACCTCCCGTTCCGGCAGCGACAGCGGCGAGCGGGATGCCGGGCGTGCCACCGCCGCTGCCGACGTCCACGATCGGACCCTCGAAGCCGCGGACGAGCTCGAGCCCCGCGAGTGCGTCGTCGAGCAGCACGCGTCGCGCCTCGGCAGGGTCCTTCAGCGCGGTCAGACCCGGGGTCGCGAGGACGCCGGCGAGCCAGCGCTCGAGGAGGCTAGACGTCGACGTGGCGCGGGAGGATGACGACGTAGCGGTTCGGCTCGGTCCCCTCGCTCGCGGTCTCGACCTCGGGATCTTCCTTCAACTTCTCGTGGACGACCTTGCGCTCCACCGCGGTCATCGGCTCGAGCTCGACGCGCTGCCCGGTGGCAGCCGCCTGCTCCGCCATCCGAACCGCGAGCGCGTCGAGCGTCACCTGCCGGCGGCCGCGGTAGCCCGCGGCGTCGACGACGACCGGCTTGCGCTCCTCGTAGCGGCCCCGGAAGAGGATCGCGTTCGCGAGGTACTGGATCGCGTCGATCGTCTGGCCGTGCCGGCCGATCAGCATCCCCAGATCGTTCCCGTCACAGACAACGCGGATCTCGTCCTCGCCGTCCTCGATCTCGATCGTGCACTGAACGCCGATCTCACGCGCGATCCGCTCGACGAGCTCGCGCAGGCGTGCGGCGTCGGCGCTCTCGTCGCGGTCGACAACGGGCTCCGGCTCGCCGACCGGGGCCGCCGCGTCCTCCTCGATGCTCGCGATCACCCGCGCCGGCTCGTAGCCGACGCCCAGCAGGCCTCGCTCGCCCTCGGTGACGACCTGGAAGCGAACGGCGGCCTTCTCGAGGCCCGGCCGCATCCGCTCGAGCTCGCGTAGCGCAGCCCACTTCGCCTCGCCGACGGTCTCGCCGGTCATCTCGATCGAGAGCTCGCTCATCGCCTCGAGCCCTTCTTCCGCTTCACCTTCCGCACCCGCGGCGGCGTCGGCGGTGCTGCACGCTCGGCCGCTGGTTTCTCCGCCTCTGGCCTTCGCCTGTGCCTTCGGCGGCGTCCTCGAGCTTCGTTTCGGCGGCGGCTCCCGCTTCGGCACGAGCGTCCTGGTGACCAGGCCCTGGCCGGTCGTCCAGAGGTTCGTCGTCAGCCAGTAGAGCATCAGGCCGGAGGGGAAGTTGAGGACGAACGGGATGAACGCGATCGGCAGGATCAGCAGCATCGCCCGCTGCGCCGGCTGCATGTTCTGGGACATCAGGTACGAGGAGGTCAGCTGGCTGATCGCGTAGAGCACGATCAGAAGCGGGCCCCAGCCGACCTTCGTGTCCTGGGTGATCGTGATCAGGCCGAGCCAGTCGAGCCCTTCCGAGCCATGCGCGGCGATCAGCTCTTTCTCGGCGTCCCGCAGCACGAAGAACAGCGCGATGAAGACCGGGAACTGCGCCACGATCGGCAGGCAGGAAGCGGCCGGGTTGATCTGGTTCTCCTTGTAGAAGGCCATCATCTCCTGGTTCATCCGCGCGCGATCGTGCTTCCAGCGCTGCTGAATGGCCTTCATCTCCGGCGCGTGCGCCTGCAGGTTCTGCATCGAATGGATCTGTCGCACGGTCAGCGGCACGAGCAGCATCCGGACGATGATCGTGAGCGCGACGATCGACCACGACCAGGAGCCGGTGAGGTCGTGGAGGTTGACGAGCGCCCACGACATCAGGTCTTCGAGCGGCTGGAGGATGCTCGCGAGGATCATGCGTAGTCGACCCCGCCGTGGCTCCACGGGTTACAGCGGAGCAGCCGCCAGACCGCCTTCGCCGAGCCCTTGACGAGCCCGTACTTGTGCAGCGCGTCGAGCGCGTACTGCGAGCAGCTCGGGTGGTACTTGCAGGTGCCGGCCGGGGTCAGCCGGCCAAAGGTCCAGCGCCAGGCCTGCACGAGGGCGATGCCGAGGAGCGCTCCCGCTCCGGCACCGGCAGAGCCGGCCCCTCCGCTCTGGGCGGCTCCGTCGAGCCTACGCCGCTCATGCAGCTGCCTTCTCGAGCACCTCGGTCACGCGCTCCGCGAGCCACTCGTGACCTCGCGTGTCGGCCGGCTCCGCGAGGCCTGGCCGCGCGACGAGCACGTAGTCGTGACCGGGGCGGACGCGATCGCCGAGCTCCGTCCACGTCTCGCGAAGCTGGCGCTTGACCCGGTTGCGGACGACGGCATTGCCCACGGACTTGGGCACGGCGAGGCCGAGACGGGGCTCGCTCCCGTCCTCCTCCTCGCGCGGAAACCAGTAGAGGACGAGGAAGCGCGTCGAAGCCGAGCGGCCGCTGCGGTAGACGGCGTCGAAGTCCCGGGAGCGGGACAAGCGGTTCCTGCGGTGCACGGTGCGAGGATAGACGGGCGAGCTCAGGCTGAGAGCCGCTTGCGGCCCTTGGCCCTGCGACGCTTCAGGATCGCCTGCCCGGCGCGGGTGGACATGCGCGCACGGAAACCGTGCTTGCGCTTGCGGCGGCGGACGTTGGGCTGGTAGGTGCGCTTCAAAGAGGTGTCTCCGTTCGAAAAGCCAGGACCGCCGACAGGCGGGAGCGGAAGTATAGACAAGCCTTCCAGAGTCGCTTATCCACAGACGCGCGGCCGTGGCGAAAGGGCCGCAAACGGGCACCGTCGAGTGGCTTCTCCCACAGGTTGTCCACACCTGTGGATAGTGGTGTGGACGTTGCAAAAGTCCCTGCAAATCGGCATCTTTTCTCCGAGGCGCGGGTGTTGAGAGCGGGTCGAGACGCTGCTATGCTCGCCGCTCTTGGACGAGCAATTGAAGGGGCCGGCTGCGGCGTGGAGCACCAAATAGAGCTGACTGCAGGGACTCTGTGGGACGAGGTGGCGAGTCGGCTCAAGGAGGCGCTCAACGAGGCGACCTTCGGGACCTGGTTCGGCGGTGCCGCCGGGGTCGCTCTGACAGACGACACGTTCACGCTCGGCGTCCCGAATGACTTCACGCGCGAGTGGATCGAGGGTCACTTCCTCGGGCTCATCCGCGCCGCCGTCAAGGATGCGACCGGGCATGAGCGCCACGTCCGGCTGAGCGTCCGCCACGACGCCGAGCAGCCCGCCGAGCACGCACCCGACGGGCAGGTGGTCGAGGCGCCGGTGCATCGCGCCGAGCCGGTGCCGATGAGCATGAAGTACACGTTCGACCTCTTCGTGATCGGCTCGTCGAATCGCTTCGCCCACGCTGCCGCGCTCGCCGTCGCCGAGGCGCCCGCGCAGGCGTACAACCCGCTCTTCATCTACGGCGGCACCGGCCTCGGCAAGACGCATCTGCTGCAGGCGGTCGGCCAGTACGTCGGCGACCACGGCAACGGCCTGACGGCGCGCTACGTCACGAGCGAGACGTTCATGAACGACTTCATCAACTCGCTGCGCGACAAGCGGATCGAGGGGTTCAAGCAGCGCTACCGCACCTACGACGTCCTGCTCGTCGACGACGTCCAGTTCTTCGAGGGCAAGGAGCGGATCCAGGAGGAGTTCTTCCACACCTTCAACTCGCTCTACGAGGCCGGCAAGCAGATCGTGATCTCGTCCGACCGGCCGCCGAAGGAGATCGCCACCCTGGAGGAGCGCCTGCGCTCGCGGTTCGAGTGGGGCCTGATCACCGACATCCAGCCGCCCGACCTCGAGACGCGGATCGCAATCCTGCGCAAGAAGGAGAAGACCGACCGGATCCACGTCCCCGACCCGGACGTGCTGACCTACGTCGCCGAGCGCGTGACGACGAACATTCGCGAGCTCGAGGGCGCGCTGACGCGCGTCGTCGCCTTCTCCTCTCTGACGGGCCGGCCGATGACGGTCGAGCTGGCCGAGGACGTGCTCAAGGACGTCTTCCCGCAGGGCCAGGCCGTCGAGATCTCGATCCGCCGGATCCAGGAGACGGTCTCCGAGCGCTTCGGCATGACCGTCAACGAGCTCTGCAGCGCCAAGCGCTCGCAGTCGATCGCCTATCCGCGGCAGGTCGCGATGTACCTCTCGCGGGCACTCACCGACTCGTCGCTGCCGAAGATCGGCAAGGAGTTCGGCGGTCGCGACCACACGACCGTGATGCACGCGAATGCGAAGATCGAAGGCATGATTCGCGAGGACCGCTCTGTGTACAACCTTGTGCAAGAACTGACCGCACGGATCAAGCAGGCAGGGTGAATTCTGTGGAGACCTCCCGAAATCGCATCAAGCCTGTTAGCTCTCTCGGTTTCTCCCCCGACGCCGTCCACCGGGCAAACGGCTGCTGCCTGCGGAAAGATGCCGTCTTCCCCGTTGTCCACACTCCCTATGACTTCTACGAGAGGATTTAAAGAATCATGGAGCTAGAGACAGCGGGCATCGAGACCGCGGAAGGAGCAGCGACCGGGATGAGCACGACCGGCACGGGTATGAAGATCGAGGTCGCACGAGACGAGCTCGTCGCGAAGCTCGGCATCGTCTCCCGCGCCGTCTCGACGCGCGGCACGGTTCAAGTCCTCTCCGGGATCCTGCTCGCGGCCGAAGCCGATGGGATCACGCTCGCCGCGACGGACATGGAGCTGTCGCTGCGGACGACGCTCGACGCCCAGGTCGAGGGCACGGGCGCGGTGGTGATTCCGGGCAAGCCGCTCGTCGAGCTCGCGCGCCTGCTGCCCGAGACCGACGTCACGATCGAGTACAAGCCCGAGGAGGGGACGGTGCAGATCGTCTCGGGCGCCTACAGCTCGCGCCTGAACGTCTTCAACGCGGAGGACTTCCCTCGCCTGCCGGCGCTGGACGCGCAGCTGCACGCGATCGATCGCGAGGCGCTGCTCGAGACGGTCGACCGGGTCGCCCGCTCCGCGTCGCGCGACGAGTCGCGCCCCGTGCTGACGGGGATCCTCGTCCGCTTCGAGACGGGCAAGCTCGTCATGGTCGCGACCGACTCGTACCGGCTCTCGGTGAAGGAGACGGAGCTCGGCGAGGCGGCGCCGGAGCTCGAGGCGATCATCCCGGCTCGCGCGCTGACCGAGCTCTCGCGGCTGGCCGGCGGCGAGACGGTGGATCTGGGCGTGCACGAGAACCACGTCGTCTTCGGGACCGGTGACGCCTGGCTGACGACGCGCCGGATCGACGGCCAGTTCCCGAACTACCGGCAGCTCCTGCCCGAGGCCTTCGAGGTCGAGCTGACGCTGCCGAAGACCGAGCTCGCTGACGTCGTCCGCCGTGCCTCGGTGCTGGCGCTACGCAACTCGCCGCTCCGGCTGCGCCTGGCCGAGGGCGAGCTGACCGTCTCCGCGCAGACGCAGGACGTCGGCGAGACCCACGAGACGATGCCTGCCGCCTACTCCGGCGAGGAGTTCGTGATCGGCTTCAACGCCGAGTTCCTCCGGGACGGCGTCGAGTCGATCGTGGGCGACGACGTGCGCTTGAAGCTGATCAACCCGCTTCGGCCGGCGATCCTGGAAGACGCAGCGGGCGACTTCACCTACCTGATCATGCCGATCCGCCTCGCTGGCTAGAACGGCAGCGCTGATCGTCCGCTCGGTCCAGCTTCGCGACTTCCGCTCCTACGAACGCCTCGAGCTCACACTCGAGCCCGGCCTCGTGCTCGTGACGGGTGCGAACGGCGCCGGCAAGACGAATCTGCTCGAGTCGCTGCACCTGGGGACGCAGGGGTTCTCGCCGCGCACGCGGGCCGACCAGCAGCTGATCCGGTTCGGCGCGACGGGGGCACGAGTGGCGCTCGGCGGCGACCGCGACGGCCGTCCGCTCGAGCTCGAGGTGACGCTCCAGCCGCAGGCGGGAAAGCGAGCGAAGCTCAACGGAGCTGCGCTTCGCTCGGCCGAGCAGCTCCGCTCCGAGGTCTCGACGCTCGTCTTCACACCCGATCGTCTGGCGGTCGTGAAGGGCGGCCCGGCCGCGCAGACGGGCCTACTTCGACCGGACCCTCGGACGCCTGTTGCCGGGACGCGCGCCGCTCCCGATCGAATACGCAGCCGCGGTGGGCCAGCGGAACGCCGCGCTCCGCCGGGTGGCGATCGGGGCGTCGACGCGTGACGCCGTCGCGCCGTGGACGGAGCAGGTGGCCTCGCTCGGAGCAGCGCTCGTTGCCGCAAGGCGCGAGGCGATCTCGCTCCTCTCGCCGGCCTTCGCCGAGCGCGCCGGGGAGCTCGGGCTCGACGAGGCAGGGCTCGACTACACAGGCGAGCCGCCGACGACGGAGGCGCTGGAGGCTCGGCTCGAGCGCGATCTCGAACGCGGCGTCACCGGCCTCGGCCCGCACCTCGACGACGTGACGATTCGCTCCCGGGACCGGGAGCTGCGGAGCTTCGGCTCGCAGGGCGAGCAGCGCCTCGCGGTGCTCTCGCTGTTGCTCGCCGAAGCCGAGGTGATCGCGGAGCGGCGCGGGACGCCTCCGCTGGTGCTGCTCGACGACGTTCTGTCGGAGCTCGACGCGACGCGGCGACGCGCGCTCGCGGAGCGAATCGGCCGCGTCGGGCAGGCGGTCGTGACCTCGACCGGGGCCGACGCGCTGCCGCTCGAGCCGGCTCAGCTCCTCGAGGTGACGCCCGGAAGCGTGAGAGCGCTCTGATGGATCGGCTCGGCGGACAGGTGCGCAAGGAGCTCGGACGCTTCGGGCCGGTGGACGGCGACATGATCGCGATCGTGCGCGCCTGGCCCGAGGCGGTCGGGGACACCGTGGCGCGAAATGCCTGGCCGGCGCGGCTCGCCCGCGACGGCACGCTGCACGTCAACGCCGTCTCCGCGACGTGGGCGTTCGAGCTCGGCCGGCTGGCGGGAACGATCACGCGAGCAGCTGCAGGCAGAGCTCGGCGAGGCGACGCCGCCCGCGCTCAGGTTCGCTCCGGGACCCGTGCCCGACGCAGACGCGGAGCCGCCGGAGCAGCGGGCCGAGCAGCCGCCGGACGTGGCGTCGGAGCACCGCGCTCAGGGCGCCGAGATCGCCGCCGAGATCGAAGACGACGAGCTGCGCGAGTATGTCGCGAGAGCCGCCGCCGCAAGCCTCGCCAGAGGCTCCGATGAGGCCCGGTCCGACCGCCGTTTCTGATACACTGTAATTCGCCCGCAAGATGGCTATTTGCAGGGCTTTTTTGATGGCCGAAACAGCATATACCGCAAAAGACATCACCGTTCTGGAGGGTCTCGAGCCCGTCCGGCTCCGACCCGGGATGTACATCGGCTCGACCGGCCCGCGCGGCCTCCACCACCTCGTCTACGAGGTCGTCGACAACGCCGTCGACGAGGCGCTCGCGGGGCACAACGAATCGGTCGACGTGACCCTCCATCCGGACAACTCTGTGACCGTGGTCGACCGCGGCCGCGGCATTCCCGTGGACCTGATCGAGGACCAGGGGCTCTCGGCGATGACGGTCGTGCTGACGAAGCTGCACGCCGGCGGCAAGTTCGGCGGCGACGGCTACAAGGTCTCCGGCGGCCTGCACGGCGTCGGCGTCTCGGTCGTGAACGCGCTCTCCGAGCGTCTCGTGGCGGAAGTGAAGCGCGACGGCAAGATCTACCGGCAGGAGTTCGAGCGTGGAGTGCCGCTGGCCGACGTCGAGATCGTGGGGAAGGCCGACAAGGGCGACAGCGGCACGACGATCTCCTTTCTCCCCGATGCCGAGATCTTCGAGGAGGTCGACTTCTCGACGCCGACGCTCGTCCAGCGCCTGCGCGAGACCGCCTTCCTGACGCGCGGCCTCCGGATCGTGCTCACCGACGAGCGCGAGGGCGAGGACCGGCACGAGTTCTACGCCGAGGGCGGGATCAGGGACTTCGTCGCCTACGTCAACGACGCCAAGGATCCGGTCCACAAGCACATCGTCTTCTTCGAGGGCGAGAACGAGGACGGCGTCGTCGAGGTCGCGATGCAGTGGAACACCTCCTACGTCGAGTCGGTGTTCTCGTTCGCGAACAACATCAACACCCACGAGGGCGGCACCCACCTCTCCGGCTTCCGCTCGGCGCTCACCGGCACGATCAACCGGTACGCGCGCGAGAAGGGCTTCCTGAAGGAGAAGGAGGACAACCTCGAGGGCGAGGACGTGCGCGAAGGTCTCGCGGCAGTGATCTCGGTCAAGCTGCGCAACCCGCAGTTCGAGGGCCAGACGAAGACGAAGCTCGGCAATCCGCCGATCGAGAGCCTCGTCAAGCAGGTCGTCAACCAGAAGCTCGCCGAGTTCCTGGAGGAGAACCCGCAGGACGCGCGTCAGATCATCAACAAGACGATCTCGGCCGCCCGCGCGCGCCAGGCCGCCCGCAAGGCGCGCGAGCTGACGCGGCGCAAGAGCGCGCTCGAGAGCATGTCGCTACCGGGGAAGCTCGCCGACTGCTCGATCAAGGACCCGGAGTCCGCGGAGCTCTTCATCGTCGAGGGCGACTCCGCCGGCGGCTCCGCGAAGATGGGCCGCGACCGCACCTACCAGGCGATCCTGCCGCTGCGCGGGAAGATCATCAACTCGGAGAAGAACCGCATCAACAAGGTTCTCTCCAACAACGAGATCCAGGCGATGATCACTGCGATCGGGACGAGCCTCGGCGAGGAGTTCGACATCGCGAAGCTCCGCTACCACCGCATCATCGTGATGACGGACGCCGACGTCGACGGCTCGCACATCCGGACGCTGATCCTCACGTTCCTCTACCGGCAGATGCCGGAGCTGATCGAGCGCGGCCACGTCTACATCGCAGTGCCGCCGCTGTACAAGGTCAAGCTCGGGAACCAGGAGTACTACTTCGAGAAGGACGCCCAGCTCGAGGAGCTGCTCGTGCGCGAGCGCGTCGGCGAGCTCGAGATCACCTCGCGCGACGGCGAGAGCCTGAAGCTGACCGAGGCCCGCTGGGGCCGGTTCGTACGGTCGCTCGCCGAGTTCGAGGGCTGGCTGGCGCGCCTGCGGGTCGACTACGGCGCCGCCGCCGCCGACTTCGTGATCACGCACCGGATCGTCGAGGGCGAGACCGCCTCGGTTGCCGATCTCGACAAGATCATCGTCGACTCGGTCGACAACGGCTACGCGCTGAGCGTGCTCGGCAGCAAGGAGGGCTCGATCGAGGTGAAGGTCGTCGAGACCGAGACGAGCTCGGCCACGCACATCACCGTTCCGGCCGCGATGTTCGCGTCGCCCATCTACGCGCACCTGCGCAAGGCGTACGCCAAGCTGCTCGAGATCGTCGGCCCGCCGTCGTTCACGCTCGCCGCCGGCAAGAAGAGGCGCGAGGCGGAGACGTTCGGCGCGCTTCGCAGCGAGGCGCTCGATCTCGCGAAGGAGGGTCTCCAGCTCTCCCGCTTCAAGGGCCTCGGCGAGATGAACGAGGAGCAGCTCTGGGAGACGACGATGGATCCCGCGAAGCGGCTGTTGATCCGCGTCGACGTCGAGGACGCCTCGGCTGCCGACCGGATCTTCTCGACGCTGATGGGCGACCAGGTCGAACCGCGTAGAGCTTTCATCGAAGAGAACGCCTCGTGACGTCCGCTTCCTGACGTCTGATGACCGGAGATCTCGAACGAACCACTGGGCGGCGGCCGCATCGAGTCGCGCGAGCTCGAGCAGGAGATGCGCTCGAGCTATCTCGACTATGCGATGAGCGTCATCGTCGGGCGGGCGCTGCCCGACGTCCGTGACGGCCTCAAGCCCGTGCATCGCCGCGTGCTCTACGGCATGCACGAGGCGGGCCTGCAGCCGAACCGGCCGTACAAGAAGTCCGCCGCCACCGTCGGCGACGTGATGGGGAAGTACCACCCGCACGGCGACGCTTCGATCTACGACACGCTCGCGCGGATGGCGCAGCCGTTCAGCCTGCGCTACCCGCTCGTCGACGGCCAGGGCAACTTCGGCTCGATCGACGACGATCCGCCGGCCGCGATGCGCTACACCGAGGCGCGGCTCTCGCGCATGGCCACCGAGATGCTGCGCGACATCGACGCCGACACCGTCGACTTCAACCCGAACTACGACGAGTCGCGCAAGGAGCCGTCGGTGCTCCCGTCGCGGTTCCCGAACCTGCTCGTCAACGGCTCGGCCGGAATCGCCGTCGGAATGGCGACGAACATGCCGCCGCACCGGCTCGGCGAGATCGCCGATGCGATCGTCCAGCTGATCGACAAGCCCGACGCGAACGTCGACGACCTGATGAAGCACGTCAAGGGCCCCGACTTTCCGACGGGTGCGATCGTCGTCGGCCGCCAGGGGATCCGCGACGCCTACCGCACCGGCCGCGGCCGGATCGTCATGCGCGCCCGCGCCCACATCGAGGAGCTGCGCGGCGGCAAGACGGCGATCATCGTCACCGAGCTGCCGTACGGGGTCAAGAAGGGCGGCGACACCGGCGTGATCAAGAAGATCGCCGATCTCGTCCAGGACAAGGTGATCACCGAGGTCTCCGATCTCGCCGACCATTCCGACCGCACGGGGATGCGCATCCAGGTCGAGCTGAAGCGCGACGCGATCCCGCAGGTTGCCCTGAACAAGCTCTACAAGCACACCGGCCTGCAGGCGACGTTCGGCTACAACGCCGTCGCGCTCGTCGACAACGTCCCGAAGACGCTCTCGCTGCTCGAGCTCGTCACGCACTACCTCGACTACCAGCGCGAGATCGTCACCCGCCGCTCGCAAGTACGAGCTGCGCAAGGCGGAGGACCGCGCCCACGTCCTCGCCGGCTATCTGATCGCGCTCGACAACCTCGACGCGGTCATCCGCGTCATCCGCGGCGCCGACGACACCGACGCCGCGCGCGAGGAGCTGATGGTCGCAGTTCTCGCTCTCCGAGATTCAGGCGACCGCGATCCTCGACCTGCGCCTACGCGCCCTCACCGGGCTCGAGCGCAAGCGCGTCGAGGAGGAGTACGCCGACCTGCAGGAGCGCATCGCCGAGCTGCGTTCGATCCTCGGCGACCCGGCCCGCATCGACGGGCTGATCCGCGAGGAGCTGCTCGAGCTGAAGTCGATCTACGGCAAGGGCGACGACCGGCGCACCGAGATCATCGCGGCCGAGGGCGAGTTCTCACTCGAGGACATGATCGCCGAGGAGGACATGGTGATCGCGATCACGCGCTCGGGCTACATCAAGCGCCTGCCGGTCACGTCCTACCGCGAGCAGCGGCGCGGCGGCATCGGCGTGATGGGGATGGACCTGAAGGACGAGGACTACATCGAGCACCTCTTCGTCGCCTCGACGCACGACTACGTCCTCTTCTTCACCTCGGTCGGCAAGGTCTATCGGCTGAAGGTGCACGAGCTCCCGCTCGGGTCGCGCCAGTCGAAGGGTCGCGCGATCGTGAACCTGCTCCCGTTCCGCCAGGACGAGTCGGTGCGCGCGGTGATCGCGACGCGCGACTACAAGGAGGCGAAGTACCTCGTCTTCGCGACCAGGAAGGGCGTCGTCAAGAAGACCGAGTTCCTGGCCTACAACACGCCGCTGAAGGCCGACGGGATCATCGCGATCAAGCTGCGCGAGGACGACGAGCTCGTCGGCGTCCGCCTCTCCGACGGCGACGACGACGTCCTGATGGTCTCGCGGGGCGGGCAGGCGATCCGCTTCCACGAGTCCGAGGTCCGCTCGATGGGCCGCGACGCTTCAGGCGTCAGAGGCATGAACCTGCGCAAGGACGACGAGGTGATCGAGCTCGACATCGCCCAGGACGACACCGACCTGCTCGTGGTGACCGTGAACGGCTACGGCAAGCGCACGCGCGTCTCCGAGTATCCGGTCAAGGGCCGTGGTGGGCTCGGCGTCAAGACCGTGCAACTGACCGAGGCGCGCGGCAAGCTCGCCGGCGCCAGGGTCGTCCGCGACGGCTATCAGGTGATGCTGATCTCGACCGGCGGCACGGTGATCCGGATGCCGGTCGAGGAGATCAAGCGCCTCGGTCGCTCGACGCAAGGTGTGATCGTGATGCGGCTACGTGGGGACGACGAGCAGGTCTCGAGCCTCGCGCCGGTGATGGAGAGCGAGAGCTCGGACTCCGCCGTCGATGCGGCAGCCGATGCAGCCGACGCGGCCGGGATCGAGCCGCTCGCGGAGCCGGACTTCGACGAGGACGGATTCCCGTCCGCGGCCGGCGAGGAGCCGGACGACGAAGATTCCGAAAACTGACTCTTCTTCGCAAATCCTCTTCCCAAAACGCGGCAAACCCTGTATATGTTCCTCTTGAGGGGTCAACGTATCTGCCGATAAAGGGATCAGCATGGCGTACAACACACAAGTAGACATTCTCGAGCCGGTGAACCTGTCCGAGCACCTGGACAAGATCGAGCTCTATCTCGGCCAGGTCTGCCAGATCGCCGGGATCTCGAAGATGCAGCTCGACTACTGGACGAACAAGGCGCAGATCCCGACCAAGGGCAAGAAGCAGCGGATCTACGACATCGACGCGCTCGAGACCGTGATGCTGATCAAGCAGGGCAAGGACAAGGGCCTGAACCTCGGCGCTGCGATCGAGGCGGCTCGCCGCTTCCGCGCGGCGAACGGGCGGCCGGTCTAGCTCGAGCTGTTCTCGCCGGTCGCCTTCCCCATGAAGGCGGTCAGCATGTCGATCGGCGCCGGGAAGACGATCGTGGTCGCGTTGGTCGCGCCGATCTCGAGCAGCGTCTGCAGGTAGCGCAACTGCAGCGCCATCGGCGACTTCGCCATCACGTCGGCCGCGTCGGCGAGCTTCTGCGAGGCCTGGAACTCGCCTTCCGCCGCGATCACCTTGGCGCGCCGTTCGCGCTCGGCCTCCGCCTGGCGCGCCATCGCGCGCTGCATGCCGGCCGGAATCTCGACGTCCTTCACCTCGACGATCGAGACCTTGACTCCCCACGGGGAGGTCGCCTCGTCGATGATGCTCTGGAGGATCGCGTTGATCTTGTCGCGCTCCGACAGGAGCTCGTCGAGCGTGTGCTGGCCGAGCACCGAGCGCAACGTCGTCTGGGCGATCTGCGAGGTCGCAACCATGAAGTTCTCGACCTGGACGATCGCGTTCTTCGGCTCCACGATCCGGAAGTAGGCGACCGCGTTGACGCGCACCGGCACGTTGTCCTTCGTGATCACTTCCTGCGGGGGCACGTTCAGCGTGATCGTGCGGAGGTCGACCTTCACCATCCGGTCGACGATCGGGATCAGCAGGAAGAGACCCGGGCCTTTTGGCTCCGGCAGCAGCCGGCCGAGGCGGAAGATGACGCCGCGCTCGTACTCGCGCGCCACCTTGATCGCGGCGAACAGGAACAGCAGGATGAGGAAGGCGATTGCGGCGATTGCGATCAAGGCGATCAACGGGTTACGTCCTTTCGGCCGGAATGGGCTCTGCGGGCTGGGCTGATCCTACGACGAGGCGGAGACCTTCGGGGTCGACCGCCTCGACGACGACGCGCTCGCCGGGCTCGAGCGGGGCGCCGTCGGCTCGGCGCGCGTGCCAGAGCTCGCCGTCGACGAAGACGAGGTCCTCGCCGCGCACCTGTCCCGGCTCCCCGACCAGGCGATGGGTTCCCACCGCAACCGGCATGCGGCGGGCCTGTGCCGCCTTCGTCAGTGCAAACCCGAAGATCAGCAGCAGCGTGCCGGCGATCGAGAGGGCGACCGGCAGCGAGACCTGGTAGGCGTCGCCGGCCGGATCGAACAGCATCAGCGCCCCGATCACGAACGTGATCGCGCCGGCGAGCGCAAGGGCGCCGTGCGACACGATGAAGGCCTCGGCGACGAAGAACCCGGCCGCGAGCAGCATCAGCAGCACCCCCGCGATCGAGACGGGGAGCACCTGGAGCCCGTAGAGGCCGACGATCAAAGAGATCGCGCCGACGGTTCCGGGGAAGATCAGACCCGGGGTTCCAGAGCTCGACCACGATCCCGATCAGGCCGATCGAGAGCATCAACGCGATGATGTTCGGGTCGATCAGGAGGTCGAGGAGCCGCTTCCAGCCCGACATCTCGATCCGCTCGATCTCGGTGCCCGGAGGAAGGTCGAGCGTGATGCCCTTCGGCTCGCACGGTTTCGCCGTCGATCTGGCGGAAGAGATCCGGGTAGTCCGTCGCGACGACGTCGATCACGTTCTTCTGCAGCGCTTCGCGCGCGCCGAGGTTCGTCGCCTTCGTGACCATCTCCCGGGCCAGTGCCACGTTGCGCCCGTGCTCGCGGGCGAGCTCGCCGATGTACGCGGCGGCGTCGTTGACGATCTTCCGCCGGAGGTCGTCGGAGATGTCCTCGCCGCCGATCGAGACCGGCGTCGACGAGCCGATGTTCGTCTGTGGCGCCATCGCCAGGACGTCGGCGGCCATGCCGATCACCGCGCCGGCGGAGTCGGCGCTGGCACCGCTCGGCGCGACGTAGACGATCACGGGCACCTCCGCGGCGAGGATCGCCTTCACGATCGCCCGCATCGACGAGCCGAGCCCACCCGGCGTGTCCATCTCGATCACGACCGCCTCGAAGCCCTCCTCCTCGCCCCGTTCGATCGCGTCGGTCAGGTACTCCTGCGTCACCGGGTTGACGTCGTTCTCGAACTCCGCGACGAGGACGCGTTGGCCCGAGTCGGCTGCGAGTGCGGGAACGCAGAGCGTGACCGCGAGCGCGGCGGCGACCAAGAGTCCCCGAGTGAGGGGCGCCACGCTGTAAATCTAGCTGGAAGGAGCAGCTGTAAGGATTCGGTCAAGCAGGGGTCGCGGCTCTTGTCGGCGAAGGGATGAACCGCCACCCTGCGTGGAGAGCCCGCCGTGCCCAGACCCCTGACGATCGCCATCGCCGCCGCCTTCGCCCTTCCCGCTCCAGCGGCGGCGGCGGACGCGACGATCGTCTCGCGCGACGTGCCGCTCGCCGGTCAGCGCGCGCTCCAGGCGGCTGCGGCGCCCGAGCGCTTCAATCTCGTCGGCCTGCACTGGCAGGGGCCCGGAACGGTTCAGTTCCGAACGCGCTCGCTCGCAGGGCGCTGGAGCCCCTGGGCGGGCGCTGCGCCCGAGGCCGAGGATCAACCCGACGCAGGGACGGCCGAGCGCGCCCGGCGGGCGTCCTGGCGGCTGGGCAACCCGTGGTGGGTGGGGCCGTCCAACCGGATCGAGTACCGCTTGCGCGGCCGCGTCTCGCGGCTACGTGCCTTCTTCGTCTGGAGCCCGCAGGCGGGCGTGCCGGCTCGCACGCTCCAGAAGGCCGGCGCGCCACCGATCGTGCCGCGGAGCGGCTGGAACGCGGACGAGAAGATCAGGCGGTCGGCTCCCTCGTACGCGAGTGCGGTCCGGCTTGCGCTCGTCCACCACACGGCAGGCAGGAACGGCTACAGCGCGGCCGAGGCGCCCGCGATCGTCCGCGCGATCGAGCTCTACCACGTGAAGGGCAACGGCTGGAACGACATCGGCTACAACTTCCTCGTCGACCGCTTCGGCCAGGTCTACGAGGGTCGCTACGGCGGCATCGAGCGCAATGTGGTCGGCGCCCACGCCGAGGGGTTCAACACCGGCTCGGTCGGCGTCGCGGTCGTCGGTGAGTACAGCTCGCTCGCGATCGCCGCGAAGGCACGCGACTCGCTCGCGAGGCTCCTCGCCTGGCGGCTCGACGTCGCGCATGTCGATCCGGCGTCGACGCTCTCCTTCATCTCGGGCGGCAACGCCCGCTTCCCCGCGGGCCTACCGGTCTTTCTCCGGGCGGTCTCCGGCCACCGCGACGCCGGCTTCACGGATTGTCCGGGCGCGGCGCTCTACAAGCTGCTCAGCTCGATCGGCGGCCAGGTCGCGGAGCTCGGGCTGCCGAAGCTCTACGCACCGACGATGACCGGCGCCGTGCCGGGCAAGGTTCGCTTCCGCGCCAGGCTGTCGGCGCCGCTCGCCTGGACGGTCGAGGTCTACGACGCGAACGGCAGCACGCTTGCCTCCGGGGACGGCTTCGGCGGTGAGGTCGACTGGACCTGGGACGCGACGCTGCTGCCGCAGGGCAGTTACTCCTACGCGATTCGCTCCGAGGAGGACGTGACGCCGGCCGTCGGGTCGATCGGCGGCGGGGCGCTCGCGCTCGCGGTCACCGGCCTCGCGGGCGATCCCGAGACGGTCTCGCCGAACGACGACGGCGTCGCCGACCAGTCGACGATCACGTACTCGCTGACCTCGCCCGCCAACGTGACCGTGAAGGTGCGCAACGACCAGGGCCTGGAGCTGGTGACACTGTCGAAGGCCTGGCGCCGCGCCGGCGAGCACGCGGTCACGTTCGACGCCGCCGCACTGCCGGACGGGATCTACCACGTCGAGGTGGCCGCGACCGCCACGGGTGGCCGCCAGGCCGTGACCTCGACGCAGATCGCGGTCACGCGCACGCTCGGCGGCGTGCAGGCTGCTCGAACCGCGTTCTCGCCGAACCTGGACGGGCGCGCCGACCGGATCTCCTTCAGGTTCGAGCTGACCGGGCCGGCCGAGGTGCGCCTGCGGATCCTGAAGAACGGCAAGTGGGTTGCGACGCCGTTCAAGGGCCCGCTCGACACAGGTGTCCGCACGTTCGAATGGGACGGGACGAAGCGGTTCGGACGGGTCCTGGACGGCGAGTACGAGGCCGTCGTCGAAGCGACCGACGCTGTCACGACCGCGACGATCGCGGTGCCGTTCAGCTCGGACACCCGGCGAGCCTCGGGTGCGGATCCTGCAGCGGTACCCGTTGCGGCTGTGGCTGAGCGAGCCCGCCAAGGTGACCCTGCGGTTCGGCGCGCGACGCCTGGTGTACGACGCGTTGGCTTCCGGTGAGGCCCGGGTGCCGAGGACGCCGAAGCTCGGCATCGTGCGCGCAGTCGCCTGGGACGCGGCGGGAAACAAGAGCCGGCCCGCCTCCCGGCGCTAGCTCGACGCTGCTCTACACTCGTGCGGGTGCAACCGCCTGCGCGCAGATCGCGTCCAATCGGTCGAGACCTGCGGCCCGATGCGCCGCTCGTCTACGAGAGGCTGAGCGACCCGATTCTGGTGAAGAGAGCGAAGGACGGCGACAGGAAGGCGCTCGAGGCGCTGTGTGAGCGGCATGCGCCGCGGGTCGAGCGGCTCGCGCATCATCTCCTCCGCGATCAGGAGGACGCGCGGGATGCCTCTCAGGAGGCGCTCGCCAAGCTGTGCGTGAAGCTGCCGCAGTTCCGCGGCGAGTCGTCGTTTCCGACCTGGCTGCACCGGCTGACGGTCAATGCCTGCCGGGACGTCGCGCAGCGCCAGCTCGCCCGCCGTTGCGAGCCGCTCGACGAGGACCGGCGGGAGGCGCGTGACGGCGATCCTGCCCGAGCGGCCGAGGCCTCGGAGCTGCGCACCGAGCTCGGCGCCTGTCTCGCCCAGATCGCACCCGCGCAGGCCACCGTCGTGGTCCTCAAGGACGCGTTCGACTTCAGCTTCGAGGAGATCGCCGACGCCGAGGGGATGCCGGTCGGCACGGCCAAGTGCTACGCGCACCGCGGCCGCAACGGGCTTCGGGAGCGGCTCTCGGCGTGAAGTTGCCGCTCGACAAGGCTGCGATCGAGGCGATCCTGCCGCACCGCGACCCGTTCCTCCTGCTCGACGAGGTGACCGAGCTCGAGCCGGGCGCCCGCGTGGTCGCGCGCAAGCTGGTGACCGAGGAGGACTGCGCCGGGCACTTCCCCGGCAACCCGATCATGCCGGGCGTGAAGATGGTGGAGGCGCTCGCCCAGGCCGGAGCTGTCGCGGTGCTCAGCGAGGAGGAGAACCGGGGCCGGATCGCGCTCTTCGCCGGGATCGACGACGTGCGCTTCAAGCGGGTCGTGCGTCCGGGCGACGAGTTGACGCTGGAGTGCGACCTCGAGACGGTCCGGGGCCCGATCGGCCGCGGCAAGGCGCGGGCGACCGTCGACGGCGAGCTCGCGGTGCGCGGGACCCTGACCTTCGCGGTGGACAAGTCGTGATCGGGTCCGCCAACGGCAGGCCGATCGGGATCACGGGTCTCGGCGTCCACGTGCCCGACCGTGTCTTCACGAACAAGGATCTCGAGGAGTTCGTCGACACGACGGACGAGTGGATCGTCGAGCGCACCGGAATCCGCGAGCGCCGGTTCGCGAGCCCTGAGGAGGCGCTGACCGACATCGCCGCGCCCGCCGCCCGGGCTGCGCTCGCAGACGCCGGCGTGGAGGCTTCCTCGATCGACCTGATCGTCGTCGCGACGGTGACGCCCGACATGATGTTCCCCACGAGCTCGGCCTTGCTGGCCGACTCGCTCGGGATGCCGGACGCGGCTGCCTACGACCTGCTCGCCGGCTGCACGGGCTTCATGTACGCGCTCGCCCAGGCCTACGGGATGGTCTCGTCGGGGCTCTCGAAGCGCGCGCTCGTCGTCGGGGGCGATGTCCTGTCGAAGATCCTCGACTGGCACGATCGCTCGACGCTCGTGCTCTTCGGCGACGGTGCGGGCGCAGTCGTGGTCGAGCCGGTGGCGCAGGGCGGCTTCCTCGGCTTCGAGCTCGGCGCCGACGGCGGCGGCGGCGAGAGCCTCTGGCTGCCGGGAAGCGGATCGCGGCACTTCGAGGACGGGGACAAGCTGGTGAAGATGAACGGCCGCGAGGTCTTCAAGTTCGCGACCAGGGTGATGGTCAGCTCGGCGGAGAAGGTGCTGGCCGAGTGCGACCTGAGCGTCGACGACATCGACGTCTACGTTCCGCACCAGGCGAACAAGAGGATCATCGACCACGCGGCGAAGAAGTTGGGGATCCCGGACGAGAAAGTCGTTGTCAACGTCGACCGTTACGGCAACACTTCGTCGGGATCGATTCCGCTCGCGCTGGCAGATGCGGCAGCGGACGGACGGCTTCGGGAGGGAGAATTGGTGTTGATGACAGGAATGGGAGCGGGGTTGACGTGGGGTTCCGCACTGATCGAATGGACAAACGGGAGGAAAACCGCGTGACCAAGATTGCCTTCATGTTCCCCGGCCAGGGCTCGTACGAGGCCGGCATGGGACGCGACATCGCCGAGGCCGTGCCTGAGGCGATGGCCGTGTACGAGGCCGGTAGCGCGGCTTCGGGCCTCGATCTCAAGCAGGTCTGCTTCCACGGTCCCATCGAGGACCTCCTCGACACGAAGCTGCAGCAGCCGGCGCTGGTTGCGACCAGCCTCGCGATCAACGAGGCCATTCGCGCTCGCGGAATCACTCCCGACTACGTCGTCGGCCACTCCGTCGGGGAATTCGCTGCCCTCGGCGCGGCCGAGTCGATCAGCGCAGCCCAGGCAATCGCGCTCGTGCGCGAACGCGGGATCGCGATGGCCGAAGCGGCTCAGGCTCGCCCAGGGTCGATGGCCGCGATCCTCGGGCTCGCGGACGAGGTCGTCGAGGGCCTGTGCCGCAAGATCGCGAATGTCTGGCCCGCGAACTACAACTGCCCCGGCCAGATCGTCATCTCGGGCGAAGACGACGCCGTCGGCGAGTGCTGCGTGGAGGCGGAGAAGGAGGGCGCACGGCGCGCGATCAAGCTTCGCGTCTCCGGCGCTTTCCACTCGCCCCTCGTGGAGCGGGCGGCCGACAAGCTCCGGCCGGCGGTCGAGCGGATCCACTTCGCCGACCCGCGGACGGCGTTCATGTCGACCGTGACGGCGAAGATCGAGGAGGCCGGTCATTACCGCGAGCTCCTCGTCCGGCAGCTGACAGCGCCGGTGAGGTTCACCCAGGCTGCCGGCGAGCTCGTCGGCAAGGGTGTGACCGTGTTCGTCGAGGTCGGCCCCGGCAATGTGCTCAGCGGTTTACTGAAGAGGATCGACAGGAGCGTGCGAACCGTCTCCGTCAGCAATCTGGCAGAACTGAACGAGCTGGAGCAAACGCTTGCCTGAGGGCCAGTTCGCCTCGCTCGAAGGAAAAACAGCGCTCGTCACCGGCGCCTCGCGCGGGATCGGGCGTGCGATCGCGGTGGAGCTCGCAGCAGCGGGTGCGAGCGTCGTCGTCGGCTGCCGCACTGGACTGGAGGAAGCCGAGTCGCTCGCCGCAGAGATCGGCGGCCGCGCGGTGCAGGCCGATGTCTCGGACCCGGACGAAGCGCGGCGCCTCGTCGAGGAGGCCGGAGACCTGGACATCCTCGTCAACAACGCGGGCCTGACTCGCGACGGCGTGCTCGCTCGCATGTCGGACGAGGACTGGCGCGTGGTGCTCGAGACGAACCTCTCGTCGGTCTTCTACACCTGCCGGGCGGTGACGCGGCCGATGATGAAGAAGCGCGCGGGCTCGATCGTCAACATCTCCTCGATCGTCGGCGTGCACGGAAACTGGGGCCAGGCGAACTACGCGGCGTCGAAGGCCGGCATCATCGGCTTCACGAAGTCGCTGGCGCGCGAGCTCGGCTCGCGCAACGTGCGCGCGAACGTCGTCGCGCCCGGGTACGTGAAGACGCAGCTCACGGACGTGCTGCCCGAGGAGGCGACGGGCGCAATGCTCGGCAATACACCGCTCGGGCGCCTCGGTGAGCCGGAGGACGTTGCCGGAGCGGTACGCTTCCTCTGCTCCGAAGCGGCCTCGTTCATCACGGGCGAGGTACTGCTCGTGGACGGCGGACTGGGGATGTAATGGCAGAGAGCAACGGCAGAAGACGCGTGGTCGTCACCGGTCTCGGCATGGTGACGCCGCTCGGCAACGATGTGGAGACGAGCTGGGCGAACCTGATCGCGGGGGAGTCCGGCGCGGCCGACATCCAGCAGTTCGACGCGAGCGAGTTCCCCGTCCACTTTGCGTGTGAGCTGAAGGGCTTCGAGCCGACGACGTGGATCGAGCGCAAGGAAGCCCGCCGGATGGACCGCTTCGCGCAGATGATCGTCGCAGCTGCGCGCCAGGCCGAATCCGACTCGGGGCTCGACATCGCCAAGGAATCCGACCGCGTCGGGGCGTCGATCGCAACCGGGATCGGCGGCCTCGGCGCCTTCCAGGACTGCTACCAGACGCTGATCGACCGCGGTCCCGACCGGGTCAACCCATTCTCGATCACCGCGATCATCCCGAACATGGGCGCCGGCTGGGTGTCGATGGAGCTCGGGACCCGAGGCCCGCTCTCGTCCCAGTGCACCGCCTGCGCGGCGTCGAACATGGCGATCGGCGAGGGAGCGGACGCGATCAGGCTCGGCCGCGCCGACGCGATGATCTGCGGCGGCACCGAGGCCGGGATCACGCGTGTCGGCATCGCCGGCTTCGGCGCCATGCGCGCGCTCTCGCGTCGCAACGACGATCCCAAGCGCGGCTCGCGACCGTTCGACGCCGAGCGCGACGGCTTCGTGATGGGCGAGGCCGGTGGCGTCGTGGTGCTCGAGGAGCTCGAGCACGCGAAGGCCCGCGGGGCGAAGATCTACGCGGAGCTGATCGGCTACGGCGTCTCGTCCGACGCGAACCACGTCACCGAGCCGGACCCGTCCGGCACGCACCCCGCCCGCGCGATGCAGATGGCCTTCGGCGACGCCGGGATCGAGCCGTCCGAGATCGGCTACATCAACGCGCACGGCACGTCGACGCCGCTCGGCGATGCGTCCGAGACGCGGGTGATCAAGATTGCGGTCGGCGAGGAGAACGCCCACAAGATCCCGGTCTCCTCGACCAAGGGCGCCACCGGCCATTGTCTCGGAGCGGCCGGCGCGATCGAGGCGATCTTCACGGTCCTGGCGACGGAGCGCGGCATCCTGCCGCCCACGATCAACTACGAGGTCGAGGATCCGCAGTGCGACCTCGACTACATCCCGAACGAGTCCCGCAAGTCGGACATCCGCGTCGGGGTCTCGAACTCGTTCGGCTTCGGCGGCCACAACGCGTGCGTCGTCTTCCGCAAGTTCGACGAGTAACGCTAGAGGCGGAGCTCGAGCAGGACGACGTCGCGCCAGGCGCCGTTCAGCTGACCGATTCGCTCGCGCACGCCCACCTCGCGGAAGCCGAGCGCGCGGTGCAGAGCGAGGCTCGCCGTCGTTCTCCGGGAAGATCCCGGCCTGAAGCGTCCAGAGCCCGCCGTCGCGGGCGCTCTCGATCACGGCCTCGAGCAGCGCTCGGCCGACCCCCGGCCGCGCGCTCGCGCCGCGACGTAGACGCTCTCTTCGCCGACGCCGCGATACACCTCGCGGCGCGAGTACGGCACGACGGCGACCCAGCCCACGACGGTGTCTTCGAGCTCCGCAACGAGCCGGTGCCTGGGCAGGTGCGTGGCGTCCCACTCCTCCCACGACGGCAGCCGCGTCTCGAAGGTCGCGACTCCCGTCTCGATCCCTTCCGCGAAGATCGCGCTGACCGCCGGCCAATCGTCTCGACGTAAGGGGCGGACCGCGACCACGGGGCAACAGTAAGCTCAGGCCATGACCCGCTGGGCCACGTTCGACTGCTACGGCACGCTGATCGACTGGAACGCCGGCATCGCCGGCGCGCTCGAGGGTCTCTTCGGCGCCGAGCGCACGCCGGAGCTGCTCGCGCGGTATCACCGGCTCGAACCGGACGTCCAGGCCGAGGCCTATCGCAGCTATGCGGAGGTGCTCTCGCTGACACTCGAGCGGCTTGCGTCGGAGACGGGCTTGTCGCTGCCGGAAGGAGAGTCGAACACGCTGGCCGAGTCGCTGCCGGACTGGCCGCCTTTCCGCGAGGTGCCGGAGGCGCTCGCAGAGCTGCGCCGCCGGGGCTGGAATCTCGCGATCCTCTCGAACACCGATCACGCGCTCATCGTCGAGTCCGAGAAGCGGCTCGGTGTGCCGATCGACCTGATCATCACCGCCGAGGACGTGCGCTCCTACAAGCCCAACCACACGCACTGGGAGCGCTTCTTCGAGACGACGACGGCCGACAAGGCGCACCACGTCCATGTCGCCGCGAGCCTCTTCCACGACGTCGCGCCCGCGCGCGAGCTCGACCTGAACATCGTCTGGATCAACCGCCTCGGCGAGCAGGCCGAGCCCGAGCCCGATCGTGAGCTGCCGGACCTCTCCGGGCTGCCGGACGCGCTCGACGAGCTCTCCCCGCCGCCGGCATGACGCTCCGCCCGCCGACGGACGGCGACTTCGACGCGATGCTCGAGCTGATGAACGCCCATCAGCTCGCGGCGTTCGGCGAGGCGGACGTCACCGAGGAGGAGCTGCGGCTCTGGCTGACGACGCCCTACGTCGTCGTCGAGAACGACATTCGTGTGCTCGAGCAGGATGGGCGGTTGATCGGCTACGCCGATGTCGACGCGACGCGTGACGACCCGCCGCTCTGGTGGTGCGACGTCAAGGTCGCCCCGGATGCGGGCGCCGCCGAGGTCGTTCCGGAGCTCGTCCACTGGCTGGAGGAACGGGCCGAGCGGGGCCGGTTGCGCGTCTGGACGTCGGCCGACGATGCCCGCATCGTCGATGCGTTCAGCGGGCTCGGCTTCGCCCCCGTGCGGCACTCGTACCGGATGGAGATCGATCTCTCCGCGGACGAGCGCATGCCGGCGTGGCCGGACGGGATCTCGGTGCGCGCGGCCGTCGACGAGGACCAGCAACTCGTCTACGACGCGGTCGTCGAGGTCTGGCGGGACACGAACGACCCGATCGACGAGACCTTCGACGAATGGGCCCACTGGCACGTTGGCACCTCGGCGTACGACCCGTCGCTGTGGTTCCTCGCGTTCGCCGGCGACGAGCTCGCCGGCTTCTCGGTCGCGCGGCAGGACCCGGTCGACGAGACCGCCGGCTACGTGGCGCTGCTCGGTGTGCGCAGGGCGTGGCGGCGGCTCGGGCTCGGCGAGGCCCTGCTCCTACAGTCCTTCGCGGAGTTCCGCCGGCGCGGGTACACGCGCGGGACGCTCGGCGTCGACGCGTCGAGCGTCACAGGCGCCACCCGCCTCTACGAGCGGGCCGGGATGCGGGTGTACCGCGACACGGTCTTTCTCGACCGGCCACTTCGAGGCTAGGGTCTCACCGTGTCGCGCCTTCGCGCCCGCTGTCCCGACTGCCGCACGCTGACCGCGGTCGCGCTCGGCCCGGAGTACCAGTGCCACTCCTGCGGCCGCGAGTTCTCCGCCGGGCTCGTGCGGGTGCCGCGCGCGTGGGGCCAGGGCGGCGAGACGATGGCGGAGGCGGCCTTCCTGGAGTTGCCCTATCCGGAGGCTGCGGTGATCGAGGCCGACACGCTCGCGGAGCAGACGCTGCTGCTTGCCTCCGAGCTTCCCGACCGGCCGGTCGTGCTCGGCGGCTGCTGCTGCTCGCACGTCGGAGCGATCGAGGCGCTCTCGGCCGGAGAGGAGTGTCTCGCTGTCGTCTGGTTCGACGCGCACGGCGACCTGAACACACCGCAGACCTCACCGTCCGGCAACACGTGGGGGATGCCGCTGCGCATGGTGATCGACGACGACGCCGTGCTGGCGAAGCACGTTGCGCTCGTCGGCGCACGCAACCTCGACCCGCCCGAGGTCGAGTTCATCGCAGCGAGCGGGGTCCACGCCGGCGCCGATGCGATCGATCGTGCGCTCGACGGCGCCGACGCGGTCTACGTGGCGTTCGACGCGGACTCGGTCGAGCCGGGTGAGCTCGCCGTCTTCATGCCCGAACCGGACGGTCTCCGGCTCGAGCAGCTGGAGCAGGTCCTCGGCGAGATCGCGGCGCGGACGCGGATCGCCGGCCTCGGATTGTCCGGGCTCGTGCGGGATCCGGCGAACGAGCCGAAGCTCGCTCGCCTCTGCACTGCGCTGGGTTTGTGAATCCGGGCCTGTAACCGGCGGCCGGGGAGGACGGGTCTAAACTCCCACGATGGCTGAACCCAGCAAGATCGACGTCTCGATCGAGCACAAGCAGGCGCCTGAGCCGGCCCCGAAGAAGCATCCGAACACCTGCCCGAAATGCGGCTCGCACTACCGCGACGACGAGCTGGCGGCCAACCTCAGGGTCTGCACGCAGTGCGGCCACCACTTCCCCGTCAAGGCGCGGGAGCGGATCGAGCAGCTCGCGGACGAGGGCAGCTTCGTCGAGGAGGCGGCCGACCTGCGCTCGGCCGACCCGCTCAAGTTCTTCGACCTGCGCGCCTACAACGAGCGGCTCGCCGAAGCGGAGATCTCGACCGGCCTCGGCGACGCGCTCGTCATCGGCAGCGCCACGATCGAGGAGCTCCCCTGCGAGCTGGCGGTGATGGACTTCTCGTTCATGGGCGGCTCGATGGGATCCGTGACGGGTGAGAAGTTCGCCCGAGCCTGTGAGAGCGCCGCGGCGGCCGGAGCGCCGCTGATCTCGATCTCGGCGTCGGGCGGCGCGCGCATGCAGGAGGGAATCCTCGCGCTGATGCAGCTGCCGAAGACTGTCTGCGCGGTCGAGGAGCTGCACGACGCGGGCTGCGGCCTGATCTCCGTCATGGCGCATCCGACGACCGGCGGCCTGCTCGCCAGCTTTGCGAGCCTCGGCGATGTCCTGCTCGCCGAGCCCGGCGCGCTGATGTCGTTCGCCGGCCCTCGCGTCGTCGCCCAGACGACCCGTGAAAAGCTGCCCGACGACTTCGGCCTCGCCGAGTCGAACCTCCGTTTCGGTCACGTCGACGCGATCGTGCCGCGGTCGGAGCTGCGGCCCACGCTCGCGCAGCTGCTCCGTCTCTTCGGAGAGGAGCCGGGTGGCCGGTGATGCCGAGATCAGGCTCCGGGATCGGTTGAGCAAGTTGGGCGGGCTCGATCTCCTGCGTGGCGCGCGCCTCTCCGGCGAGTTGGAGCGGCTGAAGCGACAGCTGGACCGGATCGAGGCCGAGCCGACCGACGAGGAGATCTGGAACAAGGTCGACCTCGCCCGGCACGAAGAGCGGCCGTACACGCTCGACTACGTCGAGCGCATCCTCGACGACTGGTTCGAGCTGCACGGCGACCGTGGCCGCGCCGACGATCCCGCAATCGTGGCCGGACTGGGGAAGCTCGAAGGCCGAACGGTGGCTCTCGTCGGCCATCAGAAGGGAAGGGACATCCGCGAGCGCTCGGAGCGGAACTTCGGGATGGCCTATCCGGAGGGGTACCGGAAGGCGATGCGTGTGATGGAGCTCGCCGACCGGCACCGCTTCCCGCTGGTGACGCTCATCGACACGCCGGGCGCCTATCCCGGGATCGCCGCCGAGCAGCACGGGCAGGGCGGTGCGATCGCCCGCTCCCAGGCGAGGATGGCCCGGCTGCGCGTTCCGACCGTCGCCTGCGTGATCGGCGAGGGTGGCTCCGGCGGCGCCGTCGCGATCGCGCTCGCAGACCGCGTCCTCATGCAGGAGAACGCGATCTACTCCGTGATCTCGCCCGAGGGTTGCGCGGCCATCCTCTGGCGCGACGCCGGCGAAAAGCGCAAGGCTGCAGCAGCCTTCAAGCCCGACGCGGCGCACTGCCTCGAGCTCGGAGTCATCGACGGGATCGTGCCCGAGCCCGAAGGAGGCGCCCAGGCGAACCATGAGGAGTCTGCCCGGCTGCTCGGCGCGGCGGTCGCGGACTGTCTTGACGAGTTGGACAACATTCCCCAGGACGACCTCCGGGCCAAGCGGCGGGCGAAGTTCCGTTCAATGGGCGTGCTCGCGTGATCGATCGAGCTTTCCACACCTTCCACAGGCTTTTCCCCTGCTCTGAATATCGCCGGAAAAGCGCCTAGATATGCGTTGAGGTCGGCAAACGCCGACCTCAACTGACCCCCCGCTCTGGTAGAAGCGCGATGCGCGTCGCTGCTCCGTGCCGCTTCAATGCTCGGTTTCCGCTGGCATGAAACATCCCGGACGGGTATGACGTGCCTGTGGGCTCGCTGAAAGATTACGAACGTAAGCGCACCCGTGGCCAGACGCCGGAGCCGTTCTCACGCGGCCGCCGCCGGAAAGAGCCGATCTTCGTCGTCCAACGCCACGACGCACGCCGGCTCCACTACGACTTCAGGCTCGAGCGAGACGGGGCGCTCGCGAGCTGGGCGGTCCCCAAGGGTGTGCCGCTCGAGCCGGGCACGCAGCATCTCGCCGTGCACGTCGAGGACCATCCGCTGTCCTATGCGACGTTCGCCGGCGAGATTCCGGCGGGGAACTACGGCGCCGGCACGGTCGAGATCTGGGACCACGGCACCTACGAGCTCGTCGAAGAGAAGCCGAACGGCGGTCTCACGGTCCTCCTGAAGGGCGAGAGGCTGAACGGGCTCTGGACGCTCGTGCCGGCCAAGCTCGGCGGCGACCCGAAGAACTGGCTCATCGTCAAGAAGAAGGAGGAGGCCGCGGAGCAGCGCAAGCCGCGCACGTACAAGCCGATGCTGGCCACCCTCGCGGACTCCGTGCCGGCAGGCGACGAGTGGCTGCACGAGGTGAAGTGGGACGGCTACCGCGCGATCGTGACGATCGCGGGTGGCGAAGCGGAGCTGACGAGCCGGAACGGCAACTCGCTCACCGGCCGGTTCCCGACCGTCGCGCGGGCGTTGGTGCAGGCAGTGAGGACGCCCGACTGCGTGCTGGACGGTGAGGTGTGCGCGCTCGACGAGCAGGGACGGGCGAGCTTCTCGGCGATGCAACAGGGCTCTGGGCCGCTCGTCATCTACGTCTTCGACGTGCTGGAGGTCGAGGGCCAGCCGCTCATCGATCTGCCGTTCACGGAGCGGCGCGAGCGGCTCATCGCGCTGCTGGACCGGCGCAACAAGACCGTGAGGCTGTCCGACGCGTTCGAGGACGGCGAGGCTCTCTATGCCGCCGCTGCGCAGCAGGGTCTCGAAGGGGTCGTCAGCAAGGTGGGGGCGTCTCGCTACACGCCGGGGAGGCGCAGCCGCGAGTGGCTGAAGGTGAAGACGCAGGGCCGGCAAGAGCTCGTGATCCTCGGCTACACGAAGGGCCAGGGCCGCCGCTCCGGCAGCTTCGGCGCCCTCGTGCTCGGCGTCAACGAGGGTG
Organism: uncultured Gaiellaceae bacterium; assembly: GCA_963820565.1. GTDB lineage: Bacteria > Actinomycetota > Thermoleophilia > Gaiellales > Gaiellaceae > Gaiellasilicea. Next base: position 109,659 of record CAWGAD010000001.1, read on the forward strand.
GAGAGCTGCGCTGGGCCGGGAACGTCGGCACGGGGTTCGACGACGCGGAGATCAAGCGCCTCCTCGGACTGCTGAAGCCGTTGCGCCGTCCGGCGTCGCCGCTCGCCGAGGTGCCGAAGATGCCGAAGGTGCGGAAGGACGACGTCGTCTGGGTCGAGCCGAAGCTCGTCGCCGAGATCCGCTTCGCCGAATGGACTCACGACGGCCGGTTGCGGGCACCGGTCTATCTGGGACTGCGAGAGGACAAGGCGGCCGAGGAAGTGCACCGCGAGCGAGAGGCGATCCCGCCCGAGATCAGGAAGGGCAAGCGGGTGCTGAAGCTGTCGAATCTCGACAAGCTCTTCTGGCCCGACGAAGGAATCACCAAGGGCGACCTGCTCGCGTACTACCGCGAGATCGCGCCGGCGATCCTGCCGCACCTGCAGGACCGGCCTTTCACGATGAAGCGCTTTCCCGACGGCTGGAAGGGGAAGTTCTTCTTCCAGAAGGATGCCCCCAAGCACATGCCGGAGTGGATTCCGACGGCGCGCTTCGAAGCCTCGACGCGCGACCGGCCGCCGCAGCGCCGGCTGATCGACTTCCCGCTCGTGAACGACGAGCTCGCGCTCCTCTGGGTGGTGAACATGGGCTGCATCGACATGAACACGTGGTACTCCCGCGTGGACAAGCCGTCGCGGCCGGACTGGGTCCTCTTCGACCTCGACCCCTCGCCGGACGTCGGTTTCCCCGAGACGATCCAGGTCGCGCTGCTGATCAAGGAGACGCTCGATCTCTTGCAGCTGACGTCGTTCCCGAAGACGAGCGGCTCGGAGGGGATCCACGTGCTCGTGCCGATCGCGCGCCGGCACACGTACGCCCAGGCACGCGAGTTCTCGGAGATCATCGCCGGCGCGATCGCACGCGCACATCCGGGACTCGCGACGACGGAGTGGACGAAGGCGAAGCGCCGCGGGGTGCTGATCGATTCGAACCAGAACGGGGAGGGGAAGACGATCGCGTCCGTCTACTCGGTGCGTCCGAAGGCAGGCGCGCCCGTCTCGACACCGCTGCGCTGGGACGAGGTGAACGAGTCGCTCGACCCGGCTGCCTTCACCATGGACGTCGTGCTCGATCGCGTCGGGCGCGACGGCGACCTCTTCGAGGGCGTGCTGACGACGAAGCAGTCGCTGTCGGCCGCGCTGAAGTCACTGCGCTAGCCGGCGCCGAAGAGCGGTAAGCAGCCGTCGATGCCCTCGACCGTGACCGGGAAGTCCGCCCCCGGCCACTCGTCCCGCTCGAGCCGCAGGCGCACGTGCGGCTCCGGGGTGCCGCGTGGGCTCATCGGTGTCGTGCCCGACGATGCGATAACCGAGCTTCTCGGAGATCCGACGCGACGCAAGGTTGGTCTCGAAGGCGCTCGACGTCACCGCCACCGCGCCGAGATGCCGGAAGGCGAGCTCGATCACGGCTGCGCGCATCTCCGTGCCGATCCCTCGACCCTGGTGGATCGCGCCGAGCCACGAGCCGGTTCCGACGGTCCGGGACTCGGCGAATCCCTTGGCGCCGATTCCCTGCACGCCGACGAGCGCCCCGCCGGTCCAGGCGCCGAAATCGAGATTCCACGCTTCCGGCGTCCACGACTCGCGCATGTCGCGGTGGTAGGCGATGAAACGCTCGCGGGTGAGATCGTCCGTCCACGCAACGGCGAACGGCATCACCTCGGGTGGGTGGATCCCGGCAGCGGCGACGTCGTAGAGGGTCTCGAGCTCGTCTGCCGTCGGGACACGCAGCTCGAGCCGCGGTGTCCGTAGCCGCAGCCCGTAGAGCGGCTCGACATTCACTTGTCCAGCCGGCTCGGGTGGCCGAGGCCGGACAGCTCGGCGATGTCGCGGCGGAAGAAGAGCGAGGTCGTCCAGTCCACGACCACACGAAGCTTTCGGCTGAAGAGAGGCAGCTGGTAGAGGTGGTAGCTGCGCGTGACGAACCAGCCGGGAAAGCCACGGACGGGAATGCCCAGGACATCGGCAATGCCCTTGTAGCGGCCGAGCGTCGCCACCTGACCGAGCATCCGGTAGCGGTAGGCCTGCGGCTCGCCGGTGAGGTTCTTGGCCAGCCTGCGCGCCTGTCGCAGCGCATGCTGGGAGGTGGGCGGGTCGACCCGCTCGGGTGTCGCCAGGTTGGGGACGGCGGCGCAGTCGCCGAGCGCCCAGACGCGCTCGTGGCCCTCGACCCGGAGGAACGCGTCGACGCGAACCCGGCCGCGGTCGTCCAGCGCCAGGCCGAAGCGGGAAACCAGAGGGTTCGCCTTGACGCCCGCCGTCCAGACGAGCGTGTGGGCCGGGATCCGCTCGCCGTTCGAGAGCACCGCCTCCTTGCCGTCGAATGACTCCAGCGTCGTCGAGACGTGGATCTCGACGCCACGGCGGACGAGCTCACGTGCCGCATAGTCGCCGAGCTTCGGAGGGATCTCCGGCAGGATCTTCGGCGCCGCATCGACCAGCACCCAGCGCTGCGGGGCTCCGCGCAGCCTCGGGTACCAGCGGAGCGCGTCGGCGACGAGATCCGAAAGCTCGGCGAGCGCCTCGACGCCCGCGTAGCCCGCTCCGACGAAGACGAAGCCGAGGTGTGCCGCGCTCTTCGCGTCGGCGTCGGCGGCCTCGAGCTCGCGCAGCACGCGGTTGCGGAGCTCGATCGCGTCGGCGATGTCCTTGAAGCCCAGCCCGTGCTCAGCCAGCCCCGGCACCGGGAAGGTTCTGGAGACGGAGCCCAGGGCGAGCACCAGCTGCTCGTAGTGGACGTCGAAGGAGCCGGCGTCAGGCGTCTCGACCTGGACGACCTGCCGCTTCTCGTCGATCGAGGTGACGCGCCCCAGCAGCAGCTCGGCGTCGGGGCACATCTGGCGTAGCGGCACGACCGAGTGGCGTGGCTCGAGCGTCCCCGACGCCGCTTCCGGCAGCATCGGTGTGAAGAGCATGAAGTTCTCCGGGCTGACGATCGTGGCGCCACGCTCGCCGAGCAGCCGCGCGACGTAGCTGCCGGCGAAGCCGCCTCCCGCAACCAGCACTCCACCTTTCGCTTCCCGCATGCCGGGAGTCTGGCACGCCGCTACTCAATTGACAGAACTTATGACAAGCATTAGAACTTCAAATCTCCATCAATCAGGTAGACAACATTCGAAAGGACGGAATATGCGTCGCAGAACCTCTCTGTTCCTCGCCCTGGTCGTCGCAGCGGCCGTTGCGTCCGTGGCGGGCGCGTCCACCAAGGACGTTCGGCTCTCGCTGGTCGCCTACTCGACGCCTCGAGAGGCGTACGCGGAGCTGACCTCGGAGTTCCGGAAGACGCCCGGCGGCAACGGCGTCGACTTCAGCCAGTCGTACGCCGCCTCCGGCGAGCAGGCACGCGCAGTCAAAGCGGGTCTGAAGGCCGACATCGTCGCGCTCTCGCTGGCGCCGGACGTGGACGAGCTCGTCTCGGCCGGCCTCGTCGACGCCAAGTGGAAGCGGCAGTCCTACCGCGGCATGGTCACGCAGTCGCTCGTCGTGTTCGTCGTTCGCGACGGAAACCCGAAGAAGATCCGCGGCTGGAACGACCTCGCCCGTCCCGGCGTCGACGTCGTGACGCCGAACCCGTTCACGTCGGGCGGCGCCCGCTGGAACGTGATGGCGGCCTACGGCGCGCAGCGGAAGCTCGGCAAGACCGACAAGCAGGCTCAGGACTACCTGCTGCGGCTCTTCCGCAACGTCGTCTCGCAGGACAAGAGCGCCCGCGACTCGCTGCAGACCTTCAACGCGGGCCGCGGCGACGTGCTCCTGGCCTATGAGAACGAGGCGCTGTTCGCGCAGTCCCGCGGCCAGAAGCTGCCGTTCGTGATCCCGCGCTCGACGATCCTGATCGAGAACCCGATCGCGGTCGTGAAGGCGAGCGAGCACAAGCAGGAGGCGAACGCATTCCTTCGCTTCCTCCGCACGCCGGCGGCCCAGCGGATCTTCGCCGAGAACGGCTACCGGCCGGTGAACAAGTCGGTCGCGCGCGAGTTCACCAAGAAGTTCCCGCCTCGCCCGGGCCAGTTCACGATCGACCAGCTCGGGCTCGGCGGCTGGGACAAGGTGCAGAAGCGCTTCTTCGATCCGAAGAGCGGGATCATGGCTCGGATCGAGCGCGAAGTCGGCGGCGTCACGGGATAGTTCAAATTGACGAGACTTATCCTGTCAATTAGCTTTCCCTATTCGTGAGCACGCTCGACGCAGCCGTAAAACCGGTTCGGATGCAGAGCGAGAGGGCCACCACGGCCCTCTCGCTCGGTCTGGTCACCAGTTACCTGACACTGATCGTGGTGCTGCCGATCGCTGCGCTGATCTTCGAGTCGACCAACGCCGGCTGGCAGGGATTCTGGGACGTCGTCACGAGCCCGGAGGCGGTCGCGGCGCTGAAGCTGACGCTGGGCACGTCGATCGCGGTGGCGCTGATCAACGCCGTCCTCGGCACGATCACCGCCTGGGTGCTGGTCCGCGACTCGTTCCGAGGCAAGGCGCTCGTGAACGCGATCATCGACCTGCCGTTCGCGCTGCCGACGATCGTCGCCGGCCTGACGCTGCTCGCGCTCTACGGGCCGCAGTCGCCGATCGGCATCAACGTCGCCTTCACGACGACGTCGATCGTGCTCGCGATGCTCTTCGTCACCCTGCCGTTCGTCGTTCGGACCGTGCAGCCCGTCCTGCTCGAGCTCGACGAGGAGATGGAGCAGGCCGCGAAGTCGCTCGGCGCGACCAACTGGCAGACGTTCCGGCGCGTTGTCTTCCCGAACGTGCTCCCCGGGATCCTGTCCGGCGTCGCGCTCGCGTTCGCGAAGGCGGTCGGCGAGTTCGGCTCGCTGGTGATCATCACCGGCAACCTGCCGTACAAGACCCAGGTTTCCTCGGTCTTCATCTTCAGCCGGATCGAGAGCGGCGACCGCGCCGGAGCGGCTGCGGTGTCCGTCGTCCTGCTCGCGATCTCGTTGGGGCTGCTGCTGCTCATCGGCGTCATCCGCCACTACGCGACGAGGCACGACCATGCCTAACGTCCTGCGCCGATACGGCCTGCGCGGCGTCGCGTTCACGTATCTGGGAGCGATCCTGGTCGGCCCGCTCGCGCTCGTCTTCTACCGGACGTTCGAGAACGGCTTCGGCGCCGCCTGGGACGCGCTCTCGACGCCGGAGACCGTCAACGCGTTCAAGCTGACGCTGATCATCACCGCGATCGCCGTGCCGCTGAACACGGTTTTCGGGATCGCCTTCGCGCTCGTGATCGTGCGCCGCCGCTTCCGGGGCAAGGGGCTCATGAACGCCTTCGTCGATCTGCCGCTCGCGCTCTCGCCGGTCGTCGTCGGGCTCGCGCTCTTCCTGCTCTACGGCCGCGAGGGCTGGTTCGGCTTCCTCGGCGACCACGGCATCCAGATCCTCTTCTCGCTGCCGGCGATGGTGATCGCGACCATCTTCGTCTCGCTGCCGTTCGTCGCGCGCGAGGTCGTGCCGACACTGCGGGAGATCGGGGACGAGCAGGAGCAGGCTGCGCGGACTCTCGGCGCGTCCGCCTGGCAGACCTTCCGCCGGGTCACGCTGCCGGCGATTCGCTGGGCCGTCGTCTACGGCGTCATCCTCACGACCGCGCGCTGCCTCGGCGAGTACGGCGCCGTGGCCGTCGTCTCGGGCCGGCTCCAGGGCGAGACCGAGACGGCCACGCTCCGCGTCGAGGAGCGTTACGAGTCGTTCGACGTCGCCGGCGCCTATGCAATCTCGATCGTGCTCGCACTCATGGCCGTCATCGTCCTCGTGGCGATGACGGTGATCCGACCCAGGGAGGAAACCGCTTGAGTATCGTCGCATCCGGAATCTCGAAGCAGTTCGGCGACTTCACCGCGCTCGACAACGTCTCCCTCGAGGTCGAGTCCGGCTCCCTGACCGCGCTCCTGGGCCCGAGCGGCAGCGGCAAGTCGACGCTCCTGCGGGTGATCGCGGGGCTCGAGCAGCCCGACTCCGGCGAGATCGTCATCTCCGGCGAGGAGGCGACCGGCACGGCGCCGCAGAACCGCGGCGTCGGCTTCGTCTTCCAGCACTACGCGGCGTTCAAGCACATGACCGTGTGGGACAACATCGCCTTCGGTCTGACGATCCGCAAGCGCCCGAAGGACGAGATCAAGGCTCGCGTCGCCGAGCTGCTCGAGCTGGTGCAGCTGCAGCCGTTCGCGCGCCGCTACCCGGCGCAGCTCTCCGGCGGGCAGCGGCAGCGGATGGCGCTCGCGCGCGCGCTCGCGGTCGAGCCGAAAGTGCTCCTGCTCGACGAGCCGTTCGGCGCGCTCGACGCCCGCGTCCGTGCCGAGCTGCGCGCGTGGCTCCGCCGCCTCCACGAAGAGGTGCACGTGACCACCGTCTTCGTCACGCACGACCAGGAAGAGGCGATGGAGGTCGCGGATCAGATCGCGGTCATGAACAAGGGCCGGATCGAGCAGGTCGGCGGCCCGCGCGACCTCTACGAGCTGCCCGCGACCGAGTTCGTGATGAGCTTCATCGGCCCGACGACTCGCCTGGGCGAAGGCTGGGTGCGCCCGCACGACCTCGAGGTCCTGCTCGTGCCGGCTGAGGGCACGACCGAGGCGATGATCGAGCGCGTCATCCATCTGGGCTTCGAGGTCCGCGTCGAGCTCGTCCGGGCGGACGAGGAGAGGATCTGGGCCCAGCTGACGCGCGAGCGCTGCGAGGAGCTCGAGCTCGCCGACGGCCAGATCGTCTACGTCCGTACCGCCGAAGAGCGCGTCTTCGCCTAGCCGCTCTTGGCGACGAGGTCGGCGAGTGAGGTCTCCTCGAGCACGCCGCGCATGCTTGCCCGCAGGTCGATCCAGACGTCGCGGAGACCGACCGCGGCACCGGTGTACGCCACGTCTTCCGGTCGGGCGCCCCGGACGGTCGCGATCGGGCCTTCGACCGCACGGATGACGTCGGCCAGGCTGATCTCCGTCGCGGGCTTCGCCAGCCGGTAGCCGCCGTCGGCGCCGCGCTGGCTGCTCACGATCTCGGCGCGGCGCAGCTCGAGCAGGATGTTCTCGAGGAACTTGAGCGGGATCTCCTGCGCCGTCGCGAGCCGTTCGGCGGTCACGGGTCCCGCCGGCGCGGCGGCGAGCTCCGCGAGTGCGCGCAGCGCGTAGTCAACCTTCGCGGAGACCCGCACTTAGGTTCGCGCGGGCTCGGCGACCCAGGCGCTGCAGATCGCGCCCACGTGGCGGTGGTCGGTGCCGCAGCAGCCCCCGAGCACGTTCACGTTGGGCAGTTTCGTGCGCAGTGCCGCGTGCCGCTCGGCGAGGTCGGCCGGATCGCCCTCGTCGAGCTCGGTCGCCTCGTCCAGCTCGGCGTGGCTCTTGGTCGACGCGTTGGCGCGCAACCCGCCGATCCGCTCGACCCAGGCCGCCCCGGGCTCGAGGACGGCTTCGAAGTGCGTCGGGTGGGCGCAGTTGATCATGTAGTAGGCCGGCCCGTTGTCCGTCTCGTCGTCGACCTGCTGGATCGCGCCGCCGAGCCCCTGGCCGCTCGGCAGCCGCCCGTCGGTCTCGAGCGTGAACGAGATCGCGGCGGGAATGCCGTGCTCGACGGCCGCCCGCGTGACGCCCGTCGCCTCCTCCGCGTAGGTCATCGTGATCGCCGTGACCATGTCCGCAGACGTGTCGGCGAAGGTCGCGATCTGCGTCGAGTGGTAGGCCTGGGCTTCGTCGGGCGTCAGCATCGTCGTCGGGCTGTAACCGTCGCTCTGGGGTCCGACACAGCCACTGACCACGATCGCCGCCCTCGAGGCGTACTCCGCCCGCAGCTCCTCCATCAGCGCGATCGCCTTCCGGTTCATCGCCGTCGAGCTCGTCGCGCGAGTAGCCGATCTGCTCGGCCCAGTCGGGATTCGCGCGCCAGGTCGGGCTCTCGAGCACGAGTCCGAGCCCGCGCTCTCGCGCGAGGGCCGCGTACGGCGCGTAGTAGCGCCGGAGCTCGTCCATGCCCGCGTCGTCCTTGAGCAGGTCGAAGGCGGCGAAGGCGGGGAGGTCGAGCCCCTGGTGGAAGATCAGCGTCGTCTCGATGCCGCCGTCGGTGACGAAGAGGCCACCTTCGAGCTGAGGCAGGCGTTCGCGGTACACGTCACGACGCTAACACCTCGCCGAGCCGCCGCTCAAGGAATGTTCGGTCGGCGGCGTTCATCTCGAGCGCGAGGGCGGCGCGGTACGCATCCGCTGCCTCCACACGCCGGTCGAGGCGGCGGAGCAGGTCGGCGCGCGTGGCGTGCAGCAGGTGATACTCGGGCAGGTCGATCAGCTCGATCAGCTCGAGCCCTCGCTCCGGTCCGTCCGCCATCGCCACCGCGACGGCGGCGTTCAGGGCCACGATCGGAGACGGCTCGAAGCGCGCGAGCTCGCCGTAGAGCGCCGCGATCTGCGGCCAGTCGGTTTCGCCGTCCTCGACGTGCAGAGCCGCAATCGCCGCCTGCACCTGGTACGAGCCCGGGCTGCGGTGCGAGAGCGCCCGCTCGAGCACACGCGTCCCCTCGTCGATCCGCTCGGGGCTCCAGCGCGAGCGGTCCTGGTCGTCGAGCAGGACGAGCGACCCGTCCGGCGCGGTGCGGGCCTCGCGGCGAGCGTCGTGCAGCAGCATCAGCGCGAGCAGGCCGAGCGCTTCCGGCTCGTCGGGCATCAGCACGGCGAGCAGCTTCGCGAGCCGGATCGCCTCGTCGCAGAGCGACGCCCGCACCGGCTCGTCGCCGCCCGTGGCCGAGTAGCCCTCGTTGAAGACCAGGTAGAGGACGGCCAGCACCGAGCGCAGCCGCTCCGGCAGGACGTGGTCGGGCGGGACCCGGAAGGGGATGCCGGCGTCGCGCACCTTTCGCTTGGCCCGCACGAGCCGCTGTGCCATGGCCGGCTCGGCGACGAGAAACGCCCGCGCGATCTCGCCCGTCGTCAGGCCGGCGACCTCGCGGAGCGTCAGCGCGACGCGCGACTCGGCCGAGAGCGCCGGGTGGCAGCAGGTGAAGACGAGCGCCAGCCGGTCGTCCGGGATCGAGCTCACGTCTTCCTCCTCTGCGGGTAGCGACTCGAGCCGTGCGAGCAGCTCGGCCTTGCGGGCGAACGCCTCGTCGCGACGGAGCCGGTCGATCGCGCGGTTGCGGGCGGTGGTGATGATCCACGCGCTGGGGTTGACGGGGATGCCGTCCCGCTGCCAGCGCTGGAGCGCGATCTCGAACGCGTCCTGCACCGCGTCCTCGGCGCGGTCGAGGTCGCCGAGGACGCGGGTGAGCACGGCGACGGCACGGGCCCATTCCTCCCGAAAGACCGCCGCGAGAGTCGTCAATGCTCGATGACGGGCCTCAGCTCGACGGATGCTCGGAAGGCGACCGGAATCCGGGCCGCGATCGAGATCGCCTCGTCGAGGTCGTCGGCGTCGAGGACCATGACTCCGCCGATCTGCTCCTTGGTCTCGGCGTAGGGACCGTCGGTGACGATCGTCTCGCCGTCGCGGACCCGCACGGTCTTCGCCGTCTTGGGGCTGTCGAGCTCCGCGCCGAAGCCGATCTTGCCGGACTGGCCCAGCTCGGCGAAGAGCGCCTCCCACTTCGGCACTTCCTCGGCGCGCGCGGACGCGGCCTCCTCAGGGCTCATCTGCTCCCAGGCCTCGATGTCGGAGGCGTTGCTGGTCAGACAGGGCTGCGTACTTCATGCTGCCTCACCTCCGTCGACGTAGACCGGCCGCACTTCGATGGCGCCGTGCCTCGCTGCCGGGATCTTGGCCGCCCACGTGCACGCCTCGTCGATCGAGTCGCACTCGAAGACGTAGTAGCCGCCGAGGACCTCCTTCGACTCGATGAACGGGCCGTCGGTGACGAGCGTCTCGTCGCTGCGGACCCGCACGGTCGTCGCGGTCGAGGTCGAGTCGAGCTCGTTCCCGCCGACCGTGACCTTCTCGTCGGAGAGCGCCATGTACTCGCCCATCTCGCTCTCCCGCTCCTCCGGCGAGAGCGCTTCCCAGCGGGACTCGTCGCCGTAGATCAGTGCCAGGTACTGCATCCGTTCCTCCTCTCGAACATCGATTTCACCATGTAGACGAACGGGTCGTCACGAAATCGACATCCGGCGCAGCAGTGTCAGCGCGCCTGCCTTGTCCAGGTAGTCGTTCAGGTTGCCGCACTTCGGGCTCTGGACGCAGGAGGGACAGCCGACGGCGCAAGGGCAGCCGGAGAGCATCTTGGCCGTGTCCTCGACCCAGCCCTCGAAGCGGTCGAAGCCGCGCTCGGTGATGCCGACGCCGCCGGCGTGCCCGTCGTAGACGAAGATCGTCGGCAGGCCGGTCTGCCGGTGGATGTTCGTCGAGAGGCCGCCGATGTCCCAGCGGTCGCACATGGCCCAGAGCGGCAGCAGCGCGATCAGCGAGTGCTCGGCCGCGTGCAGCGAGGAGAGCAGCTTCGGCATCTCCTCGAGCCCTTCGAGCTGGGCCGGTGCGGGGGAGAACCAGACGGCCTCGGTCTCGAAGCTCGTCTCGGGCAGGTCGAGCGGAACCGTCTCGAGCGTGTCGCCGCCGCTGATCGACTTCCGCTGGTAGGCGATCACGCGCTCGGTGACGGAGACGCGGCCGAAGGAGAGCTCCAGGCCCAACCGACGTTCGGTCCGCAGCGGCTCGACGATCGCGGTGTCCGTTTCCTTCTTCGCCTGCGTGTACCAGTCGACGTTGGCGGGCGTGACGAGGGCGGCGCGCGCGTCGACGTCGAGCCGCTTGACGAGGTACTGCTCGCCCAGGTGGAGGTAGACGGCGCCGTCGTGCACCGTCGAGTAGGCGCGCGAGCGCTCGACCAGCCCCAGCACCGCGCCGGTCTCCTCGTCGACGACCGTGAAGGAGTCGAGCTCACCGGAGCGGAGGAGCACGCGCGCGGCGGGGTAGTCCTTGCCCGCCCAGACCCAGCCAGCGTCCGTGTGCTTGAGCTCCGGCAGCTCGGCCGCGCGCTCGAGCGCCTCCGGGTCCGAGCGTCTGCGCGTCGGCAGCGTCGATCGGCCCCTCGAATGCGGCGGAGAGGACGTGGCCGTCGAGCACTCTCGGGTTCGCGTGGTCGAGGATCGCTGCCTCGACGGTGCGGGCGAGCAATGTCTCTGGCTCGCGCATGAAGTACTGGTCGAGCGCGTCTTCGCTGGCGACGAGCACGGCGAGTCCCGGGCTCCGGCGTCCGGCCCGGCCCCATTGCTGGCGCAGCGACGACACCGTGCCTGGGAAGCCAACCGAGATCGCACAGTCCAGCGAGCCGATGTCGATCCCGAGCTCGAGCGCGTCCGTCGCCGTCACGCCGAGCAGCTCGCCGGCCATCAGCCGCTGCTCGATCTCCCGCCGCTGCGACGGCGTGTAGCCGGCGCGGTAGGGAGCAAGGCGCGCTGCGACCTCGGGCTCGAGGCGTGCCGGACGCGAAGCGGTGGATCAGCTCGACCGCCTTGCGGCTCTTCGCGAAGCAGATGGTGCGGAGACCACCGGCCACGAACGTCGACAGCAGGCGCGAGGCGTCGCCGAGGGCGCTCGCGCGGGTTCCGAGCTCGGCGTCGATCAGCTCCGGGTTCCAGAGCGCGATCGTCCGCTCCGTCGCCGGAGCGGCGTCGCTGTCGATCACCGTGGCGGGCTCACCGAGGAGCGAGGCGGCGAGCTCGGCCGGGTTGGCGATCGTCGCCGAGGCGAGCACGAATTGCGGTTCCGAGTCGTACGCGCGCGCGAGCCGGCGCAGGCGGCGAAGCACGTTGGCGACGTGCGAGCCGAACACGCCGCGGTACACGTGCGCCTCGTCGACGACGACGTAGCGCAGGTTCGCGAGCACGTCGCCCCAGCGATCGTGGTGCGGGAGCACGCCGACATGGAGCATGTCCGGGTTCGTCAGGACGACATTGGCCCACTTGCGGATCTGCCAGCGGCGCTCACTCTCGGTGTCGCCGTCGTAGATCGCCGCCTTCACGCCCTTCAGCCCGAACGCGGTCAGCGCCCGTGCCTGGTCCTGCGCGAGCGCCTTGGTCGGGTAGAGGTAGAGCGCCCGGCTCTTCGGCTCGCGTGCGAGCAGATCGAGGACGGGCAGGTTGAAGGCAAGGCTCTTCCCGCTCGCGGTGCTCGTCGTGACGATCGCGTTGCCGCCCCCGCGGAGCGCTTCCCAGGTCTCGGCCTGGTGGGTGTAGAGGCCGGTGATTCCCTGGGCGACGAGCGCCGAGGCGACTCGCGGGTCGAGGTCGTCTGGGAACGGCTCGGTGCGGCCGTTTCGGGGCGGCTCGACCGTGAGGTGCGCAAGCTCCGCGCCCTGCAGGAAGTCGAGCCAGGGAGAGGCGACGACACTCACGACCTCTACGCTAGCCTTCGACCTACCGGGGTGCCCGCAGGGGCTGAGATCACACCCGTTGAACCTGATCCGGTTCGCACCGGCGAAGGGAGAGCATGAGCGTCCCACGTGTCTTGACGATCGCGACGTCCGATTCGGGCGGCGGTGCCGGCATCCAGGCCGATCTGAAGGCGTTCGCCGCCGCCGGCGTCTACGGGACGAGCGTGCTCGTCGCCCTGACGGCGCAGAACACGACCGCGGTCACGGCCGTCCACGAGCTGCCACCGGAGTTCATCCGCGCCCAGCTTCAGGCCGTCTTCGACGACATCGGCGTGGACGCCGCCAAGACGGGGATGCTCTTCTCGCGGGCGATCATCGAGACCGTTTCCGAGTTCCTCGAGCGCCATCCCGTCCCGCTCGTGGTCGACCCCGTCCTGATCGCAAGCTCCGGCGCGCAGCTGCTGCAGGACGACGCCGTCGAGACGCTGATCGACCGGCTCTTCCCGCTCGCGACGGTCGTCACCCCCAACCTGCCGGAGGCGGAGGCGCTGACCGGGATGCCGGGTGCGTCGCGGCGCGAGCTCGCGGAGCGACTCGTGGAGCTGGGCGCGCGCGCGGCTCTCGTGACCGGGGGTCACGGGGGAACGGCCGTCGATCACCTCTTCGACGGCAGGGAGCACGTCGAGCTGCCGGTCGCGCGCCACGACGTTCCCGCCACGCACGGGGCCGGGTGCACGCATTCAGCGACGCTCGCGGCGCTGCTCGCACGCGGGCTCGGCCTGAAGGACGCAGCGAGCGGTGCAGCCGAGGCCGCGTCGGCGGCGGTGCAGTACGGCCTGGTCGAGATCGGGGCGGGCGACGGCCCGGTCGACGTCCTCAACGTGAAAGGAAGGGCATGATCGACCCTGGAGCGACCCTGGCCACGATCCGCGAGCGCAAGCCGCTCGTCCACAACATCACCAACTACGTGGTCATGAACGAGACCGCCAATGCGATCCTCGCGCTCGGCGCGCTGCCGGTGATGGCGCACGCCAAGGAGGAGGTGGCGGAGATGGTCGGGCTCGCCGGAGCGCTCGTCCTGAACATCGGCACGCTCTCCGAGCCGTGGGTCGAGGCGATGCTGCTGGCAGGCGCAGCAGCGAACGAGCGCGGCATTCCCGTCGTGCTGGATCCCGTCGGCGCAGGCGCGACGTCGTACCGGACGGAGACCGCGAAGCGGCTCCTCGATTCACTCGACGTGGCCGTTCTGCGCGGTAACGCCGGCGAGGTGGCGACACTCCTCGGGGTGGAGGCCGAGGTGCGCGGGGTCGAGTCGGTCGGCGGCGGCGGCGACCCGGCGGAGCTCGCGCGCGCAGCGGCACGGACGCTCGGGCTGGTCGCGGCCGTCACCGGTCCGGTCGACCACGTCTCTGACGGCGAGCGCTCGGCTGCGATCGCCAACGGCCACGAGCTGCTGGCCTCGATCACCGGCACGGGCTGCATGTCGACGGCGATCACCGGCTGCTTCCTCGCCGGCAAGGACGATCCCTTCGAGGCGGCGGCCGAGGCGCTGGTGGCCTTCGGCGTTGCCGGGGAGGACGCTGCCGAGGGCGCGCGAGGCCCGGGCAGCTTCCACGTCAACCTCTACGACGCACTCGCGGCGCTCGACCCGGCGACCCTCTCAGGGCGGGCGAGGGTCGAGGCGTGAGACCTTGTGTTGATTCAACACAAGCGCTCTCGCCCCTCGGAACGGTGCGGTGCGGTCGGAGTTTGTGTTGATTCAACACAAGCCATGATTGTCCGATGAGGCTCCACGCGCTCGTTTCGGACGAGGGGACTGCGCGGCTGGCGGCTGCCGGCGGGGCGACCGTCGTGCAGCTGCGAATGAAGCAGGCGCCCACGGCGGAGATCGTCGCGCTCGGCCGTGCGCTCGCCGATCTCGACGCCGAGCTGATCGTCAACGACGATCTCGCTGCTGCGCTCGAGCTCGGCTGCGGCGTCCATCTCGGCCAGTCCGACCCCGGGATCGACCGGGCGCGCGACGCCGGGATTCCGCTCGGGATCTCGGTCGCGAAGCGCCGCGAAGCCGCGGTCGCAGAGCTCGCCGGTGCCACCTACCTGGGCGCAGGTCCCGATCTGGGCGACGCCCTCGAAGCCCGATGCGGGCGAGCCGATCGGCCTGGACGGGCTGCGCGACATCTGTCTCTCCGTCTCGATCCCGGTCGTCGCGATCGGCGGAATCGACTCGTCGAACGCGGGCGAGTGCATTCATGCAGGTGCGTCCGGCGTGGCGGTGATCCGTGCGGTCGCCGAGATCGAGGCGCTCAGGGCGGCTGTCGATGCAGCTCTCTGAGGCCGGTGAGCTCGGCCTCCTGCGCGAGCTCGAGACGCGCGGCCTGATCGTGGGCACCGACCACGACGCCGCCGAACTGGCAGGTGGGCTCGTCGTCACCCAGGACGCGCTGGTCGAAGGCGTCCACTTCCTGCTCGACCGGCTCTCCTGGCACGAGCTCGGCTTCAGAGCGGCGGCGGTGAACATCAGCGACCTCTCCGCGTCCGCGGCCCGCCCCGAGGCGCTGTTCGTCACCCTGGCGCTCCGGGGCGACACCGAGCGTCGAGCAGGTGGTCGAGCTCTACGAGGGCCTGGCCGAAGCAGGCGTTCCCGTGCGCGGCGGCGACACCACTCGCGCCGAGCAGGCCGTGGTGAGCGTGACCGCCCTCGGCCGCTCCGAGCGCGTCCCCGGCAGGGCCGGCGCCGGCCCCGGCGACGCGATCGTCGTCACCGGCCCGCTCGGCGCCGCAGCCGCCGCATTCCGGGCGGGAGGCTTCGTGCGTCCCGCCGGTCCGGACCGAGGAAGGGCTGCAGGCTCGGCGCCGTCGCGACCGCGATGATCGACGTCTCCGACGGGATCGCCGTCGACGGAGGCCACATCGCCCGGCGCTCGGGCTGCCGCATCGTGCTCGACCTCGATGCGGTGCCGCGCGCCGGCGAGCTCGACGATCTCGGCTTCGGCGAGGACTTCGAGCTGCTCGCCGCCGTGCCGAGCGACACGTTGTCACTCGGCTTTCCGGTGATCGGGAGCTGCGAGGCCGGCGAGGGCGTCGTGCTCCTGCACGAGGGCCGGCCGTACGACCTGCCCGGCTACGAGCACTTCAGGAGCTGAGCCAGGCAGACCACGCGCGCTCGTAGTGCGATCGGGGGCGGGCGCCGACGACGGTCGCGCGCGGCTCGCCGTTCTCGAACAGGATCACGGTCGGGAGCGAGAGAACCCCGTAGCGCGACGGCACGCCGATGTGCTCGTCGATGTTCAGCCGCACCAGCCCGAGCTCGTGGTCCGCGGCCAGGGCCTCCAGTACCGGCGCGATCGCCTCACAGGGCTTGCACCACGGCGCCCAGAAGTCGACGATCACGCGACCGCTCGCCTGGAGCACCTCCTGCTCGAAGGTCGTGTCCGTGACCTCTCTCACAACCGTCCCCTCAGCGCGGCGAGCCGGAGCAGCGGCACCTTCCAGATCGCCTCGAGCACGATCACGCGCGACATCTTCGAGCTCCCGACTTCCCGGTCGGCGAAGCGGATCGGGACCTCCACGACCGTGAAGCCCTTGCGAATCGCTCGGTACGTCACCTCGATCTGAAACGCGTAGCCCCTGGACTGGATTCCGTCGAGATCGATCGCCTCCAGCACCGCGCGGCGGATGCACTTGAAGCCGCCGGTGAGGTCGCGGACGCGCACTCCGAGCAGCACCCGGGCGTAGAAGGAGCCGCCGGAGGAGATGAGGCGCCGTCCTGCGCCCCAGTTCTCGACGCCACCGCCGGGCACGTAGCGCGAGCCGAGCACGAGATCCGCGTCGTCGGCCGCCGCGAGCAGCCGCGGGACGTCCGCCGGGTCGTGCGAGAAGTCGCAGTCCATTTCGAGGACGAGCTGCGCGCCGTCCGCGAGCGCCTTCCGGAAGCCGGCGAGGTAGGCCGGCCCGAGCCCCTCTTTCCGCTCCCGGTGGAGCACGTCCACGAAGCCCGAGCTCCGTGGCCAGCCGGTCGGCGAGCTCCCCGGTGCCGTCCGGCGAGTTGTCGTCGATCACGAGCACGCGATCGTCCGGGCCGAGCACGTCGCCGAGCGCGCGCAGCATCGGCTCGAGGTTCGAGCGCTCGTTGTAGGTGGGGAGGCAGATGCAGGCTCTCACCTCCGTATCATCGCTGGCAGTGGCCGCCACCCTGCCGAGGAACGACGAGCTCGCCGACCAGCTCGAGCTGCTCGCGGATCTGAGCGAGCTCGAAGGCGAGGACTCCTTCCGCGTGCTCGCCTACCGCCGCGCCGCCACGCGCATCCGCGAGACGGGCGGCCCGGTCGCGCAGCTCGCGCTCGACGGGAAGGCGAAGAGCCTCTCCGGGATCGGCAAGACGATCGAGGACAAGATCGTCCAGGTGGTCGAGCTCGGCGAGATGGAGGCGTTGACGAAGCGGAAGCAGCTCGTCCCGGAGGAGGTCGTCAAGTTCATGCGGCTGCCCGGGCTCGGGCCGAAGACGGCACGCCGGATCTGGAAGGAGCTCGGCGTCACGACCCTCGCCGAGCTGAAGGCGGCGGCCGAGCAGGAGCGCCTCCGCGGCCTCACCGGCCTCGGTGCCAAGAGCGAGGAGAAGATCCTGAAGGCGCTCGCGGAAGAGCCGAAGGACCCGCGCGACTCGCGACGGCTGCTGGGGGACGGCCTGCCCGTCCTGCTCGAGCTGGTCGAGGAGCTGCGACGGCATCCGGCTGCGGTCAAGGTGTCCGAGGCCGGTTCCGCCCGGCGGCGGCGCGAGACCTTCCGCGACCTCGACGTGATCGCGACCTCGACCGACCCGCCCGCGCTGATCGAGCACTTCACCACCCGCGACAACGTGGCCGACGTGGTCGCCAAGGGCGACACGAAGGCGACGGTGATCACGAACGAGGGTTTCCGGCTCGACCTGCGCGTCGTGCCGCCCGAGTCGTACGGAAACCTGCTCCAGCACTTCACCGGCTCGAAGGACCACAACGTCGCGCTGCGCGAGGCGGCGGTGCGGCGCGGGCTCTCGGTCTCCGAGTACTCCGTCACCAACACGGAGACGGGCGAGGAGTTCACAGCGGCCGACGAGGAAGAGCTCTACGCCCATCTCGGCTACGCCTACATCCCGCCCGAGCTGCGCGAGAACGGCGGTGAGCTCGAGGCGGCGCGGAAGAACGAGCTGCCGAAGCTCGTCGAGCGCTCCGATCTGCGGGGCGACCTCCACTCCCACTCGACCTGGTCGGACGGGAAGGCGACGATCGAGGAGATGGCGCTCGCGGCGCAGGCGCTCGGGCACGAGTACCTCGCGATGTGCGACCACTCGCCGCGGCTGCGCGACGGCCGCCTGCAGCGCCAGTGGGAGGAGATCGACGCGCTCAACGAGCGGCTGGCGCCGTTCAGGATCCTGAAAGGGATCGAGGTGAACATCCGCGCCAGCGGCGAGCTCGACGTCGCCGAGGACCTGCTCGAGCCGCTCGACTGGGTGATGGCGTCGGTGCACGCGAGCTTCGACAACGACCCGACCGGCCGCGTCCTCTCGGCCATGCAGAGCCCGCACGTCGACTGCATCGGCCACCCGACCAGCCGCCGGATCGGGGTCCGGAACCCGTCCACGATCGAGATCGAGAAGATCGTCGAGGGAGCGCTCGCGACCGGCACCTTCCTCGAGATCAACTCGCAGCCCGACAGGCTCGACCTTCGTGACGCGCACGCGCGACTCGCAGGCGAGGCCGGTCTGAAGCTCGTGATCTCGAGCGACGGCCACTCGACGAAGGCGCTCCGCTACGTCGATCTCGGCGTCGGGCAGGCGCGCCGCGCCTGGCTGACGAAGGATCAGATCGTCAATACGCGCCCGTGGAAAGCGATCGAGAAGCTGCGCAAGTGAGCTTTCGCGAGGACGGCGCCGCCGCGCTCGACTGGGTCGCCTCGTATCTCGAGCGGGCGCATGAGTTGCCTGTGCTCGCGCAGGTCGAGCCGGGTGAGCTTCGCGCGGCGCTCCCGGCCGCGCCGCCGGAGACGGCCGAGCCCTTCGCCGACATCCTGCGGGACCTCGACGACGTGCTCCTGCCTGCGATCACGCACTGGCAGAGCCCGCGCTTCTTCGCCTACTTCGCCTCGACCGGGTCTGAGCCGGCGATCCTGGCCGAGCTCCTGATGGCCGGCCTCAACCAGGTCGGGATTCTCTGGCGCACGTCGCCGGCGCTGCAGGAGCTCGAGGAGGTGACGCTCGCCTGGCTCGCGCAGCTGCTCGGGCTGCCCGCGGGCCTGCACGGCCACCTCGAGGACACCGCGTCGACCGGAACGATGGCCGCGCTCGCTGCGGCACGACAGGCGAAACGGGACGCTCGGGTCGTCGTCTGCTCCGAGCATGCGCACTCCTCGGTCGAGAAGGCGTGCCGCTTGCTCGAGCTCGAGGCGCGCCCGACCCCGGTCGACGCCGCCTTCGGCCTCCGGCCCGAGGCGCTCGATCTCGCCGACGCGTGCGCGGTCGTCGCGACGGTCGGAACGACGTCGACGAGCTCGGTCGACCCGGTGCCTGCGATCGCGGACGCGTGCGAGCGCGAGGGCGTCTGGCTGCACGTCGACGCGGCCTATGCCGGCTCGGCCGCGATCTGCCCGGAGCTGCGCGGGCAGTTCGCCGGCTGGGAGCGCGCCGACTCGATCGTCGTCAATCCACACAAGTGGCTGTCGACGACCATGGGTTGCTCAGCTCTCTGGACAAGGCGCCCCGACGACCTGCGGGCCGCTTTCAGCCTCGTCCCGGAGTACCTGCGCGTCAGCGAGGAGGTCGCGAGCCTCTCCGAGTACAGCCCGGCGCTCGGCCGCCAGTTCCGGGCGCTGAAGCTCTGGGCCGTCCTGCGCTGCTACGGCCGCGAGGGATTGCAGCAGCGGATCCGCGAGGCGATCCGGCTGGCGGCGCTGTTCGAGAGCTGGGTCGAGGCGGAGCCCGGCTGGGAGGTCGTGGCGCCGCGGCCGTTCTCGCTCGTCTGCTTCCGGCGCGAGGGCTCCGACGAGGAGAACGAGGCGCTGCTGGAGCGGGTGAACGCCTCCGGCGAGGTCTTCCTCTCGCACACGAAGCTGAACGGTCGCTACGTCCTGCGGCTCGCAGTCGTGAACGCGCGCACGACCGAAGCGGACGTCAGCGCCGCGTGGGAGGTGCTCAGGCGGGAAGCGGCTCGGCCGCAGCCGGCGTGAACGCATCGATCAGGCGCTGAAGCACGGTCGCGTCGCCCTCGATCCGAACGCCGTCGCTCTGGCGGTTGACGACCAGGTGGTAGAAGCCGATCGCGTCGGTCTCGACGAGCACGTCGGCGTCCTCGACGATCCCCGCGACTGCGATCCCGTCGACGAGCGATGCCTCTTCGGTGCCGATCCGGAACGCGAGCGTTCCCGTGGGGGCGTCCGGAGAGAGCGCGAGGTCGAGAGCACCGAGGAGCCAGCCCTCCTCGAGCGCGTCCGGAGGCGGGGGTCCCATCAGGCGGGCGCCGAAACGCGCGAGCTCGTGCAGGACGGGCCGCAGCTCGCGGCCCATGATCGTGAGCTCGTACACGGTCGACGCGGCCGGCGGCGGCAGCTTGCGCTTCTCGACGAGACCGGCCGACTCGAGCTCCTTCAGGCGGTCCGCGAGGACGTTGGTGCCGATCCCGGGCAGGTGCGCGGCGAGGTCCGTGTAGCGCTTGGGGCCGTAGAAGAGCTCCCGGACGACGAGCAGCGTCCACCGCTCGCCGACGAGACCCAGCGAGCACGCGATCGGGCAGTACTGGTCGTAAGGTTTCACCAGAAAAAAATCATTCTCAAGGATGACTTGCGATTTGAAAGTATGTCCTTCAGCAAGCGCAAGTATAACCTGCTGAAAGGATAGCGTGATGGTTGCATCTCCCAACTTGAAATGGTTCGGACTGGCGCTTCTCGGCGCCGTCCAGTTCATGGTCGTGTTGGACATCGCGATCGTGAACGTGGCTCTTCCGTCGATCCAGACCGACCTCGACTTCTCGCAGGCGAATCTGCAGTGGGTGATCTCCGCGTACGCGCTCGTCTTCGGCGGTTTCCTGCTCCTGGGCGGCCGCACCGCGGACCTGCTCGGACGCCGGCGAGTCTTCATGGTCGGCCTGATCATGTTCACGATCGGCTCGCTGCTCTGCGGGCTCGCCTGGTCCGAGGCCTCGCTGATCGGAGCACGTGCGATCCAGGGCCTCGGCGCCGCGACGATCTCGCCGGCGGCGCTCGCGATCCTGATGACGACCTTCGCCGAAGGCCGTGAGCGGAACATCGCGCTCGGCGTCTGGGGCGCTGTCGGCGGCTTCGGTGCCGCGGCAGGCGTCCTCCTCGGCGGCGTGCTCACCGATGCGCTGTCGTGGGAGTGGATCTTCTTCGTCAACATCCCCGTCGGCCTGGCCGCGTTCGCGCTCGCGCCGGTGCTGCTCGGCGAGAGCAAGGACACGCGGGTGAAGACGTTCGACGCGCTCGGCGCGGTCCTCGTCACCTCCGGTCTGACCACGCTCGTGCTCGGGATCACCCAGGGTCACGAGTGGGGCTGGAGCTCCGCCCGCACGATCGGGATCTTCGTGCTCTCCGGCGGCTCTGCTCGCCGGCTTCGTCTGGTGGGAGAACCGCGTCGCCGAGCCGCTGATGCGATTCGGGATCCTGCGCACGAAGACCGTGCTCGGCGCCAACGTCGCCGGGTTCATCCTCGGCACGGCGCTGTTCTCGATGTTCCTGATGCTGACGCTCTACATGCAGCAGGTGCTCGGGTACTCGGCGATGAAGACCGGTGTCGCGTATCTCGCGGTCGCGGGCACGTCGATCATCTGGGCGAACGTCGCCGCCGCGCTCGTGAACAAGGTCGGCGTCCGGCCGCTGATCGCCGGCGGCATGGCGATCCTGACGGTCGGGCTGCTCCTGTTCACGCAGGTCTCCGTCGGACGGTTCGTACGTGGCGGACCTGCTGCCGGGCTTCCTGATCGTCGCGCTCGGGATGGCGCTCTGCTTCGTGCCGATCTCGATCGCGGCGCTCGCGGGCGTGCAGCAGGCCGAGGCGGGCATCGCCTCCGGACTGATCAACACCTCGCAGCAGATCGGCGGCGCCGTCGGGATCGCGCTCCTCTCCACGATCGCGATCTCGCGCACCGAGAACGAGGTCGCGGCCGGCACCGCCGGGCCGCAGGCTCTCACCTCGGGCTTCCAGCTCGCCTTCTGGGTGGGCGCCGGGATCGCGCTGGTCGGCGTGGTCGCCGCGCTGACGCTGATCCGGCAGGAAGAGATCGCGGCCGCTCCAGAGGCGCAGCCCGCTCTCGAGGGCGCGTAGGGCACTCAACCGGGGCGGGGACGCTTTTCCAGGCGTCCTCGTCCCGGTTGACAACATGGGCGACACCTCTTGTAACAGGAGGTGCTACCCTCCGAAACCAGGTAATTAGCGCCTGCGGGTGCCGTCGAAACCGGCCCGCGAGTGGAAATTCCTAGTTCAGGAGGCCGCACATGAAGCGCCACCGATTGCTTGCCGCCGCCGTTTTGCATGGGGCTCTTTGCCCTCGCTGCGGTCGGTGCGAGCACGACGCAGGGGAAGACGACAGCACCTGCCACGCCGCAGGCTACGGGGACCGTCACCCTCGCCGGCTGGGCATCCTCGCCGACCGAGACGAAGCTGCTCAGACAGGTGATCCGAGGCTTCGAAAAGACCTTCCCGGGCATCAAGGTCGACTACGCCCCGATCTCCGGCGACTACCCGGCGGCGATGCTCGCGAAGTTCGCCGCGCGGAATCCGCCGGACGTGTTCTACGTCGACTCGAACGTCGCGCCGGACTGGATCAAGCAGCGTGTGCTCGAGCCGCTCGATCCCTTCGTCGCCAAGAGCAAGCTCAAGACGGCGGCATTCTTCCCGTCGCTGCTCAACGGCTTCAAGGGGCCGGACCGGAAGCTCTACGGCTTCCCGAAGGACTGGTCACCGCTCGCGATGCAGACCAACAACCGGCTGTTCAAGAACTCGAACGTGAAGGTCGCCGAAGACGTGGGCCGAGCTCAGCGCGGCGGCGAAGAAGCTGAAGGTTCCCGGACGGCCGGCCGATCTGCCTGTCGCCCAGCTGGGACCGGCTGCTCGCGTTCGTCTATCAGAACGGCGGCACGTTCCTGAACGCGGCGAAGACGAAGTCGACCGTCAACACTCCGGCGGTCACCCAGGCCGTCAACTTCTACGTCGGCCTGATCAAGAGCGGCGTCGCCGGGACGCCGGCGCAGCTTGGCGTCGGCTGGTGCGGCGAGGCGATCGGCAAGGAGAAGGCGGCGATCGCGTTCGAGGGCAACTGGGTCGTGCCGTACATGGCCGACACGTTCCCGGGGGTCGCGTTCACGAACAACAAGATGGTGCGGGGCAAGCAGGACGGCAACCTCGCCTTCACCGTCTCGTACTCGATGGCGCGCGACTCGAAGAACAAGGCCGCGGCGTGGCAGCTGATCCGCTACCTCGTCGGCCAGCCGGGCATGAAGACGTGGACCTCGAAGGGCCTCGCGCTGCCCTCGCGCAGCGATGTCAAGCCCGTGGCGGGTCGCGCCTCGTTCATCGCGGCGGCTCCGTCCGCCCGCCCGTGGCAGTTCGCTCCGGCCTTCACGAAGGTGATGGACGTCGCGAACAACGAGCTCACGGCGGTGCTGGAGGGGAAGCAGACCGTCGCCGGCATGCTGAAGAAGGTCGAAGACAGCGGCGAACGACGCGTTGTAGGCCGCTCGTCCCTCCTCCTCCCCCGCGCTTACCGGTGCGCGGGGGAGGAGGATCCTCTCCAGACACGCTGAGCGAGGCGCGATGGCGGTGACGGCGAAACGACAGACACACTGAGCAGCGCCCGCCTTCGCGAGGCTCTCGTCGGCTACGGGTTCATCGCCGTGCCGATGGGCATCTTCCTCACCTTCTTCATCTACCCGCTCGTCTACTCGCTCTACATCAGCCGCTACGACTGGGGCGTCTTCGGGAAGATCGAGACGCTCGGCTGCGGAGAACTACCGCGAGCTCTTCCACGACGAGATCTTCTGGCGGGCGCTCAAGAACACGCTCCTCTACTCGGTCGTCGTCGTCCCGGCCCAGATGGCCCTCGGGCTCTCGCTCGCGATCATCGTCAACGCCGGCATCCGGGGCAAGTCGTTCTTCCGCTCCGCCTTCTACTTCCCCTCGCTCGCGTCCTCCGCGGCGATCACGGCAATCGCGATCTACATCCTCTCGGCGGACGGGCTTCTGAACGCGGTCATCGGCGGCCAGCGAGCGTGGTTCGCCGACTCCGACACGGCTCTCTGGTCGATCGCGGGCCTGAACGTCTGGACGACCTCGGGAACGATCATGCTGTTCTACCTCGCCTCGTTGCAGTCGATCCCGACCGACGTCTACGAGGCGGCGGCGATCGACGGCGCCAAGACCTGGCGGACGTTCCGGAAGATCACGTTCCCACTGCTGAAGCCCGGCCACTTCTTCGTCGCCGTCGTCTCCGTGATCGGGGCGCTGCAGATGTTCGACCAGTCGTTCATCGTCTCGGCCGGGTCCGGCGGGCCCAACTACTCGACCCTCTCGGTGGTGCTCTATCTCTACCGGACGGCGATCGCGGACGTGCAGTTCGGCTATGCAGCGGCGATCGGAATCGCGCTGTTCGTGCTGATCTTCACGCTGACGCTGATCCAGCGCCTGCTGTTCGGCAAGGCGGAGTCCGCCTGATGGCGATCGACGTCGCTCGGATCGAGGGAGAGGCTGCCGGCAGGGCGATCCCGGCGCGCACCCCGGCCGAGCGCGCGCGGCGCCTCCTCGTCTACGCGCTCCTGATCGCAGTCTCGGCACTCTTCTTCGTCCCCTTCGTCTGGTCGGTCTCGACGTCGCTGAAGACCCTGCCGGAGACGACGGGGTTCGACCTGCTGCCCGAACTCACCGAGCCTGCGGGCCTACCGCGAGGTGCTGACGGAGTTCAACTTCCTCCGCTTTGCCGCCAACAGCTTCTTCCTCGCCGGGACGATCACGCTGGCAAATCTCATCCTCTGCTCGCTCGGCGGCTATGCCTTCGCGCGCCTGCGGTTTCCCGGCCGGGAGGTCCTCTTCATGCTCGTGCTGGCGACGCTGATGATTCCCGATCAGCTTCGGCTCGTGCCCGTGTTCGTCATGCTCAGCGGCTGGGGGCTGGTCGGCTCGTTCAAGGGCTACATGCTGATCAAGCTCGTGCTGGCGACCAATCTCTTCTTCATGCGCCAGTACTTCCTGACGATCCCGAAGGATTTCGAGGAGGCCGCGAAGCTGGACAACGCGGGCCACTTCAAGACGTTCTGGAAGGTGATGCTGCCGATGACCGGGCCGGCGCTGGCAGCGATCACGATCCTCACCTTCCAGGGGATCTGGAACGAGTTCTTCTGGCCCCTGATCCTGCTCGGCTTCGGCGATCCGGACCACTACACCGTTCAGCTCGGGATCGCGCAGTTCCGATTCCAGTACGGGGCGCTCTGGCCGCAGCTGATGGCGGCGAGCGTGATGGCGATCCTGCCGGTCGTCGTGCTCTTCGTCATCTTCCAGCGGTACTTCGTCGCCGGCGTCGTCGCGAGTGGGGTCAAGGGATGAGCGTCGGAGCGGCCCTGCGTCACGCTCTCCGCGACCTGTACGAGCAGTCGTGGCGGCTCGTGCTCCTCAACACTGCTCTCTCGGTCGGCGTGCTCGCGGTGCTCGTGCTCGGGAGTTACGCGCCGACCGCGCTCGTGCTCGGCATCGGCGTCGGCCCGCTCGTCGCCGCTCTGATGCACTGCGCCGTCTCGCTCGTCCGGGACGGAGGAGCTGCGGCTCGGCGACGCCGTCGAGGGCGTACGGCTGCACTGGCGCCGTGGGCTGGAGCTCGCTGCGCTTGCCGGCGTCGTCGTGCTCGCCGGGGTCGTGGCGGTGCGCACCTACGGCTCCGCGGGCGCACTCACCTGGCCGCTCGCGTTCGTCGTCGCGTACCTGCTCGCGCTCTTCCTGGTCTTCCAGCTGCTCCTCTGGCCGCTCGCAGTCACCGAGCGAGAGCGCCCGCTGCCACGCTTGCTCGCGGACGCGGGCGCGGCGCTCCTCCGGCGGCCGGCCGCGTCGATCGGGCTCGCGCTCGCACTGCTGCTGATCAATGCGCTCGGCGCCGCTGCGGCGGTCCTGCCGCTGCTGACCATCACCGTTGCGTACTCGTTCGTCGCGGCTGCGCGCTTCGCGCTGCCACCCCAGCCCGAGGAGGTCCGGCTCTGATGGCAAGCGTCACGTTCGAGGAGGTGTCCAAGCGCTTCGACGCCAACTTCGTCGTCACGGACCTCTCGCTCGAGATCGCCGACGGCGAGTTCCTCGTCCTCGTCGGCCCCTCCGGCTGTGGCAAGAGCACGGCGCTGCGGATGCTGGCCGGTCTCGAGGACGTCACGAGCGGCCGCGTGCTGATCGGCGATCGCGTCGTCAACAACCTTGCGCCCGGCGCACGCGATCTCGCGATGGTGTTCCAGTCCTACGCGCTCTACCCGCACATGACCGTGTACGACAACCTCGCGTTCGGGCTCCGCAACACCAGGGTCAAGAAGGCCGAGATCGACCGTCGGGTCACGAGCGCGGCCGAGATCCTCGACCTGAGCGACCTGATCAAGCGCAAGCCGAAGCAGCTCTCCGGCGGCCAGCGCCAGCGTGTCGCGCTCGGTCGCGCGATCGTGCGCGAGCCGGCTGCGTTCCTGATGGACGAGCCGCTCTCCAACCTCGACGCTGCCCTGCGCGTGCAGACGCGCGCCGAGATCCTGAAGCTCCAGCGCCGCCTCTCGACGACGACGATCTACGTGACGCACGACCAGGTCGAGGCGATGACGATGGGCGACCGGATCGCGGTGATGAAGCTCGGTGTGTTGCAGCAGATCGGAACGCCGGAGGAGCTCTACACCCGGCCGACGAATGTCTTCGTGGCCCGTTTCATCGGCTCCCCCTCGATGAACATGGTCCCGGCCGGATTGATCGAGGGCGCCGGCTCGTCCGGCATGCTCGCGGGGTTCCGTCCAGAGCACGTCGAGCCGGCGAACGGCAGGGCGGACGGCGCGCGCTTCGACGCGGTGATCGAGGTCGTCGAGTACCTCGGCGACGAGCAGCTCGTCCACTTGCGGCTGAGGGACACACCTCTTCTCGCCAAGCTCGACATCGAGCAGCGGGTCGCCGCCGGGGAACAGGCGACGTTCCGGATCCCGCGAGACAAGCTGCACCTGTTCGACGCCGAGACCGAGCGGGCGCTTCCGGGCTAGAGCTGGCGCAGAAGCTCGAGCATTGCGCTCCGGGCCGTCGACCACGATGTCCGCGGCCTCGCGCAGCTCGGGCGGTCCGTCGGGCGACGCGACGGCGACCCGCACGCCGAGCTCGAGCCCTTGCAGCGCCTCGAACGCGTCGAGGTCGGTCGTGTCGTCGCCGGCGTAGAGCGCGCGCTCGAGGCCGCGCTCGCCGAGCAGGTGTGCGACTGCGGTGCCCTTGTGGGCGCCGACGGGCGGGCGCAGCTCGAGCACCTTGCGGCCGAACCGGGCGACGAGGCCCTCGTGGCGCGCGCGGGTCGCGACCGCTTCGAGCATCGTCAGCGCTTCGGCTTCGTTCTCGGCGCGGCGGTAGTGGAAGGTGATGGTCAGCGGCTTCCGCTCGACGTCGTCCCAGTCGACGGTCGCGGTGAAGTCCTGCAGCCTGCCGCTCCACTCGGCGGCCCCCGGTTCGAGCTCGAGCCCGTGCTCGCCGACGTAGACGAGCTCGTCCAGCCCGACGACGCGACGCGCGTCGGCGCCGGAGCGGCCGCTGATGCAGGCGACGAGGGCGTAGCGGCCGTGGAGCCGGCGCAGCTCGGCGCGCGTCTCCTCGGGAACCGTCGCGTCGTATGGCACCGGGACGATCGGCGCGAGGACGCCGTCGACGTCGAGCAGGAGCGCCGCCCGGCCGGGCTCCTCGGCGAGGCGCGCCAGCAGGGAGTCGTCGCCGTCCATCGCCCTAGGATACGAGCGGTGTCGCTGAAGCTCGTCGCCATCGGACTCGTCGCGGGGCTCTTCAGCGCCCTCTTCGGCGTCGGCGGCGGCATCGTGATCGTGCCGCTGCTGATCCTGGTCGCCGGCTTCGACGGCAGGGTCGCGACCGGAACGTCGCTGGCCGCGATCGGGATCACTGCGCTCGCCGGCACGATCCTGTACTCCTTCGAAGGCCACGTCGAGGTCGCCCACGCGGCGCTCGTCGGGATCCCTGCGACTGTGGGAGCCGTGCTGGGCACGACGATCCAGCAGCGCGTCTCGGCCCGCATTCTCTCCCTCGCCTTCGCGGTGCTGCTCGCGTCGATCGCGGTCTGGCTGCTCGTCGGTTGAGCGCGACCACCGTCCTGCTGGCGCTTCTGCTCGGCCTCGCCGCGGGCGTCCTCGCGGGGTTCTTCGGCGTCGGCGGC
This sequence comes from uncultured Gaiellaceae bacterium, assembly GCA_963820565.1. Lineage (GTDB taxonomy): Bacteria > Actinomycetota > Thermoleophilia > Gaiellales > Gaiellaceae > Gaiellasilicea. The sequence continues at coordinate 137,381 of CAWGAD010000001.1, forward strand.
GGCATCCTGTTCGTGCCGACGCTCGTCGCGCTCGGGCTCTCCCAGATCGAGGCCGAGGCGACGTCGCTGCTCGCGATCCTGCCGACCGTCGCCGCGGGGACGTGGCGCCAGCGCCACTACGGCAATGTGCGCTGGCGGACGGCGCTCGTGCTCGGTCTCTCCTCGATCGCCGGTGTCGCCGTCGGTGTCGCGATCGCGACCTCGCTGCCCGAGAGCACGCTGCGACGGCTGTTCGCCGTGCTCCTGCTCGGAGTGGCGGCGCAGCTCGCATGGCGGGCGCGGCGGCCCGCGCCGTATCCTTCGGAACCATGACGGAGCACGAAGAGGTCTGGCTCCCGCTCGTCGACGAGCCGATCGGCAGCATCGTCGCGCAGATCCAGGCGGACGACCCGGAGATCGAGCGCCTCGTCGGCTCGCCGAAGCGCATCCTTGCGTTCCGGACGTTCGCCTACATCCGTGTCGGCGTGAAGCTCGGCGAGCTGCTGGTCGAGAACGACGTGCCTCCCTACGACGGCTCCGAGACCTGGGTGGAGCTGCTGCTTCGCGACCCGAAGCACCGCGCCGCGGTGGCGCAGGAGGTGCGGGCCGTCGCCGAGGAGATCGCCGCCGATCCGCTCTACCGCGAGGAGCAGCTCGGGCCGGACGACGACGTGCGGGCCCGCTTCCGCGAGTTCGCACGCAAGCTCGACGCCTGACGTCGCTCTAGTGCGCGTGGCCGGCGTCCGCTTCGCGGATGTTCCGGCGACATCCGGACGGCCAGCAAGACGGCGAGGCCGGTCGTAAGGGGAACAGCGGCGACGAGCGCGATCGAGCCGACGAGCGTGGCCACGATCTGGCTCGCGACCGCCTCTGAGTTCACCGCGTCGCCGAAGGAAGTGTCGCCGAGGCTGAAGATCAGCAGGATCGGGCAGCGAAGCGCCGGCGTACGCGAGCACGAGCGTGTTCACCGTCGCGGCGACGTGATCCTGACCAACCGCGACCGCGGCTCGATAGAGCTCGACCGCCCGCAGAGCCGGATTGGCCTTGCGCAGCGCGAGCACGGTCGAGGCCTGCGACACCGTCAGGTCGTCGAGGACGCCGAGCGCGCCGATGACGATCCCGGCGAGCAGCAGGCCCTGCGATCGAGACGTTGCCCGACGGACGGCGCGCGAGGTAGAGCGCTTCGTCGGACGAGAGCCCGGTCAGGTGCGAGAGGCCGATGCAGAGCGACCCGAGCCCGAGTGCAAGGACGAGCGCGGCGTAGTACCGAGTGCCGCGCGCCAGCATCTTCGGGCCGAGCCCGTGGGTGATCGTCAGCGTGGCGAGCATGATCGCGAGCGAGCCGACGAGCGCCACGCCCGCCGGCGAGCCGCCGTCGAGGATCGCGGGCACGATGAATCCGATCACGATCGCGAGGCTGACGGCGAGGCCGACGAGCGCGCGTAGCCCCTTCCAGCGGCCGGCGAGGATGACGAGCAGCGGCGAACGCGAGCGCGAGCCCGAAGAGCGGGGTGCGGCGCTCGAAGTCGGAGAGCGAGTAGCGCTCGACCTTGACTCCGCCGATGACGGCTTCGGGCGGGAGCTGGTTCTCGGAGACGCGGATTGCGTCGCCGACGTCGAGGTCGAGCCGGTCGGGCGGATCGGTGACCGTGAGCTGGATCCGCGCTCCTTCGTTCGTCGCCCTCGCGGAGCTCGGCCGTCGATCCGACGGCAGGAGCTCTGACCCGGGGCGGGGCAGGGCGCTGCGGCGATCGCGACGATCTCGGCCCGCTCGGTCTGGGGTCGGACCAGGCCCGGCGGGCGGTTCGACCGTGCGCGAGCTCGGCCACAGCGTCACGGCTCCGATCACGACGGCGGCGACGATCGACGCCGAACGCCAGCCAGAACAGGTTGACGACGAGCGAGCGCGACACGCAGGCAGTCTGTCAGCGGCCTCGGAGGGCCTCGCGCGAGGCTGAGAAGCAGCACGGACCGGCGGCGAGCAGGACGATCGTCCCGCCCGGGTGGGAGGTCGGCGTAGTACGCGACCGTGAGGCCGCAGAGCACGCTGCCGAGGCCGATCCCCATCGCGATGAGGAGCGTCGAGCGCAGGCTCCAGGCGATCCGCGACGCGGCGATCACCGGTAGCACCATCAGCGCCGCGATCAGGAGGACGCCGACGATCCGCATCGACACGGCAACCGTCGTCGCCGCGAGCACGGCGAGAACGACGTTCAGCGCGCGCGACCGGCACGCCGGCCACGCGCGCGCCCTCCTCGTCGAGCGCGATCCCCGCCAGCGCGCGGTAGAGGAGCGCGATCGTCGCGAGCCCGGCCAGCCCGAGCGCCGCGACGACGGCGAGGTCGGTCGGGTCGTCGTCAGGATCGAGCCGAACAGGAAGCCGAAGAGATCGACGTTGAGCGCGCCGGCGGCCGAGATCAGGACGACGCCGGCTGCGATGCCGGTGTAGAAGACGAGCGCGAGCGCCTGGTCGCCGGCGGCGTGCCGGCGGACGCGAAGCCACTCGATCGCCCCGGCCCCGCCGACCGAGGCGACGAGCGCGGTCAGCACCGGCGGCAGGCCCGAGCAGGTAGCCCGCGGCGACTCCGGCGAAGGCGACGTGGCCGATGCCGTCGCCGATCAGGCTCAGCTGGCGCTGGACGAGGAAGAAGCCGACCGCGGGCGCCAGCAAGCCGACGATCGCGCCGTCGCGAACGCCAGCCGCATGAACTCGAGCTCAAGCATGGACGTGCGAGGGGTCGTGCCAGACGCCCGGCAGGCTCGCGGGCGGGCCGTCGAAGAGGATCCCGCCGCGCACGAGCACGAGCCGCTCGACGAAGCGCTCGACCGCGCCGAACTCGTGCGAGACGTAGAGGACGGTACGGCGAGCTCGCGGTGAAGCCGGTCGAGCAGCGCGGCGAGCGCTCCTGCGCCTCGACGTCGACGCCGGTCGTCGGCTCGTCGAGGACGAGCAGCGACGGCTCGGCCGCGAGCGCCTTCGCGATGAACGCGCGCTGCTGCTGGCCGCCGGAGAGCGTGCGCAGCGGCGAGTCGGCGCGCTCGGAGGCCGACGCGGCTCGATCGCTCGGCGACGATGCGCGGTCGCGCCGGCGCAGCGGGCCGAGCAGGCCGCCCGTCGCGAGCCGCCCGGCGGCACGACCTCGCGCACGGTCGCCGGCGCGTCGACACCCGAGGCTGGGCGCGCTGCGCGAGGTAGCGCGATCGTCGCGCGGCGCGAGAAGCGATGCGCAGGCTCGCCGAACAGCAGGGCCTCGCCGCGCGTCGGGCGCTCGAGCCCGAGCGCGAGCCGGACGAGCGTCGTCTTGCCGCCGCCGTTCGGGCCTGCGACCGCGACGAACTCGCCCGGCGCCGACCGCGAGGTCGACGTCTGTCAGGACGGGTCGCGCGGGGTCGTAGCCGAAATCGACGCCCCGGAGCTCGACGGCTAGCGGCATCCGAGCGCCTGCTCGAGCGCAGCCAGGTTCCCGCGCATGACCGAAAAGTAGTCATCGCCACGGTCGAGCTCCGCCTGGGTGAGGCCCTCGAGCGGGTTGAGGACCGCCGTCTTGGCCCCGACCTCCCGGGCCACGGTCTCCGCCAGCCGCGGCGAGACGAGCGTCTCGAAGAAGACCGTCGTCGCGCTCGTGCTCGCGCACCTCTTCGACGACGTCGTGCAGCTCGCCCGGCGTCGGCTCCGCCTCGGGCTCAGGCCCGTGATCGCGACCTGCTCGAGCCCGTAGCGGTCGGCGAGGTAGCCGAACGCCGCGTGGCTCGTCACGAGCTCGCGGCGCTCGGCAGTCGCGCAGGCCCGGTCTTGTACTCCGCGTCGAGCCGCTCGAGCTCTGCGACGAGCGGCTGAGCCTGATTCGGCTTTCCGAGAGCTGCTGCGACCCGCTCGACGACGGCTGCGAAGCGAACCGGATCGAGCCAGACGTGTGGGTCCTGCGGCTCGATCTCGGTCGCCGTGGCACGCAGCGCAAGCCCAGCTCGAGCACGTCGACCGCTTTCGCGCCGGTCGACTCGATCGCGCGCTCGAGCGCGGGCTGGAAGCCCGCGCCGAGGTACACGACGAGATCGGCGTCGCCGACACGCTGCGACGTCGCGCGCCGAGAGCTCGACGTCGTGCGGCTCCACGCCGGGCGGGGTCAGGTTCGTCACGGCGGCGTCGTCGCCCGCGATCCGCTCGGCGGCGTAGGCGAGCGGATAGAAGGCGGCCACGACGGTCCGTCGCGCGAATCGCCTGCCGTCCGAGCCGCCGCAGCCGGTGACGAAGAGGAGCAGTGCGCCGCTGATGAGAATGGTTCTCACGTCGGCGAGAATAGCACGCTGATGAGAACGGCTATCGTTTAGGTCATGCAGCACCTGGCTCGACACGGCGCAACGACGCTCTCCGGGGCGCAGGACTTCGCTCCGGCGGCGCGCGCTCGGCGGTTCTCGACCTGCTCGCCCGCCAGTCTTGCTGCGTCAGCGCGCAGGAGCTCCACGAAGCGCTGGAGGTCGGTGGTCGTACGGTCGGGATCGCGAGCGTCTACCGCATCCTCGACACGCTGTCGGAGCTGCGGTTGGTGCAGCGCGTCGACGTCGGCGACGGCGTCGCCCGCTACGAGCCTGCCGGCGGCGAGGATCATCACCATCACGTCGTCTGCGACGACTGCGGCAAGGTGGAGCCGTTCAGCGATCCGTCGCTCGAGCGCGCGATCGAGCTGGCGTCGAGCCGGCTCGGCTACTCGGTCGAAGGGCACGAGGTCGTCCTTCGCGGCGAGTGCGGAGACTGTCGGCAAGCCCCACCCGAGTAAGGAATCAAGGCACCGTCGCGCTGGATTCGGATAATGGAGGCGCATGCCCTTCAGGCTGATCGCGCTCGTCTTGCTCGCCGGCGCATTTGCGGCCGCTGCGACGGGCGCCGGCGTGCCCTACGACAGCCGGCCGTCGTGTCGGCGAGCTCCTTCGGGATCACGGTCGTGCTTCCCGGCCAGACGGGCGCACCCGTCGCCGCCGCTGCCGCGCCGGGAACAGCGCCGGCCGGAACCGCTGACGCGTTCGCGTACCCCGCCGACGGCTCGGCGGTGCGGACCGGTGCCCTGTCGTCGACCGCGTTCGCCCGCTCGACCGGCAAGGCCGCAGGCCAGGCGGTCACAGACGTGCTCGCCGTCTCGTTCTTCAACGGGGAGATCACGGCCGAGGCCGTCGCTGGCCGGGCGAACGCCTCCTCGGCGGGCGCCGATCCCAACGGGGCGGCGATCACGAATCTCGTCGTGCTCGGCCAGCCCGTGGCGGCCACTCCGAACCAGCGCATTCCCCTCGCCGACTGGGGCTATGCGGTCACGCTGGAGCAGGTCGTCGAGTCGACGGTCACCGCCGGCACCAGGAACGCGCACGCGGCGGTGACGGCACTGCGGGTCGTCCTCACCCTCGACCACGGTGGGCTCCCGGCCGGTGCCGAGATCCTCGTCGGGCATGCAGAGGCCGCCGCCGCGACTCCGGTGGTGTCGGCGGAGACGCCGGGCACCTCGACGACGGTCACCACACCGCCGGAAAGACCGGCACGGCCCTGCGGGCGTGCCGTCGAAGACGAAGAAGCGTTTGCCGAAGCCGCCCGAGCCGGACGGGCTGCCGGGGCCGGGCTCGGTCTTCCGGACGCCGCCCTTCGACGTCTCGGCCCCGCTCTCACCGGAGGGGTACGTCTTCCCGGTCTACGGGTCGTCGTCGTTCACCGATACGTTCGGCGCGCCCCGGGCCGGTGTGGGCTGGCACCACGGTGAGGACATTTTCGCGCCGCTCGGCGCGCCGCTGCTCGCGGTCGCGGACGGCACCGTCTTCTCGGTCGGCTGGAACGACCGCGGCGGCTACCGCCTCTGGCTGCGCGACCGGCAGGGGAACCAGTTCTACTACGCGCACCTCTCCGCGTTCTCGCCGCTCGCGATCGACGGGAACGAGGTCAAGGCCGGCGCGGTGATCGGCTTCGTCGGCAACACGGGCGACGCGCAGAGCACGCCCGTATCACCTCCACTTCGAGATCCATCCCGTCGGCCTGCTGCCGCTCGGCTACGACGGCGTGGTCAACTCGTTCCCGTATCTCAGCGCCTGGCGCCGCCTTCAGGACATCTCGTTCGCGGCCGGACGAGGCTGGGCGCCGCCGGCGCCGGCATCTGCCACCGCTCCCTGGCCCGCGGCCGTGCTGCTCGGGTCGACCGACATCTCGAGCGCGAGCGGCCTCGAGCCGGGCTCCCTCGAGCGGGCGCTCGTCGCCCCGGTGTCATCCGAGGGCGACGGCGCTCTGCTACGCGCTGGATAGAGGTTCGAGTCGTCCGTCGTCCGGCGGCGGCGTGTACGAGTAGTCCTCCGGGCCCTCGCCGGTGATCTTCGCCATCAGCCACTGGCGGGTTTGCGGGCCCGTCATCGGGTTGAAGAGGATCCCGACGGTGATGCCCGCGAGCAACAGCATCGTGTTGCGGGCGCTGTGGTCCTCCTTGCCCTGCAGCCGGTTGGCCGCGCCGCGAAGCTCCTCGACCGCCTTCTTGAGGTTCTCCTGGATCTCCTTGTCGGTGGCCGCGCGCATCGCGGTCCCCGTCAGGTTGCGGTTTCCGAGCAGCTCGCCGTAGACATCGCGAGCGGCCTTGAAGGCTTCCTTCAGGTTGTCGTGGAGATCGTCGTCGTGCAGCGCGCGGTCGACGTACGGCCGCATCGTGTCCGCAGTGTCATAGAGCCTGTCCTTCGTCTTGGGCATCTGCCCGTCCTTTCCTCGTTCGTGGTCGCGGACTCAGTCTTGCCGCGGATCCATCCTCGCAAACTGAATTGTTTGCGCAAGGGTGAGATCCGCAAAGCGGCTCTCACCCGCGCGAAAATCCCTAAAGGGTCGGCCCGCCTCCCAAATTCAGTTGCACGCAAGGTTCTCATGATCGTGGGTGCATGAGCACGGTCAACGAACGGAAGCCGCCGCCCGGCGCTCGAGCGAGAGGTGGCGCCGCCGCCGGGACCGGCTCCCCGCCGTGAATGCGTGCTCGAGCACCTCCTCGATGTGGTCGACGAGGATGAACTCGAGCTCCTCCTTCGTCTCCGGCGGCAAGTCGTCGAGGTCGTGCTCGTTGTCCCGCGGCAGGATCACGCGCTTCAGGCCCGCCCGCTGCGCTGCGAGCACCTTCTCGCGGACGCCGCCGATCGGCAGCACCTGGCCGGTGAGCGTGATCTCGCCGGTCATGCCGACGTCGTCGGCGACCGGCTCGCCGCGCAGGAGCGACGCGATCGCCGTCGCCATCGTCACGCCTGCCGAAGGGCCGTCCTTCGGCACGGCGCCCGCGGGCACGTGGATGTGGATGTCGTGCTCGGCGAACCACTTCGGCGGCACGCCGAGCTCGTCCGTGTGCGAGCGAACCCAGGAGAGCGCGGCCTGGGCGGACTCCTGCATCACCTCGCCCAGCTGGCCCGTGATCTTCAGCCGCCCGCGGCCGGGATAGGCCGTGGCCTCGATGAAGAGGACGTCGCCGCCGACCGCCGTGTACGCAAGACCTGTCGCGACACCGGGGTCGGCCGTGCGCTTGCGTGCCTCCGTCGAGTAGCGGCGCGGCCCCAGCCACTCGCGAACGCGCTCCTCGTCGATCTTGATCTTCTCGGTATGGCCTGTCGCGACGAGGGTCGCTGCCTTCCGCATCAGCGCGGCGATCTCGCGGTCGAGATTGCGGACGCCGGCCTCCCGGGTGTACTCGGCGATCACGAGCTTCAGGGTCCGGTCGGGTAGCGAGATCTGCGTGCGCTTGAGCCCGTGCGCCTTGAGCTGCTTCGCGACGAGGTAGCGCTTGGCGATCGCGAGCTTCTCGTCGTGCGTGTAGCCGGAGAGCTGGATCACGTCGATCCGGTCGAGCAGCGGCGCCGGGATCGTGTCGAGGGTGTTCGCGGTGCAGATGAACAGCACCTTCGAGAGGTCGAACGGCAGGTCGAGGTAGTGGTCGCGGAAGCTCGAGTGCTGCTCGGGGTCGAGCACCTCGAGCATCGCCGACGCAGGGTCGCCGCGAAAGTCGGAGCCCATCTTGTCGATCTCGTCGATCAGGAAGACCGGGTTGCACGACTCGGTGTCCCGAATCGCCCTGATGATCGTTCCCGGCATCGCGCCGATGTAGGTGCGCCGATGCCCGCGGATCTCGGCCTCGTCGCGGACGCCGCCGACCGAGATGCGCGCGAACTTGCGGCCGAGAGCGCGCGCGATCGAGTGGCCGAGCGAGGTCTTGCCGACGCCGGGCGGCCCCACGAAGCACAGGATCGGCCCCGAGAGGTCGTTCTTCAGCTTCGAGACCGCGAGGTACTCGATGATCCGCTCCTTCACCTTCTCGAGGTCGAAGTGATCCTTGTCGAGGATCTCGCGGGCGTGCGCGAGGTCGAGATTGTCGTCGGTCTGCTCGTGCCAGGGGAGCGAGAGGATCCAGTCGAGATACGTCCGGATCACGCCGTACTCGGCTGCGGCCGGCGGCAGCTTCTCGAGTCGGGCGAGCTCGCGCGTCGCCGCCTGGAGCGCATGCTCGGGGAGGTTCTTCTCCTCGATCAGGGTGCGCAGCTCTTCGATCTCCGCCAGGTGGTCGTCGCCCTCGCCGAGCTCTTCCTGGATGGCCTTCAGCTGCTGGCGGAGGAAGAACTCGCGCTGGCCCTTGTCGATCTCACTCGCGACCTGCGACTGGATCCGCGAGCCCAGCTCCGACATCTCGAGCTCGCGGTTCAGGATCACGCTGACCGCGCGCAGTCGCTCCTCGACGTCGACCGTCTCGAGCAGCAGCTGCCGCTCCTCCGTCTTCAGCCGCAGCGTCGAGGCGATCAGGTGGCAGAGCGCACTCGGGTCGTCGACGTTCGCGGCGGCGAGCTGGAGCTCCTCCGGCAGATAGGGCGTCAGCCCGATCAGGTGCGCAAACTGCGACTGCACGTTCCGGGTCAACGCCTCGACCTCGGGCGAGTCGGGGATGATGTCCGGAAGATCCTCGAGCTCGGCCAGGAGATACGGGTCGTCCTGGACGCGCTCGGCGAGCCGCACTCGCTGCAGACCCTGGACGAGGATCCGCAGCGTCCCGTCGGGCACCTTGATCATCTTGTGCACGACGGCGACGGTGCCCACCTCGTAGAGGTCGTCCCAGCCGGGCGGGTCGGCGTCCGCATGGCGGACCGTGAAGAGGGCCAGCATCCGCTCGCCGGAGACGACGTCGTCGATCAGCTTGATCGAGCGTTCCTGGCCGACCGCGAGCGGCGTCATCGACTCGGGGAAGACGACCGTCTCCTTCAACGGCAGCACCGGAAGCCGGAGCCGCTCGGGCGAGGCTTCGCTCATCGTTCCCTCTGGACGACGATCGCAGCGGCGCGCCCGCGTCGCGGCCGCGCGACGACCGGCAGCGCGATGCGCACCATCCCCGCGTCGTACGACGCACTCGCGGCCGAGGCGTCGACGCCTCGGTCGAGCTGGATCCGGCGTTCGAAGCGGCCGTACTCGATCTCGGCCTGCTGGTAGACCTGCCCGTCGACGCGTGGGCGGTTGCGCTGGCCCGCGATCGTGAGCGCATCGCCCTCGATTGCGATCTCGATCGAGTCGGGCTCGATGCCGGCGAGCTCGACGATGATGACGAGCTGCGGCGGCTCGTCGGTGACGAAGCAGTCGACCGCAGGCCGGAAGCCGTTCCGGATCCCCGTGAACCTCGGCACCTGCCAGAGGTCGGCGAAGAGCTCTTCGATCTCGCCCTGGAGGCGATCGATGTCTCGCCGTGCCATCGCTGCCAGAGTACCCCTCCGGGCATAGGATCCGACGCGTGGCACGTGTGCGGTTGATCCTGAAGCTCGTGGGCGCGGCGTTCGCGTTCGCGGTCTACGTCTGGTTCGCCGCCGTGCGCAACGTGCCGAAGGTGCGCGCGCGCAAGGCGCGGCGGCGGGCGGCACGCAGCGTCAACAGCAAGGGTTAACAGGATCCTGATGTGTGAAAGGCGGGGGGTCGGGAACCCTGGCCTTCAATGCGCGTTCTCACGGCAGCCCTACTCTCGTGCGCCCTTCTCGGCGTCACTGCTCCTACGGCTGGGGCCTCAAGCGGCATTCGTTACGGGATCCAGGACGACGCCTGGCTCACCCACGGCGGGGGCACGCTCGACGAGCGGCTCGACCGGCTCGAGCGGCTGGGCGTCGACCTCGTGCGCTTCAACCTGCGCTGGAACACGATCGAGACGGTCCGCGGCGAGCCCAACTGGGAAGAGAGCGACGTCGTGCTCGAAGGTCTGCGCAGCCGCGGGATCGACACCGTCGTCGGCCTCGTCGGCACGCCGCGCTGGGCGAACGGCGGTCGCGGGCCGAACTTCGCACCTGGCGCGTCGGCGTTCGGTAGCTTCGCGCGCGCGGCCGCGACCCGGTACCGCTGGGTGAACAAGTGGCTTGCCTGGAACGAGCCGAACCAGGCGCGCTGGCTCCGGCCGACCTCTCCGGCCGTCTACGTCCGCCAGATCCTCAACCCCGCCTACGCCGCGATCCACGCCGCGAACCCGCGAGCCCGGGTCGCGGGCGGCGTCACCGCCCCGCGCGGCTCGACCGGCGGGGTCTCGCCGGTGGCCTGGATCCGAGGCATGAAGTCCGCCGGTGCACGTCTCGACGCCTACGCCCATCATCCGTACCCGTCCAATAACCGGGAGACGCCGTTCACGGGCGGCTGCAGCCACTGCTCGACGATCACGATGGCCACCCTCGAGCGGCTGCTGGCCGAGGCGGGCCGCGCTTTCGGGTCCAAGCGGATCTGGCTGACCGAGTACGGCTACCAGACCGGCGCCTTCGGTGTCAGCCAGCAACACCAGGCCGAGATGATCGGCCAATCCGGGCTCCGCGCCTACAAGGCGCCGCGGGTCGAGATGCTGATCCACTACCTCGTCAAGGACGAGCCGCACGCCAGCCGCTTCCAGAGCGGCCTCTACAACGTGGCCGACCGCGCGAAGCTGGCAGCGCTTGCGTTCCCGCTCCCGATCGCGCAGGCCGGCCGGAGCGCCGGCAAGCTCGTGCTCTGGGGTCAGGTCCGGCCGCGTGCCGGCGCCCAGCGCTATCGCCTCCAGGTGCGCACCGGCGGGGCCTGGCGGAACAGCGGCGGCTGGCGCACGACGAGCGCTCGCGGCTTCTTCAGCATCGCCGTTGCGGCGCCGAAGGGGACGTGGGTGAGGATCTTCTCGCCGCAGGACAGCGCCTACAGCGCTTCGCTCCTCTCGCGCTAGCGCAGAGCGGAGTAGATCACGATCGCGATGACGATCGCGACCACGATCCAGGCGAGCCGCAGCACCTTGAAGGCACGCTGCTCGCCGGGGCCAGGACCTGGCTCCGGCGTGTAGGGGTCGAGCGGCGACGCCGGCTGGTGCGGCGCCTCGTCCTCGCCCTCGATCACCAGCGGATCGTGCTGTACCTCGCGCTCGGTCACCCCCTGATTATGCACCCGGCGGCTAGGTTCCGAACCATGCGGTCTCCTCCCGTCCTGCACGGCGGTTTTGCATCCCGGCTGGCCTGGCTGGTCGCGGGCCTCTTCCTCTGCGCCTGCGGGATCGTCTGCTTCCTCGAATCCGAGCTCGGCCTGCCGCCCTGGGATGTGCTCCATCAAGGCCTTGCGGAGCAGCTCGGGATCTCGTTCGGAGTGGCGAACCTCGTCGTTTCGGTGGTGATCCTCGCGCTGGCCTGGCTGCTGCGGGCGCGCATCGGGCTCGGGACGTTCCTGAACGCGCTCCTGATCGGCAGCTTCGTGATCGCGCTGACCGCTCTGGATCCGGTTGCCTCCCTGTCCGACGAGAGCCTGGGCGTCCGGATCGGGTTGCTCGTGCTGGCGCTGCCGTGCTTCGGCGGCGGCTCGGCGTTCTACATCGCCGCCGCGATGGGCGCCGGGCCGCGCGACTCGTTGATGCTCGTGCTCTCGTCGCGACTCGGCGTCCGGATCGGAATTGCGCGCACCGCGCTCGAGGTCGCAGCGCTCGCAGTCGGCTTCGCTCTCGGCGGCACGGTCGGCGTGGGCACGCTCGTCTTTGCGCTCGGCATCGGGCCGGCGGTCGAGGGCTCGTTCTGGATCCTCGGGCGCACGCCGCTCGCCGCGGCCGAAGTAGCATCGGCCCCTGCATGAAGGTCAAGGGACTCATCGCTGCGGGTGGCGAGGCGACGCGGCTCGGCGAGCTGACGCGCGTCGTCAACAAGCATCTGCTGCCGGTCGGCGGCTGGCCGATGATCTACTACCCGCTGCAGCTGCTGCAGCTCGTGGGTGTCCGTGAGGTGCTGATCGTCACCGGGCAGGGCCACGCGGGCCAGGTGATCGACCTGCTCGGGAACGGCCGCCTGGACGGGCGCGGGGGCGACGAGCCGCTCTTCGACCTTGACCTGACGTACAAGGTGCAGGTCGAGGCAGGCGGGATCGCACAGGTCGTCGGCATGGCGGAGAGCTTTGCCGGCGACGACGCCCTGGTCGTCTGCCTGGGCGACAACATCTTCGAGTACGCGGAAGTCGCCGCGGTCCGGGACTTTGCCGAGGGAGGCGACGAGGCCGCGGTCTTCGTGAAGGAGGTTCCGGATCCGGAGCGGTTCGGAGTCGTCGTCTACGGCGACGACGGCCGCGTGCGGGACGTGGTCGAGAAGGCCGGAGTCGTCGACACGCGCTACGAGGCGCCTCCCTCGAGCGACGCGGTGGTCGGCCTCTACTGCTACTCGCCGGACGTCTTCGAGGTCATCCGCACGTTGAAGCCGTCCTCCCGTGGCGAGCTCGAGATCACCGACGTCAACCGCCACTACGCCGAGCGCGGCACGCTCGCGCATCACCGCGTGACGGGCTGGTGGGAGGACGCCGGCACACAGGAGTCGCTACCGGAGATCGGCGCGCTGATCGCCGAGACCGGGGCCAACAAGGCCGTGCCGTGATCGAAGGGCTGCTCCGGATCCCGCTGCGTCGCTTCGAGGACGAGCGCGGCTGGTTCATGGAGTTACGGCGCGAGAGCCTGCTGCCGAAGCCGACCCGCCAGACGAACCTGTCCTACTCGCGGCAGGGCGTGATCCGCGGCCTCCACTACCACGAGCGCGGCCAGGACGACCTCTTCGTCTGCATGCAGGGGACGGCGAGAGTCGTGGTGCTCGACCGCGACACGGGCGAGACCTTCAGCGAGGACGTCGGGGACGAGAACCCGGTCGCGATCTACGTTCCGGGCCACCACGCGCACGGCTTCGAAGCCCTCACCGATCTGCTCTTCTGCTACCACGTCACGGAGGAGTACGACCCGGCCGATCCGGACGAGCACGGGCTCTGCTGGGCCGACCCGCGCGTGAAGCATCTGTGGAGCACGGACTCCCCGACGCTCTCGCCGCGCGACCTCGAAGCGTGCTGATCACCGGCGCAGGCGGCCAGCTCGGGCGTGCGCTCGCGGCCGAGTTCGCGGCCGAGCAGCCGGTTGTTCTGTCGCACGACGCCTGGGACGTGACCCTGCCGCCGCCGCCCGGGCTCGAGTCACCCGACCTCGTTCTCCACGCAGCGGCCTGGACCGATGTCGACGGGGCCGAAGGCGACCCGCAGGAGGCGGCAGCGGTCAACGTCGGCGGCACGGCCAACGTCGCGTCGCTCGGCGCGCCGCTCGTCTACTACTCGACCGACTACGTCTTCGACGGCCGCAAGGGCGAGCCGTACGTCGAGTCGGACGGGCCGAATCCGCAGTCCGTCTACGGCCGCTCGAAGCTGCACGGGGAGGCTGCAGCCGGCGAGCAGGCCTGGATCGTCCGCAGCTCGTGGCTCTTCGGGCCGACCGGGCACAACTTCGTCCGGACGATGCTGCGGCTCGGGGCGGAGCGCGACGAGGTCGGGGTGGTGGACGACCAGCGTGGCTCTCCGACCTACGTCGGGCACCTCGCGGCGGCCACGCGTCAGGTGCTCCAACTCCCGCACGGCGTCTACCACGTCGCCGCCGGCGGCGACTGCACGTGGGCCGAGCTCGCCGAGGCGATCTTCGAGGAGGCGGAGCTCGACTGCGGCGTGCGACGAATCTCGACCGCCGAGCTCGGGCGCCCTGCTCCCAGGCCCGCCTACTCGGTGCTCCGCAGCGAGAAGGGCGCGCCCACGCTGCCGCACTGGCGCGAGGGACTGCGCGAGACGCTTGCCGCCATCCGATCGGGCGACCAGCCCGAATAGCACTCGCATGGCGAACTACTCCTTCCTCACGACCTGGATCATCGACGCGCCGTGCATGCCGGTCTGGGACACGATCTACGAGATCGAGCGTTGGCCCGAGTGGTGGCGCGGCGTCAGCAAGGTCGAGAAGCTCGAGAACGGAGACGAGAACGGCATCGGTGAGCTCTACCGGCACGAGTGGCGCAGCGTGATCCCCTATCCGGTTCGCTTCGAGACGCGGATCACGCGGTTCGAGCGCCCGTACGTGATCGAGGCCGTTGCGGATGGGGAGCTCGCCGGCACCGGGCGCTGGCGCTTCTTCGACGGCCCTGTGACGGCGGTCACGTACGAATGGAAGGTCAGGACGACGCCGCTCTGGATGAACCTGGCGGCTCCGGTGGCAGGGCCGATCTTCCGCTGGAACCACAACGTCGTCATGCGCCAGGGAGGCGAGGGCCTGGCCGCCCTGCTGGGGGCGCGCCTCCTGGCCGTCACGTAGCCTTTCTGCATGCGCGTGCTCGTCACCGGTGGTGCCGGTTTCATCGGCTCGCACTTCGCGAAGCGGCTCCAGGCGGCGGGCGACGACGTGCGCGTGCTCGATGCGCTCACGTACTCCGGGAACCCGGCCAACCTCGAGGGAACCGGCATCGAGCTCACCGAAGGGAACATCTGCGACGCGGACACGGTCGCCGAGGCCGCGGCCGGCTGCGGCGCGATCGTCAACTTCGCGGCCGAGACGCACGTCGACCGCTCCATCCTCGGCGCGACCGACTTTGGGCGGACGGAGTTCTTCGGCACCCAGGTCCTGCTCGAGGAGGTACGGCGCAGTGGCGCACGCTTCGTCCAGGTGTCGACGGACGAGGTGTACGGCGACCTCGCCGCCGGCGGCTCCTCGGTGGAGACCGACCCGATCAAGCCGTCGAGCCCGTACAGCGTCGCGAAGGCCGCGGGCGACCTGCACATTCCGGCGTATGCGCGGACGTTCGGCGTCAACGCTTCGATCACGCGCGGGTCGAACACCTACGGCCCGCACCAGTACCCGGAGAAGCTGATTCCGTTGATGACGACGAACGCGCTCGAGGGGGAGCTCCTGCCGATTTACGGCGACGGGAAGCAGATCCGCGACTGGCTCTGGGTCGAAGACCACTGCGCCGGGATCGAGACGGTCCTGCGCGAGGGTGCGCCGGGCGAGGTCTACAACGTCGGTGGCGACGACGAACGCGAGAATGTCGAGATCGTGCGCCACATCCTGCGGCTCACCGGCGCGGACGAGTCGCTGATCCGGCACGTCGAGGATCGCGCGGGCCACGATCGCCGCTACTCGCTCGACACGAGCAAGCTGCGCGGTCTCGGCTGGGCGCCGCAGAAGAAATTCGAAGAGGGGATCGCCGAGACCGTCGCCTGGTACCTCGCGAACCGCACCTGGTGGGAGCCGATCAAGTCCGGCGAGTACCGGCGGTACTACGAAAAGCAGTACGCCGCGAGACTCGCCGGCTCCTGGCTCCTAGTCGTCGCCTTCGCCGCAGCTGCGCTCCGCCTCACGTCGCAGCTGCCTGATCTCCTTCAGCTCGCCCTGCAGTTGCTGCGAGCGGTCGAGCAGCTCGAACACGCCGTCGCAACTTCCGAGCGCGAGGCGCGTGAAGGCGAGGTTGTAGGAGGCGTAGGCCTCCGCGAGCTCGCCCGAGCCCGAGAGCCCTGCGACCGCCTGCTCGAGCAGCGGCAGCGCACCTTCGTAGTCGCCGGCCTGCATGAGCGCGAAGCCCTGGTCGTTCAGCTCCGCCGGGCTCGCGGTGGAGGCGCGTCGTCGTGGGTGCGGTCGTCGGCTCGGGCGCGGCCGTCGTCACCGTCTTGACCACCGTCACCCCTTCCTCCGTGACCGTCTCTCGGACTGTCTCGGGCGAGGAAGCGGCGGAGCGCTCGCCGTCGTCTCGGCCGAGCAGCGCAGCAGCCAGGATCCCCGCGAGCAGGAGCCCGACGAGCGCAGCAGCGATGAGCGGCAGGCTGCGCCGCCGGCCGGGCTTCGCGGCCGGAGGAAGGGCTGCGACCGCCGTCTGCCCCGCGGCCTCGTCGAGCGCGTCGCGGAGGGCGTGGACGAACTCAGAGGCGCTGGCGAAGCGGTACTGAGGCTCCTTCGCGAGCGCGCGGGCGAGGACGTCGTCGACCTGCGGCGGCAGCTCCGGGTTGTGCTGCGACGCCGGTGGGATCGGGGCGCTCACGTGCGCGAGCGCCTCAGCGGTCGTGGAGTCACGTTCGAACGGGCGTGTTCCCGTCAGGAGCTCGAAGGCGACGACGGCCAGGGCGTAACGGTCGCTCGCCGGGGTCGCGCGCTCGCCCCTGGCTTGCTCGGGCGAGAGATAGCCGGCGGTTCCGACCACGGTTCCGGCCTCGGTGAAGGAGTGAAGCCCAGCGGCGCTGGCGACACCGAAGTCGGCGACGTGGACGCGGTCGTCGTCGTCCAGGAGCAGGTTGGCCGGCTTGACGTCGCGGTGCACGACCCCGTTCGCGTGCGCGGCGTCGAGCGCGGCCGCCGCCTGGCGCAGCCACTCGAGCGTACGGCCGACCGGCTGTGCTCCTTCGCTCGCGACCCGGTCCGCGAGCGAGCCGCCAGGGAGGTACTCCATGACGATGTACGGCCGCCCGTCGTGCTCGCCGACGTCGTAGATCGTGACGGTGCTCGGCGCGTTCGAGAGGCGGGCGGCGGCGAGCGCCTCGCGGGTGAAGCGAGCCCGGATCCCGACGTCGCCGGCCAGGTGCTCCGCGAGCACCTTGATCGCCACGATCCGGCCGAGGTCGGAGTCCTCGGCGCGGAAGATCTCGCCCATGCCGCCGCGAGCGATCCGCTCGGGCTGCCGATAGCGCGGGGGGAGCCGGCTCTCGTCCACTGAGACGGACTGCCCGGGCCGTTCGCGATGAAAACGCTCGGACGACTTGAAGGTTCGGTAAAGAACCCCGGAAATCGGCGGTTCTTCCGCTAGCCTCAGCCGCGGGGCTCAACGAATGCCGCGAATGCTGCTCGCTCTCACCGGACTCGTGCTCGCGCTCGCGGCCTCCGCGTCCGCAGGCTCCGTCGCGCCCGCTCCGACGAAGCCCGCCGCCGTCACGGCGACCACGTTCCTCGTCAGCGGCCGTGGCTGGGGGCACGCGGTCGGCATGAGCCAGTACGGCGCGCTCGGCTACGCGAACGAGGGCTGGACGTACGACCGGATCCTCGCGCACTACTACGCCGGAGCCCAGCTGGGACCGGCTGCCGTCGCGCGTGTTCGCGTCGTCGTCGCCGAGTCCCGGCCGTCGGTCCGCGTGCGCTCCACATCGGCTTTCCGCATTCGCGACGTCTTCGGGACGACGTACCCGCTCGAGCCCGGCGAGCTGGTGCTGGGCTCGAAGCTCCGCGTGACCGTGAACGGAACGCCCACGGAGCTCGCCGGCCCGGTCGTGCTCCTGCCGGGCAGCGCGCCGCTCGAGGTGGACAAGATCGCCTACCGCGGCCAGATCGAGGTGGCCGTGACGGGCCAGAAGCTCAATGCGATCAACGTCGTCGGGCTGGAGCAGTACCTCGCCGGCGTGGTCGCGAAGGAGATGCCGAGCGCCTGGCCCGACGAGGCGCTGAAGGCGCAGGCGGTCGCGGCGCGCTCCTACGCGCTCTCGCACCGGCTCAGCGGCAAGGGCTTCGATCTCTACGCGGACGTGCGCAGCCAGGTGTACGGCGGCATCCCGGGTGAGCACGCCCGCACGACCGCCGCGATCGAGGCGACCAAGGGTGAGGTGCTGCTCTGGGAGGGGAAGCCGATCGACGCCCTCTTCCACTCCACGTCGGGAGGCGCCACTGCTGACGCCGCCGAGGTGTTCGGCAAGGCGGTGCCCTATCTCGTCTCGGTCGAGGACCCGCACAGCGCGCTCTCGCCGGTGAACCGCTGGGGCCCGACTCCGGTCCCGGAGGCGTCGCTTCGCAAGGGGCTGAAGCTGCGTGCGCCGGTGACCGCGCTCAAGCTCACGCGTGCTGCTTCGGGCCGAGTGGCGAAGGCCGACGTCATGACCGCTTCGGGTGCGACGACGGTGACGGGCGGGACGCTCCGCTCGGCGGCGGGACTGCGTTCGACGTGGATCACCGCGCTCGCCTCGCTCTCCCTCACCCGTCCGGGCGGGCCTGTCGTCTTCGGAAAGGCGCTGGCACTCACGGGCAAGGCGACGAACGTCAAGGGAGCGGTGATCGAGCAGAGGGTCGAGGGCGCGTGGACGCGGGTCGCTGGTCCCGGGCTCGCGCCGGCCTTGAAGGTGAAGAAGCTGACAGCGCCTGCGACCTATCGCATCTCCGCCGGCAAGCTGGCGGGGCCGGTCCTGAAGGTTCCGGTGGCCCCGGTCGTCACCCTCCGCGCGGATGGGGCGCAGACGGTCGCCGGCGCAGTGAGGCCGCTCGACCCCGGGACGACGGTCGAGCTCCAGCTCGAAGGCGAGCGCGGCTGGTCGACGACGGCCAGGACCACCACGGGGCCGAACGGGAGCTACACGCTCGCGCTGCCGGAACCGGGTCGGTACCGTGCGCGCGTGGCGCCAGTCCAAGGGTTTGCCGAGGGCCTCTCGGTTCAGATCGACCTGCAATGAGCCGCTTCGCGCTAGTGCTCGCTGCGGCGGCATTGTTCGCGCCGGCCGCGGACGGGGCTCGTTATGCCGTCGGGGCGCGCTCGACGGCCGACCTGCCGGCTCTGAGCCGCGCGCTCGGCCCCGGCGTGAAGAGCCTGGCGCCGCTCCCGGCCGTCGTGGTCGAACGCGCCGCGCCGCCGCGGCTCTCCGCGCTCCCCGGAGCGACGTATGTCGAGCGGCTCGGCTCGCGACGCCTCGCCTTCGTCCCGACCGATCCGCTCGCCGAGCGGCAGTGGCACCTGACGGCGAACCGAGCCTTCGACTTCTGGGACGAGCTGCCGTTGCTGCCGGCCGTACGAGTGGCGGTGATCGACTCGGGCATCGACGGCGAGCACCCTGAGCTGGCGGACAAGATCGTCGGCGCGAAGAGCTTCGTCGGCGGCTCGGCGAAGGTCGACCGCGCCGGGCACGGGACGTTCGTCGCAGGACTGATCGCCGCGGGCGTCGACGACGTCGGCATCGCGGGGATGGCGCCCTCCGCCGAGCTGCTGGTGGCGAAGGTGGTGAACGAGGACGACCTGATCGACGTCGAGGCCGAGGTGCAGGCGATCACGTGGGCGGTCAGGAACGGAGCGCAGGTGATCAACATGAGCCTCGGCGGCCTGCGCGATCCGCGCGATCCGGGGCGAGACGCGTACTCGGCGCTCGAGGCGGCTGCGATCGGGTGGGCGCACGGGAAGGGCGCGGTCCTCGTTGCCGCAGTCGGCAACAACACCGACGTCCCGGCACGAGCCTGGCCGTTTGCCAGCTATCCGGCCGCGCTCCCCCATGTTCTCGGCGTCAGCGCGCTGACCCGCGAAGGATCGGTGCCGGTCTTCTCCCATCGCGACCGGATCTACAACGACATCTCGGCCCCGGGTAACGGGATCGTCTCGACGCTGCCGCTCGCCCTCACGGCCGAGTCCAAGGAGTGCCTCGACCAGGGGTACTCGAGCTGCGGGCCGGAGGACTTCCGCAAGGGACAGGGGACGTCCTTTGCCGCGCCGCAGGTGAGCGCCGCGGCTGCTGTGCTGCTCGCGGTGCGGCCGCAGCTGCGGCCGGAGCAGGTGACGGCGCTCCTGACCCAGAGCGCCCAGGACGTCAATCCGGCGACGGGCTGCCGGATCTGCCCGTTCCGGCGGGACGCCTTGTCCGGCTGGGGCAGGCTCGATGTCAATGCGGCCCTGCGGGGGCTCTCGGGCGCAGCTCCCACCGAAGGACCGGTACGAGCCGAACGACGACGGCGGCAAGGACGCGGCGCCCCTGTGGGGCCTGACGAAGCGGATCGAGGCCACGCTCGACTTCTGGGACGACCAGAGCGACGTCTACGCGATCAGGCTGCGTCGCGGCCAGCCCGTCTACGTCGGCGTGCGCGGGCCTGCGGGCACCGACACGAACCTGATCCTGTGGCAGCCGGGCACGAGGCACGTCGACGACCTCGGCTCGCTCGGCCTCGTCGCGCGCCAGGCGGCCCGGCCGGGCCCGCGGGAGTGGCTCTCGTACCGGGCGACCAAGACCGGCACCTACTACGTGCAGGTCAAGCTCGGCTCGCGCGGCGCCGGCCGCTACAAGCTGGCGATCGTCAAAGGCTGACGGCTACTGGTTCTCGAGCAGCTCGTCGTCCGGCACGTCGCGTAGCCGCCGGGCCGGGTTGCCGACCATCACCGCGCGCGCAGGCACGTCCTTCGTGACCACTGCGCCCGCGCCGACGAACGCCTCCTCGCCGATCTCGATCGCCGGGCAGAGGATCGCGCCGCCGCCGATGCGCGCGCCGCGCCGGATCGTCGGGCCCTTGACGCTCCCAAAGCGCTGCTCGGTGCGGCCCATCCAGTTGTCGTTCGTCGTCACGACGCACGGGGCGATGAAGACGTGCTCCTCGAGGGTCGAGTACGCCGTGATGTAGGCGTCCGCCTGGATCTTCGTCATCGCGCCGATCGTGGTGTCGTTCTCGACGTAGGAGCCGCGGCCGAGGACGACGTCGTCGCCGATCTCGACCCGCTCGCGGACGCAGGACTGGTCACCGAGGATCACCCGGGCGCCGATCGCCGAGCCGGCGAAGACGATCGCGCCGGTCGAGACGATCGTGCCGTCGCCGATCGTCGTCGGCGCGAGCGGCTCGCGCTTCGCGGTCGAGCGCGGCGAGAGCGTCGGCTGCTTGCCGACGACTGCACCTTCGAGCACCTTGACGCCCTCGCCGAGGACGGTTCCCTCGTAGACGGTCGCGGTCGGGTGAACCTCAGCCACGGAGGGATTCCGTCAGGCGGTCGAGCGCGCGCACGACCATCGCTCCGTCCTCCGCCACGATCCGCCGGTCACCGTCGCCGGCGATCAGGTCGAGGAAGGCGCGGCACTCGAGCCGCAGCGGCTCGGAGGTGTCGATCTTGGGGATGTGGATGTCGCCCGAGCGCGTCTGCCACTCGCCGTAGGCCTCCGACTGCTTCCACGGCCCCTTCTCGTACACCGTCACCTTGCGCTCCAGCTCCATGTCGTCGAAGACGACCATCTTCTCGCGTCCGACGACGGTCATCTTCCGCATCTTGTGCGGGTCGAGCCAGGAGAGGTGCATGTGCGCGATCTTCCCGGACGGGAAGCGCAGGTAGCAGAAGACCACGTCCTCGACGCCGCCGGTGAGGAAGTCGCGACCGTGGGCGACGGCTTCGATCGGGTCCTCGCCGATCAGCCAGAGGATCACGGAGAGGTCGTGCACGCCCAGCGACCAGAGCGCGTTCTCGTTCGTGCGCACGATGCCGAGGTTCTGGCGGTTCGTGTAGACGCAGAGCACCTCGCCGAGCTCGCCCGAGTCGACGAGCTCCTTCATCTTGACCACGCCCGGGTGGTAGAGGAGCAGGTGGCCGGGCATGAGGACGAGGTCGCGCTCGGTGGCGAGCTTCACGAGCTCGTCCATCTCGGCGCCCTTCATCGCAGGGGGCTTCTCGACCAGCACGTGCTTGCCCGCCTCGAGCGCCTGCTTCGCCAGCTCGTAGTGGGTCGGGAACCGGTGTCGCGATCACGACCGCGTCCAGCTCGGGATCGGCGAGCATCGCGGCGTAGTCGCCAGTCGACTGCGCGCTCGGATAGCGAGCGGCGAACGCCGAGCGGTGCTCGCCGTCGATGTCGCAGAGCCAGGCGAGGTCGGCGAGGTGGTCGAAGTTCCGCGCCAGGTTCGGGCCCCAGTAGCCGAGCCCGGCGAGGCCGACCGTCGTCACAGCTTCCAGACCTTCTCGCTCGTGCGGCCCTTCTCACCGGTCGCGTTGCGGAAGTCGACGATCACAGGCCCGGAGTCCACGAGCGCCTCGTAGTCGATCCCGGAGTGATCGGTGACGATCGCGATGCAGTCGTACCGGCCCGGCTCGAGCGGCGACGACGTCAGCTCGAACTCCTCGAGCTCGGACACGTGGTCGTCGTGGTAGGAGACGTTCGCGCCGGCGGCCTGGAGCAGCTCGATCAGCTTCAGCGCCGGGCTCTCGCGCATGTCACCGATGTTGGGCTTGTAGGCGACGCCGAGCACCAGCACCTCGGAGCCCTTCAGCGACTTCTGCTTGCCGTGGTTCAGCGCCTGCGAGATCAGCGAACGGCAGTACCACGGCATGTTCTCGTTCACCTTGCCGGCCAGCTCGATGAACTCGGTGTAGAAGCCGTACTCCCGCGCCTTCCAGGTGAGGTAGAAGGGGTCGATCGGGATGCAGTGGCCGCCGAGGCCCGGGCCCGGCTTGAAGCTCATGAACCCGAACGGCTTCGTCGCCGCCGCGTCGACGACCTCCCAGAAGTCGATCTTCATCCGCTCGCAGAGCTGCGCCAGCTCGTTGACGAGGGCGATGTTCACGGAGCGGAAGATGTTCTCGAGCAGCTTCGTCAGCTCGGCCGACTCCGGCGAGGTGACCCGGTGGACGGTGTCCACGGCCGAGCCGTAGAGCTCGGCGGCGCGCTCGGTGCAGGCGTCGGTGATGCCGCCGACGACCTTGGGCACGTTCTTCGTCGTCCAGTCGGAGCGGCCGGGATCGACGCGCTCGGGCGAGAACGCGAGGTTGAAGTCCGTCCCCACCTTCAGGCCCGACGCCTCCAGGCGGGGCAGCACCTCTTCGCGCGTCGTGCCGGGATAGGTCGTCGACTCGAGCACGACGAGGTGGCCCGGCCGCAGGCGCTCCGCGATCTGCTCGGTCGCTCTGTTCAGGATCGAGAGGTCCGGCTCGCGCTGCTTCGAGAGCGGCGTCGGCAGCGCGATCAGGATCGCGTCGGCGTCGCGCAGCTCGTCGTAGTCGGTCGTCGCGCGCAGCCCCTGGCCGTCGACGAGCCGCTTCAGTTCCTCCGAGGGGACATCCTCGATGTAGCTCTCGCCGCGGTTCAGCATCGCCACGCGCTCGGCGTCACGATCGACGAGCAAGACGGAGCGCCCCGCCTCGGCGAACACCTGGGCGAGCGGCACGCCGACGTAGCCGGCTCCGACAATGGCAACGTCGGTCATCGGCGCGGAATCGTACAGAGGACGCCAGCGGCCGCCGCTACAATCCCTCGCCGCGGGCCGTTAGCTCAGTTGGTAGAGCAGGGGACTCTTAATCCCAAGGTCGAAGGTTCGAATCCTTCACGGCCCATTTGAGCGAGCGCCAAGTCGTCGCCCCGTCCGTGGACGAGCTTGCCTCGATCCTGCGTAGCGTCGAGGACGGAATCACCGCCCAGGGGCCGGACGGCGCCCTTCTCTACGCGAACGACGCCGCAGCGAGGCTGTGCGGGCTCGCCTCGGCGGAGGAGATGCTGAGCCTGAGCAACGCCGAGCTGATGAAGCGGTTCGAGATCGTCGGCGAGGACGGCGCGCCGCTGCCGATCGAGCAGTTGCCGAGCCGGCGGGTGTTCGCCGAACGCGAACCGCAGGACGGCGTCCTCGGCTACCGCATCTTCGGCGGCGACGTGCGCTGGTCGGTCGTCCGCGCGACGCCCATCTTCAGCGAGGCCGGCGAGCTCCGCTTCGTGATCAACGTCTTCCACGACATCACGATGGAGCGCAACGCCCAGGCTCGCCTGCGCTTCCTCGCCGAGGCGAGCACGCTGCTGTCGTCGTCGCTCGACTTCGAGGCCACGCTCGCCGACCTCGCGCACCTGCTCGTCCCGCGCGTTGCGGACTACTGCATCGTCGACGCGCTCGAGTCCGACAGCACGCTGCGCCAGGTCGTGATCTCCCACCGCGACCCCACTCGCGAGGATCTCCTGCGCGAGCTGCGCCGCCGCTACCCGCCCGAGACGAACGAGGCTCATCCCGTCAGTGTCGTGCTCCGCTCGCGGGCGCCGCTGCTGATCGAAGACGCCCGCGAGGACGCGCTCGAGCGCGCCGCCGTCGACGCCGAGCACCTCTCGCTCTACCACGCGCTCGAAGCCGTCTCGTACATCGTCGTCCCGCTCGAGACGCGCGGGCGGCTGCTGGGCACGATCTCGCTGGGCACCGGCGAGTCGGCCCGCCGCTTCGACGAGGCCGATCTCGAGCTGGCGTACGAGATCGCGCGCCGCGCCGCGCTGGCGATCGACAACGCGCTCCTCTTCCGCGCGGCGCAGGAGTCCTACGCCCAGCTGAACACGCTGCTCATCTCGGCGCCGGTGGGGATCGGCTTCTGGGACCGCGAGCTCCGCTTCATCAAGGTCAACGACGCTCTGGCGCAGCTCAACCGGCTCCCGCCCGAGGAGCACATCGGACGCACGCTCGCGGAGGTGATCCCCAACCTCGCGCCGGCGCTCGAGCCTCTCTACCGGAGCGTGCTCGAGACCGGCGAGCCCGTCGTGCACGAGGAGTCGACCGACGAGGCGATCGCCGGGCCGGGGGACGCGCGGCACTGGCTCTCGAGCTACTAC
This sequence comes from uncultured Gaiellaceae bacterium, assembly GCA_963820565.1. Taxonomy (GTDB): domain Bacteria; phylum Actinomycetota; class Thermoleophilia; order Gaiellales; family Gaiellaceae; genus Gaiellasilicea. The sequence continues at coordinate 161,904 of CAWGAD010000001.1, forward strand.
CCGGTGCTGAACGAGTCCGGTGAGACCACGGGCGTCGGCGGGATGATCCTCGAGATCACCGGCCAGAAGCGCGCGGACGCGCGGTTGCGCCTGCTGGCCGAGGCCGGCGAGCTCTTCTCGTCGTCCCTCGACCGCGAGGAGATCCTCAAGCGCATCTCGCGCGTCGTCGTGCCGCGGATCGCCGACGCCTGCAACATCTACCTCGCCGAGGGCGACATTCTGACCCGCGTCGCGTACTCGCACGCCAATCCGGAGCTCGAGCTCGTCATGGCCGAGATGGCGAACCGGTACGACCTCGGCCCGGAGGCTCCGGCTCTCTTCCGCGAGATCTTCCGCCGCGGCGAGCCGCTACTCGCCTCGACGCTCACCCCCGACGTCGTCGCTGCGCTCTCGCAGCTCGGGGTCGACCCGGCCGCGTTCGCGCGCGTCGGCTCGCGCTCGATGATGTTCGTGCCGTTCGTCGCGCGCGGTGAGACGCTCGGTGTGCTGACACTCGGTTCCCAGGAGCCCGGGCGCTACGGCGACGCCGATCTCGAGCTCGCGCTCGAGGTCGCGCGGCGGGCGTCGGGAGCGCTCGACAACGCGCGGCTCGTGGGCGAGCTGCGGCGCGGGGCTCAGGCGGCGCAGGCGCTCGAGTTCGTCGGCGACGGTGTCTTTCTGATCGACCGTGAGGGCGTCGTCCGGCTCTGGAACCCGGCCGCCGCCCGCATCACCGGCCGCGCCGAGGACGACGTCGTCGGCGCCCGCGGCGGAGAAAGTGCTCGCCGGCTGGCCGCTCGACGGCGCGGGCGAGCGGCCGCTGACGTTTCCGATCGAGGGCTCCGCCGGCGAGCTCTGGCTGTCGCTCACCGCCGCGGAGTTCCCGCACGGCACCGTCTACGCCTTCCGCGACCTGACCGAGGAGCATGCGGTCGAGCAGCTGCGGAGCGATTTCGTCTCGACCGTCTCGCACGAGCTGCGGACGCCGTTGGCCGCCATCTACGGGGCCGCGATGACGCTGCAGCGCGAAGACGTCACGCTCGAGCCGGAGCAGAACCTGGAGATGCTCAACGTGATCGCGGGCGAGTCCGAGCGCCTGGCCCGGATCGTCAACGACATCCTGCTGGCGAGCCGGCTCGACTCCGGCGCGGCCAAGTTCAAGATCGGCCGGGCGGACGCGAACGAGCTCGCCCGCGGCGTGGTCGCGTCGGCCGCGGTGCACCTGCCGCCGGAGATCGAGCTGGTTCTCTCCGCTCCCGAGCCGGGCCCCGAGGTCGCGGCCGACCCGGACGGGCTCCGGCAGGTGCTCGTGAACCTGGTCGAGAACGCCGTCAAGTACTCCCCGGGCGGCGGCCGGGTCGTGGTCGAGCTCGAGTCGGTCAACGGCCGGGTTCGGTTCGCCGTCCGCGACGGCGGGCTCGGGATTCCCGCGTCCGAGCACGAGCGCATCTTCGAGAAGTTCTTCCGCCTCGACCCGAACCTCTCCCGCGGCGTCGGCGGGACGGGCCTCGGCCTCTACATCTGCCGCGAGATCATGCGGCGGATGGGCAGCCGGATCCGCGTCGAGTCGGAGCCCGGCCGCGGCTCGACGTTCTCGTTCGAGCTGCCGCTGGCCTGAACGACGAGAGGCGGCCCTGGGGCCGCCTCTCGGAGGAATCAACAAGTGGGTGTTGCTCTAGAAGCGGGGACCCTCTTCGACGTAGGTCGTCCGGCGGGAGCCGGCGAAGCCGCCCCACGACGACCAGAAGATCATCGAGAGCACGAGGCCGAGAGCGCCGACGACCATGAGGATGACGCCGATCGTCTGCAACTCGAGACCCGAGACCGTGGCGTTGACGGCCCAGGTCAGGATGGCGCCGACCGCGATGAGAAAGATGCTGACTCCAAGACCCATTTTCGTCCTCCTAGTGGCTGGTGAAGCGTGTTGTTGGCGCCCTCGGAAGCAGGCGTCAGGAGGTGAACGCTTGACGGCTCGTTTTGGGTGCGGGTTGAGATACGCTCGCCGCGGTGCGCAGGGGCTCGATTGTTCGCATCACGATCTACGGCGTCCTCGCGGGAATCCTGGCGTCGGTGGTCGCCGTGCTCGTTCCCTGGCTGCCGACGTCCTCCTCGGAGGAGATGGACCGGATCGAGTTCACGTTCTGGTTCACGACGGTCATCTGCATCGCGGTCTTCGCGGTCGTGGCCGCGGCGATCGTCTACTCGGTGGTCAAGTTCCGGGTCCAGCCCGGGGACGAGTCGGACGGGCCGCCGATCCACGGCCACACCGGCATCGAGATCGTCTGGACGGCCATCCCGGCGGTGCTCGTGACCGTGATCTCGGTCGTCAGCGCCGTCGTGCTCGCCAAGAACGACGACGCGGGCCCGAATCCGCTCCGAATCGCCGTCACCGCGCAGCAGTTCGCCTGGAAGTTCGAGTACCCCGGCGAGCCGAAGGTGACCTCGGGCGAGCTCGTGCTGCCGGTGGGCCAAGCGGTGAAGCTGACGCTCCACTCGCTCGACGTGATCCACTCGTTCTGGGTGCCCGAGTTCGGCCAGAAGTCCGACGCCGTTCCCGGCATCGAGACGACGCTCGTGATCACACCGACCCGAGTCGGGGAGTACGCGCTCATGTGCACGGAGCTCTGCGGGCTCGGGCACCCGACCATGCGGGCGCCCGTGCGCGTCGTCCGGCGAGCCCAGTACGAGGAGTTCCTCGCTTCGGGCGCGGGAGGCGCCGGCGGGGACGAGAACTCGGGCGAGACGATCTTCACCACCGCCGGCTGTGGTGGGTGTCACGCCTTCACGCCGGCCGGCACCGACGCGCAGGTCGGCCCGAGCCTCGACTCGGTCGATCCGGGCAGCACGCCGCTCGATGAGTACCTGAAGGAGTCGATCGTCGACCCGAACGCGGACGTCGTCTCCGGCTACCAGCCGGACGTGATGCCCAGCACCTACGACAGCACGCTTACCGACGAGCAGCTCGACGCGCTCGTGCAGTATCTCGCCGAGGGTCAACAGTGACCGAGGTCGTCGACACCCACCACGAGGCCCATGCGCCGGCGCCTCCCCGCCACGGCCGCGAGCACCTGACCAAGCCGGGCTTCGTCCGCGCGGCCTGGATGACGCCGCTCTTCTTCGCGCTCGGCGCCGGGATCGTCTGCTTCTTCCGCTGGCTCGGCCATTACGACCCCACCTGGGACTGGGTCGTGATCGCCGTCGTCGCGTTCATGACGACGGCGCCGGTCGGCTTCCTCGCGGGGATCGGCGCCTTCGACTACTGGATCTACTACATCTCCGGCCGCCCGACGCGCGAGGAGGACCACTCCGGCCACGGCGCCTACAGCTGGCGCGACTACTTCAAGGTCAACACCGACCACAAGGTGATCGGCGTCCAGTACCTCGTGACGACGTTCTTCTTCTTCGTCGTCGGCGGCCTCTTCGCGATGGTCTTCCGGGCCGAGCTGGCGAACCCGGACATGCAGTACGTCGACACGCAGACCTTCAACGGGCTCGTGTCCGAGCACGCGGCGCTGATGATCTTCCTCTTCATCATCCCCGCCTTCGCCGGCCTCGCGAACTTCGCCGTGCCGCTGATGCTGGGCGCGCCGGACATGGCCTTCCCGCGCCTGAACGCGCTCTCGTTCTGGCTGCTGCCGATCGCCGGGATCATGTTCCTCGCCGCGTTCCTCTGGCCGGGCGGCGCCTTCGCGGCCGGCTGGACGGGGTACGCGCCGCTCTCATCCACCGGCACCGACGGCAACATCTTCTTCCAGATGGGCGTCCAGTGGGCGGGCGCCTCGTCGATCATGACCGCGCTCAACTTCCTGGTCACGATCATCACGATGCGCGCGCCGGGGATGACGTTCTGGCGGATGCCGCTGCTCGTCTGGGCGAACTTCACGACCTCGCTGCTCGTCGTGATCGCGACGCCGTTCATCGCCGGCTCGCAGTTCTTCGCCCTGTTCGACCGGGTGATGCACACGAACTTCTTCAACGTCGCCGAGGGCGGGTACGTGCTCGGGTACCAGCACATCTTCTGGTTCTACTCGCACCCGGCCGTCTACATCATGATGCTGCCCGGCTTCGGGATCATCTCCGAGGTCCTGGCGGTGATGAGCCGCAAGCCGGTGTTCGGCTACCGGCTGATGGCGCTCTCGCTGATGGCGATCCTCGTGCTCGGCTTCTCGGTGTGGGCGCACCACATGTTCGTGGCCGGCATGGCGCCCTGGCTGCGCGTGCCGATGATGGTGACCTCGATGATCATCGCGGTGCCGACCGGGATCAAGGTGTTCTCCTGGTTGGCGACGATGTGGGAGGGGAAGCTCCACTTCCGCACGCCGATGCTGTTTGCGCTCGGCTTCCTCTCCATGTTCGTGCTCGGCGGGCTCTCCGGCATCTTCCTCGCCTCGGTGCCGATCGACATCGCCGCCTCGGACACGTACTTCATCGTCGCGCACATCCACTACGTGCTCTTCGGCGGCTCCGTCTTCACGATCTTTGCGGGCATCTACTACTGGTTCCCGAAGATGACCGGCCGGATGTACAACGAGCGGCTCGGCAAGCTCCACTTCTGGCTCACGTTCATCGGCTTCAACGGCACCTTCTTCCCGATGCACTGGGTCGGCCTGCAGGGGATGCCGCGGCGCGTCGCCGACTACTCGTCCGAGTTCGGCGACTGGAACCTGATCATCTCGCTCTTCTCGTTCCTGCTCGGCGCCTCGACGATCGTCTTCTTCTACAACATGATCGTCAGCTGGTCTCGTGGCCCGCGGGCGCCGTCCAATCCGTGGCGCGCGCTCACGCTCGAATGGCAGGTGAGCTCGCCGCCGCCCGTCTTCAACTTCGACGAGATCCCGCAGGTCGTCGGCAGTCCGTACGAGTACGGGGTTCCCGGAGCCAGGCACGCCGTCCTGCGCGGCGGCGCCGCGACCGCACACGAAGAGGAAGGCGAGGTCGTGCGGTGAGCGGCCGCCGGCGCAAGCTCCTCGTCGTCGCGAACGAGACTCTGGCAGGAGACGAGCTCCTGGACGCGGTCCGCGAGCCGCGTCGAGGGGACCGACACGCTCGTCCACGTGATCGCGCCGGTGAACGAGCCTCGCTCTGGCTACGTCGTCTACGACGACACGCGGCGGGCCTCGGCCGGCAGGCGCCTCGAGCGGACGCTCTCGAAGTTCCGTGAGGCCGGGATCGCGGCTGTCGGCGACGTGATCGACAACGAGCCGCTGACGGCGGTCAAGGACGCGCTCGCGATGGAGCGGCCGGACGAGCTGATCGTCTCGACGCACCCGGAGGAGAAGTCCGGCTGGCGCCGGCGCAATCTCCTCGACGAGATTCGCAAGGCGGCGGGCGGTATCCCCGTCGAGCACGTCGTCTCGGATGTCGCGTCGCGCACGGGCGACGAGAACGTGCTCGTGCTCGCGAACGAGACCGTGCTCGGTGAGCCCCTGCTGGAGCGGATTCGCGAGAAGGCGCGGCGGAACCCGCGCGCCCGCTTCCTGATCGTGTGCCCGCAGAGCGATCCCGACCAGGGCTCGCATCCCGACGCAGAGCGGCGGCTGCGGCAGGCGCTGACGCAGCTTCGCTCGGAGGGGATCGAGGCGCACGGCCAGATCGCCCACCCGGATCCGTTCACGGCGGCGCAGGAAGCGATCCGCGACGAGCGGGTCGACTCGATCCTGGTCTCGACGTTCCCGGAGCAGCGTGGCTCCTCGTGGCTGCGGCGCGACCTGATCGGTCGTCTCAAGAGCGAGGCCAAGGTTCCCGTCGAGCACGTCGTCGTCGATCCCGAGGAGGTTCGGGCCGGATGAGCGCACACGCCGGCCACGGTCCGCCGATCGCGAACAAGAGCTCGCGCATCGACTCGACCGTCCTCGGCATGTTCCTCTTCATCGCCTCCGAGGCGATGCTCTTCGGATCGTTCTTCACGGCCTACTTCTTCATCCGGGTCGTGAATCCCGACGCGCAGCCATGGCCGCTGCCCCCGTTCCACCTGCCGGTCTTCGTCGCGGGCGTGAACACCGCGGTGCTGCTCACGTCCAGCTTCACGATGCACTGGGCGCTGCAGTCGATCAAGCGCGGCAATCGCGCCGGGATGAAGGCAGGTCTCGTCCTCACGTTCCTGATGGGGCTCGCGTTCCTGCTCACCCAGTTGCTCGAGTACGCGCGGATCGGCTTCAACCCGAGCGACGGCGCCTTCGGGACGATCTTCTTCGGTCTCACCGGGCTGCACGGAGCCCACGTCTTCGTCGGCCTGACGCTGCTCGCCGTGGCGACGGTGCGCGCGTTCCGCGGCCACTTCACGCCCGAGCACCATCACGGCGTCGAGATCCCGGGAATCTACTGGCACTTCGTCGACGTAATGTGGATCGTGGTCTACGCGACGATCTACCTTCTCTGAGCCATGGCACGCAACCCCTTCCGCAGCGAAGCAGAGGCCTACCGCTTCCTCCTGCTGACGGTGGGGTACTTCGCCCTCATCGTCGTGGCGGCGGCGATCGCGACCTGGCTCGGCGTCGTCGTGTTCATCGCGCTCACGGCGGCGGCAGTCGGCTTGTGGCTGCGGTCGCGGTCGAACGAGCCGGTCACACGCGAGTCGATCCCGTCCCGCAGCGGGGAGAACGAGCGGCGCATCCTCGTGATCGCGAACGAGACGGTCGGCGGCGCGGAGCTGCTTGCGATCCTGCAATCGAAGGCCGAGAGCGTGCGCGAGCAGTCCTGGTCGTCTGTCCGGCGTTGAACTCGCAGGTGCGGCACTGGGCATCCGATGAGGACGGCGCGCGCGCCGCGGCACAGGACCGGCTCGACGCCAGCCTGGCGCGGCTGAGAGGGCTCGGGATCCAGGCCGAGGGCCAGGTGGGGGACGGTGATCCGCTGCAGGCGATCGAGGATGCGCTGCGCACGTTCGGCGCCGACGAGATCGTCATCTCCACGCATCCGGAAGGTCGTTCGAACTGGCTCGAGCGCAACGTGGTCGGAAGTGCCCGTGAGCGTTTCGACGTGCCGATCACGCACGTCGTCGTCGATCTCGAAGCTCGCCCGCTAGCCCCGCTGCCGGAAGGCTACTTGCCTGCGTTCGCGGAGACGAAGTCGGCGACTGCCTGGATCTCTGCCGGCGACAACGAGTCCTTGAACGACGGCATCGCGCCCTGGCCGTTCGTCACCCGTTCGACCACGAGCTCCTTCGGCGGCTTGGCGTCGTCGAGGTTCGGCCCGACGTTGCCGCTGGACCCGGCCGCCGCGAGCGTGTGGCAGCTGCCGCAGCCTGCAGTCTCGAAGACGGCCTTGCCGTCCGCGGCGCTCGTCTCGCCGGTGGTGGTGCCGGTCTCGGTCTCTGGCCGCCCGTCCCGCGTGGGCTGCGCCCGCACCGGCAGCGCCGCGACCGAGGCGACGTAGGCCGCCACCGAGTCCGCGTCCTCGCCGGTGACGATGTCCTTCGGCATCCCGGTTGCGCCGGTCGTCGGGTGCTCGACCGGGTAGGCGATCTGGCCGCGGACGACCGACTCGATCGTCTCGTTCGCCGAGCCCGTCCGCGCGGGACTGGCGGAATGCGTTGTCCAGGTCCGGCCCGATCTGGCCCTTGGTGCCCGCGTCGGCCAGCGTGTGGCACGAGCCGCACTTGGGGATGAAGAGCTCCCTGCCGCGGCTGTGTCGCCGCCTTCCGGCAGGCCGATGCTGCCGCAGCCGCTCGCGGCGAGAGCCGAGAGCGCGATCGCGCAGGCGCCGGCCAGCCCGCGCGGGCTCACGCTAGGCGGCTGATCCCGCGCCGACGGCGGCATCGCGCGTCGGGTGGATCGTGAAGACGCGGTCGAGCCCCGTGATCTCGAAGATCTTGGTGATGTTGCGGTCGCTGCACACGAGCGACAGCTGCCCCTCGTTCGTGCGCAACCGCTTGACGCCGCCGACGAGCACGCCGAGTGTCGTCGAGTCGATGAACGTCGTGTCCGTCAGGTCGACGATGACGTCGCGGCCGCCCTGGTCGATGACCTCGAGCAGCTGCTGCTTGAACTCCGGCGCGGTGTACAGGTCGACCTCACCCGCGAGGGAGATCACGTACTGGTCATCGCTGAGCTTCTCGGTGTTGACGTCGAAATTCACGTGTTTGCCCCCGGTCTCGCCGACAGAATGTGTGCGTTTCTTACCCGGTTCCGGGTGAGTCTAACCCGACCCGGGCTGCGCCTGCGCCTGCTTCAGCTGAGCGATTTGCTGCTTCACGAGCACTGCGCTCGGGTCGTCCGGTGCAAGCTTGAGGAACTGCTCGTAGGCGGCGATCGCCTTCGGGTAGTTCCCGCTCTGCTGGGCGGCCTGAGCCAGTTCCAGCTGCACGTTGGGATCTCTCGGCGCGATCACGACGAGCTTGTCGTACGTCTGCTCGGCGCTCCGGAACGACTCCTGCGCAGCGGTGTACGCGGTGGTCACGTCCTGGTTCAGCTTGGTCGAGACCGCCTCGTCGATCGGATCGGTTCCGACGCTCTGTCCCTCGCCGACCTGCAGCGGGTTGCCGAACGTCGAGCCGAACGTCAGGAAGCTCGCACGTTCCTGCGCGGCTTGCGCCTGCTGCGCCTGCGCGATCGCGCGGGTGAGATGGAGGCCGGCCAGCTCGCGCAGCGCCTCCTGATCCCGCGGCCGCTGCGCGATGTACAGCGTCAGGTAGGTGATCGCCTCCTCGGACTTGCCGTCCGCCTGGAGAGCGGTCGCGAGGTTCCGCTGCGCCTGAGCGCTTCCCGGGCTCTGCTGCAGCTGCTCGCGGGCGTCGGACACGGAGATGTTGTTGCTCGTGGCGCCGCCGCTGTCGCGGAGGATGTCGCCGATACCGGTGCCCTGGTCGGAGCCGATCCCGAACGCGACGAAGCCGATGGCGAAGACGAGCGCGAGGAAGACGAACATCCACTTCGCGTGGCGCCGCAGCCGCGTGAAGAACATGGTCTCCTCTAGCGCTGCGCGCTCGCTCGCGCGGGCCTTGCTGCTGACTGCAGCATGTGAGCCCGCGCTGCGGACGCGGCGTCGATCAGCTCGTGCCATTCGAAACCCCCTCTCTCGTACTTTGCCTCGCCGTCGACGAGGGTAGCCAGGACGCGTTCCGGTGTGCCGCCGTACACAACTGCGGCTGCCGGATCCTCCCATGGTAGATACGGCGAGCCAGAAAGCGAGAGCACAGCGATATCCGCTCGCTTCCCGGGGACGAGCGAGCCCGTCTCTCGATCGAGCCCGAGCGCCTGCGCGCCGCCCAGCGTTGCGAGCTCCAGCGCCTCCGACGCCGACAGCGCATCGGCGCGCTCGGCCCGTGCCCGCGCCAGCGAAACCACCGTTCGCAGCTCCTCGAAGAAGTCGTGCGACGGCACGGACGAGACGCCGTCGGTCCCGACGCCGACGCGAAGTCCGGCCGCGCGCAGCGCCCCGAGCGGAGCGATCCCGCAGCCGAGGAGCGCGTTCGAGCGCGGGCAGTGCGCGATCGCGACGCCGTGACGGGCGAGCAGGGCGATCTCCTCGTCGTCGACCTTGACGCAGTGCGCCGCGACGACCCGCTCGTCGAGCAGCTGCGGCCTCGGCGAGGCGCCGGATGCCGCTGCGGCCGTCTGGTTCGATCAGCATCTCGGCGAGCGGCTGCCAGGGCCCTTCGCCGCGGAGGAGCCAGTCGAGCTCGTCGCCGCTCTCGTTCAGGTGGGTCGCGACCGGAAGGCCGAGCTCGAGGCACGCCGCGTAGACCTCGGTCGAGCACGTGTAGGGGGCGTGCGGCGAGACGCCGGGCCGGACGCGATCGGACAGAGCGTCGGCGACGTACTCGCGCTTCTCCTCGAACTGGCGCATCGCGTCGGCCGGGTCGCTGCCGAAGACCTCCAGGTAGACGATCGCCCGCAGGCCGAGGTCGGCGCACGCGCCGGCGCTGGCTCCTGCGAACGCGAGGTCGCCGACCGTCGTGATGCCGGACCTCAGGCACTCGGCCGCGCCGAGGCGCGCGATCGCCTCCATGTCGGCGCGCTCGAGCCGCTGCTTGCGCTCGACGTGCATCGAGATCCAGGGCGCGAAGGAGAGCCCGTCGCCGAAGCCGGCGTAGACGGCGTACTCGAGGTGGGTGTGCGCGTTGACGAACCCCGGCACGATCGCCGCCTCGGGGTAGTGCTCGCCGGCGCCGAGCTCGGCGGCCGTCCCGACCGCAGCGATGCGGCCGTCCTCGATCGCGACGGCGCCGTTTGCGATCGGCGCGCCCTCGACGGGCAGCACCCAGTCGGCGGAGATGACCCGCATCACACGTCGAAGCTGCCGAGCCGGGCCTCGCAGCTCGCGCTCCCAGCGCCGCTCCATCAGCACGGCGAGCCAGATCGAGGCCTCGAAGAGCACGACCACCGGCAGCGCCTGCAGCCCCATCGAGACGAAGTCGACCCCGGGGAGCAACACGACCGTGATGATGCAGAGGCCGTAGCCGATCCGGCGGTTGCGGCGCAGCTTGTCGGAGCTGAGGACGCCGAGCCGCACGAGCCCGAGGATGAAGACCGGGAGCTCGAACATCACCCCGAAGCCGAGCAGCAGGAGCGCCGTGAACCCGAAGTACTCGCGTGCGCGGACCTGCGTGTTGTACTGCTCGGCGTCGAAGTTGAGCAGGAAGTCGAGGATGTTCGGCAGCGCGATGAAGTAGCCGAACGCCATGCCCGCGAGCAGCAGGAACGTCGCCGCTGCCACGAGCTTGGCGATCGCGGCCTGATTCGACTCCGTGAGCGCCGGCGCGAGGAACGCCCACAGCTGCCAGATCAGGATCGGCAGCGCGATCGCGACCGCCGCGTAGAAGGCGACGGTGAACGAGGTCATGAACGGCTCGCCCGGGCTGAGCGTGACGAGCTCGCCCTTGAAGCTGTCGGGCAGCGGCTCGCGCAGCTTCTCGAGCAGCCAGTCCCGCTGCCAGTACGTGAAGATGAAGGCGACGACGAGGGCGCCGAGGCCGGTGATCAGGCGTGTCCGCAACTCGTCGAGATGCTCGACGAGAGTCGCTTCCTCACCGTGGCGCAGGCGCCGCGGCAGTCTCACAGCGCTCTAGGCGGAGTCGCGCTCGCGCGCTTTGGCGGAGACAACCGGCTCGGACTCGCCACGGGGGAGCCCTTCGGGCTCGAAGTCGTCGTCCTTGCCGGTGACCGAGTCCTTGAACTCGCGCATGCCGCGACCCAGCGAGCGCCCCATCTCCGGGAGCCGCTTGGGACCGAAGATGATCAGCGCCACGAGGAGGATGACGACGAGACCCTGCCAGCCGATGCTTCCAGGCATGGTGGAAGCGTAGCACCGGGCAGGGCTGCCAGCGAGGAGTCCCGGTTGGCCGCCTCCGGCTCGGTAAGATCGGTGGCATCGCCGTCTCGGCGGCGCCCGTGGCGGCGGCGCCGATCGGCTACCATGGAGTCACGAAGCGGCGCTGAAAACCGCTGAAATCCTGGAAAAGAGGGATCACAAGCTTGGCATTTCTGGAGATCAAGAATCTGCACGTCGCGCTCGAGGACGGCACCGAGATCGTCAAGGGGGTCGACCTCGCGGTCGACCTGAACGAGAAGCACGCGATCATGGGCCCGAACGGCTCGGGCAAGTCGACGCTCGCCTACGCCCTGATGGGGCACCCGGCCTACGAGATCACCGAGGGCGAGATCCTGCTCGACGGTGAGAGCATCGTCGAGGCCGGCGCCGACGAGCGCGCGCAGAAGGGGCTCTTCCTCGCCTTCCAGTACCCGCACGCGATTCCCGGCGTCACCGTCACGAGCTTCCTGCGGAGCGCGATCAACGCGATCCGGAAGGCCCGGAACGGCGGCAAGGACGATCCGATCCCGGTGAAGCAGTTCCGCACCGACATCCTCGCGGCGATGGAGCGGCTGAAGGTGCCGCGCGAGCTGGCGCAGCGCTATCTGAACGACGGCTTCTCCGGCGGCGAGAAGAAGCGCGTCGAGATCCTGCAGATGGCGCTCCTGCAGCCGAGGATCGCGATCCTCGACGAGACCGACTCCGGGTCTCGACATCGACGCGCTGCGCATCGTCGCGAACGGCGTCAACGAGCTCGTGAGCACCGAGATGGGCGCGCTCGTGATCACGCACTACCAGCGCATCCTCAACTACGTCACGCCCGACCACGTGCACGTCTTCGTCGGCGGCAAGATCGTCGCGAGCGGCGGACAGGAGCTGGCACACAAGCTCGAGGCCGAGGGCTACGACGCCTTCATTCCGAAGGAAGAGGGGGTGGCGGCGTGAGCGCATCCGAGACCGATGTCGTCAAGGGGATCCGCTCCGAGTACCAGTACGGGTTCTCGAACTCGGACGAGGCGGAGAACTACTTCTTCAAGTCCGGCCGCGGCCTCTCGCACGAGCTCGTCGAGGCGATCGCCGAGCACAAGAACGAGCCGGACTGGATGCGGAAGTTCCGGCACAAGAGCCTGGACTACTTCCTCGCCCGGCCGCTGCCCACCTGGGGCGGCAACGTCGCCGAGATCGACTTCGACAACATCTACTACTACATCAAGCCGACCGAGAAGCAGGCCTCGAAGTGGGAGGACCTGCCGGCCGACATCCTCGACACCTGGGACAAGCTCGGGATCCCGGAGGCGGAGAAGAAGTACCTCGCCGGCGTCGGGGCCCAGTACGAGTCGGAGGTCGTCTACCACAAGCTCCAGGCCGACCTCGAGGCGCAGGGCGTGCTCTTCCTCGACATGGACTCGGGCCTGCGCGAGCACGAGGACATCGTCAAGCAGTACTTCGGGACGATCATCCCGCAGAACGACAACAAGTTCGCGGCGCTGAACTCGGCCGTCTGGTCGGGCGGCTCGTTCATCTACGTGCCGCCGGGCGTCCGGATCGAGCTGCCGCTCCAGGCCTACTTCCGCATCAACGCGGAGAACATGGGCCAGTTCGAGCGCACGCTGATCATCGTCGACGAGGACGCCTACGTGCACTACGTCGAAGGCTGCACCGCGCCGATCTACTCGTCCGACTCGCTCCACTCGGCCGTGGTCGAGATCATCGTCAAGCCGCGCGGTCGCTGCCGGTACACGACGATCCAGAACTGGTCGAACAACGTCTTCAACCTCGTCACCAAGCGTGCCGTGGCCTACGAGGACGCGACGATGGAGTGGGTCGACGGCAACCTCGGCTCCAAGCTGACGATGAAGTACCCGGCGATCTGGCTGATGGGCGAAAGGGCCCACGGCGAGGTGCTCTCGATTGCGTTCGCCGGCAAGGGCCAGCACCAGGACGCGGGCGGCAAGTGCGTCCACGTGGCGCCCAAGACGACCTCGGTGATCACCTCGAAGTCGATCTCCAAGAACGGCGGCCGCGCCGGCTACCGCGGCCTGCTCGAGGTGGCGAAGGGCGCCGTCGGCGCCAAGTCGAAGGTCGTCTGCGACGCGCTGATCCTCGACGAGGAGTCGCGCTCCGACACGTATCCGTACATCCGCGTCGACGAGAACGACGTCGACCTCGGCCACGAGGCGACCGTCTCGAAGATCGGCGAGGAGCAGCTCTTCTACCTGATGAGCCGCGGGCTCTCGGAGTCGGAGGCGAGCGCGATGATCGTGTCGGGCTTCGTCGAGCCGATCACGAAGGAGCTGCCGCTCGAGTACGCGGTCGAGATGAACCGGCTGATCCAGCTGCAGATGGAAGGGTCGGTTGGCTAGCGCGATCGCGGGCGTCGACACGGTCGGGATTCCCGTCGCAGAACACGGTGCGGTCGCGTCGCTTCTACGTCGAGACGCTCGGGCCTGCGGCCGGACGAGCGCTCGAGCAACGAGTTCTGGATCGGTCAGACCTCCTTCGCGATCTGGGAGCCCGGCCGCTTCGGGATCGAGTTCCAGCCGCAGCGAAACAGCATCGCCCTCCTTCACGTCGACGACGTCGAGACCGCGCGCAAGGAGCTCGAGGCCAAGGGCGTCGAGTTCACGGGCGAGACGTTCGACACGGGCGTCTGCCACATGGCGGCGTTCAAGGATCCTGACGGCAACGAGCTCACGCTCCACAAGCGCTACGCGCCGTACTCGGACGGGACGCAGCCGTGATCGGCGCGGAGCGCGTCGACTTCGTTGCCATCCCGGTCACGGACGAGGAGCGGGCGCTGCAGTTCTACGGCGAGACGCTCGGGCTGGAGCGCGACCCGAGGTCGAGCTCCGAGTCCGATTTCACGCTCGGCAACGTGACGGTCATGCTCGTCTTCCCCGAGCGGTTCGGCCGGCCGATGCAGAACACGCCGTTCGGGGCGCTCGCGATCCGCGTTCCCGACGTCGCGGACGCGCGCGCAAAGCTCGAGGAAGTGGGCGTGTCGTTCGAGGGAGACACCTTCGACACGGGCGCCTGCCACATGGCCTTCTTCTCCGATCCCGACGGGAACGGGCTCATGCTGCACCACCGGTACGCGCCCTACCCCGACGGCACCACCCCGTAGCGATGCAGGTCGAGCACGTCGACTTCGTGTCGGTTCTGACGCAGGACCTCCAGCGGGCGAAGCGCTTCTACGTCGAGACGCTCGGGCTCGAGGTCGAGACCGAGGGCGACAGCGACCTGGAGCTCCGGTGCGGCCAGGTCACGCTCGACGTCTTCGACCCGTCCAGCATCGGGCAGCCCTTCGCGCCCTCGCCGGCAGGGGTCGCACTGCGCGTCGCCGACGTCGACGCCGCCCGGGCCGAGCTCGAGTCGAAAGGCGTCGTCTTCGACGGCGACACGATCGTCACGGGCGTCTGCAAGCAGGCCTGGTTCAAGGATCCGGACGGGAACGCGCTGATGCTCCACCGGAGGTTCGACGTATGACGAGAACCGACTTGCTGGAGCGCTACCGCGCGCTGCCGCTGCCGACGACGTCCGACGAGTCGTGGCGTTTCACCGACCTGAAGGACTTCGACCCGGAGACCTTCTCGGCGAACGGCGCCAAGGGCATCGCCGCCGCGCCGGCGATGTTGGAGCTCGAGGCAGCCGGCATCGTCCGCGTCTCGGAGGACGGCCTCGAGATCGATCGCGCCCCCGACGGGATCCGGTTCGAGCCGCTCAAGGAGCATCCGCTCCTGGGCGAGCTCGTCGGCTCGACGGAGAAGTTCGCAGCGCACAACGCGGCGCTCTGGGAGCACGGGCTCCTGGTGCACGTGCCGAAGGACGTCGTCCTCGAGCAGCCTCTCCTCGTGCGGATCGTGAACTCCGTCGAGGGCGGCTCGCTCTTCTGGCGGCTGCTGATCGTCGCCGACCCCGGCAGCCGCTTCTCGGTGATCGAGGAGTACGCGTCGACGACGCCGGAGCTCTCCGGCTACCTGAACGCGGCCGTCGAGATCTTCGTCGGTGACGGCGCAAAGGTCGAGTACGTCTCGGTGCAGAACGTCTCGCAGGAGACCTGGCACTTCGGGACGCACCACGCGCGGGTCGAGCGCGACGCCGAGCTCGACTGGGTCGCGGCCGGCTTCGGCTCGAAGAAGGGCAAGATCCGGATCCAGAACGACCTCGCCGGACAGGGGGCGACCTCGCGCGTGACCGGCGCCTACTTCGCCGACGGCGTCCAGCACCTCGACTACGACACCTTCCAGGAGCACATTGCACCGCACACGACGTCGGACTTCGCCTTCAAGGGCGCGCTGCGCGACGAGTCGAGCGCGGTCTGGCGCGGGATGATCCGCGTCGAGCCGGACGCGCAGAAGACGAACGCCTACCAGGAGAACCGCAACCTGCTCCTCTCGAAGACGGCGCACGCCGACTCGATCCCCGGGCTCGAGATCCTCGCCAACGACGTCCGCTGCACGCACGGCGCGACGCTCGGGCAGGTCGACCGGGAGCAGCTCTTCTACCTGATGGCACGTGGCCTCTCCCGCGGCCAGGCCGAGCGGATGATCGTGCGCGGCTTCTTCCAGGACGTGCTCGACCGGATCGAGCTCGAGCCGGTGCGCGAGGCGCTCGGCGAAGCGCTCGAAGCCCGCATCCCGCAGGCGTAATTCCTTTCAATTTCCTTGCGGCGTCCTCACAGTCGCGCATCATGCTCTGCGGCATGCGAATCGCGGTCGGCGCGCTCGTTGTCTCCGTTCTCGCCGTTGCCTCGGCATCGGCCGCGACGCTCCCGCGCCCGCAGAGCCTGATTCTCTTCAACGCCCCGTACGAGACCGAGACGGCGTTCGGCGTGATCCGGCCGGATGGCCGTGGGCGGCGAGTCCTCTCGCGGACATACACGGCGCGAGAATGGTCACCTGACGGCAGTCGCATCGTCGCCTACGGAGGGTCGACCGGTCTGGCCGTGCTCGACGACCGTGGCGGGCTCGTGCAAGCGCTACCCATGACGGACGGCTTCTTCACGGGGCCGAAATGGGCACCCGGTGGCCGCTGGCTGGCTGGCTTCATCGAGCGGTGCGAGGGGCGAGGCGATTCTGCGCCGATCTCTGGCTCGTGCGGACCGACGGACGCGCCAGGCGCAGGCTCGTGGCGGGCGGAGTCCTGTCGCTCGGCGCAGGCTCGCTGTACGAGTGGGCGCCCGACGGGCGCACGATCGCCTACAGCGGAGCGACGACGTCGGCGCTCGACGAAGCGCCACGTGACACGGGCATCGTGCTCGTCTCGATGACGGGCCGGAAGATCCGTCCACCCCGCGCTCCGCAACGGCGCTGAGCCGACGTGGTCTCCGGACGGCGGCCGGCTGGCCTTCACTCGCAACGGGCCCGGGACCGCGATGGACGTGTACCTCGTCGGCCGCGACGGGCGCGGCCTGCGCCGCGTGACCCGGAGCGGCCGCTCGTTCCAGTCGGTCTGGTCGCCGGACGGCCGCAGGATCGCGTATCTGGAGACTGCCCGGGGCGGCTTTGCGATCAAGGTGATCACACTCGGAAGTGGGCACGTGCGACAGATCGGCACGGTCCGGCCGAAGGTCCGGCTCGTCTGGTCTCCCGACGGGAGCCGGCTGGCCTGGAGCGACTTCAACGCGAAGGTCGGCACCGATTACGTCTTCGTCGCGCGCGCCGACGGTCGCGGCGACCCGCGACCTCTCACCGAGGGACGCGACCCCGACTGGCGCTAGGCCGATTCACGTTGCGAGGCCGTGCACGCGCTCGGCGGCGTCGCTCGTGATCGGGTCACCGTGGCCGACGCCGACGATCTCCGCGTCGAGCTCGGCCAGGCGGCGGATCGACTCGGCGTGCTGCTCCGGGTTGAGCGTGAACGCCGGCCAGCCGGCCTCGAAGCGCGGCCACGTTGCGATCGCGTCGCCGGAGATCAGCAGCTGGCGCTCGGGCCAGTGAAACGCGAGGTGCCCGGGCGAGTGCCCCGGCACATGGAGGACCCGCAGCGGGCCGACGGCGTCGCCGTCCCCGACGCTCTCGTCGATCGGGCAGGGGCGGTGCTTCGGCCGGTTGAGGAAGATCCCGACCTGGAACGGATACGTGCGCAACGGCGCGGTCGGCTTCAGGCCGACAGCCTGCGCGGGCCGGTCGCCGGAGACGATGTCCGCCTCCCATTCGTGCGCGAGCACCCTTGCGCCCGTCTCCCGCTTCAGGGCGGCAAGCCCGCCGAGGTGCGAGCGGTGTGCATGCGTGAGCACGATGCTGCTTCAGGTCGCGCGGGCTCCGGCCCAGCTTCCGGATCGCTTCGAGGACGCCGCGCCCGTCGTTCTCGAACAGCGTGTCGACGAGCGTCAACTCGCTGTCCGTCTCGAACAGGAAGGCACGGACGTGTCCGCCCTTCGTGCCTCCGAGCGCAGTGACTCCAGGGGCGAGCTCCTTCACGCGCTCACCCGCGTCCACGGCGCGAACGCGTTGTCGACGCCGCGCAGCGCCGGCTCGAGCTCCGGGTAGTGGCGC
Organism: uncultured Gaiellaceae bacterium; assembly: GCA_963820565.1. Taxonomy (GTDB): domain Bacteria; phylum Actinomycetota; class Thermoleophilia; order Gaiellales; family Gaiellaceae; genus Gaiellasilicea. The sequence goes on from CAWGAD010000001.1 coordinate 179,630, forward strand.
AGCAGCACGTCGCTCATGGTCGTCTCGTCGATCCAGTCGAGGCCGGTCTGGGTGTACGTCTCGGCGTTGTAGTCGCGCGTGAAGAAGCGGTCGCTCTTCAGCCGCCGCGAAGCCATCAGGATGAAGACGCGGAAGGCCGTGTCGCTGAAGCCGAAGCCCTTCGGCAGCGGCTCGGCGTAGAGCCCGACCATCAGATCGACCTTCTCGACGTCGCCGTAGACGGCGCGTAGCTCCTTCGCCCACTCCGGGTTGTCGGTCAGCTCCTCGAACGTCTCCGCCGGCTTCAGGTGGAAGAGGCGCCGGAACTCGTTGTAGCGGGGAACGCCGCGCTCGCGGATGCGGAGGACGTCGATCGCGGCGAGATCGACGACCGTGCCGTCCGGCTTGCGCAGCTCCTGCAGGAAGCGCGGGAAGTTGTGCAGCGTGATCGCGCCGGGATGCGCGATGCCGAACGAGTAGAACGCGCTCGGGAAGCCGACCTCGTCGATCCGGGCGCGCACGTCGTTGACGCCGAGCTCGCGGAACGTCCGCTCCTGCAGCACCTCGTCGTTCTCGATCGAGCGAAACGTGAAGTCGTCCGGAAGCAGCGGGTGCATGCGGTAGACGGCGACGAACTCCTCGGTGAGCGAGTACGGGACGCCGTGATGGTCGGTGGCCGAGCCGGGAATGCCGCCGAGCACCTCGTTCGAGCTGCGCTTGCCGAGCCGCTTGCCGAGGATGCCGTACCAGTTCGCGCGCATCGCGTACTTCGTCGTCGGGTGGGCGATGATCGCGGGCGTCCACTCGACCGTGTGGATCTTCGCCATCAGCGCGGCCGTGATCAGCCGCGCCTTCTCGAACAGCTCGTCGTCCGACCAGTCGGGGTGCTCCTGGGCGAGCCGGTCGGCGATCGAGTTGTGCTCGCGGGAGAAGAGCGTGTGCAGGAGCGCGAGGCCGAGCCAGAAGTTCCCGGCGACGCCGGTCAGGTCGACCTTGTCGTCGAGATCGCGGGGCAGCTGTCCGTCCGGGTCGAGCCGCAGCCGGCCGCCCTTGCCTTCGCGCAGGGCGCTCGCGAGGGCGGGATCGCTGCCGTAGATCTGCGAGCCGTCCCACCAGTGCGAATCCGTCGTCACCCAGGTGGCCGCGCCGCCGTTCGGGTCGGGTGTCGGGTCGGGGCGCGTACGGTCGATTCGCATCGGGCGCTCCGCCCACGGGTCGTCGTCGGCGAGCTCGAGCTCGAACGGTTTCTCGGAGACGTTCTGGCCGTGGCTGAACCAGTCGTGCACCTCGAACTGGAGCCACGCGCCGGCGAGCACGTTCACGATCGTGGCCGGCTTGAACTCGTCGCGCGTGAGCAGCGCGCGGCTGACGAGGCGCGGATTCGGGTCGAGCAGGCCGGGCAGCGGCTCCGGCCGTGTCCGATCGAGCGGCACGTTGCGGCCGAAGCGCGCGCCGATCATCCCCATCGCCGGGCTGGCGAGGTCGTTGTAGCTGCCGTCGACGGTGCGTGAGTCATGCGGCCCGCCGTTCGCGGCGGCCCTCGCCCCGCCCGGGCCGGTGTCGTAGAGGTTCTTCTCCCGCAGCCGCAGCCGCAGCCCGACCAGCGTGAGGACGCCGAGCGGGCGTGGCAACCGGTCCCAGCCGAAGCGGCGGTCGAGTGCGCTCGCGGTCGAGGTGAGCAGCTTCGAGAGCCCGAGGGCCATTGGCGATCCTCCTTCCGCCCGACGGTCTCAACACTACGATACGAACGTGAGCGTGCAGAAGGCCCGCGGCGGGATCACGATCACGGCGACGGCGTAGCCAGCGCCCGCTCGAGCGCGGCGACCTGCGCTTCGAGGCGGGCGACACGCTCCTCGAGCGGACTTTGTGTTGAATCAACACTTTCGACGTTCGTCGAACGCTCGGCCTCCCGGCCGCCGAGCAGTTGCTGCCAGCGGTCCTGGCTCTGTCCCGGCCGCCGTGGCAGCTTCTCGACGAGCTCGTGCTCGGCGAGCAGCTCGAGCGTCTTCTCGACCTCCTCGGTCGAGCCGTAGGGATAGAGCCGCTCGACGCGCTGCTTCAGCTCGCCGGGCGTCTGAGGGCCGCGCAGCATGAGGACGGCGAGGAGAGCGATCTGCGACGGGACCCGGCCGAGGGCGTCGTCGAGGAGGTGCCGGTACTTCGCGACCCGGCTGCCCGGGCCGCTCGCGAGCCGCACCCAGCCGCGCCGCGACAGGCTCTCGAGCGCGGCGCGGATCGTCGCCTCGTCGTAGTCGACGACGGGATCGCGGTTCGTCGCCTGGTTGCACGCGAGCCGGAGGCCGTTCAGCGAGAGCGGATACTGGTCGGGCGTCGTCCGCTGCTTCTCGACCAGACAACCCAGGATCCGGATCTCGACTGCGTTCGCGTCCACGCCCTGGGACGTTAGCGAACCCGATCCCGCCGGCTAGAAGGCCGGCGAGATCGGATGATTCGAGCGGATCAGGTCGGTCGGGTCGACGATCGCCTTGATCCGGCGCAGGCGGTGGTAGCTCGCGCTCGAGAAGAGCGTGGCCGCCTTCCTGCGCGACTCGGCGAAGTTGAGGTACGTGTGGTCGGAATCCCACGGCGCGAGCATGTCCCGCAGCCGCTCGATCGAATGGTCGACCGCCGCAGCGGGCCTCGGGCGTCGGTGCGATCCCGACCGCGTACATGATGAACGGGGCCTCCCAGGCGTCGATCGCCCCATGCTGCGACGAGCGCCGCGCGACCGCGCCGCCGAGGTGGCGGATCTCGGCCGAGAGGATCGGCGTGCCGACGACGTGCTCGACGAAAAGGTCGATCAGGTCGTCGTCGACGTCGTCGATCATGCCGCCGTCGCCGGTACCGGGTGCAGGCCCTTCCGGATCCATGTGCAGCCGGCTCAGCTCCGTGACGGGCATCGGCGCGACCGTGTCCATGACCGGCCCGAGCGCGCGCAGCGGCGCGAGCAGAGCCTCGCCCTCGCGCGGGCTCGCCCGACCAGATCGCCTGGACGACGACGAAGGACTGGCCGCGGACCGGCTCCGGGATCTCCGGGATCGGCGGGAACTGGAGGATGCGGCCGACGGACGTCATCTCGTCCGGCAGATCGTCCGTCCAGGCGCGCCACGCCTTCAGCACCTCGGTCGCCCGGTCGACCGGGAACCAGAGGATCCCGGCGTAGACCTCCTCGAGCGGGAAGAGGTTGAACTCGATCGCGGTGACGATCCCGAAGGAGCCGCCGCCGCCGCGGAGCGCCCAGAAGAGGTCGGGCTCGTTCGCCCAGTCGGTGCGGACGAGGTCTCCCGATGCGGTCACGACCTCGATCGCCGTCACCTGGTTGGCGCCGATGCCGTGCTTGCGTGCGAGCCACGAGAGGCCGCCGCCGAGCGTGTAGCCGACGACACCGACGTCGGGCGAGGAACCGGCGAGCGCGGCGAGGCCGTGCTCGGCAGCCGCCTCGACGACCTCGATCCAGATCACGCCCGCCTCGGCGCGCGCAATCCTCGTGTCCGGGTCGATCGTGACGCCGCGCATCCGCTCCGTCTTGAGCAGGATCGTGTCGGACATGTCGCCCATCGCCGCGGCACCGTGGCCCGTTCCCTGCGGGGCGACGCGCAGCCCGTTCGCCTTCGCGAACGCGACGACTGCCGCAACTTCCTCGGGCGACTCGGGTAGCGCCACCGCGGCAGGCCGCTGGTCGACGGTCAGGTTCCAGGCGAGGCGCGCCTCGTCCCAGTCGTCGTCACCCGGGGCGACGACGTCGCCGTCGAGCAGGCGGCGGAGCGGGCTCACGTCGAGGCCAAGCTCCTCGTAACTCGTTGCTGTATCGATCATTCGCGTCATCAGAAGAACCTCCGGGGTGAATGACTAGATCCTGCGTGCCCGGGGGTGCGCGACGCATCGGCCCGAGGGCCGAAATCGGTTGTCCGCTGGGATGATCTCGGCCTCCGCCGAGCGGATGACGAGGCGGGCTAGCGGCGCAATTCGGCCGGCTCGAGCCGTTGCCGCAGCGGCCGCGTGCCGATCGAGACCGAGACGGCCGCGGCGACGAGAGCCGCGACCGCGCTCAGGGCGAATGCCGTCGTGTACGCCGACTCGGCCGGGATCGAGCTCGTGCCGATCGTGTGCGTCGTCAGCAGGGCGGCGCCGACCTGGCCCCCGATGACGGCGCCGACCAGCCGCACGACGGTGTTCATGCCGCTGGCGACGCCCATCTCGAGCGGATCGACGTTGTCCGCGATCAGCGCGGCCATCGCGGCGAAGGCCGCACCGACGCCGAGGCCGAGCAGCGCGCTGGCGACGAGCACGGGACCCGGGTCGTCATGGGCGGCGGCGAACAGCAGCGCCGAGATGCTGACGATCAGCATCCCGCCGGCAAGCGGCCACTTCGACCCGAACCGCCGCCCGATCATGCCCGCGAGCGGCCCCGCGAAGAGCATCGCGACCGAGCTCGGCAGCAGGTAGAGGCCCGCTTCCGTCGCAGTCGCGCCGAAGCCGTAGCCGTGCTCGGAGGCTGTCTCGACGAAGCTCGGGACGAGCACGAAGCAGCTGAAGAGTGCGAAGCCCGAGATCATCGTCGCGACGTTCGTGAGCAGGACGGGACGGTGAGTGAGCATCTGGATGTCGACCATCGGCGAGCTCGACCGCATCTCGACGGCCACCCAGGCGACCGCGAACGCAGCCGAACAGGCCAGCAGCCCGAGCAGCCGCGGCGAGCCCCAGCCCCACTGCTCGCCTTCGGTCAGCGCGACCATCAGCGAGAGCAGCGCTCCCGAGAGCAGCAGCGCGCCGGGGACGTCGACCCGCGACGGCGAGCGCACCGGCGACTCCGGCACGAAGCGGTGCACGAGCACGATCGAGAGCGCGACGGGGATCGAGCCGAGGAGGAAGAGATAGCGCCACGAGAAGTGGTCGACGATCACGCCCGAGAGCACGATCCCGAAGCCGCCGCCGATGCCCCACACCGCCGAGAGAAGGCCGATCCCGACCTTGACCTTGTCGGCCGGGAGCTCGTCGCGGATGATCGCGAAGCTGAGCGGGAAGAGCGCTCCGCCTGCGCCCGCGACGACGCGAAACGCGATCAGCGACCAGATGTCCCACGCGAAGGCGGCGCCGAGGCAGCCGGCGAGGAAGAGCCCGAGGCTGACGAGCAGCAGCCGCTCCTTGCCGAACTGGTCGCCGAGCCTGCCGAGCACGGGCGTCGTCACGGCCGCAGAGACGAGGAAGCCGGTCAGCACCCAGGTCGTCCACGCCGTGCTGGCGCCGAACTCCTCCTGGAAGGTCTTCAAGGCCGGAAAGACCATCGTCTGCTGCAGGGCGAAGGCGGCCCCGGCAAGGGTCAGGATGCCGAGCGTGAAGTTGTGATGTTGCCGCTCGAGCGCCACCGTCCGAGGCTAGCGATCCCCGCCGTCACTGCGACAGAAGAACCTTCGCGTCTCCCCAAATTGCTCACAAGCCGGCGATACGCTTCAGGCCATGAGCAGGTTCGAGTCGTCCGCGGTTGAGTCCTACGCGCGGACGAGCGGCTTGTACTTGATCCGGTGCGGCTCCAGCGCGTCGGCGCCGCGCGTCTCCCGCACCCAGGCCGCGTACTCCTCGTAGCTGCCCTCGAACCAGGTCGCCTGGCTGTCGCCCTCGAACGCGAGGATGTGCGTCGCGATCCGATCGAGGAACCAGCGATCGTGGCTGATCACGACCGCGCAGCCGGCGAAGTCGAGCAGCGCCTCCTCGAGCGCGCGCAGCGTGTCGACGTCGAGGTCGTTCGTCGGCTCGTCGAGCAGGAGCACGTTGCCGCCGCTGCGCAGGAGCTTGGCGAGGTGGACGCGGTTGCGCTCGCCGCCGGAGAGGTCGCTCACCCGCTTCTGCTGGTCGGATCCCTTGAAGTTGAACCACGAGACGTACTGGCGCGAGTTCACCTCGCGCTTGCCGAGCTCGATCGTGTCCAGGTTGCCCGAGATCTCCTTCCAGACCGTGTTCTCGGGCGTCAGGTCGGCGCGCGCCTGGTCGACGTAGGCGAGCTCGCACCGTCTCGCCGATCCGCAGTGCGCCCGAGTCGGGCTCCTCCTCGCCCGCGATCATCCGGAACAGCGTCGTCTTGCCGGCGCCGTTCGGCCCGATCACGCCGACGATCCCGCCCGGCGGCAGCGAGAAGGTCAGGTCCTCGACGAGCAGCCGGTCACCGAAGCCCTTCGAGACGTGCTCGGCGTCGACGACGACGTCGCCGAGCCGCGGGCCTGCGGGAATGTGGATCTCGACCTTGTCGAGCCGCACGTTCTGCTCCTCGGCCAGGAGCTTCTCGTAGGCGCTGACGCGGGCCTTCGCCTTCGCGTGGCGCGCCGTCGGGCTTGCACGCACCCACTCGAGCTCGCGCGCCAGCGTGCGGCGCCGAGCCGACTCGGTCTTCTCCTCGACCGCGAGCCGTGCCTGCTTCTGCTCGAGCCAGGAGGAGTAGTTGCCCTCGAACGGGAGCCCCTTGCCGCGGTCGAGCTCGAGGATCCAGCCGGCGACGTTGTCGAGGAAGTAGCGATCGTGGGTGACGGCGACGACGGTGCCCTTGTAGGCCTCGAGGAACCGCTCGAGCCAGGCGACCGACTCGGCGTCGAGGTGGTTCGTCGGCTCGTCGAGCAGCAGCAGCTCGGGCGACGAAAGGAGCACCCGGGCCAGCGCGACGCGGCGGCGCTCGCCGCCTGAGAGCGTGGTCACGTCGCGGTCGCCGTCCGGGAGGCGGAGCGCGTCCATCGCGCGGTCGAGCGTCGCGTCGAGCGACCAGGCGTCGGCGCGGTCGATCTGCTCCTGCACCTTCGACTGCTCGGCGAGCAGAGCGTCGAAGTCGGCGTCCGGCTCGGCGAACTTGGCCGAGATCGTGTTGAAGCGGTCGAGCAGGTCGCGCAGCTCGCGCACGCCGTCCTCGACGTTCTCGCGCACGTTCTTGGCGGGATCGAGCTCGGGCTCCTGCGCGAGCATGCCGACGGTCGCTCCCGGGGCCAGCTCCGCGATCCCGCTCGACGGCTCCTCGAGGCCGGCCATGATTCGCAGCAGCGTCGACTTGCCGGCTCCGTTCGGGCCGAGCACGCCGATCTTCGCGCCCGGCAGGAACGACAGGGAGATGTTCGCCAGGACCTGGCGGTCGGGGCCGTAGAACTTGTCGGCCCGGTACATCGTGAAGACGTAATCGCTCGCTCGACCTCGCTCGCGTCGGCACGATAGCCATAGGCTGCGGCGATGCCGGAGCACACGTTCGAGGAGTTCGAGCCGGGGCGGGTCTACGAGCTCGGCAGCACGCTCGTCACCGAGGACGACATCGTCGCGTTCGCGCGGGAGTTCGACCCGCAGCCGTTCCACGTCGATCCGGAGGCGGCAAAGGATTCCGTCTTCGGCGGCCTGATCGCCAGCGGCTGGCACACCGGCGCGATGTGGATGCGGCTCTACGTGGATGCGATGCTCGGCGGGCCGGCCAGCATGGGCTCGCCCGGGATCGAGGAACTGCGCTGGCTCGCGCCCGTGCGACCGGGCGACACGCTGTCCGGCCGGCTGACCGTGCTCGACGCGCTGCCGTCGGAGCGACGTCCGGACCGCGGCACGGTGCGCATCCGTGGCGAGATGGTGAACCAGGACGGGGTCACCGTGCTCACGATGGTGTCGCGCGGCCACTTCGCCCGTCGTTCGAGCCTGAGTAGGCTTGACGGATGAGCGAGCTCGGCCTCTTTCCGCTGGGGATCGTCCTCCTGCCGACCGAGCAGATCCCCCTGCACATCTTCGAGGACCGCTACCAGGAGCTGATCGGCGAGTGCCTCGCCGACGAGCAGGAGTTCGGGCTCGTCTACGCCGACGAGGACGGCCTGCGCGAGGTCGGAACACGGGCCGGGGTCACCGAGGTGCTCGACCGTTTCGACGACGGGCGGCTGAACATCGTCGTCGAGGGCCGCGATCGGTTCCGGCTGCTGGAGCTGACCGAGGGCCGGACCTTCCAGACCGGGCTCGTCGAGCCGATCGAGGACGAGCCGGATGCCGCAGACCCGAAGGACGCCGAGCACGCGCTCGAGCTCTTCCACCGGCTCGTCGAGCTCACCGGGGCGGAGGTACCCGAGCCGCGACTCGACGCCGAGCAGCTCTCGTTCGAGCTGGCCGGCCGCTTCGAGTTCGCGCCGGAGCTGAAGCAGCGCCTCCTCCAGCTGACCTCCGAGCGCGCCCGCATGCACCTGCTCGCGGAGCTGCTGACCGGGGCGGCGGCCGCAGTCGAGCGTGAGCGCGAGATTGCGGAACGCGCCCACGGCAACGGCAAGGTCGACCCCCGCGGCTGACGACAGGCCGCCAGTACCATGACGGCATGGCTGTAGCAGCCACGCACGAGCTCAACGTCCAGCGCGTCCGCGCCGACTTTCCCTACCTCGAGCAGCTCCAGGACGGCAAGGAAGTCGCGTTCCTCGACTCGGCCGCCTCGTCGCAGAAGCCGCGCCAGGTGCTCGACGCGATGACGCGCTTCTACGAGACCTCGTACGCAAACGTCCACCGAGGCGTCTACAGGCTCGCCGAGCGCGCAACCGAGGAGCTCGAGGGCGCTCGTGGCAAGGTCGCCACGCTCCTCAACGCGCCCGCGGCCCGAGAGGTGATCTTCGTCCGCAACGCCACCGAGGCGATCAACCTGGTCGCCTATTCGTGGGGACTGAACGAGCTGAAGCCGGGCGACGTCGTGCTGGTGACCGAGCTCGAGCACCACTCGAACTTCGTTCCGTGGCAGTACATCGCCAATCGGACCGGCGCGTCCTTCCGGATGCTCCCGCTCGACGAGAACGGCGAGCTCCGGCTGGACCTGCTCGACGAGGTCGCCGGCGGGGACACCGTGAAGGTCGTCGCCGTGGGGCTGACCTCGAACTCGCTGGGGACGAACAATCCAGTCGACCGGCTCGTCGCCTGGGCTCATGACAAGGGTGCGATCGTCGTCTGCGACGGCGCGCAGGCCGCGCCGCACCGCGCGCTCGACGTCCAGAAGCTCGGCTGCGACTTTCTCGCGATCTCGGGCCACAAGATGTGCGGGCCGAGTGGGGCCGGGGCCCTGTGGGGGCGCGCCGAGCTGCTCGAGCGGATGGAGCCCTTCCTGCTCGGCGGGCACATGATCCGCTCCGTCGGCGACGAGACGACGACGTGGGGCGCGCTGCCGCACAAGTTCGAAGCGGGCACCGCTCCGATGGCCGAGGCGGTCGGGCTCGGCGCCGCGATCGACTATCTGCAGGAGATCGGGCTCGACGCGATCGAGCAGCACGAGCACCGGCTCGTCGCCTACGCCCTCGATCGTCTCGGCGAGCTGCCGTGGGTGACCACGTACGGCCCGCCGCCCGAGCGGCGCGCCGGGATCGTCTCGTTCAACGTCGAGGGCGTCCACCCGCACGACGTGGCACAGATCCTCGACATGGATGCGGTTGCAATCCGCGCCGGCCACCACTGCTGCCAGCCGCTGATGCGCAAGCTCGGCGTCGTCGCGACGAACCGCGCGAGCTTCTACCTCTACTCGACCACCGAGGAGATCGATCGGCTCGTCGACGGCCTGCACAAGGCGAAGAAGCATCTGGGCTGAGGCGTGTCTGAATTCGATCAGCTGTACCGCGAGGTCATCCTCGATCACTACAAGAACCCGCGCGGGCACGGGCTGCTCGACGCGCCCGACGCCCAGGCGGACGGGCAGAACCCGCTCTGCGGCGACGAGGTGACGGTGTCGGTGCGGTTCGACGGCGACACGATTGCGGACGTCGGCTTCGAAGGACGCGGCTGTGCGATCTCGCAGGCCGCGACCTCGATGCTGACCGAGATCGTCGTCGGGCGGACCGCCGAGGACGTCGCGCGGATGCCGAAGGAGGAGCTGCTCGAGGAGATCGGCATCCCGCTCTCGCCCGTGCGGCTCAAGTGCGCGATCCTCGGCCTCGGCGTGCTCAAGGTCGCGCTGAACAAGTCGAAGGGGACGCCGCTTCCCGACGAGTGGATGGGCGGCGACGACCTGACGATCAGCTAGTGGCGACGACCGTCGACGTCTGCCCGGTGGCGGAGCTTCCGCCCGGACACGTCAAGATCGTCTGGTCGGGCCCGATCGCGATCGGGGTCTACAACTGCAACGGCAGCCTGTACGCGATCGAGGACCGCTGCTCCCACGACGACGGCCCGCTCTGCGAGGGCGAGTGGGAGGAGGACGAGTGCATCGCGATCTGCCCGCGGCACGGGTCCCGCTTCGACATCACCACGGGCCGCGCCTTGACGCTGCCGGCCTACGAGCCCGTCGCCACCTACCCCGTCCGGGTCGAGGACGGCTGGGTTCGCGTCGATGTCTAGTGCGCCTGCTAGATTTTCGCTATCCGCGGAAAGGAGGTGGTCCGGCAGTGGAGATTTCCAGTACGGGCAGTGGAGGTGCCAGCCGGTAGGGACGTGCCCCTAGGACCTGCAAGGGGAATCGTCTAGCCAGCGTAGGGGGCTCGCGGAAGGTGTCTCGTGAAGGCACGTTCATTCGCGCCGCTTCGGCAGGAAGCGTCTCTGCCAATACAAGCTGGTACCGAAGACCGAAGGGCCGCGAAAGCGGCCCTTCGTCTGTTCTGCCGTCGCATGCCCGGAATCCGCTCGCGCGGACTCCGGGCGCGCAGACCCCTGAAGGGTCGCTTCGCTCCCGGGCCCGAGCGTCAGTCTTTGGCGGCGCCGCGGCGGAGCATTTCGTCGAGCGGGACGAGCGGGAGCTTGAAGGTGTCGACGGCGTCCGAGTTCGTGACGACGTTGTCGCCGGCGGCGAGCATCTTCAGCATGTCGCGCGTGATCGGCGCCTTCGGCAGCCTCTCCGTCACTGCGGCCTGGAGGCGCATCAGCCCGAAGGGGATGTGAACGCTCGGACGCCGGTTGCCCAGCGCCTGCTTCAGCCGCGACCAGAGCTCGTTCCAGGTGACCGTGTCCGGGCCGCCCAGCTCGAACGTCCGGTTGGCGGCCTCGGGCTTGTCGATCGCGGCCGCGAAGTACGCGGCGACGTCGTCCACCCAGATCGGCTGGATCCGCTCCGTCCCGGGGCCGACGATCGGCGTCACCGGCGCGAGCTTCGCGATCCGCCGGAACACCTTCAGCGTGCCGCCCTCGCGCCCGAAGACGAAGCTCGGCCTGAAGATCACGTACTCGAGGCCGGAAGCCTTGACGGTCTGCTCCATGTCCCACTTCGCGTGGTAGTACGGGACGAGATCCTTCGTCTCCTCGGTCGTGCCGAGCGCGGACATGAGCACGAAACGCTGCACGCCCGCCTCTTTCGCCGCCGTGACGAGATGGCGCGTCCCCTGCTCCATGATCCGTTCGAACTCCTGCCGCTTGCCGGCGATGATCGCGACGAGATGGACGACCACGTCCTGGCCCTCGACCGCGCGCCTGAGGCTCGCAGCGTCGGTCATGTCGCCCTGAACCGCCTCCTGGGAGGGAAGGCCGGCCCGCTGCCACGTTCCGGGCTTCCGCTCGAGCACGCGCACGTCATGACCCGCAGCGACGATCGCGGAGACGATGTGGGGCCCGACGAAGCCGGTGCCGCCGGTGACGAGGACCTTCACGGCTCGAAATTCTTCCAGTAGCGGCTCGGCGTCGGCCCCTTCTGGCCCTGGTACTTCGAGCCGAGGCCGCCGGAGCCGTACGGCTTCTCGGCCGGCTCGGTCAGCTGCACGAACGAGAGCTGGCCGATCTTCATCCCGAAGTAGATCGTGATCGGGAGGTTCGCGACGTTCGAGAGCTCGAGCGTCACGTGGCCGTCCCAGCCCGGGTCGATGAAGCCGGCGGTCGAGTGAATCAGCAGCCCGAGGCGCCCGAGCGAGCTCTTTCCCTCCAGCCGCGCGACGAGGTCGTCGGGAAGCTTGATCCGCTCCAGTGTCGACCCGAGCACGAACTCGCCGGGATGGAGGATGAACGGGGTCGCGTCCTCGATCTCGACGAGCTCGGTCAGCTCCTCCTGCTCCTGCTTCACGTCGATGAAGGGGTAGCGGGAGTTGCGGAAGACCCTGAAATAGCGGTCGACGCGCACGTCGACACTGGAGGGCTGGAGCAGCGACGCGTCGTACGGATCGACCTCGATCCGGCCCTCGTCGAGCAGGCGGCTGATCGTCACGTCCGAAAGGACCACGGCGCCGATTGTACGGTCCTGTTGCAAAGCGGACGTTTTCCACATACCGTTCGCGCGCCGTGTCGATGCTGTTCGAGCAGATGGAGCCGAACGAGCGCTTCCGCGCGCGACGTGCAGAGGCGCGTAGGCGCCGGCGCAGGCGCCGCGCGGCAGCCGTCGGCTTCCTGCTCGCGGTGACCGCGAGCATCGCCGCAGGCGCGCGGTTCGTGATCCCGGATCAAGGAGCATCCGGCGGCGCGAAGGAGAAGCAAGCCGTCGCGAAGCCGGCCGCGCCGAAGCCCGTCGCCAAGACGCCCCGGGCGCTGCCGGACGAAGTGCGCGGCATCCACGTCACGATGGCCCTCGCCTCGCTCGACGGCAAGGTCGGGGAGTACCTGAAGCTCGTCGACAAGGGCCTGAACACGATCGAGCTCGACGTCAAGGACGAGAACGGCGAGATCGGCTTCGTTCCCTCCGCCGTGCCGCTCGCACGGTCGGTGGGCGCCGCGAAGCCGTACTACAAGCCGCGCCAGGTGGCGCGACTCATCCACTCGAAGGGCGTCTATCTGATCGGTCGCGTCGTCGTGTTCGAGGATCCGGTCCTCGCGTCCGGCCGCGCCGACCTCGCGATCAAGAATCCGGACGGCTCGGTCTGGCGCAACGATGCCGGGCTCGGCTGGACGAATCCCTATGACAAGCGGGTCTGGGACTACAACGTCTCGATCGGCGAGGCTGCCGCGCGCGCGGGGTTCGACGAGATCCAGTTCGACTACGTGCGCTTCCCGACGGACGGCGACGTGGAGTCGATCGTGTTCCCCGGCAAGACCAAGACGCCGCCGGCCTGGGTGATCGCGGAGTTCGTCCACTACGCCTCGAAGCGGCTGAAGCCGCTGGGCGTGCGGATTTCCACGGACGTCTTCGGGCTCTCGGCCACGCGCGACCTCGGGATCGGCCAGCTGCCACGGCGGCTCTCCAAGTACGTCGACGCGATGTACCCGATGGTCTACCCGTCGCACTACGGCTCTGGCGAATACGGGCTCGAGGATCCGAACGCCTCACCCGGCCCGACCGTGGAGTGGTCGCTCTCCCACTTCCGGCGCGAGCTGAAGCAGAGCAAGGCGGAGCTGATTCCCTGGCTGCAGGACTTCTCGTACGGGCGGACGTACGGTCTCGCCGACGTCAAGGCCCAGATCGAGGCGGCTCGCCTGATGGGCGCCCGCGGCTACCTGCTCTGGAACCCGCTCGGGATCTATACCCCGGGCGCACTCGCTCCCGCGTAACACCCGTTACAATCGTCGTCGCATGACGATCGGCGACGTGATGAGGACGCGCGTGGTGACCGTCGAGACCACCGACTCCGCGCGCCTTGCCGTGCTGCGGATGCTCGAGGAGGGAGTCGGCTCCGTCGCGGTGTGCGAGGACGGGAAGCTGGCCGGGATCTTCACCGAGCGCGACGTCCTCGGGCTGGCCGGGGAGGGCACCGAGCTCGACTCCGTGCGGGTGGGCGACGTGATGACGCGGGATCCGGTCACGGTCGACGCCCGCGTCGCCATCCTCGACGCCGCCCGCCTGATGGGCGAGCGCAAGGTCCGCCACCTGCCGGTCGTCGAGGGCGATCACCTGCTCGGGATGATCGGCATCCGCGACGTCCTCGGCAGCCTCGTCGAGCGGCTCTGGCAGACGCACGACGAGGACGCGCACGACACGGCCCGCGCCCTCTTCAGAAAGTAACTAGGGCGCCAAGGCGCTCGCGGCGCCAGCCGTTGCCGTCGCGCTCGTAGCGGACGCGGTCGTGCAGGCGGTTCTCCGCGTGCTGCCAGAACTCGTAGGCGTCCGGGACGAGGCGGAAGCCGCCCCAGTGAGGCGGGCGCGGCACGTCGTCGCCGGGGAACCGCTCAGCGGCCTCCTCGTAGAGGCGCTCCAGCTCGGCGCGGTCGCTCAGCGGCCGGCTCTGCGGCGAGGCCCAGGCGGCGATGCGGCTCCCGAGCGGGCGTGTGCGGAAATACGCCTCCGACTCGTCCGGCGAGACGCGCTCGACCCGCCCTTCGACGCGCACCTGTCGTCCGAGCGGCCGCCAGTGAAAGAGCAGCGCCGCCTGTGGGTTTGCCGCCAGCTCGTCGCCCTTGCGGCTCTCGTAGTTCGTGTGGAACGCGAAGCCGCGCTCGTCCGCTGCCTTCAACAGCACCATGCGCGCCGACGGTCGCCCGGCCGAAGTCGCAGTCGCGAGGGCCATCGCCTCCGGCACCTCGACCCCGGCCTCCAGCGCCTCCGCGAACCAGGCCTCGAACTGGCGCAGCGGGTCCGGATCGAGGTCGCGCTCCTCCATGCATGAAGAGTATTCACGTATGCAGACCGACCACCTACTGAGCTACCCTGCGCCCATGGCGACGACGAAGACGATCGACATCCGCACCGCGATTCCGGGCCCGCGCTCGGCCGCGATCCTGGAGCGCAAGCAGCGTGTGATCGCGAATGCGAAGTCGATCGCGCTGCCGCTCGTCGCGCAGGAAGGCCGCGGCGCCACGCTGACCGACGTCGACGGCAACGTCTTCATCGACTTCACCGGCGGCGTTGGCTGCCTCAATGTCGGTCACGCGCATCCGCGGGTCGTCGAAGCCGCGACCGAGCAGCTCGCCCGCTTCACGCACACCGACTTCACGGTCGTTCCCTACGAGCCGTACGTCGAGCTGGCCGAGCGCCTGCTCGAGCGTGCTCCCTTCCGCGGCCCGGCCAAGGCGGCGTTCTTCAATGCCGGCACCGAGGCGGTTGAGAACGCGATCAAGTTCGCGCGCCTCTACACGAAGCGACCAGCCGTGATCGCGTTCGAGGGGGCGTTTCACGGCCGCACGCTGCTCGCGATGACGCTCACGTCGCGCCCACACCCCTACAAGGTCGGGATGGGGCCGCTCGCGCCGGAGGTCTATCGGGCCCCGTTCCCGCAGGACTATCGCGGTCCGGACACCGAGACCGCGCTCGCGGAGCTGCGTCAGATGTTCCTGACCCAGGTCGCCGCCGAGCAGGTCGCGGCGATCATCGTCGAGCCCGTGCAAGGCGAGGCCGGCTTCCTGCCCGCGCCGCAGGCGTTCCTCGAGGGGCTGCGCGCGATCTGCGACGAGCACGGCATCTGCCTGATCGCGGACGAGGTGCAGACGGGCTTCGCGCGCACCGGCAAGCTCTTCGCGATCGAGCACTACGGTGTCGAGCCCGATCTGATCACGGTTGCGAAGTCGATCGCCGCAGGGCTGCCGCTCTCGGGCGTCCTCGGCAAGGCCGAGATCCTCGACGCCGCGCATGACGGCGCCGTCGGCGGCACGTACGTCGGTAATCCGGTGGCACAGGCCGCTGCGCTCGCGGTGCTGGACGTGATCGACGACGAGGGACTCTGCGAGCGCGCGACGGCGATCGGCGAAACGGTGCGAGCACGGATGCTCGCCTGGCAGGAGCGCTTCCCCGCGATCGGAGACGTCCGTGGGCTCGGCGCGATGCTGGCGATCGAGCTCGTCGCCGACCGGGCGACGAAGCAGCCCGCGCCGGAGCTCGTGCAGGCGGTGCTCGAGGCGGCAATGCAGCGCGGTCTTCTGCTGCTGAAGGCGGGTGTCCACGGCAACGCAATCCGCGTGCTCACGCCGCTCGTGATCACCGACCCGGAGCTGGACGAGGCGCTCGCGGCCTGGGAAGACGCGCTCGAGAGCGTCCTTTCCTAGCCCTTCGGGGCGTTCGGATTTTCCAGACATGGGAACTGTAGGGTCGTGGCCGTGAGCCAATTGACTGCGGGCCGGTACGAGCTGAAGGACGTCCTCGGCTCGGGCGGCATGTCCACCGTCTACTGCGCGTTCGACACGCTCCTGGAGCGGAACGTCGCGCTGAAGATCCTCCACGAGCGCTTCATCGGCGACGAGGAGCACGTCGAGCGCTTCCGGCGCGAGGCGCGGGCGGTCGCGCAGCTCTCGCACCCGAACATCGTCACCGTGATCGACCGCGGTCAGGAGGACGGCAAGCAGTTCATCGTCTTCGAGCTCGTCGACGGGGAGAATCTGAAGGAGCTCGTCGAGCGCGGCGGCCCGCTGCCGGTGCGACGTGCGCTGGAGCTCGGCCTCGAGGTCGGTCATGCGCTCGCGTTCGCGCACGCGCAGGGGCTGGTGCACCGCGACGTCAAGCCGCAGAACGTGCTCCTCGACCGCGACGGCCGCGCCAAGGTGACCGATTTCGGCATCGCGCGGTCGCTTGACGCGGTCGGCCAGACCGAGACCGGAACGGTGCTCGGGACGAGCCACTACATCGCGCCCGAGCAGGCCCGCGGCGAGCGCGTCGACGATCTGACCGACGTCTACTCGTTCGGCGTCGTCCTCTGGGAGCTCTTGTGCGGCGAGGTGCCGTATCCGGGCGACAGCTTTCTCTCGGTGGCGATGAAGCACGTGAACGAGCCGGTGCCGAGCGTGCTCGAGCGGCGGCCGGACACGCCGCTGCGGCTCGCAGCGCTGGTCGAGAGCTGCATGGCGAAGGCGCCCGCCGATCGCCCGCCGTCGATGGACGTCGTCGTCGCCGAGCTCGAGGCCTGCCGCTCCGAGCTCGAGGCGAAGGACGGCGACGAGTCGACGATGATCATCAGGAAGCCCGTGACGAAGCCGGTCCGGGCGCAGCGTGCGCCGCGCCGCCGAGCGCGGCTGCCGTTGTTCGCAATCCTGGTCGGCGCGCTCCTCCTCGGAGCAGTGATCGCCGGGTTCGTGCTCTTGCGTGACGACGGCGGCCAAGGGGCGACCGCGGCGAACAGCTGAGCTGGCCGGCGTGGGCGCCTACGACCCCGACGGAGGCGACGGTGAGCATGACGACGAAGCCGGCTTGGCCACCGACGGCGACCCGGTCACCTTCTGGCGCACGTCGAGGTATCGCTCGCAGCTGAGCAGTTTCAAGTCCGGGGTCGGGCTGGTGCTCGAGGCAACCGGCACGCCCGACCGGATCGCACTACGCACCGACACGCCCGGCTTCACCGCGGAGATCCAGGCCGGTAGCTCGCCGGATGGGCCTTTCACGAAGGTGAGCGAAGGCAAGCTCGTGGGGGCCAGCACGACCTGGGACGTGGAAGGGCCCGATGCGCGCTACTACGTCGTCTGGATCACCCAGCTGGTCGGCACCGCGCACCTGAACGAGGTGAAAGCCGCTTAGTACTCGAGGCCTGAGCGCCGCTCGTGCCGCTCGAGCGCGAGCTGGATCAGCCGGTCGAGCAGCTCGCCGTACGGGATCCCGGAAGCCTCGAACAGCCGGGCGTAGACGCTCGTGGCCGTGAAGCCCGGGATCGTGTTGATCTCGTTCACGATCACCTCTCCGTTCTCGCGCACGAAGAAGTCGACGCGCGCCATCCCCTCGCACTCGGTGGCGATGAACGAGTCGACGGCGAGCGCCTGCACGCGTGCCGCGGTCTCGTCGGGGATGCGGGCGGGGACGATGATGTCCGAGCCGCCCTCGTCGTACTTGGCGGCGTAGTCGTACCACTCGGCGTGCGGGACGATCTCGCCGACGACCGACGCAAGCGGCGCCGGCCGGACGTTCCCGAGCACGCCGCACTCGACCTCGGTGCCCGACTCGAACTCCTCGACGAGCACCTTCTCGTCGTGCCTGCGGGCGAGCGCGACGGCCGTCTCGAGCTCGGCCTCGTCGTGCGCCTTCGAGATCCCGACCGACGAGCCGAGCCGGGCCGGCTTCACGAAGACCGGGTAGCCGAACGGGTTCTCGAGCTCGTCGCCGAGCCGGAGCGTGACGTTGCGCGCGACCGGGATGCCGCGGTCGCGCAGGACGGCCTTGAAGAGGTCCTTGTCCATGCAGAGCGCCGAGGCTGCGACGCCGGCGCCGACGTACGGGACGCCCGCCAGCTCCAGCAGGCCCTGGACGGTGCCGTCCTCGCCGAACGGCCCGTGCAGGACGGGCAGGACGACGTCGACGGCGCCGAGCGCCTGGGCGGGCTTCGAGTCCGCGAGCACGGGCAGCGTCTCGGAGACGCCGCCTTGTAACAGACTGTTACTTGGCCCCTCGAGCGCCCAGCGGCCGTCGCGGCCGATCGCGATCGTCGTCGTCTCGTAGCGGTCGGGGTCGAGCGCCTCGAGGACCGAGCGGGCCGAGGCGAGCGAGATCTCGTGCTCGCTCGAGCGGCCGCCGGCAACCACCGCCACGCGGAGCTTCCGGCTCATGGAATCGGCGTCGTCTCGGTCGTGGCCGGCGGTGGCTCCTCGAAGCGGCCGACGACGATCACCACCGTCGTGCCCTCCTCCGCGTCGGTGCCGCCCTCGGGATCCTGGGAGAGCACCTTGCCGTCGTTCAGCGGGTCGTCGACGATCTCTTCCACGACCTGCACGTCGAAGCCGGACCGCTCGAGCTGGGCCCGCGCGTCCGCCTCGGTCCGGCTCGTGACGTCGGGAACCTGCGACGTGGCCGGGCCTTGTGAGACCTGGAGCGTGACCACGGAGCCCTTGGGCTGCTGGGTGCCGGCGGCCGGATTCTGCCCGACGACGGTGCCCTCCGGCTCGGTCGACTCGACGTTCTCGCGTGCGACCCCGAAGTTGAGCCCCTGCAGCTGCGACTCGGCCGTCTCGTACGCGCTGCCGACGACGCTCGGAACCGTGACCGGCGCCGGCCCCTTGGAGACGTTGATCCGCACCGTCGAGCCCTGGATCAGCTCCGTGCCGGCTTTCGGCGCCTGCCCGAGGACGGTGTCGACGGGCTCGAGCGAGTTCAGGCGCACGACGTTCGCCTCGAGATCCGCGTTCGAGAGCTCCGCGACCGCCTGGTCGCGGCTCTGGCCGACCACGTTCGGGACGACCGTCTTGGGCGGGCCGGTCGAGACGCGGATGGTGACGAGGTTGCCACGCTCGACCTTGTCACCCGGCGGTGGCTCCTGCTCGAAGACGATGCCGAGCTTCGCGTCGGCGCTGGCCTCGCGGACGATGTTCGGCTCCAGCCCGGCTTCCTCGATGTCGGCCACCGCGAGGCGCTCCGGGATGCCCTTCACGTCCGGGACCGCGACCGGCTTCGACGCGCTGAGCTGGTCCTGCAGCTGCTGCCAGAGGAAGAAGCCGCCCACGAGCGCCGCGGCGATGAGGAGGAGCGCGAGCAGCCAGGGCCAGAGCGAGCTGCGGCGCGGCGGCTCGTCGTACTCGTAGTAGCGGCCGGGCGTGTAGGTCGCAGCCGTCGTCGCCGGCGGCCCGATCGTCGTCGCCGCCTCTCCGACGTCGGTCTTGGAGAGCACCGTCGTCGCGGCCTCGGCCGTCTCGGCGGAGACGCCGATCCCGCGCGCGATGCGCTCCAGGTCGGAGTCCATCTCCTCGGCCGAGTGGTAGCGGTCGGCGGGATCCTTGGCGAGCGCGCGCAGGACGACGTAGTCGAGGTCGCGCGGAATCTCGGGCCGGTGGGTCGAGGGCGGCGCCGGTACCTGCGAGAGGTGCTTCATCGCGATCTCGACCGGCGTCTCGCCTGTGAACGGCACCGTGCCGGTGAGCAGCTCGTAGAGGACGATCCCGGTCGAGTAGAGATCGGAGGTCTGGTCGACCGGCGCTCCGCGAGCCTGTTCGGGAGACAGGTACTGCGCCGTGCCGATGATCGACCCGGCCTCGGTCATCTGGCTCGCCGCGCCGGCGCGGGCGATGCCGAAGTCCATCACCTTCACGCGCCCGTCGCCGTCGACGATCACGTTGTGCGGCTTGATGTCGCGGTGGACGATCCCGTTCCGGTGCGCGAAGCGCAGCGCCGAGAGGATCTGGCGCGTGTAGTCGATCGCGATCCCGAGCGGCGAGGGGCCGCGCGCGACGAGCAGCTCCTTCAGCGTCCGGCCTTCGACGTACTCCATCGCGATGTAGTAGGTGCCCTCGGCCTCGCCGCGGTCGTAGACCGAGACGACGTTCGGGTGCGAGAGCCCGGCTGCGTGCTGCGCCTCGCGCCGGAAGCGCTCGATGAACTGGTCGTCGCGCGCGTGGCGGTCGTCGAGGATCTTGATCGCGACCCGCCGGCCGAGCTCCTGGTCCTGGGCGAGGTAGACGTTCGCCATCCCACCCGAGCCGAGCTTGCGGATGATCTGGTAGCGCCCGTCGAAGAGCGTGTCGATGAGGGGATCGCCGGAGGCCATCAAGAGACAGGTTAGGAGTTCGCGGTCGGCGCTCTCTACCCTAGGAGCGCCTCCAGGACGTCGCGGGCGACCGGCGCAGCCGTCTCGCCGCCGGTCGAGTTCTGCTCCTCGACGACGACCGCGATCGCGATGTCCGGCTGCTCGCGGCCGGCGTAGGCGATGAACCAGGTCGTGTTCAGCCCGGAGATCCCGGTTTCGGCCGTGCCGGTCTTGCCGCCGACCGTGACCCCGGAGATCCGTGCGGCTGTGCCCGTGCCTCCCTCGACGGCTTCCTGCATCATCGCCGCGACCGCCTGTGCAGTCTCCGGCTTGACCGCGCGGCCCAGCTCCTCGCGTTTCGTCCGGACGACGATGTCACCCGACGGCGAGACGATGCGGTCGACGACGTAGGGCCGCATGACGACGCCGTCGTTTGCGATCGTGCCCGCCACCATCGCCATCTGCAGCGGCGTCACCAGCAGGCGCTCCTGCCCGAATGCGAACCGGCCCGGATCCACCTCGCTGTCCTCTGTCGGATCGAAGAGCTTCGTGCCCTTGTAGAGCCCGCTCGGCGCCCGCTCGTTGGACGGAGTCTCGAGCGGCGGCGTCGAGTAGAAGCCGAACCGCTTCGAGTACTCCACGAGCTTCTTCGCGCCCAGCTCCTTGCCGATGTTGCAGAAGACGGAGTTGACGGAGTACTTCAGGGCGTCGCGGAGGTCGATGGGGCCGAACGGGCTCGTGGTGTCGTAGTTGTTCACCCGCTTGCCGTAGACCTCGCAGTAGCCCGGGTCGACGAACCGCGAATCGGGCTTGAAGCGGCCCGAGTCGATGGCCGCCGAGGCCGTGACGACCTTGAAGATCGAGCCGGGCGCGTAGAGGCCGGCCGTGGCGCGGTTGAGCAGCGCATCGGGCCGCCTGCAGTCGGCGCGGACGCCCGTCACCTCGTCGAAGCGCTCCTCGACCAGGTTCGGGTCGTACGTCGGCGAGGAGGCCATCACCAGCACCTTGCCGGTCGAGACCTGAAGTGCGACGACGGCGCCGCAGCGGCTGCCGAGCGCGTTCTGCGCCGCCCGCTGCGCCCGCGGGACCAGGGTGAGCCGCAGGTCGTTGCCCTCGATCGTCGCGCCCTTGAGCCGGTCGAGCGTCGTGTCCAGGACGGTCGAGAGATTCGCGTTCTGGCCCGTCAGGTAGTCGTTCATCGAGCGCTCGAGCCCGGTCCGGAAGCGGGACTGGGTCGAGTAGCCGTGGACGTGGGCGGCGAGCCCCCGCTGCGGGTACTCGCGGAAGTAGAGCGTTCGCCCGCCGACCTTCTCTGCGCGATTCCGCGCGTAGACGACGCCGTTGCCGCGGATCTCGCCGCGCTTGATCGTGAACTGCGCCACCCGCTCGATCTGGTTGTCCTGCCGGTCGGCGAGGTCGCCCGCGGCCCAGGCCTGCCAGTACGTCGTCGCGACCACGAGCGCGACGATCAGCGCCATGCCCGTGACCGCAAGCCGTCTGATCTGGCGGTTCACGCGGTAGTCCCTCGCGGCGTGCGCATTGGCCCGGTTCGAGACGAGCAGGAGCAGCGCCAGCAGGATGAAGTTCGCGACGACGCTCGAGCCGCCGTAGGAGACGAATGGGAGCGTGATCCCGGTCAGCGGGATCACCCGCAGGACGCCGCCGACGATGATGAACGTCTGCAGCGCGAAGCCGAACGTGAGCCCGGCGGCGAGCAGCTTCGAGAAGCCGTCATCGGCTGCCAGCGCGATCCGGAAGCCGCGCGCGACGAAGAGCATGAAGACGAGCAGCAGGCCGGCGGCGCCGACGAGGCCGAGCTCCTGCGCGATCGCCGAGTAGATGAAGTCCGTGTTCAGGTACGGGATGATCGGGTCGCCCGCCGTCGTCGTGAACGTGCCCTTACCGAGGCCGGTGCCCCCGAAGCCGCCGTTTCCGATCGAGTAGAGGCTCTTGACCAGCTGAAAGGAGCCGCAGTCCTGGCGGAGCGCGAGCTCTCCGGTCTGCGCGCAGAAGACCGGCTGCTCCGTCCACGGCTCGAGCCAGATCGTCACGCGTTCGTGCACGTGGTCGACGAAGTGGTAGACGAACGCGGAGCCCGCGACGAAGAGCCCGAAGCCCGCTGCGGCGAACGCGGCGCGGCCGGTGGCGACGTAGAGCATCGCGAGGAAGATCCCGAACTGGAGCAGCGCGCTCCCGAGATCGTTCGTCTGCACGAGCACGAGCATCGCCGCGCCCCAGATCAGGAGCAGCGGCCCGAAGTCCTTGATCCGCCCCTGGGCGAGCACTTCGCGCTTCTCGCGGAGGTAGCCGGCGAGAAAGATGATCAGGAAGATCTTCGCGAGCTCGCCCGGCTGGAACTGGAAGGCGCCGACCTTCACCCAGAGCCGCGCGCCGTTGATCGTCTGGCCCGATCCCCGGCAGGGCGGGCAGCATCAGGAGCAGGATGGCGGTGATTCCGAAGAGGTACTTGTACGACTCGAGCAGGCGGTAGTCGTGGCGCAGCGCGAGCAGCGTCAGTGCGAAGAGGGCGATGCCGATCACGATCCAGAGGCTCTGGCGGAAGGCGTCGTCGGGGTTGAGCCGGTAGATCGTCGTCACGCCGATCGCCGACAACAGCGCCGCCAGCGGGAGCAGGACGGGATCGGCGTACGGGACGGCGAAGCGGGCCACGAGGTGGGCGGCGAGGTACAGCGCGACGAAGATGCCCGCGTAGGTGAGCGAGCCGGCGTCGACGAGCGACGACCGGGCGATGTAGACGCTCGCAAAGCCGATGGCGGTGAGCAGCCCGACCGCGATCAGGAAGAGCAGCTCGCGGTTGCGGTAGGTCAGCGGGACAGCCCCCAGATGGTGAGCAGCGCGATCGCGAGGAGCAGCAGCAGGAGGGCGATGAGGGGCAGCAGCCTGCGGCGCCGCTTCGGCGGGGCAGGCTCGGTCTCGCTGCAGGTGCTCCTGGATCGCTTCGACCGGGATCACGGCTGTGTCGACGGCGGGGATCGGCTCGAGACCCGAGAGGGTGTCCTCGTCGTCATCCGGCTCTGGCTCTGCGACGGCCGGCAGCGTCGCGGTCTGCTCGATCTCGCCGCTGGCGCCGGCGATCTCGAAGAGGACGACGGTGATGTTGTCCTCACCGCCGCCCGCGTTGGCCGCGTCGATGAGGGAGCGGGCCGCCTGCTCGAGGTCGTCGGTGTCCACGAGCAGCGCCTGGATCTCTCCGTCCGAGACCATCGACGTCAGCCCGTCGGAGCAGACCAGGTAGAGGTCGCCGGGCTCGGCTGCGACCGTGAACGTGTCGACGTCCACATCCGGCTCGGTGCCGAGCGCTCGTGTGATCACGGACCGCTGCGGATGCACCTCTGCCTCCTCGGGCGAGAGCTTGCCGCTCCGGAGCAGCTCGCCGACGAGCGAGTGGTCGTCCGTGAGCTGCTCGAGCTGCTCGTCCCGGACGCGGTAGGCGCGAGAGTCGCCGACATGACCGACCGCGATCGAGCCCTGCTCGGCATCGACGAGCGCGACCGTCATCGTCGTCCCCATCCCCGAGGCGGCCATGTCCTCACTCGACCGTTGGAAGACGCGGCGGTTCGCCTCCTGGATCAGCGACGCGACGCGGTCCTCGCCGCGCTCGTCACCGTCCGCCTCCTCGAGCACTGCGGCCGCGAGGCCGGCTGCGACCTCGCCCGCCTGGGCGCCGCCCATTCCGTCCGCAACGGCGAAGAGCGGCGGCTCGCAGACGAAGACGTCCTCGTTTCGCCGCCGCCGGCGGCCGGGATCGGTCAAGCCCGCGAAGCGGCCGATCACAGCTCCACCCTGAAGTCGGTCTGGCCGACGCGGACGACATCGCCCTTCGAGAGGCGGCGCGGGGTCGTCACGCGCGCGCCGTTGACGAAGGTGCCGTTCGTCGAGCCGATGTCCTCGACCCAGAGCCCGTCGCGCTTCGATTCGAAGCGGGCGTGCTGGGCCGACGCGAACTCGTCGCCGTCGAGCGGAACCTCGTTCTGGCCACCGCGGCCGACGGCGACCGGCAGCGAGTCGATCGGGACCTCCTCGCCCTTGTCGAGCGCCGGGCTCTTGAGCACGACGAGCTTCGCGCGCTGAACCGGCTCGAGGCCGAGCCCGCTTGCCTCGGTCGGCCGCATGATCACGCTCTCGCCGGCCGCTGCCGTCCCCGAGCCGGTCCGGAAGTCGCGGCTGGCGCTGCGGACGATCCGCCAGATGAAGAGGTAGAGCAGCACGATGAAGGCGACCTTCAGGACCAGGAGCGCTTCGTCGACGTCGATGTTCACGAGCGGCGGGTCTTTCCGAACGCAAGCTGGGCTTCGCCGAGTGTGATCGTGTCGCCGTCCGAGAGCTTCGAGCGCGAGACTCGCCGTCCGTTCAGCTCGGTCCCGTTCGTCGAGTCGAGGTCGACGAGCCACCAGTCGGGGCCTTCGCGGCGCAGCTCGGCGTGACGCCGCGACACGTTCGCGTCCTCGACCCGGATGTCGCAGTCCTTCGAGCGGCCGAGCACGACCTTGCTGCCCTCGAGCACGTGCGTGCGGCCGTTCATGGTCAGCGCATAGCGCTCCTCCTCGACGCCGAGCTCGACGGGCGAGGCCGCCTCGGTCGGTTGCGGCGCCTTCGCCTTGTAGATCATCGTCGCGCCCGGCTCCACCTGCGCTGCGGGCTCGTCGAGCTTCGGAGCGAGCTTCCCTTCCGGCTGCGCCATCCGCGTCGCGATCCCGAACTCGCCGATCGAGAGGTCGGCATCCGTTTCCATCAGCACCTTCGGCGGCGTCAGCATCGCGTAGCTCTCGCGGCGCGCGTGCTCGACGAGGTAGTCCTGGAGCTCGCCGATCAGCGAGCCTTCGTAGCCGGCGAACTGCTCGCGGTCCGTCTCGGAGAGGTAGACGGAGTACTCGTTCGGGACGTAGACGCGCGAGACCGAGATCGTGCGGTGCTCGTCCATCTCCTTCGCGAGCTTGCGGGCCAGCTCGACCGGTTGCACGTGCGTCCTGAAGGCACGGCCGAACATGCCCTCGAAGAGGCCTTCGATCTTCTGCTCGATGCTGCGGAGGACGCTCATGCGGTCGGGGTAAGTGATACCCCGAGCGGCAACTCTAATGCTCGTGCTTCAGCGCCAGCCCGGCGCAGGTGAGCCAAACGGCGAGCACGAGCGGCAGCGCGGGGGCGGTCGGCGCCGCGAGCAACGTGGCCGCCAGCGCGCCTGCGCCGAGGCCCGCGATCCGCCACGGAGTGCGGGCGTACGGGATTGCGACGGCGATTGCGGCGAGGGCGAGCGCTTCGAGCGCAAGGCCCGGCGGAACGGCGCCGGCGAGCGCGCGGACCGTGTCCGTCACGCTCTCGTTGCCGGCGAGGCCGAGCGCGGCGGGAACGCCCTGCGAGAACGGCAGCTCGACGCCGCGCATCCCGGCAACGATCGCCGCGACGGCGACGGCGGCGAGCGCCTGAGCGCCGCGACGGACGGCTCCCCGGGCCGCGAGCGTCGGCGACGGGGACGAGCGCGAGCAGTCCGAGCGGTGCGAGTGCCGGGCCGGCGAGGAAGAGCAGCCCGGCGCGAGTGTCACGCCACGAGAGCACGAGCCACGCGACCGCGAACGGCTGCGTAGACGAGCGCGAGCCCGAGCGCGAGGTTCCCCAGCGGCAGGATCGGCGCTGCGAGCGCCAGCGCGAGGCCGAGACGCGGTGCGCGGAGCGCTGCGATCGCCGCGACGACCGCGAGCGCGGGCGCCCAGCCCGTGGGATAGAACGGCAGCGCAGTGCCGCCGATCAGCGCTGCTCCGCCGGCGGCGGCCGCGGGCGCCAGCCGCAGGAGACTTTGTGTTGAAACAACACTTTCGACGTTCTTCGAACGCTTCGGTGCCGTGACGGCGCCGCGGAGCTCGCTCGCCAGCGCCGCAGCGGAGGGTCGCTTGGCCGGATCGAGGGCGATCGCGTGCCCGACCGCCGCCAGCAGCCGTTTCGGCAGATCAGGCCGCTCCGTCTGGAGCGGCGGCGCGCCGGCCTCGATCGTGGCCGCCATCTGTGGCAGCGGGACGCCCCAGAACGGGTGCTTCGCCGCGAGCGCCTCCCAGAGGAGGACGCCCACGCCCCAGACGTCGCTGGCGGGGCAGGCCTCCCGGCCGAGCAAGCGCTCGGGCGAGATGTACGCCAGCGTTCCGGGCACGTCCCCGACGGCGGTCAGCGTCTCCGCCTCGTCGAACTGGGCCAGGCCGAAGTCGAGGAGCCGCACCGAGATTCCGTCCCCCTCCGCCAGGAGGACGTTCGAGGGCTTCACGTCGCGGTGGATGATCCCCCGCTGGTGCGCGTGCGCAAGCCCTTCCAGGATCTGTGCCGCTGCCTCGACCGCCTGAACGTCGCTCAACGCGCCCGACCGCATCGCGTCACGCAGCGTGTGGCCGCCGACGTACTCGTAGGCGATGTAGACGTGTCCCGAGTCGGAGCCAAAGCCGTAGGAGCGGAGGCACCGCTCGTGGCGCAGTCGCGACGCCGCCTCGGCCTCGCGCTCGGCGCGATGGGCCGCCTTGCCTTCGCGCGGAATGATCTTGAGGGCGACGTCGAGCCCGTTGTGCTCGTCGCGGGCGAGCCACACCGACCCCGAGCCACCGCTTCCCAGCGGACGTAACGGCCGGTACCGGTCCAGGACCAGTTCCGGGCGCGGGAGCGCTTGTGGAGCGGAAGCCACGACCTCTGGTGGGTTGGCCGTGGCGGTTGAAACTCCTTTCACGGCCGACTCAGTGGTTACAGTTGCCGCGATCCACCCGCTTTATGAGCGACCGCGAGTCAGACTTCGAATTCGACTTCTTCGAGGAGCCCGTTACACAGGAGGCCTCGGGGCGCGACCGCACGCTCCGGCGTCCGCTGCGCGGCCCCCGCGGGCCCAAGACGCCGCGCGGCCCGATTCGGCCTCGCGCCGGCCTGACGCCGCTGCTGCGCCTGCTCGGGCTGATCGCCTTCGCGATCCTGATCGTCGTCCTCCTCCTGCTCTGGGCGCAGAGCTGCCAGGAGGACCAGAAACAGGACGCCTATGGCGACTACATGACCGCGATGACCTCGGTGGCGGACGACTCCGAGCGGATCGGCCGCGAGCTGAGCGACGTGCTGACGACGCAGGGCATCAAGACGGCGGAGCTGCAGAAGCAGCTCTCGGCCCTCGTCGACCGGCAGGAGATCGGCGCCGAGCAGGCCCGCGACGAGATCGATCCTCCCGGGCCGCTGCTCACCGCGCACGAGGCCTCGGTCGAGGCGCTCGAGTTCCGCGTCGACGGCCTCGCCGGCTTGCAGGAGGCGTTCCGCCGCACCCAGGGCTCCAAGGACGCCGCGGCGTCCGGTGCGCTGCTGGCCTCGCAGGCGGAGCGGCTCGTGGCGAGCGACGTGATCTGGGACGACCTCTTCAAGGAGCCTGCCGTCGTCACCCTGCGCAACCAGGATGTGAGCGGCGTCGAGGTCCCCGACTCGAACTTCGTCCAGACTCCCGATCTCGCGAGCACGCGCTCGATGGTGCCGATCTGGGAGCGGATCAACGGCTCCGCCGCCTCGGGCAGCGGTACCCCGACCGGGCTCCACGGCACCAACATCGAGTCGGTCACGGTCGTCCCGGGCGGGCAGGTGCTCTCGACGACGACCGAGAACACGGTCGAAGCGTCCACCGACCTCGCGTTCGCGGTCGCGGTCGCCAACTCCGGCGACAGCCAGGAGGTCAAGATCGAGGTGACGCTGACGATCCAGCAGAGCCCGACGCCGATCGTGAAGAAGCAGACGATCGACATCATCAACCCGGACGAGACGAAGAGAGTCGTCTTCCGCGACTTCCCGTCCGTCGACTTCGGCGAGCGGCGCGTGATGCGGATCGACGTCGATCCGGTTCCCGGCGAGAAGACGACGACCAACAACTCGGCCGAGTACCCGGTCATCTTCTCGCTCGGCGCCTGATGACGGCCGAGCTGGCGGTCGCCATCGCCGCCGCGGCGGCCGCCGCGCTCGCGCTTGGCATCTGCTTCTGGCTCTGGATCCGGCTCCGGCGGCTGCGCGCGGCGCAGCGCGTGCTCCTGGGCGGCGGCCGCTCGGACCTGGTCGACTTCGCCGTCTCGCTCCAGGGCCGGATCGACGACCTGCACCGCGCCGTGGACGAGATCGCCGCCGGCCTCTCGCGCGTCGACCAGCGCGTCGACGGCTCGCTGACGAACACCGCGGTCGTCCGCTACGACGCCTACGCCGGCACCGGTGGCCACCAGTCCGCGTCGTTCGCGTTCCTGGACGCAAACCGGACGGGAACCGTCGTGACCGCGATCCAGGGACGCGATTACGCCCGCCTCTACGTCAAGGAGCTCGACCGCGGCCGCGCCCCGATCGCCCTCTCGCCCGAGGAGCTCGAGGCGGTCGAGCGCGCGATGGCCAGATAACGCCGTTTTACGCTGGTACTCTTCGTTTCGAGTTGCAACAGGTACTCGTCCTGAATGCGAGCTACGAGCCGCTGAACGTTTGTTCGGTGCGGCGCGCGCATGTGCTCGTCTGGAAGGGCAAGGCCGAAGTGCTGGAGAGCCTGCCCAAGGGCCTCCGCTCGGCCACGGACACCTTCGTCTGGCCGCACGTGATCCGGCTCGTCAAGTACGTCCGCGTGCCGCGTGCGATCCAGCGAAAGATCTCCCGGCGGGCCCTGTTCGCCCGTGACGGCTGGCGCTGCGTCTACTGCGGCACGTCCTCGGGCCGGCTGACGCTCGATCACGTCGTGCCGCGCTCGAAGGGGGGCGAGTCGATCTGGGAGAACGTGGTCACGGCCTGCGCGCCGTGCAACCTCCGCAAGGGCGACCGGATGCTCGAGGAGTCAGGGCTGCACCTGCAGCGGCCGCCGAGGCCGCCCGCGCCCGTGCTCTTCATCCACCTGGCAACGCCGACGATTCCTCAGGTCTGGCAGCAGTACCTACCAGGCACGGCGACCGCGGCCTAGTGAGCTTTACCTGTGACGTCTGTGGCGAGACGCACGCGGGCGAGACGCGCGACATTCGCATGGGCCTGCCGCAGCCGATCTTCCTGCTCGACGAGGACGAGCGCGAGCGCCAGGCGTACGTCGAGGACGACTTCGCGGTGCTGCACACCGACAAGGGCGACCGCTACTTCGTCCGGGCGCTGGTCGAGCTGCCGATCAGCGGCGAGGACGGCTACTTCGGCTACGGCTCCTGGGTCGAGGTGAGCGCAGAGGACGTCGCCGTGCTCGGAGAGCTGTGGCACGACGAGGAGGGCCAGCGAGCGGGGCCGTTCTCCGGCACGCTCGCCAACGAGCTCAGCCCGTACGCATTCACCGAGGGCCTGCCGGTTCGCATCCGCCTGCGCGACGTGCAGCTGCTGCCCCTCGTCGAGCTCGAGGAGGCGAACCACGAGCTCGTTCGAGCGCAGCGGAACGGGATCTCGCGCCACCGCGCACACGAGCTCGCGGCGACCCTCGTCTTAACCTCGTTCGACCGGCCCGAGCGCATACCACTCGCTGAACGAGCCCGGGTAGAGGCGCGCGTCCTCTCGGCCGGCGAGGTGGAGCTCGTGCAGCACTGCGCACGCCGTCACGCCCGAGCCGCAGTAGACGACGAGCTCCTCGGCTTCGAGGAGGTCCTGCGGCAGCGGCGTCTCGTCGAGGAAGAAGCGGTTGCGGGCTCCTGGGATGCGGCCGGCGACCGGGTCGATCGGCTCGACCTCGCCGCGCCAGCGTTCCGGCGCCCGCGCGTCGACGAGCGTGAGGCGCTCGTCGCCGAGGCGGCCGAGCAGCTCGTCGGCGTCCGCCGTGTCGCCGGCCCGAGGACTGGCCGTGAACGTCGCCGGCTCGATCTGCTCCGTGCCCGGCCGCAACGGCCCGTGCCAGCCGTCGAGCCGCATCACGCCGGCGTCGTCGTGGCCGAAGTGGCGCAACAGCCACCACAGCCGCGCCGCCCAGCCGGTGCCGTCGTCGTAGCCGACGACGAGCGTCCCTGGCCCGATCCCGGCCGCAGAGGCCCAGGCGGCGAACGCCTCGGCGGACGGGAGTGGGTGGCGGCCGCCGCCGACGCTTCCCGTCAGATCCGCTTCCGGATCCGCGTGCGCTGCACCCGGCACGTGTCCCGCGAGGTACGCGTCGCGCGGCCGGCAGTCGACGAAGCGAGCGTTCACGCTGTCACCCTAGCGTGACGCATGAAATGCTATTCTCACGAATAGTATGCAGAACCGGACGGCAATCGTCGCCTTCTCGGGCGGTCTCGACACGAGCTGCATCGTCAGCTGGCTGAAGGAGGACTGGTACGGCTTCGACGAGGTCGTGGCCGTCCTCGTGGACGTCGGACAGGAGTTCGACCTCGAGGAGTCGATCGCGCGCGGCCGCGCCGCGGGCGCCGACGACGTCGTCCTGGTCGACCGGAAGGCCGAGTTCGCCGAGGAGCAGTGCGCGCGGGCGATCAAGACCAATGCGCTCTACGAGGGCAAGTACCCGCTCGTGTCGGCGCTCTCGCGCCCCGTGATCGCGCAGGCGGTCGCCGAGCTGGCGAGCGAGCTCGGCGCCGAGGCGGTGGTGCACGGCTGCACGGGGAAGGGCAACGATCAGCTGCGCTTCGAGCTGTCGTTCAAGGCGCACGACCCCGCCCTGCGCGTGATCGCACCGCTGCGCGACCGGGTCTGGACGCGCGATGAGGAGATCGAGTACGCGCTGGCGAAGGGCATCCCGGTCGCGGCGACCCGCGAGGCGCCGTTCTCGATCGACGAGAACCTGTTCGGACGCGCGATCGAGGCAGGTGTGCTCGAGGATCCGTGGGCCGCGCCACCGGAGGAGCCCTACGCGCTCACCGGCGATCCCGCGATCGGCGCCGCCGCCCATCGAGGTCACGATCGGCTTCGAGGCCGGCGTGCCGGTGTCGCTCGACGGCGAGGAGCTGTCGCTCGCCGAGTTGATCGCGCAGCTGAATGCGCTCGCCGGCCCGTACGGGATCGGGCGGATCGACATGATCGAGAACCGCGCCGTCGGGATCAAGAGCCGCGAGGTCTACGAGGCGCCGGCCGCGATCGTCCTGATCGAGGCCCACTCCGCGCTCGAGGACGTGGTGCTGACGAAGGACGAGGCGCGGATCAAGCGCGGGCTCGAGCAGCGCTGGACCGAGCTCGTCTACGAGGGGCTGTGGTTCAGCCCCGCCCGGGAGGCGATCGACGCGTTCGTCGACCGGACGCAGGAGCTCGTCGACGGCGAGGTGCGCGTCGAGCTGCGGCCGAACGCCGCCGTCGTCACGGGCCGCCGCTCGCCGAACATGCTCTACGCCGAGCAGCTCGCCTCCTACGGCACCGGCGAGACCTTCCCGCACGCCGCCGCCGAGGGATACATCAAGATCGCCTCCTTGGAGGTGGAGCTGGCAGCGGCCCGTGCGCGGGCGAAGACGGAAGCATGACGCTCTGGGCCGGGCGCGTCCGGCGTCCGCTCGATCCTGCTGTGCTCGCGTTTCTGCGCGCGGAGGACGCCGAGCTGCTGCCCTACGACTGCGAAGCGACACTGCTCCACGCCCATCGCCTGCACGCCGCCGGCATCCTCGACGACGCCGAGCTCGCGGACGCCGAGACGCGGCTCGCCGAGATCGCCGGCGGCACGCTTCCGCTGAGCCCTGACGACGAGGACGTCCACAGCGCGATCGAGCGGCTGCTGGGCGACGTCGGCCGCAAGATCCACGCCGGCCGCTCGCGCAACGACCAGGTCGCGGCCGCGTTCCGGCTCTACGTCGGCGACGCCTGCGCCGAGGCGCGGGAGGGGATCGCGGCGCTCGCGACGGCCGTGCTCGACGTCGCCGAGGCCGACGCCGAGACGCCGATGCCGGGCTACACGCATCTCCAGCGCGCGCAGCCCGTCACCGTCGGCCACCATCTGCTCGCCTGGGTCGAGATGCTCGAGCGGGATCTCGGCCGCTTCGAGGCCGCGGCGAAGGCCGCTTCCGCGAGCCCGCTCGGCGCCGGGGCGCTGGCCGGCTCGACCCTGCCCTTGCCGGCGCCGCCGAAGCAGCTGCGCAACTCGCTGGATGCGGTCGCCGACCGCGACTTCGCGCTCGACTACCTCTACGCCGCGGCGGTCTGCTTCGTCCACCTGTCGCGGATCGGCGAGGAGCTCGTGCTCTGGACGACATCCGAGTTCGGC
Source organism: uncultured Gaiellaceae bacterium (assembly GCA_963820565.1). Taxonomy (GTDB): domain Bacteria; phylum Actinomycetota; class Thermoleophilia; order Gaiellales; family Gaiellaceae; genus Gaiellasilicea. The sequence continues at coordinate 211,898 of CAWGAD010000001.1, forward strand.
TTCGCCGTCCTGCCCGAGGACGTGGCGACCGGCTCTTCGATGATGCCGCAGAAGCTGAACCCGGACGTCGCCGAGCTCGTTCGCGGCAAGGCCGGGACGGCGATCGGGCGGCTGACCGGGCTCCTCGCGACCGTGAAAGGGCCTGCCGCTGTCCTACAACCGTGACCTGCAGGAGGACAAGACGCCTGTCTTCGCGGCGCGCGCCGACCTGGCGGGCGCGCTCGGCGCGCTGGCTGTGCTCGTTCGGGGACTCGAGCTCGATCGCGGCCGGCTGGCGGCTGCCGCTTCCGACCCGCTCCTGCTCGCGACCGATGCCGCCGAGGCACTCGTGCAGGAAGGGGTGCCGTTCCGCGACGCGCACGAGCAGGTCGCAGCAGCCGTGCGCGACGGCAGCTTCGAGGCGCCGGTAGCCAGAGCCGCGTCCCGCACCGGGCCCAGGTGGCGTTCGCGAGGCGATCGTCGCAGCGCGAACGCGTCGTCGCCGCCGTGTGACGCAGCCGCTCCCGGCGGCGTATCCACGGTATGAACACGCGAATTCTTCTCGTTGCAGTTCCGCTCGTCCTCGCCGCCGCGCTTGCCGCCGCCACCCTCCCCGGGCCGGCCGCCAGTGCGGACGCCGAGGCGGGCGGCATCACCGTGCAGGGCACCGCGTCTGTCGCATCGGTGCCGGATCGCGCGGAGCTCTCGTTCGGCGTCGAGAGCCAGGGCGCCTCCGCCAACGCCGCGCTGGCCGCGAACGCGGCCGAGATGCGGCGCGTGCTCGCGGCGCTGAAGGCCGCGGGGGCGACCGACCTCAAGACGCAGTACGTCTCCCTCTCGCCGCGGCTCAACGAGCAGACCGAGGTGCAGGGCTACGTGGCCACGAATTCCGTCTCGGCGACGATCAAGCAGCTCGGGCGGGCCGGAGCGGTCATCGACGCGGCGGTCAATGCGGGCGCGAACCAGGTCTACGGGCCGTCGCTCTCACGTGGCGATCAGAGCGAGCTCTACCGCCAGGCGCTCAAGGCTGCGGTCGCGAACGCGCGGGCGAGTGCTCAGGCGCTCGCGGAGGCCGCAAACGTCTCGCTCGGCCGGGTCACAGCGATCGTCGAAGGCGGCGGTGCGCCGCAGCCGCTCCCGTTCGCGGCGAGCGCGAAGGCCGAGGATGCCGCGTCGACGCCGATCGAGGGTGGGACCCAGCAGGTCACCGCCACCGTCTCGGTCACGTTCCGGTGTCGTAGCCAGTGTCGTAGATTCGGGGGCCGGATGCGCCGGCTCCCCCTCTGGCTTGTAGGTCTCGCAGCGGCCGCCCTCGTGGCGGCCGCTGCGCTCTGGCCCGCCGACTCGTCGCCGACGCTTCAGGAGCGCGCCGACGATCTCGTCGCGAGCGGGGTTCCCGGCGTGATCGTTCGGGTCCGCGACGGGAGCGAGGTGCGCGAGCTCGCGGCGGGCGAGGCGACGACCGGCATGCGCTTCCGGGTCGCCAGCATCACGAAGACGTTCGTCGCCGCGCTGGCGCTCGACCTGGCCGACCTCGGCGTGCTCTCGCTCGACGACACCGTCGCCGAGTACGAGCCGCGCCTGCTGCGCGACGCCGACCGGATCACCATCCGCGAGCTGCTCAGCCACCGTGCAGGTCTCTTCGACTACACCTTCGATCCGGCGCTGCTGCGTGGCGAGCTGGACCCGCGCGCGCTGGTCGCCATCGCCGACGGGAAGCCGCGCACGCCCGGGTACGCCTACTCGAGCACCAACTACCTGGCCCTCGGCTTCGTGCTCCAGAGTGCGGCGCTCGCGCCGCTCGACGAGTTGCTGCGCCGGCGGGTCTTCGAGCCGGGCGGGCTCCGCCGGACGACGTTCGAGCCGGGGCGGGTGCAGGGCTCTCATCTGCACGGGCACGAGCGTTCGTCCCACCAGGGCGTGGCCACCGGCACGCTGAGGGATACGAGCCGGCGCACCGCCCGGTCGGCCTGGGCCGCGGGCGCGGCCGTATCGACCGCAGCGGATCTCGACCGCTTCTTCACGCGGTTGCTGAGCGGCGAGCTCGGCCGGCGGATGCAACCGGCCCCAGGCGAGCGCTATGGGCTGGGCCTCGCGCGCTACCAGACCCCCTGTGGCCCGATCATTGGCCACACGGGCAATCTGCTCGGGACGGTGACGGTCGTCTGGAAGCGCGGCGACCGGCTCCTGGTCGTCGCCGCGAACGTGTACCCCCTCACCCCCGAGCAGGAGGGGAAGCTGGAGCTCCTGCTCGAGCGCGCGTTCTGCCCCTGAGGCGCATTCTTCCGTTGCGGCCGTCCGGGCAGTGCTCTACGCTGGATGCTCGATGCGTGCCCCCGCGAAGAACCGGCTTCTTTCCCGCTTCTTCGTAGCGCGCATTCTTACGCGCTAGCCGGCGCTCCGTTCTCCGCCACGCCGGCTAGGTCGATCTTCCAGGCGGTTTCCCTTTCCGTACTTCCGATCCCTGCAGGGGGCGTACGTGCAGTACCTCGATCATCTGCACACCGAGCGTGACGCGTGTGGCATCGGCTTCGTCGCCGACGCACACGGGCGCCCGTCGCGGCAGATCCTCGAGGCCGCGCTCGAAGGGCTCGCCAACGTCCGTCATCGCGGCGCCGTTGCCGCCGATCGCCGCACCGGTGACGGCGCCGGCGTGTTGCTGCCGATCCCGGCCGCGCTCGTGCCGGGGCCGTGGTGCGGGCTGGCGCAGGTCTTCCTCCGCGACGAGGGCGCCCGGCCGCTGATCGAGGACGCCTGCGAGCGGGAGGGGATCGAGGTCGCCGGCTGGCGCGCTGTCCCCGTGACTCCGGACGCTCTGGGCGACACCGCACGCGAGACGCTGCCGCTGGTCGAGCAGCTCGTGCTGCTGCGGCCGTTCGGCTTGCAGGCGGAGGAAGCCGAGCTGCGCGCCTTTCGCGCCCGGCGACGAGCCGACCGCATCCCGGGCGCCTACGTCGCTTCGCTCTCCTTCCGCACCGTCACCTACAAGGCGCTCTGCGCGGCCGACCAGCTCGGGGCGTTCTATCCCGATCTCTGCGACGCGTCGCTCGAGGTTCCATTCGCCATCTTCCACCAGCGCTTCTCGACGAACACGAGCCCGTCCTGGGAGCGTGCGCAGCCCTTCCGCCTGCTCTGCCACAACGGCGAGATCAACGCGATCGACGGCAACGTTCGGGCGATGCGCGGCCGTGAGGCGCAGCTCGACCTGGACGGCGTGCTCGACGAGTCCGGCTCGGACTCCTCCTTGCTCGACAACGCCCTCGAGCTGCTCGTCCGGGGCGGCCGCGACGTTCGTCACGCTGCGTCGATGCTCTTGCCGAGGGCGTGGCAGGAGGACGCCGAGCTCGAGCCGGACGTCGCTGCCTTCCACCGTTACCACGCCGGCCTCGTCGAGCCGTGGGACGGCCCGGCTGCGGTCGTCTTCACCGACGGTCGGGTCGTCGGCGCCGCGCTCGACCGGAACGGGCTTCGGCCGCTTCGCGTCGCGAGCACCGGGAGCCTCGTCACCTGCGCCTCCGAGGCCGGCGCCGTGCCGCTGCCGCACTCGGCGACGCGTGCGCCGCGGGCGGCTCGGCCCGGGCGAGCTGCTCGCGGTCGACCCCGGCCTCGGCTTCGAGGAGGACTCGGCGATCGCCCGCAGGCTGGCGAGCCGCCGTCCCTACAAGCGCTGGCTCGACGAGGGCCGGCGCACGCTCGGCGCGGGCGACCCCGTCGAGGCGCCGCAGGAGGACCTGCTCCAGCGCCAGCTCGCTGCGGGCTACACGCGCGAGGATCTGACGCTGTTGCTGCGGCCCAGCGCCGCTGACGGGCACGAGCCGACGTCCTCCATGGGCGACGACACCGCGCTGCCGCCGCTGGCCGGCCGAGCGCGTCCCCTCTTCTCCTATCTGCGGCAGCGGTTCGCGCAGGTGACGAACCCACCGATCGACCACCTGCGCGAGCGCTCGCTCATGTCCCTGCAGACGCTGGTCGGGCGCCGCGCGCCGCTCCAGAGCCAGGGCCCGGAGGCCGCACACCTGATCGAGCTGGAGAGCTTCTTCCTCTTCCCGTCCGGCGTGGCGGAGCTGCACGGTCTCCGGCTCTCGACCGCGCTCGAGGACGGCGAGAGCCTGCGCAGCGCTTGCGAACGGCTGGCGGCGGAGGCCTCGTCCCTCGTCGATCGGGGAGCGGACATCGTGGTGCTCACCGACGAAGCCGCGCCGACAGCGATCCCGAGCCTGCTCGCGCTCGGCGCCGTCCAGCAGCGCCTCGTCGCCACCGGTCGCCGCTCGCTCGTGTCGCTCGTGGTCGTGAGCGACGAGCCGCGCGACAGCCACCACCTCGCGTGCCTGCTCGGCTACGGGGCCGACGCCGTCTGCCCGCGCCTCGCGCTCGAGACCGTCGCCGCGCTCGCAGCCGGCGATCGTCTCGGCGGCGATCATCCGTCGCCGGAGGAGGCCCAGCGGCGCTTCCGCACCGCGCTCGAGGACGGTGTCCTGAAGGTGATGTCGAAGATGGGCATCGCCGACGTGGCCTCGTACCGCGGCGCGCAGCTCTTCGAGGCGCTCGGGCTGGCACCGGAGGTCGTCGAGCTATGCCTCACCGGCACGCCGTCTCCGCTCGGCGGGATCGGCTTCGACGAGCTCGAGCGCGAAGTGCGGGAGCGCGCGGCGGGTGCCGCCCCCGGCAAGCTCGAGAGCCCCGGCTACGTCAAGTACCGCCCCGGCGGCGAGCCGCATGCGACGACACCGGAGGTCGCAGAGGCGCTCCAGGCGATGTCCGCCGCGCACGTGCTGCGCCGCGCCGTCGCCGCGCCCGGCGGGACGGAGGAATACCGCCGGTTCGCCGCGCTGGTGGACGGTCGCGCGCCGCTCGAGCCCCGCGACCTGCTCGAGCTCGTTCCGGCCGGCCCGCCGGTTCCGCTCGACGAGGTCGAGCCGGTGGAGGCGATCCTGGCCCGCTTCTCGAGCGGCGGCATGTCGCACGGCTCGCTCTCGGCCGAGGCGCACGAGACGGTGGCGATCGCCTTCAACCGCCTCGGCGGGCGCTCGAACTGTGGCGAAGGCGGCGAGGATCCGGCTCGCTTCCGCGACGAGCGGAACTCGCGAATCAAGCAGATCGCGTCCGGCCGCTTCGGCGTCACGCCCGAGTACGCGGTCTTCGCCGAGGAGCTCCAGATCAAGATCGCGCAGGGCTCGAAGCCCGGCGAAGGCGGCCAGCTGCCCGGCCACAAGGTCACGGCCGAGATCGCCCGCCTGCGCCACACCGAGCCCGGCATCGGGCTGATCTCGCCGCCGCCGCATCACGACATCTACTCGATCGAGGATCTCGCGCAGCTCGTCTTCGACCTCAAGCAGGTGAATCCGGCGGCCGCTGTCTCGGTGAAGCTCGTCGCCGAAGCCGGGGTCGGGCTCGTCGCGGCCGGCGTCGTGAAGGCGCTTGCCGACGTCGTGCACGTGGCCGGCTGCGACGGCGGCACGGGCGCGAGCCCGCTCTCGTCGATCAAGAACGCGGGCGTGCCCTGGGAGCTCGGCCTGGCCGAGACGCAGCAGACGCTCGTCGCCCAGGGGCTGCGCAGCCGCGTGCGCCTGCGGGTCGACGGAGGGATGAAGACCGGACGGGACGTCGTCGCAGCGGCGCTCCTCGGCGCCGACGAGGTCTCGTTCGGGACCGCGCTCCTGCTCGCCGAGGGTTGCCTGATGGTGCGCTCGTGCCACCTCGACACGTGTCCGGTCGGGATCGCGACGCAGCGGCCCGAGCTGCGGGCGAAGTTCGCGGCGACGCCGGAGCACGTCCAGGCCTACCTGCTCCACCTGGCCGAGGACGTGCGCGCCCACCTCGCCGCTCTCGGCTTGCGCAGCTTCGCCGAGGCCGTCGGCCGGGTCGAGTGCCTGCGCCGCCGGAGTCCGCGCGATGCGCGCGAGGCGGCGGTCGATCCGGCGCCTCTGCTCCTCCGCGGCGGCTCCGGGGCTGCACGGCACGAGGGCGAGGCGCAGCACGAGCAGCCGGGTGGAGAGCTCGGTGCCCGGCTCGCCGCCGCCGGAGTGCCCGCGCTCGAAGGGACGAGCCTCGTCGAGCTGGATCTGACGATCGCGAACGACGATCGCACGGTCGGTGCGCGGCTCGGCGGCGAGATCGCCAGGCTCTACGGAGCCAAGCCGCCTCCGGGGCGAGTCGTGGCTCGGCTGACCGGATCGGCAGGTCAGAGCTTCGGCGCGTTCCTCACCCGCCGGCGTGCGACTCGACCTGACGGGCGAGGCGAACGACGGGGTGGGCAAGAGCATGAGCGGCGGCCGGATCGTCATCCGTCCCCCCGCCGACGACGCCGGCGACCCGGTGCTGCTCGGCAACGCCGCCCTCTACGGCGCGACGGGCGGCGAGCTCTTCTGTGCCGGGCGCGCGGGGGAGCGGTTCGCGGTCCGCAACTCTGGCGCCGTGGCAGTCGTCGAGGGCGTCGGTGCACACGGCTGCGAGTACATGACGGCCGGGCTCGTGGTCGTCCTCGGCGAGATCGGCCGCAACCTCGCTGCCGGAATGAGCGGCGGCGAGCTGGTCGTGCACGACCCCTTCGCGTTGCTCGACGCCCGGTTGAACGACCAGCAGGTCGAGCTGCGGGAGCTCGACGCACACACCGTCGAGCGGGTGTCCGTGCTGCTCGAGCGTCACGCTCGCTACACGGGATCGCCACGCGCCGCCGAGCTGCTGGTGCGCTGGCCCGAGGCGGTCGCGGAGTTCAGGCTCGTCCTCCCCTCCGCGCGTGCCGCCGCCGACGAGGAGCCGGAGCTCTCGTCGGCGGCTGGCTGACGCGCGGCGTCGCCGCTAGGTGGACGGCTCGAGCGCCGTCGTCGCGGCGACCGGGGCCGGCGCCGAACGCTGCGCGTGCGCGAGGCCCATGTGGCCGTGCGACTCGGTTCCGTAGCCGCCCGGGACCGGGATGTAGAACTCGGGATAGCCCCACATGCCGTGCTCCGAGACGTCCAGACCGGCCGTCTCGACCTCCGGCTCGACGCGGATCCCGACCAGCACCTTCATCACCCAGAGGGCGCCGAAGGAGGCGCTGAACGTGAATGCGCCGACCGCCACGAGACCGAGCGCCTGCGTGCCGAGCTGGTCGAACGAGCCCGTGTACCAGAGCCCACCCGTGCCCGTGGCGAGGTTCTCCGCCAGGGCCGGCACGGCGAAGATGCCGGTCGCGAGCGTGCCCCAGACGCCGGCCATGCCGTGGACGGCGACGGCGCCGATCGGATCGTCGATGCGGGCTCGCTCGACGGCGAGCACTCCGACGACGGCAATCGCACCGGCGACGAAGCCGATCAGGATCGCCGCCCACGGCGCGACGAAGCCGCACGCCGCCGTGACCGCGACCAGCGCCGCGACGACGCCGTTCAGCGTCATCGAGAGGTCGGGCTTCTTGATCACGAGCCAGGAGACGATCACGCCCCCGAGCCCGCCGGCGGCCGCCGCGACGTTCGTCGTCAGCGCGACGTATGCGAAGTAGCCCAGCTTGTCGCCGCTCACGACGCCGAGGGTCGAGCCGGCGTTGAAGCCGAACCAGCCGAACCAGAGGATGATCACGCCGAGGGTCGTGAAGGCCATGTTGTGGCCCGGGATCGCGTTCGGCCGACCGTCGCCGCCGAACTTCCCGATCCGCGGGCCGAGCAGCAGCGCACCGGCGAGCGCGGCCAGCGCCCCCTGGTAGTGCACCACGGTCGATCCGGCGAAGTCCTGCATTCCCTTCGCGAAGAGCCACCCGTCTGGATGCCAGATCCAGTGGGAGACGACCGAGTAGATCAGCGTGAAGACGATCCCGAACGCGAAGTAGACCCAGAGCCGCGTCCGCTCCGCCATCGCGCCCCAGACGATCGCGAGCGCCACCGCCGCGAACACGACCTGGAACATGTAGGCCCCGGCGGCCGGGATCGTGCCGAACCAGCTGAACGGCGCTGCGCCGATCGCCAGCAGCGTGTCGGCGTCGGGCGCGAAGCCGCCGCCGCCGAAGAGGCCGTTGCCACCGTCGCCGAACGCGATCCCGAAGCCGACGAGGTAGTAGACGACCGACGCGATCCCGAGCACGAGCACGTTCTTCGCGGCCACGTGACCGACGTTCTTCATCCGCGTCAGGCCTGCTTCCAGGAAGGCGAAGCCGGCCTGCATGAACATGACGAGGATCGCCGCGACGACGACCCAGATCGTCGATGCTGCGATGGCGAGCTCCTTGTTGGTCATGCGACCTCGACCTCCTCCAGGCTCCTGCCCGTGCGGTTGTGCGTGACGTTGAAGACGGGGCTGGCCCAGCAGATCCCGTCGCCGGACTCGTGGCCGGTTCGGGCCGCGTCCACGATCGCGTCGATCACGGGCTCCGCGAGGGCGTCCGGGACGACGAACGTGAGCTGGGCTTTCGGCAGGAACCGCGACTCGAAGACGCGGCCGCGGTACTCGTGCGTGATCCCGCGCTGACGGCCGTGCCCGACCGCCTCGATCACGGTGACGCCGACGTGGCCGGTCTGCTCCTCGACGGCGTCCATCACGGTCTCGATCCGGTCCCGGACCACGACCGCTTCGACTTTCATCATCGTGTGCCTCCTAGCAGTCGTAGTAGAGGCCGAACTCGGCCGGGTGGGGGCGGAGCCGGACGACGTCGACCTCGTTCTCGCGCTTCCAGTCGATCCACGTCCGGATCAGGTCCTCGGTGAAGACGCCGCCGCGGAGCAGGAAGTCGTGGTCGGCCTCGAGGGCGTCGAGCGCTTCTCCGAGCGAGCCGGGAACCTGCGGCACGTCATGACCCGCCTCCTCGAAGAGGTCGTAGTCGGCCGGCGCGCCCGGGTCGAGCCCGCGCTCGATCCCGTCGATGCCGGCCATCAGCATCGCCGAGAAGGCGAGGTACGGGTTCGCGGCCGCGTCGGGGCAGCGGAACTCGATCCGCTTCGCCTTCGGCGAGTCGGAGTACATCGGGATCCGGATGCAGGCCGAGCGGTTGCGCTGCGAGTAGACGAGGTTCACCGGCGCCTCGTAGCCGGGCACGAGCCGCCGGTACGAGTTCGTCGTCGGTGCGCAGAACGCGAGTAGCGCCGGTGCATGCTCGAGCAGGCCGCCGACGTAGGCGCGTGCGAGCTGCGAGAGCCCGGCGTAGCCCGACTTGTCCGCCATCAGCGGCGTCCCCTCCTTCCAGAGGGACTGGTGGCAGTGCATCCCGGAGCCGTTGTCGCCGAAGATCGGCTTCGGCATGAACGTCACCGACTTGCCGTGCGCGTGGGCGACGTTCTTGACGACGTACTTGTAGGTCATGACCTGGTCGGCCATCCGCGTCAGGCTCTCGAAGCGGAGGTCGATCTCGCACTGGCCGCCCGAAGCGACCTCGTGGTGGTGGAACTCGCAAGGGATTCCGAGCCGCTCGAGCGTCAGCACCATCGCCGTGCGCAGGTCGTGCAGCGAGTCGTGCGGCGCCGTCGGGAAGTAGCCCTCTTTGGGCCGAGAGGTGTAGCCGAGGCCGGGCTTGCCCGAGTTCCAGTAGCCCTCGCCCGAGTCGACGGAGTAGTGGGCCGCGTTCGGCCCGAGCTCGTAGCTGACCTCGTCGAAGACGAAGAACTCGCACTCGGGGCCGACGAAGCACGTGTCCGCGATCCCGGTCGAGCGCAGATACTCCTCCGCCCGCCTCGCGACCCGGCGCGGGTCACGCGAGTAGCCCTCGCGCGTGATCGGGTCGGCGATCTCGCAGATCAGCGAGAGCGTCGCCGCCTCGGTCCCCGGGTCGAGGATCGCCGAGGTCGGGTCGGGCAGCAGCAGCATGTCCGACTCGGAGATCCCCTGCCAGCCGCGGATCGACGAGCCGTCGAAGCCGAGCCCGTCCTCGAACGCGCCCGCGTCGAACGCCCGCAGCGGCAGCGTCATGTGCTGCCACGTGCCGAGCAGGTCGCAGAACTTCAGGTCGACCATCGAGACGCGCGTCTCGGCCGCCCATTCGAGCGCCTCGCGAGCGTCGGGCAGCGTCTCGCCGCCGTTCATCAGGTAGTGCCTGCTCTCGGTTTCCGACATCTCGGCCTCCTCCGCCGTTGGACCACAAAAAAAGCGCCCGCAGCTGGAATCAGCTGCGAGGCGCCATAGCCTCGGTCCCACCTTCGGCGGCGGAACCTGGCTTTGACCGTAGCAGGGTCCGCGGATGGACGCCAGCCTGCCTCGCTGGTATCCTCGCCCCCGATGAGACTCCTCTTCCACACCTAGGACACCCGTTGCCGCGGCCCGCCGCTGTGCGGGCGTCGCGTGCTTGGTCCTGGAGTTTCGTGTGAAGCGAAGGAGTTTTGACGTGAGTGAGGTCATCGAGTTGAGTCATGCAGCGCCGTCGAACGGCAAGCCCGTGCCGGCGGTCGAAGTCCGCGACCTGCGGAAGGAGTTCTCGCGCCGCGACAAGAAGGCGGGCCGGTTCGCGCGCAAGAAGCGGGCCGCGCTGCACGGCGTCACGTTCACCATGGAGAGGGGAGAGTGCGTCGCGATCCTGGGCCAGAACGGCTCCGGGAAGTCGACGCTCGTGCGCCTGCTGTCGACGTTGCTCTTCAGCGACGGCGGCAGCGCGCACGTCTTCGGCCACGACGTCTTCGCCGAGCCCCGGCCGGTCCGGAAGCTCGTCAACCGCGTCTCGGTCGAGGCCAGCTTCTTCAAGAAGATGTCCGCCGGCGAGAACCTGCACTACGCAGCGCGGTACTACGGCATGGGCCCGCGGGAGACGCGCGTGAAGATCCCGGAGATCCTGACGCGGGTCGGCTTCCCCATCGATCGCCGCAGCGAGCCGATGGAGAACCTCTCGCGCGGGATGCAGCAGAAGGTCGCGCTCGCGCGGGCCCTGCTCACCTCGCCGGTGCTGCTGCTGCTCGACGAGCCGACCACGGGCCTCGACCCGCGCTCCAAGCTCGAGGTGCAGACCTTCATCCGCGAGGTGCGGAAGACGCACGACTCGACGATCCTGCTGTGCACGCACGACCTCGCCGAGGCCGAGGCGCTCGCGGACCGGGTCGGGATCCTCGATCGCGGCGAGCTGCTCTTCCTCGAGACGGTGCCGGAGATCCTGACGCGCTTCGGCGTCGCGACGCTCGAGGAGGCGTTCTTCGCCGCGACCGGACGAGAGTTCGAGGCTGAGATCGACGAGGACGACGAGGACCGGGAGGTGTTCGCCTGATGGCTGGTGCAGCTGCAACTCTCAGAGCAGAGCTGATCGGGCTCGGCGGCGTCGTCGAGCGCAACGTCTACCTGACCCGCCGCTACATCTGGTGGGACGTCGCGTTCATGGTCTGGACGATCGCGAACACGCTGACGATCGTCTTCATCGCGAAGGGGATCGAGGCCACCGGCGGCCAGATCGACGTGACACGGGCGACGACGACGCTGCTGATCGGCGCCGTCGTCTGGGCCTACCTCGGGATCCTGTTCGAGTTCATGACCGAGACGGTCGCCTGGGAGCGCTGGGAGGGGACGATCGAGTACACGTTCATGGCCCCGCTCTCGCGGGCGATGCACCTCGCCGGCGCGGGGTTCTTCGCCGTGCTCTACGGACTGATCCGGGCGATCATCCTCTTCATCGTCGTCGCGTTCTTCTTCGACCTGAGCCTGCCGAACGCCGACTTCCTCGCCGCGTTCGTCGTCCTCGTCGTCGGGTCGGTCGCCTTCATCGGGATCGGGATCATGACCGCAGTGCTGCCGCTGATCTCGCCCGAGAAGGGCGCTCAGCTCGGCTTCGTCGCGCAGGGCATGCTGCTCGTCGTCTCGGGCGTCTACTACCCGGTGGAGGTGCTGCCGACGTGGATGGAGTGGCTCTCGGTGATCTCGCCGGCGACGTACGTCCTCGACGGGATCAGGGAGGCGATCCTGGACGGCGCCGGGCTCTCGACGATGTGGGACGAGATCTGGCCGCTGCTCCTGATCGGCGCCGTCGCGGCTCCGGTCGGGCTCTGGGTCTTCCGCCGCGGCGAGATCTACGCGAAGAAGCACGGGAAGCTGAAGCGCTCGGGCTAGTTCGAGGGCTGTTAGACTCGCCCAGGTTTTGGAGGCGACGGGGCCTCAGGCGGATCGCCGCCTGAGGCCCCTTTTTTCATTTACAGGGAGGAGACGGCATGGCGATGATCGAGAGCAAGCACCGGGCGACATCCGATCCGGAGTCACGCAAGCGGGTGCTGAAGGAGATCGAGAAGCAGAAGGTCGAGTACGTCCTCTTCTGGTTCACCGACCTCGAGGGGCACCTGAAGAGCTTCGCGATCACCCCGAGCGAGCTGGAGGCCGCACTCGACGACGGGATGGGCTTCGACGGCTCGTCGATCACCGGCTTCAACGCGATCGAGGAGTCGGACATGGTCGCGATCCCCGACCCGGAGACGTTCCGGATCATGCCGGCGCGCGCGGGCGAGACGATCGTCGGCCGGATGATCTGCGACGTCGTCAAGCCGGACGGGGAGCCGTACGAGGGCGATCCCCGCTTCATGCTCCGCAAGGCGCTCGAGCGGATGCAGAGCATGGGCTTCGACACCTTCAACATCGGTCCCGAGCTCGAGTACTTCCTCTTCGAGGACAACAAGGGCACCGAGACGCTCGACGAGGGCGGCTACTTCGCGATGACCGCGCTCGACGCCGCGACGGAGCTCAGGAACGAGACGATCCAGGCGCTCGAGTCGATGGGGATCCCGATCGAGTACCACCATCACGAGGTGGCGCCGTCGCAGCACGAGATCGACATGCGCTACGCGCCCGCTCTCGACATGGCCGACGCGACGATCACGTACCGGCTGATCGTGAAGGAGATCGCGGCGAAGAACGGCGTCTACGCGACCTTCATGCCGAAGCCGCTCTTCGGCGAGAACGGCTCGGGCATGCACACGCACATGTCGCTCTTCACGGACGGGCGCAACCAGTTCTTCGACGCGGACGACCCGAACCACCTCTCGCCGACCGCAAAGGCGTTCATCGCCGGTCTCCTGCGCCACGCGCGCGAGCTCTCGGCGGTCTTCGCGCAGTGGGTCAACTCCTACAAGCGGCTGGTGCCGGGCTACGAGGCGCCGGTCTACGTCGCCTGGTCGCAGCGGAACCGCTCGGCTCTGATCCGGATCCCGCTCTACAAGCCGGGCTCCGAGCAGGCGACGCGCGCCGAGATCCGCTGCCCCGACCCGGCCTGCAACCCGTACCTGACGTTCGCGGCGCTCCTGCACGCCGGGCTCGAGGGGATCGAGCACGGCTACGAGCTCGAGGAGCCGATGGACTCCAACCTCTACCACCTCTCCGCTGCGGAGCGGCAGGAGCGCGGAATCGTCGCGCTGCCGGGCACGCTCGGAGAGGCGATCGAGGAGCTCGCCGACTCGGAGCTGATGAAGAAAGCGCTCGGCGAGCACATCCACGAGCGCTACGTCGAGCTGAAGCGAAAGGAGTGGGACGACTACCGGATCCAGCTGACGCAGTGGGAGCTCGATCGCTACCTCGCGGTGCTGTAGACAGCCGCCTCACCGGTAGCGCATACTCCCTCCAGGGCTGCGGCGCAAGGCGAGCGCTGCGACCTCAACTGACGGCCGATCGCGGGCTCCTTTGGGAGCCTGCGATCGTTTAGCGCGGGGGAAACCATGTTTCCCCCGCGAGCCCCCTTCTTCTTCGTTGCGCCGCCAGATGGCTTGCGGGGCTGCGCGGGAATGAATCCCGCTCCGCCCGTGGCAGGGTGCGACCGCGTCAGCGGTTGCGCATCGCTTCGCTTGCGCGAAACCGGTGGGGCTAGAGGAACTTGCGGATCGACTCGCGCATGACGCGCAGGCCGATCACGCGCGTGCCCTGGTCGATCTCGCCGATCGCGTCGGCGGGAACGAGCCGGCGGCCGCGCAGAAAGCCGGAGCGGACGGCGAGCGCATCCGGGACGTCGGGCTGCGTGCCGTACATCGGTGACTCGACCCGTCCGATCACTCGGCCGCGGACGTCGGCGACCAAGAAGCCCTTGACACCACGGAGATCGAGTTCGACTGCACTCATCTGACTGAGAACCTATTCCCGCCTCATGAAGGTTTTCCCGCTGCTTCGGTTAGAAGTTTGTAAAGGGAGCGCCGGACGGCGCGACCTACACTGACTCCGGTGGACGCGTCTGCACGTCACCTGCGGCTGCTGACGGAGACGATCGCCGCCGTCAACTCGACGCTCGACCTCGAGGAAGTGCTCGAGCTCGTGGCGAGCAAGGTCGCCGAGGCGCTCGAGGCGGACGCCTGCTTCGTCTACCTCTACGACGAGCGCGCGGACGAGCTCGTGCTGCGGGCCACGCACGGCACTCGCGTCGAGGAGATGACGCGTCGGCCGCGGATGCGCCCCGGCGAGGGGATCACCGGCGTCGCTGCGGCCGAGCGCGCGCCGATCGCGATTCCGTCGCGAGCGCATCTCGATCCGCGCTTCAAGCTCTTTCCGAACCTGCCCGAGGACGAGTACGAGTCGATCCTCGCCGTGCCGATCCTTGCTCGCGAGAAGCTGGAGGGTGCGCTCAACGTCCGCACGCGGGCGCCGCGCGACCACACCGAGGCCGAGATCGACCTGCTCGTCGCGATCGCGGCCCAGGTGGCGCAGACGATCGAGCACGCGAAGCTCTACGCCGACGCGCAGCGGCGCGTCCACGAGCTCGAGGCGCTCGCGAAGATCTCGGAGGCCGTCTCGGAGTCGCTCTACCTCGAGGAGTCGCTCGAGGCGATCGTGAAGACGACGATGGCGGCCGTGGACGCGACCGGCGCTGCGCTCGTGCTCGAGGACGGCAAGATCGCGTGGCCCGAGGGCCGGCCCGGCGCGCACGCGCTCCGCCTGCCGCTGCGCTGGAAGCGGCGGCAGATCGGCGAGCTCGTCTGCGACCGCGACACGCCGTTCTCGGACGAGGACCGGGCGCTGCTCGAGGCGATCGCCCACCACGCCGCCGTCGCGCTCGAGCACGGGCGCGCGGTCATGCGCGGCGTCCTCGCTCAGGAGATCCACCACCGGGTCAAGAACAACCTCCAGACGGTGGCCTCGCTGCTGCGGCTGCAGGCCCGGGCGGTCGAGGTCGATCCGCGCCGCGCGCTCACCGACTCGGTCAACCGGATTCTCGCGATCGCGGCAGTGCACGAGGTGCTGACCGAGCACCGCGAGGACGACGTCGATCTCGCCGAGCTGATCGAGCGCTTGCGCGCGATGCTCGTCCAGGGGCTCGTCGAGGGCAAGGCGGTGGAGGCGGAGCTCGAGCCGGTCTCACTTGCCGGCCACCGTGCGACCGCGCTCGCCCTCGTCTTCAGCGAGCTCTTCCAGAACGCGCTCGAGCACGGCGGCGGGACGGTCCGGATCGAGCTGATGCAGCGAAACGGGGACGTCTCGCTGGCGATCGCCGACGACGGCGGCGGGCTGGCGGTCTCCGCGGACGACGGCACCGGGCTGTCGATCGTCCGGGCCCTCGTGCGCGACGAGCTGCAGGGGACGCTGAAGCTGACGAGCGACGCGGGCCTGCGGGCCGAGGTGGTGTTCCCGGCGTGAGGATTCTGATCGCCGAGGACGAGACGATCATCCGGCTCGACCTGCGCGCGTTGCTCGAGAGCGCCGGCTTCGACGTCTGCGCCGAGGCCCGCGACGGCGAGGAGGCCGTGGAGCTCGCCCGCTCCGAGCAGCCCGATCTCGCGCTGCTCGACGTGAAGATGCCGCGCCTCGACGGGATCGAGGCGGCGCGGCGGATCCTCGACGAGCGACCGATTCCGATCGTGATGGTCACCGCCTACGGTGAGCGGGAGCTGGTCGCGAGGGCGGTCGAGACGGGTGTCTTCGGCTACCTGGTCAAGCCCTTCCGCGAGACCGACCTGCTGCCCGCGATCGAGACCGCCAGGGCGCGCCACGAGGAGTTGGCCGCGTTGCGGGAGGAGGCGGACTCGCTCGCCGACGCGCTCGCAGCGCGCAAGGCGATCGAGCGGGCGAAGGGACTGCTGATGGCGAAGGAGGGGCTGTCCGAGCAGGAGGCCTTCGCGCGCCTGCGCAAGGCGAGCCAGGTCTCCGGCAAGCCGCTGAAGGTCGTTGCCGAGGCGGTCGTCGCGACGCTCGATCCGTCCTGAGCGAGCAGTAGCGGCGCGCCCTGACCCGTGCGACGATCGGGGTGTGACGCGCCGCGACAGCACGGAGAGAGCGTCAGGAGGTCGGCCTGCGCATGCTCCTCGCGGAGCAGGCGGCCCTGAACCGCGTCGCGGTGACGGTCGCGACCGAGACGGCACCGGAGCGGGTCTTCGACGTCGTGACCGAGGAGGTGGCTCGCGTCCTCGGCGCGGATGCCGCGAACCTGGTGCGCTTCAGCCCCAGCAACGACGAAGGGCTCATCGTCGGCAAGTGGAGCGAGCCGGGTGTGCCGATCCCAGGCCCCGGCACGATCGTCGCAATCGCCGACGGCAGCGCGCTCGCCAAGGTCGCGCAGACCGGCGCGCCGGTTCGGATGGCAACGGAGGACCCCGGCGTTCCCGCTGAGCTTCACCAGCGGCTGACCGAGCTTGGCGTGACGTCCCTCGTCGCGGCGCCGATCGCCGTGTCCGGGCACATCTGGGGCGCCGTCGTCGTCTCGCTCACCGGCGAGCTGCGGTTCGAGGCGAACGCGGAAGAGCGACTCGGGAAGTTTGCCGGCCTCGTCGCCGTTGCGGTCGCGAACGCGCTGGCGCGTGAGGAGCTCGCGACCCTCGCCGAGGAGCAGGCCGCCCTCAGCCGCGTCGCGGTCGCGGTTGCGACGGAGGAGCGTCCGGAGCGGCTCTTCAGCGTCGTCTCGGAGGAGATCGGCCGGCTGTTCGGCGCCGACGCCGGCGCAACCGTGCGCTATGTCGACGATCTGGACGGGGCGGTGATCGTGGGCGCCTGGCAACGATCGGGCGACGTCGACGTTCCGCTCGGCGTGCCGCTGCCGTTCGAGGGCGGTGCGATCGCGCGCGTCGCGCAGACGGGCCGAACGGCGCGGATCGACCTGGAGACGGAGCCGTCCGAGCTCCGGGAGCGCATGCTCGCCGCCCACGTGAGCTCGGGAGTGGCGGCTCCGATCGTGGTCTCGGGGCGGCTCTGGGGCGCCACCTCGCTCTCGAACGGCGACGGTCTCGGCCGGTTTCCGTCCGACATCGAGACCCGACTCGAGAAATTCACGAGCCTCATCGCGGTCGCGCTCGCGAACGCCGAGGCCCGCGAGGAGCTGACCGCGTCGCGCGCCCGCATCGTCCAGGCCGGCGACGCCGAGCGGCGGCGGCTCGAGCGGAACCTTCACGACGGCGCACAGCAACGCTTCGTCTCGCTCGCTCTCGGGCTCCGCCTCGCCGAGTCACGGCTGGTCGACGATCCGGCGGCCGCGGCGGAGCTGCTCGCGCAGGCGAGCGGCGAGCTCGCGCTCGGTCTGGAGGAGCTGCGTGAGCTCGCCCGCGGGATCCATCCGGCGATCCTCACCGACCGTGGCCTCACCCCGGCCGTCGAGGCGCTTGCGGCACGCGCCACGCTGCCGGTAGAGGTCAGTGGTCGTCTGCCGGAGCGGCTGGCCGAGCCGATCGAGGCTGCCGCCTTCTATGTGGTCTCGGAATCGCTCGCAAACGTCGCCAAGTACGCGGCGGCGAGCCGAGCCCGGGTCGAGCTCGCTCGCGACGACGGGCTGCTCGTGGTCGAGGTGTCCGACGACGGCGTCGGCGGTGCAGATGCCGGCAGAGGATCGGGCCTCCGTGGGCTGACCGACCGGGTGGAAGCACTCGGAGGCCACCTACGCGTCTCGAGCGAGCACGGTTGCGGTACCACCGTACGGGCCGAGCTCCCGCTGCAGCCGCCCTCCTAGTTCTGCTCGAGCAGTCGTGTCTCCTGGCGGCGCCGCGCGAGGCGAAGCGCGAGCCAGATCAGGAAGCCGACGACGATGAACGGGCCGGCGACGACGAGGAAGTAGAGCAGCGCGATCGCCTCCCAGGCGAGCACGTCCTTGACGTCGTCCAGTCGGCTGCCGCCGCCGACGGTACCCGGCTCGATCTCCTCGGTCGAGAGCGTGAGGGACACCGTCGCGGTGCGGGCCTCGGCATTCGTGGCCCGCATGCTCTCGCGCAAGCCGTTGAGCTTCTGGCGGGACGCATTCAGCCGCGACTGGAGGACGACTCGGTTCTCGTCGGACAGGGTCGGCGCTCTCGAGCTGCGTGAGGATCTGGGCGATCCGGCGCTGCGTCTGCTCGATCTGCGTCTGCAGGCTGTCCGCCTGCTGCTGCAGGTCCTCGATCCCGTAGCGCTGGCCGACGATCGTGCCGAGCGCGGACAGCTGTGCGAGGGCGTCCTCGACCCGGAGGGTGGGGATCCGCAGCACGATCTGAGCCATGCCGATTCCCGTCGCCGGAGCGTCGTACTGCAGCGACGCGACGCTGCCGCCGTGGGCGGCCGCGATCTGCTGGGCGCGCTTGGTGGCGCTGGAAAGCGCCTCGACGTCCTCGACCCGGAGGCTCAGCTCGGCCTGGTAGCGCTGGAGCTGGCCGGGGGCGGGAGCGACGGTCGCTGCGCTCGGGGGTGCTGCCAAGCTCGGAGCAAGCGCCCGCTGATCCTGCGTCGCCTCGGGAGTCGCCGTCTGCGCCTTCTGCGCGAACGTCGAGGCCGCCTCACCGCCGCCGGCCTCTCGCGTGGCCGCTCCGTCGACGTCGCCGCGGCTGAGCCCGATCACGCCCGCCGCGACGAGCGCCACGGCCACCGCCGCAGGCGCCACGAGCACGAGCCGGCGCCAGCCCCACGTGAACCGGAACCGGTCGAGAAAGGGCTCCCGCGCCGGCTCCTCGGCGACGATCGCGCGCACGCGCTCGCGCAGAGCCGTCGGAGCAGCGGGCCGCGTGGCGCGAATCTCGTTCAGCAGCGTTTCAGACATACACCGTCACCTTCTCCTCCAGCTTGTTCAGGGCCCGCGACAGGCGCGTCGAGACGGCCGTCGGGCTGATGCCGAGCACGCGCGCGGTCTCCTCGCCGTCGAGATCGAGCAGGATGCGCAGCGCGATCACCTCGCGCTCGCCGGCTGACAGAGCGGCCAGCGCGGTCTCGAGCTCGGGCGAGAGACCTTCGACGAAAACGGCGTCCAGCTGCTCGGGGGCGGCTGCGCGCTGCTCGCGGCGCTGCCGCCGCTCCTCGGCGCGGAACCAGTCGAGCGCCGTCGTGCGTGCGATCTGACAGAGCCAGGTGCGGGCGCTGGCCCGGGCCGGGTCGAATCGCTTCCAGAGGCGAAGCGCCTTCTCGAACGTGTCCGCGGCCAGGTCCTCGGCGAGCGAGCGGTCGCGGGTCAGGTAGACGAGATAGGCGTACACGTCGTCGAGATGCTCCTCTGCGGTCGCGGCGAAGGAAGCCGACCAGGCAGGTTGTCTGGCGGGAAGCGTCATCGCCTGCACACGGTGTCTACGCCGCCGGACGGAAGCTCGTCACACTTGTTGCGCGGACTCGAACAGCTGCTCCCAGCGCTCGAGCAGGCTCTGCAGGCTGTCCCGGGCGGCCTTGTGCGCCGCCAGTACGTCGACGTCGCCCCAGTCGTCGGCCAGGCGGCGCTCGAGCTCTGCGATCTCGAGCTCCTGGGCCTGGATCGAGCTCTCGATCTGCTCCAGCTCCGTCGGCCGCCGTGGCGCGGCCTTGGCCGGCTTGGGCTTCTCCTTGCGCTCCTTCGGCGGCGCCGGAGCGGGCGCGTCCTCGCCGGCGCGGATGCGGACGTAGTCGGCCCAGCCGCCCGGGTAGGAGCGGAGACCGCCGGCCTCGACCGCCACGATCCGCTCGGCGACGGCGTCGAGCACGGCGCGATCGTGCGAGACCAGCAGCACCGTGCCGGGAAACGCCTCGAGCGCGGCCTCGAGCGCCTCGCGGCTCTCGAGGTCGAGGTGGTTGGTCGGCTCGTCGAGGACGAGGAAGTTGGCGCCGGACGCGACCACGAGGGCGAGCGCGAGCCGGCGCCGCTCGCCGCCCGAGAGCGCGACGACCGGCTTCTCGTGCTCGTCCCAGCCGGAGAAGAGGAAGCGGCCGAGGAGCGCCTGCGCCTGCGGGCGCTGCAGCCCGGTCGCGCCCATGGTGCATTCGAGCACGCTGCCCCGCTCGTCGAGCTCGACCTCGTGCTGCGAGAAGTAGGCGAGCTCGACGCCATGGCCGATCCGGCCGAGCTTCCCTGCCACGATCGCCTCGAGCAGTGTCGACTTGCCGGAGCCGTTCGGCCCGATCAGCGCGACATGCTCGCCGCGCTCGAGCACGAGCTCGGCGTTCGCGAGCAGGGGCTTGTCGCCCGCGGCGAGGTCGAAGCCTTCGGCTTCCAGGACCATCCGGCCGCTGCGGACCGGCTTGAGGAACTCGAACCCGAGCGTGCGCCTGCCCTCCTTCGGCGCCTCGACCCGCTCGGCCTCGATCCGGGCGATCTGCTTCAGCTTGGCCTGCGCCTGGCGCGACTTCGTGCCGTAGCGGAAGCGGGCGACGAAGCGCTCGAGGCGCGCGATGTCCTCGGCCTGGCGCTCGGCCCACTTGGCCTGGTTCAGCAGCCGCGCCGCCTTCTCCTGGCGCCAGACGTGCCACTTGCCGGGGAAGAACGTCGAGCGGCCGTCCTCGAGCTCGAGCACGGAGGTTGCGACCGACTCCAGGAACCAGCGGTCGTGTGCAACCAGGATGACGGCGGCGTCGATCGTCGAGAGCTCCTGCTCGAGCCACTCGATCGAGGCCATGTCGAGGTGGTTCGTCGGCTCGTCGAGCAGCAGCAGGTCGGGGCCGCCCGCGAGCGCGCGGGCGAGCGATGCGCGCGTCAGCTCGCCGCCGGAGAAGGTCTCCAGGCCACGGTCCAGGTCGGCGTCGGCGAAGCCGAGGCCGCGGAGGACCGAGGTCGCGTGGTCGCGCCAGCCGTAGCCGCCCGCATGCTCGAGCCGCGCCTGTGCCTCGCCGTAGCGCCGCAGTGTCTCCGGCGCGTGGTCGCCGGAGGCCATCGCCTCCTCGAGGCGCCGCAGCTCACGCTCGGTCTCGATCAGGTCGGACGCGCCCGAGAGCGTGTACTCGCGCAGCGTGTAGCCACCGAGACGCGGCGGCCGCTGGTCGTGCAGAGCGACCCGCGCGCCCTTCTCCCAGGCGAGCTCGCCGCCTGCGAGCTCTGTCTCTCCCATCAGCGCGCGCAGCAGCGTCGTCTTGCCGGCGCCGTTCGGCCCGGCGAGCGCCAGGCGGTCGCGCCGCTCGAGCTTGAACGAGACGCCGTCGAAGAGCGGGTCGCCGGAGAGCTCCTTCCGGAGCGCCGATGCAATCAGAACCGCCATGCGTCACAGGGTAATGACGCGTACGCGCTAGGAGACCGCGGCGGCCTCCTGGACGAGGCGCCTGGCCGCGTCGGTGATGTGATCGGCGTCGATCCCGGCCGCCGCGAGCAGCTCGGCGGGCTTGCCCGAGTGAGGGAGGTCGCTCACGGCGAGCTTCACGACGCGCGGCCGCTCGTCCTGGTCGGCGAGCGCGCTGAGGACGGCGTCGCCGAGCCCGCCCTCGGGCCAGTGGTCCTCGACCGTGACGATCGGCATCGTCAGCGAGCGCAACGTCTCCTCGTCGATCGGCTTGACCGAATAGAGGTCGATCACGCGGGCGGAGATCCCCTCCGCGTCCAGCTCGTCAGCCGCCTTCAGCGCCTCGTGCAGCGTGATTCCCGCCGCGACGATCGCAACGTCGTCGCCCTCGCGCACCGTCCGCGAGCCGCCGACCGGAAACTCCTCGTCAGGCCCGTAGAGCACCTCGGTGTTCGCGCGGGTCGTGCGCAGGAACGAGATCCCCTCGATGTCGGCCATGGCCCGGACGAGCTGCACCGTCTGGTTGGCGTCGGACGGATAGAGGACGGTCGAGCCGTGGATCGCGCGGAACTCGGCCAGATCCTCGAGCGCCATCTGCGAAGGGCCGTCCTCGCCGATCGAGACGCCCGCGTGCGAGCCGCACAGCTTCAGGGTCGCGCGGCTGATCGCGGCCATCCGGACGAAGTCGTAGGCGCGCGAGAGGAAGGCGGCGAAGGTGGATACGAACGGCTTCCAGCCGAGCACCTGCATCCCGACGGCCGCGGCCACCATCTGCTGCTCGGCGATGTACATCTCGAAGAACCGCTCGGCATGTGCGTCGCGGAAGATCTCCGCGTAGGTCGAGTTCGAGACCTCGCCGTCGAGGACGACCACGTCGCCGCGCTCGCCGCCGAGCGCCGCGAGTGCGTCGCCGTAGGCCTTCCGGGTCGCGACCTCGGAGCCCAGCTCGTACCGCGGCCATTCCGCGCCGGTGGGCTCGAAGCGATTCGGCTCGCCGTGGTCCGGCTTCGGCACCGAGACGACGATGTTCCGGACACCGCCCAGCTCGGCGAGCGCGAGCTCGGCGTCCTCCGGCGACATCGCCTTGCCGTGCCAGCCGTCCTTGTCCTCGATCTTCGAGAAGCCCTTGCCCTTGATCGTCTTCGCGACGACGACGGTCGGCTGTGCCGATCGTGCGCTCTGCCTCTTCGTAGGCGGCGTTGATCTGCTCGACGTCGTGGCCGTCGATCTCGATCGCGTGCCAGCCGAAGGCGCGGAACCGCTCGGAGTAGGAGGAGAGATCCCAGCCGTGCATGGTCTCGCCACGCTGGCCGAGCCGGTTCACGTCGACGATCGCCGTCAGCTTGTCCAGCTCGTAGAACGCGGCGTGCTCGGCGGCCTCCCACATCGACCCTTCGGCCATCTCGCTGTCGCCGCAGATGACCCAGGTGCGGAACGGCAGCTGGTCGAGCCGCTTGCCGGCGAGCGCCATGCCGACGCCGATCGGGAGCCCCTGGCCGAGCGAGCCGGTGGCGACGTCGACCCACGGGAGCACCGGAGTGGGGTGCCCTTCCAGCCGCGACCCGAACTGGCGATAGGTCATGAACTCCTCTTCGGAGAGCACGCCGGCGGCGCGGAAGAGCCCGTAGACGAGCGGCGAGGCGTGGCCCTTGGAGAAGACGAGCCGGTCGTTCGCGGGGCTGCGCGGTTCGTCGAAGTCGTAGCGGAAGTGCGCCGCGAGGAGGACGGCGGCGAGGTCGGCGGCCGACATCGACGACGTCGGGTGGCCCGAGGCCGCCTTGGCGCTCGCGCGCACGGCGTCGGCGCGCAGCTGCTGTCCCAGTTCCCGCCAGAGCTCCGGCCCGTCCATCGGACTCTCCTCTCTCGTCGTTTGTCGTAACGTAGCGCGGGATGAAGGTCGCGGTCGCGTTCGACCACAGAGGCGTGAAGCTGCGCGAACGCGTGCTCGAGGAGTTGGCCGCTCAGAGCCACGATGTCGTCGATCTCGGCACCGACACGGACGCCGTGCGGATCGACTATCCGGACAAGGCGCGCGAGCTCGGCGAGGCGATCCTCGACGGCCGCGCCGAGCGCGGCGTCCTCGTCTGCGGCTCGGGCGTGGGCGCGTCGGTCGCCGCCTGCAAGCTGCGCGGGATCCGCGCGTCCGTCTGCCACGACACCTACTCCGCGCATCAGGGCGTCGAGCACGACGACATGAACGTGCTCTGCCTCGGCTCGGAGGTCGTCGGCGCCGGAGCTCGCGGCCGAGCTTGTCCGCACGTTTCTCGGGGCACGATTCGACGGCGGCGAGCGTTATGTCAGAAGACTGGAAAAGATCGAGCAACTGGAAAGGGCAGGCCATGGCTGAGTCGAGACTTCACGAGCTCTCGGAGCGAGGACAGTCGGTGTGGATCGACTCGATCTCGCGCGAGTGGCTCCAGAGCGGCTTCCTCGAGAAGCTGATGCGGGAGGACTCCGTCGTCGGCGTCACCTCGAACCCGACGATCTTCCAGAAGGCACTTGCGGGCGGCTCGTGGTACGACGAGCAGTTGCGCGAGGTGATGGCCGAGGAGGACGATTCGAAGGAGATCTTCTACCGGCTCGCGGTCAAGGACATCCAGGACGCGTGCGACGTCCTCCGGAGTGTGTGGGACGAGGGGGGCGGGAAGGACGGCTACGTCTCGATGGAGGTGGACCCGACGCTCGCGTACGACCGCGACGGGACGATCGAGGAGGCATTGCGACTGAACGAGTGGATCGAGAGGCCGAACCTGTTCGTCAAGATCCCCGCGACCGAGCCCGGTCTGGGCGCGATCGAGGAGTGCATCGCCCTCGGGCGTCCGATCAACGTGACGTTGATCTTCTCGCTCGAGCGGTACGCGGCCGTCGCGGAGGCCTATCTGCGCGGGCTCGAACGGCTGGTCGAGTCGGGCGGCGATCCAGGCCTGGTGGCCTCGGTCGCGTCCTTCTTCGTCTCGCGGGTCGACACCGAGGCGGACAAGCGGCTCGACGCCGTCGGCGCACCCGAGTTGAAGGGCAAGCTTGCGATCGCGAACGCGAAGCTCGCCTACGCGCGTTACCAGGAGATCTTCTCCGGGCCGCGCTGGGAGGCGCTCGCCGCGAAGGGTGCGACGACGCAGCGCTGCCTCTGGGCATCGACGTCGACGAAGAACCCGGAGTACCGCGACGTGATGTACGTCGAGGAGCTGATCGGCCCCGAGACCGTGAACACGATGCCGCTCGAGACGATCGAGGCGTTCCAGGATCACGGCGTCGTCGCCGACACGCTCGAGCAGGGGCTCGACGAGGCACGTGCGCTGCTCGACGAGCTGGCGCGGGTGGGCGTCGACTACGCCGACGTCACCGACACGCTCGAGCGGGAAGGCGTGCAGAAGTTCGCGGACTCGTTCGACGAGCTCCTGGACGGCGTCCGGGCGAAGCGCCGCGAGCTCGCGACGGCGTGAATTCGATCGTCGAGCGGATCTGGGGCTACGACGCGTCGCTCTGGACCGACTCGGGCGAGGACCGCTGGCTCGGCTGGCTCGACGTGGTCACCCGCACGCGCACGCACATCGAGGAGCTGAACGCGTTCGCCGAGGCGGCGACGGAGCAATTCCAGGCCTGCATCCTGCTCGGGATGGGAGGGTCCTCGCTCGCGCCCGAGGTGCTGCGGCGCACGTTCGCGGTCGAGTCGTTCCACGTCCTCGACACGACGCATCCGGCGGCGATCCGGCGGCTGGAGCGCGAGCTGGACGTCGAGCAGACGCTCTTTCTCGTCTCCTCGAAGTCGGGCTCGACGATCGAGACGCGCTCCCACCTCGACTACTTCTGGGAGCGTTGCGGCGGCCGCGGAGCGCAATTCGCCGCGATCACCGACCCGGGCTCGGAGCTCGAGCAGCTGGCGAACGAGCGCGGCTTTCGTGCGACCTTTCCGGGTGAGCCCGAGATCGGCGGCCGCTACTCCGCGCTGTCCCTGTTCGGGATCGTGCCGGCGGCGCTGATGGGCGTCGACATCGAGCGGTTTCTCCAGACGGCGGCCGAGATGGTGGTCACGTGTCACGAGGACGACGCCAACCCGGGACTCGAGCTGGGGCTCAGGCTGGGCGGCGAGTGGGAAGCCGGCCGGGACAAGGTGTGCCTCGACGACAGCGTCACCGGCTTCGGGCTCTGGGCGGAGCAGTTGCTGGCCGAGTCGACCGGGAAGCAGGGGAAAGGGCTCGTTCCGGCGCCCGGCGAGCCGCCGGAGGGCCTGGACCGCCAGCGGGGCGAGGTCCACATCGACGATCCCTACGACCTCGGTGCCGAGTGGTACCGCTGGGAGTTCGCGACCGCCGTCGCCGGCCACGTGCTCGGGATCAACCCGTTCGACCAGCCGGACGTGCAGGCGGCCAAGGACAAGACGAACGAGGTGCTCGCGGCCGGCGAACCGGACCTGGCGCCCCGCGGCTCGCTCGACGAGCTGCTCGAACAGGCTCGCCCGGGCGACTACGTCTGCATTCAGGCCTTCGTCGACCCGGCTCGCGAGAGCGAGCTGGCGCCGCTCGCCGACCGGGCTCACGGGACCGGCTGCGTCGTCACCCGGGGCCTCGGCCCGCGCTACCTGCACTCGACCGGCCAGCTGCACAAGGGCGGCCCGAACACCGGCCTCTTCATCCAGGTCGTCGACGACACCGGTGACGAGTTGCAGATCCCCGGCCGCGACTTCGGCTTCGGCCGCTTGATCCGGTCCCAGGCGGCCGGCGACCTGGCGGCGCTCGAGGAACGCGGGCGGCGAGTTGTGCGCATCCGATTGGAGGATCTCTAGATGCAACTGGGCATGGTGGGTCTCGGCCGGATGGGGTCGGGGATGACGAAGCGGCTGGAGCAGCACGGTCACGAGCTGAAGACGTACGACCCCAACGTCCCGTCGACCGCGAAGACGCTCGGCGCGCTCGCGAAGCAGCTCGACGCTCCACGGCACGTCTGGATGATGGTGCCGGCGGGGAAGATCACCGAGGACACCTTCCAGAAGCTGCTCGGCATCCTCGAGCCCGGCGACACGATCGTCGACGGGGGCAATTCGAACTTCCGCGACTCCCAGCGCCGCTACAAGGAGGCGCGGAAACGGAGGGTCTCGTTCGCCGACGTCGGCGTCTCGGGCGGCATCTGGGGGCTCGAGGTCGGCTTCTGCCTGATGGCGGGAGGCGACAAGGCGCCGCTGAAGCGGCTGAAGCCGGTCTTCGACGCGCTCGCGCCCGAGAACGGCTGGGCGCACGTCGGGCCGTCGGGCGCCGGGCACTTCACGAAGATGGTGCACAACGGGATCGAATACGGCCTGATGCAGGCCTACGCCGAGGGGTTCGAGCTGATGTACCACTCCGAGTTCGAGCTCGACCTGAGCGAGATCGCCGGGATCTGGCGCTACGGCTCCGTCGTCCGCTCGTGGCTGCTCGAGCTGCTGCACGCCGCCATGGAGCAGCATGGCGACCACCTGGACGACATCGCGCCGTACGTCGAGGACTCGGGCGAGGGCCGCTGGACGATCAACGAGGCGATTCAGGCCAACGTGCCGGTGCCC
Organism: uncultured Gaiellaceae bacterium; assembly: GCA_963820565.1. Classification (GTDB taxonomy): domain Bacteria; phylum Actinomycetota; class Thermoleophilia; order Gaiellales; family Gaiellaceae; genus Gaiellasilicea. The sequence goes on from CAWGAD010000001.1 coordinate 238,643, forward strand.
GCGATCAGCTCAGCCCTCTTCGCGCGCTTCGCCTCGCGGCGGGAGATCGACTTCTCGGCGAAGGTGCAGGCGGCGCTGCGCAACCAGTTCGGCGGCCACGCGGTGAAGGCCGCCAAGCAGGCGAAGGCCGCTACCGCCAAGGACCAGCGGTGACCGACGCCGAGAACCCGCTCGCGGAAGGGCTGCGGCTGCGGCGCAGCCCGGATCCGTGTGCGCTCGTGATCTTCGGCGCCACGGGCGACCTGACCCGCAGGAAGCTCTTCCCGGCGCTCTACTCACTTGGCCTGCGCGGCCTTCTGCCCGAGCGCTTCGCCGTCGTCGGGGTCGCGCGCACCGAGCAGACGACGAAGCAGTGGATCGCGGACATGAAGAAGGCGGTCAAGGAGTACGGGCGCGACGAGCTGCGCGCCGGCGCCTGGAACGAGCTCGCGGCCGGGATGCGCTACGTCGCCACCGACTTCGCCGACGAGGGCGGTGAGGACAAGGTGGTCGAGACGCTGCGCGAGCTCGACGAGGAGCGGGGCACCGGCGGCAACCGGCTCTACTACCTGGCCGTCCCGCCAGTGGCCTTCGAGATGATCGTGAACGAGCTCGGCGAGCGGCGCAGCACGGACGGGTGGATCCGCCTGATCGTCGAGAAGCCGTTCGGCCACGACCAGGCCTCCGCGCGCCACCTGAACGAGATCCTGCTCGCCCACTTCGACGAGAGCGAGATCTTCCGGATCGACCACTATCTCGGCAAGGAGACGGTCCAGAACATGCTCGCGCTGCGGTTCGCGAACGGCATCTTCGAGCCGATCTGGAACCGCCAGTTCATCGATCACATCCAGATCACGGTCGCCGAGTCGATCGGAATCGAGGGGCGCGCGGCCTTCTACGAGCAGGCGGGCGCCATCCGCGACGTCTTCCAGAATCACCTGCTCCAGCTCGTCGCGCTGACCGCGATGGAGCCTCCGATCGACTTCACCGCCGACTCGGTCCGGAACGAGAAGGAGAAGGTGCTGCGCTCGCTGCACACGCCGGGCCCGAAGTCGGTCGTGCGCGGACAGTACGGAGGCGGCTTCATCGAGGGCGAGGAGGTGCGCGGCTACCGCGACGAGCCGGGCGTGTCCCGCGACTCCACCACCGAGACGTACGTCGCCGCGAAGCTGTACGTCGACAACTGGCGCTGGGCCGACACGCCCTTCTACATCCGCGCGGGCAAGCGGCTGCCGCGGCGCGAGACGACGATCGCGATCCAGTTCCAGCGCGCTCCGCATCCGCCCTTCGCGGAGATCGCGGGCGAAGGGCTGCGGCCGAACGTGCTGCTGATCCACGTGCAGCCGGACGAGGGCGTCTCGCTTGCGATCGGCGCGAAGGTTCCGGGCGCCGGCATGTCGATCAGGACGGTGCACATGGACTTCCTCTACGGCGGCGCCTTCCGCACCACCCTGCCCGAGGCCTACGAGCGGCTGATTCTCGATGCGATGCTCGGCGACGCCACGCTCTTCACGCGTGCGGACGAGGTGAACGAGCAGTGGGCGCTGGTGGACGCGATCGTGGCGGCCTGGAAGCGCGACCGGCCCTCGTTCCCGAACTACCCCGCGGGCACCTGGGGGCCCTCCGCGGCCGACGAGCTGATCAAGCGAGACGGGCGGAGCTGGAGGCGGCACTGATGGCCGGCGTCGCCGCTCAGGTGGAGCAGCGACTGGCGGAGCTGCGTATGAAGCATGCCGAGGGGACGCGGACCAGTGTGATGACGCACGTCGCCTGGGCGCCGCCTCAGTGGGAAGCCGCGGCGCGGAGGACCCTGGCGGGGCTCGAGGCTCTGCATCCGTCGCGCACGATCCTGCTCTTTCCGGACCCGAAGCGGCGCGACGGGATCGACGTCGGCGTCGACCTGAGGTGCTTCACGATCCCCGGCTCGTCGCGCGAGGTCTGCTCGGACGTGATTCAGCTGCGCCTGGGCGGCAAGCGCACGCGAGTTCCCGGCTCGATCGTGGCGCCGCTGCTGATCACCGATTTGCCGACGTTCTGCCGCTGGCGCGGCCTGCCGCCCTGGGGGAAGTCGGAGCTCGACCAGCTCGTCGACATCTGCGACCGGCTCGTCGTCGACTCGTCGGAATGGCGTGGCCTGCCCGCCGCCTACCGGAAGCTGGAGCAGCTCTTCGACCGGATCGCAGTCTCCGACATCGCCTGGGGGCGGAGCCTCGCGTGGCGCGCGCGCCTCGCCGCGCTTTGGCCGGAGATTGCGCGGATGAAGGTGGTTTCGGTCACCGGCCCGAAGGCGGACGCCGTCCTCCTGGCCGGCTGGCTCCGCTCCCGGCTCCGCAAGCCGGTGAAGCTGACGCACCGTTCGGCGGAGCAGCTCGAACGCATCGCCGTCGACGGGGAGCCGGTCGAGCCGCCGCGCGGCGGTCCGGCCGGCGCGAGCGACCTGCTCTCGGCCGAGCTCGACATCTTCGGGCGCGACCCGATCTACGAGGCAGCAGTCAGCGCAGCTCGCTGACGTCGAGCAGCGCCGTTCCAGGAGACGGAGTCCTGATAGCGACCACCCGCCTCCTCGACGAGGATCTTCATCGGCGCCCAGTCCCAGATCGCGAGACCGGATGCGTCGAAAGCAGCGTCGGCGGCGCCTTCGGCGACGAGCATGTGGGCCCAGAAGTCGCCGAAGCCGCGGAGGTGCCAGGCGTCGTAGGCCCGTGCGGGCGGGGGCCGCTCGAGCCCGTAGAGGACGGTTGCGTCCTCGAGCCGGTCGATTGCGGAGACGTGGATCGGCTCGCCCTCTGCGAACGCCCCGTGCCCACGCTCGGCCCACCAGCGCCGGCCGAGCGCAGGCGCGGAGACGACGGCGACCCGGTCGGCATAGGCGATCAGTGTCGCCCAGACGGGAATGCCGCGGGTGTAGTTGCGCGTCCCGTCGATCGGGTCGAGGATCCAGCCGCTCGTATCGCCGCCGCCCTCCTCCTCGCCGAGTATCGGGTCGCCGGGGCGCTCACGCGCGAGTCGCTCCCGTAGGGCGGTCTCGACCGCGCGATCCGCTTCGGAAACGGGGGTCAGGTCGGGCTTGGTCTCGACGCGGAGGTCGGTGGCGCGGAAGCGGTCGAGCGCGATCGCGTCCGCCTCGTCCGCCAACGAGAGTGCGAGGGCGAGTTCGGGGCTCACGCCCCGACCCTAGCTACCTCGTGAAGCGCAGCGAACGGGCCGCCGCTGCGAACCGCGCGGCGTCTGCACGCTGGCGGCTCGGCTTGCCGGCGAACGTGAGCGTGTAGGTGACGCCACGGTGCTGGAGCATGTAGACGAGCGATGCCTGCGCGCCTCTCGTTCCGCTGCACCGCACTGCGGCGCCGGCGGCCAGACGAGACCTGCGCGCACTTCGAGGCGCCGAGTCGCCGAGCGCTCGTGCGTGCCCTTGCCGCCCACGCGGTCTGCGAGCCGGCGAACTTGTCGGGAACCGTCTGGACGAACAACGTCGCGCCGCCGCCCTCGCGCGCCGTCAGGCGAAGCGAGGATCCGGCCCGGCCGAGCGGCCGGAAGCCGCCCACGCCCGCGGTCGAGCGCATGCCCTGACGGAACGAGGACGGAAGCTTGATCGAAAGGCCGGCCGAGCGCGAGCTGAGCGTTCGGGTGCCCGACTTGTCGGGCGAGCTGTTGCTGACGACGGTGAAGGTCGGGCGCGTGACCTCGATCTTCTGCAGCGCCGACCAGGACATCGCCTGGCCTTCGAGCGGCAGGTCGAAGTTGTAGCCGCGGACGCGGTAGTACCAGGTTCCCGGCTCGAGCGGAAGCAGCGCCGTCGTGTTGAGAGTCATCATGCCGAGCGCGGTGCTGGCCGGATCGGCTTCGGGCTTGAACGGGCTGCGCGACTTGCTCCACTGCACGGCGTAGACGTCGGCGCCGAGCGCAGCGGTCCAGGCAACGAGCGGAGTGCCGTAGAAGGCGGGGTCCGTCGTCGCGGACGAGAGCTTGCCGGTGGGGCTGAGACCTGAGATGAACGGCTCGCCGCCGGCGGTGAGGGTGGGCTCGCTCTCCTTCCCGAACCGCAGGACGCGGCCGCTCGCGCAAGCGTCCTGGCCGAGCTCCTTGTCGCGGTAGACGACGGTGCCGCTCATGCGAACGACGGTCTCGCCGGCTTGGTGTGAAAGCTTGAGCGCGGGCGTGATCGTGATCGTGCCCGGCGCGATGGCGGTGATCGTCACCGTCTCCGAGATGCCCATGTTCCCGACCATGATCGCGTCGCCGACGGCAAAGCCGGTCGAGTTCGCGACGGGGAGGGAGGTGCCTCCGAGCGCTCCGCCGGCGCCGGTCAGGATCGTCGACGCTGCACCCGGGATGAAGGCTTCGACGGGGACGACGGTCCAGTAGTAGCCGCCGCCCTGCTCCCAGTCAGTGTCCCAGAGCCCCACGGGCGGGCCGAAGTCGCCGGTCCATTCGATCAGCTGGACGACGGCGGGATCAGCGGCTGCCGGGGCGCTTGGTGCACCGGGCGCAGGGGCCGGCGCGGGGGCCGGGGCGGGCGTCGGGGAAGAGGGCGAGGATGCAGCCGCTTCGTCTTCGGCCTTCGGGAGACCACTGGTCGGCTTGACTTTCTCGAGCGACTCGTTCGCCGATCACCTCGAAGTTGTCGGCGCTGTAGCTCACGCCCTCGAAGCCGTCCGAGAGATAGGAGCCGCGGGCGGCGTCGATCGACGCGGCCGTCGTCGGCAGGCCCAACGGGCCGCTGTAGCGTGGCGCGTAGGCAGGGCTGCCGATGATCGCGCTCGTGAAGACACGATTCACGCACCGCTTGTCGGTGTAGACATGGACGCGGTAGAGCTCGGAGGTGAACCCCACCGAGGTGTTGCCGCCGAAGACGAACGCGGGCGTGAGCTTGTGCGCCGGCGAAGAAGCCGTGCCGTTCGCAATCACGTCCGACACCGTCATCTGCGTGCGCAGCTGACCGGTGGAGAAGGGTGGGTTGACCGAGGTGTAGACCGGGCTCCACTCGCCGTAGCTGACGGCCGGGAGGCCGTTGGCGCGGTCGTTGAGAATGTTGCGCATCGCGCGGACGCGCCAGCGCACGCTGCTCAGCCACGAGGCCGACTGGTGGAAGGAGTAGAACTCCCGCTCGTCGGCGACGTTCGTCTTCGTGGAGATGGTCTTCGGAATGTCGACGAACCAGACCTGGTAGCCGACGGCTCCGTCGACGGGCGTCCAGCGCAGCAGGCCGGGCTGGGACGGCAGCGGGGCCGGAATCGACGCGGCCTCCATGTCGAACCCGTAGGGCGCGGTCCAGTCGGTGGCCGAGCTCTGCAGGACCGCGCGAACGCGCGCGTACAGAGAGTGCGGCGAGCCGCTGATCCAGGGAAGCGTCAGCGACGGCGCTGCGACCGGGGTGGTCAGGCTCGTGTCCGAGTAGACGATGCCGTTCTCGCGGAACGCGTTGCCGGTCGAGATCTGGAACTCGTACCGGATCGCGCCGCGCACCGGGTTCCAGGCGAACGCGGGTGTGCGAGAGAACTCGCGGTCGCGCGACTCGTCGGCGCGAAGCAGGAACGGATGCAGGTTCGTGCGGCGGCGACGCGGCAAAAGCGTTCGTCGGCACAGCCAGCCCGAGCAGGGCGGCGAAGAGAACGAGGATCTTGGTGGAACGGGAGGTCATCGTGCTCCTAGCGGCGGGTGGGCTTGGGCTTCGGCTTGGCCTTCGGCTTCGGCTTGGCCTTCAGCTTCGGCTTCGAGACGACGACTTTTCGGGTCACTGACGCACCCTTCGAGCCGGTCGCGGACAGGCTGGTGAGGGTGAGCAGCCACTTCGGTGCGCGCGTAGCACTGGTCGACCGGAGACCCTTGATCAGGCCGGCCGGGACGCGGAACCGGACCTCGTTGTTGCCGGCGCGAAGCTGGCGTGTGCCCAGCGCGGTGCTTCCGAGCGCGGCTTTCAGCTGGCCGCCGCCACTCGAGAAGACGATCAGGCGGATGAGGCGGTTGGCTGCAGAGACGCGGATCAGCTGAGCGCCGTAGAGGCGAATTGCGGGAGCGATCTCGCCCCCGCCACTGCCGGCCGGGCCCGTGTACGAGCTGAGCGGCGGAGTGAGCGCGGAAGCGACGGTGCTCTTGTCGACGACGAGGGAACCGCTGACCGTGAAGATCTGCGCGTCGGCGGCGAGGCTTGGGTTCGGAAGCGCGAGGTAGCCGTCCTGGCCGCCGGTGCACGTGTCCCACGGGACGGAGACCGACGCGGTGTTCCCGTTCAGCGAGAGCTGGATCGGAGCGCTACCGAGCGCCTTCCAGTAGAAGGACGGCCGCGCGCCGATGCCCGCCGGCAGCCCGACGGTCAGGTTGAGCGTCGCCGCGTAGCAGAGGCCGATGCCACCGCCGCGGACAAACTGGAGGTAGCGCGTGGCGAGATGGTTGACCGCCACTTCCTTGACGGGGAGCGCGGCCGTCTCCGTCCCTGTCGCCAACGATGCGTTCGCGAGTGGAGCAAGGCCCTTGAGCCCGGCCACCTGATAGTTGCCGGCGACCTGCGCGAAGCTGTAGTCGCTGTAGACGTCCCCGAGGGTTGTTCCCTTGGCGACGAGTGTCGAGGCCAGCAGGTCGGCGCCCGTCTGCGTGGAGCTGCCGGTGACGGCGCCCTGCGCAAAGACGTCGCTGACGATCGTCCTCCCGAACCGCTCGGTCAGGTACTGGAAGAACTCCCAGCGCGTGTAGCCGGCGACCTCGAGCGGGTCACCGCACGCGGGCGAGGTGCACGTGAGCGACATGTCGGGGGCGCCGAGCGTGTCGATCAGCGATCCGCCGAATGGGACGTAGTTGTTCGCCGCGAGACCGGCCCACATTGCGGTTCCTTCGTGCAGCCAGGTGTCGGTCGGGTTCCAGAGGCTGAGCTGGATCACGTGGGTCAGCTCGTGCGCGATCACCTCGAGCGAGTCGACGGCTGCGGGATCGATTGCGATCCAGCTCGTCGTGGGGTTGGAGCCGACGTTGTCCTGGTCGGTGATGCCGAGTGCCCCTGAGGCGCTCAGGTCCATGACCCAGATGTCGGTCTTTCCGTCGGCGTCCGCCAGCGGCGCGGGATAGCCCCACCCGCCGACGAGGATCGAGTAGGCCTTCTCTGCCTGGCCTGCGACGTCGGCGGCCATCTGATGCGTGATCGGGTCGCCCGTCGACGGAGCCGCCGGTGTAGTGCACCTGAAAGTGCGGCGTTGCGATCAGCTCGGCGTACGTCGGCGCCAGCGGCGGCCGTGCGGCTCCGGCGGGCCCAGCGAGGGCGGCCGCGAGCAGCCCGAAGAGGGCGAGCGCAGCGAGACGACGGACCGCAACCATGTCCCGCACCTCATCGGCCGCGGGAGCGCGAACCTTTAGGCAGGCGGCGGCAGCAGTCGCCCGGCGGCGAGCACGAGCGCGTCCGCACCGGCTCTGCCGGCGATCTGGAGCGAGGCCGGAAGACCGTCCTCGGCCGTGCCGCACGGAACCGCGAGCGCCGGCCAGCCGAGCGCGGAGAACGGGTAGGTGAAGCGGATCAGCGCTTCCCGCACGTCGAGGTCGCCGACGGCGCCTCGGCCGAGCGGCGGCGCGACGATCGGCAGTGTCGGCGTCAGCACGAGGTCGAGCCCGGCGATCGCCTCCTCCACCCGTTCCACGTACTCGAGCCGGAGCTGCACCGCACGCTGCACCTCCGCGTCGCGTACCCGGAGACACCCTTCGACCTTGATCCGCACGTCCTCGCCGTAGAGGTCGGCGTTCTCGGCGAAGAGCTCGCGGTGGACGTCGGCCACCTCGCGCTTGAAGAGGGCGTAGGTCTCGTCCGGGACGAGCGGCAGCTCGATCGGTGCGCCGCCGCGGGAACCGCGCTGCCGCCTCCTCGACCCGCTCGCGCACGAGCGGGTCGGCGAGCTCGGTCCAGGCGACGCCGACCTCCAGCTCCTCGAGCGAGGCCAGCTGGAGCGGCTCGAATCCGGGGACGAGTGCCGCCAGCATCCGCTCGCAGTCGTCCACGGTGTGGGCGAGCGGCCCGCCCGTGTCGAAGCTGGTGGCGAGCGGCCAGCAGCCGTCGAGCGGCACGAGACCGTGCGTCGGCTTGTGGCCGACGACGCCGCAGCAGGCGGCCGGGATCCTGACCGAGCCGGCGGAGTCGGTGCCGAGCGCCGCGTCCGCGAGCCCGGCCGTCAGGGCCGCTGCCGACCCACCGCTCGACCCGCCGGCGACCCGGCCCGGGTGGCGCGGGTTCGGAACGTCGCCGAAGTGCGGGTTCTCCGACGTGGTGCCGTAGGCGAACTCGTGCAGGTTCGCCTTGCCGACGTTGGCGTAGCCCGCGTCCTCGAGGCGCAACACCGCGGACGCCGTGCGCTCCGGGACGTGCCCGGCGAAGATCGTCGAGCCGTAGGTCGTCTCCAGCCCGGCCGTGTCGAACAGGTCCTTCACGGCCAGCCGAATGCCCGGTGCGGGCGACTCCGGCTGGGCGAGGAAGATCGTCAGTCGAGCGCCAGGTAGAGGAACGCGACGCCGACGACGCCGGCGAAGAGGAGCAGGAAGACGCCGAAGAGGGCCCAGCCCCAGAGCAGGTTCTTGCGCTCGAGCTCCGGGGTCAGGTCCGTCACAGGATCACCGGGTTCAGGGCGGCGGCGACGAAGAGCAGCGCCAGGTAGAGGAGCGAGTAGTGGAAGAGGACGCCGGCGTTGCGACGGGTCGGCGCGCGCCGGAGCCGCCACGCGAGCGCGAGGAAGAGCTCCGCCGAGCAGGACCGCCGCCGCCGAGTAGACGAGCCCGAGCGAGAAACCGACGGCGAGGGTGAAGGCGACCATGACGATCGAGTAGAGCACGATCTGGCGCGTCGTCTCCGCGTCACCGCGCACGACCGGCAGCATCGGCACCTTCGCCGCCGCGTAGCTCTCCTTGATCAGGAGCGCGAGCGCCCAGAAGTGCGGCGGCGTCCAGAGGAAGACGATCAGGAAGAGCCAGAGCGCCGGCAGGCCGAGGTTCCCGGTCGCCGCGGCATAGCCGACGAGCGGCGGCACCGCGCCGGCCGCACCGCCGATGACGATGTTCTGCGGCGTCGAGCGCTTGAGCCAGCGGGTGTAGACGAGGACGTAGAAGAGGTTGCCGACGAGCGCGAGCGCGGCCGTGAGTGCGTTGACCGTGCTCGCGAGCAAGACGAACGAGAACGCCGAGAGCGTCAGGCCGAACTCGAGGCCGCGCGCCGGCGGCACGCGACCCGCGGCGATCGGGCGCCGCTCCGTCCGCTTGCCCATCAGGCGGTCGATGTCCGCGTCGAGCACGTGATTGAGCGCGCTGGCGCCGCCGCAGGCGAGCGCGAGGCCGGTCATCGCCGCGGCGAAGAGACCCCAGTCGGGAACCCCCTGCGCGCCGACGAACATGCCCGCGGCGCCGGTGACGAGCAGCAGGCTCATGATCCGAGGCTTCGTCAGCGTCACGTAGTCGCGCCACGGGCCGGACGGGACCGGCGCACCGCGGAAGCACTGGACGGCAGAGACGGCGGCCGCGGCGAGGGCGGAGGAGGCGAGCGCCACGTGCACGCCCTGGCCGGTCAGCGCAGCAGCCGCGCCGAAGAGCCCGAGGGCGAGCCCCGCCGGCACGAGCAGCTGCCGGTACGTCGTCCAGGCGGCGACGAAGACCGCGGCGAGCGGCGGCACCGCCAGCGCCGAGACGTACTCATGCCCGAGCGCCGACCGTCCCGGAGACGACGGCGAGCAACGCTCCCAGCACGCCGGTGAGCGCTGCGAGCTGGAGCCACGGACCCGGTCTCGCTGCTTGCTGCCTAGAGGACACGGCGCTCCTTCAACTTGCGGCGCAGATCGTACAGCGGCCGCGAGCTCGTCACGTAGGGGACGGAGTCGAAGTTGTGCGGCGGCGGCGGCGAGGTCGTGTACCACTCGAGCGTGTCCGCGAGCCAGGGGTCGTTGCCGGCGCGCTTGCCCTTGCGCGAGCGCCAGAGGTTCCAGAGCAGGACGAGGATGCCGAGCGCCCATCACGTAGGAGCCGATCGACGAGATCAGGTTGTAGGCCTCCCAGAGACCGCCCTCGGAGTACGTGTAGATCCGGCGCGGCATCCCGAGCAGGCCGAGCATGTGCTGGGGGAGGAAGGTCACGTTGAAGCCGATGAAGACGAGCCAGAACGTGAGCTTCCCGAGCCGCTCGTCGAGCATGCGGCCGAACATCTTCGGCCACCAGTAGTGGAGGCCGGCGAGGATCCCGAGGATCGAGCCGCCGAAGAGGACGTAGTGGAAGTGTGCGACGACGTAGTAGGTGTCGTGCACCTGCCAGTCGATCGGGAACGCCGCGAGGAAGATCCCCGAGAGGCCGCCGATCGTGAAGACGCTGAGGAAGCCGAGGGCGAACAGCATCGGCGTGTCGAAGTGGAGGTTGCCGCGCCAGAGCGTCGCGAGCCAGTTGAAGATCTTGATCCCGGTCGGCACGGCGATCACCATCGACGAGATCATGAAGAACCCGTTCAGGAAGCCGGGCATCCCCACCGTGAACATGTGGTGCGCCCAGACGAGCATGGAGAAGAAGGCGATCGCAGCGGTGGAGAACGCGACCGCCTTGTAGCCGAAGATCGGCTTCCGCGCGAAGACCGGGATGATCTCCGAGATCATCCCGAAGACGGGCAGGATCATGATGTAGACCTCTGGGTGCCCGAAGAACCAGAAGACGTGCTGGTAGAGGACCGCGTTGCCGTTCTCGTCCGGGTTGAAGAAGTGCGTCCCCGCCTGGCGGTCGAGCAGCAGCAGCGTCAGGCCGGCCGAGAGCGCGGGCAGGGCGATCACCAGGAGCACCGCGTAGGTGTCGATCGCCCAGATGAAGAGCGGCATGCGCGTCCACGTCATCCCGCGTGTACGCATGTTCTGGATCGTGACGATGAAGTTGATCGCCCCCGCGAGCGAGGAGATCGTGAGGATGTGCAGGGCGAGGATCCACAGGTCCTGGCCGTTGCCGCTCTGGACGAGCGAGAGCGGCGGATACGCCGTCCAGCCCGACTTCGAGGCTCCGCCGTTGGCGAAGAACGAGAGCAGCAGGACGATCCCGCCGAAGAGGAACAGCCAGTACGAGAGTGCGTTCAGGCGCGGGAAGGCCATGTCCCGGGCGCCGATCATCAGCGGCACGAGGTAGTTGCCGAAGCCGGCCAGGATCGGGACGACGACGAGGAAGATCATCGTCGTGCCGTGCATCGTCATCACTTCGTTGTAGGAGTCGCGGGTGAGGAAGTCCCCGTTCGCCTGCGCGAGCTGCGTCCGCATCAGCACCGCCATCACGCCACCGGCGAGGAAGAACAGCCCCGCGGTGAGGATGTAGAGGATCCCGATCCGCTTGTGGTCGACGGTGACGAGCCAGCTCGCGACGCGGCCGCGCTGCCAGGCGGGCACGGGAGGAGTGACGACGTGCTCGACGTCAACTGCCACGGAGCACCTCCTCGTCCAGGTACCTGAGCAAGGCGCGCATCTGCCGTTCCTCCCAGTCCTTGCCGACCGGCGGCATCGCGCCGCGACCCTCGCGAATGACCTGCTCGACCGCGGCGTCGTCGGCCAGCAGCTGGTTGCCCTGCAGCCTCGGGCCGATGTCACCCTCACCTGCGAGCCCGTGGCACTTCGCGCAGGCGCCGGTGAAGGTCTCCTCGCCGAGCCCCGAGGTCCCTGCCTCCTGCGCGCGGGCTTCGTCGTCGAGCCAGTCCTCGAACTCGTCTCGCGGCAGAGCCTCGACCTCGGCCTTCATCACCGCATGCTGGATGCCGCAGAACTCCGCGCACTGGCCGCGGTAGGTCCCCGGCGCCTCGGCGTTGAACCAGGTCACGTTCGTCACGCCGGGGATGGCGTCGAACTTGCCCCCGAGCGCCGGGATCCACCAGGAGTGGATGACGTCGAAGGTGGGTGCCGTGACCTCGAGCCGCACCGGCTGACCGACTGGGGCGCGCAGCTTGTCCACCGCGATCACACCGTTGGGATAGGTGTAGTTCCAGTAGTAGCGGTAGCCCTTGACGGCCACGTCGACGCGCCCGCCCTCGGCACTCGCGCTCGGCACGTCCTGGATCCCCGGAAGCTTGTAGAAGACGAACGACCCGATCGCGACGAGGATCAGCACCGGCACGACTGTCCACGCAAGCTCGAGGTTGGTGTGGCCGTGGATCTGCGCTCCGTCCTCGCTCCGGGGCCGGCGTCCGCGGCGGTAGCGGATGATGAACCAGATCAACGAGCCCTGGACGAGCAGGAAGATCGCCCCCGTGAAGATCGACACCCAGAGGTAGCTCTGGGTGATCCCCTCGGCGTTGGGCGACGCAGGTTCGACCGGCGCGATCCCGCCGTTCCCTGCAAGTGCAGCGCTCGACAGGGCGAGCGCCAAGAGAACGGCGACTGCAAGAGACCGGCGCACGGGGTGCCATTCTATGAACGTGACCAAGCCGGTGCGCAGCGGAACCCACGTCAAGCTCCCGCCTGGAGTGGAGCGCCCGTTCGAGGTCTACGTCAACGGTGTCGCGCAGCGTGAAGGGGTCGACTTCAGCGTCAAGGGTGGCGCGCTCGTCTTCGCGCGCGAGCTGCGCCAGGAGGGCAAGCTCGGCTTCTGGCGCTGGACCTCGATCATCTTCGGCGCCGCCGGGACGTACCGCCAGAACGACGTCGTCGACGTCATCTACGCGCGGGGCGGGCAGCGGACGGTCGCGAGCGGCCTGCCGGTCGCAGAGGCCTAGCGCCCGGCGGCGCGCGTCGAGGCGAGCAGCCGCTCGGCGAGTGCGCCGGTGAGAGCGCCCGGCTCGAGGCGCCAGCCCCAGTTCCCGTCCGGCTCGCCGGGTGTGTTCATCCGCGCCTCGCTCCCGAGCCCGAGCACGTCCTGGGCCGGGATCATGCAGAGCGCCGCTCGCGAGGAGAGCGCCAGCTCGATCAGCTCCCACGGCTCGAGGCCGGGGTAGTGGCCGCGAAGCGTGTTCGTGTCGTGCGTGGTCGTGTAGATCGCCTGGTGCTCGCGATGGTTCTCGAGCCGGTGCGGGTTCGAGCGTGGCCCCTTGAACGCCCAGAGCAGGACGACCATGCCGGGGAAGCCGAGCGTGTCCCGAAGCTGCTCGACGTCGGGCGTGATCACGCCGAGGTCCTCGGCCAGCACGGGCAGCGGTCCGAGCTCCGCCTCGGCAGCGCGGAAGAGCGCCTCGCCGGGGCCGGGCAGCCAGTGGCCGGCGCGCGCGTCCGGCGCCGTCTCCGGGATCGCCCAGAACGCGGCGAAGCCTCGGAAGTGGTCGATCCGGGCGAGGTCGAAGAGCGTGAACGTGCGCCGCAGCCGCTCGATCCACCAGCGGTAGCCCTCGGCCGCGACGGCGTCCCAGTCGAACAGGGGATTGCCCCAGCGCTGGCCGAGCGGTGCCAGCTTGTCCGGCGGCGCCCCGGCGACGAGCCCGCGCAGAAAGAGGTGCGGGTGAGCGGTGTGGTCGACGCTCTGCTGCGCGACGTAGATCGGCACGTCGCCGAGCAGCCGGACGTCGCGCTCGCGTGCGTACTCGCGGAGCGCCGACCACTCGCGCTCGAAGCGGATCTGGTCGGCAACGCTGCCGCCCGCGTGCTCCCAGTCCTGGATCCAGTAGGCATTCGCGCGCCTGAAGGCGATCCGCTCGCGCGGCCGGACCGGTGCGCGGGGGTCGCCGAGCAGGCCCTTCCAGGCGGCGAACGCCGAGGTCGAGGAGTAGGGCGAGCCGTGCTTGTCCGGCGGGCCGAGCGGCAGCACCTGCCACCAGCGCTGGCCGGCGGCGGCGAGCCAGTCGACGAACGCGTACGCCTCGGCGTCGAGCCGGCCGCCCGGAAGGGAGGTCGGGTGCAGCACGACTCCGCTGGATCGTTGAAGCTCCACTGGCTGTTTAGCGATCTCGTCTCGTTGAAAGTCTCGGAAGGTGCCCGTACCCACCGGCAAGCAACCGCCCGCTCGAATCCTGATCCAGGACGTCCGCCCTCAGGTGGACTGCGGACGCTATCCCGTCAAGGTGACGCAGGGCGACGCCGTCGAGGTCGCGGCCACGATCTTCAAGGACGGTCACGACATCCTGCGCGCGGTCGTCCGCTATCGCGCGCCGGGCACGCGGAAGTGGCTGGAGAGCCCGCTCGAGCCGGTCGGAAGCGACGTCTGGCGCGGGAGCTTCGAGCCGGCAGAGCTGGGCCGCTGGCAGTTCGCGGTCGAGGCCTGGGTCGACCGTTACGCGACGCTGCTCGACGAGCTCGACCGCAAGCTGGCGGCCGGACAGGTCGATCTGACCGGTGAGCAGGCCGAAGCGGAAGCGCTCTTCGGCGCCGGTGAGTACGACGACTGGCGCGCCGCGGCGCCGGGTCTCGGCGCGAAGGACCGGCACGGGAAGGTCACGTCGGCGCCGCTCGAGGCCGACGTCGAGCGCCTGCGCGCGCGGTTCGGCTCCTGGTACGAGCTCTTTCCGCGGTCGTGGGGCGGGTTCAAGGGAGTTCAGAAGGTGCTGCCGCAGCTCGCCGAGCTGGGCTTCGACGTCGTCTACCTGCCGCCGATCCATCCGATCGGGACGACGAACCGCAAGGGGCGTAACAACGCCCTGGTCGCCGCGCCGGGGGATCCGGGCAGCCCGTGGGCGATCGGCGGGCCGGAGGGAGGTCACGACGCGATCCATCCGGAGCTCGGCACGCTGAAGGACTTCGACAAGCTCGTCGCGGCCGCGAACGCGAACGGCCTCGAGATCGCGCTCGACTTCGCGATCCAGACCTCCCCCGACCACCCCTGGCTCGAGCAGCACCCGGAGTGGTTCAACCGGCGGCCGGACGGGACGCTCAAGTACGCGGAGAACCCGCCCAAGCGCTACCAGGACATCTACAACGTCAACTTCGACTCCGAGGACTGGCAGGGCCTCTGGGAAGCGCTGCGGGACGTCGTCCTCCACTGGTGCCGCCACGGCGTGCGCGCGTATCGCGTCGACAATCCGCACACGAAGTCGGTCCCGTTCTGGGACTGGCTGATCCGCGAGGTGCGCGCCGAGTTCCCGGAGACGGTCTTCTTCGCCGAGGCGTTCACCCGCCCGGCGATGATGACCACGCTCGCCAAGATCGGCTTCAGCCAGTCGTACACGTACTTCACCTGGAAGAACACGAAGGCGGAGCTGCAGGAGTTCCTGACGATGCTGCTCGAGTGGGCGCCGTACTACCGGCCGAACTTCTTCGCCAACACGCCCGACATCCTCCACGAGTACCTCCAGGCGGGCGGCCGTCCGGCCTTCGAGGCGCGGCTCGTGCTGGCGGCGACGCTCTCACCGTCCTACGGGATCTACTCCGGCTACGAGCACTTCGAGAACGTGCCGGCCGCGCCGGGGAGCGAGGAGTACCTCGACTCGGAGAAGTACGAGCTGAAGCAGCGCGCGCTCGACGGTCCGCTACTGCCGCTCGTGCAGCGGCTGAACGAGATCCGGCGCGCCGAGCCCGCGCTGCAGCGATTCGAGAACCTGCGCTTGCTGGACACGCACGGCGACCACGTCTTTGCGTACCTGAAGGGCACGGACGTGGCGGTGGCGGTCAATCTCGATCCCCACCTGGCCCGCGAGGATGTCGTCGTCGTCCCGCCCGACGCCCGGCTGCCGGACGAGTTCCCGGTCCGCGACCTGCTCACCGGCGAGCGCTACCGCTGGCGCATCGGCCGCAACTACGTTGGCCTCGCGCCGGGGCAGGCGCATGTGATGAAGATCGGCGCATGAGCGCGCACGTCCGCACCGGACCGGTCCGGGGACTGTCCCCAGACATGTCCCTTTCGCCAGAGAATCGCTGCAAATCGGCACCTACCCGTCCGCTTCGGACCGGTCCGGGGACTGTCCCCAGACCATGTCCCCAAAGGGCGGTGCGCATGAGCGAGCCCGGGCACTGGTTCGAGTCGAACCCGCTGTGGTTCAAGACGGCGGTCTTCTACGAGATCCACACGCGGGCGTTCTTCGACGGCAACGACGACGGCTCGGGCGACTTCCGCGGCCTGCAGCAGAAGCTCGACTACCTGCAGTGGCTCGGGATCGACTGCATCTGGCTGCTGCCGTTCTACCCTTCGCCGCTCCGCGACGGCGGCTACGACATCGCCGACTTCTACGGCGTCAATCCCGACTACGGCACCGTCGAGGACTTCCGCGCCTTCGTCGCCGCCGCGCACGAGCGCGGGATGCGCGTGATCGTCGACCTGGTCATGAACCACACCTCTGCCGACCACCCGTGGTTCCAGGAGTCGCGAGAGAACCGGGACGGGCCGAAGGGCGACTGGTACGTCTGGTCGGACACCGACGAGCCGTACCGCGACGCCCGGATCATCTTCGTCGACACCGAGGTCTCGAACTGGACGCACGACCCGGTGCGCGGCCAGTACTACTGGCATCGCTTCTTCAGCCACCAGCCGGATCTCAACTACGAGAACCCGGAGGTGCAGGATGCGATGATCGAGGTGCTGCGCTTCTGGCTCGATCTCGGCCTGGACGGCTTCCGCCTCGATGCGGTGCCCTACCTGTTCGAGGAGGAGGGCACGAACTGCGAGAACCTGCCGCGCACGCACGAGTACCTGAAGCGCGTGCGGGCCGAGATCGACGCCAAGTACCCGGACACCGTCCTCCTCGCGGAGGCGAACCAGTGGCCGGAGGACGTCGTGCAGTACTTCGGCGACGGCGACGAGTGCCACATGGCCTTCCACTTCCCGGTGATGCCTCGCATGTTCATGTCGCTGCGCCGCGAGGAAGCCCAGCCGATGATCGAGATCCTCGAGCGGACGCCGCAGATCCCCAACAACGCCCAGTGGGGGCTCTTCCTCCGCAACCACGACGAGCTCACGCTCGAGATGGTCACGGACGAGGAGCGCGACTACATGTACTCCGAGTACGCGAAGGATCCCCGGATGAAGCTGAATCTGGGGATCCGCCGCCGGTTGGCGCCCCTGCTCGACGGCGGCCGGGACGAGATCGAGCTGATGCATGCGATCCTCTTCTCGCTCCCAGGTTCGCCGGTGCTCTATTACGGAGACGAGATTGCAATGGGGGACAATGTCTATCTCGGCGACCGCGACGGCGTCCGCACGCCGATGCAATGGACGGGGGACCGAAACGGCGGCTTCTCGCGCGCCGACTTCGCGCAGCTCTACCTGCCGCCGCTGATGGATCCCGTCTACGGCTTCCAGGCCGTCAACGTCGAGGCGCAGCTGCGGACGCCGACGTCGCTGCTGCGCTGGCTGCGCCGGTTCGTGGAGCTGCGCAAGGAGCATCCGGTGTTCGGCCTCGGCGACTACACCGTCCTGCGCCCGGAGAATCCGAGGATCTTCGCCCACA
Source organism: uncultured Gaiellaceae bacterium (assembly GCA_963820565.1). Lineage (GTDB taxonomy): Bacteria > Actinomycetota > Thermoleophilia > Gaiellales > Gaiellaceae > Gaiellasilicea. The sequence continues at coordinate 255,891 of CAWGAD010000001.1, forward strand.
TCCGCTCGTTCTCGGAGGACATCCTCCTCTGCGTGCACAACCTCGCGCGGACCGCGCAGGCGGTCGAGCTCGACCTCTCCGCGTTCGCGGGACGCGTGCCCGTGGAGATGCTCGGCAACACCGAGTTCCCGCGGATCGGCGAGCTTCCCTACCTGCTCACGCTCGGGCCGCGCGGCTTCTTCTGGTTCCAACTTCAGGATCCTGCCGATGACGAGTGAGCTGAAGACCCGCATCCAGAGCGGCGACCTGCACTTCCTCGACGGCCTCGTCCTGCTCGGCACGATCGCCTCGCAGCGCTGGTTCGGAGGCAAGTCGCGCGACGTGCTCGACGCGCGGGTGATCGACGCGGGTGTGGCCCCGGACGGGCCGCCGTTCCTCGCTCTCGCCGTCGTGGAGGTGCGCTATGGCCTCCAGACCCACGACCTCTACCACCTGCCGCTCGGGTTCCGGCCGAGCGAGGACGGCTGGCGCGAGTCCGCGATCGCCGAGACCGAGGGCTGGACCGTCTACGACGCAATTGCCGATCCCGAGCTCGCGCGGCGCCTCGTCGAGCTCGTCCGCACCGGCGCCACCATCGACACCGGCGAGGCGACGATCGTCTTCTCCGCCACCGGTGACTTCCCGGCCGAGATCGAGTCGATCCGGCCGATGGGCGCCGAGCAGTCGAACAGCTCGCTCGTCGTCGACGAGCAGCTCGCGGTGAAGCTCTACCGCCGGCTCGAGGCCGGGATGAATCCCGAGCTCGAGGTGCTGCGCTTCCTCACCGAGCGCGCCTTCGACCACATCGCCGCGTTGCGCGGATTCGTCTCCTACGAGGGCCGGCCGCTCGAGGCGACGCTCGCGATCTTCCAGGACTTCGTCCAGGCCAAGGGCGACGGCTGGCAGCTCGCGCGCGAGACGCTCGCCGCCGGCGAGCCGGAGTGGCTGCCCGAGCACGCGGTGCGCCTCGGCGAGGTGACGGCGCTGCTGCACAACGCACTCGGGTCCGATCCCTCGGACCCGCACTTCGCCGCCGAGGAGCCGAGCGGCGAGTCGCTGGCGCTGCTCTCGGCCTCGATCGACGAGGAGATCGAGCAGGTGTTCTCGTCGCTGCCGGACACCGAGGCGGTGCAGCCGGTTGCGGGCCGCGGCGAGGAGGTGCGGGACCGCCTGCGCGCGCTCACGCACATCGGCCACGTCGGCAAGGCGATCCGGACGCACGGCGACTACCACCTCGGCCAGGCGCTCTGGACGAACGAGGACGACTGGCTGATCCTCGACTTCGAGGGCGAGCCGGCCCGCTCCGTGCCCGAGCGGCGGCGGAAGCGCTCGCCGCTGCGCGACGTCGCCGGCATGCTCCGCTCGTTCGAGTACGCGGCCTCGGCCTTCGAGATCCGCCGGGGCATCGCCCCACCGCCCGACTGGGCGGAGAAGTGCCGCTCCGCCTTCCTCGAGGGCTACTTCGCCACGGTCGAGCCGGAGCTGCTCCCTCCGGGCCAGGAGGGGATCCGCCGGTTGCTGACCGTGTTCGAGCTCGAGAAGGCCGTCTACGAGCTTCGCTACGAGCTGGACAACCGGCCCGACTGGGTCTCGATCCCGGTGGCGGGAATCCTCCGCATGCTCGAGTCGGACGTATGAAGCTCGGCGAGCTCGACCTGCATCTGGCGGGCGAGGGGCGCCACGAGCGCATCTACGAGCGGCTCGGCGCGCACGTCCTCGACGAGGGCGTCTCGTTCGCCGTGTGGGCGCCGAATGCCCGCGGCGTCGCGGTCGTGGGCGACTGGAACGGCTGGGACGGCAGGGTCGACGAGCTCGAGCCGGTCGGCTCCTCGGGAATCTGGGCGGCGATCGTGCCCGAGGCCGCCGAGGGCCACGGCTACAAGTTCGAGGTGCACGGCGCCGACGGGCAGCTGCGCCTGAAGGCCGACCCGTTCGCGTTCTTCGCCGAGGTGCCGCCGAAGACGGCGTCGAGGATCTACCGCTCGACGTACGAGTGGGCCGACGACGCCTGGCTCGAGCGCCGTCGCGCCGCGGATCCCCTGCACGAGCCGATCTCGATCTACGAGGTGCACGCGGAGTCGTGGCGGCTCGGGCTCGGCTGGAAGGAGCTGGCGGAGCAGCTCGTCTCGTACGCGGACGACCTCGGCTTCACCCACGTCGAGTTCCTGCCGGTGATGCACCATCCGTTCTCCGGCTCGTGGGGCTACCAGGTGACCGGCTTCTACGCGCCCGTGTCGACGATGGGCGAGCCGGACGAGTTCCGCGCGCTCGTCGACGCGCTGCACGAAGCGGGGATCGGCGTCATTCTCGACTGGGTGCCGGCGCACTTCCCGCGCGACGAGTTCGCCCTCGCCCGCTTCGACGGCACCGCCCTCTACGAGCACGAGGATCCGCGGCGTGGCTCCCATCCCGACTGGGGCACGCTGATCTTCAACCTGGGCCGCAACGAGGTGCGGAACTTCCTGCTCGCGAACGCGCTCTACTGGGTGCGCGAGTTCCACGCGGACGGGCTTCGCGTCGACGCCGTCGCCTCGATGCTCTACCTCGACTACTCGCGCAAGCAGGGCGAGTGGGTGCCGAACGCCTTCGGCGGCCGCGAGGACCTGGAGGCGGTCTCGTTCCTCAAGGAGCTGAACGAGGTGCTGTACGAACGCGAGCCGGGCGTGCTCTCGATCGCGGAGGAGTCGACCGCCTGGCCGGGGGTGTCGCGGCCGACCTACCTCGGCGGCCTCGGCTTCGGCTTCAAGTGGAACATGGGCTGGATGCACGACACGCTCGAGTACTTCTCCAAGGAGCCGGTGCACCGGCGCTTCCATCACCACGAGCTCACGTTCTCGATGGTCTACGCGTGGAACGAGAACTTCGTCCTGCCGCTCTCGCACGACGAGGTCGTGCACGGGAAGCGCTCGTTGCTCGCGAAGATGCCCGGCGACCGCTGGCAGCGCTTCGCGAACCTGCGCGCGCTCTACGGCTACATGTGGGCGCATCCCGGCAAGCAGCTCCTCTTCATGGGCGGCGAGATCGCCCAGGAGCAGGAGTGGAGCGAGCCGGCGGGGTCGCTCGACTGGCACCTGCTCGAGGAGGCAGACCACGCCGGCGTCCAGGGGCTCATCCGCGACCTCAACCGGATCTACGCCGACGAGCCTGCGCTCTGGCAGGTCGACCACTCGCACGAGGGCTTCCGCTGGCTCGAGCCGAACGCGGCGAACGAGAACGTGCTCGCCTTCGCGCGGGGGTCGCAGGACGGCAAGCGCTGGCTCGTGTGCGTCGCGAACCTCTCGCCGGTCGTGCGCGAGGGCTGGCGCGTCGGGCTGCCGCAGGCCGGCACGTGGCGTGAGGCGCTCAACACCGATTCGCGCTTCTACGGTGGCTCGGACGTCGGCAACGGGCTCGGCGTCGAGGCGGAGAAGCTGCCGTGGAACGAGCAGGAGCACTCGGCCGAGGTGACGTTGCCGCCGCTCGGGGTCGTCTGGCTCGTTCCCGACCGTGGCCAGCTAGTGTCTCGCGAAGCGGATCCTCATCGCGAAGACCCTGAAGGGGCCGCCCGCGGCCCAAGAGCATACTGCCCGGTAGTGTGGTCGTGGAGCGGGCGAACAGCATCGAGGTCGAGGGTCTCGTCCGCGAGTTCAAGAAAGGGCCGCGGGCGGTCGACGGGATCGACCTGCGCGTCGAGCCGGCGGAGATCTACGGCTTCCTCGGCCCGAACGGCGCCGGCAAGTCGACCACCGTCCTGATGCTGACGACGCTGCTGCCGCCCACGGCCGGCACGGCGCGCGTCGGCGGTTACGACGTCGTCAAGGAGGGACCCAAGGTGCGCTCCGTGATCGGCGCCGCGCTCCAGGAGGCGGCCCTCGATCCGATGCTGACCGGCCGCGACCATCTGCGTCTCCAGTCGACGCTGCAGGGGATCCCGCGCGCAGAGCGCAAGGCGCGCGCGAACGAGCTGCTCGAGCGGGTGGGCCTGAGCGAGGCGGCCGACCGGAAGGTCGGCGGCTACTCGGGCGGGATGAAGCGCCGGCTCGATCTCGCGCTCGCGCTCGTGCACCGGCCCCGGATCCTCTTCCTCGACGAGCCGACGACCGGGCTCGACATCCAGAGCCGCACGGCCCTCTGGGACGAGGTCGCGCGGCTCGCGCGCGAGGACGGCGTCACCGTCTTCCTGACCACGCAGTACCTCGAGGAGGCCGACGTGCTCGCCGACCGGGTCGGGATCATCGACCACGGGCACATCGTCGCCGAGGGCACGCCGGCCGAGCTGAAGGCCGAGATCGGGCTCCCGAGCGTGCACGCGATCCCGGCGCAGGAAGCCGATCGCGACCGTCTCATCGCCGCGCTCGCCCCCTACGGCGAAGCGCTCGGGAGCGGCGGCTCACCCGACGTCGCCGTGCGCCTGCGGGAGGGGCTTGCGGGGCTGCCCGCAGTGGTTCGGGCGGTCGACGACGCAGGCCTCACGCTCGCGAGCCTCGAGATCCAGGCGCCGTCGCTCGACGACGTCTTCCTGGCCAAGACCGGCCGCTCGCTCGAAGGCGCGGGCGACGACGAGCCGGACGAGGTCGAGCCCGCCGCGTGAACCCGTTCCTGGGGCAGATCGGAGCGATCGCGCGCCGCTCGATCGTCCGCACGGCCCGGCAGCCGGCCGCGGTCGTCTTCCCGCTGATCTTCCCGATCCTGTTCCTGCTGGTGAACTCGGGCGGGCTCAAGTCGTCGACGCAACTGCCGGGCTTCCCGACCGACTCCTTCCTCGCCTTCGCACTGGCCGTGCCGTTCATCCAGGGCGCGCTGTTCTCGACCATGAACGGCGGCACCGATCTCGCGCGGGACATCCAGACGGGATTCCTGAACCGGCTCTCGCTGACGTCGATGCGCGGGTCGGCATTGATCGGCGGCCAGCTCGCGGGGGTCGTCGTGCTCGGCCTCATCCAGGCCGCCTTCTACATCGCCGTCGGCCTCATCCTCGGCGTCGACTTCGCCGCGGGCGCGCTCGGGATCGTCGTGCTCTTCGTCTTCGCCGCCGTCATCTCGATCAGCTTCGGCGCCCTCGGCGTCTTTCTGGCGCTCCGCACCGGCTCGGGCGAGGCGATCCAGGGCCTCTTCCCGCTCCTCTTCGTCTTCCTCTTTCTCTCCTCGATGAACACGCCGCGGGATCTGATCGCCGTCGACTGGTTCCGCTTCGTCGCCACCCTGAACCCGGTCTCGTACCTGATCGAGTGCGTCCGCAGCCTGATCATCACCGGCTGGAACGCGGAGGCGCTCGCGCTCGGCTTCGGCTTCGCCGTGCTGATCGGGATCGTCGCGACCACGGCCGCCACGCTCTGCGCTCAAGAGCAGGCTGGTGCGGACGTGAGGGTCTGGCCCGTGGCTTCGGGGGTGGCGTGGCGGACGCTGAAGATCGTCTTCACGAACCCGTCGCTCTTCTTCCCGTCGCTCATCTTCCCGCTCTTCTTCTTCACCGCCTTCGCGGGCGGGCTCTCGCAGGTCGCCAACGTGCCCGGCTTCGACTTCGAGCCGGGCTACACGGCGTTCCAGTTCTGCTTCGTGCTTGATCCAGTCGGCCGCGTTCGGCGGCGTCTTCACCGGCTTCGGGATCGCGCGCGACTTCGAGTCCGGCTTCGCGCGGCGGCTGCTGCTCGCGGCGCCGAACCGGACGGGGATCGTGCTCGGCTACGCGTTGGCGGCGCTCGCTCCGCTGGATCGTGACGGCGATCGTGCTCACCGTCGTCGCGCTCCTCGTCGGCATGAACGTCTTCGGCGGGCCGGTCGACGTCTTCGGCATGTACGCGCTCGCGCTCCTGATCAACGTCACGGGACTGCTGTGGGCCTGCGGCGTCGCGATGCGCTTTCGCACGATGCAGGCGGGGCCGGTGATGCAGATGCCCGTCTTCCTGACGCTCTTCTTCGCGCCCGTCTACGTTCCGCTCGCGCTGCTGACGGGCTGGATCGAGACCGTGGCGACGCTGAACCCGATCACGTACGTCCTCGAAGCGGTGCGGAGCATGCTCGCCGGCAACGAAGTGCACGTCGCGCTCGCCTTCGGGCTCGCGATCGTGATGGTCCTGGGCTTCTCGCTCTGGGCGGTGCGCGGTCTGCGCTCGGCCGAGGCGGCGGGCTAGCGACGTGCCCCTCGCCACGAACTCGCGTCTCGGCGCAGTCCCGCTCGAGCCCGGAACGGTCGAGTTGCGCACGTGGGCTCCGAGCGCGCACACCGTCGACGTGCGCATCGGCGGTGCCGAGCATCGCCTGATCGAAGCTGGCGGCGGCGTCTGGGAGGGTCACGTGCCCGCTGCCCCGGGCGACGACTATCTGTTCGTGCTCGACGGCTCGGAGAGCCTTGCCGATCCGTGCTCCCGGTGGCAGCCCCGAGGGGTCAGCGGCCCGTCACGCATCCTCGATACCGGGACGTTCGAGATTGCGCCCGGGCCAGGGCTCGCGCTCGACGAGCTCGTCCTCTACGAGCTGCACGTCGGCACGTTCTCGGCGGAGGGGAGCTTCGACGGCGTCATCCCGCGGCTGGCCGGGCTGCGCGAGCTCGGCGTCACCGCGATCGAGCTGATGCCGGTCGCGACCTTTCCGGGCGAGCGCGGCTGGGGGTACGACGGTCTCTACACCTACGCGCCGCACGCGGCCTACGGCGGGCCGGCCGGCCTGGCGCGCCTGGTGGACGCGGCCCACCGCGAAGGGCTCGGTGTCGTGCTCGACGTCGTCTACAACCACGTCGGACCAGGCAGCGAGGCGTTCCGAGCCTTTGGGCCGTACTTCACGGACCGGCTCGGCGGCACGCCCTGGGGCGACGCGCTCGACTACGCCGAGCCGGGCGCCCGCGAGTGGGCGATCCAGAACGCAGAGCTCTGGGTCCGCGACTACTGCATCGACGGACTGCGCCTCGACGCCGTCCACGCCGTCCACGACGACTCGCCGCCGCCACGTGCTGGAGGAGCTGGCCGACCGCGTCCGTGCGGCGAGCCCACAGGCGCTCGTGATCAGCGAGATGGGGGCGCCCGACTTCCGCCCGCTCACGGACTGGGGTCACGATGCGATGTGGCTCGACGGCCTCCACCATGCGCTGCACGTGGCGCTGACGGGGGAGCGAGACGGCTACTACGAGCACTTCGACGGCTCGATGGCGGCGATCGCGCACGAGTTGGCGCGGCCCGAAGGGTCACGGCTCGTCGCGTACGCTCAGAACCACGACCAGGTCGGCAACCGCGCGCTCGGCGACCGGCTGCCGCCGGCGAAGCGTCGTGTGGCTGCGGCCGTCGTCCTCTTCGGCCCCTTGACGCCGCTCGTCTTCCAGGGCGAGGAGTTCGGCGAGGAAGCGCCGTTCCAGTTCTTCACGGATCACATCGACCCGGCCATCGCCGACGCGACGCGGGTCGGCCGGCGGCGCGAGTTCGCGCGCTTCGCGGGTTTCTCCGGCGAGGTTCCGGACCCGCAGGCTCCGGAGACCTTCGAGCGCTCCAGGCTCAGCCCGCGCGAGCCGGAGGAGCTCTACCGGCGCCTGCTCCGTCTGCGCCGGGAGCTCCCGCGGCAGCTGGAGATCGCGTTCGACGAAGCGGCACGTACGCTCGAGCTCCGCCGCGGCCGCGCGACCCTTCGCGCCGACTTCGCCAACGACACCGTGGAGCTCGACGCATGAGGCTCTGGCCGGGGCGCCCGTTCCCGCTCGGACCCCGGTGGGACGGCGAGGGGACGAACTTCTCCCTGTTCTCCGAGCACGCCGAGCGGGTCGAGCTCTGCCTCTTCGACGACACCGACCGGGAGTCGCGCTTCGAGCTGACCGAGCGGACGGCGTTCAACTGGCACGGCTACCTGCCCGGGATCGGCCCCGGACAACGCTACGGCTACCGCGTCCACGGCCCCTGGGCGCCGGAGCGCGGGCACCGCTTCAACCCGAAGAAGCTCCTGATCGACCCGTACGCGAAGTCGATCGAGGGGCCGATCCTGTGGAGCCGCGGCAACACGCTCCCGTACGTCCCTGATGGAGAGAACGCCGACATCGAGCGCGACGACGAGGACGACGCCGAGGCGATCCCGAAGTCGGTGGTGATCGACGACTCGTTCTACTGGGAGGACGATCGCCCGCCCGCACGTCCCTGGAACGAGACCGTCATCTACGAAGCGCACACGAAGGGCTTCACGAAGCTGATGGAGGGCGTGCGCGAGGAGCTCCGTGGCACGTACGCCGGGCTCGCGTCGGAGCCGGCGCTCGAGTACCTGATCTCGCTCGGCGTCACCGCGGTCGAGCTGCTGCCGATCCATCACATCGCCGACGAGCAGGCCCTCGCCGACAAGGGCCTGACGAACTACTGGGGCTACAGCTCGATCGGCTATCTCGCGCCGCACGCGCTCTACTCGGCGACGGGCCGCCGCGGCGAGCAGGTGAAGGAGTTCAAGGGGATGGTGAAGGCGCTCCACCGGGCCGGGATCGAGGTGATCCTGGACGTCGTCTACAACCACACCGCCGAGGGCAACCACCTCGGGCCGATGCTCGCGTTCAAGGGGATCGACAACCTCTCCTACTACCGCACCGTCCCGGGCGACGCCCGCTTCTACATGGACTACACGGGCACCGGCAATTCGCTCAACCCGGTGCACCCCTCGGTGCTGCGGTTGATCATGGACTCGCTCCGCTACTTCGTGGTCGAGTGCCACGTCGACGGCTTCCGCTTCGACCTGGCGTCGGCGCTCGCGCGTGAGTTCCACGAGGTCGACCGGCTCTCGGCCTTCTTCGACATCATCCACCAGGATCCGATCCTGTCCCAGGTGAAGCTGATCGCGGAGCCGTGGGACGTCGGCGAGGGCGGCTATCAGGTCGGCAACTTCCCGGTGCTGTGGACCGAGTGGAACGGGATGTACCGGGACACGATGCGCGACTTCTGGCGCGGCGAGGCCGCCGTCGGCGAGTTCGCGTCCCGCTTCACGGGCTCGAGCGACCTCTACCAGAGCGACGGTCGCCGGCCGTTCGCGTCGATCAACTTCATCACCGCGCACGACGGCTTCACGCTCCGCGACCTCGTCACCTACAACGAGAAGCACAACGAGGCGAATCTCGAGTCGAACAAGGACGGGGACAACCACAACCGCAGCTGGAACCACGGCGTCGAGGGCGAGACCGACGATCCGGCGATCAACGCCCTCCGCGAGCGGCAGATGCGGAACTTCCTCGCGACGCTCTTCCTCTCGCAGGGCGTGCCGATGCTGCTCGCCGGCGACGAGATCGCCCGCACCCAGCGCGGGAACAACAACGCGTACTGCCAGGACAACGAGATCTCCTGGATCGACTGGCGGCTCGACGGCCGGGCGGAGCGGCAGCTCGCGTTCACGAAGCGTCTGATCGAGCTGCGCTCGAAGCACCCGGTCTTCCACCGCGCCGACTTCCTCACCGGCGAGGAGCGGATGGGCTCGGGGCAGCCCGACGTGTGGTGGTTCCGGCCGGACGGGCGCAAGATGACGCAGCGCAACTGGCGCGACAACGACGCGCTCACGCTCGGGGTCTTCCTGAACGGCGCCGAGATCCCGACCCAGAGTGCTCAGGGTGCGCCCGTGATCGACGACACCTTCCTGATCGTCTTCAACGCCTGGCAGGACGCGATCGTCTTCACGCTGCCGGCGGTCTCGTTCGGCCGCCGCTGGGCGCACGAGCTCTCGACGGCGGAACCCGACCTCGAGCCGGGCTCGGTGGTCTACCCGGCCCGCGGCGTCGTCCCGGTCGAGGGCCGGTCGCTCGTCCTCCTCCGCCGCATCGGCTAAGCCCCTAGTAACAGTCTGTTACTAAGTCAGCTCGGACGCAACGGGCTTGGTTGAGCGGTAACGCGCCTCCCAAGTAACAGTCTGTTACTTGGTCAGTCGGGCGGGGGCTCTGTCTCGAGCACGCGCAGGCAGACGTCGACGACCTGCGGGTCGAACTGCGTCCCTGCGGCCTCGGCGAGCCGTCGCAGCGCCTCCTCGGGCGGCAGGGCGCGGCGGTAGGGCCGGTCGGTCGTCATCGCATGGAACGCGTCGCAGGCGAAGATGATCCGCGACTCGAGCGGAATCTCCTCGCCGGCTTTCCGGTCCGGGTAGCCCTCGCCGTCCCAGCGCTCGTGACAGGCTCGGACGATCCCGCAGACGTCCTGCAGCTGGTCGATCGGGGCGATGATCTTCGCGCCCAGGTCCGGGTGGGTCTCGATCAGCTCGCGCTCCTCGGGCGTGAGCGGGCCGGGCTTGAGGAGCACCGAGTTCGGGATCCCGATCTTGCCGATGTCGTGGAAGAGGGCGCCGAGCTCGAGACGCTTCAGCGTCTCGCCGTCGAGCCCGAGCTCGCGGCCGACGCGAAGCGCCGTGTCGGTGATCCAGCGAGCGTGCGACGACGTGTACTCGTCGCGTGCTTCGAGTGCGTTCGCCAGGGCCTCGATCGTGGAGAGGAACGTGCGCTCGAGCCCTTCGAAGCTGGACGCGTTCGCAATCGCGAGCTTTGCCTGGTGCGCGATGCCGCCGAGGAGGTCGAGCTCGCGGTTGCCGAGGTCGCTCTCGGGATCGGGCGCGACCGTGATGACGCCCCAGCGGCCGTCGAGCGTGAACGGCGCGGCGAAGTACGGGCCGACGTCGCGCAGGGGAAGATCGCTGAAGGTCCGGTCGCGCACGCCGAGGACGAACGGCTCCAGCCACTGGACGAACGGCGCGATCGTCGTCGCGTGGAAGCGGCGGCCGACGACCTCCTCCTCGTAGCCGGCGGCGGCGAGTCCGACGAGGTCGCCGGTGCCGGTCTCCTGCAACCAGAGGGAGGCGTGAGGCGCGCCGAAGAGACGGGCAGTGCCGTTGACGACACGCTCGAGCACGTCGTCGAGGCCCTCGGCCGCGGCGAGCTCGCGCCCGAACTCGAGCAGCGCCTTCGCGCTCTCGGCCTCGCGGCGCTGCGCCTCGTACAGGCTTGCGTTCTCGAGTGCGACCGCCGCGTGGCCGGCCAGCACCTCGAGCAGGCGCAGGTCGTCCTCGTCGAACTGGTTCAGGCCCAGCTTCGAGACGACGATCGCGCCGATCACGCGCGTGCCGTAGTGAAGCGGCACGGCGATGATCGACTCCTCGATCTGGGCGGTGCCCTCGATCTTGACCGCGAACTCGCAGCTGGAGGCGTCGTCGAGCAGCAGCGGCTCGCCGGTCTCGACGACCCGGCCGGTCAGACCTTCGCCGACACGGGTGCGGAAGACCTCCGCAGTGGTCACGTCCGGGGCGGTCAGGTCGCCCTGAAACGCGATCGGAATGAGCTCCTCGTGGTCGCGGAGGAAGACGCGGCAGTTGTGGTAGTCGATCAGCTGGCGCAGCTCGTTGGCGATCGCCATGCCGATCTCGCGGACGTCGTTGGAGCGGTTCAGCTTCCCGGCGAGCGACTGGAGCATCTTCAGGTACGCGATCGAGCGGATGTCGTCACTGCGGATGTGCTCGGGCTCGGGCCGCTCGTTGGCGGAGTCGTCGAAGAGGACGACCTGGTTCTTGCCGCGGGCCTTCGCGGTCATCATCGCGGCCTCGGCACAGGCGACGAGCTCGCGCGGGTTGGCCGCATTCTTGGGGCCCTGCGCGATCCCGACCGACACGGCGATCGTGCCGACCAGGTCGACCGCGACCGACTGCAGGCGCGACGACAGCCGGTTGGCGAGCGCGAGCGCGTGATCCTCCTTGCTCGCCGGGATGATCATCGCGAACTCCTCGCCGCCGATCCGACAGACGACGTCGGTGGAGCGGACGGTCGCGCGCAGGTGGTCGGCGAGCTCGATCAGCACCTGGTCGCCGACGGCGTGGCCGAAGACGTCGTTGACCTTCTTGAAGTCGTCGATGTCGAGCATCACGACGGCGACGTTCTGGTGCTCGCTCGCCGCCAGGGTCAGCTCGTGGCGTAGGCGCTCGTGGAAGAAGCGATGGTTGTAGAGGCCCGTGAGCGAGTCGGTCTGGGCCTCGCGCTCGAGCCGGTCGCGGATGTGGGCGTTGTCGAGCGCGAGCGCGGCGGCGTCGCCGACGCGCTTGGCGAGCTCGAACTCGTCCTCGCTGAACGAGGCGTCCTCGCCGATCCGATAGACGTTGAGGGTGCCCTTGAGCGCACCGCGCGCGATCAGCGGGACGCAGATCAGCGCCTCCGGCTCGAGCGGCGTGCCGGGGACGAAGCGCACCCGCGGGTCGAGGTGAGCCTGGTTGGAGAGCACGGGCTCGCGGTGCTCGACCGCCCAGCCAGTGATCCCCTCGCCGAAGGGGAAGCGCTCGCTCAGGATCTCGTCGGCGTACTCGCTGCGGACGAGGGTCGGGACCAGCTCACGCTTCGGCTCGTCGGCTTCGTAGATGTGCAGCGCGTCGTACGGGACGATCTCGTCGAGCGTGTCGGCGATCCGCACGAGCAGCGAGTCGAGGCTGTGCTCGGAGAGCAGATCGTGGAAGACATCGGCGAGGCGGCGGTACGAAGCGACCTTCTCGGCGCCCGGGCTGTCGTCGGCGTGCGCGACCAGCCGCATGTGCGGGACGCCGGACCGGGGGGAGGAGCGGGCAGGGTCTTCCATTGTCTACGGCCGGGGACCGTGGAGGCGTCGACCGGCCGGTGAACGGATCATCGGGCCTTTTCGGGCTCCTGCCCTCCCTCGAACAGGGGAGGGCGCCCGCTTGACTTCCGGGGTTCCGTCTCGTTGACTAGAGCGTGAGGTGACGGGGGAGACAACAGTGTGGCGGCTCGGTTGAGCCTGGCCGAGAGTCCGCTCACGGTTGCGACGACCGAGCCGGTCGTCCGGCTCGAGGAGGTCCACAAGAGCTTCGGGGACAACCACGTCCTGCGCGGGATCGACCTCAGCGTTGCCAGCGGCGAGGTGCTGACGATCATCGGCCCGAGCGGGAGCGGCAAGAGCACGCTGCTGCGCTGCGTCAACCTCCTCGAGCCCTTGCAGAGCGGCAAGGTCTTCTTCGAAGGCGAGGAGATCACACGCAAGGGTGCGAACGTCTCCGCAGTCCGGCAGCAGATCGGGATGGTCTTCCAGCAGTTCAATCTCTTCCCGCACCTGACCGTGATGGACAATCTGACCCTCGCCGCCCGCCGGATCCGCCGTCGTCCCCGGGGCGAGTCGGAGGAGCGCGCCCGGGGGCTGCTCGATCGCGTCGGCCTCGCAGAGAAGGCCGGTCAGCATCCGCACCAGCTCTCCGGCGGTCAGCAGCAACGGGTCGCGATCGCCCGCGCGCTGATGATGGAGCCGCACGTGATGCTCTTCGACGAGGTCACGTCGGCGCTCGACCCGGAGCTCGTCGGCGAGGTGCTGATCGTGATGCGCGACCTCGCCCGCGAGGGCATGACGATGCTCGTCGTCACGCACGAGATGCAGTTCGCGCGCGAGGTCGGCGACCGAGTCGTCTTCATGGACGAGGGCCGGATCGTCGAGGAGGGCGTTCCCGCCACCGTGCTCGACCACCCTCGCGAGGAGCGGACGCGCCGGTTCCTGCGCCGCTCGCTGCAGCTCGCAGGTTCGCTCGAAGAGCTTTCAATCACCGACGAGGAAGGAGCAATTGAATGAAGAGGATCATCCTGGCGACGGCGGGGGTCTCCGTGTTCGCCGTGTTCGCCGCGACGCTCGGGTCGGCTCAACCGACGGCCACGACCGGGCCTGCCCAGGCAGAGGTGAGCTCCGCGGCACTGCCGAAGCTACCGGCCGACATCGCCGCCCGGAAGCGGTTCATCGTCGGCGTCAAATGCGACACGCCGCCGTTCGGCTACACGGACGTCCGCGGCAAGAACGCCGGCGTCGACGTCGAGATCGCGAAGTGGTTCGCCCGGTACGCCTTCGGCCGTGAGCAGCGCCTCACGTTCGTCTGCGCGCCGACGGCGGTGCGCGAGCCGTTGCTGACAGGCGGCCGCGTCGACCTCGTCATCTCGACGTTCACCTACACCGCCGACCGGGACACGCGGATCGACTTCTCCCGCGCCTACTACAACGCGACGGGCCGGTTGCTCGTGAAGAACACCTCGCCGATCCAGTCGCTGAACGACATCCGCGGCCGCACGGTGGCGACCACACCGGGCTCGGTCTACGACCGCTGGATGCGGCGTTGCTTCTCGAGCACACAGGTCCTCGTCGTCGAGAGCGTCACCGCGGCGATCCTCGCCTTCAACCAGGGCCGGGCGGATGCGGTCATGTTCGACGACACCTCGCTCGCCCTCCAGGCGGCGACCGACCCCAGCTCGAAGCTGACGAATGACCTCTTCCTCGAGGCCCCGTACGGGATCGGGATCAGGCAGGGCAACGTCGCCCTGAAGAGGTGGGTCGACTCGCGGCTCGCGATCATGAAGCAGAAGGACCTGTTCCTGCCGATCATCCGCAACAACGTGGCGCCACGCTTCGTCCCGGCGTTCTCCAGGAACATCCTGCGGCCGAACAACACGTTCACGTACCGGGCGGCGAGCCTGCCCAGCGTCGACACCGTTTGCCCGTAGGGACTGCAGGTTCGACTGTCGACGGGAAGTGGCCGCTGCGAGCGGCCACTTCCCTAGTCGGACGATGCTCGCACTCACCTACGACCTGTGGGGGTTCGTCTCCGAGAACTGGGAGGAGCTCCTCGACGGTCTCGTGAACACGCTCAAGGTGTCCGTGATCGCCGTCGCCGGCTCCTTGGTGATCGGCGTCCTGCTCGGTGCCGCGCGTGCACACAAGCTCCCCGTCGTCAGCCAGCTGACCGCGTGCTACGTCGAGCTCGTCCGGAACACGCCGATCCTCGTCCAGATCTTCCTGATCTACTTCGCGCTGCCGCAATTCGGGATCACGTTGAACCAGTTCACGGTGGCGTGGCTCGCGGTGATGATCTGGGGCGGGGCGTTCAATAGCGAGAACTTCCGGGCGGGCTTCGAGGCCGTTTCCTATCGCTATCGCGAGGCCGCCCACGCGCTCGGCTTCGGCGCGCGCGAGACGTTCCTCAACGTGACGCTGCCGATCGGCGGCCGGATCGCGCTGCCGTCGTCGATCAACACCTACATCTCCGTCGTCAAGAACACCTCGCTGATGTACGTGATCGGCTACACGGAGCTGACGACGACGGCGCTCAACATCAGCGCGCTCTCACTGGAGACGCTCGAGGCGCTCACCGTGCTCGGGGTCGTGTACCTGACGCTCGTGTGGTCGCTCTCCGCGGTGATCCGCATGCTCGAGTCGCGCCTGGCGCTCCCGGAGGCGAGGTAGCGTGCTCCTCGCCCTGCAGCTGCCCGAGTGGGTCGAGCCCGTCGCGCGCTACATCCTCACGGTCGGGCTCCCGGCGACGCTGCGCGTGTCCGCGATCGCCGTGGTCGGCAGCACCGTCATCGGGATCACGCTGGGAACGCTGATCACGATTCGGTTCCGGCCGTCGCAGCTGCTGATTCGAGGCTACATCGAGGTCTTCCGCGGCCTGCCGATCCTCGTCACCGTCTTCATCGTCTTCCTCGGGCTGCCCGAGATCTCCTCGACGCTCAAGTTCTCTCCGCTGACGAGCGCGGCGCTCGCGCTCGTGCTCTGGGGCAGCGCCCAGGTCGCCGAGGCGACGCGCGGGGCGGTGCAGTCGATTCCGCGCGAGCAGCACGAGGCCGCGGCGGCGCTCGGGTTCGGCTGGGTCGGGCGCCACGCGTGGGTGATCCTGCCGCAGGCGCGGCGACGGCTGCTGCCGCCCTTCGTCAGTCTGCGTCGTGAACATCATCCAGAACTCGACGCTCGCCGCTGCGATCGGCGGCGTCGAGATTCTGAAGGCGGCGGATTCGCAGTACCAACGGCTGTCGTATCCGGAGCCGATCGGGATCGGCGAGATCCACGCGGCCGAGATCTTCGGCGGCACCGCGATCCTCTTCTTCCTGATCTCGTTCCCGTTGACGCGGCTCGCGGCGATCCTCGAGAAGCGGCTCGTCTAGCTCCTAGCGGAGGACGAGCTCGTCCGCGGCCGAGGCGGACCGGCGGCGCAGGCTGGCGCCGGTGGCGGGATCGAAGTAGTAGAAGCCCGCCGGGTCGACCGCGAGCCGCACCGACCCGCCCTGGCGCGCGTTCGTGCGGGGATCGACGCGGGCGGTGAAGACGGCGCCGTCGCCGTCGCGATCAGCGCCTCCTCCTCGTCCGAGGGCCGCACGTCCTCGGCCTCGATCCGCGGCGCCTCGACGGGGAAGATGACATGGGCGTCGGCGCCGAGGTCCTCGAGCACGGCGACCTCGGCGTCCAGCTGCGGCAGCGCCGAGTCGGCGAAGGCGGCGTCCTCGAAGCTCTCCGGCCGGATCCCGAGCACGACCGTTCCGGAGGCATCCGGCCGGTGCTCCGGTGGCAACGCGATTCTGATCCCGCCGAACTCGACCGCGTCCGCGTCGAGCCGCGCCTCGACCAGGTTCATCGCCGGCGACCCGATGAAGGCGGCGACGAAGAGATTGACCGGATCGCGGTACAGCGCCTGGGGCGTGTCGACCTGCTGGATCCGGCCGGCGCGCATCACGGCGACGCGCTGGCCGAGCGTCATCGCCTCGACCTGGTCGTGCGTGACGTAGACCATCGTCGCGGCCAGCCGCGCGTGCAGGCTGGAGAGCTCGGCGCGCATGGTGACGCGGAGCTTCGCGTCGAGGTTCGAGAGCGGCTCGTCCATCAGAAACGCGAGCGGCTCGCGGACGATTGCCCGTCCCATCGCGACCCGCTGCCGCTGGCCGCCCGAGAGTGCGGCTGGACGGCGGTCGAGCAGCTCGTCGAGCCGCAGCAGGCGGGCGACGCGGTCGACGCGCTCGGCGATCTCCGCCTTGCTCGACTTCCGTACCTTGAGGCCGTAGCCGAGGTTCTGGCGAACGGTCATGTGTGGGTAGAGCGCATAGCTCTGGAAGACCATGGCGATGTCGCGGGCGCGCGGTGCCAGGTCCGTGACGTCGCGCCCGCCGATCGAGACGGTGCCGGCCGTCACGTCCTCGAGCCCTGCGATGGCTCGCAAGAGCGTCGACTTGCCGCAGCCCGACGGGCCGACGAGGACCATGAACTCGCCGTCCGCGATCCGGAGGGTGACGTCGTCGACTGCGACCACGCCGCCGGCGAACTCCTTCGTCAGCCGCTCGATCAGGATCTCAGCCACGTCGCCCCTTCATGCCGCGACCAGCTCCTCGCCGCCGACGAAGACTGCGCGAATCTCGAGCGCGTCGTCCAGCACGACGACGTCCGCGTCGGCGCCGGGCCGCAGCGAGCCGAGCTCGGGCCGGCGCGCGACGCGCGCCGGAACCACGGTCGCCGCGCCCACGGCATCGGCAAGCGGGACGTCGAGCGAGTGCAGGAGCCGCACCGCTTCGATCAACGTCTGCGAGCTGCCCGCGAGCACCCCGTCGCTGCGACGCGCGACGCCGTTGCGCACGTCGACCTCGACGGCGCCGAGGCGATAGCTGCCGTCGCCCATGCCTGCGGCCGCGATCGCGTCGGAGACCAGCGCGACTCTGCCGGCTGCGGCCCGCCAGACGACTCTGGCGGTCTCGTCGGCCAGGTGCTGGCCGTCGAGGATCACCTGGACGACGACGTCGTCGCGTGCGAGCGCCGCACCTGCGATTCCTGGATCGCGATGTCCGAGCGGCCTCATCGCGTTGAAGAGGTGGGTCACGGTCGCGACGCCTCGGTCGAACGCGAGCGCCGCCTGCTCGGCCGTTGCGTCGGAGTGGCCGCACGAAGCGACGACGCCGTGCGCGTTCAGCACGTCGATCAGGTCGAGCGCGCCGTCGAGCTCCGGCGCGAGCGTCATCTCCGAGACCGGCCCGGCCGCGAGCAGCCGCTCGAGCAGCGCAGGATCGGGATCGCGACGGGAGGTGACCGGATGGGCGCCGAGCCGGAGTGGCGAGAGGAACGGGCCTTCGAGGTGCACGCCGATGATGCGCGGGCCGATCAGCTCGCGTGGCACTTCGGCGAGCGCCGCTACGAGCTCGCTCTCCGGCGCCGTGATCAGCGTCGGCTGGAACGCGGTCACACCGCACTCGAGCAGCGCCTCGCCCGCACGCCGGTACCCCGCTGCGTCGGCGCCGGCGAAGTCGACGCCGCCGAATCCATTCACCTGCAGGTCGATCAGGCCGGGGATCGCGATGCCGCTGCCACCGCCACCGTTGACGCCGACCGCGACGATCCGGCCGTCCGCGATCTCGACGTCGCCGCGCAGGAGCACGCCGTCGACGACAGCCGCTGCGACTCCGAGTCTCACGCGCTCTCCAGGGCGCGCCGGATCGAGCCGCCGGCCGCGTCGAGTCGCTCGCGCGCCTCGGCTGCGGGGAGATCCGTCAAGAGGGAGAGGATCGCGACCTTCGCGTCGCCGTCCGCGGCCGCGAGCGCCTCGTCGGCCGCGGCCTCCGAGACCTCCGTCGCAAGGACGACGGCGCGGCGGGCGCGTGCGACGAGCTTCGCGTTGCTGGCGACGACGTCGACCATCAGGTTTCCGTACGTCCGCCCGAGCCGGATCATCGACACGGTCGAGATCGTGTTCAGGACGAGCTTCTGCGCGGTGCCGGCCTTCAGTCGCGTCGAGCCGGCGATCACCTCGGGGCCGGTCTCTGCGACGACCTCGTGCTCCGAGGCACGGCCGAGCTCGGAGTTCGCGCGCACAGACCACCGCGACCGTGAGCGCACCGGCCTCGGCCGCGGCGCGGGCCGCGCCGAGGGTGTAGGGCGTGCTTCCGCTGGCCGAGACCGCGACGACGGCGTCCGCCGTCCCGACCTCGGCGGCCGCGATCGCAGCCGCTCCCGCCGGGCCGTCGTCCTCTGCCTCGCCTTCGGGAACGGTGACTGCGAGCACCTTGCCGTCGGCGAGGCCGAACGTCGGGCCGCACTCGGCTGCGTCGACGACGGCGAGGCGGCCGGAGGTGCCGGCGCCGACGTAGACGAGCCGGCCGCCGCCGCCGAGGCGCTCGACGATCGCGTCGATCGCGAGAGCCAGCTCGCGCTGCGCAGTCGCGGACGGCGTCCGGCGACGCTTGCGTCCTCCTCGTTCATCAGCGTCACGAGCTCGAGCGTCGAGCGCAGATCGATGTCCGCGTGCCGCTCCTCGCGCCGCTCGGTGACCGGGTCGAGGCTTCTCATGCTCGCGGAGTGTAGTACCGCTGGCGCGCGAGCACAATGGATTGGTATTGACCAATTCGGTGCAGAGGGGTTACGATGCGGCGCACCGTGTCGACCACCTCGCAGCGGGTCACCAAGCAGAGTCAGACGCGCGACCAGGTGTTCGACCTGATCGAGCGGGTCGGAATCGGGGGTGCGATCCCCTCGGAACGCCAGCTCTGCCAGGACTTCGGCGTCTCCCGGCTCACCGTCCGCGCCGCGATCGACGAGCTCGCGCGCGAGGGCTACCTCGTGCGCCGGCGGGGCAGCGGCACGTTCGTGAGCGAGCCGAAGATCGCGCAAGAGCTGACGATGTCCTCGTTCAGCGAGGAGATGCGCAGGCGCGGCATGCGGCCGGGCAGCAAGACGCTCTCGCTCGAGATCGAGCACGCCGGCGCCTATCTCGGCCGCTGCCTGCACGTCTCCCCGGGCGAGCGAATCGTGGTTGCGAAGCGCTTGCGGCTCGCCGACGACGAGACGATGGCGATCGAGACGCTGCATGTGCCGGAGCCGCTCGTGCCCGGGCTGACGCGCAAGGACTTCGACGAGATGTCGTTCTACGACCTGCTCACCGAGCGCTACAGGATCGAGATCGTCGGCGGCATCCAGACGATCGAGCCGACGGTGACGAACGAGGAGGAGTCGGAGATCCTCGGCGTGCCGCTCCACTCGCCCGCCTTCCAGTTCGAGCGCACGACTCGCTCGGAGACCGGCACGATCGTCGAATTCGTCCGCTCCATCTACCGGGGCGATCGCTACCGGCTCGTCACCGAGCTGAACCGGCGCGACCGCGCAATCCGCCGTCCCGGTGTTCTTGCCCCGCGAGCAAGGACCATGAGCACCGCAGCCGACCCGAGCCCGGAGCCGACGACACCGGGGCCGGCAATACCGGGCGCGCAGTTGCTCGCCGAGATCCGCGAGCAGCCGGCGGCGCTCAGGCGGCTGCTGGAGCACGCCGACGAGTACGCGGCCGCTGCGGCCGAGGCAGCCGCGCGAAAGCTCGATCTCGTGCGGATGGTCGGGCACGGCTCCTCGGACAACGCGGCC
This sequence comes from uncultured Gaiellaceae bacterium, assembly GCA_963820565.1. Taxonomy (GTDB): domain Bacteria; phylum Actinomycetota; class Thermoleophilia; order Gaiellales; family Gaiellaceae; genus Gaiellasilicea. Next base: position 275,960 of record CAWGAD010000001.1, read on the forward strand.
TCGTACGGCGTCTACGCATTCGGGATGCTGCCGGGCTGGACCGCGATGCGGGACTCGATCTCGCTCTCGGTCTACTACGGCGCGCAGGTCGACCTCACCGGCTCCTCGGTGATCGCGCTGTCCCAGTCCGGCGAGACGCCGGACGTGCTCGACTACCTCGCCCGGGCGCGGTCCCGGGGCGGCTTCACGATCGGCGTCACGAACGAGCCCGGCTCGTCGCTCGCAGGCGCAGCCGAGGTCGTCCTGCCGCTCGCTGCCGGGCCGGAGCTGGCAGTTGCGGCGACGAAGACGTACACGAACCAGCTGGCCGCTCTGGCGCTCCTGGCGGGCTATGCCGCGGGACGCGGGCCGGAGGTGGTCGACGGCATCCACCGCACCGCCGACCTGCTCGAGGAGCTGCTGCCCGTGCTCGAACGGCGCGTCTCCGAGCTGGCCGTCTCGCTGGCGTTCGTCGGCCGGATGTTCGTGATCGGCCGCGGGCCGGAGTTCGCGACCGCGCGCGAGATCTCGCTGAAGCTGCTCGAGACCTGCCGTGTCGCGGCGGAGCCGCTGACCGCGACCGACCTCGTCCACGGTCCCGTCGCGGCTATCGACGCCTTCTTTCCCGTCTGGACGATCGCGTCGGCCGACGAGAGCCTGCCCGCGGTACGCGACGCGGCGGCCCACGCGCGCGCTGCCGGGGCGGTCCTGATCGCGAGCGGCACGGCGGCACACGAGATCGCGGCCGAGCACTACCTGCCGGTGCCGCCGCCACCGCTCTCGCTGCTGACGCCGCTGCTCTCCGTCGCGCCCGGCCAGATGCTCGCGTGGGCGCTCGCGCAGGCCAGAGGGCTTGATCCAGATCGCCCGAGCGGCTTGAACAAGGTCACGCTTGCTCGTTAGGCAACAAGCGGTCAGTACCACAGCTTCAAAGCGAAGAGCTCTGAGTTCCAGGCTTTCTCCGGATTTTTGCGAGATCTTGACTTTATCGGTCCGGTGTGCAAGCCTCCCGCCCAGCGAATTGGTACAGACCAATCCGGCGTTCGACTTCCAGGAGGGTCGGCAATGAGAGTACGACTCACAGCGACAGCAGGCGTTATCGCCCTGCTCGCGCTCGCAACCGCGTCGGCGACCGGCGCGAGGACGGACGTCAGCCAGGCGACGGACCTCACCGTCTGGCTGATGCAGGACGCCCAGACCAACTGGCCGGAGGCGGTTTCACGCCGCCAATGCGGCCTTCGAGCAGAAGCACCCGGACGCCAACGTCACGGTGCAGTTCCAGACCTGGGGTGACTACAAGACCAAGTTCGAGGCGACCCTCGCCGCCGGCAATGCGCCGGACGTGATCGAGTTCGGCAACACCGACACGCCGAAGTACACGGCGGCAGGTGCGCTGGCACCGCTCACCAAGGGCACGTTCCCGAACTCGAGCACGTGGCTGTCGGGTCTCGCGGCGGCCGGTGTCTACAACGGGCGCACGTTCGCCGTCCCCTACTACGCCGGCGCCCGCGGCGTCATCTACCGGACCGACCAGTACAAGGCCGCCGGGATCACGAAAGCACCGACCTCGCTGGCCGAGTTCATGACCGCCGGCAGCAAGCTGATGGCGAAGTACGGCGGCTCCAAGGACCCGACGTACTCGGCCGTCTACTTCCCCGGACGCTACTGGTACGCGGCGATGTCGTTCGTCTACGACCACGGCGGCGCGATCGCGCGGTTCCGGAACGGCAAGTGGGTCGGCACCCTCGACTCGCCGCAGGCGCTCCAGGGCCTGAACGCGTGGCGGACGATGTCGCTCAGGCTCTCCCGCGCGAACAAGACCGGTGACGAGGCGCACCCGCAGCAGGCGCTCGTCTTCGCGAAGGGCAAGGTCGGCTCGTTCATCGGCAACGGCTGGGAGTGGCCGTACGCGCTCGACACGAAGCTGGGCAACCCGGCCCTCGACGGCAAGATCGGCGCCTATCCCGATGCCGAGCCACACCAAGGGCAAGTTCATGCCGACCTTCCTCGGCGGCTCGGTCCTCGGCGTGCCCGTCACGAGCAAGCAGCGGGCGCTCGCGGCGGACTGGATCGCCGCGTACACCAGCACGCAGAACATGACGACGATGGCGGTCAAGGGCGGCGTGATCCCCAACACGACGTCGCTGTCCAAGCTGCACAACTCGAAGCCGAAGCTCGCGCCGTTCGCGCGCGCGGCGGCGGCGAGCTGGTTCGTCCCGGCGACCCCCAACTGGGCGAACGTCGAGAGCGCGAACGTGCTCCAGAGCATGCTCAGCAACATGCTGCGCAACCCGAGCAAGACGAATGCGCTCGCGAAGTCGGCAAGCGCTCGGATCACCCAGATCCTCAACGCAAGCTCGTAAGCTCCCTACCGGAGTGAGCTCCGAGACCGCCCTCCCGATCGAGCCGGCCGCAAGGCCGGCTCGTCGTCGGTCCAGGCCCCGGCTGGCCCGCGCGCTGGCGCCGTACGCGCTGCTCGCGCCGGCCATCGTCGTGATCGTGGCGGTGCTCGGGTATCCGCTCTACCAGCTCGGCGCGCTCTCGTTCCAGAAGTACGGCCTCTTCGAGCTGATCGCGCACGAGGGCAAGTGGATCGGCTTCGACAACTACTCGCAGATCTTCCACGACCGCCAGTTCTGGACGGTGCTGCTGCGGACGGGCGTGTTCACGGGGGTCACGGTCGGGCTGACGATGGTCTTCGGGACGCTGATCGCGTTGCTGCTCGCGCAGCTCGGCGGCTTCATGCGCCTGCTCATCACCACCGGGCTCATCCTCGTCTGGTCGATGCCGCCGGTCGTCTCGGTGAACATCTGGAACTGGATGGTCGACTACGAGTTCGGCGTCGCCAACTGGACGCTCGCCCACCTCGGGCTGGAGTACTTCGACCACCACGACTGGTTCGTCAACCCGCTCGAAGGCTTTGCGGTGATCGGGGCGATCGTGGTGTGGGGCGCGATCCCGTTCGTCGCGATCACTGTCTACGCCGGCCTCACGCAGGTGCCGAGAGAGCTCGTCGAGGCCGCGTCGATCGACGGCTCGAACGCGTTCCGGATCTTCCGGGACATCACGCTGCCGATCCTGAAGCCGATCTTCGTCATCCTCACGAGCCTCTCGGTGATCTGGAACTTCCAGGTCTTCAGCCAGATCTGGATCATCCGGAACGCCCGGCCGGAGTCCGAGTACTTCGTGATGAGCATCTACTCGTTCGTGACGTCGTTCAACATCAGCCAGTACGGGCTCGGCTCGGCGATCGCCGTCGTGATGGTGCTCGTGATGCTCACCGTCACGATCTTCTTCACCCGCCACATGGTGCGGATCGGGGAGATCAAATGAGCTCCGTCCCAGCCGCCACGACCGCGCCTGCGCCCCGCCGCCGGCGGAGCCGACGCCGCGTCGTTCGCCGCGTCGCCCTCAACCTGACCGGGCTCCTCGTCTTCGTCGTGATGGTCTTCCCGGTCTACTGGATGGTCGCGACGTCGTTCAAGCCGGGCAACGACGTCCTCAGCTACTCGCCGCAGTGGTTCCCGACCGACCCGACGCTGGCGAGCTTCCGCGACGCGATCGGGCGCCCGTACTTCTGGGACAACGTCAAGAACAGTCTGATCGTCGTGGTGTCGGTCGTGGCCGCGTCGGTCGTGCTGGCCTTCCTCGCGGCGCTGGCGCTGGCGAAGTTCCGCTTCTACGGCCTCCGCGGGTTCGTCGTGATCATCTTCGCGGTGCAGATGGTGCCGCTGGCGGCGCTGATCATCCCGCTCTACATCATGCTCAGCCGCGTCGGCCAGGTGGACACGCTCACGGGCGTCGTCGTCACGTATGTCGCCTTCGTGCTCCCGTTCTGCGTCTGGATGCTGCGTGGCTTCGTCGCCGGGATCCCGAAGGAGCTCGAGGAGGCGGCGATGGTGGACGGTTCGACGCGCTTCGGCGCCTTCGTCCGCATCATGCTGCCGCTCGTCGCGCCGGGGCTCGTGGCGACGTCGATCTTCGCCTTCATCCAGGCCTGGAACGAGTTCATCATCGCCTACGTTCTGCTCTCGAGCCCGGACAAGCAGACGCTGACGATCTGGCTCGCCAACTTCACCACGCTTCGCGGCACCGACTGGGGCTCGCTGATGGCCGGCGCGACGCTGACCGCGCTGCCGGTGGTCGTCTTCTTCGTGCTCGTGCAACGGCGGATCGCCTTCGGCCTGACGGCCGGCGCCGTCAAGTCGTGACGGACGTCGAGCGGCTCGCCCGCGGCTGCCTGCTGCCGAGCTTCCCCGGCTACGACGTTCCCGACTGGGTGCTGCGAGAGCTCGAGGGCGGTCTCGGCGGGATCACGCTCTTCGCCTACAACGTCCGCGACGAGCAGCAGCTCGCCGCTCTGACCGCTCGCCTGCGCGGCGAGCGGGAGATCCTCGTCGCGATCGACGAGGAGGGCGGCGACGTCACCAGGCTCGAAGCCGCGACAGGCAGCTCCTTTCCGGGAAACCTCGCGCTCGGCGTCGTCGACGATCCCGTCCTCACGGAGGACGTCGCCGCTGCGATCGCCGGCGAGCTCGCCCGCGCCGGGGTGAACCTGAACCTCGCTCCGGTCGCCGACGCGAACACGAACCCGCTGAACCCGGTGATCGGAGTGCGGAGCTTCGGCGCCGACCCCGAGCTCGTCGCCCGCCACGTCGCCGCGTTCGTCGCCGGCACGCAGCGGCAGGGCGTCGCGGCCTGCGTCAAGCACTTCCCGGGCCACGGCGACACCGCAGTCGACTCGCACCTGGATCTGCCGACGGTCGAGGGCGATCTCGAGCTCGCGCTGGTGCCGTTCCGTGCTGCGATCGCCGCCGGCGTGCAGGCGGTGATGACCGCACACCTGCTCGTTCCCGCTCTCGACGACGTGCCGGCGACTCTGAGCCGCCGGATCCTGACCGGGCTGCTCCGCGAGGAGCTCGGCTTCGGCGGGCTCGTGATCACCGACGCGCTGGAGATGCGCGCGATCAGCGCGGGCATCGGCGTCGAGGAGGGGGCGGTGCGCGCGATCGAGGCGGGCGCGGACGCGCTCTGCATCGGTCACGACCTCCACGAGGAGACGGTGGCTGCCGTCGTCCGCGCCCTCGCCGGCGCGGTGGCCGCCGGCCGGCTGCCGCTCGAGCGGCTCGAGGAGGCAGCTGGGCGTGTTGCCGCGACCGCACGGTGGGCCTCGTCGCCCACTGCCGACGACGCGCCCGGTCGCGAGGTCGGCGCCGAGGCCGCCCGCCGCGCGCTCCGCATTCACGGCGAGCCGTCGATCGATCGCGATCCCCTCGTCGTCGAGCTCACTCCCGGAGGCGAACATCGCCGCCGGCGACTTTGCCTACGGTCTCGCCGACCTCTGGCCCGGGGCGCTCGGCGTCACGCTCGGTGAGCACGACGCCGCTGCCGCGCTCGGCCCGCCCGGTGAGCGGCCGCTCGTCCTCGTCACGCGCGACGCGGCGCGGCACGAGTGGCAGCAGGACGGCAGTTCGGGAGCTGGTCGCGCTCCGTCCTGACGCGATCGTGATCGAGACCGGGCTGCCCGGCGGCGTGCCGGCTGCGATCGAGACGTTCGGCGCGGGCCGGGCGAACCTGGCGCGGCGCGGGACGCTCTTCTCGGCTAGGCGGTCGGAATCGAGAGCACGACGCGCAGGCGTACGCCCTCGACGACGAGCTCGTGCTCGTCAGCGTGGCCGTGCAGTCGGCCGGGCCGAGCTCGCGCCGGTCGATCGTGACGGTCGTCTTGCCCTTCGTGATCGTGCGGAGCGCCACTCGCTCGCCGTCGCAGCGAATCTCCAATGCGCGCGCGAGCGCTTCTCGGCCGCACCTCTGAATGTGGCGGTCGCGGTCACGCGCCGGCCGGGACCGAGCAGGCCGAACTCGATCACCGCGCGCCGCTTCGGCGCGAGGCTGCCCTGCTTCGCGAGACGTGACGGGCTTCAGCTTCGGCGGGCTCACGGCCGCCGGGGGCGGGCCAAGGCCAAAGTCGGCTTTCAGCCCGGCGAGCACCGTCGCGTCCGGGCGCGAGAGCCACCTGATCGCGTAGCGGCTGCCCGCGAGGGCGAGCTGGGCGTAGTCCTCGGCGAAGATCTCGGCGATGCTGCGGTCCCAGCCGAGGCTGTAGTTGCGGGCGACGCTGCGCAGCCGGACGAGCTCCGCCATCGCGCGGGTACGCCACCACTGTGGGGTGCCGTTCGGCTCCGGGACGCCCGCGACCGGCGTCGAGCGGTCGAGGTGGTGCCCGTATTCATGGACGACGGTGTGCGCGTTGTCGTCGCTCTGCTCCGCCGGGACGACCATGACGTTGCGGTTGTAGCAACCGCCGGCGTCCCGTCCGCAGGTCGAGCGCAGCTCGTCCCAGGAGACGATGTCGATCCTCACCGTGGTGATCTCGTCACCGTGCGGCGCCGCTCGTAGAAGCGCGGCGTACCACTCGGCGTCGACGCCCTCGGCCCGCACGTCGAACCGGATCGTGCGTCCCTGGTCGTCCTGCGAGAGCACCTCTGCGGCGCCCGCCTCGCCGGCGAACGCAAGCGAGCAGAGCGCGGTGAGCAGGAGGAGCGTGCGGCGCACCCGGCCATCGTAGAGGGGCGGGTTAAGGGGCATGTAAGAATTCATCGCCGCAGCGCGCGGGTCGGATTCCTACACTCGCCTCCGATGACGAGGTTCGTGGTCGACACCAGCGCCGTCCTGCCACCTGCGTGGCCGGCGGAGGTCGAGGTCTCAGCGGCGCAGGCGAGCTGCGGTCGCGCCGACGCTCCTTCGTGTCCCAGACGTTGTCGGCGTCTGCACGAAGCCGTCCAGCGGGGCGAGCTCCCGGCCGACGTCGCGCGCGACCGCCTGACCCGCATCGGCCGGATGCCGATCAGGCTCCTCGGCGACGTCGTGCTCCGGCGTCGGGCCTGGAGCTCGCGGATCAGTTGGGCTGGGCATCGACCTACAACGCCGAGTACGTGCGCGACTCAGCTCAGCTGCAGGCGGACGCATTCGATCACGCTGGACGCGGAGCTGGCGCGCAGCGTCGAAGGGATCGTCGCGACCGCTTCGATCGACGCGGAGCGCTGACGCGCTTCTAGCGTGTACTCGGGCCTGCCTGGAACGTGCATCTGGTCGGTTCCCTCGGCGCCGATGTGCAGCGAGACGATGACGAGTCTGCCCGCCGGCTGCCGATCCTGACCAGCCGCTCGCATTGCGGAGGTCGAGGAGGTTCGCGGACGAGGCATAGGGCGCGAACCCGATCAGGGCCACGCGTATCGCACCGGGGCGAACGATCGTGCCCCGCCCCCGCGCGGCCTCGGTCTGGCGTGCAGATCCGGTCACTCCCAGGCGGCGAGCAGTCGACCCGGAGCGCGTCGGCGACCGTCGGTCTCGCAGCCGGCGGCGCCAGGTCGATACCCCGCGTCGAGGGCTCCGCGAGGACCGTCGAGGCGACTCGATGTGGTCCGCCGATGCGAACAGGTCGGAGATCTGCGAGCCGATCGCTAGCCCAGGCGCGTCGTTGAGCTTCGCTCGGTGCACCGGGCTCCGGACGGCTGAGCTGAACGCGTCCTCGCGGCCGCGCGAGGCGCTTCGACCGGATCCATTCGGCGGCTGCGTGCTGGCTCGATCCACAGCCAGTCGGCGAGGAGGAGCACCAGCGGCACGACCGCGCCCACCACATACCGCGCCGGTTCGCCTGGGCCGCCGTCGTCAGGCCGGTCACGTACGAGGTGATGATGCTGGCCACCAGCACCCCAGATCAGCGTCAGCGGCTCGCCTTCCCATCGGTGAAAACGATACGACTTCGGCCGTTGGCTCAATGCCCCCGGGCCGAATTGAACGGCCGCACGCGGTTTAGGAAACCGCTGCTCTATCCACTGAGCTACGGGGGCGCGGTCACATTGTGCCCGCCGTCAGTGATGGGCGTGCACGACCGCGTGGCCCCGGCCGCGAGCGATCAGCCAGCGGTTCGCCGGGAAGGCGGCGACGCCGGCGACCAGCAATGCGAACGCGAGGCTGCCCCAGAAGAGGACGTCCGTCACCCCGGCGTCCATCGCGCCCGGGATCACCAGGATGATCGCGTTGTCGACGATCTCCATGATCGTGATCGAGATCGTGTCGGCCGCGAATGCGATCGGCAACGCAGCGCCCAGCGCCAGCCCTCCACGCAGAAGCGGAAACAGCGTCAGGGCGTACCCGAAGAAGAAGGCGAGCACGACCGCGAGCGCGATCGTCGGCAAGTTGCCCCACCCGAGCGCGGTGCCGATGATCAGTCCCAGCACTTCGCCGATCGCGCAGCCGGTGAGGCAGTGGACTGTCGCCGAGAAGGCGAGGCGGTTGAGCGACGCTCCGTTCAGGACTTCACGAGCCGGCCGACGGCCGCGAGCAGCTCGTCGGTGCGCTCCGCCTGCAGCTCGCCGGAGCTGCCGACGACGCAGTGGCGCACGTGGTCGTCGAGGAGGCCGAGCGCCACCGCCTCGATCGCCTTCTGCGCTGCAGTGATCTGCGTCAGCACGTCGATGCAGTAGCGGTCGTCCTCGACCATCTTCGCGATCCCGCGTACCTGGCCCTCGACGCGGGCCAGCCGCTTCAGCACATCGTCCTTGTGCTCGGTGTAGCCGGGCGTTTCCATGCCAGGAACGGTAACATACCCCCATGGGGTATCAAGAGCTTCGCTACACAGTTGCGGAGATGAGCTGCGACCATTGCCGGGCGGCCGTCACCGAGGAGGTCGAGCGGGTCGCCGGAGTGACGTCCGTCGAGGTCGATCTCGGCACGAAGCTCGTCGTCGTCCGCGGCGAGGACGTCTCGGACGACGCCGTTCGCACGGCGATCGGCGAGGCGGGGTACGAGGCCGCGTGACGTGAGCAGTGCGGCGGCGCCCGAGCGTCTCGAGCTGCCGATCGAGGGGATGACCTGCGCGGCCTGTGCCGTTCGGATCGAGAAGCGGCTCAACCGGCTCGACGGCGTCGACGCATCGGTGAACTACGCGACCGAGTACGCCACGGTCGCGTTCGACCGGACGCAGGTCGCGCCCGAGGATCTCGTCGCGGCGGTCGAATCCGCCGGCTACCGTGCCCGGCTCGATCCGGACGTCGAGACCGAGCGCGACCCGAACGCGCCGCTGCGGCGCCGGCTGGCCATCTCGGCCGTGCTCTCGCTGCCGGTGCTGCTGCTCGCGATGGTCACGCCGCTGCAGTTCACGCACTGGCAGTGGGTCTCCCTCGCGCTCGCGACGCCGGTCGTCTTCTGGGGCGGCTGGCCCTTCCACCGCGCAGCCTGGGCGAACCTGCGCCACCGCGCCGCGACGATGGACACGTTGATCTCGCTCGGGACCCTGGCCGCGTGGGGCTGGTCGGTCGTGGCGATCCTGTTCGTCGAAGGCGACCTCTACCTCGAGGTCGCCGCCGTCGTGACGACGTTCATCCTCGCCGGTCGCTACGTCGAGGCTCGCGCCAAGTCGCGCGCCGGAGCTGCGCTGCGTGCACTGCTGGAGCTGGGCGCAAAGGACGTGAGCGTGCTCGGTGCGGATGGCGCCGAGCAGAGGATCCCGATCAGCGAGCTGCGGCCCGGCGATCTCTTCGTCGTGCGTCCCGGCGAGAAGATCGCCACGGACGGCGTCGTCGAGGAGGGGAGCTCGGCGGTCGACAGGTCGCTCTTGACCGGCGAGAGCGTGCCGGTCGAGGTCGAGCCGGGCGACGAGGTCTTCGGCGCGACGATCAACGCGGGCGGCCGGCTCGTCGTCCGCGCCGTCAGCGTCGGCGCCGATACGGCGCTCGCCCAGATCGCGCGCCTCGTCACAGCCGCCCAGTCGGGGAAGGCGCCCGTCCAGCGCCTGGCCGACCGGATCTCGGCGATCTTCGTGCCGGTCGTGATCGTGCTCGCGCTCGCGACGCTCGGCTTCTGGCTCGTCGCAGGCGACTCGGCGTCAGACGCGTTTGCGGCCGCCGTCGCAGTCCTGATCATCGCGTGCCCGTGTGCGCTCGGCCTGGCGACGCCGACCGCGCTCCTCGTCGGCACGGGCCGCGGCGCACAGCTCGGGATCGTGATCAAGGGGCCGCAGGTGCTCGAGTCGACGCGGCGGGTCGACACGATCGTGCTCGACAAGACCGGCACGGTGACGACAGGGACGATGCAGCTCGTCGAGGTGGTTCCCGCTCCCGGGGTCGACCGGGAGGAGGCACTGCGCATCGTCGGCGCCCTCGAGGCGGCGTCGGAGCATCCCGTCGCACGCGCAATCGCCGCCGCGGCCGGAGAGGGGCTGCCGGCGCCCGAGCAGTTCCGCAACCGCGAAGGGCTCGGCGTCGAGGGGATCGTCGCGGGACAGTCCGTCGTCGCCGGGCGTGTGTCGCTGCTCGCGGACCGGGGGATCGAGCTTCCTCCCGAGCTCGCTCACGCGCAGGAGCGGGCCGAGAGCCAGGGTCGAACGGCGATCGTCGCTGCGTGGGGTGGACAGGCGCGCGCGCTCTTCGTCGTCGCGGACGCGTTGAAGCCGACGAGCCGCGAGGCGGTCAGACGTCTCCGGGAGCTCGGCCTGCGGCCCGTGCTCCTGACCGGGGACAACGAGCAGACGGCGCGTGCCGTGGCGGCTGAGGCCGGGATCGACGAGGTGATCGCCGAGGTGCTGCCGGCGGGGAAGGCCGATGTCGTCCGCCGGCTGCAAGACCAAGGACGTGTGGTCGCGATGGTCGGTGACGGCGTCAACGATGCACCGGCGCTCGCCCAGGCCGATCTCGGCCTCGCGATCGGAACCGGCACCGATGTCGCGATCGAGGCGAGCGACCTGACGCTCGTCTCGGGAGACCTCCGCGCCGGCGCCGATGCGATCAGGCTCTCGCGGCGGACGCTGACGACGATCAAGGGCAATCTCTTCTGGGCGTTCGCCTACAACGTCGCCGCGCTGCCGCTGGCGGCGGCCGGGCTTCTGAATCCGCTGATCGCAGGCGGCGCGATGGCCTTCTCCAGCGTCTTCGTCGTCTCGAACTCGCTCCGCCTGCGCCGCTTCCGCGCCGAGCGCGATTAGGTAGTTTCACGGGCTGTGTCGCACGCGACCGCTGAGACGGTGAGCTGGTGGGAGCGCACCCGGGGTGAGGACGACCTGCTCGTCGCCTACTTCAGCATGGAGTTCGGCCTGCACGAGCGCCTCCCGATCTACTCCGGCGGCCTCGGCGTCCTCGCCGGCGATCACCTCAAGGCGGCTGCCGACCTCGGCGTGCCGTTGATCGGCATCGGCCTGCTCTACCGCGGCGGCTACTTCCGGCAGGGCGTCGACGACGCCGGACGCCAGACCGAGGACTACCAGCCCGTCGACCCCGAGGCGGTCGGGCTCGTCCGCGAGAACGTGACCGTCTCGGTCGAGCTCGGACAGGAGACGATCGAAGCGGCCGTGTGGCGCAAGGATGTCGGCTCCGTCACGCTCTACCTGCTCGAGGTGGACTGGCTCACGGACGCGCTCTACGGCGGCGACCGCGAGCATCGGATTCGGCAGGAGCTCCTGCTCGGCGTCGGCGGCGTCCGCGCGCTTGCGGCGCTGGGGATCGAGCCGACCGTCTTCCACCTGAACGAAGGGCACTCTGCCTTCCTGCAGATCGAACGCGTTCGCGCCCTCGTGGCGCAGGGGATGGAGACGGAGGCTGCGCTGGAGCACGTTCGCAGCTCGTCGGTCTTCACCACGCACACGCCGGTACCGGCCGGCAACGAGGTGTTCGACGAGGAGCTCGTCTTCAGCTACATCGGGCCACTCGCTGCGGAGGCCGGCCTCGACCGCGAGGCGCTGCTCTCGCTCGGGCGCTACGGCGACAAGCCCGGCTTCGGGCTGACGCCCCTCGCGCTCCGCCTCTCCGCGTACGCCAACGCCGTCTCCGACCTGCACGGCGAGGTGGCGCGAGAGATGTGGGCGGGGATGTGGCCCGGCGAGGAGGCGCACATCGGTCACGTCACGAACGGCGTCCACATCGGCACCTGGCTCGACCCCGCTCTCGACGAGCTGCTGCGCGAGTCGGGCGTGCGCCCCGAGGCGCCGCCGGACGAGGCGAACTGGGGTGCTGCGCGCGACGTCAGCTCGGAGGCGTTGTGGCGCGTGCACCTGGCGGGGAAGGCACGTCTCGCCGAGCGGGCCGGCATCGACCGCGACCGGCTGACGATCGGGTTCGCGCGGCGCTTCGCGACGTACAAGCGGGCCGGGCTCGTTTTCTCGGATCTCGAGCGCCTGCTGGCGCTGCCGGTCCAGATCGTCGTCGCCGGCAAGGCGCATCCCGCCGACGACCCCGGCAAGGACGTGATGCAGAGCATCGTGCAGCTCGCGCGCAAGCCGGCCGCTCAGGGGCGCATCGTCTTCCTCGAGAACTACGACATGCTGCTCGCGCGCGCACTCGTACGCGGCTGTGACGTCTGGCTGAACACGCCGACCCGCCCGCTGGAGGCCTCGGGGACGAGCGGGATGAAAGCGGCCATCAACGGCGTCCTCAACCTCTCCGTCCTGGACGGCTGGTGGGCGGAGGCCTACTCGCCCGAGGTCGGCTGGGCGATCGAGGGCGAGTCGGACGAGGCCGATCGCGAGCAGCTCTACCGCCTGCTCGAGGAGCAGGTCGTCCCGACGTACGTCGACGAGCGTGAGCACTGGGTCGAGATGATGAAAGCGTCGATCGCCGAGCTGTCGCCGCGCTTTTCGATGCAGCGCGCCGTGATCGAGTACGTCGACCGCTACTACCTGCCTGCACACCACGCCTCTGTTGGCGCAAGATGAGCATCCGCAGAAGCGGATGCTCATCGCGCGAAAATCCCTGAAGAGGGCCGCTTCGCGGCCCTGGCTCGGTCGCTAGCGCTGCTGCAGGGCCGCCAGCAATTCCTGGTGACGCCGCTCTTCGTCCGGCATTCCCTCTTCGACCGGGGACTGGAAGCGCGTCATCAGCATGTTCACCGGCCTGACGACGAAGAAGAACACCGCTGCGGCGATCGCCACGAAGTTGATCAGCGCGTTCAGGACCGCGCCGTAGCTGAAGACGGCGTCGTTGATCGTGAAGTCGAGGCTGCCGAGGTCGGGCTCGCCGAAGATGAGCGCGATCAACGGCGTGATCAGGCCGTTGACGAACGCACTGACAACTCCCGCGAAGGCGACGCCCATGACGAAGGCGACCGCCAGCTCGACGATGTTGCCGCGCAGCAGGAAGTCTCGGAACTCACGCACCATCGGACGCTCCTCTCTCGCCGGAATCGTGCGAGCGACTCTAAACCGAGGCGCTGGCGGCGAGTGCGCGTGCCTTCTTGCTGCCTGCGCTCTGGCGCGTCGACGCGTCCAGCACGAGCTTGCGCAGCCGGACGCTCGTCGGCGTCACCTCGACGCACTCGTCCTCGCGAATGAACTCGAGCGCCTGCTCGAGCGACATCGGCCGCGGCGGGATCAGGCGCACGGTCTCGTCCGAGGAGGCGGCGCGCATGTTCGTCAGCTTCTTCTCCTTGGTCGGGTTGACGTCGAGATCCTCGGCGCGTGCGTTCTCGCCGACGATCATGCCTTCGTAGACCTCGACCCCCGGTGCGACGAACATCGAGCCGCGCTCCTGCAGGTTCATCAGCGCGAAGGCGGTGGCTGGGCCGCGGCGGTCGGCCACGAGGCTGCCGGTGGGACGGGTGCGGAGCTCGCCGTGCCAGGGCTCGTAGCGGTCGAAGACGTGATGGAGGATGCCGGTGCCGCGCGTCTCGGTGAGGAACTCGGTCCGGAAGCCGATCAGCGCCCGTGCCGGGACGAGGTACTCGAGCCGGACCCAGCCGGTGCCGTGGTTGACCATCTGCTCGAGCCGGCCCTTGCGCAGCGCGAGCAGCTGCGTCAGGACGCCGACGTAGTCCTCCGGCGCGTCGATCGCAAGCCGCTCGACGGGCTCGTGCACCTTTCCGTCGACGATCTGGGTGACCACCTGCGGCTTGCCGACGGTGAGCTCGAAGCCTTCGCGCCGCATCAGCTCGACGAGCACGGCCAGCTGGAGCTCGCCGCGGCCCTGCACCTCCCAGGTGTCCGGACGCTCGGTCTGGAGGACGCGCAGCGAGACGTTGCCGACGAGCTCCTGGTCGAGCCGCCCCTTCAGCATGCTCGCGGTCAGCTTGTCTCCCTCGCGGCCCGCGAGCGGGGAGGTGTTGATCCCCATCGTCATCGAGAGGCTCGGCTCGTCCACGGTCGAGACGGGCAGGGGGCGGGGATCGTCGGGATCGGCGAGCGTCTCGCCGATCGTCACGTCGGGCAGGCCGGCGACGGCGACGATCTCGCCCGGGCCGGCCTCGTCGGCCTCGACACGGTCGAGCGCCTCGGCGACGTACAGCTCGGTCACCTTGGCGCGCTCGATCCGGCCGTCGGCGCGGCACCAGGCGATCTGCTGGCCCTTGCGGATCGTCCCGTGCTGCACCCGCGTCAGCGCGAGCCGGCCGACATAGGGCGAGGCGTCGAGGTTCGTGACGAGCGCCTGCAGCGGGTGGTCGGGGTCGTACTCCGGCGCCGGAATGTGCTCGAGCAGGAGCTCGAAGAGCGGCCGCAGGTCGTCGGCGAGCTCGTCGGGCTTCAGGCCGGCACGTCCTTCGCGGGCGTTCGAGTAGACGATCGGGAACTCGATCTGGCTCTCGTCCGCGTCGAGGTCGAGGAAGAGCTCGTAGACCTCGTTCACGACCTCCTCGATCCGCGCGTCGGGCCGGTCGACCTTGTTGACGACGAGGATCACCGGCAGCCGCGCCTCGAGCGCCTTGCGCAGGACGAAGCGGGTCTGCGGGAGCGGGCCTTCGCTCGCGTCGACGAGCAGGAGGACGCCGTCGACCATCGTCAGCCCGCGCTCGACCTCGCCGCCGAAGTCGGCGTGACCCGGGGTGTCGACGATGTTGATCTTGGTGTCGCCGTAGCGGAAGGCCGTGTTCTTGGCGAGGATCGTGATCCCCTTCTCGCGCTCCAGGTCCATCGAGTCGAGCACGCGCTCGTTCACGTCCTGGTTCGCGCGGAAGGCGCCGGACTGCCAGAGCATCGCGTCGACGAGCGTCGTCTTGCCGTGGTCGACGTGCGCGACGATCGCGACGTTGCGGAGATCTGAGCGGGCAGCCATCGCCCGCAGGGTACTTACGCTTCCGTGATCTCGGCGTGTCGCTCTGCGATGCACGCCTCGGCCCACTGCTCGACGAGCAGCAGCGGCCGTTGCGGATCCCCGTCGCCGAGCTCGACCCGGATCTGGTGCACCGACGCCTCCATGTCGCGGTCGACGATCGTGCGGTGCTCCGCGACGACGGTCACCGCCTCGACCTCGGCGAGGAGCGTGTGGGCGAGCTCCTCGATCTCTGCCTGCGTCGCCTCGCGGCCCGCGAACATGCCGAAGTTGACGCGGATGTCGCCGTCCTCGTCGAGGAAGGCAATCGGGGCGAGTTTCTGCATCGAAAGCAGTAGTACCCCGATTCGAAAGCCCTCTAACGCTCGCGCGGCTCCCAGGTGAAGCGCCGCGCGGCCAGGACGTAGCCGGCCGCGCCCCACGCCGCGACGACCGCCAGGGAGGAGGGGTCGCTCCAGGGCCAGTCGCCCTCGAGCCCCGCCGCAATGACCAGGTCGATGTAGTGCGAGAGCGGCAGCACGTTCGCAATCGCCTCGAGGACCGCGGGATAGTCGCGGACTCCGAACGAGCCGGAGAGGAAGGCCAGCGGCAGGAGAACGACGTTGACGACGGCCGACGCTCCTTCGGCGGAGCGGATCAGCGCGGCGATCGCCAGACCGAGGCCGGTGAAGGCGATCGCACCGAGCAGAACGAGCAGGATCACCGCGGCCGCGTTCTCGGGCAGGTGCGTGTCGTAGAAGAGGCTGCCGAGGATGTAGAGCGTCACGGTCTGGAGCCCGAAGACGATCAGCGTCGAGCCGAGCGAGGCGGCGAAGTAGGTGGCGGCCGGGAGGGGCGTCGAGCGCAGGCGCTTCAGGATCCCGTACTCGCGCCGGATCACGAGCGTGATCGCCATCCCGGCGAACCCCGTGTTGGCGGCGCCGTAGCCGATCATCCCGACGAGCAGCGCGTCGGTGGCCGGGTAGCCGTTGATCGTGTCGCCCTTGTAGAAGGAGCCGAGCAGGACGAAGAGCATCACCGGGAAGATGAAGAGGAAGACCGCCGACTCGCGGTTGCGCCAGAAGATCAGCTGCTCGGCGCGCAGTTGATGGACGAAGAGGCTCACGACTCGCCCTCGTCGACCAGCTCCAGGTAGACGTCCTCGAGCGTCGGCCGTCGCACCTCGAGGCCGTCGAGCTCGCGGCCCTCCGCCAGCGCGGCGGCGGTGAGCTCGTTGAGCACCCGGGTCGGCTCGTCCGTCTCGACGACGACGAGCTCACCGTCGCGCCGGTAGCGGATCTCCGCCTTGGTCGAGGCGCCGGTCAGGTCGGAGGGCTTTCCGATCCGGACGATCTCGCCCGCGACCAGCACCGCGACGCGATCGGCGAGCTGCTGCGCCTCGTCGAGATAGTGAGTCGTCAGCACGACGGTCTTGCCCAGCTCTCGCAGCGAGCGGACGAGCACCCAGGCGTTTCGCCGTGCGGCGGGGTCGAAGCCGGTCGTCGGCTCGTCGAGGAAGACCAGATCGGGGTCGCCGACGAGCGCGACGCCGAGGTCGAGGCGCCGCTTCTGCCCGCCCGAGAGCGTCTTCACCCGGGCGTCTCGCTTCTCGTCGAGCCCGACGAGCGCGACCACCTCGTCGACGTCGCGCGGCTGCTTGAAGTAGCCGGCGAAGAGGCGGTGGATCTCGCGGACGGTGAGGTTGGGCCAGAGCTCCGACTGCTGCAAGACGACCCCGATCCGCTGCCGGAACGCGCGCTCTGCCCGGCCCGGATCGAAGTCGAGCACGGTCACCTCGCCCGCGTCCCGCTTCCGGTAGCCCTCGAGGATCTCGACCGTCGTCGTCTTGCCCGCGCCGTTGGGGCCGAGCAGGCCGAAGACCTCGCCGGCGGCGACCTCGAAGTCGATTCCGCGCACGGCCTCGACGCCGTCGTAGGACTTCCGCAGCCCGCGAACCGAGATCGCGGTCAAGGCACGTCGATCTCGACCACGCCCGCAGTGGGGAAGTCCCGCTCGCCTGCGCCGAGCGCGGCTGCGATCTCGGAGCAGTCCGGCTGGTGGCCGACGACGACGACCGGGCCCTCAGCCCCTGCGATCGCGTCGAGCACGGCCTCGGCGTCCGCGCCCGGTGCGAGCCGCTCGTCCACCCGCAGCTCCGCCTCCGCGGCCTTCGCGATCGCGGTCGCCGTCTCCCGCGCGCGCAACAGCGGGCTTGTGACCACGAGCGCGGGCTCGATCGCCGTCGAGCCGCTCCGCCAGCTCGCGTGCCTGCTCGCGCCCGCGGCGCGCTCAGCGGCCGCAGCTCGTCGGGCTCGCCGGGATCGGCGTGGGCATGGCGGACGAGGAAGAGGCGCACGAGGGGTGAGGATAGATTCCTGGCCATGCGCTCGTTTCGCTACGTCCTCGCAGATGTGTTCACCGACCGCCCGCTCGCCGGCAACCAGCTTGCGGTCTTCACGGACGCGCGCGACCTCGACGAGGTGACGATGCAGGCGCTTGCGCTCGAGCTCGGCCTCTCCGAGTCCGTGTTCGTGCTCCCTCCTCGCGAGGGCGGCACCGTGCGGATCCGGATCTTCACGCCGCGGAATGAGCTTGCCTTCGCCGGGCATCCCTGCCTCGGCGCCGCCTTCGTTCTCGGCGCGCCGCTGCAGCTCGTCACGATCGTGCTCGAGACCGGCAGCGGCCTCGTGCCGGTGGAGCTCGCGCGGGACGAGTCGGGCCGGATCGTCTTCGGCCGGATGACGCAGCCGGTGCCGACGTTCGCGCCGTACGAGCGGGCGGAAGAGATGCTCGCAGCGCTCGGCGTCGAGTCGTCCGAGCTGCCGGTCGAGGTCTACGACAACGGCGTCCAGTTCGCGTACGCCGTCCTGCCCTCGAAGGAGGACGTCGCCCGGTTGCGCCCGGACATGAATGCACTCGCCGAGCTCGACCTCGTCGGGGCGCTGGCGTGCGCGGGCTCGGGGACGAGCTGGAAGGTGCGCATGTTCTCCCCGCTCGACGGTGTCGGCGAAGACGCGGCGACCGGATCGGCGGCAGGCCCGCTCGCGTGTCATCTCGGGCGGCACGGCGTCGTCCCGTGGGGCGAGGAGATCGAGATCGAGCAGGGCACGGAGATCGGGCGGCCCTCGACGCTCTACGCCCGCGCGACCGGAGCCGGCGACGAGATCGAGTCGGTTCTGGTCGGCGGCTCGGCCGTGACCGTCGCACGCGGCGAGTTCAGGGTTCCGTAGCAGCCCAGGCGACCGCTTCGACATCAGGGAGCTCCGGCTCGAGCGAGCGCCAGAAGCGGCAGCCGTCGGTCGAGAGGTAGAGCCGGTTGCGCGCCGCGTAGAGCACGCGGTCCGGATCGGCAGGGTCGACCGCGACGTCGAAGCCGGCCGGCAGCCCGCTGCCGGCTTCGCGCCAGGTCGCGCCGGCGTCGCCCGAGACGAGCAGCGGCGGTCGCCGGTCGACGAGCGCGACGACGGTCGCACCGGCGGCCGAGGCGGCCACGAGCCGCGGCAGCCCGAGCTCGAGCCGCTCGTGGTCGACTGCCACGTCGACGTCGCCCAGCACCGCCTCGGCTTCGACGTCCAGCTCGACGACGCCCTCGACGGTGCGGACGACCGCGATCATCGCCGCGTGTTCCGGGAAGACATTGTGTTCCTGGCACACAAAGTCTTCGCGCTCCGCCCAACCCTGCGGGCGAGGGGTGAGCTTGTGTTCCTGAGCCACAAAGTCACACCGCCAGCTCGAGGACTCGCGCGGCCGTCGTCGCCGCGTAGCGGGCGGCGGAAACCGGCCGATGTCCCGACGCACGGGCCCAGACGTAGCCGGCGAGATACGCGTCACCGGCTCCGGTCGGGTCGGCCGTCGCGATCCGCCGGACGGGGATGAGCTCGCGGACGCCGCGTGCGATCACGGTCGCTCCAGTCGACCCGCGGGTGAGCAGCAGCTCCGGCACGCCGAGCTCGAGCGCGCGGTCCTCGCCGCCGAGCACGTCGAGCTCCTCCTCGTTCAGCTTCAGCGCGGTCACGTGCTCGAGGACGGCCGGGTCGAAGTCGGGGTCGAGGACGAGTGGGCCGGTCGCCGCCGGGCGGACGAGCGCCTGCCCGTCCAGTGCCACCCTCCGGTCGCGCGCGAGGGCGGCGAGGACCTGCGGCGGAAAGTCCGCCGCGTGTCAGACCCCCGACCTGCACCCACTCGGCCCGCCCGACGGCCTGCGCGTCCGCCATGCTCCAGGGCGCTGCCCGCGTCGCCGATGATCATCTCCCGCTCCTCGCCGGAGTACCGGATCTCGAAGCTGGTCGTGCTCGCGGCCGGCAGCCAGGTGTACGGGACGCCGAGTGCGGCGAGCGGCCCGACGAGGGTGCGGCGGTCGGCCTCGGAGCAGCGAGCGACGATGCGCGAGCTGCCTCCGAGCAGCCGGAGGGCGCGGGCGGCGTGATACGGCGCGCCGCCGACGCGAGGGCGGCCCCCGTCGACCGTGTCGCGCGCGAGATTTCCGATCACCGCGATGCCGCGCACCGCGGCAGACTCTAGAAGCGGCGCTTACCGAGTGCCGCGACGGCCAGCCCGAGCGCGAAGGAAACGACGAAGCTCGGGAGCGTGGCGCCGATCCCGAGATCGGGCGGCTCGCCGATCGCATCGACCCACCACGACGGCCCGACCGGGTGCAGCCACTGGTAGAGCGCGAAGCCTGCGATCCAGGCGCCGATCATGCCCGGCCGCACCGCAGGCCCGGCGAACACGTCTGCCTCCTTGTACCGGGCGCCCGCCATGAGCCAGTCGGCGAGCAGGACGCCGAAGAGGGGCACGAAGAACGAGCCGAGCAGGATCAGGAAGCTCTCGTACGAGAGCAGGTCGATCGTCAGCGCGCCCAGCGTCGCGACTGCCGCAACGACTGCGAGCAGCGCCCGCTGCGGCAGCTGCGGCGCGAGGTTCTGGAGCGAGACCGCGGTCGAGTAGACGTTCGCGAAGGCCTCGTCGGTCTCGTCCACCGTCACCGCGGCGAGGGCGAGGATGGCCGCCAGCCCACCGGCCGCGACCGCAACCGGGAGCGCCGCCGGGTCGGTCACGTCCCGCGAGAAGAACAGGATCGCGCCGAGCGCCCACAGCCACGCGCTCGCGGTGAAGTAGCCGACGGCCGTCCCCCAGAACGCGTTGCTGCGCGTGCGGCTGAAGCGCGTGTAGTCCGCGACGAGCGGGATCCACGAGACCGTGATCGCAACGACGAGATCGACCCCTTCGAGGACCGAGGAGCCGCCCTCGCCGGCGCGGTCCCAGAGCTCGCCGAACGCGGCGCCGTCGAGCGCCCACCACGTGAGGTAGACGACCGAGGCGAGCACCGCCCAGACGGCGAACTTGCGCACGAACTTGCGCACGAAGCCGACCGGCCCCAGGAGCGCCAGCGCGAGCGCAATCGCGCCGAAGACCAGCGTCCAGAGCCACTGCGCGCGGAAGCCGAACAGCTCATCCGAGAGGGCGGCGACCGCGGTCGCGATGATCAGCAGCTCGAAGATCGCCCAGCCCACGCACTGCGCCGCGTTGAGCACGGTCGGCAGCCAGGAGCCGCGCCGGCCGAGCGGGGCACGCAGCAGCACCATTGCGGGCACGCGGGCGTCGGCGCCGATCAGGCCCGCCATGCCGAGCATCGCGTTCCCGATCAGGCTCCCGAGCAGGATCGCCAGGAACGCTTCGGGCAGCGAGAGCGCCGGAACGAGGTACGTGCCTGCGACGAGGACGAGCAGCGAGACGCCGAGATTGCCCCAGAGGAGGCCGGTGTCCAGCAGGCCCAGCACGCGCAGTCGCGCGGGCACCGGCTCGATCCCCCACGCGGGCGTGTCGTCCATGCCTGGTCGCTCCTCCCTTCGCCGGTGCGAACCGGATCAGGTTCGACGGGTGTGCTCTCAGCCCCAGTCGGGGCACCCCGGTGCGGACACCCTAACGAGAACGGGACGCCTCACGGCGTCCCGTTCGCGCTCCCCCCGCGCTCGCGGCGCGACCCCGTCGCCGCGAGCGCGGGCACTCTAGCCGCCTCGGCAACAATGTGCATTGAAACGAGGAAAAACTTTACGAAACGAGCAGGCGGCGCAGGACGTACGGCAGGATCCCGCCGTGCCGCAGGTACTCGCGCTCGCGCGGAGTGTCCAGGCGGACGCGGGCGGTGAACACCTTGTCGTCGGCGCGCACCGTCACCTCGCGCGCCTCGCCGTTGTCGAGGCCCTCGACCGCGAAGCTCTCGCGGCCGGTGAGGCCGAGCAGCTCCGGCGCCTCGCCGTCCATGAACTGGAGCGGGACGATGCCCATCATCAGCAGGTTGGAGCGGTGGATCCGCTCGTAGCTCTCCGCGATCACCGCCCGCACGCCCAGGAGGTTCGGGCCCTTGGCCGCCCAGTCGCGCGAGGATCCTGAGCCGTACTCCTTGCCCGCGATCACGATCGTCGGCGTGCCCTCCGCCAGGTAGCGCTCCGAGGCTTCGAAGATCGTCATCTCCTCGCCGCCGGGAAGGTGAACGGTCCACGTGCCCTCCGAGCCCGGTACGAGCAGGTTCTTGAGCCGCACGTTCGCGAACGTGCCCCGGACCATCACCTCGTGGTTGCCGCGGCGGGAGCCGTAGGAGTTGAAGTCCTTCCGCTCGACGCCGTGCTCGATCAGGTACAGGCCCGCCGGGGAGTCGTGCCTGATCGAGCCGGCGGGGGAGATGTGGTCGGTCGTGACCGAGTCGCCGAGCATGACCAGACAGCGCGCTCCGCCGAAGTCCTCGAGCGGTTGCGGGGTCGTCGGCATGTCGTCGAAGTAGGGCGGCAGGCGCACGTACGTCGAGTCGGGCTCCCAGTCGAAGAGCTCTCCTTCGGGCACCGGCAGCTCGCGCCACTGGTCGTCGCCGGTGAAGACGTCCGCGTACGTGGAGCGGAACATCTCGCCGCGCACGGAGGCGGTGATCGTCTCCTGGATCTCGGCTGCGCTCGGCCAGAGGTCGCGAAGGTAGACGTCGTTTCCGTCCTGGTCCTCGCCGAGCGGCTCCTGCAGCAGATCGAGGTCCATTCGCCCCGCCAGCGCGTAGGCGACGACGAGCGGCGGTGAGGCGAGGTAGTTCGCCTTCACCTCCGGGTGGATCCGGGCCTCGAAGTTGCGGTTGCCGGAGAGCACGGAGCAGACGACGAGATCGCCCTTCTCGACCGCGACCGAGATCGCCTCCGGCAGCGGCCCGGAGTTGCCGATGCAGGTCGTGCAGCCGTAGCCGACCGTGTGGAAGCCGAGCTGCTCGAGGTACTGGGTCAGCCCCGCCTTGTCGTAGTACTCGGTGACGACCTTCGAGCCGGGTGCGAGGCTCGTCTTCACCCACGGCTTGCTGCGCAGCCCGCGCTCGACCGCCTTCTTCGCCAGCAGGCCGGCGCCTACCATCACCTGCGGGTTCGACGTGTTCGTGCAGGAAGTGATCGCGGCGATGACGACGCTGCCGTGCTCGAGGTCGTAGTCGGTTCCCGGGACATGGACGCTGGCGCGTCCTGGGCCGACCACGGCGACGGGTACCGCGTCGGGCTCGGGCTCGGGCAACCCGCCCGGCGCCTGCTCGCTGGTCGGGTCGCTGGCGGGGAAGGTGTCGGCGAGGGCTTTGTCGGCGCTGCCGTTCGTGAGGGCGTTGGTGATGCCGAACGTGCCCAGCGAGTCGAGGAACGCCGTCTTCGCGTGCTGGAGCGGCACGCGGTCCTGCGGCCGGCGCGGCCCGGCGAGCGACGGCTCGACCGTCGAGAGATCGAGCTCGAGCACCTGCGAGTACGTCGGCTCCTCGCTCGGGTCGTGCCAGAGCATGTTCTCCTTGCAGTACGCCTCGACCAGGGCGATGCGCTCGTCGGTGCGGCCGGTCAGGCGCAGGTACTCGAGCGTCAGCTCGTCGACGGGGAAGAAGCCGCACGTCGCGCCGTATTCCGGGGACATGTTCCCGATCGTCGCGCGGTCGGCCAGTGGCAGCGATGCGAGCCCGTGCCCGAAGTACTCGACGAACTTCCCGACCACGCCGGCCTGGCGCAGGAGCTCGGTGACGGTCAGGACGAGATCGGTCGCGGTGGCGCCTTCGGGCAGCGCGCCGGTCAGCTTGAAGCCGACGACCTTGGGGACGAGCATCGAGAGCGGCTCGCCCAGCATTGCGGCCTCGGCCTCGATCCCGCCGACGCCCCAGCCGAGCACGCCGAGCCCGTTCACCATCGTCGTATGCGAGTCGGTGCCGACCAGCGTGTCCGGGTACGCCTGGCCGTCACGCTCCTCGATCACGCGGGCGAGGTACTCGAGGTTGACCTGGTGCACGATCCCCGTTCCGGGCGGCACGACCTTGAAGTCGCGGAAGGCCTTCTGGCCCCAGCGCAGGAACGCGTAGCGCTCGCGGTTGCGCTGGAACTCGAACTCGACGTTGCGGGCAAACGCGTCGCGAGCGCCGAAGACGTCGACCTGCACCGAGTGGTCGATCACGAGCTCGACCGGAATCAGCGGGTTGATCCGCCCCGGGTCACCGCCGAGGTCGGCCATGGCATTGCGCATCGCGGCGAGGTCGACGACGGCAGGGACGCCGGTGAAGTCCTGGAGGAGCACGCGCGCGGGCGCGAAGGAGATCTCCCGGTTGGGCTCGTCGCTCGCGACCCAGCCCGCGACCGCCTCGACGTCGTCGGCGTCGCCGTTCCGGAGCACGTTCTCGAGCAGGATCCGGAGTGTGTAGGGAAGGCGAGCGACGTCCCACCGTTGCTGGAGGGCGTCGAGCCGGTGGATCTCGAGCTTGCGGTCGCCGACCGAGAGCGTGGATCGGGAGGAAAACTCGTCGGTCATACCCCGAATCTATCGAAGCAGGGTCGTGCTAGCGGAGCCGGCGGAGCGGCACCACCGTCGCGGGGCCGACGTTGCCGCCGCGGTCGACTGCCGCCAGCGAGATGGCTGTCCTCAGGCCCTTCCGGGCAATCGTCGCCGTGGGGCGCTTCACGGTCAGCGTTCGCGCTCCAACCTTCACCCGGTAGCCGCTCAGGCCGCCGAGATCGCTGACGGCAGTCCACGAGAGCACGACGCTCTTGGCCGTCCGGCGCACCGACACGCGCCCGACCGCGGGCGGCCGAACCGTGTCGCGGACGAGCTTCCCGCGTGCGTCGACGACGCCGAGGCCGACGCGGAAGCGAAGCGTCAGCGGCTGGCTCAGGTGGCCGACAGGATCGGCCGCGCGCACGGAGTAGGAGCTCGTGTCGGTCTCGGCGACACCGAGCAGCGTCGAGGTCGACGTCGTCGTGGCGACGAAGCGGCCGTCCTGGTAGACGCGGTAGGTGACCGGGCCGACATCGTCGTTCGAAGCGCCCCACGAGACCCGGATGAGCCCCGGCGCTGCCCCGTCGGTCGCCGTGAGCCTCGACGGCGGGCTGGGCGGTGTGCGATCCGGTGAGTCGAGCCGCTCGAGGAACAGCGAGTCCTGGACATCCGTCCACGATCCCGCATGCCCGTAGTAGTCGTCGCGCCCCCCGTCGAGCACGTGCGCTTCCAGCTCGTCGCCCGTGAGCGACGAGTTCAGGAGGTCGTTGGCGGCGTCGCAGACGTGTCCCCGCTCGCAGTGGTTCGGAGCAGAGCCGGAGACGGCGCCGAAGACGTGGACGAGCTCGTGCACGGCGACGACCGGCCGGAACAGGTTCTCTCCGGCGGCGCAGGTGTCGAGGAAGACGACCGCGATCCCGGGGAGGCCGCCCTGCGGGCCGTCCCCGATGCCGCAGACCGGGGGCTCGAACGGCGGCTGCTCGACCGGCCCGTCGAAGTAGACGAGATAGGCCTTCTCGGCCTGGGTGAAGCCGCGCGCTTCGGCGAGCAGGAAGCGGATCGTCTCGAAGGCGTTGTTGATGTCGCCGGCCTGCTGCGGCAGCGTCACGTTGGAGATGTCGAGCTGCCCGAACGGGCTCGGGCACGGGAACGGGAAGAGATCGAACCGCGGTGCGCGGCTCGCGTCCTGCGAGCGCCACCAGGCATCGATCGCAGCGACGTCGCCGACGATCTGCGGCGCCCACTCGGCCAGGCGGTCGGCGGCGCCAGGTGGATGAACGTAGGCAACGTGGATCGCGAAGCCGGGCGTTGCGTCCGGCACGCGGTCGACTGCGCTCGAGCCGGTGCCGCACCACGGCAGCGGCGTCGATGCCTGCGCGGGTGGCGCCGAGCTGAGCGCTACGACCATCGCCAGCCCGACCAGGAGCCGTTTCACACCGACACGGTACTACCGCCGAACCCACGCGAGCACACGGTCGGTCCAGGTTCGCTGGTCCGGGTCGAAGTGGCCCGCGAGCGCGGCGCGGTAGGGCTCGGCCGTTCGCCGCGCATACGCCGCGAATCCTTCGCGGCGCAACGGCTGCCAGTCCTCGCGGTACGGGATCACGACGTGGTCGCGTCCGACCTGCCGCGCCGAGAGGAGGAAGGCGAGCGCGATGCCGGACGAGACCTCGAGCAGCGGCCGCCGCTCCCGCGCCGCCGTCCGCCTCAAGCCGGCGTAGAGCGCCGCAAGCTCCTGCGGCGTCGGCAGCTCGCCGGCACTCGAGCGCAGCTCGGCGACCGATGCCCGCAGCCCGGCCAGCTCGAGCGGCGGCAGGTCGACGAGTCGCGCCGTCGTCCCGGACGCGCCCTCGAGCGCATGCAGGAGGTCGTCGACCGTTGCGAACGCCGCATCCTCGTCCAGGACGCCTGCTCGCTTCAGCTCCGTCACGAGCGAGTCGAGGTAGACGCGCGAGCCGTGCGAGACGTCGGAAGCGGCTGCGAGCAGCCAGAGCGGCGAGAAGCCGAAGGCGACGATCGAGCTGAGCTCGACGACGTTGCCGGCCGTCTTGCGCTTCAGCAGCTCGCCGGCGTCCGGCTGGTCGGGAGGGGCCGTGCGCTCGACGTTGCCGATCAGCTCGATCGCGATCCGAAGCAGGTTCTTCGCCGTCGCCTCGTAGAGGCGGGAACGCCGGGCAAAGCGCGGCAGCAGGACCTCGGCCGTCTCGTGCACGGCACCACCGAGAGCGCCGACGAGCGCCCGGACGATCCGCTCCGGCAGCGAGAGCAGGAAGGAGCCGTAGCGCGCCACGGCTACGATGATTCCATGGCCGCCACGGACACGCTGGAGGCGCTCCTGCGCAACTCTTTCCCGGACGCGAGCGAGCTCGCGGTCGAGGACCGTACCGGCGGCGGCGACCACTTTCAGGTGACGATCGCGAGCGGCCGCTTCGACGGGCTCTCGCTCGTCGAGCAGCACCGGCTCGTCTACGAGGCGCTCGAGGCGCCGCTCGGAGACGGGTCGATCCACGAGCTTCGAATCAAAACGAGAGGACTGACATGAGCGAGTTGCGGGAGCAGATCAAGGAGATCATCGAGAACGAGCCGGTGAGCCTGTTCATGAAGGGGACGCCGCAACTCGTCATGTGCGGCAACTCCGAGCGAGCGCTGCGGGCGCTTCGCGCGGCCGGCGCGCCGGTGACGGCCGTGGACGTGCTGCCCGACCCGCAGATCCGGCAGGAGCTGTCGGCGCTCTCCGGCTGGCCGACGATTCCGCAGGTCTTCATCAAGGGCGAGCTCGTCGGCGGCGCCGACATCGTCGAGGAGCTGTACGCGAGCGGCGAGCTGAAGGCGAAGCTCGACGAGGCGCTCGGCACCGACCGCGAAGAGACCCAGCGCGTCGCAACCGTGGCTTAACCTCGCTCTTAAACCTCGTTAAGACCCTCCGGATACAACGAGCAGCGTGAACCGACGCGTCACGCTTGCTCGCACCGGAGCTCTTGCCGCCGCCTCCCTCCTCGGCGGCCTGGTTGCGCTTGGCGGCGTGGCACTCGTCGGCGACCTGGGCGGTGGCACGACCACTGTGGTGCGGACCTCCCCTGGCCCCACCGTCGCCGCCCAGGTCGCCGACGATGATCGGCTCACGGTCAGCGAGATCTACTCCCGCGCAGCGCCCGGAGTCGTGCAGATCACCTCCACCAGCGCGCAGGACGACAATCCGAACGCCTCTCCTCTCGATCAACCGGTCCAGCCGGAGCAGGCACTCGGCTCAGGCTTCGTGATCGACAAGGCCGGCCACATCGTCACGAACTACCACGTGATCGAAGGCGCGGAGCAGATCGAGGTCAGTTTCTCGAACCAGGACACGCTGCGGGCGACTCTCGTCGGCAGCGATCCATCCACCGACATCGCGGTGCTCCGGGTCGAGGCGAGCTCGCGGGGGCTGACCCCGCTCGTGCTCGGCGACTCCGGAGTGGTACGGGTCGGCGACCCGGTCGTCGCGATCGGCAATCCGTTCGGGCTCGCGCGCACGGCCACAGCCGGCATCGTCAGCGCCGTCCAGGAACGAACGATCACGGCGCCGAACGGCTATCCGATCGACCACGTGATCCAGACCGACGCGCCGATCAACAGCGGCAACTCCGGCGGCCCGCTGCTGGACGCGCAGGCGAAGGTCATCGGCGTCAACTCGCAGATCGCGCCGGCCCTGGGCTCGTCCGGCAACGTCGGGATCGGCTTCGCGGTCCCGTCGAACACCGTCAAGGACGTCGTCGCCCAGCTCGTCGCCACCGGAAGCGTCGACCGCGCCTACCTCGGTGTCGGTGGCAGCACGGTCACCGAGGAGCTCGCGCGCGTGCTCAAGCTGCCGGTGGACGCGGGCGTCCTCGTCGAGCGCGTCGGTGACGGCACCGCGGCGGCCCGAGCCGGTCTCCACGCGGGTACGTCCTCGGTCGTCGTCGCGGGTGAGAGCTACATGCCGGGCGGCGACTTGATCGTGGCGCTCGCCGGCAAGCGCGTCTCCTCGCTCGAGGAGCTCCGCGACGCGCTGGCGGACCACAAGCCCGGCGACAAGGTCGAGCTCGCGATCTATCGCGGCAACGAGCGCCGCACGGTCGAGGTCACTCTCGGCCGCCAGCCTGCCTCTGCGAAGTAGCGCCGCCTAGGACGCGCGCTCGACGCGGTCGATGCCGTGTGCCGCCAGCTGGGCGTCCGCGGCCGCATAGCCGCGGGCGATCAGGGCGCGCTTCGCGTCGGGAGTCCACTCGCGGTGACTGCGGAAGCCAGGGTCGAGACTCTCGGCACCGCCGGAGCCCCGCACGGTGATCAGGTGCACTCGCCGCGGAAGGGCCGTACGGGCGAAGCGGGCCTCGACCGCCCGGGCCGCCCGGCCCGCGTCGACCCGGCCTGGCCTGCTCGGCGACGATGCGGACGACATCGGCGCGGAGAGCGTCGAGCTCCTGGCACACCTCGTCGCGCTCCCGCACGAGCTGCTCCTCGAGCGCCGTGTTGCGCTGGATCGCGACCCGCATCAGCCGGACGAGCATGTCGCCGAGGTGCACGGGCTCGCCGCGAAGCCCGCGTGCCTCTGCCTCGTCCAGCTCGGCGATGAACGCGCGCACCGGCGGCACCGCACGGAAGCGGTGCAGGCGGCGGCGCAGGCGCGCAAGCGACTCGATCCCGATCCGCGGGTACTGCGGGAGGTAGCGGAAGGCGACGGCGAGGTTCACGTCCGGACGGTCGAGTGCGGCCCCGAGGGGGAAGTTCCGCACCCAGCCGCCGTCGGTCGCGATCCGGTCGCCGACCTTGAGCGGCAGGACGAGGGCGCTGATCGCCGCCGACGCCATTAGCGCCTGCGCGAGCGTTTCCGCCGGCGTGTCGTGCGACGAGTACGCGAGCTCGTACGACCGGCCGGGCGAGCCGTCGTCGTCGGCGGAGACGTCGGTCGCGTAGATGACCACCTCGATCGCCGCCTGCGAGAGGTCCTGCGCGAGCTGTAGAGGCTCGATCAGCCGCTCGGCGGTCGTCGCCGGCAGCGCGTACTCGTGCAGACCGTTCAGGGGCAGGCGCCAGAGGCTCTGCGGTCGGAAGACATCCGCGGGCTGCAGCCCCAGCACGAACTCCTCGAGCTCGTCGAGCCGCTCGAGCGCGGCCATCGTCCCGGTCAGCGCGCCCGCCGAGGTGCCGAAGATGCAGCCGACCCGCGGCCAGAGCGAGCTTTCGCGCAGTCGCCTGAGGAAGCCGAGCTCGAGCAGGACGCCGTTCATGCCGCCGCCCGATAGCACGATCGCGACGTCGCGTTCTCCCATGCTCCAAGTGTTGCGCTTTCAGCGCTTCCTGTGTGACTAGGCTTTGCGCCGGTGGAGCCCCACGAGTCACGCCCCGGCACCGTCATCCTCGAGGACGAGCTCGTCGAGCAGGACGAGCGGCTCTGGGTCGACGACACCGACGACGATCACGGCGGCTGGTTCTGCGTCCGCACCGATCCGTTCCCCTGCCCGGCGAACGGCTGCACGTTCGTCGCCGACTTCATGACCGCGGCGCACCTCGTGCTCGTCTGGGAGGAGCGGGACGACCCGAATCTGCTCTGGCACGCGCAGCGCGCGCTGGAGGTCGGCCGCAACCCGCGCGTCGTCGCGTACGAGCGCAACTTCGGGCCGAGCGCCTCCTATTACGCCTGGGAAGCCGCCGGCCGGCCCGTCCACGCGGTGCGTGGAAGCTAACTTCGGTCGTCATCTGACGCTCGGAGTCGAGGAGGAGCTGATGCTTCTCGACGCCGAGACGTTCGCACTCGCGCCCGGCGTCGAACGGCTGCTCGGCCCGGAAGGGCTGAAGACGGAGCTCTTCTCCTGCTTGGTCGAGACGAACACGCCGGTCTGCGAGTCGGCTGCCGAGGCGCTCACGGAGCTCGTCCGGCTGCGCGCGCTGGTTCGCGACGCTGCCGGGAGCGAAGGGCTTGCGGTCGCGGCGGCAGGCACGCATCCGTTCTCGCGGGCCGAGGATCAGCAGATCGTGGCCGAGCCGCGGTACCTGAAGATGCTCGAGGAGCTCGGGCCGAAGCTGCGCCGGCAGCTCGTGTGCGGTCTGCACGTCCACGTCGGCATGGAGAGCTTCGAGGCGTGCCTGCAGACACTCGCGGCGATCGTTCCGTGGCTGCCGGCAGTCCTCGCGCTCTCGCTCAACTCGCCGTACGTGCAGGGCGAGGAGACGGGCGCGCTCTCGTCTCGGGCAGCTCGGCTGGGCGAGTTGCCGCGCGGCGCCCAGCCGCCGTCGTTCGCGTCGCCCGAGGAGTGGGAGGCCCACATCGCGGCGACCGGAAAGGACTACACGCGCAGCTGGTGGGATGCTCGTCCGCACCCCCGTCTCGGCACGATCGAAATCCGGATCGCCGACCAGCCGACCTCGGTCGGCCGCTCGGCCGCACTTGCCGCGCTCGTGCAGGCGCTCTGCGTCGCCGCGCCGCTGGGCCGAGGCGCCCGGAGCCGGGCGCTTACCTGGCAGCGAGAACCGCGGCGGCCTACGGCGACGCGCCTACGGGCGACCTGCTCGCGCTCGTGGAGCCGGCCGCGCGTGAGCTCGGCACGTGGGACGTCGTCCAGGAGCTGAGCGGCCCCGTCGAGGCCACGTGCCAGCTCGAGGTCGGCCGCCGCGACGGTCTCGAGGCGGTGGCCGCCGACGTGGTCGAGCGAACCGCCGCGTGAACGGAGTGCGCGCAGCTCTCTACCCGCTGCGCCTGGTTGCGGCCCGCCTCGGCAGACGCAGCGGTGCGGTCGTCCTTGTCGTGCTCGGGATCGCCGCCGGCGCAGCCGTTCTGCTCGGCGGCCGCGCCGGCACCGTGGTCGCGCAGGACCGTGCGGTCGCGCAGGCGGTCGAGCGGATCCCGGACGGGTCGCGCTCGGTTCGCGCCGTCTGGTTCGGCGTCCCGGGCCAGAGCGACGAGCCGCAGCCCGTTCTCGAGCGGCGGGCGCGGGAGGCGCTCGCGCAGACGGGAGCGGGGCGGGCCACGTCGCTCGTCCTCTACCGCGAGAGCACGATCGCCGGCGCCTTCGCGGGTCTCGGCGGCGTCGAAGGGCTCGGCACCTCGGTGCGGCTCCGCTCCGGGCGGCTCCCGCGACCGTGCAGGCCCGAGCGCTGCGAGGTCCTGCGCTTGCGTGGCAGTGGCCGGATGCCGCAGCCGGAAGGGCTCCGGCTGGAAGAGGTCGGAGAGGCCGTCCTCGAGAGCCGCGTCCTCTTTGGCGACTTCCTCGCCCCGACCGACAACGCGCTCGAGCAGGCCGAAGTGAGCCCGGCCTTCGCGCGCGCAGCCGGCTACCACCGGCCGCCTCCGCCACCACTCTTCCTCGCCGAGGGCGTCGACACGCTGGCCGGCGCGCCGGCGCTCGCGACCTTCTACCGGAGCTACGCCTGGGTCGCGCCGCTGCACGCCGGAAACCCACGGCTGTGGGAGGTGGACGGCCTGGCCGCGGGCGTCACCGAAGCGCGCTCGGAGCTGCAGTCGGTGTCGTCGAGCTTCGACGTGATTGCTCCGCTCGAAGAGCTCCGCGAGGCGCAAGCCACGAGTGGGGCGGCGGGGCGGCGGTTGGGAATCGTCGGCGGCGAGGCCGCTGCGCTGCTGTTCGCGTTCGCTCTGCTCGCGGCGATGACGCTGCGCTCCGATCTCGCTGCGGCCCGGCGGCGGCTCGCCTGGTACGGCGCCCGCGGCTGGCAGCTCGCGCTCGTGACGATCGCCGAGTCGGGAGTGCTCGCGCTCGCGGGCACCGCGATCGGGCTTGCGGTGGGCGTCCTCGCCGGTGCGGTCGTCGCCGAGCGGGCAGGCGCTCCTGCGGGCGACGTGCTCGTGCGCAGCGTCCTCTCGCTCGAAGGGCTTGGGCTTGCGCTGCTCGTCGCTGCCGCGGCCACCGGAGTTCTCGTCGCGACCGTTGCGTCACGCCCGGCGAGCACCGGCCGCTGGCGGTTTTCCCTCCTCGACGGGGCCGCCCTGGTCGCGATCGCACTCGTGGCGCTGGAGCTCGGACGTGGGAGCGGCGACGGTGACCTCGTCCTGCTCGCTCCTGCCCTCGTCACGTTCGCTGCCGCCGTTCTCGTCGCCAGGCTCTTGCGGCCGGGGTTGCGGCTCCTCGAGCGCGGCACGCGCGGCCGCTCGATCGGCTTGCGGCTCGCCTCGCTCTCGCTCGCCCGCAATCCCGGCTACGCCGTGGTCGCGACGGCGTTCCTCGTCGTCAGCTTCGGGCTCGCGCTCTTCGCCGAGAGCTACCGCGCCACGCTCGCGCGCGGCGAGCGCGACCAGGCTTCACACCGCGTGCCGCTCGACTACGTGGTCCAGGAGGATCTGCGCCGCCTGATCCCTGTTCAGGACGCTGCGTCGCTCGAGCGCTTTCGGGCGCTGAACGTCGACGTGGCGCCGGTCCTGCGGCTCACGGGCGCGGTCAGCCGGCTCGAGGGTGAGAGCGGAATCACGCTGCTCGGGCTCCCACCCGCGGCGTTGCCGCAGCTCCACGGGTGGCGAGAGCGCGATCCAAGCCTGCTCGCGCAGCGACTGGACGTGTCGGCGCCGCCGAGAGGCCCGCGACTGTCGCCCGAGCTGAGGCGTCTCCGGATCATCACGACGAGCGGCGACATCCGCCTCTCCGCCGAGATCGAAGGGCCGACGGGCCGGTTCGCACGTGTCGGGCCTGGCGACCTGATTCCCCCGGAAGCGCGTGGCGGCCGGTTGGCGGGAATCGTGATCGAGCCGGCGACGCGGCTCCAGGAGCGAGGGGCGGATGCAGGGAGGGCCGCAACCGGCTCCTTCGAGCTCGCCGTGCCCGACGTTCCGGGGGTGCTCGACGACTGGATTGGAGTCGGCGGCGCGCGGATCGACGGCGGCACGGTGCGCTACACGCTCACGAACGGCGTGACCACGCGGATTCGCCCGCGCCAGCCGGTCGACGGGCTGCTGGTTCCCGTGCTGGCGACGCCCCGGCTCGCAGCCGCGGCCGACGCGCGCGGGGTGCTGCCGCTCCAGATCTCGGGGGAACAGCTCGCCGTGCGCGTCGTGGGAACGGTCGCGCGGTTCCCGGGCATCGACGGCCAGGGCGTGGTCGGCGACGGCGAGGCGTTGGCCGCGGCGGTGAACCTGCAGCGGCCGGGAGCGGGACGCGTGAACGAGGTCTGGCTGCGGCTTCCAGACCCCGCGCGAGCAGCCGAGGTCGACCGGCGGCTGGCGGCGAAGCCGTTCGACGTGCTGACGATCGAGTCCCGCCGCGCGTTGGAGGCCGACGCACGGCGCGATCCGATCGCGCACGGAACGCTGCTGGCGCTAGCCGTCGCCGCGGCCGTGGCGCTCGCGCTCGCCCTGGCCGGGATCCTGCTCACCGTCCTCGGCGACCTCCGTGACGAGCGAGGTGAGCTCTTCGACCTGGAAGCGCAGGGCGCCGCGCCGTCACTGCTCCGGCGCGTCGTGCGCCTGCGCGCGCTCACGGTTGCGGTCGCCGGCCTCCTGGCGGGTGCGCTCACCGGGATCGCGCTCGCGGCCGTCGTCACCGATCTCGTCGGGCTGACTTCCCGCGCCACCGCAGCCGAGCCCCCGCTCGTGCTCGACGTCGACCTGCTCGTCGTCGCGGCCGCGGTCGGGCTCTACGCGGTCGCTGCGGTGGCGCTCGTCCTGGTTGCGACGCGTCGTGCCTTCTCGGCGCCGGCTCCAGGGCGGATCGAGGCGATCGAATGAGCGCCGTCGTCGAGATCCGCGACCTCTTCCGCGTCTACCCGTCGGCCGAGGGCGGCGTCGCCGCTCTGCAAGGCCTGACGCTCAGCGTTCAGAGCGGGGAGCTGTGCGTCGTCCTCGGCCCGAGCGGCTCCGGGAAGTCGACCCTGCTCCGAATCGTCGCGGGCTTCGACCGCCCCTCCGCCGGCTCCGTCACGGTGGCGGGCACCGACGTCGCCGCGCTCGGCTCCTGGGCCGCGGGAAGCTTTCGCTCCCGCTCGATCGGTTATGCGGACCAGCACTACTGGCGAGCGCTTGCGGGGGAGTTGACCGCTCGCGAGCTCGTCGGCGTCCAGCTCGGCTTGGCCGGCGAGGCGCGGGGGCGGCGCGAGGCGCGCGCGGACGAGCTGCTGGAGCGCGTCGGGCTCGGTTCGCGCCGGGACGCGCATCCGCGCGAGCTCTCCGGCGGCGAGCAGCAGCGGGTCGCGCTCTGCGCGGCGATTGCGGCGCGGCCCGATCTCCTGATCGCGGACGAGCCCACCGGCGAGCTCGACGCCGCCACCGCCCGCGACGTGCTCGAGCTGATCGCCGAGCTGCGGACTTCGGAGGGAGGCACGGCGCTCGTCGTCAGCCACGACCCAGCATCGGCCGAGCGCGCGGACCGTGTCGTCCATGTCCGCGACGGCCGCGTCAGCGACGAGCGGCTGGCCGGAGGGGCTGATGGTGCGATCGTCGTCGGCCGCGGTGGCTGGCTGCGGCTGCCGGAGGATCTGCTGCGCGCGGCCGGGATCGACGAGCGCGCGACCGCCCAGCTCACCGAAGGGAGACTCGTGGTCGCCCCGACGGGACTAAGTGTTGAATCAACACAAACTCCTCCGCCGCCGCTGGAACAAGCCTCTCCGCCCTCGCGAACGGAGGCTTGTGTTGATTCAACACAAGCGATCGAGGCGCGCGGGCTGCGCCGGAGTTTCGGCGCCGCGACGCCGATCGACGGGCTCGACGCGGCGTTCGCGGCCGGGACGATGACCGCCGTGACGGGGCCGTCGGGCTCGGGGAAGACGACCCTGCTCCACCTGCTCGCAGGGCTCGACGTGCCTGACGAGGGCGATGTGCTCGTGGGCGGCGTGGCGCTGAGCGGGCTCGATCGCGCCGGGCGGGCCGAGCTGCGCCGGCGGTCGATCGCCTTCGTCGGTCAGTCCGCCGGCCTGATCCCCTTCCTCGGCGGGCGGGAGAACGTCGAGCTCGGGCTCGAGCTGCGCGGCGTCGACGGCGACGCGGTCGCCGCGCTCGAGGCGGTCGGCCTGGCGGAGCACGCCGAGCGTCCGGTCGCGGAGCTCTCTGCCGGTCAGCAGGTTCGTGTTGCGCTGGCCCGCGCGCTGGCGGCCCGCCCGCTCGCGATCGTCGCCGACGAGCCGACCGCGCGCCTCGACGCAGCCAACTCGCTCGCGCTCGGGACGCTCCTCGCCGACCTCGCACGCACGCACGGGACGACGGTGATCTGCGCCACGCATGACCCGCTCCTGATCGACCAGTCCGACGTCGAGCTCTCGCTAGCATCCGCGTAGATGGCGACTGTCTCCGACACGATCCAGGTGAGCGGCGTGCGCTGCGAGCGGTGCGTCGGCCGGCTCGCGGGCACGCTCCGCCAGCACGACGGAATCGAGGTCGCGAACGCCAACCTGATGGGTCAGATCGTTCTCTCGTGGGACGACGAAGTGACGAGCCGCGACGCGATCGTCCAGACGCTGACCCGAGGCGGATTTCCCGGAGCTCCAGCAAATCTGACCGGAATAGCTGGACCACCGCAGTCGTTCTGAGGCTTCAGACGCACGATTGTTAGGGTGGCCGGGTGAGCGAGTCCGGCGAAGTCGAGCCCGACGAGGACCCAGAAACTGACGTAGGTAGACGCATCGCGGGCGAGGCTCGCGAAAGGGTCCGGTTCGAGGAGGAGGCGCTCGAGTTCGCGGACCAGGTCTACCGGGTCGCGCGCCGGATGGTCGGAACGCGGGAGGAGGCCGAGGAGTTGGTACAGGACACCTATGCGCGCGCCTTCCGGGGCTGGAAATCGTTCACGCCCGGCACGAATATGCGCGCATGGCTGCTCCGGATCCTCACGAACCTGAACACCGACCGGGGCCGGAAAGTGCAGCGCACGCCCGACCTGCAGCCCCTCGAGGAGAGCGACTACTACCTCGCGAACAAGGTGGCGGCGGTCGAGGGCGAGCAGGCGCTCGACCAGGAGCGCGTCGTCGAGCGGCTCTCACAGGGAGGCGTCGTGGACGCGCTCGCCGCGCTGCCACATGACTTCCGCGACGTCGTCGTCCTCGTCGACCTCGGCGAGTTCAGCTATGCGGAGGCGGCCCAGATCCTCGACGTGCCGATCGGCACGGTCATGTCACGCCTGCATCGCGGCCGCCGTATCCTGAAGCAGACACTCGCGGAGGAAAGCCTCACATGAGCCACGACGCCGACTGTGAGAAGTGTGAGGAGCTGCTGCAGGGCTACCTCGACCGCGACCTGACACAGGCGGAAGTGGTGATCGCGGAAGTCCACCTGGACGGGTGCGACTACTGCCGCCGGCGGTACCGCTTCGAGGCGCACCTGCGCCGTTACATCCGGGTTTCGGCCAGCGAGCGCATGCCGGCCGGGCTCCTGGCGAAGCTCGCCGAGCTCCGCGGCCCGACGGCCGACGGCTCGAGCTTCTAAGCGTCTAGCCCGGTCCGCGCTGCGGGCCGACGATGACGACCAGCCGGTTCTTGTTCGCGCCGCCGGGCAGCGGGCGGGTGACGATGCCGAGCTGCCGTGCCAGCCGCACCGCGACCAGACGGCCGCCGGGCGCGTAGTAGACCGCGCTCTGGGGGTAGTCGAAGCGATCGGCCCGGCGCACCTTCTTGACCGTGTACGCCAGTGACTGGATCCGGCTCGCGACCTGCCTCGTCCAGTTGATGTCGCCGGCGCCGTTGAGCACGTCCACCTGGATCTCCCATGGCTTCGGGAGCGTCGCGGCCTGGGCGACGACCGGATCGATCGGCGCCACCTGCGGCCCGCGGATGCCGGGCACGAGGACGAATGCGATCAGCGCCATCAGAGCGGCAGAGAGGGCGGCGACGCCGACGAACCGTGCCGTCGGGTTCACGTCCAGCGGTCTGGGCGGGACCGGGAGGCCGGCGAGCGCTCGCGCCTCGCGCCGGTCGATCTCGAGCGCGCTGGCGAGCAGCAGCGTCGCCTCGATTGCGTTCTCGGGGGAGGGGAAGCGGTAGACGCGGCCTTCCTCCAGCCACTCGACCTGGTCGGGCGTGAGCCCGGCGCGCTTCGCGACTTGCTCGATGGTCAGCTTCCGGTGCAGCCGGGCGGCCTCGAGCGGGCTCCGGGCGGAGGCGTACTCGATCGTCTGCGGCGGAATCGGCTGGACGAGCTCCATCTGCTCTACATCGGTTCGCCAGGCCCGCTCCTGAACCTCTCCGGCAGGTCGCCGTGAAAGTCGACGTCTCCCGGCGGCCCGAGGTCGTCGCACGGGACGAGCAGCGGCTGGACGCCGCGAAGCCCTTCATCCGGGATCTCAGTCCAGAGCGAGCGCTCGAGCAGTAGCGGGTGGCCGCGGTCGCCGCCGTAGCTCGCTGCCACCACCGGCGCGCCGCTCTCGCGCCAGGCGGCGACGACGCGGTCGATCGCGGCCGGAGCGAGGTCGGGTCCGTCGGCGAGGACGACAACTGCCGCCTCGGTGTCGGGTGCGAGCTCCGCGAGACCGCAACGGAGCGAGGCTCCGGGACCACGCTCCCAGTCGGGGCAGTGAATCGCTCCCTCCAGCTCGTAGGCGCCCGCGACGACGACGACCTGGTCGAGCGCTCCGAGCCGTTCGAGCACGTCCGGCAGGAGCAGCTGCTGCTTCGGAGCACCGAACCTCGTCGCCGCGCCCGCTGCCAGGACGACGGCGCCGATCAGGATGTTTCCTCGACCGTCACCTTCTGGATCACGACCGGCTGGGACGGCGGCCCGTCGCCTACTCCGAGCGCCTCGATCGCCGTCACGGCAGTCATTCCCTCGGTGACCGTGCCGACGATGGCGTAGTCCGGCGGTAGGCCGGCGTCCGGGGCCGTGACGACGAAGAACTGGCTGCCCGACGTCCCGGCAGGCTCGGCCGGGGACTTCGCCATCGCGACGACTCCACGCGTGTAGGCGGCAGCCGGCGGCGGCGCGTCGACCGTCTGGTAGCCGGGGCCGCCGGTGCCCGTACCGGTGGGATCGCCGCCCTGGATCACGAAGCCCGGCACGACCCGGTGGAACGTGGTGCCGTCGAAGAAGCCGCTCCTGGCCAGCGCCACGAGCGAGGCGGCCGTCTTGGGCGCCTTCTCCGGTTCGAGGGTGATCGTGAACGTCCCGCAGTTCGTCTCGACGACGAGGTCGTACTTCTTGCCCGCGTCGAGCGGCTCCGTCGGCGCCGTCTGACCGCCGTCAGGCTTGGCCGCGGGCGCGCTCACGGCGGAGCAGCTGCCGACGGTCGAGTCGGCTTCCGTCGTCGTCTGCGCGGACTCGGGCTCGGCGTCGTCGTCACCGCCACAGGCGGCGAGGGTCAGCACGAGCGCGGCCAGGATGAGCAGGCGGAGAGGCATGAGGACGCGGATCGTAGCTAGAGGGCGTTCAGCGCCCGCTGAACGAGCGTGCGGGCGATCTCGACCTTGAACGCCGTCCCCGCCAAGGGGGTGACGCCGTCGAGGCCGGTGGGCGATTCGAGCAGCCACGGGATCGGCGCCGCCCCGGCGAGAGCGATCCGCGTCTCGCCGCCGACGCGGGCGGCCGCGACGCCGACGAGCGCGAACGCCCAGCGCTTCCGGTCCATGGCCTTCAGGTAGACGCTCGCCTCCGGCTCGGGCACGTCCAGCTCGAGGATCAGCTCGCCCGGCTCGAGCGTCGTGGTCGAGCGGTCGTCTTCGGTCGGCAGGCGGTAGAGCTCGGCGAGATCGAGCTCGCGCCGGTCGGTGTGTACCCGCGCGCCGAGAGCCAGCAGTGCCGCGGCGGGATCGGACGGGTGCGCGGACGCGCAGAAGCCATTGGCGAAGAAGGCATGCTCGCGGTGCTGCCCCTCCTGCGCATGGCAGGTGTCGCCGCCGTGGAGCCGGCACGGGAACTTGAGCCGCCAGTACCAGCAGCGCGTCGCCTGGAGCAGGTTGCCGCCGATCGTGCCCATGTTCCGGAGCTGGGGCGAGGCCGCCAGGCGGCACGCCTCCCGAAGCGCGGCCGGGACGGCGTCGCTCGCCTCGAGCTCGGCCAGTGTCGTCCCCGCGCCGATCGTGCGTGCCCGAGATGCCTCGCGGGACGACCTCCGCGACCTCCACGAGCCGGTCGGCCCGGAGGATGCCGTCGCGGAGGAGCGGCACGACCTCCGTCCCCCCAGCGAGGGCGATGCTCCCGTTGCCGAGCGCCGCCACAGCCTCCTCGACCGACTCAGGCCGGAGCAGCTGCAACCTTGTCCCTCTCCCGGAGCCGTTCCTCGGCTTCGCGAAGCGCGCGCAGGATCTCCTCGCGGCTGATCGGCAAGGAGGTGACGTCGGCGCCGGTCGCGTCCCGGATCGCGTTGGCGATTGCCGCCGCTGTCGGGACGATCGGCGGCTCGCCGAGCCCCTTCGAACCGAGGTTCGTGAGGTGCTCGTCCGGCTCGTCGACGAGGTCGCAGACGATCTCGGGCACGTCGGCGATCGTCGGCAGCTTGTACGCGTCGAGCGTCTTCGTCAGCACGGTGCCGGTCGCCGGGTCGTCGAGCCGCGCTTCCGAGAACGTGTGACCGAGCGCCTGGATGATCCCGCCCTCGATCTGGCTGCGGGCGCCGAGCGGGTTGATGACGCGACCGACGTCGTGGATCGCGATCACGCGCTCGACGACGACCTCGCCGGTTCCCACGTCGACCGCCACCTCGGCGAGCTGAATGCCGAAGGTGAGGATGCGCATGCCGATCGGGTTCGGGCCGCGTGCGCCCTTGCCGAGAATCTGACCTGCGGCGAGCAGGCCGGTGATCTCCTCGAGCGGCCAGGAGCCACCGTCGGAGCAGACGATGTTGCCGCCTCGGAGCGTCAGCGTTCGCTGCTCGCGCTCGAAACGCTGCGCCGCGAGCTCGAGCACCTGTCGCGCGGCGTCGGCTGCCGCCGAGCGCACGGCCGGCCCCATCGAGGGCAGCGTGGAAGAGCCGCCGGAGAACACGGAGTACGGCCCACGCGCCGAGTCGCCGATCTGCACCTCGACCCGGTCGAGCGGGAGACTCAGCTCCTCGGCTGCGATCATCGCCATCGCGGTCCGGGTGCCGGTGCCGATGTCCTGCATCGCGGTGACGACGTTCGCGCGGCCGTCCGAGCCGAGCCGGACCCATGCGTAGCTGGGCGGGCCGCCGCCGCCGTACCAGATCTGACTCGCCATCCCCATCCCGCGCTTCCAGACCTCGTCCGAGCGTGCGCGCACCTCGTGTCTCCGCTCCCAGTGCGGTTCGGCGCGCCGGTAGCACTCCATCAGCCCCTTGGAAGAGAAGGGACGGCCGTCCATCGCGTCGACATGCGCGTAATTCAGCTTTCGCAGCTCGAGCGGGTCGATGCCCAGCTTCGCAGCGAGCTTGTCGAGCAGGCACTCGAGCGACCAGGTCCCCTCGACGAACCCCGGCGCGCGGAAGGCGGCCATCGGCGGCAGGTTCAGTTTCGCGCCGTGCTCGACGGTGCGGACGTTCTCGCAGGCGTAGAGCAGCTGGGTCGGCCCCGCGGTCGGCGCCAGCCAGCCCTCCGCGCCGAGTGCGCACGTGTACTCGCCGCCGAGCGCCGTCAGCATTCCGTCCGCACGTCCTGCCGCGGTCACCCGCTGCACGGTCGCATTCCGGTTCCCGCCGACGACGTTCTCCTCGCGTCGCGAGCGCGCGCAGCGCACGGGACGGCCGGTCCGCTTCGCGAGCTCGGCCGCGAGCAGCAGGTAGCTGCCGATGCCGCCCTTCGCGCCGAAGCCGCCGCCCATGAACTCGCAGACGACTCGAACCTTGTCCTCGGGCAGGCCGAGCGCCTCCGCCAGCTCGCTGCGGACGCCCCAGATGCCCTGCGTGGACACGTAGACGTCGAGCGAGTCGCCGCGCCATTCGCAGATGCACTGGTGCGTCTCGAGCGGGTTGTGATTGAGCGTCTGGGTGCGGTAATCGGCCTCGACGACGGCGTCCGCCTCGGCGAGGCCGCGCTCGAAGTCGCCGCGCTCGTAGTGTCGTGACTCGGTCAGGAGCGAGCCTCGTGCGACCGCCTCCGCCGCGTCGAGGAGCGGCTCGAGCTCTTCCCATTCCACGTCGATCAGCTCGACGGCGGCCTGTGCCTGCGCGAGCGTCTCGGCGGCGACCGCTGCGACGGCGCTGCCCTCGAATCTCGTCTCCTCGCCGACACCCTGAACCTCACCCGGCCCGACGACCCCGAGCACACCCGGGGCGGCAGCCGCGGCCGAGAGGTCGATCCGGCTGACGCGCGAGCGCGCGTACGGGGTCCGCAGCAAGACGGCGTCGATCAGGCCGGGCAGGCGGATGTCGCCGGTGTACCGCGCCTCGCCTCGGGCCTTCTCGTAGCCGTCGAGCCGCGGCGCATCCCTGCCGACCACGTCGCCCGGCCCGGCGGGCCACGGGTCGACCGCGTCCTCCTCGACGAGGGTCCAGACCTCCTCGTAGCGGCCCTCGACCTCCTTCTCGCTCTTGATCAGCCGCGCCACGTGCTGATCGCCTCCTCGATTCGGGGATAGGTACCGCAGCGGCAGAGGTTGCCGGCCATCCGGTGCCGGATCTCGTCGGGCGTCGGGTCCGGGCTCGACGCAACGAGCGCCGCGGCGGAGACGATCTGACCAGGCGTGCAGAAGCCGCACTGGAGCGCGTCGGTGCGGACGAAGGCGTCGACGAGAGGGTGGTCGCGGAGGCCCTCGATCGTCGTCACCTCGCGGTCACCGACCGTGTGCACGAGCGTGATGCACGAGAGCACCGGGACGCCGTCGAGCTGGACGGTGCAGGAGCCGCAGTGGCCTTCGCCGCAGGCGATCTTCGTCCCGGTCAGGCCGAGGTCCTCGCGCAGCGTCTCGGCAAGCGTCTGGCCGACCGGAGCGTCGAACGCGTAGTCGTGCCCGTTGACGCGGAGGTCAGGCATTGGCCGTCACCGCGAGGATGTTGGCGAGGTGGACCATCCGGAAGGCGGCCCGGCCGGTCTGCCGGCGGTCGGCCTCGTCGACGTCGGGCAGCGCCAGCCAGATGTCGCGGGCGGCGAGGAGGAGCTCCCGGATCTGCTCGGTCTGCTCGCGGTAGCCGTTCGAGCGCTCGTCGCAGGCGTTCAGAGCGAGCCCGAGGACGCCCATCGTGTCGGCTTGCCGCATCCAGAGCAGCGGTGTCGCCATCGAGAGGTACGCATGGATCCGCGCGAACGTGAGCGGCTGCGAGATCGACTCGGGGCCTTGCGGAGGTGAGAGCGGCAGCGGCTCGTCGCCGTTGCAGATCCGCCGCGCGCTGCCTCCGAACAGCGCCCGCAGCTGCTCGTCGCCGAGGCCCGCCATCCTCGCCGTGCGGAGTGCGAGCAGGAGCGAGCCGGGCTGCTGGCCGTAGGGGTAGTCCGAGGCGTAGAGCACTTGCTCCGGCGCGACGAGTCGGTAGAGGTCGAGCAGGTCGAGCGGGCTCCAGACCGAGGTGTCGAAGAAGACCCCCGGCCGGCCGCAGAAGCGACCCGCGAGCGCGGCGAGGTCGGCGATGCCGCAGTGGGCGATGATCAGCTGCGTGTCGTAGCGCTCCACGAGCGCGGCCAGGCCGTCCGCGATCGGCGGCAGGCCGCGGCCGCCGTGGATGAGGATCGGGACGCCGCGCTCGGCCGCGAGCTCGAACACCGGAGCGAGCCGCTCGTCGTTCAGGAGGAACTTCTGGGCCCGCGGGTGCAGCTTGATCCCGCGCGCGCCGGCATCGAGGCAGCGCGTCGCTTCGTCGATCGGGCCCTCGTTCAGGTCGAGCCGCACGAAGGGGACGAACCGGCCGGCGGAGCGCGCCGCAAACGCAAGCGTCCGGTCGTTCGCGGCGCTGAAGGCCGGGTGCCGGTCGGGCTCGTCGAGGCAGAACATGAACGCGCCGGAGATCCCGTACCGCTCCTGGCCCGCGACGAGCTCGTCGAAGTCGCCCACCATCCCGTCGATGTCGGCCCCGAGGTGGACGTGCGCGTCGAAGATCTCGATCTCCGCCGGCAGCTCTGCGCGCACGATCGCCTCGAAGGTTTCGACGAGCGCCTGCGACCGCAGAAGGACGTCCTTCACGAGGGTGAGTCTACGGCCGGGGACGGGCTCGACGCGCTACGCTCGTAGTGCGCGCGGAGGCGCATCCGGTCCGCGGGAAGGGACGTTCCCACTCCGCCGAGCACGACGTATTGCAGACGAGACCTCTTTCGCCCGTGGGAGCGGACGCCGGGCGCGACCAAAGGGGATTCGTCATGCGTGAGCTTCCTGATCGTCCCAGCCTCGAGCACTACCGGCGCGAGGCGAAGCAGCTCGTCCGAGCCCACCGTGCCGGGGACGAGGCCGCCCGTGAACGGGCCGTCCGCGTGCTCGGCGACCGCGACCGCTTCGTGCTCTCCGACGCGCAGTTCGTGCTCGCCCGTGAGCATGGGCTCGCGTCCTGGGCCGAGCTCCGGCGTGCGGTGGAGTCGTCACCGCTCGATGCGCTCGCCGCTGTCGAGCGCGGTGAGATCGTCGTCGACTCCGGCTTGGCCTATGGCGACGGCGAGCCGGTCGAGATCCTGGTGCGCAAGCGGCTCTACCGGTACCTGCTGACCGACCAGGGCCGTGCGGTCGCGAAGGCCGGAAAGCCGCCAGGCTGGCGCGAGCCGGCCGAGTGGGCCGCAGAGCCGATGAACCTCGACCGGAAGGGCGCCGTCTTCGTTCCGGCCGTCGCCGGCCGCGACCTGCACGACCTCGTCGTGCGGCTGGCCGATGCCAGCCGAGCCGTCCACGAGGCGCTGCTCGTCCTCGAGGACGAGTTGCGGAATGTCGCTCGTTGCTGGGGCGATGCTCGTTCCGAGGCAGGACGAGAGCGCGTCCAGCTTCGCGCGACTGAGAGAGCGGCAGCGCGCGACGACTGCCGTCGCACGCGTGCGCGCGTCGCTGGCGAGAGGCCGCATCTGCACCGTCCCGTCAGCCGCTTGCCTCGTGCCGTGGCGGCAGACGCCAGCGACAGCGGGCGGAGCTGCTCGTGAACGACGCGACGACCGGACGCAGGGCTCGCTTGCCGAGCTTCGCCGTGCAGCGCGCCTTGCCGGCCGAGGTCCGTCGGCCGTCGACGGTGACCGTGAGCGAGACGTCGAAGTTCCTGCCGGGCCGGGCGCGGGCCGCCGCGGTGAAGCGAGCCACGGCGAGGACGGCGGGTTCGTCGACGACAGGGTCTGGAGGGACGACTGCGGGCGGAGGCTGTGTGTTCGAGCTCAGATAAGCGCTGCGGGCCAGGTCGGGACAGTCGGCACGGCCGTGCCCGTAGTAGTCGTCGCGGCCGATGTCGAGGCGGGCGGGGAACGACCACGGCTGGCTGCCCGCCCACATCAGGTCGTTCGCAAAGTCGGAGACGTGGCCGGCGAGGTGGTGGTGTGGGGCGCAGGTTCCGACGATGCCGAGCCCGTGCAGGATGTCGTGCAGCATCGCGTACTCCCAGTAGGTCGGTGGTGCCGACGCAGCGGCGAACCCGTTGGTCTCGCAGACAGCGGTCCCGGGCCGACCGCGCAGATACATCGCGACGACGTTTCCCGACACCTGGGGCGGCCAGGCGGCGCCGCCGCACGCGTAGGTGCTCGAGCCGTCGTAGTAGACGGCGTAGAGCCGGTCGGAGCGGTTGAAGCCCGCGGCATCGAGCTCGGCCTCGATCCCCTCCCGCACATAGGCGCCGCGGGCGGCGAGGTTCGCGTCGGAGGCCCCGAGCCGGAAAA
Organism: uncultured Gaiellaceae bacterium; assembly: GCA_963820565.1. Classification (GTDB taxonomy): domain Bacteria; phylum Actinomycetota; class Thermoleophilia; order Gaiellales; family Gaiellaceae; genus Gaiellasilicea. The sequence continues at coordinate 320,302 of CAWGAD010000001.1, forward strand.
AGGTGATGTCGGGCGAGCCTTGGTAGGTGTCGACCCGCAGGTTCGGGCCGCCGGTTTCGCCGGCGAGCCAGGCCTGGAAGGAGCCGATCGACCCTTCGAGGGCGCCGTTCTCGTCGAGTCTGCGGTCCACGCCGTCCGCGGGCACCGCGTACACGAAGTGAATCTGCGGTTCGCGCAGGTCGTCGAGGCGGTCGGCCGTCGACCGCGGGAGCGCTGCCTCGGCGGCTCCCGGAGCGAGGAGAGCGACGCCGAGGGCGGCGAGGGCCACCCGGCGCATGCCTTCGATCATCCGCCTACGCGTGCAGGGTGTCAATCTTGGCGCGCAGGTACTGGAGGTACGGCGCCGGGTCGATCTCGTCGACGCCGATCGCCCGCTCGAGCGTCTCCATCGGCGTGAACTTCCGCCCGTGCCGGTAGATGCGCTCGCGCAGCGACTCGTACAGCGGCCCGAACTCGCCGGCTTCGAGCTGCGCGTCGAGGTCCGGCAGCTCCTCCTCGACCGCCCGCCAGATCTGCACCGAGAGGACGTTCCCGAGCGCGTAGGTGGGGAAGTAGCCGTACGAGGCCCGCGTCCAGTGCACGTCCTGGAGGACGCCGCGCGCGTCGTCCGGCACCTCGACACCGAGGAAGTCGGCCATGCGCGCGTTCCAGGCCTCCGGCAGGTCGGCCGGCGCGAGCGTGCCGGCGACGAGCTCCTGCTCGAGCTCGAAGCGGAGGATGATGTGCAGCGAGTAGGTGACCTCGTCGGCCTGGACGCGGATCAACCCGGGCGCGACGCGGTTGATGCCCGCGTAGAAGTCGTCGAGCTCGACCGCCTGGAGCTGCGGGAAGAGCCGCTGCAGCTCCGGGTAGCGGCCGCGCCAGAACGGCAGCGAGCGCCCGACGAGGTTCTCCCACGTCCGGCTCTGCGACTCACCGAGGCCGAGCGAGGCGTTCCCGTACAGCGGCGAGCGGCCGAGCGCGGGGTCGACGCCCTTGTAGGTGAGGCCGTGACCCGCTTCGTGCATGGTCGACCAGAGCGAGCGCAGGTTCTCGGGGCTGTAGCGCGTCGTCATCCGGATATCGGTGCCCGTGAACGAGGTCGCGAACGGATGCACGGTCGGATCGAGCCGGTACGTGCCGTCCTCGAACCCGAAGTCGCGCAGGATGCCGCCGAGGAACTCCTCTTGCACGGCGAGCGGGAAGTCGCCTTCGAGGAACGAGTCGTCGGGCGGCTCGCCGGCTTCGCGCACGATCGCGACCAGCTCCGGCCGGAGCACGTCGAAGACGGCCTTCACCTCGGCGGTCGTCATCCCGGGCTCGTACTCGTTCAGGAAGGCGTCGTACGGCGAGTCGCCCGGCTCCATCAGCTCTGCCCAGCGGAGCGCGACGTCGTGCACTCGCTGGAGGGCGGGCAGGAAGACAGTGAAGTCGTTCGCCTGGCGCGCCTCGAGCCACGCGACGTGCGCCTTGGCGGCCTCGCGCGTCCAGGCGGCCGCGAGCTCGGACGGCACGCGGCGCGCCTTCTCCCAGTCGCGGCGAGTGACGCGGATCAGGCTCGCGTCGTCGGAGTCGTAGTCGAGCTCCGCTTCGAGCGGCGTGAGGTCGTCGAGCAGGCGGCCGATCTCGTCGTTGACGAACCGCTCGTGCGCGAGTCCCGCGAGGGTCGCCCCGGCCTCGGCGCGGGCGGCTGCGCCCTGCGCCGGCATCATCGTCCGCTGGTCCCAGCCGAGCACGCCGAGTGCCCGCTCGAGGTCGTAGACCTCGGCGAGACGCTGCTTCAGGTCTGCGAGCGCCGTGTTCACCAGGAGCAAACCTACCCGTAGGATCAGCAGCCATGGAGCGGCGTCGGCTGGGCGCGAACGGGCCGGAGATCACCGTCGTCGGCGTCGGGACGGCGCCGATCGGCTCGGGCAGGGAATGGATCTACTGGGGCGCCCAGGACGAGGGCGACGCGGTCGCGGCGATCCGCGCGGGGCTCGACAGCGGCGCGAACTGGGTCGACACGGCGCCGTTCTACGGCTGGGGTAGAGCCGAGGAGCTCGTGCGGCGCGCTCTGGACGGCCGCAGCGACGACGTGCTCGTGTTCACGAAATGCGGCACGGTTCCCGACGCCGAAGCGGTGTCGCGGATGGACAACCGCCCGGAGGCGATTCGCACCGACCTCGAGGCCAGCCTGCGGCGGCTCGGGCGGGATCATGTCGACCTGCTTCAGATCCACGACGTCGATCCGGAGACGCCGATCGAGGAGTCGTGGGGTGAGCTCCAGTCGCTGATCGCCGAGGGCAAGGTGCGCTGGGCGGGACTCTCGAACCACACGGTCGAGCTGGTCGAGCGCGCGCATCGCGTCGCGCCGGTCAGCTCGTGCCAGGAGCAGCTCAGCCTGCTGGCCGCGCCCGACGATCCTCGCGTTCTCGACTTCGCCCGCGAGCACGGGATCGGTGTGCTCTGCTGGGCACCGCTCGCCAGCGGCTTCCTCACCGACGGCTTCGACCTCGACGCGCTGGAGGCGGACGACTTCCGCCGCCGCTCGCGCCTGGCCGGGCGGTTCGACGAGATCGAGCGCCACCGTGAGGAGGCGGCAGGACGAGGCCGGACCCTGCGGCGGCACGCGGTGGCGTGGGTGCTCGAGCAGCCCGGCGTCACGGCGGCGATCGTCGGCGCCGCGCACTGCGGCTGAGGGTTCCGAGCTCGCGGCGCTCGCCGCCGACTAGGATCTCGCCGTGCCCGACGTCCTGATCGTCGCCGACACCGTGCGTTCGCCGGAGCTGCGCCACGAGGTGCCGCTGGCAGTCCCCGATCCGTTCCTCTACGCCGAGGTGGGCGGGAAGCGCGCGGTCGTGGTCAGCGTGCTCGAAGCAGGGCGGATCCGCGACCTCGGCACCGATCTCGAGGTGCTCGCGCTCGAGGACGTCGGCCTGGATGACCTGCTGAAGCGGGGGCTCGACGCCTACGCGCACGAGCACGAGCTGCATCTGGCGGCCTGCCGCCACCTCGGGCTCGAGAGCGCCGTCACGCCGGCGGGCTTCCCGCTCGGTGACGCCGACCACCTGCGTGCGAACGGAATCGAGCTGACCGCCGACCAGCGCTTCTTCGACGAGCGCCGCCGGGTCAAGAACGAGCACGAGCTCGCCGGGATCCGTCGTGCCTGCCGCGCCGTCGAGGCCGGCGTCGCCGTCGGGGTCGAGCTGCTGCGGACCGCACAGCGGTCGAACGGCGTGCTCACGCACGGCGGCGAGCCGCTCACCTGCGAGCGGATCAAGCTCGAGGTCGAGCGCGCGTTCGCCGACCACGGCTCCGCCGCCGAGGAGTTCATCGTCTCGCACGGCTCCCAGACGGCCGTGGGCCACGATGGCGGCTCCGGCCCGATCGCCTCGGACGACGTCGTGCTCTTCGACCTCTTCCCGCGCGACCGCGAGTCGGCCTGCTACTCGGACTTCACGCGCACCTTCTCGCTCGGTGCGCCTTCGGAGGAGCTCGCGGAGTACCACCGGCTGGCGAAGGAGGCGCTCGACATGGCGGTCGCGGCGGTGAAGCCGGGCGTCAAAGGGAGCGACATCCATCGCCAGGTCTGCGACCTCTTCCACGAGCACGGCTACAAGACGCAGCTGCACAAGGACGAGGGCGAGGTCCTCGTCGACGGCTACTTCCACGCAACCGGGCACGGCGTCGGGCTCGAGGTGCATGAGCGCCCCGGCGTGGGCCGCATCGAGAGCGAGCCGCTCGTCGCCGGTGACGTGATCGCGCTCGAGCCGGGCCTCTACCGGAACGGCTACGGCGGCGTGCGGCTCGAGGATCTGATCCTCGTCACCGAAAACGGCGCCGAGGTGCTGACCAACTTCCCGTACGACTTCGAGCTGTGAGCGACGTCCCGCGGTCCTGGGCCGTTCCTGCCGGCGTGCGATCGGCGGCGCAACCGTGATGGCGTTCCTCGTCCTGCTCGAGTTCGGGATGAATCCGATTAACCTCTTCCAGGACGCGTCGAGCCAGTTCGGGGCAAGCGTGCTCCAGCCTGGGAGCCTCATCTCCGACCACTGGAATGCGCTCTCGCTTGGGCTGGCGCTGATGTTCGGGACGGCGGGACTGCCGCACATCCTGATGCGCTTCTACACCGTCCCCGACCGCAAGGCGGCGCGGACCTCGGTCAACTGGGCCACCTTCTTCATCGGCTTCTTCTACCTGCTGACTTTCGTGCTCGGCTTCGGCGCCATGGCGCTCGTCGGGCAGGCGCCGATCCAGGCGGTGGACAAGGGCGGGAACGCGGCCGCGCTCCTGCTCGCCGACAGCGTCGCCGGCACGCCGTTCCTCGGCTTCATCGCCGCGGTTGCGTTCGCGACGATCCTCGCGGTCGTCGCGGGCCTGACGCTCTCGGGCGCCGCCGCGCTCTCGCACGACCTCTGGGTGAATGTCGTCCGGGACGGCCACGCGCCCGAGCACGAGCAGTTCCGGGTCGCGCGCGTTGCGACCTTCCTGATGGGCGGTCTCGCGATCGTGCTCGGGATCGTGCTTGAGGGTCAGAACATCGCCTTCATGGTCGGGCTCGCGTTCGCCATTGCAGCGAGCGCGAACTTCCCGGCGCTGCTGATGTCGATCTACTGGCGCGGCTACACGACCTGGGGAGCGGTGACGAGCATCGTCGTCGGCGCATCGTCGGCGCTCCTCCTGATCTCGATCTCGCCGACGGTCATGGTCGATGTGCTCGGCTACGACTCGGCAATCATCGGACTGACGAACCCGGCGCTGATCTCGATGCCACTCGCGTTCGCGTCCGGGATCCTCGTCTCGCTGCTCCGGCCCGAGCCCGAGGCGGCCGCCCGCTGGGCGGAGGCAGAACGTCGGATTCACCTCGGCGAGACCGCACCCGTGCGGCCGGGAGGCCTGCCGGCACGCGCGCGCTGACTCGAATCCGGGGCGCCCGCGCCGGCGGGCGCCCCGACCCCGGCGCCGGCGGCGTGGTAAGAAACCGCGCATGAGCGATCAGACGATCGAGACGATCTTCGTCGAGGATCGGCGCTATCCGCCGCCGCCGGAGTTCGCCGCGCTCGCGGTCGCGCAGCCGGACATCTACGAGCGCGACTTCGACGAGTTCTGGGAGAGCGAGGGGCGGGAGCGGGTGACGTGGTTCGAGCCGTTCACGAAGCTCTACGAGTGGGAGCTGCCGTACGCGAAGTGGTACCTCGGCGGCAAGCTCAACGTCGCCTACAACTGCGTCGACCGGCATGTCGAGGCCGGGCTCGGCGATCGCGTCGCCTACCTCTGGGAGGGGGAGCCCGAGGGCGACAGGCGCGAGCTGACGTACGCCCAGCTCCAGTCCGAGGTCGTCCGGTTCGCGAATGCGCTCAAGGAGCTCGGCGTGCGCAAGGGGACGAAGGTCGCGATCTACATGGGCATGGTTCCCGAGCTCCCGATCGCCATGCTCGCGTGCACGCGGCTGGGCGCGCCGCACACGGTCGTCTTCGGCGGCTTCTCGGCCGACTCGCTCTCCGACCGCGCCAACGACATGGGCTGCGAAGTCCTGATCACGCAGGACGAGGCCTGGCGTCGCGGCACGACCGTGCCGCTGAAGCAGACCGCCGACGCGGCGATGGCCGACGCGCCCGGGATCCGGAAGGCGCTCGTCGTCCGCCGCACCGGCAACGACGTGCCGATGCAGGAAGGTCGCGACCACTGGCTGCACGACTTCGACGTCGCCGACGACCCGGCCACGTGTCCGCCCGAGCCGATGGACGCCGAGGACCTCCTCTTCCTCATGTACACGTCCGGCACCACGGCGAAGCCGAAGGGGATCGCGCACACGACCGGCGGCTACCTCGTCGGCGTCGCCTCGACGCACGCGCTCATCTTCGATCTGAAGCCGGAGGAGGACGTCTACTGGTGCGCGGCCGACATCGGCTGGATCACCGGTCACAGCTACATCGTCTACGGGCCGCTCACGAACGGCGCCACCTCGGTTCTCTACGAGGGGACGCCCGACTTCCCGGACAAGGATCGCTGGTGGGACATCGTCGAGCGCTACGGCGTCACGATCCTCTACACGGCGCCGACGGCGATCCGCGCGCACATGAAGTGGGGGCCCGAGCACGCGGACAAGCACGACCTCTCGTCGCTGCGCCTCCTCGGCTCGGTCGGGGAGCCGATCAACCCCGAGGCGTGGATGTGGTACCGCGAGCACGTCGGCGGCGACCGCACGCCTGTCGTCGACACGTGGTGGCAGACGGAGACCGGGATGATCATGATCACGCCGCTACCGGGGGTGACGACGACGAAGCCGGGCTCTGCGACGAAGCCGTTCCCCGGTGTCGAGGCGGGCGTCTTCAACGAGGCGGGGGAGGAGGTCGGCCCTGGCGGGGGCGGCTATCTCGTGCTGAAGCGGCCGTGGCCGGCGATGACACGCGGGATCTACGGCGACGACGAGCGCTTCCGCGAGACGTACTGGTCGAAGTACCCCGGCGTCTACTTCGCCGGCGACGGCGCCCGGATCGACGAGGACGGCGACTTCTGGCTGCTCGGCCGCGTCGACGACGTCATGAACGTCTCCGGCCACCGGATCTCGACGATCGAGGTCGAGTCGGCTCTCGTCGACCACCCGCGGGTGGCCGAGGCCGCGGTCTGCGGCCGCGCCGACGCGCTCACGGGCCAGGCGATCGTCGCCTACGTGACGCTGAAGGGCGGCGAGGAGGGCTCTGTCGAGATGCTCGAGGAGCTGCGCAACCACGTCGCGGCGAAGATCGGGCCGATCGCGAAGCCGGCCAATATCGTCTTCACGCCCGAGCTGCCGAAGACGCGCTCCGGCAAGATCATGCGCCGCCTGCTGCGCGACGTCGCCGAGCAGCGGCCGCTCGGCGACACGACGACACTCGCCGACCCGACGGTCGTCAGCGAGATCGCCGACCGCGCCGCCGCAGACGCCGCCGAGGACTAACGCAGAAAGGCGTCAGGCGAGAGCACGCTGGCCCAGGCGAGCCGGTTGAGACTTACCTATGCTCCTTGAGTTCATGGCGGGTTCGGTGGAACCGCGACTCAGGGTCACGCGACAGCAGATCCTGGCGTTCCGGCGACGAGCCGGGGCGCTGGACGAGCGAATGCCGATGGGCTCGAAGTCGCTGCGGCGGGCGGCGTGGGCCGGTCTGCAGGACAGCATGCCGAGAGCGGCGCTGCTCTCGTTGCACGCGCGGGTAGACGGGGTCGAGCCGTCGACCTGGGAGCATCCGTCGCTCGCCCAGCTGTGGGGCCCTCGCTACAGCACCTATGTCGTCCCAAAGCGCGACTTCGCGCTGTTCTCGCTCGGAAGGCTTCCCGACGACGCCGAGAGCCGGCTTCGGGCCGAGAGCATCGCTGCGCGGTTGCACGCCCACCTCGACGGCAGGCGGATGGCTGACCGCGAGGCTACGGGCGTGCTCGGCCTCGGCTCCGCGATCAGGTACGCCGCGACGACGGGCACGGTCGCAATCCGTTGGGAGGGCGCGCGTGCGCCGATGGTCTGGACGGTCGACGCTCCCGAGGTCGACCCGGCCGACGCCTGCCGCGAGCTCGCTCGACGCTACCTCCACGTCTTCGGGCCGGCGACCGCTGACGGGTTCGCTCGGTGGGCAGGGATCTCGCGACGTGCGGCGGCCAGCGCGTTCGCCTCGCTAGGAGGAGCGCTTCTCGCGGTCCGAACGCCGCTCGGCCACGAGTGGCTGCTCGCAGACGACGAAGCGGCCATTCGCGCCGTCACGACTGCTCCCGCGCCCGCGCGCCTGCTGCCGAGCGGCGACTCCTACTTCCTGCTCGACGGAGCAGAGCGGGAGCTTCTCGTCCCGCGGCCGGATCAGCGGGAGCGGCTCTGGACGCCTCGGGTGTGGCCGGGCGCGCTCCTCGTCGAAGGCGAGATCCGCGGAACCTGGCGACGGGCGCAGCACACGGTGCGAATTGACGCCTGGACTCGCCTCTCGCGTCGGCGGCGCGATGCGATCGAGGCCGAAGCTAGCGCCCTACCACTTCCAGGCGCCGAGCGAGGTATCGACGTGGTTTGGAACTTCTGAGCCGCGCCTCCCTTGAAGTTACTCCTCGCCTTCCCAGTACTCCACGGTGGGTCCGGGCCTCGCGAATATGACGTCTTCGTCCTCGACACCCTTGGCCAGAACCTTGCCCGTGTCGAGGTATTCGATGATTTCGCCGGGGATCATCGAGGAGAGCATGAGTACGCGGATTGGTGAGTCCGTTCGGTTGATGATCTGATGCGCGCCGTCCTTGCCACGCGGAAAGCAGGCGACGTCACCCTCCTTCAACAGCTGCTCGCCTTCGGGGGTGCGTAGCGTCGGCTCGCCGCGGAGCACGATGACCCATTCCTCGTTGAGGTGGTGCGTGTGGTACGGCCACAGCTTGTCGCCGGGCTCGACCTCGGACATCGTCGCGCCGATGAGCCGGCCGTCGATACGTTGGCCGACGAGTACGCCCTTGGCGCGCCAGCCTTCGCGGTCCCGCGTCCCGTCCCACACGTCGCTGTTGAGGTTGAAAGTCTTCATTCGCTAAACCTAGCCTGCGACACTCCTGCATGCTCGCGCAGGCGAGTTTCGTCTAGTTGCCGACGGCCGAGTCGGGCATGAACACGCGGACGTCTTGAGCGCAGCGGCAGGCGACGGCGATCTTGGCAGCCCATTTCAGCGCCTCCTCGCGTGAGGGCGCGTCGATGACAGAGAGTCCGCCGATGGCCTGCGGGTACGGGCCGTCGGCGACCGTTCCGTCGGTGGCCACGATGCTCGCCTTCTGGTTTTCCAGTCCGCCGCCGAACACCCACACCCCGGCGGCCATGGCCTCATGAACCACCGCGTGTGACGCCTCGGCCACGGCGGGCATGTCCTCGTCGGGGATGTGATCCATCGCGTGGGCGTCGAACGAGATCAGGTACCGCGTCATCCCATGCCTCCCTTGTCCCGGCGGCCTTCTCCGGCCGCACGTCGATATTGCTCTCGAGGTAGACCGCTCGGCGACCCGTAACTCATCGGCCTCGGCCATGCGTGGATAGCTCGGCAGCTGTCGTGTTCAGACACTCGCACGGGTGAAGGTCACATGCGTGACTCCGCTGGGCGAGGAGGTGGCATCGACCTGATAGTCCTTCTCGAGGCCCTCCAGTCCGTTCCAGAGGCTGACGCCTCGGCCGAGCAGGATCGGGACCACCACGACGTGCAGGTGGTCGACGAGCCCGGCAGCAAGGAAGTCGCGGATCATGGTGGCGCCTCCACCGAGACGTACGTCCTGGCCGCCCGCGGCCTCGCGGGCGGTCTCGAGCGCCCCGGCGGGCGAGGCGTCGATGAAGTGGTACGTCGTGCCGCCCTCCATCTCGATCGACGGACGCTGGTGATGGGTGAGGACGAAGGTTGGGGTGTGGAACGGCGGGTTGGGGCCCCACCAGCCCTTCCACTCCGGGTCATCCTGCCATCCGGGCGGTCCGAATTTGTTCGCACCCATGATCTCGGCGCCGACCCCGACATCGTGCAGCCGCACGAAGGCGTCGTCGATGCCGCTGCTACCGCCGGGCTGGCCGACCTTCTCGTGCCAGCCCCGAGTGGCGAACATCCATTCGTGCAGCCGGTCGCCGGCGTGGCCGAACGGTGCATCGAGGCTCTGACCTGCGCCGGTGCCGAAACCGTCGAGCGAGATGGAGAAGAACTGGACGCGGGCGAGTGACATGGTGGTGGTCCTCCTTCGCTAATGGGGTCGTTTGCGCAGCGGGCGCGCTTTCCTCAGAGACTCAGCAGGTGCGCACAAATCATCGGTTGCACGAGAGTGCGTCACGCCCGATCCAACGCGGACCATCCCTCCGCGAAGATGTGGCCATGGGATGGGAGGCACTCGATCGGTGGGGTGACGACGTCGCCCGTATCGAACCGCTCACTGGCGGAGTTGGCGTCAACGAGGTGTGGAGCGTGCGCGTCAACGGGCAGCTCGCGGTCGGTCGGCTCGGCAGGCGCAGCGACGACGACCTTGCGTGGGAGACCCACCTGCTGCGATACCTCGACCGTGAAGGGCTGACGGTGCCGGTGCCGATCCCGACCACGGACGGCCGGCACTTCGCCGACGGACTGGTGGTGCTGACGTACGTGGAGGGCGGACCGCCCGAGACGGAAGCCGACTGGCGTCGCGTCGCCGACACGCTCCGCCAGCTACATCGGTTGACGCAGGGCTGGCCGCAGCGCCCGGGCTGGCGGTCCTCGACCGATCTCCTGCACGTCGAGACCGGGACGAAGATCGACCTCGCCGCGATGCCGGCCGAGGGCGTTGCTCGATGCCGAGCAGCGTGGGCGCGGCTCAGCGGACGAGAGCGGTGCGTCGTCCACGGCGACCCCAACCCGGGCAACATCCGCATGACCACGGATCGGGTCGCGCTGATCGACTGGGACGAGTCGCACGTCGACGTCGCTGACCTCGACCTGGCGCTGCCCCACAACGCCGCCGGTCTCGACGACGACACGCACGACGTCGCCGCGCAAGCCCGGGCCGCATGGGAAGCCGCCGTCTGCTGGGACCCCACCGGGACCGACGAGTTCGCAGTCAAGCGGCTCGCCGAGGTTCGAGCGGTCTGAGTAGCAGCCACGCTGGCCCATGCGAGTTCACCCACGTACGATCATCCCTGCGAGAATCGCGTCCGTGCCTGAAGGACAGCTCGAAGACTCCGGCTCAGGGCTCGCACCCATCACGGAGGGCTGGTTCGTCGTGAACGTGCGCGACGCCGAGTGGTGGTTCGCGGAGAGTCGAGGGGCGCGCGTGCTACTTCGAGAGCGAGAACGGCGAACCGCCGGTCGAGTTCGCGCAGCTCGGGATCAACGTCACGATCCTGGAGCCCGGCCAGCACAGCCTTTACCACGCCGAGTCGAATCAGGAGGCATTCCTTGTCCTGTCAGGTGAGTGCACGCTGCTCGTCGAGGGCGAGGAACGAGTCCTTCGCCCGTGGGACTTTTTCCACTGTCCCCCCTGGACCGAGCACGCGTTGGTGGGCGCAGGCGACGGCCACTGCGTGATCCTGATGGCGGGGACACGGTCCGGCACGGAGGTGCGCTACCCGGTGTCGGCAGCTCGCCGCGCGCTACGGCGCGAGCGTGGCGGAGGAAACCGACGACTGGAGGCGGGCGTACGCCGACGTCGAGTGGTACCGGCGGGAGCGACCGCCCTACTGGGCTCGTCTGCCCTGGGCGTGACTTTCAGGTGCGCCGGCCGCTAGCCAGGGCGCGCCGCGGTGAAGCAGAACTGGCTGCAGGAGAAGAAGAACTCGCTGCGCTGATCCAGCTCCCGCTGCTCGGCTTCCCAGGCGCTCGCCTCGTCCTCCGAGATCCCGTCCCGCCCGACCACGAACTGCGCGATGAAGGGGACGAGGAAGCCGCCGTACGTGTCCTGATCGAGCTCGTTGGTCGCGAAGGTGTGGCCCTCGAGCTTGATGTCGTCGAACCCGGCCGCCTTGAGTTGCGCCGTGAGGGTCTGTGGCAGCGATCGATGCGCGAGGTGCCCGTCCCAGGATCGCAGGATGCGTTCCGTCCGAGCAAGATCGGCTGTGTGCAGGGACACGGTCGCCCAGTCGACATCCCAAACGACCAGACGACCGCCGGCGCGCAAGGCGCGGTACATCTCGGCGAGCGCGGCCGGAACGTCGGCGACATATTCGAGCACCTGCACCGACAGGGCAGCGTCGAAGCTCTCGTTCTCGACGGGCAGTGAGGTGGCGTCCGCCTCGTGGAACGAGACGTTGTCGTGCCCCTCTGAGCGATGCGCCGCCACTGCGAGCATCGGCGGGCTGCTGTCGATGCCGACCACCGAGCCGTCGGATCCCACCTGCTCGAGCAGCTCGGCGACGTAGAACCCTGGCCCGCAGCCCACGTCCAGGATGCGTTCGCCCGGGGCCACGGCGAGGGCGTCGCGGACCAGCTGCCGGCGGCGCAGCACGTCGCGCGTGCCATAGAGCACTTCGAGCCGTCGCGCGGTGCTCTCATCGAATTCCAGCTGGCTCATCCGCTCATCGCTCCGCGGAAGCCACGGTACGTGCGTCGCGGGCGACGGTGCGCCAGTGCGCGTCCTCGGCAGGGCCCTGCTCCGCCGCGGCCGCCAGGGCCTCGCGCTCGGGGCGCGTGAGCTCGCGGACGAGGCAGAACTCGTTGCCGAACGGGTCCTGCATCACCGCCCAGTCGATCAGCGGTCGAGCGCCTTCGTACGCGTGCGGAACGGGGTACACCGTCGGCGGGTACTTCAGCCGGCCGCCGATCGCTTCGATCTGCGCGATCGCGGCGTCGACATCTTCGACGCTGATGTCGATGTGCGCGCGGTTCGCCGCCGGATCGAGCCGCCGCGCCACGTCGACGGCGCCGGCGTCCGACCCCTTCGTCGTCGGGACGCGGTGGAGGATGATCTCGTGCTTCCAGGTCTTGTCGTCCTCGTAGCCGAGATAGCCGAAGCGATCGGGCCAGGGGGACGAGATCGGTGGAATCCCCGTCACCTCGGACCAGAATGCTGTGCCGACCTCGACGTCTTCGACGTCGATCACGAAGCAGCGGAGCGTCCCGATCGCCAGAGCGCAGGGGATTCTGCCCGATCCGCTCGGGTGACGCTCGCCGGTCGCTTACCATCTCGCCCGTTCACGGAGGAACGGAGGGAGATGACCTTGCCTCGGACCGGACTCATCGACCACATCGGCATCGGCGTTCCGGATCTCGCGGCCGCCAAGCAGTACTACGACGGCCTCATGTCCGTCCTCGGGCTCCGCGAGTGGTTCGAGACCGGCCCCGAGGGACCACTCAACTACGGGCCCGACGGTTCTCTAGGCTCACAGCTGTTCTTCTACCAAGCAGAAGAGCCGGGCAGCTACTCACGCCGCCAGACGGGTCTTCATCACCTCGCGTTCCTGGTCCAGAGCCGCGCGGTCGTTCGAGAGGCGCACGAGTGGGCTCTTGCCCGCGATGCGGTCATCCTCGACGAGCCGGCCGAATTCCCCCAGTACGGGGAACACTGTTTTGCGACCTACTGGCTCGATCCGCATGGAATCAAGCTCGAGGCGGTGTGCCACAGCCCCGAGGAGAGCTAGTTGGGCGCCAGTACGGTCTAGGGGCGCGTAAGAAAGAGCCGCTTCTCCAGCGTGAGCTCCGGCGCCCACTCGATGCGCGTCGCGCCTCCGAAGCGCAGGTAGGCGCGAAGCGCGTCGCGCATTGCGTCGACGAAGCCCTCGGTGCGGCCAGGCTCGAAGCCGTCCTCCCACCAGAGGTCGAGCACCTGCACGGTGCCACCGGCGCGGTCGATGCGCGGCTCGATCCGGCCGACGAGACGGTCGCCGAAGAGCATCGGCAGCACGTACCAGCCCCAGCGCCGCTTGGCCGGTGGGATGAAGAGCTCCCAGACGTAGTCGAACTCGAACAGGGATCCGAGCAGGCCCCGGTCCCACACCAGCGGATCGAACGGCGGCAGGAAGGCGACGGAGGGCGCCGGCTCCGGCGGACGCTCGAGCAGGTCGACTTCCGCCTTGGAGCACGAATCGCTTGCCGCGCACGTTCTCGATCTCGACCGGAACGAGCTCGCCGGTGGCTATGAGCTCCTCGCGCAGAGCCGTTCTGCCCGGATAGCCCGGGAATCTCGGGTCGGGCTTGGCGGGGCCGATGCCGCCGAAGATGTCGCCTCCGCCGCCCACACCGAGGAGGCCGTGAGCGCGGTAGCGCGAGAGGAGCTTGTGGCGCATTTGCTCTTTCAGCGGGATCTCGCGCGCGAGCAGGTCGGCCGGCAGCAGGCGCTCGACGACGTCGTAGTAGCGCCGGTTGCCGTCCCGACGCGCGAGTCCGAGCACGCCCGTGACGGTGTACGCCTCGAGCACGGCGCGGACGGTGTTCGTCGGCACGCCGAACCAGTCGGTCGTCGCACCGCGCTCGTTCTCGAAGTCGAGCGACGACATCGGGCCCTCGGCGCGGATGCGCTCGAGCACCCGCCCGGCCACGTCGGCGTTCTCGGCGAGGAGCCGCGGCGAGTTGAGGCTCAACGTCGCGCGAAACCACGGAAACTCGCTCGCCGGGACGAAGGAGAGGCCCTTGTTGAAGGCCTCGAAGATCTCGCGGCGCTCGTAGAGGAGGTCGCACCAGGCGGGGTCGTAGTCGGCCACGCGAGCGTGCAGTACGAGGTCGTGGGTGCGTCCGGCAACCGCGAGCGGGTCGAACTGGATCGAGCCGAGTCGACGGAAGACCTCGAGCACGGCGTCGGGTCCTCCCTCGAGCGAGCGCGCCGGCGCGAGCGCATGGCGCGTCACGAGGAAGCGACGTGCGGCCTCGGCAGTGACCTTCACGCGGAGGAAGCTATCGGGCGGGCAGCGTTTGAGTAGCATCGTGCCGTGCGCGAGTTGCGACCGGGCCTCTGGCACTGGCAGGCACCCCATCCGGGCTGGCGGGAGACCGAGCCGTGGGACCCGAACGTCTCGTCGTACGCGATCGACGACGACGAGCGCCTGCTGCTCTTCGACCCGCTGGGAGTGCCGGACGAGCTCGAGGCGCTCGCGGCCGAGCGCGAGACGGCGATCGTGCTCACCGCGCCGTGGCACGAGCGCGACGCTGAGGGCCTGGTCGAGCGGCTCGGCGCGCCGGTCTACACGCCGTTGCCCGACAGCGCGCAGTTCCTCATGGACACGTACGGCCTCACGGCCGAGCAGGCCGGCGACGGCAGTCCCGACGTCGTCTGGTTGCTCCGTGAGGGGAAAGGCGAGGCGCGCCCGTACTCGGCGGGCGACCGACTGCCCGTCGGTGCCGACGTCTTCCAGGGGCATAAGACGAACGACACTGTGCTCTGGGTCGAGAGCAAGGGCGCGGTGATCTCCGGCGATACGCTCGTCGACTTCGGCCAGGGGCTCGAGATCAACGAGAGGTGGCTCCCCCCCGGCGTCACGCGTGAGGAGATCGCCGCCGGGCTGCGTCCGCTGCTCGAACTGCCGGTCGAGCACGTGCTTGCCACGCACGGCGGCCCGTTCGCCCGGGCCGACCTCGAGCGCGCGCTCTCCCCCTCCTAGACCCGGCGTAGCCTCCTGTCCGTGCACCAGCTGACCAAGGCGCAGGCCCGGCGGATCGCGGTGCGCGCGCAGTTGCTCGACGCTCCCCGGCCGACCGATCTGCTCACGGTGGTGCGGCAGCTGAACCTGCTCCAGCTCGACCCGACGGCGGCGATCGCTCCCAGCGCCGACCTCGTCGCCTGGAGCCGCCTCGGCTCGACGTACCGGCCGGACGATCTCAAGGAGGCCCTGGAGCAGGATCGCACGCTCTTCGAGCACAACGCGCTGGTGCGGCCGATGAGCGACCTCGGCCCGCTCCTCGCGGCCAGTCGGACGGCCCGCAGTCACGAGCGCACCCACGCGTGGATCCGCGACAACGACCGCTTCCGGCGCGACATCCTCGAGCTGCTCGGCAGCTCCGGGCCGCTGGGCTCGCGTGACATCCCGGACACGTGCGTGGTGCCGTGGGCGTCGACCGGATGGACCAACAACCGCAACGTCACTCAGATGCTGGAGTTCCTGATGATGCGCGGAGAGATCGCGATCGCAGGGCGCGTCGGGCGCGAGCGCCTCTGGGATCTCCCCGAGCGCGTGTACCCGGCCGACGTCGTCGTTCCGTCCGAGGACGACGCGCGCCGGATCAGGAACGAGCGGCGGCTCGCCTCGTTGGGCATCGCCCGGCAGAAGAGCGTCGCCATGCCGATCGAGCCGGTCGACGTCGGCGACACCGGAGAGCCGGCCGTGGTTGAGGGCACGAAGGGCGAGTGGCGCGTCGACCCCGCCGCGCTCGACGCCGACTTCGAGGGACGTACGGCGCTGCTGTCGCCGTTCGACCGGCTCGTCTACGACCGGCGCCGCACGCAGGAGCTGTTCGAGTTCGAGTACACCCTCGAGATGTACAAACCAGCGGCCAAGCGCCGCTGGGGCTACTACGCCCTACCGGTGCTCCACGACGACCGGCTGGTCGGGAAGGTCGATGCCACCGCCGACCGCAAGGCCTCCGTGCTGCGGGTGCACGCGATCCACGAGGACGTGAGGTTCACCCGCACCATGACCAAGGCCGTGCAGGCCGAGTTGAACGACCTGGCGTCGTGGCTCGAGCTGGATGCGGTCGAGCGCTAGAGGAGCGCCGTCAGTTCCCCCAGAGCGGCCTGACCTCGATCGTCCCCGACTGGGCGACCGGGTGTCCCGCCGCGATCTCGACGGCCTCCTCGAGGCTGCCGCACTCGATGATGTCGAACCCGCCGACTGCCTCCTTGGTCTCGGCGAACGGGCCGTCGGTGACGATCGGCTTCCCGTCGCGGACGCGGACGGAGCGAGCACGGCGTGGCGGAGCCAGTTGGTCGCCGGTGACCCAGCTGCCCCGTGCCTGGAGGTCGTCCAGCCAGGGGAAGCTCTCCTCGTCCGGCGTGTCAGTCGGCCCGGGCTCGGTCTGGGCGTCCATCTTCTCGGCGTCCCAGCAGACCAGCAGCAGGTATTTCATCGTCGCTCCTTCGCGTCGTTGGGTCCAGTCCTACGTCTGGAAGACGAACGGGTCGGACCGAGATCGACATTTTTGCTCGCCGCTCTATCATCGGACGATGGTTCAGCACCGACATGGCTGACGCGGCCGCAGACGAAACCGAGCTGAGCGAGTGTGCGAACTGCGGTCGTGCAACGAGGACCGTCGGGTCGGGTGCGTGTGCCGAGTGTTGGTCGGCAAAGACTCCTGACGGTCGAGGTGTGCTGAGGACTCCGGCACCGAAGACGGAGCCCTTGCTCGGTCTCAACCTCGACGCGTTCGATCTCGTGCCGAACTGGATGTGGTTCGTCCTTGCCGGTGGGATCGTCACTGCGCTCGCATTCGCAGTCCGGGTGGTCTTCTGAGGTCGATGTCGTGAGCGAGCAGATCGAGATCCGCCGCCTCGACTCGGCCGAGCTGCGCGAGCACATCGATGGCCTCGCGCGCGTCCTGTTCGACTGCGTCGACGGAGGCGCGTCCGTCAGCTACATGGCGCCCTTCTCGCCCGAAGACGCACGCAGCGCATTCGCGGGCTTTGCCGCCGAGGTCGAGCAGGGCCGCCGGCTGATCCTGGCCGCCTTCTCCGGCGGCGAGCTCGTCGGCACGGTGCAGGTGATCCTCACCCTGCCGCCGAACCAGCCGCACCGCGGCGAGATCGCCAAGCTCCTCGTCCACCGCTCGGCGCGCGGACGCGGGATTGCCCAACTGCTGATGGAACGGGCCGAGGTCGAGGCGCGGGCGGAGGGCAAGACGCTGCTCGTCCTCGACGCCGTGACCGGCGGCGATGCCGCGCGCCTGTACGAGCGCCTCGGCTGGACGACCGTCGGCGTGATCCCCGGCTACGCGCTCTATCCGGACGGCCGGCCCTGCGACACGACCGTCTTCTGGAAGTCGCTCGTCGCGGCGGAGCGCTAGTGGCGGGGATCTGGCCGCCGGGGTTCCGGCGCATCCCCGACGACGACTGGGTCGCCCAGCCGCCCGAGGCGCTCGCGCGCACCTACGACACCGTCCAGGATCACGGCTGGTACCGGAACCTCGATCCGACGATCGAGCGGCTGGAAGAGGGTCTCGCGGCGGGCGATCTGCTGCTCGACTACTCGGGCGGAACCGGCATCCTGGCGCAGCGGCTGCTCACTCGACTACCGGACGCGGAGATCGGCATTCTCATCGTCGACGCGTCGCCGAAGTTCCTTCGCCTCGCAGTCGACAAGCTCGGCGCCGACGAGCGCGTCGCGTTCCGGCTCATCCGCTTCCTCGAGGAGGAGCGGAGGCTGCAGACGGTCCAGGAGGTCGTCGAGCCGCCGCTGCTCGAGCGCGGCGTCGACGCACTCGCCTCCACGAACGCGATCCACCTCTACTACGACCTCGACGAGACGTTGCGCTCCTGGCGCGCAATCCTGCGGCCCGGTGGCCGCGCGTACGTGCAGTCCGGGAACATCGGCGTGCCCGACCTGGCGGAGGGTGCATGGATCATCGACGAGACCGTCGAGGCGATCAGCGCCGCCGCCGAGAAGCTCGTCCGCGCCGACGACCGCTGGGCCGCCTACCGCGACGTGCTCGACGACCCCGACCGCCGCGCACGCTACGCGGCACTGCGGCGCAAGTTCTTCATCCCGGTGAGGCCGCTCGGCCACTACATCGAGGCGCTCGAGCGGGCTCGGTTCACGGTCGAGCGCGTCGAGCACCGGACGATCGCGGCGAGCACCGCGGACTGGACGGCGTTCCTGGCCACCTACCACGAGGGCGTGCTCGGCTGGGTCGGTGGCTCGGAACGCGTGGAGAACGACCCGCCGAGCGAGGCCGCCGTCGCCGACCGGCTCGACCTGCTCGCGCTCGCGGTCGAGGAGGTCTTCGCGGCGCCGTCGTTCGACGCGGTGTGGACGTACATCGAGGCGGTCTGACCGTGGAACCGCGCGCTCGCGCACGGTGTATCGGTGGCGATGCTTGCTGAGCTCGCCCTCGGGCTTCTCCTCGCCGCTGCGCCCGGCGAGCGCACCGTGCCCTGCGCCGAGGTGATCCAGGTCGTCGCGTTCCCGCACCTTGGCGGCCGTGACTATCCCGCGCAGCAGGTGCTCGGCACCGTTTCCGCTCCGGGAAAGCACGTGCCACAGTCCTCGGAGACCGGCGCGCCGCCCTGGCGGTGGTTCGCGAAGTGGGGCATGGTCGTCCGCGGCGGAGCGGGGCCGCCCGTGGTCGTCAGCGTCCCGCGCGCGTGGCGCACCCGTGTCGCGATCACCTGGGGGAACGCTCAGCACGATCGCGTCCTCCACACGCTCCGCTTCCCGCGGTGCGCCGACGACCCGACGCGGGGCCATGCGTACGCAGGCGGCTTCTCGCTCCGGAAGCCGAGCGGCTGCGTCCCGCTTCGGTACACCGTCGGCGGCCGTTCGAGGCTGGTCTGGTTCGGGATCGTGCGCCGCTGCGCGCCGCGCTAACCCGTCGCGTGCTCGTCGAACTGCGGCAGGTCGTCGGTGATCTCGAACCACGCCGCCTTGGAGCCGACGAAGATGTGCTTCGTCGGCCTGATCGCGGGCGCATCGACCAGCGACCCCATCGCGACGTGCACGAAGGCGCCGTCTCGGACGACGGAGAAGAGGAAGCCGCCGCACATCGCGCACCGGGTGTCGTTCGCGTCCTGCTCTCCGAAGATGGCGACGTGCTGCCGGCCTTCCGTGATCTCGAGC
>CAWGAD010000002.1:0-28764 GCA_963820565.1 uncultured Gaiellaceae bacterium
CGCGCTTCGGCGAGCATCGCCTGCGCCTCGCCGAAGCCACGCTCGAGCGAAATCCCGGCCTCGAGCGGTTTGAAGGACGCTCGCTCGCGCTGGGGATCCGGCCGGAGGACATGGAGGATGCGTCGCTCGTGAGCGACGGCGCCTCGGGCCGTCGGCTGTCTGTCGTCTGCGACATCCGCGAGGACATGGGCTCCGAGGTCTACGTGCACTTCAACATCGCCGCCGAACCCGTCGCGACGAAGGAAGTGCTCGAGGCGCACGTCGTCGACGCCCCCGAGGACGCGGAGGCGAAGATCGCCGCCGAGCAGGCGCGCGGCAGCGGGACTCCGTTCGTCGCGCGGCTCGATCGCACCACGAGCGCGAAGGAGCGGGAGAAGCTCGAGCTGGCAGTCGACGTCGAGCGCCTGCATTTCTTCGACGCGGAATCCGGGCTCGCGGTGGGCGCAGGGTAGAAAAGACAGCTTCGGTCGCGCCACCCCGGCGCTACGCTGCAGTCATCACGTTCAGGAGGAGAAGATGACCGAGCTCGCGACCCCGCCCACCGAGCAGCCGCAAGGACTCACGAGGATCAGCCACTGGATCGGCGGCAAGACCGTCGCCGGCACCTCAGGGCGGACTGCGCCCGTCTACAACCCGGCGCTCGGACAGCAGACAGCCGAGGTCGACCTCGCGTCGGTCGAGGAGGTCGGAGCGGCGGTGGCCGCGGCAAAGGCGGCCTTCCCCGCCTGGCGTGCGACCTCGCTCGCGAAGCGCGCGGAGCTGATGTTCCGGATCCGCGAGCTCGTGCACGACCGCCGCGACGAGGCGGCCCGAATCCTGACAAACGAGCACGGCAAGGTCCTGTCCGACGCGCTCGGCGAGGTCACCCGCGGGCTCGAGGTGATCGAGTTCGCCTGCGGGATCCCGCACCTGCTCAAGGGCGACATGTCCGAGCAGGCCTCGACCGGCATCGACGTCTACTCGATCCGGCAGCCGCTCGGCGTCGTCGCCGGGATCACGCCCTTCAACTTCCCGGCCATGGTGCCCATGTGGATGTGGGCGCCTGCGATCGCCTGTGGCAACACGTTCGTGCTGAAGCCGTCCGAGAAGGACCCGTCCGCCTCGATCTGGACGGCGGAGCTGCTCAAGGAAGCCGGCCTCCCCGACGGTGTCTTCAACGTCGTGCACGGGGACAAGGTCGCCGTCGACGCCGTGCTCGAGCACCCGGACGTCGCCGCGGTCAGCTTCGTCGGCTCGACGCCGATCGCCCGCTACATCTACGAGACCGGCACGAAGCACGGCAAGCGCGTGCAGGCGCTCGGCGGAGCGAAGAACCACATGATCGTGCTGCCCGACGCCGACATCGACATGGCCGCCGACGCGGCCGTCAGCGCCGCCTACGGTTCGGCCGGTGAGCGCTGCATGGCGATCTCACAGGTCGTCGCCGTCGGCGACGCGGGCGACAAGCTCGTCGAGGCGATCAAGCTCCGGCTGCCCAAGATCAAGGTCGGCAACGGCCTCGACGACGGCGTCGAGATGGGCCCGCTCGTCACGCGGGAGCACCGCGACAAGGTCGCGTCGTACATCGAGGGCGGCGCCGAGCAGGGCGCCACGGTCGTCGTCGACGGGCGTGAGACAGCGCCCGAAGGAGACGGGTTCTTCCTCGGCGTGACGCTGCTCGACGACGTCACCCCGAGCATGGACGCCTACAAGGACGAGATCTTCGGGCCGGTGCTCGGCGTCACCCGCGTCGGCACGTACGACGAGGCCGTGAAGCTCGTGAACGAGAACCCCTACGGGAACGGGACGGCGATCTTCACCCGCGACGGTGGCGCCGCGCGCCAGTTCCAGTTCGAGGTCGAGGCAGGGATGGTCGGCGTCAACGTGCCGATCCCGGTGCCGGTGGCGTACTACTCGTTCGGCGGCTGGAAGTCGTCGCTGTTCGGGGACACGCACATCTACGGCCCCGAGGGGATCAACTTCTACACCCGCGGCAAGGTCGTCACCTCGCGCTGGCCCGACCCCCACACGTCGAAGGTCGACCTGGGCTTCCCGCAGACGCGATGAGGCTCGCGCTCGCAGTGGTGCTCGTGGCGGCAGCGGCCGCGGCGGGCGTCGCCGCGGCCCAGGAGGACGAGATCCCGGCGAGGGACTGCCGGTCGCGGATCGAGAGCGGCCGCGGGCCGCTCGAGTTTCGCCGCAGCGGCAGCGTCGTCGTCGGCCCCGTCGCCCTGTTGAACCTCTCCGGCGCAGCCACCGTTGCCGGGCTCGGGAGGGCCGACGCGAGCGGGCGTTTCTCGCGCAAGGCGCCCGCCCTCGTGCGGGCGGGGCGGCCCGTCATCCTCTCCGTCCCGGAGCGGTATCGCGACCGGCTGTTCCTGGGCTACACGCGTGAGCCCGACGGTGTGCCGGTCGTGCGGCTCGAACCCTGCCCGCCGGCGATGCGAGCGTTCTCCTACGCGGGCCGCGTCGGTCCCGTGACCGGCTTCAACGGCGGCTTCTCGGTCACCCGTCGGGGCTGCTACCCGCTCGACGTGCAGGTCGAAGGCGGACGTACCCACCGGGTGCGGATCGCCTTCGGCTACCCCTGCCGCTAGCCACGGTTGCCCGATCGCGCCGACCCGCGTAGCATCGACTCATGCCGCGATTCGTGATCGAACGCAACTTCGGGGCGATCAGCGACGACGACATGCTCGCCGCCTCCGCCCTCTCGGGCGAGCTGATCGAGGAGCGCTTCCCGGAGATCACCTGGGAGCACAGCCACGTCGTCGCGACCGACGAGGGCGAGATCGTCACCTTCTGCATCTACGGCGCGCCGTCCGAGGAGATGATCCGCGAGCACGCGAAAGCGTTCGGCTCGCACATGATCACGAACCTCTACGAGCTCCTCGACGACGTGACGCCGGAGGAGATCCGCCGCCGCGTCGGAGCCGCCGCCGGCTAGCCCAGCTAGGTCCGCGCGTCGAGCTGGGCGTGGGTCAGGCGCGCGTAGGCGATGCCCCGTGTGCGGGTCACGCGCCGCCGCCGCTCGACGTCGGAGTCCGGCAAGACCGCCAGGGCCCGCGTCAGGAGCGTGACGACCTGCTCGTAGGCATCCCGCTCGAGCGCCCAGGCGGCCGCGCGCTCGGCCAGTTCGACCGCGCGCTCGCCTTCCTCCGTACTCGCGGCTGCGAAGAGGTGCAGCGCGATTGCAGCCAGCTCCGGGCCGGGCTCGAGGCCATGTACCTGCTCGAGCGATGCCGCGGCGCGCCGGTGCAGGTCGCTGCGCCGGCTCTGCCCGACCGCGCCGTACACCGCGTCGCGCGTCAGCGCATGGGCGAACCGGTAGCTGCCGCCGCCGACGTCCTCGACGAGCCCCGCGACCGCAGCCTCGTCGAGTGCGTCCAGCAGGTCGTCCGATTCGACGAGCAGCTGGAGCACGGCCAGATCGAAGGACTGGCCGAGCACCGAGGCGGCCGTGAGAGCGTGGGCGCTCGGCCGTGAGAGTCGGCTGACGCGGGCGAGTACGACGTCGCTGACGCTCTCGGGCACCTCTTCGACGCCGTCGCGGCGCTCGGCGAGATGGCGTACGAGCTCTCTGACGAAGAACGGGTTGCCGTCGGTGCGGTCATGGATGCGGCGCGGGTCGGCAGCGCCGTCGAGGAGAGCGGCCACCTCCTCCACCGACAACCCCTCGACGGGCACCCGCTCGACATCGCAGTCGCGGCGGAGCTCCGCGATCGCACCGAGGAGCGGCGTGCCGACTGCGTCGGCGTCGCGGTAGGCGCCCACGACGAGCAGGCGCTCGCCGGCGGCGCCGCGGGCTACCCGCGCCAGGAGTGCGAGCGTGTTCCGGTCGGCCAGATGAAGGTCGTCGAGCACGAGCACGACCGGGGTCGTGGCGGCGGCTGCCGCGAGCCGCGACTCGATCTCCTCGCGATCCGCACCCGTCGAGCCGACCGCCTCGGAGAACGGCTCGTAGGGCACGAGCGCCTGCTCCTCGCACGAGCCGTACAGGACCGTCGCGCCGGCGGCCCCGGCCTCGGCGGCGAACCGCGCGGCGAGGCGCGACTTGCCGATGCCCGCCTCTCCTGCGAGCAGCACGACCTGCGCCGGGCCCTCCGCCGGTGGTCACGTTCAGCCAGGCTGTCGAGATCCGCTCGAGCTCGGCGGTGCGGCCGACGAAAGCCGCGCGGTCAGCCCGTAGCAGGCGTCCGGGAAACGGCGTGCGTGCGGCGGCCCTGACGCCCGTGCGGAGCGAGTCGGCGAGCTGCTGCGTCTCCGGCGAGGGGCCGATGCGGAGTCGCGCGAGCAGGCGGCTGCGGAGCTCTGCGTACTCGGCAAGGGCAGCGCCGCGGTCCCCCGCCGCGTCGAGCCGGCGCATGAGGACGCGGTGGATCTCCTCCGAAAGCGGCTCCAGCGCCGCCTGGCGGCGGGTCAGCTCGACCGCGCGTCGGGCGTCGCCGGCCTGCTCGGCGTCGAGCGCGAGCGCTTCGAGGATCCTGAGCGTCCGCTCCCGGTGGCTCTCGCGTGCCTCCAGCACCCACTCGTCGTCGACGCCGGGCAAGAGCGTGCCGTCACAGAGCGCCAGCGCCTCGTCGCAGCGACCTTCGGAGTAGAGGCGGTCGGCCTCGTGCACGTCGACCCACCCCTCGGCGAGCCCGACCCGGTCGCGGCTCGCCACGACGGCGTCTTCGCCGAGGGTGCGGCGGAGCGACCAGAGGGCGCTGCGCAGGCTCGCACGGGCGCTCTCGTCGAGGACATCCGGCCAGAACCGGGGAGCGACGTCCGTGCGTGGATGGAGACCGGGGTTGAGCGCGAGCCAGCCGAACAGCGACAGCGGCCGCCCTGCCGGAGGCGTCCGAGTCTCACCGTCGACCTCGACCACCACTTCGCCCACGACCCGGACGCGCATCATCGTCAAAGCGTACAACGCGACGATTGACGGGACTTTGACGATTGCCGTGACGCTCGTCTGACGGGCGCCTCCGAGGATCGGGCTGCCCGTCCACGACGAGGAGGTCCTGAATGGATCTGTACGTGATTCTCCGCCGCGACGCCTGGCGCTCCTCCGAGGAGCTTGAGGAAGCCGCGGCACGCTCGACGGCAGAGGGAGAGCGGATGCCGAACGACATCCGCTGGATTCGCAGCTACGTGCTCGAGGAGGGCGAGGGCCTCGGCACGGTCTGCATCTACCAGGCGTCCAGCCCGGAGGCGATCCATGCGCACGCGGACGCCGCCGGCATGGTCGTCACCGAGATCATCAAGGTCGCCGACACCGTGGTCGTCCGTCCCGACCCGGTCGCCGGCGACCGCGTGAAGGAGGGAGAGTCATGACCCCGAAACGCTTCGTCGTCGCAGGGCTGCTGGCCCTGACGCTCCTGCCGCTCGCGGGCATCGCGCTCGCGGACACGAACGAGGATCTTGCGACGGCCCGGACGGCTACGGCCGGATTCCACCGGGTCGGCGTGGCCGAGGCCGACGGCTACGGCCGGTTCGTCGACGCGGCCGGTCTCGCCTGCATCGCCCAGCCCGGCCTCGGCGCGATGGGCATCCACTACGTCAACGGTGCCCTCGTCGGGGACGCGATCCTCGACCCGGCCAAGCCCGAGGCGCTCGTCTACGAGCCGGGCCGGTTCTTCGGCCAGCCGCGACTCGTCGCGCTCGAGTACATCGTGTTCAAGGATGTCTGGGAGGGCGCCGGCAATACATCGCCGCCGTCGCTCTTCGGCACGACGTTCGACTTCACACCCAGCCCGAACCGGTACGGGATCCCGGCCTTCTACGCACTGCACGCGTGGATCTGGAAGCCGAACCCCGCGGGCATGTTCATGCCCTGGAACCCGCGGGTCAGCTGCAACTAGTCCTCGCTGGGGGCGCGCTACGCCGCGGTCGGGGCCTCTGCTCCGGCCGCGGCGAGCGAGAGCTCAGCTAACCGTCACCCAGACCGCTCCCTCTCCGACCGCGATTCCGGAGAGGTTCTTGCCGAGCGCGGATCGTGGTGGAATCGTACGAGCCGGGGTCGACCCGGGACACGGTACCGTCGCCGTTGGCGACCCACACCGAGCCGAGGCCGACAGCGACGCTGGTCGGATTGGGCCCGATCGTGCTGATGGAGGCGTTTTCTCGTCTCTCGGTCGGACGGCTCGATCCGCCAGAGCGTTCCCTGTTCGGCGGCTGCGAGCCAGACGCCGCCCAGACCCGTGGCGATCGGACCGTCGAAACCGTGGAGCGCCGGCGCGGGGGCGTTCGTGCGCGGGTCGATTCGTGTCACGACGGAGCAGCACGAGGACACCCAGACTCCTCCTTCACCCGCGGCGAGCTGCGAAGCGTCGTCGGAAGTGAGCCCATCATGGCGGATGCGTGCCGACACACTGCCGGTCTCCGGGTCGACTCGCGTGATCGTGGCGTTGCCGCTCGAAAACCAGGCTGCGCCGAAGCCGAACGCGATCGCGCCGCCGCCTGTCCGCCCAGGGCGTAGCGGCGGAGGGGTCAGTGCGGGCGCTGCGATCGTCCGGACGACAGTGCCGGCTTCCGGCTCGAGCTCGAGCACGGAAGCGTTGCTGCTGTCGCCGACCCAGAGGCGGCCTACCGCCGAACGCGAGACCGGCCGGCGTCGCGCCGATCCCAAAGGTCTTGACGAGCGCCCTGGACTTCGCATCGATCATGGAGATCGTTTGAGCGTCTCGATTCAGCACCCACACCTTGCCGCCGCCGACGGCGATGTTCGTCGGCCCGGCGCCGACCGGGATGACCGCGGCGATCCGGTTCGTCTCCGGGTCGATGACCGCGACCGAGTTCGGAACGGCCGCAAGGATGCCCGTGCTGTCATCGGCGCCGGTGAAGGCGAAGACGGCCGCCAACGATGCGGCGCCGAGGAGGAGTGCGCCCCCGATTGCGATCAAGCGCGCGCCTTTCCGGCGCACGGCGCCGACGACGCGGCGGTGGGCCTGCTGGAGAGTCGAGCTCCTGGTCATGGCGGAGAATGGCCTGCTCGAGCTCCTGCAACTCGCGGCTCGGCTCGAGCCCGAGCTCGCGGTCGAGATCGGTCCGCGCTTGCTGGTACCCCTCGAGCGCGTCGGCCTGACGGCCGGAGCGGTACAGCGCGAGCATGAGCTGCGCCCGCAGACGCTCGCGCAGCGGCTGTTGGAGCACGAGCGCTTCGAGCTCGGGCACGAGCGCGGCATGGCGGCCGAGAGCAAGGTCGGCCTCGATCCTCAGCTCGAGCGCAGACAGGCGGAGCTCCTCCAGCCGGGCGATCTCGGGCTGGGCGAAGGCCTCGGACTCGAAATCTGCAAGCGCTGGGCCCCGCCAGAGAGCGAGCGCGTCCCCGAGCGCGCCGGCTGCACCTCGGGCGTCGCCTGCCGCGAGCAGACCCCTGCCGGTCTCGAGCAACCCCTCGAAGCGCTCGGCGTCGAGCTGATCAGGCGTCAGCCGGAGCAGGTAGCCGCGGCCTCGCGTCTCGAGCACGCCCTCGCCGACCACCTTCCGCAGCTGCGACACGTAGACCTGCAGGCTCTTGATCGCGGTGGGTGGAGGCTGCTCACCCCACAGCCCGTCCACTAGACGGTCGGTCGAGACGACCTCGCCCCTGTGCAGGAGCAACAGCGTCAGCAGAGCCCGTTGCTTTCTCGCGCCGAGCGGAAGCGACCGATCGTTCTCGGTGCCTTCGAGCGGGCCGAGAATCCGGAACTCCACGACGGATCACGAACGTAGCACCTCTCGGTTCGCCCGGACAGCGGGCGAAGCGATGCGATGGCGGCCCGGTCTTTACCGGTCCTTTGCCGCCAGACGGCCGCAGCCAGCCGTTTGACAACCGCGCTGAGCGACCGTCCTGCGCGTCGGCCGCACTGGGCGGCCGCTAGTAGGAGGCAACGAGATCACACTCCGCCGTTTGATCCGATCCGCCGCGCTGGCCGGTGCACTCGCGCTCGTTGGTGCACCGGTGCTTCCGGCTGGACCGCCGGCCGCACGACGCCGTCGATCCAGATCAAGGTGGTCGAGCCGGCCGGATTCCACTGGCAGGACGCGGCGGTCGGGTCAGTCGCGGCGACCGGGCTTGCGCTCGTCGTCGTCGGCGTCGTCCTCGTCTCACGGCGGCGGGACGCGGAGCCCACGTCAGCAAAGCCCGACGGTACGGGCTAATCCAAGAAGGAGGAACACAGTGCGCAAGCTTCTGATCATCGGTGTAGTCATCCCGATCGCCGCAGTGGCAGCGGCAGTCGCCCTCGCGACACCCGGCTCAGGCGTGCTCGGAGCGCCGATTCTCGCCCGCGCGGCGTTCGGCGCCGACGTGACGCTTCAGTCGACGCCCAACCTGGCCACGGGGCTGACGTGGCGCGGGCGTGAGTGGAAGGCCGAACAGCTGCCCGAGTACCTGCGGATGCTCCGCGACCAGGGCAAGGTCTCCGACCTCGGCGCCTGGGTGGCGAATCATCCTGCTGTGGCGACGGCGTTCGGCCTGCCGGCGGCGCGGAAGGTGCCCGCTGCGGACTTCGCCGTCCAGCAGGTGACGCTCGGGCCCGGCGGCGCAACCGGCTGGCACACGCATCCCGGTCCTGCGCTCGTGCTCGTCAGATCGGGCGAGTTCACCCTGTACGGCGCCGAGGCGGGTTGCACTCCGACGCTGTACAAGGCAGGACAGAGCTTCGTCGACGCCGGCTTCGGCAACGTGCACATCGGCCGCAACGAAGCTCCGGCCGGAAACGTGGAGCTCTACGTCGTCTACCTGGCGCCGGCCGGAGCCGGAGTGCGGATCGACGCGCCCAAGCCCGCAGCGTCGACCTGCAACTTCTGAGGAGGGGAGATGCTGAAGCTCGCCATCGTTCTCGCGCTCGGCGTCGGCGTGCTCACAACCGGCGCGTCGGCGTCGACCGAGCTCGCCTCGAAGACCGTTCTCGCGCAAGCGAACATCTTCGGCGCCGGCCGCGCGGCCGCTCCGGATCCCGGAGGCGGCGGAGGCGGCGTCTTGCCGCCCGTTTGGCACCTGGCCAAAGGCTCTGCGCGGGTCGTGACCTTCCCTCGGATCACGGGCAAGGTCACCCCGATCGTCGGAGAAGTGCCCAGGAACGGCCCGGACGGCGACCACCGAGGCCCGACGAACATCGAGTCGCTGCAGGGGATCTCCGGGATCATGGACTTCACGAACGGCATGTTCCTCGTCGGGGTCTTCCTGACCGATTCTGTGCCGAAGCAGCCCGCCCCGCCCCGGATCGACTTCACGGAGACGGAGCAGTTTCACGTGCTTGCGCCGCGGATCGGTCAGACCTTCTTCATCGGGCACGGTAAGGGCCGGAGCTACCGGGTTCCGCCGGCGGCGACGCGGCTCTTCGTCGGCTTCGCCGACGGCTTCTTCTACCAGGGTGCGCCCGGCTGGTACGGCAACAACGCCGGGCGGCTGCAGGTCACGGTTCGGGTCACCAGATGAGAGAAAGGGCCGCGGCGGCGCGCTGCCGCCGCGGCCCTTGTCTAGCGAACCGCGACTGCAGGCTCGAGCTGCTCGCCGAACTTGGCCCGGCGCACGAACTGGCCCACACCCGGCTTCGCCACGACCTCGCCGCCGTCCACGATCACCTGGCCGCGGAGCAGCACGGTCTCGACGTCGCCCACGACCTCGGTCCCCTCGTAGAGGTTGTAGTCGGTCTTCGACTCCTGGTTCGCGGCCGTGATCGTGTGCCGCTTCTCCGGGTCGAAGACGACGAGGTCGGCGTCGGACCCGACCGCGATCGTCCCCTTGCGCGGATAGAGCCCGAACAGCTTCGCCGGGTTCGTGCAGAGCAGCTCGACCATCCGGTTCAAGCCGATCCGGCCCTCGCGGACGCCGAAGTGGTGGATCATGTGCAGCCGGTTCTCGAGCCCGGGGCCGCCGTTCGGGATCTTCGAGAAGTCGTCCTTGCCGAGCGACTTCTGGCCGTCCCAGAGGAACGCGCAGTGGTCGGTCGAGATCGCGCTGAGCGTGTCGCGGCGGACGGCGTCCCAGAGCACGTCCTGGTTCGCCTTGTCGCGCGGCGGCGGTGTGTACACGTACTTCGCGCCCTCGAAGTTCGGCTTCTCGAGGAACGTGTAGTCGACGAAGAAGTACTGCGTGCACGTCTCGCCCCAGACGTTCCAGCCGGCCTCGCGCGCCCGCATGATCGGCTCCACGGACTCCTTGCAGGAGACGTGGACGACGTAGAGCGCGCAGCCCGCGACGCGCGCGAGCTGGATCGCCCGGTTCGTCGCCTCACCCTCGGTCTCGGGCGGCCGCGTGAGGGCGTGGTAGCGCGGCTCCGTGTGTCCCTCCGCCAGCGCCTTCTTCACGAGCACGTCGATCGCGTCGCCGTTCTCGGCGTGCACCATCACGAGCGCGTCCGTCTCGGCCGCGACCTCCATCGTCTTGAAGAGCGTCTCGTCGTCGACCATCAGCGCGCCCTTGTAGGCCATGAAGAGCTTGTACGACGTGATCCCCTGGTCGGGCAGCGTCGCCAGCTCCTCGAGCGAGCCGCCGTCCTTCAGGTCGGTGACGGCGATGTGGTAGCCCATGTCGATCACCTGCTTGCCTTCGGCCTTCGACTTCCAGTCGGCGAGCGCATCGGCGAAGCTCGTGCCCGGCGCCTGGATGCAGAAGTCGACGTGGCAGGTGGTGCCGCCGCGGGCGGCCGCTCGCTGCCCCGACTCGACGTCGTCGATCGTGGTCGTGCCGCCGAACGGCATGTCGAGGTGCGTGTGCGGATCGACCGCGCCCGGGAGCACGTACCTCCCGGACGCGTCGATCACGCGGTCTGCGTCGACGTCGAGCGACTCGCCGATCAGGGAGATCCGCTCGTTCTCGACGAGGATGTCGCCGACGTAGTCGTCGGCGGCCGTGATCACGCGGCCACCTTTGATCAGAACGGACATGCGGATCTCCCTTCTCGGTTCGTCACTTCTACTTGCCGCCGGCCCTGAGCGTCACGGTGCTCTTCCTCCACTTCGTGCCCGTGACGTCGATGCCCTTGGCCTTCAGCGCGTTCAGCGCCGCCTTGGCGAGATCCGAGCGGAACGCGCCCTTCGGCAGCTTCTTGATCACGCCGAACTGCCTCGAGATCGAGGCGGTGCGGGTGAACGCCTTCTGGTTCATCACCCCGACACCCTGCGGTGAGGGCCAGATCAGCGCGTTGACCTCGTTCATCTGCCAGGTCTGGTGCCCCTTGGGCAGGATCGGCGAGTTCTTGAGCACGATCTGGGTGCACTCTGCCAGGTGGTCGCGGCAGTAGGCCCAGCCCTGGAACGACGCCTCGAGGAACTTCCGCGCCGTCGCCTGGTTCGCGCTCGACTTGATCCAGTCGCCGCGGACGAAGACGCCGTCCTCGAGCATCGCCGTGCCGGCCTTCTCCATCGTGATCACGTTCAGGTCCTTCAGCTGGTAGAGCTTGCCGGTCTTCGGGTTCTTCGACTCGAGGACCTGCGCGAGCTCGTTGTAGGTCATCGCCGAAGCCGAGTCGATCTTCCGTTGCAGGAAGAGGTTCATGTCGAACGGCTGCTGGACGATCGTGACGCCCTTGTTCTTGGTCGGGTCCATCCCGGCCTTCACGAGCGCGGCGAAGAGCTCGAACTCGTTGCCGAAGAGCCAGTTACCGACCTTCTTGCCGCGCATCTTCGCGATCGTCGTGATCCCGGAGTCCTTCCAGGTCAGCTGCGTCATGCCCGAGCGCGTGTAGACCTGCGCGATGTTGACGAGGTCGCTGCCCTTGTCGCGGGACGAGAGCAGGCTCGGGAGCCAGTCGATCCCGAACTGGGCCTGGCCGGACGCAACGACCTGCTCCGGCGTGATGTCCGGGCCGCCCTGCTTGATGTTCACGTCGAGCCCGGCGGCGGTGTAGTACCCCTTCGCCTTCGCGGCGTAGTAGCCCGCGAACTGGGACTGCGTGACCCACTTCAGCTGCAGCGTCACCTTCGTTGCGCCGCCGGCCGGACCCGCCGCGGCGTCCGGACGTGCTCCGGCGGAGCCCACCGCCGCGAGCGAGACCAGTGTGACCATGGCGGCGCCGAGCGCCGCCAACCTGCGTGACTTCATCGAACCCTCCTTCGTTGTTCCGACCCGGTCAGGACTGAGCCCCTCGTGACGAGGGATACCATCGCATCACGACGCGCTCCACGAGCGCGATCGCGAGGTAGAACGACATGCCGAGGATGCAGGCGACGAGGATCGCCGCCCAGGCCGTCTCGAAGTTGAAGAGCGCGGACGCGCTCTTGATCTGGATGCCGAGCGAGGTGAGCGAGCCGCCGAAGTACTCGCCGACGATCGCCCCGATCATCGCGAGCACGCTCGCGACCTTGAGCGAGGCGAAGAGATACGGCAGCGAGGCAGGGACGCGGACGCGCCGGAAGATCTGCACGTTGCCGGCGGCGTAGGACCGCATCAGCTCGATCGTCGCCGGGCGCACCGAAGTCAGCCCTCTCAGCATGTTGACGAGCACAGGGAAGAAGCAGAGCACCGCGGCGATCGCGATCTTGGAGCCCTTGTCGATCCCGAACCACGCGATCGCGATCGGCGCGAAGGCGATGATCGGGACCGCGTTGGCGGCGATGAAGTACGGCATCAACGCCGCGCCGAGCGGGCGGAACCGCGCCAGCAGCAGCGCTGCGACGATCGCGGTCGAACAGCCGGCGACGAAGCCCCAGAACGCCTCCTGGAACGTGAACCAGCCCGCCGCCCAGAGGGTTTCGCGCTCCTCCCAGAACCGCGCCGCGATCGCGCTCGGCTTCGGCAACAGGAAGCGCTGGATGTCGAAGACGTCGATCGCAAGCTCCCAGCCGACGAGGACCGCGACGAGCACGACGAGGGCGGGAATCCAGTCGCGGACGCTGCGCCCGACGCCACGGGCAAGCGAGCGGCCCGGCTCCGTGACGACGACGGTGCTCAGTGCACGCCCCCTGCCTGAATCGAATCGGGAGCGCGCCCTCGCAGCAGCTCGCGCAGCTCGGTCGCCAGCTCGAAGAAACGGGGCTCCTCGCGGGTGTCCGCGGTTCGCGGTTGCGGCAGATCGATGTCGACCAGCCCCGCGATACGGCCGGGACGCGGGCTCATCACGACGACCCGCGTCGAGAGGAAGACCGCCTCGGTGATCGAGTGGGTGACGAAGACGACGGTGGAGCCACTCGCCTCCCAGATCCGCAGCAGCTCGATGTTCAGCCGCTCACGCGTCATCTCGTCGAGCGCGCCGAACGGCTCGTCCATCAGCAGCAGCTTCGGGTCGAACGAGAGCGCACGCGCGATCGCGACGCGCATCTGCATGCCGCCGGAGAGCTCCCACGGGTGGTGGCTCTCGAAGCCCGCGAGCTCGACGAGGTCGACCATCTCCTTGACGCGCTCGGTGCGCCGGGTGCGGTCCCACCCCGCGAGCTCGAGCGGCAGCGCGATGTTCTTCGCCACCGTGCGCCAGTCGAAGAGGACTGCTTCCTGGAAGACCATTCCGTAGTCGTTGTCGCGCCGTGCCTGGTCGGCCGGCTTGCCACCGACCCGGACGGTCCCGGTGGTCGGCTGGATCAGGTCGCCGATCACGCGCAGCAGCGTCGACTTGCCGCAGCCCGAGGGGCCGATCAGCGAGACGAACTCGCCCGGCTGGAGCTCGAGGTCGATCTCCTGGAGCGCGGTCGTGCCGCCCTTGGCGAACGTCTTGGTGACGTTCTCGATCGTGACGGCGGCGGCGTTCTCGCTCACGCGACGTGCTCCGGTGCGGTGCGGACGACGAGCCGCTCGGCGAGGACGACGGCGCCGAAGAAGACGATCCCGAGGACGGCGGCGACGATGTTCGTCGCCCAGAGCGCGGTCGGGTCGAGCGAGTAGTACTGGTTGAAGTTGATGATCGCGCCTCCGAGGCCGTCCTGGATCGAGGATGGGAGCTCGCCGATGATCGCACCCACCACGCTCGCCGTTGCCGAGACCTTCAGCGCGGCGAAGATGTACGGCAACGAGGCCGGGAACTTCACCTTCCAGAGCACCTCCCAGGGCGAAGCGGCGTAGGAGCGCATCAGCTCGAGCGCTCGCGGCTCGGCGGAGTCGAGGCCGCGGATCGTGTTGATCGCGACCGGAAAGAAGGTGAGGTACGCCGCGATCACGGCGACCGGCACCCAGATCGGCAGTCCTTTGCCGCCGAGCCAGATCACGACCATCGGGGCGATCGCCAGGATCGGCACCGTCTGTGAGGCGACGACGTAGGGCAGGAAGCCGCGCCGCAGCAGGCGCGAGTGGTGGAGGACGACGCCGATCGTGAAGCCGATCACCGCGCCGAGCAGGAAGCCGGCGAGCGCCTCGCGCATCGTGAAGGCGCTCTTGTCGAGCAGATCGCGGATCAGCAGCGGCTGCCCTTCGGCGAGCGGCTCGAAGAGGCGGCCGACGATGTCGGTCATCGGCGGCATCGTCAGGTCGTCGACGACGAAGGGCCGCGTCCAGCCGGTCGCCATCCAGATCGCGCGGTAGGCCTCCCACAGCGCCCAGAGCGCGGCCAGCACGATCAGCGTCACGCCGATGCGCTTCAGGAGTTCGGCGGGCCACGCGCGTCTCTCGCGAGCGCGCAGCGCCGGTTCCGCGACCACCTCAGCCTGCACCGCTTCATCTGTAACACGACACGGCCTCCTTTGGAAAGGGGCGGCGGGCCGTCAGTAGGCTGCGCCCCATGCCGCTCGACCCCAGCCGCACCGTCGCCGAGCTCCGGGAGCTGCGCGAGCTGACCGGCGACGAGAACGGCGCGCAACGGGTCGCCTGGACGCCGACGTGGGTCGAGGCGAAGGAATGGCTCGTCGGCAAGCTGGACGGCCTGCCGCTCGACTACGAGGTCGACGAGGCCGGGAACCAGTGGTGGACGCTGCGTGGCGACTCGGAGCGCGCGGTCCTGCTC
Organism: uncultured Gaiellaceae bacterium; assembly: GCA_963820565.1. GTDB lineage: Bacteria > Actinomycetota > Thermoleophilia > Gaiellales > Gaiellaceae > Gaiellasilicea. The sequence goes on from CAWGAD010000002.1 coordinate 14,817, forward strand.
GGCGGCCACATCGACTCGGTCCCGAACGGTGGCTGGCTCGACGGCTGCCTGAACGTCGTCGCCGCAGTCGAGGTGCTGCGGCGGATCGCCGAGGAAGGCACGCCGCCGGTGACGGTGCGGCTCGTCAACTGGGCCGACGAGGAGGGCGCCCGCTTCGGCCGCTCGCTCTTCGGCTCCTCTGCCGCGGCCGGCTCGATGGCCGACCAGGATGAGCTCCGCGAGCTGACCGACCGCGACGGCGTCCCGCTGCCGGAGGCGCTCCGCGAGCACGGCGTCGACCTCGACCGCGCGCTCGAGGCTCGCTCCCAGCTCGAGAACGCCGCCGCCTACCTGGAGCTGCACATCGAGCAGGGCCCGGTGCTCGAGTCGATGGACCTGCCGCTCGGCGCCGTCCTCGGCACCTTCGGGGTCGAGCGCCACCGGATCACCTGGCGGGGCCAGGCCGCTCACGCAGGGTCGACGCCGATGGATCAACGCCGCGATGCGCTCGCCGGAGCCGCCAAGCTCGCGCTCGAGCTGCGTGAGATCGCCGCGCGCACCGGCGACGGCGCCGTTCTCACCAGCGGCGGCGTCGTCTGCAAGCCGGGCATCGTCACCTCCGTCGTCGAGACCGCGGAGCAGCTGCTCGACATGCGCCATCTCGACGCGTCGAAGCTCGCGTCGATGTGGGAGCAGGTGCGCGAGGCGTGCGAGCGCTTCGCCGCGGAGGAGCAGCTCGAGGTCGAGTACGAGCGGATCTGGGAGATCGAGCCGATCCTGTTCGACGAGACGCTGATCGGCTTCGCCGAGGAGTCGGTCCGCGAGGTCGCAGGCACCTCGCACAAGCTGCCGAGCGGCCCGTTGCACGACGCCGCCGAGGTCTCACGCGCCGGCGTGCCGACGGTGATGCTGTTCGTCCAGAGCCTCCGCGGCCTCTCGCACACGAAGCTCGAAGACACGAAGCCGGAGCACCTCGAGCTCGCCGTCCAGGCCCTCGACCGCCTGACCACGAAGACGCTCGCCTGGGCCGCCTCCCGCTGACGGCGGCGTTCCGAACAGTGGGGACAGTCCCGGGGACAGTCCCCGCACGGAAGCGCTACGCGGGCGTCACAGGAAACGCACAGCTGCGACGCCGGCGGCCACGAGTGCCATCCCGAGCAGCCGTCCCGGCGTGATCGGGTTCTCGTCGAAACCGACCCAGCCGAAGTGGTCGACCGCGAGCGAGGCGATCGCCTGGCCGGCGAGGATGAAGGCGAAGAGCGCCGCCGCGCCGAGCTTCGGAGCGGTGACGACGCTGCCGAGAACGTAGAACGCGCCGAGGAACCCGCCGACCCAGACCCACCAGGGCGCCGCGCCGACCTTGTCTGCCCCGGGCCAGCCGCGCGCGAAGATCAGGGTCGCGACGAGCAGCACCCCCGCCCCGACCACGAACGAGACCAGCGTCGCCCGCAACGGGCTCCCGACCCAGGTCGCCAACTGCGCGTTGATCCCGAACTGGACTGGCAGCATTGCTCCTGCGGCGATCGCGAACAGGTAGTACGGCCACGTTGCCACGCAACCGGATTCGCGCGAGAATGCCTCTTTCCCTGCCACATACGTTCGGGGGTTCCATGCTCAGCTTCGGCGTCACCGTTCTGCCCGACCCGCCCTACCAGCGCCTGATCGAGCTCACGAAGATGGCCGAGGACCAGGGCTTCGAGTACGGCTGGACCTACGACTCGCACGTGCTCTGGCAGGAGTCGATGCCCGTGATGGCGCTCCTCGCCGACCAGACGTCGAAGATCAAGCTCGGCCACATGGTCACGAATCCGGCCATCCGCGACCCAACGGTGCTCGCGAGCGCGTACGCCACCCTCCAGGACATCTCGAACGGCCGCATGATCATGGGCGTCGGGCGCGGGGACTCGTCGGTGCGCTACGTGGGCCGCAAGCCGATGAAGGTGGCCGACTTCGAGGAAGCGCTGAAGATGGTGAAGCCGTTCATGAACGGCAAGGAGGTCACCTGGAACGACAAGCAGCTGCAGCTGAAGTGGGTGCGGCCCGAGCTGCCGGAGATCGAGATGCACGTCGCCGGCTACGGGCCGAAGGCGCTCGCGGTGGCGGGACGGCAGGGCGACGGGGTCATCATCCAGCTCGCCGATCCGGACATCATCCAGTGGATCATGGCCACCGCCCGTGCGGCCGCCGAGGAGGCGGGGCGCGACCCGGCTGCGCTCAAGTGCATCGTCAGCGCGCCGAGCCACATCTCGGACGATCTCGCCGACGCGCGCGAGCAGGTGCGCTGGTTCCCGGCGATGGTCTCGAACCACGTCCAGGACCTGATCGACCGCTACGGCACCGACGGCTCCGTCGTGCCCAAGGTGCTGACCGACTACGTCGAGGCGCGCAAGTTCTACGACTACAACGAGCACTCGCGCGTCGGGGCCAAGCACGGCGAGTTCGTCTCGGACGAGATCTGCGACCGCTTCTGCGTGCTCGGCACGACCGAGCAGACGATCGCAAAGCTGCGCGAGCTCGAGTCGATCGGAGTCGACCAGTTCAACATCTACCTGATGACTCACGGTCAGGAGGAGACGCTCGAGACGTACGGCCGGGACATCCTGCCGCAGTTCAGCGGGGTGGCGGCGTAGAGACGCAGGACGAGATACGCCGTCGCTGGGACGCGGCCGCCGTCGGCTGGGAGGCGGAGCGAGAAGCCGTGACGGCGTTCGGCGCGCCGGTCGCGGACGCGCTCGTTTCTGCTCTTGCGACCAGTCCGGGCGACACCGTTCTCGATCTCGCGGCGGGCACGGGCGACGTCACCGAGGCCTTGGCGCGGAGTGGGGTGCGCGTGATCTCGACCGATGTCTCACCCGTGATGGTCGAGGCGGCCCGCCGGCGCGGCATCCCGGACGTGGAGCATCGGGTCATGGACATGCAGGCGATCGACCTCCCCGACGCGAGCGTCGACGGGGTCGTCTCGCGGTACGGATACATGCTCGTGCCCGACCCCGCGCGCGCCCTGCGCGAGACACGTCGTGTGCTCAAGCCCGGTGGCAGGCTTGCGTTCGCGACGTGGGCGCCCGCGAAGGAGAATCCCTGGGCGACTGCCTACGGACCAGCGCTGATCGAACGCGGCCTGCTCGAGCCGCCCAGGCCGGACGAGCCCGGCCAGTTCTCGCTCGGCGAGCCCGAGCAGATCGAGCGGCTCGTCGGCGGCGCCGGGTTCGACGACGTGTCGGTGACCGAGGTGCCCGTCGCCTTCCGGGTAGAGAGCTGGGAGGAATACCGTCGCATCGTCTCGTCACTCGCGGCGGTGATGCGGGAGGTGCTCGAGCAGCTCGACGCCGAGACGCGTGCCGAGGTGGACGAGGCGGCGAAGGCTCGCATCGAGCCCTTCCGCTCCGGCGACGGTTACGTCCTTCCCGGCCTCTCCCTCGTCACGACCGCGCGCTAGAGGATCGTCTTGCCGAGTGCGCTCGCGATCAGCTCGACGGCGACCTCGGCCGTCGTGTTGCGGTCGTCCAGCATCGGGTTGACCTCGACGACCTCCATCGAGCCCATCAGGCCGGATTCGGCGACGAGCTCGAGCGCCAGGTGCGCCTCGCGGTAGGAGAGGCCGCCCTTGACGGGCGTGCCGACGCCCGGTGCGACCTCAGGGTCGAGGACGTCGACGTCGAGCGAGATGTGGACGAAGCCGGCTCCGGCAACGTGTCGCCAGGGACTCCCGCACCGCCCGCTCGATCCCGATTCGATCGATCTCGCTCATCGTGTAGACGCGTGCGCCGAGCTCCCGCAGTCGCGGCTTCTCGTGCGGGTCGAGCGAGCGCGTTCCGATCAACGCGACGCGGCTCGGATCGAGCGCCGGAAACGCCCAGTCGGGGCTCTCGAACATTTCGCCCCCGAGGCCGAGCGCGGCCGCGAGCGTCATCCCGTGCACGTTGCCCGTCGGGGACGTCTCCGGAGTGTTCATGTCGGCGTGCGCGTCGAACCACAGGAGACCGCCGATGCCGTGGTCGCGCGAGATGCCGCCGAGCGTGCCGAGCGAGATCGACTGGTCTCCGCCAAGCACGATCGGCAAGAAGCCCTCGGCGAGAGCAGTCCGCACGAGGCGGGCGATCCGGCCTCCCGCGGCCTTGATCTCCGGCAGGTATTTCGCATGCTCGTCCTGGATCGACGACGCCTCGAGGATGGCGGTCTCGACGTTGCCCCAGTCGACCACCTCGTGGCCGATCTCCGTCAGTCGCTCCAGGAGGCCGGCGTAGCGAATCGCCGATGGGCCCATGTCGACGCCGCGCCGGCCCTGACCCAGGTCCAGCGCCGCCCCGATGATCGCGACCTGCTTGCCTGCAGCCACGAGGAGAGACCCTACTGCTTCGAACGAATGGCGAGGGCCGGACTTGAACCGGCGACACCACGGTTTTCAGCCGTGTGCTCTACCAACTGAGCTACCTCGCCCCAGGCGGGGGCAGTCTAGCCAGCGGCGGTAGACTTCGGCCTCGTGAGCACGGAGATCGAGCAGGAACTCTGGGGCGGCGAGACGCGCAAGGCGGTCGCCAACTTCCCCGTCTCCGGCGAGCCGATTCCGGCGCCCGTGGCGCGCTGGCTCGGGCGGATCAAGGCCGCCGCGGCCCGCGTCAACGCGGAGCTCGGCCTCCTCGATCCGGACAAGGCCGAGCGGATCGCGGCAGCCGGCGACGCGATCGCCCGCGGCGAGCACGACGACCAGTTCCCGATCGACGTCTTCCAGACCGGCTCCGGCACGAGCTCGAACATGAACGCGAACGAGGTCATCGCCGCCCTCGCCGGTGACGACGTCCACGCGAACGACGACGTGAACATGGGCCAGAGCTCGAACGACGTCTTCCCGTCCGCCGTCCACCTTGCCGCGCTCGGCGAGGTAGAGCACGACCTGCTGCCGGCGCTCGACTCGCTCGCGTCGGCGCTCGAGAAGAAGGCGAAGGAGTTCGACGACGTCGTCAAGTCGGGCCGCACGCACCTGATGGACGCGGTGCCGGTCACGCTCGGCCAGGAGTTCGCCGGCTACGCGGCGCAGGTCCGGGAGGGGATCGAGCGGGTGCGCGACGCTCGCGGGCGGCTCGGCAAGATCCCGCTGGGCGGCACCGCGGTCGGCACCGGCCTCAACACGCACCCCGACTTCGCAGCCAAGGTGCGCGAGCTGCTCGTCGCCGAGACCGGCCTCCAGATCTCGCCGCCGGCCGACCCCTTCGAGGCGCAGGCGGCGCGTGACGGACTGGTCGAAGCGTCAGCCGCGCTGAAGGTCGTCGCCGTCAGCCTCACGAAGATCGCGAACGACCTGCGGCTGATGGGCTCAGGGCCGCGGGCGGGGCTCGCGGAGATCTTCCTGCCGGAGCTGCAGAAGGGCAGCTCGATCATGCCGGGCAAGGTGAACCCGGTCATCCCCGAGGTGGTCACGCAGGTCGCCGCCCAGGTGATCGGGAACGACCAGGCGATCACCGTCGGGGGCCTCCAGGGGCACTTCGAGCTGAACGTCTTCGTGCCGATGATGGCGCGGAACCTGCTCGACTCGATCAAGCTCCTCGCCGCCGCGTCGCGGCTGCTGGCGGAGAAGTGCGTCGACGGGCATCGAGGCCAACCGGGAGCAGAACGAGCGCTACGCGGAGCTGACGCTGTCGGCGGCGACGGCGCTCAACCCGCACATCGGCTACGACAAGGCCTCCGAGATCGTCAAGAAGGCCGCGGCCATCGGGCCGCTCGCTGCGGGAGGTCGCTCGCGAGGAAGGCGTCGACGACGCGATCCTCGACCAGGCGCTCGACTATCGCGCCATGGCGAAGCCGCACGACGCCTAGCGGCGCTTCCCGCCTCTTCCGCTCCTTCTCGCTCTTTCGCTCCCTCGCGGTGCAGCCTGGCTCGACCTGGAGGACGGCGCGGCTTCCCAGCGAGCCCGCCGCGCGGACCACGAGCGCGTTGCAGCGGTCGAGACGAAGCTCGAAGCGCGCGCGAAAGCTCCCGTTCCGGCGCGCGGTGACGCCGATCGTGCGCGCGGTGCCGGCCGTCGCGGCAGTCACCGCCACGGCCTCTCCGACACCGAAGCCGCGTCCCTGAATCGTGAGCGGCGCCCGTGCCGCGAGCTGCAACGTGGCGTGCCGAGGCTGCGCTCCCCAGCTGGGCAACGCAAGACCAGCATCAGAACGGCGACTGCGGCGGCACGCATGTTTTCCTCCTGGACACCATGAATGCACGTGCGCGACGCGCCTGCTTCCCTCGAATGGGTGACTAGTACGCGACTGCGCCGCGGCCGGTCTCGGCTGCGTGGCGCTGCTCGTCCGCGCGGTAGCTCGAACGCACCAGCGGGCCGGCGAAGACGGAGCCGAAGCCGAGCGCCTCGCCCTGCTCGCGCAGCCAGCGGAACTCGTCCGGGTGCACCCAGCGGTCGATCGTCGCGTGCTTCTGGCTCGGCTGCAGGTACTGGCCGATCGTGACGACGTCGACCCCGTGTGAGCGCAGGTCGCGCATCGTCTCGACGATCTCGTCGTTGGTCTCCCCGAGCCCGACGATGATCCCCGACTTCGTCAGCACCGGATAGTCGGCGAGCTGCTTGGCCCGTTCGAGCAGCCAGAGCGCCTTGTCGTAGCTCGCCTTCGCGCCGCGCATGCTCCGGTGCAGACGGCGGACGGTCTCGATGTTGTGGTTGAACACCTCGGGGCGGGCGGCGAGGACGGTACGAAGCGCCTCCTCCTCGACGCCGAGAAAGTCCGGCGTCAGCACCTCGACGCTTGCCTGGGGCAGCTTCGCCTTGATCGCGCGGATCGTCGCGGCGAAGTGCGCGGCGCCACGATCGGGAACGTCGTCGCGGTCGACGGAGGTGACGACGACGTGCTTCAGTCCCATCTGCGCCGCGGCCTGGCCCACGCGCAGCGGCTCGAGCGCGTCAGGGGCGGACTCGGGCTTGCCGGAGTGGACGTAGCAGTAGCGACACGCCCGCGTGCAGGTCTCGCCGAGGATCTGGAACGTCGCGGTGCCGCGGCCCCAGCACTCGGAGATGTTCGGGCAGCGCGCCTCCTCGCACACGGTGTGCAGCGACAGGCCGTGCAGCAGCTTCTTGACGTCGAAGTAGCGCGAGTCGGCGCTCGGCGCGCGGACCTTCATCCACTCCGGCCGGCGCGGCCGCTCGGCGACGGGAAGCGACGTCTCCACGCGTTGCAGTCTAGAGCGGCCGCCGACCACCCGCGTCAGCCTCTGCCTAGTAACAGACTGTTACTAGCGGTTTCGCGCGCGGCGCAATCCCACTCGCGGAGCCAACCTCCACGCGGATCGTCAAGTAACAGACTGTTACTTGGCCGCGAGCTGGGCGTGCACGGGCTGCGGCCAGAGGCCGTGGCCGGCATCGGCCGGCAGCTCCTCGAGCTCGAGCCCGAAGATCTCGGCCAGTGCTTCGAGCGCGGGCGCACGCACCTCGTCGACCGTGACCGGCCGGCCGAGCTCCGTCGCGATCGTCGTGAACGCAGCATCCTCGAGCCCGCAGGCGGTGATCCACTGCGTGAACGGCGCCGGATCCAGGTCGACGTTGAGCGCGTAGCCGTGTGTCGTCACCCACTTCGCGATGTGGATCCCGATCGAGGCGATCTTCCGCGGCGGGCGCGTCAGCCAGACACCCGTGAGCCCGTCGATTCGCTCGCCCTCGACGCCGAGCTTGGCGAGCGTGACGATCAGCGCCTCCTCGAGGTCGCGGCAGTAGCGCTTCACGTCCTGACCGTGCCGCTTCAGGTCGAAGATCGGATAGCAGACGAGCTGTCCCGGGCCGTGGTAGGTCGACTTGCCGCCGCGGTCGGTCTCGACGACCTCGACCTCGGCGCCTGCGGGGATGTGCAGCTCTCCCTCCTCGGTCCGCCTCCCCGTCGTGACCGTCGGCGGGTGCTCGAGCAGCAGGATCGTGTCGGGGATCGCGCCCTGCGACACGGCTCCCGCGATCGAGCGCTGCAGCTCCCAGGCCTCTTCGTAGGGAACGAGGCCGAGGTTCATGACGTACGCGCCCTTCACGCCTCCGTCGGGAGCATCGCCTGCGCCGCCTCCAAGTCCTCGGGGCGTACGAGCACCTCGTGCGCCCCGCCGAACTTCGCCCCCGCCTGCGTCGCGCGGTGGTCGCACAGGATCTCGGCCGTGCGGAGCAGTCCGCAGATCATCTCTGCCTCCTGCGGCGTCGAGACGGTGGTGAGGACGCTAGTAGTCGCTTTCGCCCCAGCTTTCGAGCTTCTCGCGCAGCGCGTGCAGGAAGCGTCCCGCGAGTGCGCCGTCGACGAGCCGGTGGTCGTACGTGAGGGTCAGGTTCATGATCGGCCGGATCGCGAGCACGTCCTGGCCGAGCTCGTCCTGCACCACCCACGCGCGCTTCACGACTGCGTACGTGCCGAGGATCGCGGCCTGCGGCTGGCTGATCACCGGGGTGCCGTGGAAGGTCCCGTAGCCGCCCGGGTTCGTGATCGTGAACGTGCCGCCCTGCACGTCGTCCGGCATCAGCTGCTTCTCGCGGGCGCGCTTGGCGATCTCGGTGACCGATTTCGCCATCCCGAGCAGGTTCAGCGACTCGGTGTTCTTGACGACCGGGACGATCAGGCCCTTGCCGTCCGCGAGCTCGACCGCGAAGCCGAGGTTGACGTAGTTCCGCGTCACGATCTTGTCGCCGCGGATCTCGCCGTTGATCCACGGGAACTCGCGCAGCGTCTCGACGGTGGCGCGGGCGACGAAGGAGAGGTAGGTCGGATTGACGCCGTAGGCGTCCTCGTACTCCTTCTTCAGCTTCTTCCGGATCGCCACCACCTTGGACATGTCGACCTCGATCGCGCTGGTGACGTGCGCGGAGGTGTCGAGCGAGCGGCGCATGTGCTCGGCGATCCCCTTGCGCATCGCCGTCATCGGCTCGAACGTCTCGCCCGCTGCGGGCTCGCCTGCGTCGGCGACCGGGGCGGGAGCCGGCTTCGGCGGCGCCTGAGCGGCCGGGGCAGGAGCCGGAGGCGCCGGCGTCGGCGGTGCGACTGGCGCTGCCGGTGCGACCGGTGCGACCGGTGCGGCCGGCGCCGGTGCAGGCGGAGCGGGCGCGGCAGCCTGAGGAGCGGGTGCCGGCTCGGGCGGGGGAGGCGCAGGCGTGGGCTCCGGTGCGGCTTGCGGCGCGGCTGCGGCCTGGGCACCGCCGCCTTCGACGAAGGCGAGGATGTCCTTCTTGGTCACGCGGCCGCCGGTGCCGGTGCCTTGCACCGTGTTCGGGTCGACGCCGTGCTCGGCCGCGATGCGTGCGACGACCGGCGAGACGAACGTCCTGCCGTTGCCGGACGCGGGCGCGGCCGCGGGGGCAGGAGTGGGAGCGGCAGGAGCGGGAGCTGGGAGCCGGAGCCGTGGGCTCCGCGATCTCGCTCGCCGCGGCCTCGGAGGCGTCCGCGGCGGCCTGCGTGGCCGGCTCCGGCACGTCCGGCGCTGCCGGTGCGGCGACCTCGGAGCCTTCGGGCGCGATCACGGCGAGGACGGTGCCGACCTCGACGGTCTCGCCCTCCTGATGGAGGATCTGGGCGACGACGCCCTCGCCGGGGCTCGGCACCTCGGTGTCGACCTTGTCGGTCGAGATCTCGAGCAGCGGCTCGTCGGCGGCGATGTGCTCGCCCTCGGACTTGAGCCACTTCGTGATCGTCCCCTCGGAGACGGACACGCCCATCTGCGGCATCACGACGTCGATTTGGGTTCCCGTAGCCACCAAGCCTCCTAGTACTCCGCCAACTCTCTGAGTCCCTTCTCCACGTCCTCGACCTGCGGGATGTACGCCTTCTCGAGCACGGGCGAGAACGGCACCGGCGAGTCGGGCGCGGCGATCCGCTTCACGGGCGCGTCCAGGTCCTCGAACGCCTCCTCGGCGATCGTTGCGGCGATCTCGCCGCCGAAGCCGCCGGTGCGCGTGTCTTCGTGCAGCACCAGCACCTTGGACGTCTTGCGCACGCTCTCGAGCACCGCTTCCTTGTCCCAGGGCATGACCGTCCGCAGGTCGACGATCTCGACCGAGATGTCGTCGGCCTCGAGCTTCTTCGCGGCCTCCTCGGCGGTGTAGACCATCGCGCCCCAGGTGATCACGGTGATGTCGTCGCCCTCGCGGTGCGTGCGCGCCTTTCCGAGCGGCGTCACGTAGCGCTCGTCGGGCACCTCGCCCTTGATCCGGCGGTAGAGGTGCTTGTGCTCGAAGTAGAGCACCGGGTTCGGATCCTCGATCGCCGCGACGAGCAACCCCTTCGCGTCCTCCGGCGTCGCCGGGCAGACGCACTTCAGGCCGGGGATGTGCGCGAAGGAGCTCTCCGGGTTCTGCGAGTGGAACGGCCCACCGGAGAAGCCGCCGCCCGACGGAAGCCGGACGACGATCGGCACCGGGGTGCCCGCGCGGAAGCGCTGCTTCGCGGCGACGGTGACGAGGTGGTCCCACGCCGCACGAGATGAAGTCCGCGAACTGCATCTCGGCGACCGGGCGCATGCCCATCATCGAGGCGCCCGTGCAGGCGCCGAGGATCGCGGTCTCGGCGAGCGGCGCGTCGATCACGCGCCAGGGCCCGAACTCCTCCTGGAAGCCGAGCGTCACCTTGAAGGCGCCGCCGTAGACGCCGACGTCCTCGCCGATGACGAAGACGCGGTCGTCGCGGCGCATCTCCTGCCGGAGCCCGTCGCTGATCGCCTGGAGATATGTCTTTTCCGCCATGGCTACTTGTGGTGCGGCGTGTCGAGGTCCTCGGGAGTCGCGTAGACGCCGTCGAGCAGCGTTGCCGGGTCGGGCTGCGGCGACTCCTCCGCCTGCGCGAGCGCGTCGTTCAGGATCTTCTTGACCCGGCCCGAGATCTCGTCCTCTTCCTCTCCGGTCAGCTCGGCGTTCTCGCGGAGCCAGGTGCGGAAGCGCTCGATCGGGTCGCGCTTGGCCCACTCCTCGAACAGCTCCTTCGGCACGTAGAAGGCGTCGTCGTGGACCGCGTGCCCCTCCATGCGCAGGGTCAGGCACTCGATCAGGGTCGGCCCGCCGCCGTTGCGCGCCTTCTCGATCGCATTCTTCGCCTCGCGGTAGACGGCAAGCACGTCGGTGCCGTCGACGACGACGCCCTCGAACCCGTAGGCGGCAGCGCGGTCGGCGAGGTGCTCGACGGCGTAGCCGAGGTGGGTCGGCGTCGAGTAGGCCCACTGGTTGTTGTCGCAGATGAAGACGACGGGCAGGTTGCGCACGCCGGCGAGGTTCATCGCTTCGTGCGCGTCACCGCGTGCGGCCGAGCCTTCGCCGAACCAGCCGACCGCGACCCGCTTCTCGTCGCGGATGCGGAAGGCGAGCGCGCAGCCGACGGCCACGGGGAGCATCGCCGGCAGATGGCTGACCATCGCGATCATTCCGAGCTTCGAGTCGGCCATGTGGACGTTGCCGTCGCGGCCGCGCGTCGGGCCGCCCTCGCGGCCCATGTACTGCGCGAAGATCCGCCACGGCTCCACACCGCGCGTCACGTGGACGCCCATGTCGCGGTGCAGCGGCGTGCCGACGTCGTTCGGGCCCATCGCGGTCGCGACGCCGACGGCCGCGGCCTCGTTGCCCTTGCCGGTGTAGAACGAGCCGGGGATCTTCCCCTGCTTGTAGAGGATGTGGCCCCGTTCCTCGATCCCGCGCGTGACGAGCAGGTTGCGGTAGATCGCCAGCAGGTCCTCGCGGTCGAGGCCCGCCTCTCTCACTTCGCTCAGCGAGCCGACCGGCTCCGCTTCCCGTACCGCCATGCGCAACTACCCCCGTCGGGTTGGACGACGGCACCACTCTAACGAGCCAGTACGATCGCACGCGTGACCTCGGCCCTCGATGCGGACCGGTTCGAGATCGAGCAGTTGATCAAGCCGATGGTCAACCTCTACCGGATCTCCTCCCCCGGCGGCCCGGTCGCGTTCGTGCGCCAGAAGCGGATGGCGATGAAGGAGGACATCCGCTTCTTCGCCCGCGAGGACGAGAGCGAGGAGCTCTTCCGGATCAAGGCGCGCTCGATGATGGAGCTCGGCGGCCGCTATGACGTGACGACGCCCGACGGCACGAAGATCGGCGTGCTCGCGAAGGTCTTCGGCAAGTCGCTCTTCCGCTCGACGTGGCGCATCCTCGACGAGAACGAGCAGGAGCTCGCGATCGCGCAGGAGCGCTCGATGGTGGCGGCGGTCGTGCGCCGCGTCATCGACGCAGTGCCGTACGGCGACTTCGTCCCGATCGTCTTCCACTTCACGATCGACACGGCGGACGGCCGGCACATCGGCGACTTCACCCGTGCCTGGGGAGTGCGCGACCGCTACACGCTCGAGCTCTCGGGCGATCCCGAGCGGACGATCGATCGCCGGCTCGCGCTCGCGCTCGCGATCGCTCTCGACGCCCTGCAGTCGCGCTACTAGGCGGCCAGCTCGGTCAGCGGCCGGTCGACGTCGACTTCCGCGACGTCGTCGCGCTTCAGCAGCGTCACCATCACGACGATGCCGACGACGAAGAAGAGCGCGCTGCCGAGGTACGCCGCGTGGAAGCCGGTGACGAGCGCTTCGTTCTGCTGCACCTGCGTCGGCTGGCCGGAAAGGTCACCGAGAGCGTTGTCGGTGCGGTTGACGGCGAGCGTCGACAGGATCGCGAGGCCGAGCGCGCCGCCCACCTGCTGCGAGGTGTTGAAGAGGCCGGAGGCGAGGCCGGCGTCCGCGTGCTCGACGCCGCTCGTCCCGAGCAGCGTCACCGGAACGAAGGTCAGGCCCATGCCGATCGAGATCGGGATCAGGCCGGGAAGCAGGTCGGTCAGGTACGTCCCGTTGGCGTCGGTCGTGAGCAGGAGCAGCATCCCGACCGTCGCCAGCGTCATGCCGATGATCGAGGTCGTTCGGATCCCGAGCTTCTTCACGCCCGGCTGCGAGAGCCCCGCGCCGATGCCGATCCCGGCGGTGACCGGAAGGAACGCGAGGCCGGCCTGCAGCGGCGAGAAGCCGAGCACGCGCTGCACGTACAGCGTGTTGAAGAAGAACATCGCGAAGAGGCCGGAGGCGACGAGCAGCATCGTCAAGTTGGCTGCCCGCACCGTTCGCACGGTGAAGATCCCGAGCCGGACGAGAGGCGCGCGCTGGCGCCGCTCGATCAAGACGAACGACGTCAGGAGCACGAGCGCGACGACGCCCCAGAACACCGTCGTGGCGGAGGTCCAGCCCGCTTTCTGCACGTTGACGATCCCGTAGACGAGCGCGATCAGGCCTGCAGTCACCGTGACCGCGCCCGGAACGTCGAAGCTCCGGTGCTCGGCGTCGGCGCGCGACTCCGGCACGTACTTGAGCGACGCGATGAACGTCGCGATTCCGATCGGGAACGTTGACGAAGAAGATCCACGGCCAGGAGAAGAACTCGACGAGGATGCCGCCGAGCAGCAGTCCCACGGCCGCGCCGCCCGTGGCGATCCCGGCCCAGACGCCGAGCGCCCGCGTCCGGTCCCTGCCCTCGGCGAAGGTCGTCGTGATGATCGAGAGCGCGGCCGGCGCGATCAGCGCGGCGCCGAAGCCCTGCAGGCCGCGCGCGAGGATCAGGAAGGTCGAGGAGCTCGCGATTCCGTTCAGGAACGACGCGGCTGTGAAGACGACGAGGCCCGCCAGGAAGACGCGCTTGCGGCCGATCAGGTCGCCCGCCCGGCCACCGAGGAGCAGGAAGCCGCCGAAGGTGAGCGCGTACGAGTTGACGACCCACTGCAGGGAGCTCTCCGCCATGTGCAGGTCGGTCTGGATCGAAGGCAGCGCGACGTTCACGATCGTCGCGTCGAGGACGACCATGAACTGCGCGAGGCAGACGAGGGAGAGAACGAGCCAGGGACTCACCCGGCCGCTGGTCGAGCCGATCGGCGTGGGCGCATCTGTCGGCGTTGTTCACGGTCGGTTGGTCGCCTTTGACATCGCGAGTAGACGCTGCGCGGTGCGATTGCATCGTGGCCGCCATGGGGACCTGTGAGCCATCGGCCG
>CAWGAD010000003.1:0-273598 GCA_963820565.1 uncultured Gaiellaceae bacterium
ACGCGAACGAGTGTACGGAGCCGGTCGGAATGCAATCGTCACGGGTCTGTGGAGGATCCGTCGCGATGCAGCCTCACCAGTTCGGCCAGCGTGCGGTCGAACTGGAGGCGGTTCCGCTCGTGCCGCCAACGAGGGGCATGCCGGGCTCGCAGCTCGTTCCGGATCCCGAGCAGGACTAGAAGCCGGCCGGAGAGCCGCATCTGCGCTGGGTCGCCGGCGAGAACGGGCATGCATCCAGCCTGCCGCCCAGCTCACCGCTGCACATCGGGGGGCGACCCTGAACGTCCCCTGATCTTTTCCTTAGGCAGAAGTGGCCGTGAAGAGCGGCGCGCCGGACGGGGCATCGACGCCCCCGTCCGGCTCGAGCGTGACCGCGACCGTCTGGCCGGGCTCGACGCGGCGCGAGCCAGCATCGCGACACCCGGCTCCTCGAAGATCCCGGCGACGTGGCACGCCGTTCTCGAAGACCCAGATCTCGTAGTCCTTGCCCTTCGGCGCCGGATCGAGCTTCCGCACGACGAGCGCCGCCTCGCCCGCCGGCGTCACGACGCAGGCTGCGCTTCCCCGTTCGCGGTCTCGACCGCCTTGGCGTTCGGATCGCCGAGCACGGCGATCCGGTCCTCGGCGTGCCCGAGGTCACGTGAGAGCGAGGTCGCCCAGATCCCGAGCCCGATCGCGGCGAGGGCGGCGACCGCGGCGACCGCGGCAGAGCGCGCGCGGAACGTAGCGGCGCTGGAGCGGGACGACGTTCGACCGCTCGCTGCGCGCCTGCTCGAGGATCCGCTCGCGCAGCGAGGCAGGCGGCATCGGGCCGCCCGCCGCGTGGGCCAGCGAGCCGGCGACGCTCCAGAAGCTCTGCAGCTCCTCCCGGCAGCGCTCGCAGGAGGCGAGGTGCTCCTCGTAGCGCTCGTGCTCGCCGGGCTCGAGTGCGTCGAGCGCGTAGCCCGCGGTCAGCTCGTGAAGTTCCATGAATCCCTCTCCGCCTCATCGGCCAGCAGCTCGCGCAAGCGCGAGAGTCCGGCGAACATCCTGCTCTTGATCGTGCCGAGGGGCTGCCCGAGCCGGTCCGCGAGCTCGGACTGCGTGTAGCCGCCGTAGTAGGCGAGCTCGATCGCCTCGCGCTGCTGGTCGGGCAGGGCCGCGAGCGCTGCCTGGACGCGCTCGCGCTCGAACGCGCAACCAGGCCACCTGCTCCGCCGAGCCCTCCACCGGCTCGGGCGCACCCTCGAGCGACTCGGTGCGCCGTCGCTGCTCGCGGCGGACGAGGTCGACCGCGCGACGGTGCACGAGCGTCAGGATCCACGTCGATGCCTTCGCACGCTCGGGGATGAACGACCCGGCGCTGCGCCAGAGCCCGAGGAAAGCCTCCTGCACCGCGTCTTCGGCGAGCGCCTCGTCGCGCAGCACGCGGTAGGCGAGCCCGTACGCGGCCCCGCCGACCCGGTCGTAGAGCTCGGCGAGCGCCGACTCGTCCGACCGCGAGACGAGAGCGACGAGCGCTTCGTCCGAGAGATGGGCGAGATCGCGACGTCGCATGGGCACGTATGACGCTACAGCGAGCACGCCCCTGGTTCGAGCGCGGCGGCCGATCGGTTCGCGTTTCGCGGCTCGATCGAACCGCTGCCGTGGGAGGGGCGAACCAGCCCCGTCCATCAACCACCAAGGAGTTGGGGAAGCATGAAGAAGGCAGCATTGGCGGCCGTCGCCGTCGGAGCAACACTGGCAGCCGCGCTCGCGGCGGCCGTTGTCGGCTCCGGTCCGAGCGCCGGCGTCGCCTCGAGCCACCGTGACGCACCGCTGATCTCGGAGGATCCGAGCGCGGACAACACGGACCTGTACGCGTTCCGGAGCCCGGACAAGCCGAGCACCGTGACGATCGTGTCCAACTGGATCCCGGCCGAGGATCCCGCGGCCGGCCCGAACTACTACACGTTCTCGCCGAACGCGAAGTACAAGATCAACATCGACCGCACCGGCGACGCGCGGCCGGACATCGTCTACGAGTTCCGGTTCGGCCGGACGGCGGGCGCCGCGTTCCTCGGCAACACCGTCCAGAGCTGGTCGATGTGGCGGAACAAGAAGCTCTTCGCCCGCGGGAAGACGCCGCCGAACAACATCGGCCCGCGCTCGACCCCGAACTACCGCAGCCTCGCATCGAAGTCGATCGTCACGAAGGACGGCATCTCGATCTTCGCCGGCCAGCGTGACGACGCCTTCTACGCGGACATCGGCTCGATCTTCGACCTGGTCGCGTTCCGCAAGGGAACCGGGAACGCCGGCGGCGGCAAGGACTTCTTCGCCGGCTACGCCGTGCACGCGATCGCGCTGCAGATCCCGATCGCGGACCTGAACGCGAAGAACAGCACCATCGGCGTCTGGGCCTCGACCGAGCGCCCGAACGTCACCGTCGGCGGCAAGCTGCGCCGCGGCTGGACGCAGGTGTCCCGGCTCGGCAACCCGCTCGTCAACGAGGTCGTCGTGCCGACGCCGTTCAAGGACGCGTGGAATCGCTCCGCGCCCGTGAACGACAAGCAGTTCGCCGGCCCGGTCGTGACGCCGGTGCTCGCGAAGCTGATGAACCAGCTCTACAAGGTGAACGCGCCGGAGACGAACCGCGACGACCTCGTCGCCGTGTTCGGCACCGGCGTCAAGGGCCTGAACTACACGGGCCCGACTGTCGCCGACCTGCTGCGGCTGAACTACTCGATCCCGGTCACGCCGGACTCGAAGGTCAGCCGGATGGGCGTGATCGGCGGCGACAACGGCGGCTTCCCGAACGGCCGCCGGCTCGGCGACGACGTGATCGACATCGCCGAGCAGGTCATGGCCGGCTTCCTCAAGGGGAACAAGGTGCCGCTCGGCGACGGAGTCAACTCCGGCGACGTCGCTGCACTGGACTCCTTCCCGTACGAGGCCGACCCCGGGTCGGGCTTCGCCAACACGAAGGGCCAGCAGAAATAGGGCTGCGAGCAGGTTTCGGCGGCGGCCGATCCGATTCCGGGCCGCCGCCGAACCAGCTCCGACCGCCACCGCACGATCGAAAGGAGAAGGGGATGAGATGGGGACTCGCCCTCGCCGCGCTCGCCGCGGCAGGGCTCACAGCCTTCGGCCTCGCACGGGCAACCGCCCCGCCGAGCGCCGTCGCGTCGAGCCACCGGGAGGCGCCCGTGATCGCGGACGACCCGGCCGCCGACAACACCGACGTCTACGCCTTCAGGAGCCCTGACCGGCCCGACACGGTCACGTTCGTCGCGAACTACATCCCGCTCGAGGAGCCGGCCGGCGGGCCCAACTTCGCCAAGTTCGACGACGACGTCCTCTACGAGCTCAAGGTCGACAACAGCGGCGACGGGCGGGAGGACATCACCTACCAGTTCCGCTTCAAGACCACGGTCTCGAACGGCAACACGTTCCTCTACAACACCGGCCCGATCACGTCGCTCGACGACCCGGACTTCAACGTCCGCCAGACCTACACGGTCACGAAGGTGGTCGGGAGCGGCCGCGGGTCAACGACGACCGTGCTCGGTGCCGGGATCCCGACGCCGCCGGTCAACATCGGCCCCCGCTCGACGCCGGGCTACGACGCGCTCGCGTCGGCCGCGGTCCGCGACCTGCCGGGCGGGGTCAAGGTCTTCGCCGGCCAGCGCGACGATCCGTTCTACGTCGACCTCGGCTCGGTCTTCGATCTCGCCGGTCTGCGGCCGTTCAACTCGCTCGCACCTGATCCCGCTGCCGAACGGGCCGGGCGTGGACGGTGTCGCGGGTTCAACACGCACTCGATCGCGCTCCAGGTGCCGATCGCAGACGTGGTCAAGATCCCGAACACGAACATCGGCGTCTACGCGAGCGCCAGCCGCCAGCAGATCCGCGTCCTCACGCCGGACGGAGGAAGCGCCTCGGTCGGCCCGTGGGTGCAGGTCTCGCGGCTCGGCAACCCGCTCATCAACGAGGTCGTGATCCCGCTGAAGAACAAGGACCGCTGGAACCGCAGCGATCCCGCCGGCGACGCGCAGTTCGCGTCGAGCTACACCGAGCCCGAGGTGCCGGCGCTCGTCAACCTGCTCTATCCGGCGACGGCGGACATCGCCACGACGGGACGCAACGACCTCGTCGCGGTGCTGCTCACGGGCGTGCCCGGGCTCAACTTCACCGGCGCGACCAAGGCGGACCTGCTCCGGCTGAACACGAGCATTCCGCCGAGCGGGCCTGTCGGAACCGGCAACCGCCTCGGTGTGCTCGCCGGTCAGTTCGCGGGCTATCCCAACGGCCGCCGGCTCGAGGACGACGTCACCGACATCGAGCTGCGCGCACTCGCGTGCGGGTACGGCCCGATCCTCGCGGGCGCGCTCGGGCTCTGCAACCTGAGCCCGAACAACCTCCTCGGCGACGGCGTCGACGCGAACGAGAAGCCGTTCCTGACCAGCTTCCCCTACGTGGCGGCCCCTCACCAGGGCTACGACCACAGCCACCACGGGTCGTAGGGGAACGATGCGACGGACGAGGATCCTGGTTGGTGCGATGGCGGCGGTCACGGCCGCCGCCATCGCCCTCCTCGGCGGCGTGCTCCGAGAGGCTGGACCGGCCGCGGGGGGCGCGGCCGGTCCCGCACCCGTGTCGAGCGAGCGGGCGCTGTCCGGCTTCTCGCTCGGCGACACGGCTGCGACGGTGCGGCGCCTCCAGCAGGACGTGGGGGAGAGCCCGGACGACCAGCGCTCGCTGGCGCTGCTCGGGCTCGCCTACCTGCAGCGGGCCCGCGAGACCGCCGACTCGTCGTACTACGGGCGCGCCGACGGCGTGCTCCGCCGCGCGCGCATGCTCGACGGCCGCGACCCGGTCGCGCTCTCCGGCCTCGCCTCGCTCGCCGCCAGCCGGCACGACTTCCAGAGCGTCGCTCCGCCTGGCGCGCCGCGCCGTCGCGCTCGCGCCGGACACCGCCCGCGGCTACGGGTTGCTCGGCGACGCCCTGCTCGAGCTCGGCCGCTACGACGAGGCATTCCGTGCCTTCGACCGCCAGGTCGAGCTGAAGCCGAGTCTCGGCGGCTACGCCCGGATCGCCTACGCGCGTGAGCTGCTCGGGCGGCCCCGCCAGGCGATCGAGGCGATGGAGCTCGCGCTCGATGCCTCCGGCGGCGTTCGCGAGCCGACGGCCTGGACGCTGGTCGAGCTCGGCAAGCTCCACTTCGGGCTCGGCGAGCTCACCGAAGCCGGCCGCTCGTTCCGGATCGCGCTCGCCGCGTTCCCGGGCTACCCCAGCGCGCTCGAGGGTCTCGCGCGCGTCGAGGCGGCCCGCGGCCGGCTCCAGCGTGCGCTCGGGCTGCAGCGCCGCGCCGTCGAGGCGATTCCGCTGCCGCACCTCGTCGCGCAGCTCGGCGACCTGCTCGCGGCTTCGGGACAGCGGGCGGAGGCGCGACAGCAGTACGCGCTCGTCGACCGCGATCGACCGCTTGCAGGCCGTCGAACGGCGTCCGGACGCGATCTCGAGACCGCCCTCTTCCGCGTCGACCACGGCATCCGGCTTCGCGAGACGCTCGCGCTCGCCCGGCGGGCGCGGGCCGACCGGCCGTCGATCGTCGGCGACGACGTGCTCGCCTGGGCGCTCGCTCGCAACGGCCGCTGCGCCGACGCGCTCGCCTACTCGAAGCGGTCGCTGCGGCTCGGCACGCGCGACGCCTCCTTCTACTTCCACCGCGGGATGATCGAGCGCTGCCTCGGCCACGACGCCGAGGCGCGCCTCTGGTTCGCCCGTGCGCTCGACACCAACCCGCACTTCTCGCTCCTCTGGAGCGCAACCGCCCGGAGGTACGCCTCGTGAAGCGCCTGCTCTTCACCGCCGCACTGTTCGCCGCGCTCCTTGCCCCCGCCGGCGCCGCCGCGCATCCGCTCGGCAACTTCACCGTCAACCGGCACACGGAGATCGAGCTCTCCGGCGGCAGCATCTACGTTCACTACGCGCTCGACCTGGCGGAGATCCCGACGTTCCAGGTCGGCGACCGGGTGCGCAGCGCCGACCTTCGCCGGCGAGGCTGCACGTTCGCTCGAGCTCCGGATCGACGGCAGGCGAGCTCCGCTGCGCCTGCTCGAACGCCGCGTCGTCACGCGACCCGGCGCAGGCGGGCTGAAGACGCTCCGCTTCGACGCGGTGTACGCCGCCACCGGAACAGGCACAGCGACCGGCTCGCGGCTGACGTTCGAGGACCGGAACTTCGGGTCGCGGATCGGCTGGCGCGAGGTCGTCGTCCGGGCGGAGGAGGGTGCGGAGCTCGGCGCGTCGAGTGTTCCCGGCGAAGAGTGAGAGCGACGCGCTGCGCGCGTACCCCTCCGATCTCCTGCGCTCCCCGCTCGACGTGACCTCGGCGACGGCGTCCTTCACGCTCGGCTCCGGTCCCGGCTCGCCGCCGCCGCTGAATGGTGCGGCGGCCACGGCCGAGCACCGGCCCGGCGGCTTCGAGGCGCTGGTGTCGCGCGGCGACCTGTCCCTCGGCGTCATCCTGCTCTCGCTTGCGATCGCCGCCTTCTGGGGCGCGGCGCACGCGCTCACCCCGGGACACGGCAAGGCGATCGTCGCCGGCTATCTCGTCGGGACGAAGGGGAGGCCGGTCGACGCGGTGCTGCTCGGCGGGATCGTCACCGTCACGCACACGATCGGCGTCTTCGCGCTCGGCCTGGTGACGCTCCTGCTCTCGCAGTTCATCGTCCCCGAGGCGCTCTATCCGTGGCTGACGCTCGCTTCGGGCGTCCTCGTCGTCGGCGTCGGCGCCTCCGTCCTCTGGTCGCGGGCGCGTCGACGCGGCCACCACCACCACCACGACCACGACCACCACCACCACCACGATCACGACCACATCGACAGGCGCGGCCTGCTCGGCGTCGGCGTCGCCGCGGGGCTCCTGCCGTGCCCGTCGGCGCTCGTCGTCCTGCTGAGCGCGATCGCGCTGCACCGAATCGGCTTCGGGCTCGCCCTGATCCTCGCGTTCAGCGTCGGGCTCGCGGCCACGATCACCACGATCGGCCTCGTCGCCGTTCTTGCGAAGCGGGCGTTCAGCCGGCTCTCGCTCGACGGCCCCCTTGTCCGCCTACTGCCGGCTGCGAGCGCGCTCGTGATCCTCGCCGTCGGCATCGGCATTACCGCCAAAGCCCTACCGGAGGTGTTCTGACCATGTTCGGACTCGACGACCACATCGCCGCGCTCTCGAGTGGCGGCTCCATTCTCATCGTTCTCCTCGTCGCGACGCTGCTGGGGCTCCGGCACGCGACGGATCCCGACCACATCGCCGCAGTGACGACGCTGATGGCCTCCGGCCGCGAGCGTGCGCGCCGTCGCGCCGCTGCGCTCGGCGTCTGGTGGGGCCTCGGCCACGCGCTCACGCTCGTCGTCTTCGGTGTGCCGATCCTGCTCTTCGAGGCGTATCTCCCGGACGTCGTCCAGCGCGGCGCCGAGACTGCGGTGGCGGCGCTGATCGTCTTTCTCGCGGTCCGGTTGCTCGTGCGGCACCGGCACCGCCACGAGCACGGGCACGAGGTTCGCAGCCCGTTCGCCGCGTTCGGCATCGGCCTCGTCCACGGGATGGGCGGCAGCGCCGGCGTCGGGGTGCTGCTGCTGGCGGCAATCCCCTCGACTCCGCTCGCCCTGGCCTCGCTGGTCGTGCTGGCGCTCTTCACCGCGGTGTCGATGACGATGGTGACGACGGGGTTCGGCGCGGCGCTCACGGCGCGGCAGGGTGTCGCGACCGCCGTCGCGCCCGTCTTCGGCGTCGCCAGCCTCGCGTTCGGCTTCTGGTACGCGGCAGCCGCCTGGAGCCTCATGTCCTACCCGTTCTAGGGTTACAGTCGGCGGCGTGAGCGAGCCCGTCTGCGTCGCCGACTTCGAAGCCCTCGCCGAGTCCACGCTCGAGCCCGGCGCCTTCGGCTACTACGCCGGCGGCGCCGGCGACGAGCAGGCGCTCGCCGGCAACGTCGCCGCGTGGCAGCAGTTGCGCCTGCGGCCGCGAGTGCTCGTCGACGTCGAACACGTGTCGACCGCGACCACCGTGCTCGGCACGCCGGTCTCGATGCCGTTGCTCGTTGCGCCGACTGCGATTCAGCGGCTCGCGCACCCTGACGGAGAGCAGGGGATGGCGCGTGCGGCCGCGGCCGCAGGAACGGTGATGTGCCTCTCGACGATCGCGACCGCGACACCCGGCGAGGTCGCCGACGCCGCGCCCGGCGCGCCACGCTGGTTCCAGCTCTATGTCTTCCGCGACCGCGGCGTCACCCGGTCGTTCGTCGACCAGGCGGTGGAGCACGGCTACGGGGCGATCGTGCTGACGGTCGATGCGCCGCGTGTCGGCCGCAGGGAACGCGATCTGCGCACGGCGTTCCGCGTCCCGGAGGAGATCGCGGTGCCGAGTGTCGCAGCCGCAGCCGGTGGCTGGGCGGGGGCGACGCCGGTCGAGTTGCTCGGCGCGATCGACCCGACGCTGACCTGGCCCGACCTCGAGGAGCTGCGGGCGCTCTCGCCGCTGCCGCTCGTCCTCAAGGGGATCCAGACCGGGGAGGACGCTGCGCTCGCCTGCGAGTACGGGGCGGACGCGATCGTCGTCTCCAACCACGGCGGCCGCCAGCTCGACGCGGTCGCGCCGACCGCGGAGCTGCTGCCGGAGGTGGTCGACGCGGTCGCCGGTCGCATCGAGGTGTACGTCGACGGCGGCATCCGGCGAGGCTCGGACGTCGTCAAGGCGCTCGCGCTCGGCGCCCGCGCGGTCCTCGCCGGCCGGGCGCCGCTCTGGGGGCTTGCGTGCGACGGCGAAGCGGGAGCCGCCAGGGTGCTCGAGCTGCTGCGCGACGAGATCGAGCTCGCGCTCGCGCTCTGCGGCTGCACGTCGCCGGAGGCCGTCTCACCGGACCACCTCGGTACGATCGGCCGCCCGTGATCGAGACCCTCACCCGCAACGCAGTCGACGTTCTGCCGGCCGGCGGCCTCGAGCAGAAGCTCGAGCTCGGCCGTCCGCTGCGGGTCAAGCTCGGCATCGACGTCACCGCACCGCACGTGACGATCGGGAACGGCATCCCGCTCCAGCGCATGCGAGCGTTCCAGGACGCCGGCCACATCGGCGTGCTCATCGTCGGCGACTACACGACTCGGATCGGCGACCCGTCCGGCCGCTCCGCGGAGCGGCCGATCATCGAGCCGGAGGAGATCGACCGAAACGCACAGCGCTTCTTCGACCACGCGTCGCGCATCATCGATCCCGAGCGGACCGAGGTGCGCTTCAACAGCGAGTGGCTGAAGGAGCTCGACTTCGCGGCGGTGCTCGCGCTGACGCGGACGGTCACGGTCGCTCAGCTGCTCGAGCGCGACGACTTCGCGAAGCGGTTCGGGGCGCGGGAGCCGATCTCGGTCAGCGAGCTGCTCTATCCGCTCATGCAGGCGTACGACTCGGTTGCGATCGAGGCGGACGTCGAGCTCGGCGGCACCGACCAGCTCTACAACCTCCTGGCCGGCCGGGAGGTGATGCAGGCGTACGGGCTCGACCCGCAGGTCGTGCTCACCGTGCCGCTGTTGCTGGCCTGGGACGGAGAGAAGATGAGCGGCTCGAAGGGCAACTACATCGGTCTGGCCGAAGCGCCGGAGGAGCAGTTCGGGAAGACGATGCGGATCCCGGACACCCAGCTCGAGGAGTGGTATCGGCTCGTGCTCGAGCGCGACGTGCCGGCAGGCGAGCCGATGGAGGCCAAGCTCGCCCTGGCGCGCGCGATCGTCGCACGCTCGCACGGGGAGGAGGCGGCCACCCGGGCGGAGGAGCACTTCACGCGCGTCGTGCGCGAAGGACAGGCGCCCGACGAGGTCTCCGATGCCCCGCTTCCCGCGGGCGATCCCGTGCATCTGCCCGCTTTGCTGGCATCTGCGTTCGGCCTGTCGACGAGCGAGGCGCGCCGGCTGATCGCCCAGGGCGGCGTGAAGGTCGACGGGGACGTCGTGACGGAGCTCGACGTACCGCGCTCGAACCTCGCCGGCGCGACGCTCCAGGCAGGGAAGCGACGCTTCGCCCGGCTCCGCGAACCCGCTTGACACCAGGGTTAGCGCTGCTACACTTCCCCGGCCGCCCGACGAGGGTCGGCGTAGCAAAGTCCCCGCCAAACGACACAACGGAGCGCCTTCAAGCAACGATCGGATACGATCAGCACGAAAGCTTGTGGGCCTCTGGCGCGAGTCGGAGGCTTTTTTACGTCGCCACCCGAATGTGGCACTGGTCTTTGAAAACTCAACAGCGTGCGTTTACGTCGAGACCTCATGGTGTCGCCGGCTTCGGCTTGCGACTCGCGTGAGGCTCTAACCTCGTCACCTCTTAATTGAGGAGACACTTTGAGCTCAAGCTCGAAGGAGATAAAGCTTGTCCCTCTCGAGGGACAAACCAATCTTCACGGAGAGTTTGATCCTGGCTCAGGACGAACGCTGGCGGCGCGCTTAACACATGCAAGTCGAGCGAGAACCAGTCCTTCGGGACTGGGGACAGCGGCGAACGGGTGAGTAACACGTGGGTAATCTGCCCTCGATTCTGGGATAGCCCGGGGAAACCCGGATTAATACCGGATAGCCTCTCGAGCTTTCGAGCTCTTGAGAAAAGGTAGCTTCGGCCTCCGATCGAGGATGAGCCCGCGGCGGATTAGCTTGTTGGTGGGGTAATGGCCTACCAAGGCAACGATCCGTAGCTGGTCTGAGAGGACGATCAGCCACACTGGGACTGAGACACGGCCCAGACTCCTACGGGAGGCAGCAGTGGGGAATCTTGCCCAATGGACGAAAGTCTGAGGCAGCGACGCCGCGTGGGGGAAGAAGGCCTTCGGGTTGTAAACCTCTTTCAGCAGGGACGAAGCCACTCGGGTTAATAGCCCAGAGGGTGACGGTACCTGCAGAAGAAGCCCCGGCTAACTACGTGCCAGCAGCCGCGGTAATACGTAGGGGGCAAGCGTTGTCCGGATTTATTGGGCGTAAAGAGCGTGTAGGCGGCCGCACAGGTCCGTTGTGAAAACTGGAGGCTTAACCTTCAGACGTCGATGGAAACCGTGCGGCTAGAGTCCGGAAGAGGAGAATGGAATTCCTGGTGTAGCGGTGAAATGCGCAGATATCAGGAAGAACACCCGTGGCTAAGGCGGTTCTCTAGTACGGTACTGACGCTGAGACGCGAAAGCGTGGGGAGCAAACAGGATTAGATACCCTGGTAGTCCACGCCGTAAACGATGGGTGCTAGGTGTGGGGGGTGTCGACTCCCTCCGTGCCGAAGCTAACGCATTAAGCACCCCGCCTGGGGAGTACGGCCGCAAGGCTAAAACTCAAAGGAATTGACGGGGGCCCGCACAAGCAGCGGAGCATGTGGTTTAATTCGACGCAACGCGAAGAACCTTACCAAGGCTTGACATGGTCGAGAAAACCGTAGAAATACGGCCCTCCTTCGGGACTCGATCACAGGTGGTGCATGGCTGTCGTCAGCTCGTGTCGTGAGATGTTGGGTTAAGTCCCGCAACGAGCGCAACCCCTGTCCTATGTTGCCAGCGAGTTATGTCGGGGACTCATAGGAGACTGCCGGTGACAAATCGGAGGAAGGTGGGGATGACGTCAAGTCATCATGCCCCTTATGTCTTGGGCTACACACGTGCTACATTGGCCGGTACAAAGGGCTGCGATGCCGCGAGGCGGAGCGAATCCCAAAAAGCCGGTCCCGGTTCGGATTGGAGGCTGAAACTCGCCTCCATGAAGGCGGAGTTGCTAGTAATCGCGAATCAGCAACGTCGCGGTGAATACGTTCCCGGGCCTTGTACACACCGCCCGTCACACCACGAAAGTCGGCAATACCCGAAGCCGGTGGGCTAACCCTTTTGGGAGGCAGCCGTCGAAGGTAGGGTCAATGATTGGGGTGAAGTCGTAACAAGGTAGCCGTAGCGGAAGCTGCGGCTGGATCACCTCCTTTCTAGGGATACCGGGGCAATTATCCCGGTAGGCGCCGAGCTCGTTGATGTCGACCTTTCGAGGTCTTCGTCCGATGACTCGGTTCGCCTAGAAATAACGTCGACCTCGACGTAGTTGTCCGTACGCTGTTGAGTTTTGAGAGACCGTGCCTGCTGGTGACGGTTGTTCTCAGTGCAAGGCGGGCCGCCGGCCTGTGTGCACCTTGAAAACTCCATAGCGACAACACAACGTGTTCTTACTGATCAAGAGAACAAGAGCACACGGTGGATGCCTTGGCGCCAAGAGCCGATGAAGGACGTGGGCGGCTGCGATAAGCCCGGGGGAGATGCTGACCAATCACTGATCCCGGGATTTCCGAATGGGGAAACCTACGCGTGGTAATGCGCGCGTGTTCCCGCCTGAATACATAGGGCGGGTAATGGCAAGCTGGGGAACTGAAACATCTTAGTACCCAGAGGAAAGGAAAGAAACCTCGATTCCCTGAGTAGTGGCGAGCGAAAAGGGAAGAGCCCAAACCCAGACAACGTGATAGACGGCAGTCGTTGTTGTTTGGGGGTTGTAGGGCCTGTCTTGATCCGTCTGCCGGCGGGTCGGCGAGTTACAAAGTTGTGCGTTAGTCGAAGTGAATGGAAATTCACACCGCAGAGGGTAATGGTCCCGTAGACGAAAACGCATAGCCTCGCTTGACAGGTACCTGAGTACGGCCGGGCACGGGAAACCCGGTCGGAACCCGCGGGGACCACCCCGCAAGGCTAAGTACTCCTTGGCGACCGATAGTGAACTAGTACCGTGAGGGAAAGGTGAAAAGCACCCCGGAAGGGGAGTGAAATAGTACCTGAAACCGTGTGCTTACAAGCGGTCGGAGCAGGCTATGTCCTGTCACGGCGTGCTTTTTGCATAACGAGCCAGCGAGTTACTCTTACACGGCAAGGTTAAGGAAACGGAGCCGTAGCGAAAGCGAGTCTGAATAGGGCGATTTAGTCGTGTGAGGTAGACCCGAAACTGAGTGATCTACCCATGGGCAGGTTGAAGCGGGGGTAAGACCCCGTGAAGGACCGAACCGACCTCGGTTGAAAACGGGGCGGATGACCTGTGGGTCGGAGTGAAAGGCTAATCAAACTCAGAGATATCTGGTTCTCCCCGAAATATATTTAGGTATAGCGTCACGCGTTCAATACCGGTTGTAGAGCACTGTTTGGTCTAGGGGGCCTACCAGCTTACCGAAATCAGGCAAACTCCGAATGCCGGTATTCCAGAGCGTGGCAGTCAGACTGCGGGGGATAAGCTTCGTGGTCGAAAGGGAAACAGCCCGGACCGTCGGCTAAGGCCCCTAATTCCATGCTAAGTGGGAAACGATGTCCGATTGCACAGACAACCAGGATGTTGGCTTAGAAGCAGCCACCATTCAAAGAGTGCGTAACAGCTCACTGGTCAAGTGATCGGGCGCGGACAATGTAACGGGGCTCAAGCATGGAGCCGAAGCCACGGACTTCATGGGTCAAACCATGGAGTGGTAGGGGAGCGTTCCCATGCCGGCGAAGCGGCGGCGTAAGCCAGCCGTGGAGGCATGGGAAGTGAGAATGCTGGCATGAGTAACGAAAGAGGAGTGAGAAACTCCTCCACCGAATGCCTAAGGGTTCCTGAGTAAAGCTAATCTGCTCAGGGTTAGTCGGGACCTAAGCCGAGGCCGAAAGGCGTAGGCGATGGACAACAGGTTGATATTCCTGTACCACGTCCCCACCGCTATCACCAATGGCGGGACGGGGTAGGCTACGGAATCCCAGGCGATGGTCGTCCTGGGGTAACCGCGTAGGGCGGGTGATAGGGAAATCCGTCACCCATTAAGCCTGAGACGGGATGCCGAGCCCAGAGATGGGCGAAGTTCCTGAAGCCATGCCTCCTAGAAAAGCGTCTAGGGAGGTGGGACGTGCCCGTACCAAAACCGACACAGGTAGGCAGGTAGAGAATACCAAGGTGATCGGAAGAACTCTCGTTAAGGAACTCGGCAAAATGGTCCCGTAACTTCGGGAGAAGGGACGCCCCGGTATGGTGACGCGGATTTACTCCGCCGAGCCTGAGGGGGCCGCAGTGAAACGGCCCAAGCGACTGTTTACCAAAAACACAGGTCTCTGCGAAGTCGTAAGACGACGTATAGGGGCTGACGCCTGCCCGGTGCCGGAAGGTCACGAGGAGAGGTTAGCCTTCGGGCGAAGCCTTGAATCCAAGCCCCGGTAAACGGCGGCGGTAACTATAACCGTCCTAAGGTAGCGAAATTCCTTGTCGGGTAAGTTCCGACCTGCACGAATGGCGTAACGACTTGGGCGCTGTCTCAACGAGAGATCCGGTGAAATTGTAGTCTCGGTGAAGATGCCGAGTACCCGTGGTTGGACGGAAAGACCCCGTGAACCTTTACTGCAGCTTTACGTTGAAGTCTGGTGTGCGTTGTCCAGGATAGGTGGGAGGCTTTGAAGCGGGGACGCCAGTCTCCGTGGAGCCACCCTTGGGATACCACCCTTCGCATTCTGGGCTTCTAACCCGATGCCGTGATCCGGGTCGGGAACAGCGTGAGGTGGGCAGTTTGACTGGGGCGGTCGCCTCCTAAAATGTAACGGAGGCGCGCAATGGTTCCCTCAGCACGGTTGGAAATCGTGCGTAGAGCGCAAAGGCATAAGGGAGCTTGACTGCGAGACTGACAAGTCGAGCAGGGACGAAAGTCGGCCTTAGTGATCCGGCGGTTAAGAGTGGAATTGCCGTCGCTCAACGGATAAAAGGTACTCCGGGGATAACAGGCTTATTCTTCCCAAGAGTCCACATCGACGGAAGAGTTTGGCACCTCGATGTCGGCTCGTCGCATCCTGGGGCTGAAGCAGGTCCCAAGGGTTGGGCTGTTCGCCCATTAAAGCGGTACGCGAGCTGGGTTCAGAACGTCGTGAGACAGTTCGGTCCCTATCCACCATGGGCGCTGGAAGTTTGAGAGGAGTCGTCTCTAGTACGAGAGGACCGAGACGAACAGACCTCTGGTGTATCAGTTGTCCTGCCAAGGGCACTGCTGATTAGCCACGTCTGGATGGGATAACCGCTGAAAGCATCTAAGCGGGAAGCCCACCTCGAGATGAGACTTCCCATCCCCTCGAGGGAGTAAGGGCCGTGGAAGACCACCACGTCGATAGGCCGGCGGTGTAAGCGCAGCAATGCGTTCAGCTGACCGGTACTAATTGCCCGAGGTCTTGATTTAGAACACATCGTGTTTCGCTATGGAGTTTTGAGGGTGCCGCTCGAACAGGCGGACTTTCGACAATTTCGGCGGTCATAGCGTCGGGGGTACACCTCTTCCCATTCCGAACAGAGAAGTTAAGCCCGACAGCGCCGATGGTACTCGGGGCGCAAGCCCCCGGGAGAGTAGGACGCCGCCGAATTACTTCAGGAGGGCCGCGAGAGCGGCCCTCCTTTCGTTTTCGGCCTGCAGGCTTAGGATGCGACGATGGAGCTCCGCCGCCCGGATCCGCCGCTCGAGGACGACGTCGTCCAGCTGCGTCCCTGGGAGCAGTCGGACATCCCGGCGATCGTCGCGGCGTGCAACGACCCGGAGACGGCGCGCTGGACGACGATCCCGTCGCCGTACTCGAACGACGATGCCCGAGCCTGGCTGCAGCGCTGCGAGACCGCCTGGTCGGACGGCGCGGCGCCCCTGGCCGTCGTCGACCGTGAGAGCGGCGAGCTCGCGGCCGCGATCACGCTGTGGGTGCACGGCAAGATCGGCGAGCTCGGCTACTGGGCGGCGCCGGAGTTCCGGGGCCGCGGCTACATCCCGCGCGCCGTCAACCTCCTCTGCGCCTGGGGCTTCGGCGAGCTCGAGCTGCCGCGCGTGCAGCTGAGCACGTTTCCGGGCAACCGCTCGTCCGAGCGGGTCGCGGAGAAGTGCGGCTTCACCCGCGAGGGGCGTGCTGCGCTCCTGGCTCGAGCAGCGGGGCGAGCGCCGAGACGTGGTCATGTGGTCTCGGCTACCCTGGCGATCCCGCGTAGCGCCGCGACACGGCGATCCAGCGGCGGGTGGGTGACGAAGAGCGCCGCCAGGCCTTCCTCGGCGAACGGGTTGACGATGTAGAGCGGCTCGGTCGCGGGGCTCGCCTGAAAGGACACGAGGTCGCTCGCGTGGTCGAGGCGGACGAGAGCGTCGGCGAGCCCTTCCCCCGAGCCGCAGAGCGTCACTGCAATTCGATCGGCTGCGAGCTCGCGCTTGGGTGAGAGCAGCAGGTGGACGAAGGCTGCCGCGATCGGGCCGAGGACGGCGAGGAGCGCCCGCTCGAGCCAGCCGCCGAGCCGCGAGAACTCGACCAGGACGACGGCGACCATGCACGGCCGAGGTCTGGACGAGGACGTCGCGGGTTCGTACGTGCGCGAGCTCGTGCGCGAGCACGGCCTCGAGCTCGGCCGGCGTCAGCGCGCCGAGGAGCCCGGTCGAGACGGCGATCGCGGAGCTGTTCGGCCCGCGGCCGGCGGCGAGCGCGCGCGGAAAGCCGTCCGGGATCAGATAGAGCTTCGGCGGGACGACGCCGAGCTTGGCCGAAAGCGCGTCGACGGTCGAGCGGAGGATCGGATCCTCGGCGAGCGCGTACTCGCGGGCGCCCAGCATCCCGAGCAGCGCGCGGTCGGCGTACGCGTACACGGCGAGGGCGGCGAGGAGCGCGCAGAAGACGAAGATCGATGCGGTGCGGTAGCCGCCCAGCGCCCAGCCGACGGCGCCGAACGCGGCCGCGAAGATGAGCGCCAGCAGCCAGACCTTGACCAGGTTGCGGGCCGCAGCAAGCCGCATCAGGGCGGCATCACTGGAAGGCGCACCGGCTAGCTGTCGTCTTCGCCGAGGCCGTCGCGGTCGTCTTCGCCGAGCCCGCGCGGCGGCCAGTCCGGCTCAGGCGCGTCGCAGCGGCTGGAGCAGTGGAGCGAGGCGACGTTCTGGAGCGGCACGAGGATGTGGCCGTTCAGCTCGATGTGGGGGACGTCCTCGATCGAGCAGTAGGCGGTCAGCACACCTTCCTGGTACTCGCCACCGAAGAGCGCGACCTCGATCTGCTCGCCTTTGTACTTGTTCGTGTAGTCCTCCACGAAGCGCTCAGTCTACTGTCACGAACGCGCCGTCCCGAAGCGCCAGCTTGTAGACCGCGCAATTCGCCCAGCGCTCCAATCGCTCGCCGAACGCGTGGTGCCAGAGGGTGTTCAGAGCGCCTCCGTGGGAGACGACGAGCACCTGCTCGCCGGGGTGGGCGTCCGCGATTGCCTGCACCGCCTCGACCATCCGCTTGCGCACCTCGTCGTCGCTCTCGCCGTCGTGGTGCGAGCCCTCCGGCAGTGCCTCGAGGTCCTCGCGCGTGAGCCCTTCCCAGCTGCCGAACGACCGCTCGCGCAGGCGCGGGTCGAGCCGCACCTCGAGGCCGTGGCTCGCCGCGACCGCCTCCGCGGTCGCCCGCGCGCGGCTCAGGTCGCTGGAGTAGATCGCGTCGAGCTCGACGTGCTCGAGCTCCTCCGCGAGCGCGTGCGCCTGCTTGCGCCCGAGCTCGTTCAGCTCGACGTCGGACGAGCCCTGGATCCGCAGCTCGCGGTTCCAGTCCGTCTCGCCGTGTCGTGCGAGGAGCAGGGTCGTCACCCCGATACGCTAGCCGCCGATGGACCTTGGACTGAGCGGCAAGACGTGCGTCATCACCGGCTCGACCGGCGGCATCGGCCTCGAGACGGCGAGGCTGCTGGTCGCCGAGGGCGCTCGCGTCGTCACCTCGGGACGCAGCGGCGCGCCGGGCGTCGGCGAGGCGCTGCACGTCCAGATCGATCTCGCCGAGCCCGGTGCGCCCGAGACGCTCGTCGACGCAGCAGTCCATGCGCTCGGTGGCCTCGACGTGCTCGTCAACAACGTCGGCTTTGCGGTGCAGGCGCGTTTCGAGGAGGTTCCCGACGAGGAGTGGGACTCGATGTGGCAGCTGAACGTGATGAGCTACGTGCGCTCGATCCGCTCGGCGCTGCCGCACCTGCGCGAGAGCCGCGGCACGATCGTCAACGTCTCCTCGACGTCGGGCAAGCGGCCGTCGGCCGCCATGCCGCACTACTCGGTGACGAAGGCCGCTGTCCTCTCGCTCTCCCGCCTCGTCGCTGATCTGTACGCCGGCGACGGGATCCGCTGCAACGCCGTCACGCCCGGGCCGACCGCGACCGACGCGTGGCTGGGGGAGGGCGGGCTCGCCGACCAGCAGGGAGGCGACCGCGAGGAGGTGCTGGCGAAGGTCGGCGCCGGGCGCCCGCTCGGGCGGCTGGCCGAGCCGGAGGAGATCGCCGCCGTGATCGCGTTCCTCGCGTCCGAACGAGCCTCGTACGTCACGGGCGCCGCCTGGTCGGCGGACGGCGGCACCGTCCCGATCATCATCTGAGCGCGCCGAGTGGCCGAAACTTTGTGTTCCAGTAACACAAGCGCGCACCGCGCCGTGCTGCGGGGCGGCTGGTCGAGGGGCTTGTGTTACAGAGCCACAAAGTCCCCTCGCGGCCGCCGGGGCGCCGAGTACGCTTGAGCGTGATGCCGGAGCTGGCCGGACGAGTTGCCGACGCCTTCGAGGCTCGCATCCGCGCGGCCGAGGAGGCCGCGCTCTCGCCGCTCGCCGTGCGCTCGTACGAGACGCGCGGACGGCTGCGCGAGGAGGACGAATGCGGCGTCCGGACGCCGTTTCAGCGCGACCGCGACCGGATCGTGCACTCGAAGCCGTTCCGGCGGCTGAAGGGCAAGACGCAGGTCTTCATCGACCCGGCCGGCGACCACTACCGGACGCGGATCACGCACACGCTCGAGACGACCGGGATCGCCCGCGTCGTCGCCCGGGCGCTGCGGCTGAACGAGGACCTGACCGAGGCGATCGGGCTCGGGCACGACATGGGCCACCCGCCGTTCGGCCACGCCGGCGAGAACGAGCTCGACCGCTGCCTCCGTGACCACTTCGACACCGGCTTCCACCACAACGAGCAGTCGCTCCGGATCGCCGAGGAGCTGAACCTCACCGCCGAGGTCCGCGACGGGATCCTCACGCACACCGGCGCGCAGGAGCCGCAGACGCTCGAGGGGAAGATCGTCAGGCTCGTCGACCGCGTCGCCTACATCAACCACGACATCGACGACGCGATCCGCTACGGCCTGCTCGGCCCGGAGGACCTGCCGCGCGCGGAGATCGAGCTGCTCGGCGAGACCGGGGGCCGGCGCATCGACACACTCGTCCACGACCTGGTCGAGAGCTCCGAGCGCGCCGG
Source organism: uncultured Gaiellaceae bacterium (assembly GCA_963820565.1). Classification (GTDB taxonomy): domain Bacteria; phylum Actinomycetota; class Thermoleophilia; order Gaiellales; family Gaiellaceae; genus Gaiellasilicea. Next base: position 19,226 of record CAWGAD010000003.1, read on the forward strand.
CGACATCGTGCAGAGCGAGGAGGTCGGCACCGCGATGCTGGCTCTCCGCAGCTTCATGTTCGAGCGCGTCTATCTCGGCGAGCACGCGCGCGGCGAGCACGAGCGGGCGCACGACACGATCTCGCGCATCTTCCAGCACCTCGTCGAGCGCGGCGACTCCGAGGACGAGATCCGCGCCTTCATCTCCGGGATGACCGACCGGTTCGCGCTCTCGTACGCGGAGCGCCTCTGATGGCGATGATCAAGGACTCGTCCGTCAGAGAGGTCGTCGCGGCGGCGGACATGGTCGAGGTCGTCTCCGGCCGCACACCGCTGCGTCGCGCCGGCGCGCGCTACTCGGGCCGCTGCCCCTTCCACGAGGAGCGGACGCCGAGCTTCTCGGTCAACCCGGCCGACAAGCTCTACCACTGCTTCGGCTGCGGCAAGGGCGGCGACGTGATCACGTTCGTGCGCGAGACGGAGAACCTCGACTTCGCCGGGGCGGTCGAGTGGCTCGCCGACCGGTTCCGGGTCTCGCTCGAGTACGAGGAGACGTCGCCGCAGATCGAGGAGGCGCGGAAACGGCGCGACCGCCTGCACGCGGTGCTCGAGCAGGCGGCCTCGTTCTACGAGCGGCACCTCTGGGAGACGGCCGCCGGCGAGCCTGTGCGCGCGTACCTGGCGAGCCGCGGACTCGGCGAGGAGATCTGCCGTGAGTTCAGGCTCGGCCTGTCGCCGGGCAGCGGGCTGGCGCAGAAGGCGCAGGAGAAGGGGTTCACGCGGGAGGAGCTCCGCGGCGCCGGCCTGACCAACGCACGCGGCAACGACTACTTCCCGCAGCGGCTGATGTTCCCGCTCGCCGACGCCCGCGGCCGCATCGTCGGCTTCCAGGCACGGAAGCTGCACGACGACGATCCGCTGCAGGGCAAGTACGTCAACTCGCCGGAGGGCGAGCTCTTCCACAAGTCGGCGATCCTCTACGGGCTCCACCTCGCGCGGACGGCGATCGCGAAGCAGGAGCGCGCGGTCGTCGTCGAGGGGAACACGGATGTGATCGCGCTGAGGCAGGTCGGCTTCGAGCCGGTCGTCGCGTCGATGGGCACGGCGCTGACCGAGCGGCAGCTGAAGGAGCTACAGCGGCTGACGCGCCGCGTCTACCTCTGCTTCGACTCGGATGCGGCCGGGGAGGAGGCGACCCTCCGCGGGATGGAGCTCGCGACGTCGCTCGGCTTCGACGTGCGCGTCGTGACCCTGCCGAAAGGCCAGGATCCAGCCGACGCGCCGGCGGGCTTCGAGGCGCGCCTGGGCGCGGCGGAGAGCTACATCCTCTACCGCGTGCGGCTCGAGCTCGACCGCACGCCCGACCGTCAGGAGGCGTTCGTCCGCGCGCGCGAGATCCTGCAGCGGAACGAGGACTCGCCCGAGTGGCAGGACGCGCTGCGGCTCCTGGCCGGCCGCCTGAGCCTGCCGAAGGAGACCCTCTCGGGCCTGACGCCGAAGGGCGGCATGCGCACGATCGCCGAGGACCTCTCGCCGAAGCTGCTCGAGAAGGGCGAGCGGCTCGAGCGCAACGCGCTCGCCGCCTGCGTCCTGCATCCCGGTCTCGTCAGGCTGCTGGCCGAGGTCTCGCCCGAGCACTTCGACTCGGAGCTCCACCGGCGCTTCCGCGTCCATCTCGTCGAGGGTGGGGAGCTCGAGCGGGATCTCCTCGCGCTTCGCGCAGAGCTGGACGCGCGCGGGAGCAGGGAGGGGCTGGACGAGCCCACCGGCAAGGAGCTGCTGCTCAACCTGCGTGAGCGGCACCTGCGCCGCGAGCTGGCAGGGGCCGAGCTCGAGCGCATGGGGGAGCTGCAGGCAGCCCTGACCGCCCTGCGCAGCGCCGTCGGGGAGATCCACTAAGCCCTCCTAAACCCTGGTTGTCCGGCAGCTTTACTAACCTTTCAACCAGGAAACGGCTCAAGTTTGAGCCTGTTAGTGTCGAAACCTTCCTCGGATGGATGCGCCGCCGCCAACATCCACGAAGACTTCCCGCGCGCGCTTGCACAGGCCGCTCACGTGGGTTGTTTCCGCGACGCTCGCCGCCGCGCTGCTCGCCGCCGTCACGCTGACCGCCGGTGTCGTCACGCCCCGCGCGAGCGCGACGACCCTCGCGGGCGACTGCACGCCGGGCGGCGACTGGGGCACGCTCCGGTCCGACCTCGCCTCGCAGGCGATGCAGCTCGTGAACAACCACCGCGCGTCGCTCGGGTTGACAACGCTCGTCGTCTCGCCCGCGCTCGAGGCGTCCGCGGTCTGGAAGGCCCGCCACATGGCCAAGAACGGCTACATGGCTCACGACGACCCGGCCCCGCCGCTGGCCCGCTCGATCGGTGAGCGGATGCAGGCCTGCGGCGTCACCGGCGCCTGGGGCGAGAACATCGCCTACGGCTACACGACCGCCCAGGCGGTGTTCAACGGCTGGCTCAACTCACCCGGCCACCGCGCGAACATGGAGAACCCGAACTGGCGCGCGATCGGCTCCGGTGCAGCCGGCTCCTCCGGGAGCATCTATTGGGCCCACACGTTCGGCACCTCGACCGGCGGCGCTCCTCCGGCGCCTGCTCCGATCCCGCCCCGCCGCCCGTGCCGCCTGCTCCTGCCCCAGTACCCGCTCCTGTGCCGGCGCCCGTTCCCGTGCCCGGCCCGGCCCGCGCCGGCTCCCGCTCCGAAGCCAGGGCCTCCCGGAACAGCGCCGTCTCCATCTCCGGTACCAGCTCCCACGAACCCCGGCGCTGCGCCACGCGCGGCCTCCGCGACCGGTGTCGTCCTGACCGGCCTCCGCGTCAACCCGCGGCAGCCGCAGGCGGGCAAGCCGATGACGACCTCCGTCGGAGTCTTCAAGAGCGGCGTCCGGATGCAGAAGGCGCACGTGTTCTGCAGCGGGCGGCTCGAGGGACGTGTTCTGAAGGTCGTTTCGCGCCGCTTCCGCAACGGCAAGGCGACCTGCGTCTGGCGGCTTCCTGCCTCGGCCCGGGGCAAGCTCGTCAGCGCCGCGATCGTCGTGCAGCAGGGTCGCGTCGAGGTTCACGCGCCCTTCCGCACCCGCGTCGCTTCCTGACGCAAAACGCCTCAAGAATCGGCCGGGGTAGGCCGATAGCGATGTGGTGTCCGCCCACACCTCATTCGCTCGCCCGCTGCGAGCGCTGCTCGGGTCGGCCGCGGTCGTTGCGCTTGCCGTACTGGCCGTAGCGGTTGCTTCACCCAGCCCCGCAGCGCCTGACCGGGCGACAGCCGAAGTAGCCGGCGTCCTTCGGAAACCGCCGATGCGCTGGATCGCACGCCACCGTGTCGCCGTCACCCCGAAGAAGCCGAAGGGCCGGATCGTGACGCCTCGTCCCGGCGCGACGCGCAAGCGCGCGACTCGCCCGGCCGTCCAGCCGGCGGTCCCAGCGGCGCTGACCCCGAACGACCCGCTCTGGGCCAGACTCGTGGTCGCTCGCAAAGGTGAATGCCCCGGCCGCCTGGAAGCTGACGACCGGCACGTCCGAGACGATCGTCGCGGTGCTCGACACCGGCGTCGATCTCTCCCATCCCGATCTCGAGGGCGCGTTCGTTCCCGGCTACGACTTCGTCAACCACGACGAGGATCCGAGCGACGACCACGGTCACGGCACGATGGTCGCGGGCGTGATCGCGGCCCGCTCGAACAATCGGATCGGCGGCGCCGGCGCGTGCTCCCACTGCTCGGTGATGCCGATCAAGGTCATCGCCGGCAACGGCTCGGGCAACGCTGCCGACGTCGCAGCCGGCATCTCGTGGGCCGTCGACCACGGCGCCCGCGTGCTCAACCTGAGCTTCGTCCTCAGCGGCCCGGACGACGGCGTCGCACAAGCGATCGACTATGCGCGAAGCCGCGGCGTGGTCGTGGTCGCAGCAGCCGGCAACGCCGGCAGCTCGGACGTCACGTTCCCGGCCAGCCTGCCCGGAGTGATCGGCGTCACCGGCACCGACGGCGCCGACGCCCGCTACGCCTGGGCGAGCTACGGCAGCTGGGTCCGGCTCGCCGCCCCCGGCTGCAGCCAGACGACCGCGCCCGCCGGGAGCTACGGAGACTTCTGCGGCACCTCGTCGTCGGCCGCCTTCGTGTCCGGGCTCGCCGGGCTCGCGCGTTCCTTCGCCGCAGGCGCATCCGCCGACACCGTCGCGGCCGCCCTGGCCGCCAACGCCATTCCGGTCGGCGACTTCGTGTCCGCCGGCCGCATCGACGCCGCCGCGGTGCTGGGAGCCCTTCGGCCCGCCGCGCCGCCGGTGGAGCCAGTCCGGACGTCGCTCAGCCGCTTCCCGCCGCAGACCTCGAGTAAAGAGAGAGGGCCCGCCTTGCGGCGGGCCCTCTCGAGGTCATTCCTCAGTCAGTCGCTACGCGACGACGGAGATCTTGACCGACTTCGTCAGCTTCCCGACCTTCAGGTTCGGGATGGTGACTGCCCGGTTCGTCGCGACCTTGCGGATCACGACGCGCTGGACCTTGCCATTTGCGCCCATCAGGGACACCTTCACCTTGGCCGAGTTCAACGAGCTCTTCAGCCAAACAACGAGGTACCGGTTGCCCTTGATCTTGAGCAGCTGAGCCGACGAGAGCGTCGCCTTGGCTGCCTTGGCTGCCTTCGCCTTCGCCGCCGGCGGCATGGCCGCAGGCGTCGGGTTGCCGGCGAGGCTGACGACCGACGCCGCTGCTGCAGGCGCTGCCGTCGACATCGTCACCGTGGTGGTGTGCGGCGGAATCACCGTCGGCGGAATCACCGTCGGCGGAACCGTCGGGCCACCGCCGCCAGTGCCGTCACCACAAGAGGTGAGGACAGTGCCGGCCCACGGCGTTGATGTAGATGAACCGCTTGACGCCCGGGTTCTGCGCGAGTCCGACGCGTGCCGAGGTTCTCGGCCGTGATGTCGATGCAGATGTTCCGGGACTCGGTGACGAGCACGCCCGCCTGACCGAGGTTGTTCGTGGAGACGACCACGGGGCCGTCACCATCGCCAGCGTCAAGCAGGCCCTGACCCCGGGTGTCGAAGCCGCCGTGGAGCGCAGCATCGGCCTGGAGTCCGCCGCCAACCGGCGAGCGGGAGAACATGACCTTGGCACCGACGACGGGATCGCCGTAGATGTCACGGATCGTCTCGACGCAGAACATCTCGAACTGACCCTTAGGCACGCAGTTCAGCGTCTTGCTGGCTGCGATGTTGACGGTCTTCGTCAACGGCAGGGACGTCTTGTTCGCCCGATCCCAGATCACAGGCTGGTCGGGATAGATCCCCGTCGCCGTGATCGTTGCGTTGAAGGACCGGTTCGCCGGGAGGTCGAGATCGCAGCGACCGTTCGAGTCGACTGCGAAGTTGAACCCGGTGTCCGGGTCGAACGCGACGATTGCCTCGCCGTGCTCGTCCGTGTAGACCGCGACGTGGTCGGGGCCGCGCGGCGAATACCGCGGGTTACCGAGCTCGTCGTTGCAGAGGTTCTGGTTCCGGAGCGGATCCTCCGTCCAGTCGTTCAGGAACTCCCAGTAGTCGTAGTAGTCCGTCAGGAAGCCCGGGAAGTTGTTCGCGAACGAGCCTGCCACACCAGAGGTCTCACCGTCGTCCGCTTCCAGGGCCGCCGGGATGAGTGCCTGGTAGAACGGTGCGTACAGGTTGTGCGCCGTCTCGAATCCGGGACCGACTGGTCGCGGACGTAGATGTCGTCCTTGTCAGCCTCTGCCAGGCCACCCGTGCTGCCGGCTGCGAGCCGGACATCAACCCGGAGCGGCGGCATAGGCGCGTCGTCCTGGTTGAGTGCACCGTCGCTGAGCAGCGAGTTCAGCGGCCGGATCTGGTCGAACGGGCCAACCGTGGCACCCGCCGAAGCCCGGCTGGGTGAAGCCATCGAGGAACGAGAACTGACCGGTCTCGCCACCGCCGAGGCAGTTGTCCACGGCGTCCACGGAACCCGCGCGCGGGGTGCACGTGTTCAGACCCGCGTGATTCGAGTACGGCGACTTGTCGTCGTGGATGTCCCAGCGCGCTGCACCACTGCCGGGGATGCCACCAGCCTGGTCGTTGTCGTCGAAGGCATATGCCCCGGCGAGAGCGGCCCAGTCGTTCGGCAGCGTGACGAGTCACTCGGCCACTGGCCAGCGAAGTCGTTGCCCATCGGCACGGTGCCGTTGACATCGACCTGCACGAGCCCGTTGTTGGCCCCGAAGGCCTCACCGAGGTTGAAGATGCCATTGCCCAGCGGATCTCCGACATCGATGTCGGGGAAGTCCGCATTCGCAACCTCACGGATCGTCGGTGCCTGCGAGCGCATCCAGATCACGAGGAACTGGTGCTTCGCGAGGACGTCCAGACCCGGGAAGAGCCCGAGCAGGTCGTCCCGCACCGCGAGCTTGATCACGGCAAGACCCGGCTTGAGCGAGGACACGTGAACGGCGAAGCAGAGCCTCGCGCCCATCGTGGAGCTCAGCACGATCTTCCCGCCGACGTCGCCGTCGATCGAGTTGAGGAACTGCGGCTTCGGCGTCGGCTGCCGCGTGTTCACGGAACCGTCGCTGCCGCCACCCGTCAGCTCGTAGCCGCTCCAGTCCTCGACCACGAACTTGCCGCGGTTGAGCGTCGGAATCTGGAGCAGCAGCCTCGATCGGGTCGCCACCGGCTTCCTCTCGGTGAAGCACTTCGCGATCCGCACCTGGTTGCCGGCCCACGCGAGATACGGGATGTTCGCCGTCTGCGGGTCGTCCGCATCACGGATCGGACTTGGCTGTGCTCCGGCTGAAGCCGTGCTGGCGAAGGCAAGTACACAGAGCGCCATCACCGGCAGGGCGAGCAGCCCGAACTTCAATCTCTTACCCATTTGTCTTTCCCCCACTTGTTTGTTTCCCCAAAGGACGTACATGAACGAAACCAACCTTCAACCTTGACCCTCGGTGCGACTCTCCCCTAGCGCCCTCCTTTCCGGCCGGCCGTAGGTCGGCAATCGTTCTGTGTCAACCAACGGTTCTAAACCCTTCGGCCCCTGGATGCAAGTGTCGGGCCGGGTAGGGTTTCCGGGCCTCCGAATGCCACCCGAGAAACGGGGAAATCCCACCCGGCACAGCGGTTTAACGCTGCTACGACTCGGATCGCGGGGAGTCTTTGTCCACCGGTCTTCCATTGGCCGCAGCAGCCGTCTACACTCGCCGCATGAAACGCCTTCTCGTGGCGGTGGTGGTTGCCTGCGCTCTCGTTGGGGTCGCGGCCGCCGCTCCCGTGCAGCCGAACGACCCCGCCTGGCCCGATCAGTGGGCGCAGAGGCAGATCGGGCTGCCGCAGGTGTGGGAGACCACCACCGGCGACGAGAACGTCGTGATTGCGACGATCGACACGGGCGTGAACGCGATTCCCGAGCTGCAGGACGCCCTGGTTCCCGGCTGGGACTTCGTCGAGAACGACGCAGTCGCCCAGGACACGCACAGCCACGGAACCCGGGTCGCCAGCGTGATCGCGGCGCGCGGCAACAACGGGATCGGCATGGCCGGGCACTGCTGGCGCTGCCGGATCATGCCGGTGCGCGTGACCGCGGGCGGCTCGGTCAGCGCCGAGCGGATCGCGACCGGAATCATCTGGGCGGTCGAGCACGGCGCGCGGATCATCAATGTCAGTCTCAGCCACGCCGGGGCGCCGAATCCGGCCGAAAGGGAGGCGGTTCGCTACGCGATCGACCGCGGGGTGCTCGTCGTCGCTTCCGCCGGAAACGCAGGGAACGAGGTGCCGGAGTATCCGGCGGCGTATCCCGGCGTCCTTTCGGTCGGGGCGACCGACGACAGCGACAAGCTCTACTTCTGGTCGTCGCGCGGGCCTTGGGTCGCGCTGACGGCGCCCGGATGCCACATGATCGTCGACGCAACGACGCCGCCCGGAACGATTTGCGGTACCTCGTTCACGCCGGCGGCGGTCTCGGGCTTGGCCGGGCTGCTCATCTCGCGGAATCCGAGCCTGACGGTTCAGCAGGTCAGCGCCACTCTCGCCAGGACTGCTCGGCCGGTGGCCAGGGGTCGTGTACGGCCGCATCGACGCCGTCGCGGCGTTCCAGGAGCTCGGGCTGCTCGCGCCAAGCACTCCGCAGCCGGCACCGGCGCCTGCGCCGGCGCCCCCGAGCACGCGGACCGTGGTGGTGCGGGGCCAGGTGTACACGAGGCAGGCCCGCCTCGACTCAGGCACGTTCAAACGCGGTTTCCGCACCACCTTCAAGGTCGGCAAGGGACGTTTCGAGCTCCAGCTCGTCGCGCCGCGTGTCGCCGACTGCACGCTTTCGCTCGCTTCCGCAGGCGAGCTGGTCCTTGCCGCTCCCGCCGTGAAGAACCTGCTCAGCCTGTCGCTGCAGGTCACTGCCGGCCGGTACACCGCGGCGGTCCGCTGCCGCGGTGCCCGGACTCGACAGTTCACGTTGGGCGTCATCGCGATGTTCCCTCGAGCCGCCCCCTAACCAGCGGGGGTGAGGGCCGGCGCAGCGAGATGACGTTGGTCTTCCCGTTGCCGTCCCCATTCCCGTTTCCGTTCTCGTGGCCGGCGTGGGCCACCGCTTCCTCGGCTGCTGCATCCAGCACGCCGTGCTCCAGAGCCCACCGGGCAGCGTCGAACCGGCTGCGCACGCCGAGCTTCCGGTAGACGTTCGCCAGGTGGAACTTGACCGTCTGGTCGGTCACCCAGAGCAGCTCCGCGACCTGACGGTTCGAGCGGCCTTCGGACACGAGCTTCAGGATCTCGAGCTCGCGACGCGTCAGCTTCGGCTCGAGGAGCTCCACCGTGGCGGTCACGGCCTGCTTCTCGTTCGGCCGCGCGAAGTAGAGCGACGGCTCGAACGACTGGCGGATCGCCGTGGCGATCACATCCGGCTCCGACGTCTTCAAGACGTACGCCGAGGCGCCCCGCTCGAAAGCGGCGTCGATCAGCGTCGGATCGTCCGTGCTCGACAGCACGATCACTGCCAGCTTGGGATCGGCCTGCCGGCCGAGCGAGAGGACTCGTAGGCCCTCGTCACGCCCTTCCGGAAGGTCGAGCTCCGCCACGAGCAGATCCGGCTTGTGCTCCTGCAGCAGTGCGTACGCGGCGCCCGCCGATGTCGTCGCACCAACGACTTCGATGTCGAAGCGTGCGAGCAGCCCGGCGATCGCCGTGTGGCACAGCGGGTGTGGCTCCATCAAGACGGCCGATCTAACGGCCCTTACGTTGCTCATTGCTCCTCCAGTTGCGTCAAAAAAGGACAGTGCCCTCAAACACACGACTCGCCGACGGAGGATCTTCTTCCTCCGGTCGGTCGGAGTGAGTGCGCGCGGCTATCCGGGACGCGTGGTCGGAGCGTCTTCGAGTGCGCCCGTGGGGACGCTGCTCGGCAGCGGTGCGTGAGCGAAGGTGGAGGGGAAGTCGAAGCGCAGCGGTGTCGCCGCGATCGCAAAGAAGCGCGATGAAGCAGCGCCGGCAACGCCGCCCGCCGACCCTCCGGAGGAGCCGAGTCCCTGATTCTCGAGCGGTCCGCTCGGGGCCGGCCCGGCTGCAGGCGGTTTCAGCTCCTCTGCTTTCGTTGCAACGGCGCGGTGGCCGTCCCGCTCGCGCGGCGACGCGCGAGCTCCCTGACCGAGCGTAGCGGCCGCGATCACCCCATTCACGGTCGGCAGGGACGGAAGGGCAGTGGCGGTCATGAGCGGCTCTGCGTCGGTGGCGGACATGATCCCCGCGACACCTCCAGCACCGGCTTTCTCCGTTTCCGCCAGGGTGGCAATGCGCGCCGCGACGCCGGCGAGCTGGACCGGCGGCGACTCGGCCAGGACAGCCGCGGGCTCTTCGGAGCTCACGGCACCCGCCGGATCCTCGAGCTCGGCGGCGACGTCCGCGTCTGCGGAAGCCGCCGCCGGATGCTCGGGAGCGAGGGAGACGACCAACACAACCGGGGCCGCAGGGGCCGCAGGTGGTGCAGTCGCTGGTGCTGCGACCGTGGGGGCGGTCGCTGTGGACGGCGGCGCGGCGTCCTGCGCGGGGCAGGTCGCGGGGGCTGGTGCGCCAGCCGTTTCGTTGGGGCATCCCGCTTCGGGGGTCTCGGCGGGATCGCCCGGTGGTTCGGTTACCACCGGAGGCTCCGGCTCGATCGTCACGACCGGTGGCGGATCCTCGGCCGGCGGCGGATCGCTGCTGGGTCAGCAGGCGGGTTGGGCGGGTCCGGCGCGGGCCCGGGATCCGGCGGCGCCGGGTCGCCCGTGGGCGTTTCGTCAGTGGCCGTCGGATCGGCATCCGGAGTGGGCTCGGCGGCGGTCGCCGGCTCTGTCGCCGTTGTCGCCGCTGCGCCGGTTGTGTCCTCTGCGAGGGCGGGCTGGGCGAGGCTGAGAGCGGCTACGAGAGCAGCTGCAGTCAGGAGGACGACATTCGTCCGCCAGCAGACACCTCCCCGAACCCCCCTTGCCGCCACAACGAGCCCCCTCTTTGTGTAGAGCGTGAGGACCCTTGTTCTTACAGCAGTTCAGAGCAGAGAGCAAGGGCTCGCGTGTAAAAAGCTCCCGGCGGCGCCACGCGGGCTCCATCCCTCAAGCGGGTAGGTTTGCGGCGAAACCTTCCTTTCGAACCACATCCGTGTTAGATGTGTTCCCCGACGGCGGAATTTCGTTCTGGGGGTATTGGGGGAATGAAGGTGGGAAGCTTGAGGCGAATGAGCGCGGCCGCAGTTCTGGCCGTGTGCGTCGTCGTTTTTGCGGGCCAGGCAGCCGCGGACGAGAGCCAGACGCTGTCGATCACGGGCGCGACGGTGAGCGAAGGCGCTGGCACAGCCACGTTCACCGTGTCGCTCATCGGCAGGCACGGATGCAGCGCGACGGTCGACTACGCGACAGCCGACGGCAGCGCGACAGCCGGGCTCGGACTACACGACGACCTGCCGACACACACTCACGGTTCCGGCCGGCGGCAGCGTCGACGATCACGTGCCGATCCTCGACGACTCGACTCCACGAGTCGACCGAGATCGTTCACGGTGCGACATCTCGAACCCGGTCGGCGCCGTGCATCGCGACGGCGAGCGCGACCGGCACGATCACCGACGACGACGCGACGCCGACACTCTCGATCAGCGGCCCGACGACCGTGAACGAGGACGCCGGCACGGCGAACTACTCCGTCGCGATCACCGGCACGTCGGCGAGCACCGTCAGCGTCAACTACGCGACGCGCGGGCGGCACCGCGACCGCCGGCAGCGACTTCACGCCCACGTCGAACACGCTCTCGTGGACGTCAGGCGACACCGCGGCGAAGCCGATCACCGTCTCGATCAGCGAACGACGCGCGGACGAGTCGACACCGAGAGCTTCTCCGTCAACCTCAGCGGCGCGAACGGCGTCACGATCGGAACCAGTTCCGTGACGACGTCGATCACGGACAACGACGCTCAGCCGACGACGGGCGCGTTCGCCAACGTTTCCACCGCCGAGGGCAGCTCGAATCACAACCTCACCTTCACGGTCAACCTGTCGGCAGTCAGCGGCAAGGACGTCACGGTCAACTACTCGACGGTCGACGGCTCGGCGACTGCACCGAGCGACTACGTGGCGCAGGTCGGCCAGAACCTCGTCATCCCGGCCGGCCAGGCGAGCGGCAGCATCCAGATCGTCATCGTCGGCGACACGGTGCCGGAGCCGGACGAGAGCTTCACGGTCAACCTGAACAGCGCCACGAACGCCACCCTCGGCGGGGACACCCAGGCCACGGGGACGATCACCAACGACGACAGCGGTGTGACGGCGTCGATCAACGACGTGACGCTGGCGGAGGGGAATGCGGGCACGACCAACTTCGTCTTCACGGTCTCGCTGTCGGCGCCTGCTCCTTCGGCTGGGTCGATCACCTGGCGGACGGCGGACGGGACGGCGGTCTCGCCCGGGGACTACACGGGGCAGTCGAACACGACGACGCCGATCGCGCAGAACGCGACCGGCTTCCAGATCACGATCCCGGTGACCGGGGACACGGTGCCGGAGCCGAACGAGACGTTCTTCGTCGATCTCGTCAGTTCGACCGGTCCGATCTCGATCAGCGCCGACAACCGCGGCACCGGCACGATCACCAACGACGACAGCGGTGTGACGGCGTCGATCAACGACGTGACGCTGGCGGAGGGGAATGCCGGCACGACGAACTTCGTCTTCACGGTCTCGCTCTCGGCGCCTGCTCCTTCGGCTGGGTCGATCACCTGGCGGACGGCGGACGGGACGGCGGTCTCGCCCGGGGACTACACGGGGCAGCCGAACACGACTCAGCCGATCGCGCAGAACGCGACCAGCGTTCCAGATCACGATCCCGGTGGCCGGCGACGCGGTGCAGGAGCCGAACGAGACGTTCTTCGTCGATCTCGTGGGTTCGACCGGGCCGATCTCGATCAGCGCCGACTCTCGCGGCACCGGCACGATCACGAACGACGACTCGCCGGTGACCGCCTCGATCAACGACGTGACGGTCACCGAGGGCGACACGGGCACCGTCAACGCGACGTTCACGGTCACCCTGTCAGGCCCCGCGCCCGCTCCGTTGCAGATCCGCTATTCGACGGCCAACGGCTCGGCAGCCCAGCCCGGGGACTACACCGCGGTCACGAACGCGCTGCTGAACATCGGCCAGGGCGCGAGCAGCGGCCAGTTCAGCATCGCCGTGCAAGGGGACAACCTCCCGGAGGGAGTGAGCGAGAACTTCTTCGTCGACCTGATCAGCTCGACCGGGCCGGTGACGATCAGCGCCGACTCGCGCGGCACCGGCACGATCACCGACGACGACGCGCCGCCGATTGCCTCGATCAACGATGTCACCGTGACCGAGGGCATCCGCGCCCGCGACCGTGAACGCGACCTTCACGGTCACGCTCTCCGCCGCGGCGGAGGCGCCCCTGCAGATTCGCTACTCGACGAACGACAACTCGGCTGTCTCGCCCGCGGACTACACCGGGGTGACGAATGCGCTGCTGAACATCCCTGAGGGGTCCAACAGCGGCACGTTCAGCATCGTCGTCAAGGGCGACGCGCTCCCGGAAGGGAGCGGGAGCCCCTTGGCCGAGAAGTTCTTCGTCGACCTGATCAGCAGCACGGGGCCGGTGACGATCGGAGCCGACTCGCGTGGGACGGGCACGATCGTCGACGACGACAACCCCGTCTCGGCCTCGATCAACGACGTCGCCGTGACCGAGGGGTCTGCGCCTTCGACGGTGGATGCGATCTTCACGGTCACGCTCTCAGGGCCCGCGCCGGCGCCGATTCAGATCCGCTACTCGACGGTCAACGGCTCGGCCGGCTCACCGCTCGACTACACCGGTGTGTCGAACGCGCTGCTGAACATCGCCCAGGGCGCGAGCAGCGGCCAGTTCAGCATCGTCGTGAAGGGCGACGGGCTCCCGGAGGGGGCGGGGACTCCCCTGGCGGAGAACTTCTTCGTCGACCTGATCAGCACCGTCGGACCGGTGACGATCAGCGCCGACTCGCGCGGCACCGGCACGATCGTCGACGACGACAACCCTGTGACCGCCTCGATCAACGACGTCTCGGTGACCGAGGGGCACACGGGCACGGTCAACGCGACCTTCACGGTCGCACTCTCCGGCCCGGCGCCGGCCCCGCTGCAGATCCGCTACTCGACGGTGAACGGCTCTGCAGGCTCGCCGGGCGACTACCAGGGAGTGTTCAACGCACAGCTGAACATCGCGCAGGGTGCGAGCAGCGGCACGTTCAGCATCATCGTGAACGGCGACGCTCTCCCTGAAGGAACCGGGACTCCCGCAGCGGAGAACTTCTTCGTCGACCTGATCAGCTCGACCGGGCCGGTCACGATCACCTCCGACTCGCGCGGCACCGGGACGATCGTGGACGACGACTCGCCCGTGACGGCCTCGATCAACGACGTCCAGGTCGCCGAAGGGAACTCGGGCACGGTCAACGCAACCTTCACGGTCACGCTCTCCGGAGGCGCGCCGGCGCCGGTGACGATCCAGTACACGACGAGCAACGGCTCGGCGACTGCGCCGTCCGACTACACCGCCGTGACCAACGGCGTGCTCAATATCGCCCAGGGCGGGACCGGCGGCACGTTCAGCATCGTCGTCAACGGCGACACGGCTGCCGAGAACACCGAGAACTTCTTCGTCGTCATCACCGCGAGCGGTGCGACTCTCGGCGACAACAGCGGCGTCGGCACGATCGTCGACGACGACACTCCGCCGCCCTCCGGTGGTGGTGGCGGCGGCGGATCGACCCAGCTGCCGTTCCTCTCGGTCGACGATGTGGCGGTGGCGGAGACCCAGGGTGCGACGTTCACGATCACGCTGATCGGAGCCTCGTCGAAGACGGTGACTGTCGGCTACACCACCAGCAACGGCACGGCGGCCGCGAGCTTCGACTACGAGTCGCGCTCCGGCACGTTGAGCTTCGCGCCGGGACAGCAATCGCAGACGTTGACCGTGCCCGTCATCAACGACACGAGTGGGGAGGACAACGAGACCTTCAGCGTCAGCCTCACGAGCCCGGTCAACGCCACGATCCTCAAGAGCCTCGGGACGGCGACGATCCTGGCGAACGACGGCGCGACTGCCACGGCCGCCGGGGGTGACGCCGGCAGGCGTCCAGAACCCACAGATGGTGCTGGGGCCGCCGACGGTGACGGTGGATGCGACCGGCGTGGCGCGGATGACGATCACGTGCGCGAAGACGTCTCCGATCACCTGCACCGGCAACGTCCGGCTCGAGACGAGGGCGAAGCCGAAGTTCTTGATGGGAACGCGGAAGTTCTCGGTCGAAGAAGGGGAAGAAGGTCGCCGTCCGGATCTATCTCTCGGAGCGGGCGCGCAAGCTCCTGACGAAGAAGACCACGCTGAAGGTGCAGGCGGTCGTGATCGTCAAGGACAGCGTCAAGAAGAACCTGCGCGTAACGCCTGGCCTGGTGACGCTGAAGGCATCGCGGGCGCTGATCAAGAAGGTGACCCAGGTGCAGACGATCAACGTGACTCCGGCGCCGAAGCCAAAGCCGAAGCCGGCGCCGGATCCGAAGATCATCATCGACCCCTGAACCGGCCTCTTCCGGCGCTACAATGCCGCCGCCTTCCCGCGTAGCTCAATTGGCAGAGCATCCGGCTGTTAACCGGAGGGTTGTTGGTTCGAGTCCAACCGCGGGAGCTCCCTCGCGCTCCTGGCCGGCGCCACCTCCGGCCGGCGGAGCCGGCCTCCGGTGGCGCCTCGCCCGCCTGACGGCACGCAGCTCTCCGGGTCTGGCCTAGCGGCCTATCCCCTCCGGCTGCGCACCGTCAGCCGCGCGCCAGAAGCGCGAGGGCCGACCGGCCAACCAGCAGGCCTAACGGCAGGTAGCGGTGCCCGGGCAGCGGGCGACGACGTCGATTCGCGGCGGCTGCTGTTCGGCCGCGCGGCCAGGTCAGGTCGAAGGCGACCGACGCGACGTTGTTGGCGTAGTCGCTCTCGAGCAGCACGCGCGTCGGGTTGACGCGATGCACCAGCACGTACCGGCCCGGCGGCAGGGTCGTGATGTCGAACTCCTGCCCCTCGAGGTGCGGCTTGTAGTCGTCGCCGAAGCCGACCGAGATGCCCTCTTGCAGCCGCAGGAGCTTGCGGTTGTTCTTCCCGCACTCCTCCGTGTAGCGAGCGAACCTGCCGGCGCCTGCTGATCGGCGGCTCCATCCGGTAGCGGTCGCCGAGGCAGAAGCCGGTCTTCTTGTCGTGGAGCACCCGACTTCCGTCCTGCGAGCGGAGCTCGTAGCGCATGAATCCGAGCAGATGCCAGTGCGAGTGGCTGAGAGAGCTGACGTACGAGAGGGCTGCGTCGACCGGTTTCGTGCGGGTCGACCCGTCGCTGCGGCGAATCTGCTGGACGAGCTTCATCCTCGGCTGCTCGACCGACGCTCGCGTACCGAGCACGAGCAGCGGGCCGGCGCCGCGGTTGCCCGCGGCCGACGCGAAGCCGAAGAAGAAGCGCCGGTCGGCCGCTGTGCCGCTCGTGCGGCCAGCTCAGGTCATACGGCGGTGCCTGCTCGAGATCCGGCAGCACGTCCGTCGTGGCCGTGGCATCTCCGCGGATCTGGCTTGCGAGCACGAGAGCGATCGCCGCGGCCGGGACGGCGGCGGCCACGATGAGAAGGAGCTTGCCGGCGCGCATCGCCCGTATCTTGCCCGATCGAACGAACGTTCCTGCAATTCTCGACTTTGTAAAGTTACGCAGGAGCCGGAAGGGCGGCGGCAAAAGAGTCAGCCCGTGCGCATCCGAGCTGTCATCACCGCCGCGGTCGTCGTCGCCCTGCTTGCGGCGCCGTCAGGCCTCGCTGCCGCTTCCGCCGATCCCGAGATCGCGGGGCTCCAGGTCGCCCTGCGCTCGAAAGGGCTCTACTTCGGCAAGATCGACGGGCTCCCAGGCCCGATGACGGCGAAGGGGCTGCGCTCGTTCCAACGGCTGACCGGTCTTCCGGTCACCGGTGAGCTCGGGCCGCGCACGCGCGCCCAGCTCGGCGCGCTCGGGCGGCCGCTCGTCGCGCGGAGCGTTCTCGGCCAGGGCGCGTACGGCTGGGACGTGAGCTCGCTCCAGTTCCTCCTCGCGCGCGCCGGGCATCTGCGGCTGCTCGACGTCGACGGCCACTTCGGTGCGTCCACGAAGGCGGCGATCGTCCGCTTCCAGCGCTCGCGCGGCCTCTCTGCCGACGGGGTCGCCGGCCCGGCGACCCGGACCGCCTTCGGGAAGCGAGGCCCGACCTCCGTGGTCACCCGCTCTGCGTCCGCCGCCGTCGCCTCGGCCTCGTATCTCGTGCGGCCGGGCGACACGCTGACCGAGATCGCGACGAAGCACAAGACGACCGTGCGCGCGCTGGCCAAGGTGAACAACCTCAAGTCGGTCAACCTCGTCGTCGAGGGCGCAAAGCTGCGCCTACCGTCGGCCGCCGGGATCGGGCAGGCGCAGGAGTTGTCCCGCTCGACCGTGCGCGCCCACCTCGACACCTGGGCGGCCCGCTACAGCGTCCCCGCCAACCTGGCCCGGGCGCTCGCCTGGCAGGAGTCGGGCTTCCAGACGAACATCACCTCGTCCGTCGGCGCCTGGGGCCCGATGCAGGTCATGCCCGAGACGTGGTCGTTCGTCGAGACGGTGCTGCTGGGGCGCAAGGTCGCGCGCACCGGCGAGGGCGGCGTCCAGGTGGGCATGGCCCTGCTGGCGCACCTGCTGAAGCGCTTCGACGGCGACCAGCGGCTCGCGCTTGCCGCCTGGTACCAGGGCGAGAAGGCCGTGCGCGAGCGGGGGATCTACGCCGAGACCAAGACGTTCGTCGCCAACGTGCTCGCGCTCAGCGGCCGGCGACTCTAGCGTCGAGCGCGGAGAGCGCCGCGTAGGCACGGCGTGCGGCTTCGTCCACGTCGCATCCCCACAGCGAGTCCGGGCTGTCCGGGTCGCCGAAGATCTCGAGATCCCAGGCTCCGCGCCAGCCCGCGTCTCTGAGGACGCACATCAGCTCCAGCGTCCGCGAGATTCCCTCACCTGGGAGCGCCCGGTCGCCTCGGTCGCCTGGAAACCAGTCGCCGACATGCACTCCGGTGATGCGATCGACGTTCTCGGCCAGGTGTCGTTCGATGTCGGGCGTATCCCAGATGTGCCAGAGGTCGACCATGACGCCCACGTCCGGCAGACCGGCCTCGTAGAGGAGCTCGAGCGTCTGCGGGATCGTGGACACGAGCGTCAGGGCGTCTTGCTGGGAGACGTGGATCGGCTCGAGGCCCAGTCGGACGCCGGCGTTGTCGGCCGCCGCCGCAATCCGGCGCAGGCCGTCGATGACGACGCTCCGCGCTGCCTCCTCGTCCCGGTCGCCGGCCGGGCCTGTCAGGAGGAGCACGGAGTCAGGGTCGTAACGGGCGAAACGGTGCATCGACGCGCAGATCGAGCGGACCCGCTCGTCCACGTCGTCCGGGCCTTCGATGACGCCGTTCGGCAGGATCGAAGGGTTCAGGGGCACGCAGTTCGTCGCCTTCAACCCGCTCGCCCTGAACGCCTCGAGGTCGCCGTCCTCGTCGTCGCCCAGCTTCATCTCCCAGATGCCGATGCCGTCGAATCCCGCCGCGGCGTAGGCCCGCAGGTCCTCGCGGAAGGTCGCGGACACGGTCGAGATCTCCGAGAGCGAGAGGGTCACGGCATCCCAGGGAGCTTCGAGAGCAGCCGGCGCGAGAGCGGCGGCCGCGTCAGATGCTTCGCGACGAGATAGCCCGAGCCGGCGCCGAGGCCCGGTCCGGGATGGGTGCTGGCGCCGATGTGAAAGAGGCGGTCGACGGGCGTCTCGTGGCCGGGCGTCGCCGCCGTGGGGCGGAAGATCAGGTTCTGGTCGAGCGAGCACGACCCCGCGTAGATGTCGCCGCCGACCCAGTTCGGGTTCGCAGCCTCCATGTCCGCCGGCGACATGACGACGCGCGCGACCGTCGCCTTCTTCAGGTTCTCGATGTGGCCGCCGATCCGCTCCACGATCCGGTCGGCGTACGCCTCGCGCAGCTCCTCGGTCCAGGTGCCGTCGCCGGTGTCGATCTCCCCGGCCGCGTCTCCCTTCGGCCGCGAGGGAAGCTCCTGCAGCTGCACCCAGATCACCCACGAGCCGTCCGGCGCGCGCGACGGGTCGAGGGCCATCGGCTGTCCGAGCGCGATCGTCGCCTCGGCCGGCAGCAGGCCGCGGTCGGCCTCGTTGACCGCGCGCGAGACGCCGTCGAGACCGGGGGTGAGGTGGAGGAGGGGCGTTCGCGCGAGCCGCTCGTCGCCCCGCCAGCGCGGCGGCTCCTTCATCGCGATGTGGATCTGCATCTCGCCGCGGCCGTAGCGGAACCGGCGAGCCGCCTCGCGCACGCGCGGCGGCACGTCGCCGTCGGCCAGCAGACGGCCGTACAGCTGCGTCGGCGTGACGCAGGCGAGGACGGCGCGCGAGGCGGGAATCGTCTCGCCCGTCGCCATGCGCACGGCGGACGCCCGTCCCTCGGAGACGACGATCCGCTCGACGTCGGCTGCGGTGCGGAGCTCGCCGCCGGCGTCGCGGATGATCGTCGCGAGGCCTTCCACGAGCTTCACGCCTCCGCCCTTCGGCACCGGCATCCCGCCGAGCTGGAGCGCGCAGGCGATCACCTGCGTCATGAAGCCGGACATCGCCTGGTCGGGCCCGAGGCCGGTGTGGAGCACCCAGGGCGCGAGCAGGCCGTGAGCCTCCTCCTTGTCGAAGGTGCCGGTGAGCCAGTCGCGAGCCGAGAGGAGCGAGTGCGCGGCGAACTCGACCAGCCCGCGGCGTCCGTAGTGCGAGTAGGCGCGCCGGCCCAGCGCGAGCCCCTGCGTCGACCACAGCTCGGTGCCGAGGACGCCGAACGCGATGTCGATGCCGCCCATGAACTCGTCGAACTGCCGCTGCCACGCCTCGCCCAGCTCGGAGACGTTGGCGGCGCCGTCGGTCGAGAGGAAGGCGCTCGACCCGTCGGGGAAGGCGGCGGCGGTGGGGGAGTCGGTGTTCAGGTACTCGAGCCCGAGCCGGTCGAGGTCGGGCTTCAGCTCCGCATAGGCCGGCGAGCCGACCCAGAGTGGATGCCACGAGGCGAAGACCTCGTGCGTGAAGCCCGGTGCGGTCAGGCCGTCGACGGTCTTGATCGCGCCGCCGAGCCAGTCGTTGCGCTCGAGGACGCAGACGCGCCAGCCTTCCTTCGCGAGCAGCGCGCCGCCCGCGAGCGAGTTGATCCCGCTTCCGATGCAGACCGCGTCGAACCCCGGCATGCGGGCGACTCTACTTCCTTGACATGTCACCGCGAAATGCGTGTTTAATCCCGACATGCTCCTGCGTGAGGTCGAGTACGCGCGGCCGTCTTCCGTGGACGAGGCGATCCGCCTACTCGCAGCAAACGAGGGGGCGCGGGCGCTCGCGGGCGGTCAGACGCTCGTCAACGTGATGAAGGCGCGGGCGGCGTCGCCTGACGTGCTCGTCGACCTGAACCGGCTCGAGGAGCTGCGCGCGATCTCGGTCAGCGGCGACACGCTGCGGCTCGGCTCGATGGCGACCTACACCCAGATCATGGGCTCGTCGGAGGTCGACGTCTCGCGGCCGATCCTCGCGGAGGTCGCAGCCCAGATCGCCGACGTGCAGGTGCGAAACCGCGGCACGATCGGCGGCAACGTCTGCTCGAACGACCCGACCAACCACCTGCCGCCGCTGCTCGTGGCGCTGGGCGCGTCGATGACGATCCGCGGCGAGGGCGGCGAGCGCACCGTTCCGGCCGAGGAGTTCTTCCTCGGCGTCTACATGACCGTCGTCGGCGAGGGCGAGTTGCTCCTCTCCGTTTCCGTTCCTGCTGCGGCGAAGGCCGCCGACGGGTTCGCGTCGATCACGATCGGCCGTGACGGCACCTGCATCGCGAACGCGGCCGCGAGCCTGTCCGGTGACACGGCGCGCATCGTGCTCGGCTGCGTCGACGCCGTTCCCGTCCTGCTGACACCGAGCGGGAAGGACGATGAGAGCATTCGCAAGGCGGTCGCGGACGCGGACCTCGATCCGCCGGGCGACGTGCATGCGTCGGCCGAGTACCGTCGTCATCTCGCCGGGGTCTGTGCGGTCCGCGCCGTGCAACAAGCGACAGAGAGAGGAAGGTAAGCGTGGGAGAGCCGTCCACGAGCAGCTCGATCTCGGTCGAGGTCAACGGCGAGGTCTACGAGCGCGACGTCGATGCGCGCCGGTTGCTCGTCCATTTCATCCGCGACGACCTCGACCTGACGGGGACGCACGTCGGCTGCGACACGGGCAACTGCGGCGCCTGCACGATCCATCTCGACGGTCAGGCGGTGAAGAGCTGCATGCTGCTCGCCGTCCAGGCCGACGGCGCCAAGATCGGCACCGTGGAGGGGCTCGCGCCGAGCGACGAGGAGCTGAGCCCGCTGCAGCAGTCGTTCTCCGCCCACCATGCGCTCCAGTGCGGCTACTGCACGCCGGGAATGCTGATGAGCGCGTCGGCGCTGCTCGCGCAGAACCCCCATCCGAGCGAGGAAGAGGCCCGGGCGGCGATCCAGGGCAACATCTGCCGCTGCACCGGCTACGTCAACATCGTCGAGGCGATCGTCAGCTCCGGAGCGAGCGCATGAGCACGACCGAGACCACGACCGCGCCGGTCGAGCTGCAGAAGGGCCACATCGGCCAGTCGATCCCGCGCAAGGAGGACAAGCGGCTCGTCCAGGGCCAGGGCGTCTTCTTCGACGACGTCCGCCGGCACGGCACGGGCTACGTCCACTTCGTCCGCTCGCCGCACGCCCATGCGCGAATCGTCTCGATCGACGTCAGCGCGGCGCTGGCTCTCGACGGCGTCTACGGGACGCTGACCGGCGACGAGGTCGCGATCCAGACCGATCCGTTCTTCGAGATGTCGACTCCGCCGGGGGCGAACATCAAGGACTACGCGCTCGCGGTCGGCCGCGTGCGGTTCATGGGCGAGCCCGTGGCCGCGGTCGTCGGGCGCACGCGGGAGCTGGCGCGCGACGCCGCCGAGCTCGTCGAGGTCGAGTACGAGCCGCTCGACGTCCTCGTCGACGCGCGCGAGTCGGTCAAGGACGGGACGGTCATGCACGACGACGCGGGCTCGAACACCGTCTGGAGCGGCGTCTTCGACTGGGGCGACTGGGAGGCGGCGAAGGCCGAGGCCGACCACATCGTCAAGATCGACGAGCTCCACTTCCACCGCTTCAGCTCGACGCCGCTCGAGTGCTCGGGCGCGCTCGTCGAGTACGACAAGGCGAGCGCCCAGTGGACGCTCCACTGCAACCACCAGATGCCCGGAGTCGGCGCGATCTGGATGGCGCCGGCGCTGCGCACGGGGATCGACAAGCTGCGCTTCGTCACCCGCGACATCGGCGGCGGCTTCGGCAACAAGATCTGCCTGCATCCCTACTACGTGACCCTCTGCCTGCTGTCGCGGAAGCTGAACCGGCCGGTCAACTGGACCGAGTGGCGCACCGACCAGCACACGGCGAACGCGCACGGCAACGAGCGCTGGTTCCACGACATCGAGGTGGCCGTGAAGTCGGACGGCACGATGCTCGGCTTCAACGTCAAGGCGCTCGACGACTGCGGCGCCTTCCCCCGCTACGAGCCGCTCGGCTGCATCATCTGGGCGCAGGTGACGCCCGGCTGCTACGCCTGGCGGAACATCCGCGTCGACTTCACGCAGGTGACGACGAACAAGGCGCCGGTCTCGCCGAACCGCGGCTACTCGCGGATGCAGCACCTCTGGCTGACCGAGCGGATCATCGACATCGTCGCCTCCGAGCTCGACCTCGACCCGGTCGAGATCCGGAAGCTGAACTACGTGAAGACGGAGCAGATGCCGTACGAGACGCCGAACGGGTGCGTCTACGACTCCGGCGACTACGCGCGCTGCCTCGACATCGCGCTCGACCTGATCGGCTACGACACGATCGAGGAGCGGCGGACCGAGGCCGCGACGCGCGGGAAGCTGCTCGGGATCGGGATCGGCTCGACGCTCGATTCCGGCACGAACAACTTCGGCCAGTCGCAGCTGCTCAACCCGGAGCTTCAGTTCTCGGGCAACAACGAGGCGGCGACGGTGAAGCTCGACATCTTCGGCGAGGTCGTCGTGACGCTCGGCACCGTGCCGCAGGGTCAGGGTCACGAGACGACGGCCTCCCAGGTCGTCGCCGACATCCTCGGCTGCTCGCCCGACCAGGTGAACGTGCGCCAGGGGCACGACACGTTCTTCAACTCGAACGCCGGCTTCTCGGGCACCTACGCGAGCCAGTTCGCGGTCACCGGGCTCGGCGCGGTGAAAGGCGCCGCCGACGCGCTGCGCGCCGAGATGGTCACGCTCGCTGCCGCCGTGCTCCAGTGCGAGGAAGGGCAGATCGAGCTTGCGGACGGCTTCGCGCGGATCAAGGACGGCCCGGCCGAGGCGGCGCTCCCGTTCATGGCGCTCGGCGCGATCGTGAACGCGAACAACGCCTTCCTGCCGCCCGACTTCAACCCGACCCTGAACCACCGCTTCGTCTACCGGCCCTACTTCGGGATGGTCGACACGGAGAAGAAGATGGGCAAGCTGACCCTGACCTACGCGTCGCAGATCCACGCCTGCGTGGTCGAGGTCGACCAGGAGACGGGCGTCGTCGAGATCGTCGACTACGCCGCCGTGGACGACTGCGGCACGCGGATCCACCCGCAGATCGTCGAGGGGCAGGTGCACGGGGCGACCGCGCATGCGATCGGCGCCGCCATGTACGAGGACTTCGTCTACGACGAGGACGGGCAGCTCCTGACCTCGAACTTCTACGACTACCACGTGCCGCACGCGTTCGACGTCCCGGCGCTGAAGACGGGGGCGATCGAGTCGCCGTCCCCCTTCTCACCGCTCGGCTCGAAGGGGATGGGCGAGGGCGGCGGCGGCGGGATCCACTGCATCTGCTCGGCGATCCAGGACGCGCTCAAGCCGGTCGGGAAGCCGATCGTCTACGACAGCTGCAATCCCTATCACCGCGTCTGGTCGATGCTCCAGGACCCGGAGTCGACGCGCTCGAACGTCTCGGTGGTGCCGGCATGAGAGTCGAAGGCACGAAGGAGCTGTCGGCCTCGCGCGCTGTCGTCTGGGAGGTGCTGAACGACCCGGCGCAGATGGCGAAGCTGATGCCCGGGGTCGAGGGCTTCGAGATCAAGGACGACCGGCACTGGCAGGCGAAGGTCAAGATCCCGCTCGGGCTCGGCGGGCTGCGCATGACGGTCGACTTCGAGAAGGTCGAGGAGCGCGAGCCGGAGTTCGCCGCCCTGAACGCGAAGGGGAACGGCGTCGGCGCGATCATGAACATGCAGACGCAGTTCCACCTCAGCGAGGCCGGCAGCGGCACCTCGATGCGCTGGGAGGCCGAGGTCAAGATCGCCGGCCCGGTCGGTGCCATGGGCCAGCGGGTGCTGCAGCCGATCATCAACCAGCAGGTCGGGAACGTGCTCACGGCGCTGGAGAAGCAGGTCAGCGAAGCGGCGGCGGCGACTCCCACCACGCCAGATCCGAGCTAGACGGCCGTGGCGGTGCCGTTCCGCATCGGCGTGATGCAACTCACGATGGAGCCGCTCGACGAGATGCTCGAGTCGGCCCGCGTGATGGACGAGGCGGGGATGGACACGGTCTGGCTCGCCGAGGCGTATCCGTGGTGGCGCAAGCATCAGATGGAGGCGCGCGGGTCGACCGTCGTCTCGGCGCTGATGGCGCGTGAGACCGAGCGGCTGACGATCGGCTGGGGGATCATCTCGCCGTTCACGCGCCATCCGGTGCAGGTTGCGATGGACGCGCGCGTCGTCCAGGAGGCCGCCGGGCCGGGGCGGTTCATCCTCGGCTTCGGGACGTCGAAGATCTTCCTCAACAACGCGAAGATGCAGACGAAGAAGACGCTCGGGCCGATGCGGGACGCGGTCGCGATCGTTCGTGGCGTGCTCGGCGGGGAGGCGTTCTCGTACGACGGCGAGACCTGGTCGGCGGACGTTCCGGCGCTCTCGCCCGAGGCGCACACGCCGCGCGAGGTGCCGCCGGTCTACGTCGCCGCGACGGCGCCGAAGATGCAGGCGCTGGCCGGCGAGATCGCGGAAGGCTGCCTGACGCCGTCGATCACGACGCCCGCCTTCGTCCGCTACACCGTCGGGAACACGGGCTCCGACATCGACATCGGCTGCACGGTCGTCGCGTCGATCGACGAGGACCGCGACCGCGGGCGCGACGGCGCGCGCGAGATCGCCGGCATGTATCTCGCCAACAAGGTGCAGAACATCCAGGGCTCCGCCGACACGCTGCTCGACCTGGCGGAGTTGACACAGGACGAGATCCGTCCGGTCGCGGAGGCGATGGAGCAGGGCGGCCGCCTCGCTGCGAAGGCGATGGTGACCGACGAGATCCTCGACAAGTGCAAGCCGATCGCCGGCACGCCGGCGGACTGCATCGCGGCGATCGAGGAGTACCGCGACGCCGGCTGCACCCATGTCATGCTCGAGCTGTGGGGCGACGACCGGCATGGCCAGATCCGGCTCTTCGGCGAGAAGGTGCTGCCGCATTTCCGCGACTGATCGGATCCTGGCGGAGGCCCGCGCGCAGATCGAGCGCTACGAGCCGCTGGAGGCGCAGGAGCGGGCGCGCAACGGGAGCGTGATCGTGGACTTGCGCTCGCACGACGAACGCATGCGCGACGGCGTCATCGCAGGGTCGGTGCACGTGCCGAGGTCGGTGCTCGAGTGGCGGGCCGATCCGGGCTCCGGCTTCTCGAATCCAATCGTCGCGGACGGTCGGCGCGAGCTGATCCTCGTCTGCGACGAGGGGTACTCCTCGAGCCTCGCTGCCGCTTCGCTCTGCGCCCTCGGGCGAGAACGCGTCGCCGACCTCGTCGGCGGCTTCCGTGGCTGGCAGGGCGTAGGGCTCGCGACGATTCCTGCGCCCGCGCGGGTCGCCGGACTCCCAGGGATGGGAAGTCCGGACCAGTGAGCTACGACCCCTCAGCGTTCGACGCGTTCGAGGCCGCCGGCTGGGCGGAGAAGGACGCGGCTGCGTACGACATGCTGCTGGGGCGCGTCACCGAGAGGTTCGCCGAACCGCTGCTGGACGCGGTCGGAGCCGGACCCGGGACGCGACTCCTCGACCTGGCAACAGGCCCGGGCTATGTCGCCGGGCGCGCAGTGGCCCGCGGGGCGGAAGTGGTGGGGCTCGACCTCTCCGAGAGGATGCTCGCGTTCGCGAGCGAGCACGTGCCCGACGCCGAGTTCGTGCGCGGGGACGCCACGGAGCTTCCCTTCGAGGACGAATCCTTCAACGCCGTCATCGCCGCGTTCCTGCTCCTCCATCTCGCCGAGCCCGAGCGGGCGCCGGCGGAGGCAGCGCGCGTGCTCGAGTCGGATGGCGCAGCCGCATTCACGGTCTGGGACGTGCCCGCGCGAGGGCGCTGGCTCGGCGTGCTCGTCGACGCCATCGGCGAGGTCGGCGTCTCCGCGCCCGCGACGGTCCCGGCCGGACCACCCTTCTTCCGGTTCGCCGACGAGAGCGAGCTCACCACCCTCATCGCCGGCGCGGGCTTCGTTGACCCCGAGGTGCGGACCGTCGAGTTTCCCCTGGAGGTTGGCAGCGCGGACGAGCTCTGGGACGGGCTCATCGAGGGGGCTGTTCGCATGCGCGCGCTTGTGTACGCCCAGACCGACGACGTGCAGCAGTCGATCCGCGCCCGCTTCGAGGAGCTGCTCGAAGAGCACCGCGCAGGTGACGGCTTCGAGGTGTCCGTCTCGGTAAAGCTGGGCTCTGGGCGGAAGCCGTGATCGACCGTGAGCGTCTGGTCGCCGACGCGCTGGCGGCGGTCTCGATCCCGAGCTTCACCGGCTCCGAGGAGGCGATGGCCGCGTGGATGGCCGGCCAGTGCGCAGAGCTCGGGCTCGCCGTCCAGTGGCAGCAGGTCGAGGACGGCCGGGCGAACGTGCTCGCGACGCGAGCCGGCACCGGCGGCGGGCCGACGCTGATGTTCAACGGCCACATGGACACGTCGTACTCGGGCCGAGAGCCGTGGCTGGCGGGCATCCCGGGCTTCCAGCCGGAAGGGTTCGTGCGCGACGGCCGGATCTACGGGCTCGGCATCTCGAACATGAAGGGCGCACTCGTCGCCTACCTCGCCGCGCTGCGCGCGCTCGGCGACGAGGAGCTGAAGGGCGACGTCATGCTCGCCGCGGTCGCGGGCGAGATCGAGAAGACGCAGCAGGGCGAGGCGCAGGGCGCGGAGTTCCGCGGCTATGCCGCCGGGTCGCGCCATCTCGTCGGGCACGGCGGCGCGGCGGACATGTGCATCCTCGGCGAGCCGACCGAGCAGAAGCTCGTGCTCGCGCACTTCGGCACGCTCTGGCTGCGGCTCACGACCTCGGGCCCGTTCATCCACACGGCTTTCTCGTCCGGCCGGCTCGAGGAGAACTCGATCGTGCGCATGCGCGAGGTGCTCGACCGCGTGCTCGCGTGGCTGCCGGAATGGGAAGAGGAGATGTCCTATGGCGACGTGCGCGGCGTGGCGAACGTCGGCGCGATCCAGGGCGGCTTCGGCTGGCGCGTCTCGCGGACGCCGCACCGGACCGACCTCTTCGTCGACCTGCGCGTGCCGCCCGACGTCGAGATGGCGGAGGCGCGGCGGAAGGCGCTCGAGTTCGCGCGCGGGTTGGAGGGCGTCGAGGCGGAGGTCTACGTGACGGCCCCGGGCGCCGAGCTCGACGAGTCGCACCCGCTCGTCGGAGCCGTGGAGGAGGCGCACGAGGAGGTGTTCGGCGCGGTGCCGGAGCGCGACGTGACGCGCTGGTTCTCGGACGCGTCGGTGCTCTCCCGCTACGGGATCGCGACCGTCAACTACGGCACCTCGTCCGGCCTCCCCGACCCGGAGTACGGCGAGAATCTCGAGATCGACGGGCTGGTGCAGATCGCCGAGGTCTACGCCCGCGCGGCGCAGAGGATCTGCGGATGAAGCTCGTCACCTTCGGCGACGGCCGCGTCGGTCGGCTCGACGGCGAGGAGATCGCCGTGCTCGACGTCCCGACGATGCGCGAGTGGTTCGAGCGGGGCGGTGCAGACGAGACCGGGGAGCGGGTCCCGTTGGCCGAGACGGCGCTGCGCGCGCCGATCGTGCCGAAGAAGTTCTTCCACACGGCCGGCAACTTCCGCGAGCACGAGGAGGAGTCGAAGACCGTCGGCTGGTCGCACGAGATCGCGCCCTGGATCGTCTTCTTCCAGAACGTCGACGCGATCGTCGGTCCGGACGAGCCGATCGTCTATCCCGAGCATCTGACCGAGGAGCTCGACTACGAGCTCGAGCTCGCCGTCGTGCTGAAGAAGTCCGGCAAGTGGTTCCCGCCCGAGGAGGCGATGGACTACGTCGGCGGCTACGTCATCTTCAACGACATCACCGCGCGCGACATCCAGCGGCGCGAGATGCGCTCCGGCGTGTTCAGCTTCTGCAAGGCGATCGACACGTTCTGCCCGCTCGGGCCGTGGATCGTGACGCCCGACGAGATCCCCGATCCCCACGACCTGGCGATGGAGCTGCGCGTCAACGGCGAGTCGCGGCAGACGTCGCACTCGAGCCGGATGAGCGTGACGATCCCCGAGATCCTCTCCCACTACTCGGCGCTCGGCTACTCGGCGGGCGACGTGCTCTCGACGGGGACCGTCAGCGGCGTCGCCGGGTTCTCCGAGGACGCCGCGTCGCTCTACCTGAAGCCGGGGGACGTGATCGAGGCGGAGATCGAGCGGATCGGCGTCCTGCGCAACCCGGTGATCGGCTGGGAGGAGGCGCACGGCGAGCCGCCGCCGGAGCGGGTCCGGTGGTAGTCGGCTCCGTCGAGCTCGTCCCGCTCGTCGACGCGGTCGGCGAGCTCGGGGAGCTGGCGGAGCTCTTCCCCGACACGACCGACTGGGCTCCCTACCGCGAGCTCTACCCGGAGCTCTTCGCGGAGTCGCGCTGGCGGGTTCCGTGCACCTCGTACCTGCTGCGGTCGGGCGGCGACACCGTGCTGGTCGACACCGGCGTCGGCCCGGCAGGCCTCTGGGGCTGGGACGCCGAGTTCGAGGAGGGTTTGATCTCCGCGCTCGCCGACGCCGGCACGGCGCGCGAGGACGTCGACGTGGTCTTTCTCACGCACCTGCACGTCGACCACGTCGGCTGGAACACCGACCGTGAGGGTCAGATTCTCTTTCGGAGAGCGCGCTACCTCGCGCACCGTGACGGGATCGCGTTCGCGAGCGCGAGCGACCGGCCACACGTCGAACGGACGATTCTGTCCGTGGAGTTCGAGGAGATCGGCGGCGAGACCGCCGTCGCCGAGGGGGTCACCGCCTTCCCGCTGCCGGGGCACTTTCCGGGGCACATGGGGCTACGGATCGACTCGGAGGGCGAACGCGCGATCCTGATCGCGGATGCCGCGGTCAACCCGATGCTGCTCGCGGAGCCCGATCGCGCGTACGTGTCGGACTGGGATCTGTCCGATTGCGCGGCGACGCGTCGCGCCCTGCTCCCGGAGCTCGTCGACCAGGACGTCCTCACCGTCTGCGGCCACTACCCCGCCGGCGGAATCGGCCGCGTCGTCACTCGCGACGGCCGCGTCGTCTGGGAGCCGGCGTGACCGCTCGACGGCTTGTGTTGATTCAACACAAGCTCGGCCCGCCCCGCTCAACCAAGCGGCTTTGCGGACAGCTGAGGAGTGTTTGTGTTGATTCAACACAAGCTCGGAGTGCACGGTGAGCTGGCCGCGCGACGACGCCAAGCTCGAGCGGGTGCGGGCGCTGATGGCCGAGCAGCAGCTCGACGCGCTCGTCGTCCGCGCGCCCGACAACGTCCTCTACCTGACGAACTTCTGGGGGATGAAGGGCTACGAAGCGGTCGTCTTCCCGCGCGAGGGCGACCCCGTCCTGATCTGCCTGGAAGCGTCGGAGGGCGACGCCGAGCGGATGAGCTGGACGCCGGAGGTGCGCCTGTTCCGCGGCTACGACGAGGAGGATCCGCGGCCGCCGACCCTGCGTGCGCTCGACCTCGCACGCCAGATCTCGTCCGAGTACGACCGGGTCGGGATCGAGGCGAGCCTCGGCACGCAGGCGGCCGACCGGATGGTGGGCGAGCCCACGACGCTTCCCGAAGGCCTGGTTCGACGCGTTTCCGGACGCGGCCGACGCGACCCCGCTGCTCGCAGCCGCTCGTGCGATCAAGACCGAGCAGGAGATCGAGCGGATGCGGCTGGCGAACGAGATCGCGGCCGGCGCGATGGAGCACGTCCAGGCGCTGATCCAGCCCGGGATGCGTGAGAGCGAGGTCGGGGCGATGTGGAACGGCTGGGTGCACGACCACGGCACCGGCTACCGGGACCTCGTCGATCTCGCCCACGGCTTCTCGCTCATCTGGTCAGGCCCGGGGATTCGCACCTTCACGGCCACCGGGAGCAGGCCGATCGTGGAGCACGAGCCGACGCTGTTCGAGATCTGGGTCGTCGCCGACGGCTACTGGTGCGACCACACCAAGAATCTCGTCCCCGGGGAGCTCGACCCGCGTTACGTCGAGCTCGAGCAGCAGCTGCTGAGCGTCTACGAGGCCGCCGTCGACTTCGCGCGGCCGGGCGCGAGCCTCGCCGAGCTCGACCGCAGCGTTCGCGCGGGTCTCGCCGAGGCCGGCTACCCGGGCCAGCCGAGCCATCCGATCTGCCACGGCGTCGGCGCCCGGGCGCACGAGCCGCCCTATGCGCACCAGGCCGGCGGCGGTACCGTCGAGGCCGGCATGGTGCTGGCGATCGAGCCGGGGGTCTACTGGCCCGAAGGCGGAGGCCTTCGCGTCGAGGACAACTTCCTCGTGACCGAGAGCGGCCCCGAACGGCTGTGCCGGTTCCCGGACGGGATCGTGAGGGTGCCGTGACGCTCGACCGCGACAAGCTCTGGACGGGCGATCTCAACCGGCTCGCGCTCGAGCCGCAGTCGCACGACACGGTCGGCCTCTACGACACGACCCTGCGGGACGGCGAGCAGACGGTCGGCGTCGTCCTCTCGCCGGAGGACAAGCTCGAGATCGCCCGTGCGCTCGACGAGGCGGGGATCGACCGGATCGAGGCCGGCTTTGCGCGCGTCTCCGAAGAGGACGCGGAAGCGATCAGGCTGATCGCAGCTGCGGGCCTGCGGGCCGAGATCTGGGGGTTCGCGCGCGCCGTCCAGGCGGATGTGGAGCAGCTTGCCGGACTCGGGCGTGCGCGCCGCCGTGGTCGAGAGCCCCATCTCCGACGCGAAGCTGGCAGCGCTCGGCGTCTCGCACGAGGACATGCTCGGGCGGATCCGCAAGGCGGTCTCGTTCGCGGCGGGCGAGGGGATCACGGTGGCGTTCTTCGGCGTCGACGGCTCCCGCGCCGACCTCGAGTTCTTCCGGCGCGCGTACGAGGCCGCGGTCGAGGCGGGCGCGCAGGAAGCGGTCGTGGTCGACACGATCGGCGTCGCGACGCCGGAAGGCGCTGCCTATCTCGTCGGGCAGGCGGTGGACTGGCTCGACGTGCCGGTGCACTGGCACGGCCACGACGACTTCGGGCTCGCCACCGCCGCGGCGGTCTCCGCCGTTCAGGCGGGCGCGACCTGGGTGCACGGGACCGTGAACGGGATGGGAGAGCGGGCCGGCAACGCGAACCTGCTCGAGGTCGCGCTCGCGCTCGAGGCCCTGTACGGGATCCCGACGCGGCTCGACCTCTCCAAGGCCCGCGAGCTGGCTGACGTCGTGCGCCGACGTTCCGGCTACGAGCTCGCACCGTGGACGCCGATCACGGGAGAGAATCTCTTCACGCGCGAGAGCGGGGCGGTCGCGAGCCAGTTCCACGATCCGCCCGCGATCGAGCCGTACGCGTCCGACCTCGTCGGCGCCGAGCGGGGGATCGTGCTCGGCAAGAAGAGCGGTCTCGACTCGATTCGGCTGAAGGCGGAGCAGCTCGGCCTCGACCTCCCCGAGGAGCGCCGGCCCGAGGTGCTGGCGGCCGTGAAGGAGCTCGGCGCGGCGAAGAAGCGCCTCGTCACGGACGCCGAGTTCCGCGCCTTGATCGAGAAAGGAGCCTGAGATGTCACACCACCGTCAGCTCGTGAACCCGCCGGACCTCCATCCGGCGCCTGGGTTCAGCCACGTCGCGATAGCCACGGGAACGAAGGTCGTCTACATCGCCGGCCAGGTCGCTCTCGACCAGCAGTTCGGGCTCGTGGGCGGCGACGACCTCGGCGAGCAGACGAAAGCGGCGATGCGGAACGTCGAGATCGCTCTTCGTGCTGCCGGCGCGACGTGGGACGACGTCGTGCGCCGCACCGTCTACACGCTGCACCCGACCGAGTACGAGCGGATCACCGCCGCCATCGACGAGGTGACCGGAGGCGCCGAGCACCCGGCGCAGACGATCGTCGGGATCACCGGTCTCGCGGTGCCCGGCCTCCTGATCGAGATCGAGTGCACCGCGGTCGTGCGTGGATGATTGACTGACATGACACGGCCGCGAGATACTCGCGCCGACGCGGCAGACATGTCAGGAAAGGGGTGACGGGCTTGAAGTTCAGCCTCTATTCGGAGATCCAGAGCTGGCCTGGGAAATCCGCCGAGCAGCTCTACGGCGAAGTACTGGAGCAGATCCAGAATGCGGACCGGCTCGGCTATGACGCGTACGCGGTTATCGAGCACTTCTTCTTCCCGAAGTTCTCGATCTCGGCGAGCCCGCTCGCCCTCTTCGCCGCCGCCGCGCAGAGGACGAAGCGAATCAACTTCCGCACGCTGCTGCACTCGATGCCGTACCACAACCCCGTCGTGCTGGCCTCCGAGATTGCGGTCGCCGACATCCTCCTCGACGGCCGCTACGAGTTCGGCGTCGGCCGCGGGCATGGCTGGATGCCCCCCAAGGCCGGCCTGCCGCTGACGCCGGAGTCTCGCGAGCGCTACGAGGAGTCGGTCGAGCTGCTCTTCACGGCGCTCGAGAACGAGCGCTTCTCCTACGACGGGAAGCACTTCCAGATCGGTGACTCGGGCATCGTGCCGCGGCCGGAGCGAAAGTTCCGCGTCTTCCTCGGCGGCACGTCCGACCGGACGTACGAGCTCGCGGCCGAGCGCGGCTGGGCGGTCGTCGTGCCGCCGTTGCTGCCGTACGCCGCACTCGCCGAGCAGCTCGACCTCTACCGCGCGAAGTGCGCCGAGCATGGCAACGAGCCCGACATCGTCTGGATCCACGCCTGCTACATCGACGAGGACCGCAACGTCGCGAAGCGCGAGGCGGAGAAGTGGATGGTCGGCTTCCTCCAGGGGAACGCGTCGCCGCTGACCGAGTACGACCCGCCGCCCGCGGACGAGCTCAACGCCGCCGGCTACGGGTTCTACACGGCCGGCATCCTCGAGAAGCTCGCCGAGACGCCGTATGACGCGATGATCGAAGGTGACATCGTCTGGGTGGGCACGCCCGACGACGTGATCGAGCGGATCGAGGCCGTCAAGGAGCTCTGCGCGGGCCTGACGGAGATCTCGATCACCGTCAACGCCGGCGGAGCCGAGCACTGGCAGGCGATCAAGGCGCAGGAGCTCTTCGCCGCGACCGTGATGCCGCACTTCAAGGCGTCGGAGCGAGAGGCGGTGGGCGCAACACCGTGATCGAACGGGTCTGCGTCGTCGGCGGCGGCGTCATCGGCAGCCTCTTCGCCGCTCATCTGAGCCGCGTCGCCGACGTCTGGGTGCTGACCCGCCGACCCGAGCACGCCCGCGCGCTCGAAGCGTTCGGGCTCGAGGTGACCGGCCGCGCCGAGTTCACCGGCAAGGTGCACGCGACCGACGACCCGGCCGAGCTGCCCGAGCTCGACGTCGCGATCGTCGCGACCAAGGCGACCGGCCTGGACGCCGCCGCGCGCTCACTGGCCGGCCGCTTTCCGGACGCCACCGTCGTCACGGTCCAGAACGGGCTCGGCGCCGAGCAGATCGTCCGCAAGCACGGGGACTGGCCGCTCGTCTCGGGCGTGACCTTCATGAGCGGCACCCGCCACGACGACACGCACGTCGAGTACATCCTCGACACCGAGACGTGGCTCGGCCCGTACAACGGGATCCCCTTCGACCGCGTCGAGGAGCTGGCGGCGCTGATCGAGCGCTCCGGCCTGAAGGCGCGCGCGTTCCCCGACCTCAAGCCCGCGCAGTGGTCGAAGCTGATCTTCAACGCGACCGTGAACGCGGTCGCCGCGTTGACCGGGCTGCCCCACGACCCCCATTTCGCGGCCGAGGAGCAGCCGACAGATCTCGGCCACCTCGTGCACGCGCTCATGGACGAGGGCAAGGCGGTCGCGGCGGCGGCGGGGATCGAGCTGCACGAGGACCCGTGGGAGATGAACGTGCTCGCGACGAAGCGGGGCAGCGCGCACTACCCGTCGATGCTCGAGGACGTCGAGGCCAGGCGCCCGACGGAGATCGACCTGATCACCGGCTCGCTCGTACGCGAGGCCGAGCGGCTCGGCGTGCCCGTGCCGCTGCACCAGACGCTGTACCGCCTGATCAAGGCGAAGGAGGAGTCGTGGCTTTTGAACCGGGAATCCAAAGGGAGGCAGGAATGACGGCACGGAAGAGATGGGGCGCCTTCGGGGCGCTGCTCGCGGTACTGGCGCTCGCGACAGCGACCGTCGGTACCGGGCTCGGCGGCTCGCAGACGAACGCGCAGGCGCCGATCGTGATCGGCTGGGCGTTCGACAGCAAGGGCAACATGGCGCCGTTCGACGGGCCTGCGCTGGCAGCGGCGAAGGTCCGGGTCGCGCAGCTGAACGCGAAGGGCGGCGTCGGCAGGACGGCCGTTGAGGATCGACACCTGCGACACGAACAACAACAACCCGGCCAAGGCGAAGTCGTGCGCGGCGAGCCTGCTCGGGAAGGGCGCGAACGTCATCTTCACGACGTGCGACGTCGACTTCGCGACCCCGGTCGTGCAGGAGTCGCTCAAGGCCGGCAAGCTGACGATCGCGCCGTGCATCGGCACCGACCAGATGGGCCCGAAGCGGTTCGGGACGGCCGGCAAGCTCGCGTTCAGCTTCGGCAACGTCGCCCAGGACGAGGGCTCCGCGATGGCCGAGTACGCGTACCGCAAGGGCTGGCGGACCGCCAAGCTCGCCACGAACACGCTGCTCGTCTACTTCAAGAACGTCGTCCAGGCATTCGACAAGCGCTTCACGCAGCTCGGCGGCAAGATCGCCGGCCGTGAGAGCTACGCGACCGGGGCGAACAACGTCAACACCGCGGTCAGCCGGCTGAACGGCGGCAGCAAGGCGGACGTGATCGTCACCGCGACGGCGTTCGGCGAGCTGCCGGCGCTCGTCTCGGGCCTGCGCTCGCTCGGCAACAAGACGCCGATCCTGAACTCGTGGGCCGGCGACGGCACGTACTGGCTGACGAAGAACCCGCAGGTGACGGACTACTACGCCGTCACGTACGCGTCGGCGTTCGGCGACGACCCGAACAAGGCCGTGCGGGCGCTCGCGAAGCAGCTGAAGGCGTTCACCGGCGGCTTCGTGACCGGCTCGGCGGCGATCGACGGCGTCGTGACCGCGATCAGGCGGTCGGGCGGCTCGACGAACGGCGCCACGCTGGCGGCGACGATGGAGAAGTTCAAGAAGGTGCCGACCCTCTCCGGGCTCGTCAGCTTCTCGCCGCAGTTCCACAGCGTCTTCGGGCGCCAGTACCGCGTGATCAAGATCCACAACAACAAGGCGCGCTACGTCGGCGCCGTGACCGCCAAGGTCGTCCCGAAGATCTAGGTCTTGGCGGAGGCAGTCGCACCTGCATCGCCGAGGAGGCCCGGGGAAACGCTCCGGGCCTCCTCCGTCTCACGGTCCTTCACGGGCGTTCGCGCGCTCGACGACGTCACGCTGGAGCTGCACCGGCACGAGGTCGTGGGCCTGATCGGGCCGAACGGCGCCGGCAAGTCGACGCTCGTCAACGTCATGAGCGGCTTCGACGTGCCGACCGCAGGCGCCGTCGAGCTCGACGAGCGGGACGTGACCGGCTGGAGCCCGCACCGGCGCGCGACGATCGGGGATCGCACGCACGTTTCAGCACAGCCGCTCGTTCCGCACCCTGACCGTTCGCGAGAACATCGAGGTGTCCGCGCTCGGCGCGGGAGCAACCCGGGCGAAGGCTCGCGTCCTCGCGACCGAGTTGATGCTCCGGTTGGGTCTGGACGAATTCGCCGTGGCCGGAGAGCTGTCTCACGGGCACGAGCGGCTCCTCGGCGTCGCGCGGGCGTTGGCGACGGAGCCGGCCTTCGTCATGCTCGACGAGCCTGGCGCGGGGCTGCCCGAGTCAGAGGTGAAGGAGTTTGCCGAGTTCGTCGTGGCGATCCGTGAAGACTTCGACGCCGGCGTGCTCCTGATCGACCACAACATGGCGCTCGTGATGGAGGTGTGCGACCGGATCCAGGTGCTCGACCAGGGCCGGACGCTCGCACAGGGCACCCCGGCGGAGATCCGCGGCAACCTCGACGTCGCCTCGGCCTATCTCGGCGAGAGCGCGGTGGCCGAATGACGCGCGCCGGTGCTCGAGCTGGACGCGCTCGACGTCCGCTACGGCAGCGTGCCGGCGGTCCGCGGACTGAGCCTCGAGCTGCAGCGCGGCGAGCTCGTGGGCCTGATCGGACCGAACGGCGCCGGGAAGTCGACGACGCTGCACGCGATCATGGGCGTCGTTCCGGCGGCGGCGGGAGACGTTCGGCTCGACGGCCGCTCGCTGCGCGGCCGGGCTCCCGAGGCGATCGCTCGCGCAGGCGTCGCGCTCGTCCCCGAGGGGCGGCGGATCTTCGGCGAGCTCTCGGTCGAGGAGAACCTGCGCCTCGGGCTCTCGGCGCGGCGGAAGAACGGGTCCGGCGAATCCACTCGCCGGCGCCTACGAGCTCTTCCCGATGCTGGCGGACTTCCGCGACCGGCAGGCGGGTGCGCTCTCGGGCGGTCAGCAGCAGCAGCTCGCGATCGGCCGCGCCCTCGTCGCGGCCCCCGACGTGCTGCTGCTCGACGAGCCGTCGCTCGGGCTCGCTCCGACCGTCGTCGACGCCGTCTTCGCCGCCCTCACGGCGATCCGCGAGCAGGGAGTCACCGTGCTGCTCGTCGAGCAGCGCGCGCAGCGGACGGTCGCGCTGGCCGACCGGACCTACGTGCTCGCGAACGGCGAGCTGCGGATGACGCTGACGCCGGCCGACGCCGACGACACCGACAAGATGATCCAGGCGTACCTCGCATGATCGTCGCCGCGGTAGACGCCCAGACCCTGGTCGACGCCGTCGGCCTCGGCGCCGTCTACGCGCTGATGGCGGTCGGGATCGGGCTCGTCTTCGGCGTCCTCCGGCTCGTCAACTTCGCCTACGGGCAGCTGATCATGGCCGGCGCGTACACGCTCGCGTTCACGTCCGACTGGCCCGTGGCCGGGAGTGTCCTGGCCTGCTTCGCGGTCGTGATCGCGCTCTCGTTCGCGATGGAGCGCACCGTCTTCCGGCCGCTGCGGACGCAGTCGCCGGCCGTGATGCTCGTGACGACCTTCGCGATCGCGTTCCTGCTGCAGGCGGTCGCGCTGATCCTCGACATCCGCGACGGCACGATCGGCGAGCCCGCGGTCTCGCTCGCGCCGCTGAACCAGGCGGTCAGCATCGGCGGCGTCGACGTCCGCAAGGTGACGATCCTCGCGATCGCCGTCGCGATCGTGACGCTGGCGCTGCTGGCGCTGCTGCTGGCGAAGACGACGATCGGGCTGCAGATGCGCGCCGCGTCGACCGACTTCCGCACGGCGCGGCTGCTCGGCGTCAAGGCCGACCGCGTCATCGGCGTCGCCGTCCTCCTCTCCGGCGTGCTCGCCGCCACCGTCGCCGTGATCCTGACCGTCCAGTTCCCGCTCGTCTCGCCCGACTTCGCGCTCAAGGAGACGATCGTCGTGCTCGTCGGCGTCGTCGTCGGCGGGATCGACCGCCTCTGGACGGCGACGCTCGGCGGCTTCGCGATCGGCTTCGCCACCGGGGTGATCAACGGCGCGCTGCCGACCGACAAGACCGTCTTCCTCCCGTCCGCCGTCTTCGCGCTCGTGATCCTCGTCCTGCTCCTGCGCCCGGCCGGCCTCTTCGCCCGGGGCCGCGCCGCGGTGGTCGACCGCGTATGAGAAGGCTGCTGGACACCTGGCTCGCGCTCCTCGGCCCGGCTGCTGCTCGTGTCGCCGTCGGGATCGGCTCGACGTTCGTCTCGCGCTCGAACGAGATCCATTTCCTGAACGCCCTCGTCGCGGTGGCGATCGTGGTCGCGATCTACGTCTTCGTCGGCAGCTCGGGCGTGCTCTCGTTCGGTCAGATCAGCTTCGTCGCGCTCGGCGCCTTCGCGGCGGGCGTCTTGACCGTGCCGCTCGAGTCGAAGACCGGCGTCCTGCCCGACCTCTTCCCGATCCTCCGCGACCACACGATCGGCAACGTCGCTTCGCTCGCGCTCGCTGCGGCGGTCGGCGGCGGCTTCGCGTTCCTCGTCGGGCTGCCGTTGATGCGGCTCTCCGGCCTCGCCGCCGGCATCGCCACCTTCGCGGTGCTCGAGATCACGCACAACCTCCTGCGCGAGTGGACGAGGATCGGCCCCGGCGCGACGACGCTCTCGCTGGTGCCGGAGACGACCGGCCCACTGCAGGCGACCATCGGCGCGCTGGTCGTGATCGCGGCAGCGTTCGCGTACCAGCGGAGCCCGCTCGGCCGCAAGGCCCGCGCGACGCGTGAGGATCCCGCCGCCGCGCAGGCGGTCGGCGTCAGCGTCCACCGGCAGCGCCTGTGGGCGTTCACGCTCTCGGGCGCTCTCTGCGGCTTCGCGGGCGGACTGCTCGTGCACATGCTCGGCTCGATCACCACCGAGCAGGTCTATCTCGAGCTGACCTTCCTGACGCTGGCGATGCTCGTCGTCGGGCGGCGTCACGAGCCTCTGGGGGGCCGTGATCGGCGCGCTCGCCGTCAGCGGCCTCGACTCGCTGCTCGGCAACGCCGAGGACGGGATCAGCCTCGGCTTCACGCTCGACCTGCCCGAGGGATCGCGGCTCGTGATCCTGGGTGGGCTGATGGCGCTGATGCTGATCCTGCGGCCGTCCGGGATCACCGGCGGCCGCGAGCTGCGCCTGCCGAGGAGGCGGACGGCATGAGGATCTGCATCGTCGGGTGCGGCGCCGTCGGCTCTCTCTTCGCCGCGAACCTGGCGTCGCTCGACGACGTCGAGGTGTGGGCGTACGACCTCGCGCGCGATCACGTCGACGCGATCAACGAGCGCGGGCTGCGTCTGACGGGAGCGGGGGAGGTGCATGCGACCGGCATCCGCGCGACGAGCGACGCGGCGGAGCTGCCCGCGTGCGACTTCGGGATCGTGGCGACGAAGGCGATGCACACCGAGGCTGCGATCGCCGCGACCGCGCCGGCGTTCGCGGACGGCGCCGTCGCGTCCGTTCAGAACGGCGTCGGCAACGAGGAGACGATCGCGCCGCACGTCGCGCGAGTCATTCGCGGCACCACGTTTCCTGCGGGGAAGATCCTCGAGCCCGGAGTCGTGCAGTGGGACGTGAAGGGCGACACGACGTTCGGTCCCTTCGAGCCGAGCCCGGCGAGCGCGGAGGAGATCGCGCGGCTCGCGGACGCCTGCACGCGTGGCGGCATGCCCGCGGCGGCGGTCGACGACGCACGCGGAGCCCAGTGGCGCAAGGTGATCTTCAACGCGTCCACCAATCCGATCGGCGCCCTCACCGGCCTCACGCACGGCCGCGTCTGCGAGCGCCCGGACCTGCGGCGGCTCGTCACCGGCCTCGTCGACGAAGGCAAGGCCGTCGCGGCCGCGCAGGGAATCGTCCTCGATGCCGACCCCGAGGAGCTGATCGACCACGCCGCGAAACCGGAGGTCGCCTACGGCCACAAGGCGTCGATGCTGCAGGACGTGGAGGCGCGCCGCCTGACCGAGGTCGATTATCTCAACGGCGGCATCGTCCGCTTCGGGCGCGAGCACGGCGTCCCGACCCCGCTCAACGAGGCCATCGTGGCCCTGATCAAAGGAGTTGAAGCCTCGTGGACGCAGAGTTGACCCGTAGGTATGCCAACGTCCGCGCCGCGATGGCGGAGCACGACCTCGACGCGCTGATCGTCTCCGGCAGCGAGTACAGCGGCTTCGAGGGCTCGGTCACGTACCTCTCCGGCTTCCAGATCGTGCACCGCTACGCCTACGTGGTCGTGCCGGCGGACGGCGAGCCCCAGATCGTCTTCCCGACCGAGGCGCGGTACGTCGGCGAGCACGGGACGGCGCAGCTCGAGCAGGTGTTCCACGACCGGCCGGGGGAGCACATCGCCGCCACGGCGCGCGACCGCGGCTGGAAGCGGATCGGCGTCTACGGCCTCGACTACATCATGACCGTGCGCGACTTCCGTGCCCTCGAAGGCCTCAACCTCGTCCCCTTCGACGCCGAGTTCGATCTCGCCCGGGCGGTGAAGAGCGAGGCCGAGCTCGAGTCCGTGCGCGAGAGCGTCCGCATCAACGAGGACGGCTTCGAGGCGTTTCTCGCCGCCTACGAGCCGGGGAAGACGGCCGCGGAGGCGATGGCCCCCGCCGAGGAGCTCTTCGTCGAGCGCGGGTGCGGCCGGCTGACGATGAACATGGTCCTGATCGGCCCCGAGTTCGGGATCGCGAAGAAGGAGACGACGCTCGGTGAGTTCGTCCTGCCCTCGCTCGAGGTCGCGGGGCCGGGGATGCACTGGGTGGAGGTCTCGCGGGCGATCGGGAAGACGCCGGCCGAGGTCGAGCCGATGCTCGAGGCCTACGAGGAGTACCACGCTGCCGCGCGGGAGGCGATGCGCGACGGCGCGACCGCGCACGACGTCCATCGTGCCGTGTCGAAGGGCTTCACCGACCGCGGCTTTCACCTCGGTCACGTCACCGGGCACTCGATCGGGATGACGATGATCGAGCACCCGCGCGTCGGCGAGGGGATGGAGACGGTGCTTCGCTCGGCGATGGTGCTCTCGATGCACCCGCATGCGATCGCTGCCGACGGCAAGGCGTGCCTCTACATGCAGGACACGTGGCTCGTCACCGACGACGGCGGCGAGCCGCTCTCGCGCCTGCCGATGAAGGTGTACGCGGGCTGATGGCCGAGGGGGCAGTCCCCATTCTCCCGAGCCGCGACCTGCGCGAGACGCTCGCGTTCTACGAGCGGCTCGGGTTCGAGAACCGCGGCGCTGCGTCGCCCGAGGAGTGGAACTACCTGATCATCGCGCGAGGCGAGATCTGGCTGCACTTCTTCGGGATGCCC
This sequence comes from uncultured Gaiellaceae bacterium, assembly GCA_963820565.1. Taxonomy (GTDB): domain Bacteria; phylum Actinomycetota; class Thermoleophilia; order Gaiellales; family Gaiellaceae; genus Gaiellasilicea. Next base: position 60,054 of record CAWGAD010000003.1, read on the forward strand.
GAGATCGACCCGCTGTCGACGATCGCGAGCTGTTACCTCTACGTCGACGACGCGGACGAGGTCTACGAGCAGTGGCGTGCGGTCGTCGAGCCGGATCCGGCGACGGGCAGTCGCCTCGAACAGCCCAGGAGCACGGACTACGGGATGCGCGAGTTCGCGCTCGTCGACCGGAGCGGGAATCTCGTCCGCGTGGGGTCGGCGCCCGTGGGCTAGCGGTTGCAGGTGCAGATCGTGCCGCCCAGCTCGCGCCGCTCGAACAGCTGTCCGCAATTCCGGCATTCGGCCGGGATCACCCGCGCGCGGGAGAGCAGCGTCTTGAGCAGGACGACCCAGAGCACGGCGTACCCCACCAGCAGCTCGGCGTTCATGCGCATACTTGGGATATCGACGCGAGCAGGCAAATCTGATGCCACAGACGGGTGATTTGGCTCGCCGCCTGGCGGTCGCCCGCGGCGACGAGCCAGCCGACCTCGTCGTCCGGGGCGGGCACGTGCTCTCCGTCTTCACGCGTGAGTGGCTCGACGTCGACATCGCCATCTGCGACGGCACGATCGCCGGTCTCGGCTCCTACGAAGGCGCCGAGATGCTGGACGCCGACGGCGCCTATGTCGTCCCGGGCTTCGTCGACGCACACATGCACCTGGAGACGTCGAAGCTGCTGCCGTCGGAGTTCGCGCGCCTGGTGCTCCCACTCGGGACGACCACGGTCGTCGCCGACCCGCACGAGATCGCGAACGTGCTCGGGACCGACGGCGTCCACTGGCTCGTCGACGTCTGCGAAGGCCTGCCGCTCGACGTCTTCTTCACCGCTTCCTCCTGCGTGCCCGCCTCGCGCTTCGAGTCGCCGCGCCGCCCCTTCACGCCCGGTGATCTCGAGGGCCTGCTCCGGCGCACGCGGGTGATCGGGCTCGCCGAGATGATGAACTTCCCCGGCGTCATCGCGGGCGACGAGAGCGAGCTGGCGAAGCTCGCGGTCGCGGGAGACCATCACGTCGACGGGCATGCACCCGGCGTGCTCGGCCACGCGCTGCAGGCGTATGCGGCGGCGGGCATCCGCTCCGACCACGAGGCGTTCACGGCCGAGGAGGGCCGCGAACGGCTGCGCGCCGGGATGTGGCTCCTGATTCGCGAAGCCTCGGCCGCTCGGAACCTGCGCGCGCTCGCACCTCTCGTCAAGGAGTTCGGGCCGTCGCGGATGGCGTTCTGCACCGACGACCGCGAGCCCGACCACATCGCCGAGGACGGCCACGTCAACGCGATCGTCCGCGATGCGGTCGCGCTCGGCATCGAGCCGAAGGACGCACTCGTGCTGGCCTCGCACCACGGGGCGCTCTGGCACGGGCTCGACACGCTCGGTGCGATTGCTCCCGGATACCAGGCCGACCTGCTGCTGCTCCCGGACCTCGAAAGCTTCGTCCCCGAGATCGTGCTCAAGCGCGGGCGCGCGGTCGGCGAGATCCCGCCGACCGTTGTGCCCGAGTGGGTGACGCAGAGCGTCCGCGTTCAGCCGGTGGCGCCGAGCGACTTCCTGGTCGGGTGGGAGGGAGGACAGGCGCGTGTGATCGGGCTCGTCCCCGGCCAGATCGTGACCGAGGCGCTGGTCGAGGAGCTGCCGGCCGAGGAGGGCCTCGCGCTTGCCGACCCCGACCGGGACCTCGCGAAGATCGCGGTGATCGAGCGCCACCTCGGCACCGGCCGGATCGGTCTCGGCTTCGTCCGCGGTTTCGGCCTCCAACGCGGCGCGTTCGCGTCCACGTTCTCGCACGACGCCCACAACCTCGTCGTCGTGGGCGTGGACGACGACGACATGGCCAAGGCGGTGGACCGACTGGTGGAACTGGGCGGCGGGCTCGTCGTCGTCGACGACGGCTCGGTGACGGCCGCGCTGCCACTGCCGATCGCCGGCCTCCTCTCGGACCGGCCACTCGCCGACGTGATCGAGGCGAGCGAGGCCACGGTTGCGGCCGTGCATGCGCTCGGCTCACAGGTCGAGTCGCCGTTCCAGTCGCTTGCGTTCCTCGCGCTCTCGGTGATTCCCGAGCCTGAAGATCACCGATCACGGGCTCGTCGACGTCGACCGCTTCGAGCTGGTGCAGCTGTCGGCAGCGTTAGCGGCCACAAAGTCCCTCTAGCTCACGATTTCGAGGGGTACACTTCGACTGTGAGTTGGCCCTGGGTCGTGCTGCTGGCACTCGCCGTCGCGGTCGTGATCGGCGCGGAGTGGCCGCGCCTCGCCCGCCTCGCCGGCGCCGACGCACGCAAGGCGCGCGACCGCCGCAAGCGGAAGGCGAGCCTGAAGCTGATCCGCTCCGAGGAGGAGGAGTTCGCGGAGAGCGTCCAGCGCGACCTCGCCGAGCTTCCAACCATCGAGGAAAAGGACCGCCGCAGCTAGCCCCTGGCCGGCTGCGCCTCCCGGCCGGCGGAGCCGGCCTCCGGCGCAGCCTCGCGCCGCTCGCGGCGCTCCAACCGGCGGCCCGTACCTCCGTACTGTTCCACCGGTCTACGCACCGCGAGCGGCGCGCCAGGAACTAGCTGTTCGAGCTAGGCGACGACGAAGGTCGTCGAGAGGATGCGCGTGTTCGGCAGGATCGCGCCGACGTTCTCCATGTTCCGCGTCTCCTGGTAGTCGGAGATCTGCAGCCGCAGCGCATGCCTGCCCTTGCGGAGGCCGGCCGTCGGGATCAGCAGCCGCCCTGACGCGAAGCGGGCGCCACTGCGCTCGGCGCCGTCGACCCGGATCACGAGCGACGAGAGGTCGAGGCCGGCGCCGCGGTCACTCATCGCCACGACCAGCGGCTTGCCCAGTGCGACCCGTTGCGTCCGCAGCGCCGCCGAGGGCGGCGCCGAGTCGTTGATCCAGTAGCGGAACGCGAACTTGCCGCTTCGTGCGGCGGACGGGCTGTCGAACACCACGTCGTATGCGCCGGCCGCCGGCAGGATCACACCCGCAGCGGGCACGGGGTCGCCGTAGCCCCGCAGGTACGGATTGAGGTTGTACGGCAGCGCCGCGTATCCGGTCAGTCGCCGCTCGTCGCCGGCGAGGACGATTCGCGGCTCGACGTCGACGCCCGACGCATGGCTCGTGATCACGACGCCGAAGTTGAGCGCCGGCCCGGCCGAGCCTGACCCGGAAGACGCGCTCCGGGCCGGGCAGCTCGGCCGCGAAGCCGAACCCCGTCGGCCGCTCGGGATAGAAATATCGGGTGACGCGGCTCGAGCCGCCCCTCGTCGTCGACGAGTAGACCCCCGCGCGGCGGAGCGGAGTCGTTCTCGCGTTCGCGAGCTTCGGAGCTCCGGTGCGGAGCCAGTACGGGATCCGGCGCCTCTCCGACCCGCGCGTGAGCACGATGTAGCCGGTGAGCTCCGCGTCCGCGGCCCGTGCGGTCGTCACCGTCACCGGCAGCTGCCCGGGCACGGTCACGGTCGGGGGATGAGTGATCGCCGCCGAGGCCAGCGAGCTCTGCTGTGCGAGCGTGACCGTCCAGGGCTCGCCACCGCCACCGCCTGCATCAGTCAGCTCGACCTGCCGGGTCACCGTCGTCGTCGCACCGACGAGGCCGAACGACAGCGCGACCGGCGAGGCGAAGAAGAGCGGGTTGTCGGCGCGGGCGAGGTTGACGACGCCGCCGCCGGCGCGGACGGTCGTCAGCTCCGTGCTCTTGCGCTCGTCGGCGAACGCCGCGTCACCGGTGAGGGCGAGCGCCGACTTGACCTGCGCGGGCGTCCAGGTCGGGTGCCGCTGGAGCAGGAGCGCGACGGCGCCCGCGACGTGGGGGGCGGCCATGCTCGTGCCCGAGGACGCTGAGTAGCCGCCGCCCGGGATGCTCGAGAGGATCGCGACGCCCGGTGCACTCACCTCGGGCTTCAGGCGCAGGGAGAGTGGTGTCGGCCCGCTCGAGGAGAAGGAGGCGGCGACGTCGTCGGCGCCACTGCGGCTGGTGGTGACGGCGCCGACCGTGATCGCGTCGGGTGCTGCGCCGGGCGAGCCGACCGAGCCGCGTCCGAAGTCGGCAAAGTCGTTCCCGGCTGCGACCACGGAGACGACGCCTGCCTTGGCCGCCGCGGCGAGCGCGCGGACGACGATGTCTCGCGACGGCTCGATCTCGGGCTCGCCGAGCGACATGTTGATCACGTCCATGCCGTCCGCGACCGCCGCCTCGATCGCGGCGACGAGCTCCGGCGAGTTCCCGTCGAGACCGACGCCCGCAGTCGGTCGGGATCGTCAGCGCCTTGTAGTTGCCGAGGTAGGCACGCGGCGCGACCCCGGAGATGCGGATCCCCTCTGCGGGTGTGTTGGCGTTGCCGGCGGCGATTCCGGCGACGTGCGTTCCGTGCGAGGAGTGCTCGGGGTCGAACGGCTTCGAGGCGTGTTTCCACGTCGGGCGCGCCGGCGGGAAGGCGCGCGCGACGATCACCTTCGCGGTCGTGTAGGCGGCCTGCCCCTTCGGGTAGCCGGTCGGCATGGTGTAGCCGGCGGGCGAGAAGAACGGATGCGTCTGGTCGATCCCCTCGTCGATGATCGCGATCTTCATTCCCTGGCCGGCGTTCTCGAGCCCTGGTCCCCAGAGCGCCGGCGCGCCGATCTGCTGCGCTCCGCGGTCGAGCTGCGGCCGGTAGCGGACGCTGGGGTAGATCCGGTCGACGCCCGGCAAGCGCCGCGAGCCGACCGAGCTGGGAGCGAGGCACGACGACGGCCATGCCGTTCGCGACGAGCCGGTAGCGCCAGCGGATCTGAGAGCCGGGGATCGCAGACTCGACTCTCCGCGCGACGCTCGTCTGCGCGGCGACCATCGTGCGGGTCTGGAGGTCGCGCCCGGCGAGCCAGCGGGTCGTCCCGAGCGGCTTCTGGCTCAGCCCGATCGACGACTTCGACCAACTCACCCTGAGGCGTGGGCCGCTCGGCGCGTGCCGATCCGGTCGCGAGTGCGAGCGAGGCCCAGCAGTGCGATTGCGAGCCCACGGCGCACGACGGTCATGGTAGGTGAGACGTCTTAAGGCGGTGTTATGGCGCTTGGAACCCGACGGCGGGTGCGATTGCATGAGCGGCACGTGGTCCGTGACGCTCGCGGCCTGCTTGGCGATCGCAGTTGCCCTTGCCGCGCCCGCGTTGCCAGGCACCTCCGAAAGGCTGGCTCTGCGGCACTCCGGGTGCGTCGTGCTCACGGATCACGACGAGCTCCGCTCCCTGTGCCTCGGTGGTCGGCGCCATTCGTCGAGCGCCCGGCCCCGAAGCTTCGCGCCGTGCCTTCGCGCGCCGTGCTCCGGCCGGCGCGCGGATGCACTGAACCGCCGTCACGTGGACACTGCTCGCACTCGCTCGGAGCGAGCGCGACTGCGGATCACGCAGAGCCGCCCCGCCCTACTTAGGCTCGGATGCTAGGGCCGTACTGGCGGGCCGTGCCGCGCCCGCGAAGCAGGACGCCACCGCGCAACGGGCAGCGTCGACGCCGCTCTCCGTCTACAGCCCGGGTCGAAGCCACGACCCTGCGCGCGTGACGCTCCCCTGCGACGTTCGCCCGTGCCTCGGACCGAACTGGGAGGTCGTGGCTGCTCAGCCCAACTTCGGCAGCGCCTCGACCGGCTTCAGCAACGGCTAGATGATCCTGCACCCGGGCCGGCAAGCTCGTGGGCAGAACGCCTGCTCGGCGGCGGCGGCGAGCGCCGATCGCGCCGGACGGTTCGGCTCGACGCCTCGATCGACGTCGATGGCGAGCCGGGAGCGACATGTCCGCGTCAGCGGCGAACGGGTCGTCTGGTCGGTCGATCAGGGCGCGCGCCGCTCCGATCCGGCACGCTCCTGAGCGGCACGGACCGAGAATCTCGAGGCGACGGGACGAACGTTCGCCCAGCGAGACGGCTGCTGGCGTCGTCGTCGGGGCAACGGCGACGCGAACGCGACGCTCGACCGTCACGGCTGCGCGTCGAGACGAGCCGCGCGCTCCGATCGAGGACTCCAGGACGTGCGGCTAGACTGTGCGTCCGCGCGGATGTGGCGGAATTGGTAGACGCGCACGGTTCAGGTCCGTGTGCCCTTCGGGGCGTGGAGGTTCAAGTCCTCTCATCCGCATGCTCCAAGGCGTCGCCCCAGGCGGCGCCTCTCGCTTTCTTGTAGCAGCGCGCCCTTCCTTGCGGCTCACGGTCCGGTTGCGGATGCCGTCGGGCTCGCAGGTGACGAGGTTGACGTGACCCGAGCGCACTTGCGGCTGCCGGATGATCCGCGCTTCCGCCTTTGCGACCTGCTCGCGGCTGAGCGCGGCGTAGGAGAACTTCTCGTCCTCGTAGCCGAGCTCGACGCCCTTCGCCCGCCGATGGAGCTTCGAGCGGGGGAGCCTGACGGCGAAGTGGCACCAGTCGTCCGGCGGCAGCGGGCACGGCAGGTCGTGCGGGCAGGGCGCGATCGTGAAGCCGCCGGCCTCGAGCACCGCCGCCCGCGCATCGAGGATCCGCCGGTAGCCGGCAGGCGTTCCCGGCTCGATGAAGGCGATCGTGTCCGCTGCCTGCTCCCAGAGCCGGCCGACCTCCGGTTGCGCGAGCTCGCCGAGCACGTAGCTCGCGACGACGAGGTCGGCAGGGCCGCGCGCGACGGAGACGTCCCCTTCCACCCAGCGAGCCTCCGGCAGGAGCTCGCGGCCCGCGGCGACCATCTCCGGCTCGACTTCGACGAGCGTCAGATCCTCGAGCGACGGCCAGGCCTCGAGCGCCGCCCAGGTCGCCACGCCCGGCCCGGCGCCGACGTCGAGGAGCGAGCTCGGCCGCCAGTCGGGCCGCTGCCGCGCCACCTGCTGCGAAGACGGCTGCGGCCGCCGCGTACGTCGCCGGAGCGCGGTAGGCCAGGTAGGCGGCGACCTGCGCGCGCGATCGTGCAGCTCGTGCCGGCGCGTCGCCCCGGTAGGCCGCCGACAGCCGCTCCACCTCCGGCGCCACCGCGCCGCCCGCGCGCGCGACCAGCTCTTCGATCGCCGCGACCAGCCGGGGAGGAAGCGCGGTCAGGAGGGCAGGGCGGCGAGCACGTCGTCGGCGTGGCTGTCCGGCTTCACCCGTCGCAGCTCCTTGGCGATGTTGCCGTCGGCGTCGATGACGAAGGTCGAGCGCTCGACACCCATGTACGTGTTGCCGCCGTAGTTCTTCTCGACCCAGACGCCGTAGTCCTCGGCCGTCGAGTGGTCCGTGTCGGCGAGGAGGGTGAACGGCAGCTCGTACTTCTCCTTGAACTTGACGTGCGAGCTCTCGTCGTCGGGACTGACGCCGAGTACGACCGCGCCGCGCGACTCGAACTCGCCCCAGGCGTCGCGGATCCCGCACGCCTGCGCCGTGCAGCCGGGCGTGTCGTCCTTGGGATAGAAGTAGAGAACGACCGGCTTGCCGCGCAGCTCGGAGAGCTTGACCGTCTCGCCTGCAGTCGCTCGTCAGCTCGAAGTCCGGTGCCGGCTTGCCTTCCTCGACCACGTGATCTCCTCTCGCTAGGGTCTCCGCGATGCTCGCCGCCCACGAGATCCTCGCGTTCCTCGTGGTCGGCGTGCCGGCGTTGTCAGCCTTCGTGGGCGGATTCGTCTACTGGCGCCGGCGTGGCAGAGGACGGCTGCTGGCACATCTCCTGGCGCTCGCCCAGACGCTGCTCGTCGCGCAGGTCGGGCTCGGGCTGCTGCTCCTCTCCGACGACCGCCGCGCCGCCGACGAGCTCCACTACGTCTACGGCTCGCTCTCGCTCGCCGCGATTCTCGCCCCGTGGCTGTACGCGCCGGCGCAGGGACCGAAGCGCCTGCTCTGGTTCGCAGGCACCTCTCTCGTCGCCGCGGCGCTCGCCGTGCGTGCTTTCATGACCGGAGGATCGTGAAGCGCTTCTTCACCGACATGAACGCGACCCTGCGCGGGTTCCTGATCATCGCGCTGATCGCGGGCGTCGTCGTGGCGCTGTCACTCCAGTCCGTGCTCGACACCGTCGGCGGCCTGCTCCGGATCGCGTTCTTCCTGGCGATCGCGTTCTTCCTCTTCCTGCTCTGGCGCGAGAAGCGGAGCGACATCGAGGTGTGGTCGGACCGGAGCCGGAACGTCTTCTACGCGGCGATCGTGCTCGCCGTCGTCGACATCGGCGCGTTCATCGGCCTCGGCGCCTCCGGCCGCGACGCGCTCGCGTTCTTCCTCGTGCTCGGCGCCTGCGCCTATCGCGTCTGGCGCGAGAACACCTACTCTAGCGCAGGATGAGCATCCGCGCGCGATCGCGCGAAGACCCCAAAGGGTCGGCCGCCTACCAGACTAGAGCTGCCGGAGTCTCAGCTGAGCGCGAAGCGCGGCGAGGAGTGCGTCGCCCTCGTACAGCACGGGGCCGCCGGAGCCGGCCAGCGGTGCCGGCGCGTCGGCCCAGGTCGCGTCGGGACCGAAGACGTAGTAGACGTCGTAGACGAAGCCGGAGAAGCCGAGGCCGCCGAGATCGGACTCCGCGAAGTACGTGCCCGTGATGCCTTCGCCGTCCCAGAACTGCGTCACGCGCGGGTCGGCGAGGATCGACTCGTCGATCTCGTCGCGCGCGTCGGTCGAGCGCTGGTTGAGCCAGACGGCGTAGACGCGCAGCTCCTTCGACGGCTCCGTGTCGAGGAGGTTCTCCCGCACCCAACGGGCGCCGGCGAGGCACGTGCCTCAGGTGGGTGAGAAGAGAACGAGCAGGCGGGTCTTGCCGCTGTCGGCCTCGAAGGCCGCTCTGAGCTCCAGCACGTTCGTGAGCTCGCGGACGCCGCCGCTCGCGGGCGTCTCGGCCGGCGACGACTCCTCCTTGCCGCCGCCGCAGGCAGCCAGCACGAGCGCGGCGAGCAGCAGCGGCGCGAGCCGCGCCACTAGGCGCGCACGCTCGCGGACGCGCCGTCGAGCACGTCGAGCGCTGAGCGGATCGTCGTGCCTTCGCCGACGAAGATCGGCGTGTCGCGCTCGGTGTACGCCGACGCTTCGCTCTCGCGCAGCGTCAGCATCAGGTGCATGAAGTCGGACGGCTCGTCGCACTCGAACGCGGTCATGAACTCCTGGTCGTCGATCCCGAACGAGTACGTCGTGTGGTTGTGGATCGTCTCGAATTCGCGGCCGACCCGGATGTGCTCGTCCATCGCCCGCTGCCGGTCCTCCAGCGGGAGCGCATACCACGGCCGGATCTTCACGAACGGATAGACGACGAGGTACGGGGAGCCCTTGGGGATGATCTTGCGCGGTCGTCGAGCCTGCGTGTACGGCGAGGCCTTCGTGGTGGCGAGGTACGAGTACGGCGTCTCGAGCCAGCCGGCGAGCGGCGTCGCGTTCAAGGCCGCGCCGAGCTCGCCGAGGTCGGCGTACCGCTCGGTGATCTTCCAGAGGAAGAAGTCGCAATCGGGCCGGATCCCGGCGGTCGAGTAGACGCGCAGGTGCTCGAAACGCTCACTCCAGCTCTCGACCACGTCCGCGAACGCGTCCTTCATCGCCGACCGCTCCTCGACCGGCAGCCGCCGCCAGGCCGGGTCGACCTTGTGGAAGGTGTAGGCGACGTACTGGCCGCTCTGGGGCTCCGCGCTCACGCCCACATCGTACTCAGCACCGCGCGCTCTGAATCGCCTCGCGCACGGGCTCCAGGCTGGTCTTCGACGTGCCGTCGGCGTAGTAGACCCCGGACTGGAAGCCGGTCAGCGCAGGCTCGTCGTGCGAGTGGAAGAGCAGCAGCCCGGCGACATCCTCCTGGCAGGCCGCGAGCTTGATCGCCCGGCGGTAGAAGTCGGCCTGCGTCGCCTCGTCCACCGGGCGGCCCGGCTCCTCACCCTCGTACAGACCCGCCTTCGCGGGCGGGATCCGGGTCTCGACGCCGAGCTCGCTGTAGAGCACCGGCAGCCCAGGCCCGAAGGCCTCGTCCAGCAGCGGACGGAGCTTCTCCTCGTAGTCGGCCATCAGGATCGACTTCGAGTCGGGGTTGGTGGGCTCGTCGGGCGGCTCGTCGGAGCTGGTCGGGTACGGGTGGTACGCGAAGCCGTCGAGCGGCGGCTGCTCGCGCCCGCTGGCGCGATAGGCGGCGCCCAGGTCGCGCAGGAAGGTCGTCGGCGAGTGGGTGTCGCGGCCGGTGCCCGGCCGGTCGATCCCGCGCGGGGCGAGCGCGCCTCCCCAGACCTTGACGTCCTCGCCGGCCTCCTTGGCGGCGTCGTAGACCTCGGCGAGGAGCGTGAAGTACGCCGGTGCAGCCACGTCGTTTCCGGACGCGTCGAATTGGGGCAGCCAGAAGCGGTTCAGGTTCGGCTCGTTGCCGACGATCACGTCGCGGATGTCCGGGACCTCCCGCACGATCGCGGCGACGAAGGCGGCGAACTGCGCCCGCGCCTCCGCCGTCAGCGGCGTCGCGGCCGAGCCGGGCTGGTAGACGGCGAGGAAGATCCGCAGTCCGTCGGCGCGCTCCGCGACGTCCTGCAGCACGGCCAGCTCGTCCGGCGCGGGCGCCGAGAGCCCCGGCTGCCAGAAGCTCGTGATCCCGACGGCCTCGAAGCCCGCTTCCCGCAACTGCTCGAGGGCCGGGCCCTCGTGCCGGACGACGTCGTCTACAGCCCCAACCAGAAGCGTGGGCCCATCGCCGCCGCATCCGGCCAGGAACGCCGCTGCGACGAGACCCGCACAGCGAAGGGGAAGCTTGCGCGGACGAGCGGCTTTCCCGGCCGCGTCGGGTGCACCATGGACAGCGAGAGCCGGTACCAGCCGGGCGCGACGTCCTGCCCGAGCTTGATCTGGATCCGCTTGCCGGCGAGCGCACGACCACGGCGAGTCAAGGTGGCGGAAGAGAGCGGCAGCCGCACGAGCCGCGCTGTGTAGTTGCAATCGAGATGGCACCGGAGCGAGATCGTACGGTTCTCGGTTGCGAACGCGGTCACAGCAGTGCTCACGAGCGGGCAGACGCCGATCGTGCCGAGGCCCGCTTGCTCCATCGCCGCCCGGACCGGCTCGAGCGACCGTTTCGGCGTCCCGTCGGCGTAGACGAGGCCTGACTGCCAGCCCGACCGGCCGACCTCGTCGTGCGTGTGGAAGAGGAGCATGCCGGCGACGTTCGACTGGCAGTACGCGAGGTGGATCGCGCGCCGGTACGCAGCGGCCTGGGCGGCCTCCGAGATCGGGCGCGTCGTCGTCGGCTCGGAGCCGCCGTAGAGCGAGCGCTTGTCGGCCGGGATCAACGACTCGATCCCGAACTCGTCGTAGAGGATCGGCATGCCGGAGCCGACCTGCGCTGTGCCGTTGAACGCCTTCCCGAGCAGGCGGACGAGCTTGTCCTGGTCGATCAGGCCGAGATGGTCGCCGTCGGTCGGGACCGCGTCCACCGCGACGCTCGAGTTGAGCGGGTACGGGTGGAAGGAGAAGCCGTCCATGATCGGCAGCGCGCGGCCGCTCTTGCGGTACGCCTCGCCGAGCTCGCGGATGAAGCGGGTGGGGGAGATCGTGTCGCGGCCCGTGAACGGCCGGTCGATTCCCCGCGGAGCCAGCGCGCCACCCCAGACGCGGACGTCCGGCGCGGCCTCCTTCAGCGCGTCGTACGTACCGGCGAGGAGCCGGAAATACGCCGGCGCCGAGGCGCCTTTCCTCGTCAGCACATCGAACTGCGGCAGCCAGAAGCGGTTCAGGTTCGGCTCGTTGCCGATGATCACGTCGCGAATGGCTGGGTTGTTGCGGACGATCGCGGCCGCGTAGCTCGCGAACTCCTTACGAGCCTTCACGGTCAGCGGCGTCGTGCGCGAGCCCTCGTTGTAGACGGAGACGTAGACGCGGACGCCGTGGATCGCCGCAGCAGTGCCGACGTTTGCAAGGACCATCGCCTCATGCGGTGTCGGCTCGGACAGTCCGGGAATCCAGAAGCTCGTGATCCGGACCGCCTCGAAGCCGGCGAGGCGAAGCAGTCCCATCTCGGCCTCGGACTCGACCGCGCTGGGGCTGCGGACGCGGTCCTCGGCGGCGCCGAAGACGACCGAAGTCCCGCCCGCCTGCGCCGCAGGGACGAACGCGAGCAGGGCGATGAAGGCCGCCAGGAAGCGAATCACAGCATGGCTAAGGTAGCCGGGGTGCCTGACGTTACGGACAAGCTGAAGGGAATCCCGGCCAAGCCGGGCATCTACCTCTTTCGCGACGACAAGGGTGACGTGCTCTACGTCGGCAAGGCGAAGTCGCTGCGGCCGCGCGTCCGCTCGTACTTCCAGGCCGGGCGCGGCGACACGCGCGCCTCGATCCCGAGCCTGGTCGAGCGGATCGCCGACGTCGAGGTGATCGTGACGGCGACGGAGGTCGAGGCGCTGCACCTGGAGCAGAACCTGGTCAAGCGGCACCGGCCGCCGTTCAACGTGCGGCTGCGCGACGACAAGTCGTTCCCGTACATCGCGGTCACGGTCGAGGACGAGTACCCGCGCGTCATGTTCACCCGCGAGCGGCACCGCCGCGGCGTCCTCTACTTCGGGCCGTACGCGAACGCGAAGAAGGTGCGCGAGACGCTGGACGTGCTCAACCGCGTCTTCCAGTTTCGGCCGTGCGAGGGGCCGAAGCCCGGACGCCACTCCGGCATCCCCTGCCTCGACTTCCACATCGAGCGCTGCCACGCGCCCTGCGTGAACTACATCTCCAAGGAGGGCTACGCCGAGATCATCGAGGGCGTCGTCAACTTCCTCTCCGGCGACACGCGCACGATCGTCCGGGAGCTCGAGCGGCAGATGCGCGACGCGGCGGCGGACGAGCGGTTCGAGGACGCGGCGCGCTACCGGAACCGGCTCTACGCGATCGAGAACCTCGCCGAGCGGCAGGGCGCCGACCGGCGCGAGACCGGCTCGATCGACGTGATCGGGATTGCCGCCCAGGGCGACCGCGCGGCCGTGCAGGTGTTTCCGCTTCGAGGCGGCAAGATGATCGATCGGCACGGCTTCCACCTCGAGAACGTGGAGGGACAGGACCCGACGACCATTCTGGAGGCTTTCTGCCTCGAGTACTACGGAAATGCGCCGTCGATCCCGCCGCAGATCGTCGTGCCCACCGACGCGACCGGGCTCGAGGCGCTCGAGCAGTTCCTCTCGGAGCTCCGCGGCTCGCGGGTCGAGGTGCGAGCGCCCGCCCGCGGCGAGAAGCGGCGGCTCGCCGATCTGGCCGCGCAGAACGCGAAGATCGCGCTCGACTCGGAGACGCTCGTGTCGGAGCAGAAGCGCCTCCGACGCGTCCATGCGCTCGAGGAGCTGCGGGAGGCGCTCAACCTCGAGAGCCTGCCGCTGCGGATCGAGTGCTTCGACATCTCGAACATCCAGGGCCAGGAGATCGTCGGCTCGATGGTGGTCTTCCAGGACGGGATCGCGAAGAAGGCGCACTACCGCAAGTTCGGCGTTCGCGGGCTGGACGGCCAGGACGACTTCGCGGCGATGGCGGAGGTCGTGTCGCGCCGCTTCGCGCGCCTCGACAGCGGCACCGGGGCGGAGTACGACGAGGGCTTCGCAACCGCCCCGAATCTCGTCGTCATCGACGGCGGCAAGGGGCAGCTCGCCGCGGCACTGACGGCGATGCAGGCGTACGAGCTGCCCCGTGTCGCCGTGATCTCGCTCGCGAAGCGGATCGAGGAGGTGTTCGTGCCGGGCCGGCCCGGTCCGATCCTGCTCGACCCGCACTCCGCCGGCTTGCAACTACTCCAGCGTGTTAGGGACGAGGCGCACCGGTTCGCGCTCGACTTTCATCGCCAGCGCCGGTCGGCGCGATCGCGGGAGTCGCTCTTCGACACGCTCGAGGGAGTCGGTCCCGCGCGACGGCGCGCGCTCCTGCAGCACTTCGGCTCGACGGAGGCGGTGATCGCGGCGAGCCAGGAGGAGCTCGAAGGCGTCGCCGGCATCCCCGCGAAGACGGCGCGCTCGATCTACGCGCAGCTGCACCGGACGGGGCGTCCGGGTTAGGGCTAAGGCTCGGCAGCCGTCCGCTTGCCGGCGATCGAGCGCCAGTCGGTGTGCCCGAGCGTGAGGAAGAGCGCGGTGAAGCCGAGAACGACGTTCGTCACGATCAGCGTCAGCTTCATGCCGACCGAGAACGAGAGCAGCCTTGCCGTCGACACCGTCCCCTCGAAGACGTAGACGATGAACGCCTGCTCGGTGCCGATCCCGCCCGGCGAGATCGGGACGAGCGTCGCGAGGCTCTGCGTCACCTGGACGAGCAGGACATTGCGGATCGACTGGTGGATCCCGAAGGCGTCGAGGAAGAACCAGATCGCCGTGAACCGGAGTGTCCAGTCGCCCGCCTGCCAGAGCGCCACCTCCCGCAGGTAGCGCGTGCGGTCGGAGAAGACGGCAAATCCCTGGCGTACGCGCACCATGAACTCGGCGACGTTCAGCCGCAGCCAGAAGAAGCCGATCACGCCGAGGATCGTCAGCACGATCAGGAGGACGGCCGAGAACTCCGGGTTGTCGGCGAAGAACCCGAAATCGAACCCCGGCAGCGCTCCGAGAGAGCCGACGCCGGGCAGGACGCCGAGCGTGAGGGCGTAGGCGAAGATCAGGGTCGCCATCGCGATGTCGAAGAACGAGAGGACGAGCAGCGTCGACGCGAGCGTCGTGTAGGTGGCGCCGGGCACGGCACGGTGCGCGAGGTAGAGCCGGACCGCGTCGCCGGCGCGGACCGGGACGATCGCGTTGACGCCGACGCCGGCGAGGTACGAGGCGTAGATCGAGCGCCAGCGCACCTCCTGCTCGGGGTAGGAAGCGGCGATCGTGTTCCGCCACGCGCGGCTGGTGCACATCGTCTTCAGCACGTGGCAGCAGATCGCGAGGAAGAGCGGCAGGAACTCGACCGCCGCGAGCTGCTCGAAGAAGACCCGGATCGCGTGAAGAACCTCTCCCACGCGTTCAGGCTACTCCCGGCCCCTGAACGCCTGCGCTTCCCGGCCGGCGGAGCCGGCCTCCAGCGCAGGCTCGCGTCGCTCGCGGTGCTCCAGCCGGCGGCCCGTACCTCCGTACTGTTCCACCGGCCTACGCACCGCGAGCGACGCGTCAGGAACCGGGAGCGTCGTCGCTACGGCCGATCGGTTCCGTCGCTGCCCATGAACGGGTAGCGATAGTCGGTCGGCGGCACGAAGGTCTCCTTCACCGTCCGCGGGCTGACCCAGCGGATCAGGTTCCAGAGCGAGCCGGCCTTGTCGTTCGTTCCCGACGCGCGCGAGCCGCCGAACGGTTGCTGGCCGACGACGGCGCCGGTCGGCTTGTCGTTGACGTAGAAGTTGCCGGCGGTGTAGCGGAGCGCCGCGTGCGCCTCCTCGACGGCGAAGCGATCGTCCGCGAACACGGCGCCGGTCAGCCCGTAGGCGGCGCCCTCGTCGACGAGCTTCAGCGTGTCGCTCCAGCGCTTGTCGTCGTAGACGTAGGTGGTGACGACGGGGCCGAACAGCTCCTCCTGCATCGTCCGGTAGCCCGGGTCCTCCGTCTGGATCACCGTCGGCGACACGAAGTAGCCCTCGGAGTCGTCGTACTCGCCGCCGGCGACGATCTCGGCCTTGCCCGACGAGCGCGCCTCGTCGATCGCGTCCTTCTGCGTCTTGAAGGAGCCGCTGTCGATGACGGCGCCCATGAAGTTGGAGAAGTCGGAGACGTCGCCCATGCGCAGCTCCGAGACCTGCTCCTCGAGCCGCTCGCGCAGCTCCGGCCACATGCTCTTCGGCGCGTAGACGCGCGACGCGGCGGAGCACTTCTGGCCCTGGTACTCGAAGGAGCCGCGCACGATCGCGGTCGCGACCGCGTCGACGTCGGCGCTCGGGTGGGCGATGATGAAGTCCTTGCCGCCCGTCTCGCCGACGATGCGCGGATAGTTGCGGTAGCCGGCGATGTTGTCGCCGACGGTCTTCCACATCCCCTGGAACACGGGTGTCGAGCCGGTGAAGTGGATTCCGGCCAGCTCGGGGCTCGCGAGCGCCGCGTCGCCGATCGTCGCGCCCGGGCCGTAGACGATGTTGATGACACCGTCAGGAAGGCCGGCTTCGCGCAGGATCTGGAGCGTGTAGTGAGCCGAGAGGGCAGCGGTCGAGGCGGGCTTCCAGACGACGGTGTTGCCCATCAGCGCGGGCGAGCCGCTCAGGTTGCCGCCGATCGCGGTGAAGTTGAAGGGGCTGACGGCGAAGACGAAGCCCTCCAGCGGCCGGTACTCCATCCGGTTCCAGACTCCGGGCGAGGAGACCGGTTGCTCCGCGTAGATCCGGAGCATGAACTCGACGTTGTAGCGCCAGAAGTCGATCAGCTCGGCGGCGGCGTCGATCTCGGCCTGGTGCGAGGTCTTCGACTGGTTCAGCATCGTCGCGGCGACGAGCGTCGACCGCCAGGGGCCGGCGAGCAGCTCGGCCGCGCGCAGGAAGACCGAGGCGCGCTCCTCCCACGGGAGCCGCGACCAGTCTCCGTGCGCCTCGCGGGCGGCGTCGATCGCCTGCTGCACGTGCTCCGGCCCGCCCTTCGCGACGTCGGCCAGGACGTGATCCTTCCGGTGTGGCATCACGGCCTGGGTCGTCTCCTTCGTCTCGACCTCCTTGCCGCCGATCACCAGCGGGATCGAGATCCGCTCCCGCTCCATCTGCGCCAGCCGCGTGCGCAGCTCTTCGCGCTCCGGCGTGCCTGGTGCGTAGCTCTTGACCGGCTCGTTGACGGGTGCGGGCGGACGAAACAGGCCGGGCGAGCTCACGGCCCGATTGTAGAGTCGGTGTCGATGCGCGTGACGCGGCATCCCTACGAGATCGAGGGCTGGGGCGTGGGGGAGCTGTGGGTCGGCGACGGCCGCGTGGTCGTCGCGCACGACCCGCCGACTCCCGGCGTCAGCTTTGCGGGCGCGGTCGAAGCGACCCCGATGTCCGAAACGCGCCCCAGGGGCACCCCGGGTGTCCCTACTGAAACGCTATCGCCCGCCTCGCAACAAGAGGGAGACGGCTTCGTGCCGGAATTGCTCCAACGCGTCCACCGCTACTTCGCGGGCGAGCGCGTCTCGTTCGCGGACGTGCCGCTGGACGGCGACTGGGCGACACCGTTCCAGGAGGCGCTCGCCGGCGCGCTCCGCAGCGTTCCCTGGGGCGAAGTCGTCACGTACGGCGAGCTCTCCGCGCTCGCCGGCCGCCACCGTGCCGCCCGCGCTGCCGGCACGTTCTGCGCCGAGAACCGCTTCTCGCTCTTCGTGCCCTGCCATCGCGTCGTCTCGGTCGGCGGCATCGGCGGGTACGGGTCGCTCGGGGTCGAGTACAAGCGGCGCCTGCTCGAGCTCGAGGGCTGGAACGGTCATGCCGCTCTCTGAGGACCTCCGGTCCGAGCTGGCCGCGATCGCGCCGACGCGGGGCTGCTGCCGGCTCGCGGAGGTCTCGGCGCTCTTCCACTCGGCGGGAAGCGTGCACCTTCGCGGGCGAGGCCGGGTGGCACTCCACCTCGACGTCGCGACCTCGGCGATCGCACGGCGGGCGTTCTCGCTCCTGCGCGAGCTCGGGATCCACTCCGAGATCCGGACGTACAGCCAGCGGTCGTTCGACAAAGCGACGCGCTTTCAGCTCCACGTCACGGGCGACGAGCGCTCGATCGCGGCGCTCGTCGAGGCCGGCGTCCTCGACGCGAGGCATGCGCCGGTCGAGCGCCCGCCGAAGCGGATCGTCGGGCGCGCCTGCTGTCGCGGTGCGTACCTCCGCGGGGCGCTTCTCGGCGGCGGCTCGCTCTCCGGCCCGCGCTCGCCCCACCTGGAGCTGCGCACGACCTCGCTCGAGGGCGCCGAGTTCCTGCGCTCGGTCGCGGCCGCCGGCGATACGAAGCTGGGAGTGCTCGACCGGGGCAGGCACGCCGCCGCCTATGCGAAGGGACTCGACGCGATCGAGGCGGTCCTGACGGCGGCCGGCGCGGGCGACACGGTGCTTGCGTTCGAGGAGCGGTCGGTCGTGGCGGGCGCGCGGGCGGAGGCGAACCGGCTCGCGAACGCGGACCACGCGAACCTCGTGCGCACGAGCCGCGCCGCGCAGGAGCAACTCGATGCAGTCCGCGCGCTGCAGCGAGAGGGCGTGCTCGAGCGGCTACCCGATCGTTTGCAAGAGATCGCGCGCCTGCGCGTACGCCATCCCACGCTGCCACTCAGCGAGCTGGCCAAGAAGTGCGAGCCGCCGACCACGAAGGCCTCCGTTCACCGTCGCCTGAAGAAGCTGCAAGATCTCGCGACACCCCGTCAATGATCCCGGGAGCGAAGCGACCCTTTAGGGGTCTTGGCGCGAAAAGGGATCCCCTCCCGGGGATCCCTTTTCTGCTTGCGCCACAAAGAAAGACAGGCGGGCCGGAGGGGAAGCTCCGAGGACGACCTTCCCCTCCGCGTGTCGTGCTCTAACGCCGACGGCGGACGGGGTCTGAATCCGCCGCCGAACAAGCACGAACCCGCCAGATCAAGAGTAGGGCATTCGTCCTGGCTCGTCACCGGAGTTACAAATCAGAAACGCCTCGATTTGTTCCCCGCGCTGACAACGCTGCTACGCAGGCGCGCCCGGCACGGTACGGTTCCCGGGCCGTGAATGCCACTTTCAACGAGCTGCGCGAACGGGTCGCCGAGCTCACGGATCTCAACCGGACCCAGGCCCTGCTCGGCTGGGACCAGCAGGTCAAGATGCCGCCCGGCGGCGCCGGCGTGCGCGCCGAGCAGCTGGCGAGCCTGGAGCGGATCTCGCACGAGGCGCTGATCTCGGACGAGATGGGCCGCCTCCTCGACCAGGTCACGCCGTACGAGGAGTCGCTCGAACACGACTCGGACGAGGCGAGCCTGATCCGGATCGTGCGCCGCGACTGGGAGAAGGCGCGTCGCGTCCCCGCCGAGCTGACGGCAGAGATGTCGCGTGCCGCGTCGCTCGCGATGCCCGTGTGGGTGAAAGCGCGGCAGGAGTCCGACTTCACGCAGTTCCTGCCGGCGCTCCGGCACAACTTCGAGCTCCGCCGGCGCTACGTCGAGTGCTTCGACGACTACGACGAGCCCTACGACGTGCTCCTGGACGACTTCGAGCCGGGCATGAAGACGGCGGAGGTGCGTGCCGTCTTCGAGAAGCTGAAGCAGGGGCAGGTGCCGCTCGTCGCCGAGGCCCGCGCCCAGGGCGAGCGACCCGCGCGCGGAGCCAGCTTCCCGATCGAGGGGCAGAAGGACTTCGAGTTGAAGGTGATCGAGCGGTTCGGCTACGACCCGTCCGAGTGGCGGCTCGACCCGGCCGTGCACCCGTTCGCCTCCTCGATCGCGATCACGGACATCCGCCTGACGACCCGGTACTTCGAGGACAACCTCGACGGGCTCTTCGGGACGATGCACGAGTGCGGCCACGGGCTCTACGAGCACGGCGTCGCCCGCGAGCTCGAGCGCACGCCGCTCGCCCACGGCGCCTCCCTCGGCCTGCACGAGTCGCAGAGCCGGATGTGGGAGAACATGGTCGGCCGCAGCCTGCCGTTCTGGCGCCACTTCTATCCGCAGCTGCAGCGCACGTTCCCGCAGGCCCTCGACGGCATCCAGGTCGAGGACTGGTACCGCTCGGTCAACTGGGTCGAGCCGTCGCTGATCCGCGTCGAGGCGGACGAGGCGACCTACAACCTGCACATCATCCTTCGCTTCGAGCTCGAGCAGGAGCTGCTCGCCGACTCGATCGACCTCGAGGAGCTGCCCCAGATCTGGAACCAACGCATGAAGGACTACCTCGGCGTCGAGCCGCCGAACGACGCGCTCGGCGTTCTCCAGGACATGCACTGGGCAGTCGGCGCGATCGGCTACTTCTCCACGTATGCGCTCGGAAACGTGATCTCGGGGCAGTTGTGGGAGAAGGTGACGACGGAGATCCCCGACCTGCACGACCAGTTCGAGCAGGGCGAGTTCGGCGCGCTCGCCGGCTGGCTGGAGCAAAATCTCTGGCGGCACGGGCGGAAGTTCATGCCGAGTGAGCTCGTCGAGCGGATCATCGGCGGCGGGCTCGACCCGGACCCGTACCTGAAGTATCTGCGCGGCAAGTACCCGATTCCGAACTAGGGGGACGTGTGGCGACTCGTGTGGGGATCAACGGCTTCGGCCGGATCGGACGTAACTTCTTCCGCGCCCAGCTGGAGCGGGGCGGCGACATCGAGATCGTCGCGGCCAACGACCTCGGCGATCAGGCGACGATGGCGCACCTGCTCAAGTACGACTCGAACCTTGGCCCGTTCGCGGGCGAGGTCGAGCTCGGCGAGGGCGTCATCCGGGCAGGTGGGGAGGAGGTCAAGCTGTTCTCGGAGCGCGATCCCGGCGCGATCCCCTGGGGCGACCTGGGCGTGGACGTCGTGCTCGAGTCGACCGGCTTCTTCACCGATCGCGAGGGCGCGCAGAAGCATCTCGATGCCGGCGCGAAGAAGGTTGTCATCTCGGCGCCCGCCACCGATCCCGACGTCACGCTCGTCCTCGGCGTCAACGACGGCGACTACGACAAGAGCTCGCACCACATCGTCTCCAACGCCTCCTGCACGACGAACTGCGTCGCGCCGATGGCGAAGGTGCTGCACGACGCCTTCACGGTCGAGCAGGGCTTCATGACGACGATCCACGCGTACACGAACGACCAGAACATCCTCGACCTGCCGCACAAGGATCTGCGACGCGCGCGGGCGGCGGCGATCAACCTGATCCCGACCTCCACCGGCGCAGCCCGGGCGATCGGTGTCGTCATGCCTGATCTGAAGGGCAAGATCGACGGAATGTCGATGCGCGCGCCCGTGCCGACCGGCTCGGTCACCGACCTCGTCTGCCGCGTCGGCCGCGAGACGAGCGTCGAGGAGGTGAACGAGGCGTTCCGGGCCGCCGCGGCGTCAGGTGCGCTCGAGGGCTACCTCCAGTACACCGAGGACCCGATCGTCTCGAGCGACATCAAGCGCTCTCCGTACTCGTGCATCTTCGACAGCGAGCTGACGATGGTGAACGGGAGCATGGTCAAGGTGTTCGGCTGGTACGACAACGAGTGGGGCTACTCGTGCCGGCTGGTCGATCTGATGGGCAAGCTGCTCTGAGGCTGCCGCGCTCGGTCCGCGACGCGGACGTCGACGGCAAGGCGGTGCTCGTCCGGGCCGACCTCAACGTTCCGCTCGAAGACGGCAAGGTCGCCGACGACACGCGCATCCGGGCCGCACTGCCGACGCTGGAGCTCTTGCTCGAGCGGCGCGCCGCCCACGTCCGTGTGTGCTCGCACCTCGGTCGGCCGAAGGGTGAGGATCCCGCCTTCCGGATCGCGCCGGTGCGCGAGCACTTGCGCACGCTGCTGCCGGACGAGCGGATCGAGGTGCTCGAGAACACGCGCTTCCATCCCGGCGAGACCTCGAACGATCCGGAGCTCGCGCGCGAGCTGGCGGACGGCTGCGACCTCTTCGTCAACGACGCCTTCGGCTCGGCGCATCGCGCGCACGCCTCGACCGTCGGCGTCGCGCAGCTCCTGCCCGCCTACGCCGGGCTGCTGCTGCTCGCGGAGCTCGAGCATCTCGGGCGCCTGCTCGACGACGTCGAGCGGCCGTTCCTGCTCGTGACCGGCGGCGCCAAGGTCGAGGACAAACTTGGTGTTCTGAAGAACCTCGGCGGCCAGGCGGACGAGGTTCTCGTCGGCGGCAAGATGGCCGAGGAGCTGCGCGACGAGAACCCGCTTTCGTTTCCGGTCGTCCTGCCTACGGACGTCGTTGCCGCGAGCGCGTTCGCCGAGGACGCCGAGACGCAGGTCGCCCCGTTCGACGCCCTGCCCGAGGGCTGGCTCGGCCTCGACATCGGCCCCGAGTCGCGGGCCGACTTCGCGCGCCGCATCAGGGCGGCGAAGACCGTGTTCTGGAACGGCCCGATGGGCGTTTTCGAGTGGGAGCCGTTCGCGGCGGGCACCAAGGCTGTCGCCGAAGCCGTCGCTGCGGTCGACGGGTACACGGTCGTCGGCGGTGGGGACTCGGTCCGCGCTGTCAACGAGCTCGGTCTCGAGGCGGAGATCTCCTGGGTCTCGACCGGCGGCGGCGCGTCGCTCGAGCTGCTCGAAGGCAAGGAGCTCCCGGGCGTCGCCGCAATCCCGGAGAATTGACGCGATGCTCATTGCCGGCAACTGGAAGATGTTCAAGGGCCCGGTCGAAACGCGCGCGTTCCTGGAGAGCTTCGAGGCGCCCGACGGCGTCGATGTCGTCTTCTGCCCGCCGTTCGTCTCGCTCGGCGCTGCCGTCGAGACCGGCCGGACGATCTACGCGCAGAACGCGCACTGGGAGCCGAGCGGCGCCTACACGGGCGAGGTCTCGCCCGAGATGCTCGTCGAGCTCGGAGTGAAGGGGACGCTCGTCGGGCACTCGGAGCGGCGACAGCTCTTCGGCGAGACCGACGAGATGGTGGCGCGCCGCGCCCGCGCCGCCCTTGACGCCGGGCTGGGCGTGATCGCGTGCGTCGGCGAGACGCTCGAGCAGCGCGAGTCGGGCGACATGCAGCTCGTGCTGAAGATCCAGGTGGAGGCGATCGCCTTTGCCGCGGGCGATCGTGAGAACCTGGTCATTGCCTACGAGCCCGTGTGGGCGATCGGCACGGGCCGGACGGCGACGCCCGAGCAGGCGGAGACGGCACATCGGTTCATCAAGGGCCTGCTCGACCGGCCGGTGCTCTACGGCGGCTCGGTCAAGCCCGACAACGCCGTCGAGCTGCTCTCCCAGCCCTCGATCGACGGCGCTCTCGTCGGCGGCGCGTCGCTCGACCCCGAGTCCTTCGCAGCGATTTGCCGCGCGGCGCCGACCTCGTAACGCTCGTCATCCTCGACGGGTGGGGCTGTGCGCCGCCCGGTCCGGGCAACGCCGTCGAGCTGGCGGCGACGCCCGTCTTCGACCGGCTCTGGCGCGACTACCCGCACACGACGCTGAAGGCCTCCGGCGAGGCGGTCGGCCTTCCGGAGGGTCAGATGGGGAACTCGGAAGTGGGCCATCTGACGATCGGCTCGGGCCGCATCCTCTACCAGGACCTGCAGCGGGTGAACGTTGCGATCCGCGACGGCTCGCTCTTCGAGAGTCCGGCGCTCACGAGCGCTTTCGAGCGAGCGCGGGCGCGCGGCGGCGCCGTGCACTTGCTCGGCCTCGTCTCCAAGGGCGGCGTGCACTCGCATCTCGAGCACCTGCAAGCCCTCCTGGAGCTGGCCAGGCGGCAGGGAATGGAGGACCGCACGTGGGTGCACGCGTTCACGGACGGCCGCGACGTCTCGCCGACCTCAGCGGTGTCGGACCTCGCAGAGCTCCCGGCGGATCGGCTTGCCACGGTCGTCGGGCGCTACTACGCGATGGACCGGGACCAGCGCTGGGACCGCACGCAGCGGGCGTTCGATGCGATCACCCTCGGAATCGGAGCTCCTTCTCATAACGTGCTGGAAGATGTGCAACGGAGCTACGACGCCGGGATCACCGACGAGTTCCTGGAGCCGATCGTCGTCGAGGGCGCGCCGCGGCTCGGCCCTGCAGACGCTGCGATCTTCTTCAACTTCCGCCCCGACCGCGGTCGCCAGCTGGCGCAGAAGCTCGTCGAGGGGGGCTACGACCTGACGACGATGACGCGCTATTCGAAGGAGCTCGACGTGCCGGTCGTGTTCGGTGAGCAGATCGTCGCGAACACGCTCGCGGATGTGCTCGCCGCGGCGGGCGCGCGCCAGCTGCACGTGGCCGAGACGGAGAAGTACGCCCACGTGACGTACTTCTTCAACGGCGGCCTCGAACAGGAGCACGCGGGGGAGACGCGGATCCTCGTCCCGAGCCCGCGCGACGTGCCGAGCTACGACTTCAAGCCCGAGATGTCGGCCCGCGAGGTCGCGGCGCGCTTCGCCGCCGAGATCGGGAACGGCTACCGCTTCGCGGTGATCAACTTCGCCAACCCGGACATGGTCGGCCACACCGGCTCGATCCCCGCCGTGACGAAGGCGCTCGAGGTCACGGACGAGTGCCTCGCACTCGTCGTCGAGGCGACGCACGCCGCCGGCGGCGTCTGCCTCGTCACCGCCGACCACGGCAACGCCGAGCAGATGCTCGAGGTGGACGGCGTCAGCCCGTTCACCGCGCACACGACGAACCCGGTGCCACTTGTCGTCACGTCACTCGATTGCGGTCTTCAGGAAGGGGGCGAGCTCTCCGATCTTGCTCCCACGACCCTGCAGCTCCTGGGCCTCCCGGTTCCGGCGGAGATGACAGGAGACAACCTGTGCGGCCACACAAAATCCTGACCTTTCATCATCACATTCTGACGCTATACTCCGGCCCACTTGTCGCTGCCCCAGCCTGATCTCGGCGTCCTGCGGAAGGCTCAGCGAGGAGATGAGCGCGCCTTCTCGCTCATCGTCCGCGCGTACGAGCTGCCTGTCTTCAACTACGTGCTTCGGCTCGTGGGCGACCGCTCGCTTGCCGAGGATCTGACGCAGGAGGTCTTCCTCCGCGTCTACCAGGGGCTGCCGAGCTTCTCGCTCCGCTGCCGCTTCACGACCTGGCTCTTCCAGGTGACGAAGAACCGCGTGCTCGACGAGCTGCGGGCGCTCGAGCGCCGGCCGCGCGCGGTGGTCAACCTCGAGGACATTCCGCCGCTCGAGGTCGTCGATGCGCCGTTCGAGCGCGTCGAGGCGATCGACGCCGTGTGGCGCGCGGTCGAGAACCTCAGCGTCGACCTGAAGATGGCGCTGCTGCTGCGCGACGTGGTCGGGCTCTCGTACACCGAGATCGCCGACTCGCTCGAAGTCACGCTCGCGACGGTCAAGTGGCGCATCTACAAGGCCCGCGAGGAAGTACAGGTCGCGCTCGCCCGCGAGGGCATCACCTTCGGCACGACGGGCGAGCAGCCCGCCGAGCCGGCGCTCGCCTAGTCCGACTCTCCGCGTAGCCAGTCCGCCAGCGCTCGGGCGTCCGCCGTTGCCTGGTCATCCGCGGCGGGCGGCGTGCAGGTGATGGCCTCGACGAGGGCGTTGACGGAGCCGAGCAGCTCCTCCTGCAGGTCGGCGGGCACCTGGCCCTCGTTGATCGCCGCGATCGACCTGCTCTGAAGGGCGGCCACGTCCTCTCGGGCGGCGCAGAACTCCCCGGACTCGAGCTGCGCGGCCGCAGACTCGGTGTGTCCGGCGAGTTGCTCCGCGAGGTCGCTCGGAAGGCCGGGCTCCCCGCCGCCGCCGCAGCCGGCGGCGAGGAGCACACAACCGAGGAGTGCCAGGGCGCTACGCCGCAGCGTTCGCGTCTTCCTTCGCAGCGAGCGAAATGCTCGCGGCCATGACGTCCTTGAGGTGCCGTTTCTGGATCGGCAGCTGCGTCTTGACCAGGTCGCGGACGCCCGGGTGCCGCGCCTGCTTGTTCAGCTCCTGCAGCACCGACCAGTGGCCGACCTCGCCGGCCTCGGCCATCGTCAGGAACTCGAAGCCGTCGAGGTCGTCCGAGCCGCGCTCGAGGTAGGTCTTCATCATCGTGGCGCCCTTCGTCTTCACGGTGCGCGCCTCGGCGAGGATCTTCGCCTTCTTGCCGTTCAGCGAAGCAGCGACGGCGGTGCCGTCCTTCTCGGCCTTCGCGGCCTCCTGGCGCATCGTCTTCAGCTGCTTCTTGAGCTGCCGGTTGTCGGTCAGCTTCTCGACCCGCTCGGTCGCGGCCTGCGCGGCCATCGCCAGGCCGATCACCTCGCCCAGCTTCGTCTCCATGTTGGTCAACTCTGCCATGTCGCTCCTTGTCGTTGGGCCGGGCTAGACGCCGTGCGTGAGCCGTTCCGCAAGGAGCTCGGGTAGACCCCTCTCTCGCATCTCACTCTGCGTCCGCTCGACCGGATACGCGGTACGGTGAAAGGTTGCCCGTCGCGACGAGTTGTCAATCTCGAGCCAGGCGGCCCGCGGGTCGCCGTTTCGCGGCTGGCCGACCGAGCCCGGGTTGAGCAGGTGCCTTCCGGTCTCGAGCTCGACGACCGTCCCGGCGGCTGCGAGGTCGCCGTGCGCCTCCAGCTCGAACTGAAGCGCGATGTGGCTGTGGCCGACCAGCACGAGCGGTGCGCTCGTCGCGGCGAGGGTCCAGCGAGCCGCCTCGTCGCTGAGGACGTAGTCCCAGATCGGATCCCGCGCGCTGCCGTGGAAGAGCTCGGCACCCGGAGCCGCCGCGCTCGGGTGGAGCGAGTCGAGGAAGCTGCGCGCGGCCTCGTCCAGCACGCCTTGCGTCCACGACGCTGCCGCGGCCGCCTCGCCCGCGAAGGCAGCGATCGGGATCTTGCCGAGCACGACGAGGTCGTGGTTCCCCGCCAGGCAGATCGACGTTCGCTCCTGCACGAGCGCCGCGCATTCGTTCGGTCTCGGCCCGTAGCCGACGATGTCGCCGAGGCACCAGATCTCGTCGATCGCGCTCGCGTCGACCTCGGCGAGCACGGCTTCGAGCGCGTGCAGGTTCGAGTGGACGTCCGAGAGGACCGCGATCCGCAACGAGGGTTCTAGTCTTCTCGCGGAGGCGCTTCGGGCAGGTTCTGGATGCCGCGGACGGTGGCGAACTTCGACCACGAGTCCTGCAGCGCGTCGAGCAGCTCCTTGGCGAACTTCGTCGACATGTTCACGCGGGCGACGACGATGCCGGGGATGTCGCCCTCCTCGATCTCGTGGTCGATGCGGGCGAAGGTGAGCGTGAACTCGTAGTCGGAAAACGAGATGTTGGCGAAGTTCGCGTACGCCCCGGCGAGGTGCTTCTCGTCGATCTGGATGTTGAGCTGACGCTCGGGGCCGGACTCCTCCACGCCCGTACGATAACGGCGATGAGGGCGATCGAAACGCTGGAGGCGGCGCTGGGTGAGGCCGCGGGAACGACGGTGGTGCTCGAGCGGCCGGGCGACTCGGCGCACGGCGACTACGCGACCAACGTGGCGATGCGGCTTGCAGGCGCCCGCAAGCAACCACCGCTGGCGATCGCGGAGGAGCTCGTCGCGCAGGCGAGCGCGCTGCCGCAGGTCGAGCGGGCCGAGATCGCGGGCCCGGGCTTCGTCAACCTCTGGCTCGCGCCGTCGTGGTACCGCGACGCGCTCACGGAGATGATCGCGACCGGCATGGAGTACGGCAGCGGCTCGGCGGCGACGAAGGAGAAGGTGCAGGTCGAGATGGTCTCCGCCAACCCGACCGGACCGATCGTGGTCTCGGCGGGACGCAACGGCGCCTACGGAGACTCCGTCGCGCGCCTGCTGGAGTTCGCCGGCCACGACGTCGAGCGCGAGTACTACTACAACGACGCCGGCGCGCAGATGGAGCTCTTCCGCGCTTCGGTCGAAGCACGCCGGCGGGGCGAGGAGCCGCCCGAGGACGGCTACCAGGGCGACTACGTGACCGAGCTGGCGAAGCTGCCCGAGGATCCGGTGCCCGCGATGTTGGGGCGGATCGAAGCGACGATGGAGCGCTTCCGCGTCCACTTCGACTCGTGGGCGAAGCAGAGCGAGCTCGAACGTCGGCTGCCCGAGTTCCTGCCGCGCCTGGACACGTACGAGAAGGACGGAGCCGTCTGGGCCCGCTCGTCCGCGTACGGAGACGAGGACGACCGCGTGCTGATCCGGTCCGAGGGCGGCGCGCCGACCTACCGTGCCGCCGACGTCGTCTACCTCGCGGACAAGCTCGACCGCGGCTTCGGGCGGGCGCTCTACGTCCTCGGCGCCGATCATCACGGCACCCGCAACTGGTACGCGGCCGTCGCCCGCATGCTCGGCTACGACCCTGAGCGGGTCGAGGTGCTGCTCTACCAGCTCGTCCACCTGACCAGGGGCGGCGCGGCGGCCAAGATGTCGAAGCGACGCGGCGACGTCGTCTTCCTCGACGAGTTCCTCGACGAGGTGGGCGTGGACGCGGCCCGGTGGTATCTCGTCTCGCGCGGCCCCGACCAGGCGATCGAGATCGACGTCGACCTGGCGGCGGAGAAGACGGCGAAGAACCCGGTCTACTACGTGCAGTACGCCCACGCGCGCATCGCCGGGATCCTTCGCAATGCCGAGGGCGCGGAGCCGTCGGCCGAGCCACCGGCCTCGCTGGCCGACGAGGAGCGAGACCTGATCAAGCGACTGGCCGAGTTCCCCGCCATCGTCGCCGAGGCGACCGAGCGTCGGGGCCCGCACGCGGTCCCGACCTACGCGATCCGGGTCGCGGACGACTTCCACCGCTTCTACACCCGTCACAAGGTGCTCGGCACCGAGGAGCAGGCGTTCCGGCTCGGCCTGGTCACCGCGACGAAGTCGGTGATCGCCCGTTCGCTCGACCTGATCGGGGTCGAAGCGCCGGACCGGATGTGAGCGAATAGGATTCGCCGCGCATGAGCGTCGCTCGCCTACGGCTCACTCCCGTGGGGGAAACCATGTTTCCCCCACGAGCCCCCTTCTTCAGCTTCGTGGGGGAACTTCCAAGTTCCCCCACACCCCCTAAAGCTCATGGGGCAGAAGCCCCATGAGCGCCGCTCCCGACCGTAACCTCGCCCTCGAGCTCGTCCGCGTCACCGAGTCGGCGGCGATGGCGGCAGCCGGCTGGATCGGCCGCGGCGAGAAAGAGCTGGCCGACCAGGCCGCGGTCGACGCGATGCGCCTGATGCTCGGCACCGTCGAGATGGACGGCGTCGTCGTGATCGGCGAGGGGGAGAAGGACGAGGCGCCGATGCTCTACAACGGCGAGACGATCGGCTCGGGGCACGGTCCGGAGGTCGACGTTGCCGTCGACCCGCTCGAGGGCACGCGCCTGACGGCGCTCGGGCAGCCGAACGCGATCGCCGTGATCGCGGTCGCTGAGCGCGGGACGATGTTCTTCCCGGGAGCCGCCGTCTACATGGACAAGATCGCCGTCGGCCCGGAGGCGGCCGATGCGGTCTCGATCGACGCCTCGCCGACCGAGAACGTGCAGGCCGTGGCCGACGCCAAGGGCATGGACGTCTCCGACGTCACCGTCGTCGTGCTCGAGCGCGACCGGCACGCCGACCTGATCGCGGAGCTGCGCGAGGCGGGTGCGCGCGTCAACCTGATCCGCGACGGCGACGTCGCCCCGTCGATGGCGGCAGCCCAGTCGTTCTCCGGCGTCGACATGCTGATGGGCGTCGGCGGCACGCCCGAGGGAGTGATCTCGGCGGCCGCGATCAAGTGTCTTGGTGGCGCGCTTCAGGGTCGACTCTGGCCGCGTGACGACGACGAGCGGCAGCAACTCGTCGACGCGGGCTATGACGTCGATCGCGTGCTCACGCACGACGACCTCGTCACCGGCGAGGACGTCTTCGTCGCCGCCACCGGCGTCACGAGCGGCGCGCTCCTCCGTGGCGTGCGCACGTCCGCCCTCGGCGTCGAGACCGAGTCGATCGTGATGCGCTCCCGCTCCGGCACGGTCCGGCGGATCCAGGCTTACCACCCGCTCGCGAAGCTACCCACCTTGCTGAAAGGAGGCCGATGATGGCCGCTGACCTGCACGAGACCGCAAAGGCGCTCGTCGCCGACAACAAGGGCATCCTCGCCGCCGACGAGAGCTCCGGAACGATCGAGAAGCGGTTCGACTCGATCTCGCTCGAGTCGACCGAGGAGAACCGGCGCGCATACCGCGACATGCTCTTCACGACGCCGGGACTGGAGGACTACGTCAGCGGCGTCATCCTCTACGACGAGACGCTGCGGCAGACCTCTGCCGACGGAACGCCGTTCGCGAAGCTGCTCGCGGACCGGGGGATCATCCCCGGAATCAAGGTCGACACCGGTGCCAAGGAGCTCGCGTTTGCGCCCGGCGAGAAGGTGACGGAAGGGCTCGACGGCCTGCGCGAGCGGCTGCAGGAGTACAAGCAGCTGGGTGCGCGCTTCGCCAAGTGGCGCGCCGTGATCACGATCGGAGATGGGATTCCGACCGCGTACTGCCTCCAGGTGAACGCGCACGCTCTGGCTCGCTACGCGGCGCTCTGCCAGGAGCAGGGGCTCGTCCCGATCGTCGAGCCCGAGGTGCTGATGGACGCGGACAACGACATCGAGACGTGCTACCGCGCCACCAAGCGAACCCTGCACAAGACCTTCGACGAGCTCTACCACCAGCGCGTCGACCTCGAGGGGATGCTGCTGAAGCCGAACATGGTCATCTCCGGCAAGGGCAGCCCGACGCAGGCGAGCCCGGAGGAGGTGGCCGAGTGGACGATCAGGTGCTTCCGCGAGACCGTGCCCGCGGCGGTGCCGGGGATCGTCTTCCTCTCCGGCGGCCAGTCCGACGAGCAGGCGAGCGCGAATCTCAACGCGATCAACTCGCTCGGCGAGCAGCCGTGGGTGCTGTCCTTCTCGTACGGGCGCGCCCTGCAGGCGCCGGCGTTGAAGGCGTGGGGAGGATCCGCGGAGAACGTCGACGCCGGGCAGTCGTTCCTCGCGCTCCGCGCGCGGGCCAACAGCGCTGCGGTGGCTGGCCGCTACTCGGCAGAGATGGAGGAGCTCGCCCGCTCGACCTGAGTGGAACGGCTGAGCAAGGGCGCGAACAGCCGCGGGTGCAGGGCGGCGAGCAGGTCGGCGACCTGAGCTTCCCCAGCGTCCAGGGCGCGGCGCGAGCCTGCCCCCTGGCCGAGGTGGACGACGAGCGTGGAGAGATCCGCCCGACGTTGGCCCGGTGAGCTGCGGAGCTCGTAGGCGACCACTCCCGCCGGATCGACTTCGGACCAGCGCCGCAGCAGGCTGCCGCCGCGGAGCACGAGCCGGCGTCCGTCGAACCTGTGGCCTAGCTGGCGGTAGCGGTCCAGGGCCAACGGCACGGCGAGGACGACGAGGGCGAGCGCCCCGGCGACGGCCTCGGGAGAGCGCGCCAGGATCGCGACCACCAGCACCGCTACCGGCAGCGCAAGAGCCCGCAAGAGTCGTCGCGGGCGAGCAGCGAGCGGATGTCGGATGAGCGGCTCGGCCGGATCCGGTGCAGGTGGGTCGACCGCTCGCAGCAAGCGGCGGGCGTCGCGGGCGCGCAGGATCGGCGCCAGCGTCGTGCCACCTGTCCGCCCGCGCAGTCCGGCGACGATGCCCGTGATCGAGACAAGGCCGAGCGGACGCCGGAGGGGCGTGTCGCGAACATCGGTGCCCCGGATCCGCTCGCGGTCGATCGTCACGACGCGTCGCGTGAGCAGACCGCGAGAAGCTGTCAGTCGCTCACCCTCGTCGATCAGCGTGAAGTCCCAGTCGACCAGCAGTGACCCCGCCGCGCCGATCAAGAGAACGAGCGCGGTGACGCCGGCGACGGTGGCGGCGATTGCGAGCGGATTGCTCGGTGCGTGGTCGACTGCTGCGTTGCCCGCCCGCTCGAGGATGCCGCCCGGCAGCTCGTCTGCGAGGTTCGCCACGACACCTACGATGGCTATCGGCGCCAGCAGGTAGCGCATGCTCGTGATGCCGCCGAGTGCGAGCAGTAGGGGGCTCGCGCGATCGAGGATGGCAGGCCCGGCGGCGACCCCGGCCGGTTCCGCCCGGAGCAGGACGGCCCGCAGCGTCTCGGCCTGCTCGCGCGAGACGGCGGCGAGCGAGATCTCCGCGTTGGAGCCACCGCCGGAGGCGGCCTCCACTTCCACCTTGACCAGACCCAACAGCCGATGCAGGAACGGTGCGGAGATATCGACGCCGCGGATCCGGTCGAGCGGGATCCTGCGCACGTTTCGGCTCAGGACGCCGGACTGGAGCTCCAGCCAGCCGCCGGCGACGAGATAGCGGCGTCGCCACCAGGACAGCACCGCAAGCGGGACGCCGAGCAGCAGAGCCGCGAGGAGCAGCGGCACCAGCACCTTCGTGCCGAGCGAGAGGAGGAGTGCGAGGAGCGGCAGCAGGCTCGCACTGATGAAGCGGCGGGCGATCGTGAGCAGCGCCAGAGGGTGGAGGCGCCCCTCGAGCTCCGGCGCAGTGCTCGAGGGCTCCTCGGTCACATGCCCTCGTCGAGCTCTGCGTGGCGGGCGAGCTCGGCCACGAGCGCGGCCCCCACGGGAATCGACAGTCCCGGGATCGACGTGCCGCCCTCCGCGGAGGCCGTCGTCACCTGCACGGCGACGAGCCCGAAGAGCCGGTGCAGCGGACCCGCAGTGGAGTCGACCGTCTGGACGCGGCTGTGCGGGACGATCTGCCAGCGTCGCCACAACCAACCGCGGGCGACGTACAGGCCCTGCGGCGTCACCTCGTAGCGGAAGTGCCGATAGCCGACCTTGACGCTCACGCCGCCCGCGACCCCGACGCAGACGGCGACGATCCCACCGACCAGGCCGACAATCCAGGCTGCGGTCTCCGAGCCTGACGCGGCCAGGACTGCCGTTGTGATCACGACCGCGGCGACGGCGACCACGGTCGCCAGGGCCCACTCTGCCGCCCACATGGTGCGCACGCGTGGATCGAGCGCGTTCGCCGGGGGACGGAGAATCCCGCTGGCAGGCGGTTGCGGCAAGCTAGACGTACCGGCCCATGCCGCCGGCGACGTCGATCGAGGCGCCCGTGATGTAGCCCGCCCGCTCGCTGAGCAGGAACGCGACCAGCCCCGAGACCTCATCCGGCGTCCCGAAGCGTCCGAGCGG
Source organism: uncultured Gaiellaceae bacterium (assembly GCA_963820565.1). GTDB lineage: Bacteria > Actinomycetota > Thermoleophilia > Gaiellales > Gaiellaceae > Gaiellasilicea. Next base: position 92,516 of record CAWGAD010000003.1, read on the forward strand.
CACCTCCTGCTTGGCGAAGCGGTCGAAGAACTCGTCGCGCGGCACGTCGGGCGCGCGCCGCTGGTGGATGTTGTCCCACTGCGGTGTGATCACGAAGCCGATGTTGACGCCGTTCACGAGGATGTTGTCCTTCGCCACCTCGAGCGCGAGCGTCTTCGTGAACGAGTTGCCCGCGGCCCGGTTGACCGAGGTCGCGAAGAAGGTGGGATCGGGGTAGCGCGAGTAGACGGCGCCGATGTTGACGATCCGGCCGCCGCCTGCGCTGCGCATGTAGGGGAGCACCTCGCGGGAGCAGCGGATCAGCGAGAAGAGCTTGACGTCGAGGTCGGCGATCCAGTTCTCGTCGTTGAGCGTCTCGAAGGTGCCGGGATGCGCGCCGCCGGCGTTGTTGACGAGGAAGTCGATCCCGCCGAGCGCCTCGGCGGAGCGCGCCACGAAGTCCTGGACCTGCTCGGGATCGGTGACGTCCGCCGCCTGCGCATGGACGGCGCCGAGCTCCTCGGCTGCGGCGATGACCTCGCTTTCGGTCCGGGCGCAGATCGCGACGCGGGCACCCTCGCTCACGAGCTCGTGCGCGATCGCGGCTCCGAGCCCTTTCGACCCTCCGGTGACCAGTGCCCTGCGGCCTTCGAGGCCGAGGTTCACGTGCGCCGGAGGTAGGCGTCCGACCCTTCGAGCCAGTCCTGCCGGGGCGGGCAGAAGATGTCGACGTCGAGCGTGGTCTCGAGTGCCTCGGCCTTGTGCGGGAGGTGGGAGGGAATGTGCAGCACCTCGCCGGCGGCCACATCGACGACCTCGGACTCGTCCTCGCCGAGCCAGAACCGGAGCTTGCCCTCGAGGATGTAGGTCAGCTGCTCGTTCTCGTGCGAGTGCTGCGGGATGATGCACCCCTGCTCGAGGTACACGTGCGCCAGCATCATCCGCTCGGTCGAGATCAGGCGCCTGGCCAGGTCCGGGTTGAGCTCCTCCTTCGGGAGGTCGGCCCAGCGGTAGTGCGTCGCACTCACAGGAGCGACCCGAGCCGCTCGATGCCGTCGTCGATCTGCGCCTCGTCGACGAGGCTGAACGAGAGCCGCACCGTGTCCGCGCCGCGCCCGTCCGGGAAGAACAACGTGCCCGGCACGATGCCGACACCCTGCTCCGCCGCTCGCCGGGCCAGCTCCGGTGAGTCCGTGCCCTCGGGCAGCGTCAGCCAGGAGAAGAAACCGCCCTGCGGGCTGGTCCAACGTGTTCCGGCCGGCATGCAGCGCTCGAGCGCCGCCAGCATGCGCTCGCCCTTGCGCTGGTAGAGCGAACGCGACAGCGCCAACTGCTCGTCGATCCACCCGCGGCGAGCCGACTCCTCGAAGAGCCGCTGCCCGAGCGCGCCGGCGCACTGGTCGGTGTTCTGCTTGGCGGAGACGAGTCGGGCGGAGATGTCGGCCGGGCCGACTGCCCAGCCGAGCCGGACTCCGGGGCAGAACGTCTTCGACGTCGTGCCCGCCTGGACGACCACGTCCGGAGCGAGGCTCCAGAGACTGGGGAGCGAGTCCGCGGAGAACCCGAGCTCGCGGTAGGCGACGTCCTCGACGATCAGGAAGCCGTAGTGGCGTGCGAGCTCGACCAGCGGTCCGCGCCGCTCGGCGGAGAGGCTCACGCCGGCGGGATTCTGGTGGTCGGGGATTGCGTAGACGAGCTTCGGGCGCAGCCCGCCGACCAGTTGCCGTTCCAGCTCGTCGACCTCGAGCCCGTGCTCGTCCATCGGGACGGCGACGAGCTTCGCCTCGAAGCTCCGGAACGCCTGGATCGCACCCAGGTAGGTCGGGCCCTCGACGACGACGGCGTCGCCGGGATCGAGGAACGACTTGCCGACCAGCTCGAGCGCTTCGATCGCTCCGCTCGTGATCAGCAGCTCGTTGTCGGTAGGACGGCGGCCCTGCAATGTCTCGAGCCGGTCCGCGAACGCATCCAGCGGGCCGGCCAGGCCACGGGTCGGCGCGTACTGGAACGCACTCAGCTCGCCGTCGGCGACGAACTCCTGCAGCAGCGCCGAGACGCGCTCGCGCGGGAACGTCTTCGGATCGGGGAAGCCGCCTGCGAAGGAGATCAGGTCAGGCATGCCGAGGAGCGCCAGGATCGACGCGATCCCCTCGCCGACGTCACCCTGCGTGCGCGCGGCGGCTAGCGCGTCCCACCTGCCGGTCTCGGGCGTCACCGTCACGCTGGCAATCCTACGCCGTCGAAGCGGCGATGCCGGTCGATCAGCTTCGGAACTCGCCTAGGCCGGCGCCGGAACTGGACTAGCGCCGCCGAGCGGCGGGCGCAGTGATTCGAGCCATGCGAGTCCCTCGCTTCGCGAGTAGAACACTCGTGACTCGACCTGCGTGTTCGTCGTACTGAGCTGGTACATGCGCGCCCAGCCGAACGCGAGAGCGTTCGGGACGACGATCGCGACCTTGCTGGCGCCGATCCGCTCGTCCAGCCCGATCATGACGTGCGCCTGGGCGCGTACTTCGGCAGCGGAGACCGTCCTCGGATCAAGGCTCAGGTGATCCGCCAGGATCAGCATTCCCGGTCGAAAGCGGGGGTCGGACACGAGCGCCATCAGAAACCCGGTCAGCCCATCGGCGCTGGCCGGCCCGAACGTCGTGATCGTGACGTCCTGTGGGTCGCCGCCGAACTCAATCGTGTACTCCACCTGGCCGCTTCGATCATCCGCCTACCGCGGCCCAGAAGCAATACGAGTTCGAAGTGTCAGACCAGGCGGCGATGCTCGTCGAAAGCGGGCGATGGGGCTCGAACCCACGACCCTCAGCTTGGGAAGCTGATGCTCTACCAACTGAGCTACGCCCGCGTGGAGGCGCAGTTTACCCGGTCGGCTCGAGCACTTCGCGGACGCGGCGCGCGAGCGCGTCGATCGCGAACGGCTTCTCGATCAGGGCGCCGGCGACCGCCGCCCCGGCGCCGAGCGCTTCCTCGGCGTAGCCGGACATGTAGAGGATCTTGATCTCGGGCCTCGTGGCCGAGACCTTGCTCGCCACCTCGTAGCCACGCAGCCCGGGCATGACCACGTCGGTGAGCAGCAGGTCGATGACTCCGTCGTGGCGGTCGGAGAGCTCCACCGCCTCGGCGCCGTGGGCGCAGGCGAACACGGTGTAGCCGTGCCGTTCGAGCACGCGGCGGGCAAGGTCGCGCACGACGTCCTCGTCCTCGACGAGGAGCACGGTTTCGGAGCCCTTGCGGGGCTCAGGGCCGATGCTCGGCGGCGGCTCGATCTCGGCGGCTTCGTTCACGCGAGGGAGGCGGACGGTGAAGATCGCGCCCGCGCCCGGGTCACTCTCGACGGTTACGGCGCCGCCGCTCTGGTGGACGATTCCGTAGACGGACGCAAGCCCCAGGCCGACGCCCTCGTCGCGCGTCGTGAAGAACGGCTCGAAGATCTGTGAGCGCGTGCTCTCGTCCATGCCGACGCCGTCGTCGGCGACGACCAGCTCGACCCAGTCGTCCCCGGCGTTGCGAGTCTCGATCGTGACCCGCCCACCGGCGGGAAGCGCGTCGCGTGCGTTGACGACGAGGTTGACGATCACCTGCTCCACCTGTCCGGGGTCCGCCTGCACGACGCCGAGGTCGGCCCCGGGGCGCACGATCAGCTCGATGTGATCTCCAAGCAGTCGCTGCAGCAGGCCTCCCACCTGGGTCAGGACCGCATTCAGGTCGAGCGGGCGCGGCCTGAGCATCTGGCGGCGGCCGAACGCGAGCAGCTGCTTCGTCAGCTCGGTTGCGCGGTCGGCGGCGCGCTTGATCTCGCCGACGTCGCGCGCGAGGTCGGCGTCCCCGTTCGTCCGCTCGTGCAGCAGCGACGCGTAGCCGCTGATGCCGGTGAGAAGGTTGTTGAAGTCGTGGGCGACACCACCCGCGAGCCGCCCGAGGCTTTCGAGCTTCTGGGCGTTCAGGAGCTCCGCTTCCAGCTGCTTTCGCTCGGTGATGTCGCGCAGGAAGGCGATGTGCAGTCCGGGCAGGAAGTTCGGATTCGCCGAGGCCTCGGCCGTGCGGACCGAGCCGTCGCTGCGCACCGTCTCCCACTCTTCGAGCACAGGGCCGCCGGCGAGATACGTGGCCCAGTCCTCCTCGATCGTGGCGAGCCGGTGCGGCGGCAAGAAGTCGTCGATGCGGCGGCCGATCAGGTCGCGCTTCGCGATCCCGATGTAGTCGCAGGCGGCAGGGTTCACGTCGACGTACCGGCGGTCGTCGTCGGAGATGAAGATCGCGTCGAGCGCAGTGTCGAAGACGGCGCGCAGCTTCTGCTCGTGCTCGCGCAGGACGAGCTCGGAGCGTTCGCGCTCGATCGCCGCCTCGATCAGGCTCGCCGCGGTGCGGAGAGCGTCTGTCTCCGCCGGGCCCCATTCTCGCTCCGAGACGCAGTCGTCGAAACCGATGAAGCCCCACCAGTCGCCGAGAACGAAGACCGGTACGGTCATGAGCGCTCGGATCTCCTGCGACTCGAGCAGCTCGCGGGCTTCAGCGGGCATGTCGGTGACGTTGGCCGCGAAGATCTCATTGCGCGCCGATCGCTCTGCGAATTCCGAGAGGCCGACCTCGTCGAAGCACATGTCCTGCATGGCCTCGTTGGTGAGCTCCGAGGTGACGCCGGACGCGACCCATTCGAAGCGCTGGGTCCCCGTCAACCTGCCGTCGGGGCGGACTCCGGTCTCGAAGAGATAGGCGCGACTCGCCTCCGTCGCCTCGCCGAGCTCGCGGAGCAGTGACGGTGCGGCTCCGCGCCAGTTCGGCTCGGCAACGAGCCGCTCTGCGGCGTGGCTGACCGCCTCGAGGATCGCGTCGCGGATGCGCAGATCGCGCTCGGCTTGCAAGCGTTGCTCGCGAGCGCGCGCATTGGTGAGGACGACGGCGAGCTGGCCGGCGACGTCGACGAGGAGCGACACCTCGTGCTCGCCCCAGAGACGAGGCTCGCCGCAGTTGAACCAGAGCACGCCCTGGAGCTCGCCGTGGCGCAGGACCGGCACGTCCACGAACGAGGCGACGTTTCGTTCGACCAACCGGTCGCGGATCGGATCGAGCCACGCGGCCGTGGTCACGTCCTCGAGGACGATGGGCGCTCCGGCTTCGAGGCGCTTGACGTAGTCGGCGCTCCATTCGATTTCGTCCCAGAACTCGGGCTTCCCGGCATCGGTCGTGTAGCGGATGTAGAAGCCGCCCGCTTGACGACGCTCGACGTAGCTGACGTGGACGTTCCCGAAGAGGTCCGCCAGGCGCTGGGCGGCGTGGGCGACGATCTCGTCGGGCGGCGTCTCGTCGGCGGCGAGCGAGAGGATGCCGACGAGCAGCTCGAGGCGCACCCGATCCTGCTTGTGCGCGGTGACGTCCTGGAGAAAGCCCTGGGCGGCGCCGTTGACCACGATCTCGTCGTCGCGGACCCAGACGACACGGCCGTCGCGGGCGATCAGGCGGTAGTCGGACTCGGGCGTAGAGACGCCCTGGCGGTTGCGCCTCGCGATGTCTCCGAGCACGCGTGCGCGGTCCTCGGGATGGATGCAGCTGATGAAGAGCCCCGGATCCGCGAGCCACTCGTCCTGTGTGTAGCCGAGCAGCCGCTCGATCTGAGGGCTGACGTACAGCGGTGAGCTGTTTTCGTCGAGCTCGTCGACGTAGACCACGAGCGGCAGGTGCTCGACGATCGTGCGGAAGTCGAAACGAGGCATGTGCTGCACGTGATCGGTCACACCGAGGGTGAAATGTAGAGATGGCCTAGGTCGGCCAAGCCGCGCTCAACCGTTCGCGTGTCTGCAAGAGGTGCTCCGGCAGCACTTTCACGTCCGCCAGGACGGGCATGAAGCTCGTGTCTCCGGACCAGCGCGGCACCACGTGCAGATGGACGTGGTCGACGATCCCCGCTCCGGCGGCACGGCCGATGTTCCAGCCCAGGTTGAAGCCGTCCGGCTTGTAGACGGCCCGCAGAGCGGCGAGCCCGTGCAGGCCGAGCCGGTGGATCTCGAGCGCGGTGTCGTCGTCGAGGTCCTCGAGCGCGCCGGTGTGCGCGAAGGGCGCGACGAGCAGGTGGCCGGACGAGTAGGGAAACTTGTTCAGGAGGGCGAACGCGCTCGTGCCCCGGTGGACGACGAGGGTCTCGTCCACGTCGCCCGCTGCCTCGGCGCAGATCGGGCAGCCGTGCTGCTCGTCCGCCTGCGAGACGTACTCGAGGCGCCACGGCGCCCACAGCGGCTTCGGCATCGCCAGATTGTCTCAACTTCCGGGTGCAATGGCCGACCACCAGGGCGTGAGCTCCTCCGCACCAAGGGCGACCTGTGTCGTGGCCGACGACCATCCTCCCGTTCTGGAGAGCGTCTCGCGCTATCTCGCCGCGCAGGGCTTCCGCATCGTCGGGCTGGCGCGCAACGGCGATGAAGCGCTCGCGCTCGTGGAGGCGCAGCGGCCGACGCTGGCTGTGCTCGACGCTCAGATGCCTCTCTCGACCGGCGCCGACGTCATTCGCAAGGCGACGAGGACGACCCCCCAGTGCTCGTGCATCGTCTATTCGGGCTTCGGTGACGCAGCGCTGCTCACCGAAGTGCTCGACGCTGGAGCCCGCGGCTTCGTCCTCAAGGACGCTCCGCTCGACACGCTCGTCCGCGCGCTCGACACCGTCGCCGGCGGCGGGATGTACATCGATCCGGCTCTCGCAGGCGCGCTCATCAACTCCGCGTCCGACCGAGGCATCGGCCTGACGCCGCGGGAACGCGACGTGCTCCGCCTGCTCGCGGACGGTCATTCGAACGAATCGATCGGCCGAGCGCTCTTCATCTCACCCGACACGGCGCGCACCCAGCTCAGTGCGGCGATGGCAAAGCTCGGCGTCTCCACCCGCACGCAGGCAGTCGCGAAGGCTCTTCGCGACGCGCTGATTTCGTAGCGCAAGATGCTCGAGCCGCAGGAGCGGCCCGAGCATCGCGCGAAGACCCCTAAAGGGTCGGCCCGCCTCCCAAAACCCCGCTCTTGACAGCCGTGCCGAAAGGCTCGATTCTTTCGACACAAGGAGCTGCGGCGGGAAGGGGAGTCGGATTGGCCACCGCTGCAGCGACCTATGCCGAAGAACGCCGAGGCTGGCGCACGATGCACACGATCCTGCTCGGCGTGATCGTCGTTGCGATCGGCGTGATCGGTGTCTCGCTGCCCCGCGTGGGCGGCCAGCTCGGCTGGCTCGGCCAGCGCACGGTGGTCGCTTGGCTCTTGATCGCCTTCCTGATGGGCGCGTTCGCGGCGGTCGCTGGGCACGGCGTCACCGGCCTCGCGCGCGGCGTGCTGATCGACGACCGCCACCGAATCACGCTCGGACGGCTGCAGATGCTGCTCTGGACCGTGCTCGTCCTGTCCGCGTATCTCGCGGCCGCCCTGGCGAACATCGGCCGCGAGGCCGGCTCGCCGCTCGACGTCAACATCCCGAGCGAGCTGTGGCTGGCGATGGGGATCTCGACGGCGTCGTTGCTCGCAGCACCGGCCGCGCTCTCGTACAAGGAGCGGCGCCAGCCGGGTCACTTGCACAGCTGGACGACCGAAGGAGAGTCGCGCTTCTCCGATCTCTTCCGCGGCGAGGAGTACAGCGACCAGGATCACCTCGACCTGGGCAAGGTGCAGATGTTCCTGTTCACGGTCGTGCTCGTGCTCGGCTACGGGCTCGCGGTCGGCGACATGCTCGACGACACGACGGGCCCGTTCACGACGCTGCCCGCCGTCGATGCGGGCGTCGTGACGCTGCTGGCGATCTCCCACGCCGGCTATCTGACGAAGAAGGCGCTGCCGGCGGGGCCGATGGCGGCGCCGCCGCCCGACGTCACACCACGGGAGCCTGACCCATCGAGCTGACCAGTGCGGCCCGGCGGGAGTGCTCCTTGCCCGACCGGAACTCCGCGATGTACGCGTCGAAGTCCCACGTGTCGAGGAACTTCTCCGCGGCCCAGCGGCCCGAGTCGAAGAGCGCCAACGCCCGTTCGGGGCTGAGGTCGAACTCGGTCGTACCGACCCCGAGCGTCGGGATCGGGATCGTGCGCGCGTAGCTCGACTGCTCGACGTAGAGGCGATCGTGCGCCTCCATCATCGTCTGCGCGAGCGCCTTCACGTACTCCACGACCGCGCGCGGCCCATGCCCGGACATCTTCGCCTCCGGCAGCCGAGCGCCGATCGGCACAGACGGCTTCGGCTCGACGAGCAGCATCCCGAATGTGGGCCAGTCGGGGACTTGATCTTCGGCGTCGAAGAGCCAGACCGGGAAGTTCGAGAGCATGCCGCCGTCGACGATCACATGGCTCTGACCCGTCTTGGGATTCTGGAAGCGGGCGGGCTCGAAGAAGACGGGAATGCTCATGCTCATCCGGACGGCGAGCGCGACGTCGAGCTCGTCGGGCTCGATTCCGAGCTTGGCCGCATCGCGCGGCAGCACGAGCAGCTGGTGCGTCGTCACGTCCGAGGCGATCACCTGCAGGCGCGAGCGGTAGCGGGGGTCGTCGGCGAAGTCGGGATGAATGAGGTCGGCGAAGGTGCGAACGCCTTTCGCCTCCAGGTGCTCGCGGATCCAGGCGAGGAAGCGTTCGCCCTCGTAGAGCCCGAGGTCGAGCAGCAGGCTGAGCGAGCGCTCGACCAGGGGGATCTTGTCCTCCCAGGCACGGTCCTGGAACTGCCGGTAGTCGAGCTCGATGATGAGCTTGCGCAGCTCCGCCGCGGAATAGCCCGCGGCGAGGAGGGCTGCCGTGATCGCGCCGGCCGAGGTCCCGGCGACGTTCTGGGGCTCGTAGCCGCGCTCCTCGAGCGTGGCGAGCGCGCCGGCGAGGCCGATTCCCTTGACGCCCCCGCCCTCGAAGACGAGGTCGACGTACTTGTCCGTGGCTGGCATGCGGGCCTCCCCCTGTCGAGGCGGGCCGCACCGCCGGAATGAGCTTGCATTCTGATCCGCGGAGCGGGATCATGCAACTGTTGGCACAAGCTGCTGCGGCCTGAAGGTTTCGAGGAGGACGGCCGTGGCGTATCCATTCATCGAGAGCCCCCACGTGACCCGTACGGGCGGGCGGCGGATCGACCTGATCGTGATCCACACGATGGAAATGGACGAGAAGGGGGAGTCGGCCGAGAACTGTGCCCAGTGGTTCCGCAATCCCGCTTCCAAGGTGTCGGCGCACTACTGCGTGGATGTGGACTCGATCGTCCAGTGCGTGCGCGACCAGGACGTCGCCTGGCACGCGCCCGGTGCGAACCACGACGGGATCGGGATCGAGCACGCGGGCCGTGCCAAGCAGACCGGCCGTGACTGGAGCGACCCGTACTCGACGGCGATGCTCGAGCGCTCGGCGGCACTCGCGGCCGAGCTGTGCGCGAAGTACAAGATTCCCGTCACCTGGCTTCACGCCGCCGATCTGAAGGCGGGCAAGCGAGGGATCACGACGCACAAGGCGGTCAGCGATGCCTTCAAGCGCGGCAGCCACTGGGACCCCGGTCAGGGATTCCCGGTCGAGCGCTACCTGTCGCTCGTGCGGGCGCACCTGGCCGGCGGGCAGGTACCGCGCGCGAAGCGGCTGAAGCCCGCGGATCCGGTGCTCCGAATCGGCGCCGAGGGCTGGCAGGTGACGAGGTTGCAGCGGCTGCTCCTCCAGCAGGGGCTCCTCCCGGAGCCTGCGCTGGTGGACGGAGACTTCGGTGAGATCACGGAAGCGGCGGTGAAGGCGTTCCAGGAGCTGAACGGTCTCGAGGTCGACGGAATCGTCGGCCCCTTGACCTGGGGCGCACTCCAGACCGCAGAGGTGGGGGTCGGGGGGCGCGCGCTACAGCCCGTCTAGGGCTGTCCCGCGGCGATCGCGCGCGTAGGGCGGAGGCGGGCTCTGGGTCAAGCAACCCAGAGCCCCACCCGCTCACTCGAACGGGTGAAGCGCGGAGGCGGCCGACTACCGAGACTGCGCCGGTGCGGCAGTTGACGACCGATCGGCTCTTCGTGCTGACGGCGATGGTGATCTACACGGCCGTCTTCTCTGCCTTCCTGCTGCTCGAGCGTCCAGGCATCGGCATCGCCAACTTCTACTACCTCGCGATCGCGCTGATGGCTCTCAGCTACGGCCCGCTCTGGGGTGCATTCGCCGGGGCGCTCGCCACCGCACTGTACGCGGCGGGGGTAGCCCTCAACCACGACCTGCCGACGAGCGAGCTCTTCACGATCTCGGCCCCCGTGCGGCTCGTCAACTACATCGCGATCGGCGCGCTGCTCGGCTGGTTCGCGTCGCACTACCGCGTCGCGAACCGCGAGCTTCAGATTCTCGCCCAGCGCGACTTCCTCACCGGGTTGCCGAACACGCGCGCGTTCGAGCTCGCGATCGACCGGCGCCTGGCGGCGAAGGAGCCCTTCGCGCTGCTCGTCGGCGACGTGGATGCCCAGGTCGGCGAGGACCGGGATGAGGCGCTGCGACGCGTCTCCGACGTGCTCGTCCGGGTCCTCGAGGCGAACATCGACGTCGCCCGGGTCGGGGGCGACGAGTTCGCCGTGCTCGCGCCCTGCTGGTCGGTCGAGGAGGCTGGACAGCTCGCGGCGCGGCTCGAGCGGGTCCTCTGCGAGGACGGTTCGCTGGTCACGTTCGGCTGGTCGGCCTTCCCGCGCGAGGGCGAGAACGCCCTGACGCTCTACCGGGCGGCGGACGAGCGGCTCTACGCACGCAGGATCCTGCGGCAGCCGCGGACGGCCGCGATTCACGTCGTCGGCGTGTAACCCGGCGCACCTCGACCCGGCGAAAGATCGTTCGTAGGGAGGATGGACATTCGTTCGCCCGACCGACGCCAGACCCCGCGCCGACGCGTAGCGTCGTCGATCATGCTGCGACTCGTCGGGCTCACGATCGTCATCTCTCTGCTCCTCCTGGCGCCGGCCTCCGCCGGCCAGGTGCAGCCGGAGAATTGTCCCTACGGCGCGATCAGCGCCATCGGTCCCGTCGATGCACAGGGCAACGGGGACCTCACGCCCGACGTCGCCTGCATCGCGCCGTAGTCAGATCCAGCGCTTCAGGCGGAAGAAGCCGAGCAGCGCGGCGCCGACGGCGACCATGACGCCGACGATGATCCAGAAGGCGGCGGCGGTGTTGTGGCCCGGAAAGGCGACGTTCATCCCGAACACGCTCGCGAGCAGGGTCAGCGGCAGCAGCGTGGCGCTGAAGACGGTCAGGATCCGCAGGACGTCGTTCTGGCGGTGCGAGATCACGGACTCGTTCGTCGACTCGAGCCCTTCGACGACCTCCTTGTAGTTGTCGAGCAGGTCCCAGATCCGCTCGGCGGCGTCGACGATGTCGTCGAAGTAGAGATCGAGCTCCTCGGGCAGGAACCGCTCGACGCGCCGCTCGAGCTGGCGCAGGGTCGTCCGCTCCGGCTTGATGATCTTGCGGTAGGAGATGATCTCCTGCTTCACGTTCGAGAGGTCGCGCACGACGTCCTCGGCGCGCCGCTCGAACATGTCGTCCTCGACCGAGTCGAGCTTGTGCCCGATCTTGTCGAGGATCGGGAAGCAGTAGTCGAAGAGATCGTCCAGCACCTCGTAGAGCAGGCGGCCGGAGCCCTTCGGGAGCAGCTCCTCGCGCAGGAGCTCGTCTTCCTCGCAGCGGTGGAAGAGCCGCGTCACCGGCAGCAGCTCGACGTTCGGGAGCGTGACGAGGTAGTCCGGGCCGAGGAAGAAGTCGAGCTCGGCCGCGTTCAGGCGCTGGATCGCCTTGTCGTAGACGGGAAAGTGGAGAACGCCGAAGAGGTACTCCGGGTACTCGTCGATCTTCGGGCGCTGGCGCTTCGAGAGCACGTCCTCGACGTCGAGCGCGTGCCAGCCGAACCGCTCCGCCAAGGCGGTCGCCGTGTCCGGGTCGGGACGGTCGAGGTGGACCCAGGTCAGCCCGCCGGCAGTGAGCTCGAGCGGGCGGCGCTCAGCGAGCTCGCCGGCCGGGACTCCGCCGACAGGGCTCCGCGTCCGCCGGATGCGGGGCAGGCTCGGCATTGGTACTGAGCGGGTCCTCGAGGGTCGGCATGGAAGGAAGTCTACCCGGCGGCCCGGCTCGCCTCCTGCTCCGAAGCCACCACCGGCAGCGGGACGGGCTCCTCGGCGCGGGCCCCTTTGGGCGCGCGGCGGAGGGCTTCTGGCAGGCCTCGTTCGAGCGCGAGCGTTGCGATCGTCGACAGGAGGCACACCGAAGCCATCACGAGCCAGAGCCCGGTCGGGGAGCTCGCGAGCAGCGCCCCTCCCGTCGCGGGGCCGATCGTGAATCCGACCTGCCACGAGAGGGCCGAGATCGCCATGTACCGCCCGAGGAGGCGCGGATCGGCGAGATCGACCACGAGCGCGGGTTGGACGGCGCCGTGGAGACACTCGCCGAGCGCGAACACCGACACGGCCACCGCGAGCAGCACGAACGCCTCCGAGCCGGAGAGCCAGAGGCTGCTGATCGGGACGAGCAGCCACGCGGCCGCTGAGATGACGCCGACCAGCGCGAGCAAGGGGACGCGGCGTCTCCCTTCCGCGAGGCGGGTGGTCGGCAGCTGCAGCAGGACGACGACCAGCGTGTTGATGAAGAAGAGCCAGCCGATCCCGGTCTCCGAGACGCCCGCCTCGTTCTTCGCGAACGCCGGCAGGATCTCCAGCTGCGAGATCCCGGCCCCGATGTAGAGCCCGTTCACCACCATCAAGGCCATGAAGACCTTGTGCCGGAAGACGGTGCGGTAGCTGCCCGACCGCTCGGCCCTGGGTCTCGACACGCGCCGGCTCGTGCACGAACACGGTCAGGACGGCGGCGTAGGCGACGAAGGTCAGCGCGTCGAGCAGGAAGAGAACGCGAAAGCTCTCGGCCGCGATGAAGCCGCCCGCAACGCCGCCGAGGCCGATGCCGAGGTTCATCACGACCCGCTGCATGCCGAACGTGGCCGATCGCTGCGCCCGAGTGGTGAGCCCGGCCAGCAGCGTCGACTGGGCCGGCCAGAAGGCGCCGTTGCCGATCCCCGTCACCGCGCTCGCGAGAAAGCCCTGCCACGGGCTCTCGACGAAGGCGTAGGCGGCGAACCCGACCGTGAGGAAGCCGAGCGCCGCGGTCAGCATCAGCTTGCCTCCGACACGGTCGACGAGCGCGCCCGCGATCGGCCCGGCCACGAGGCTGACACCGGCGTTCGTCGCGAGGACGAGCCCGGCGACGCCGAGGCCGATCCCGCGCTCGTTGTGCAGGTAGATGAGCAGGAACGGGACCACGAGCCCATTCCCGAACGCGTTCATCAACCCACCGACCTGGAGCAGCTGCACCGCCCGCGGCAGCCGCGGGTTCAGGCTCGAGAGGAAGCGCAGCACCGTGAGACAGTATCGACGTGCAGTTCCTGCTCGACCCGGACCTCGTCTACCTCAATCACGGCGGCTACGGCGCCTGCCCGGTGCCGGTCTTCGAGGCGTATCAAGGGTTCCAGCGCGAGCTCGAGCGCAACCCCTCCGAGTTCCTGGGCCGACGCTTCCACGAGCTGACAGGTGGTGCGCGCGCGGTGCTGGCGGCGTTCGTCGGCGCGCGGGCCGACGACCTCGTCTTCGTGCCGAACGCGACCGCCGGGCTGAACGCGGTGATCCGGTCACTGCAGCTCGAGCCGGGCGACGAGGTGCTGACGACGCGGCACGAGTACGGCGCGGTCATGCGGACGTGGGAGTTCGTGGGCGCGAAGCTCGTGTACGCCGAGCCGGACGAGGTCGCCGGCGCGATCGGGCCACGCACGCGGGCGGTGTCGGTGAGCCACATCACCTCGCCGACGGCGATCGTGGTGCCGGTCGAGGAGATCTGCGCAGCAGCACGGCGGGCCGGCGTCCTCTCGATCATCGACGGCGCACACGCTCCGGGGCAGCTGGCACTCGATCTCGAGCGGCTCGGCGCCGACGTCTACGCCGGCAACTGCCACAAGTGGCTCTCGGCGCCGAAGGGCGCGGGGTTCCTCTGGGCGCGGCCGGAGCACCAGCGCTGGATCGAGCCGCTCGTCGTCTCGTGGGGCTGGGGCGAGGACTCGAGCTTCGCCGACCGGCACGGCTGGCAGGGCACGCGCGATCCGGCGGCCGCGCTCGCCGTGCCGGCTGCGATCGAGGCGCACGGTTCCTTCGACCTCGACCGGTGCCGGGCGCTGGCCGCCTCCTTCCACGACCGTTTGCCGCCCTTCGGCGGGGCTCCCGCGCCGCAGATGTGGACGACCGAGCTGCCGGTCGACGATCCGGAGGAGCTGCAACGCCGTCTCTTCGAGGAGCACCGCATCGAGGTCGTCGCGCGGGCGTGGGAGGGACGAAGCCTGCTGCGCATCTCGATCGGGCCGTACAACGAGGCCGCCGACGTCGAGCGCCTGCTCGACGTGCTCGAATCCCTGCTCTGAGTCGGCGATCCGCCTGTGCGATCGGCGTCGAGAGGAGTAACGTGAGTGATGCCCTAAAGCGAGGAGGTAGTCATGCCAACAGCCGACTTCTCGAAGCTCAAGGAGCAGGTCGAGGAGGCTGACCAGCGCATCAGAGCGTCAGCTGCGCAGGGTGTGGACGAGCTGAAGGCCATGGTCGACGAGGCGCGCAACAATGCCGACGCTCGCGCCGCCGAACTCAGCACCAAGGCCCAGGACGCCGGGGACAAGGCGGAGGCTCACTGGAACCAGGTCCAGAGCGACTGGGATCGCCACATCAAGCAGATTCGCGAGCGCATCGACGCGAAGAAGGCAGAGCACGACGCCGATGTGGCAGAGCGCGACGCCGAGTGGGCCGAGATCGACGCATACTCGGCGGTCCAGTTTGCGCAGGCCGCCATCGAAGAGGCTGAGTACGCCGTGCTGGACGCTGTGCTGGCAAGGAAAGACGCGGACGTCCTGGCTGCGGCGACGTAGCGCACGGCTTCGCATCCTGCAAGACCCTGAGCGCCCCGCAAGGGGCGCTCTCCATTAGGAGACGTCGAGCAACACCAGGAACCCGGCAACGACGACGACGTACAACAGCAATCCCACAAGAGCGACGACGTAGCTCGGATCGCGCTCGTTCGTCGCCGCGGCCTTATGGACGAGTTGCATCCAGGCCCAATCCAGCTATTTGATGTCGTCGAGATGAGCGGAGACCCGGTCGCGGCTCGAGGCGAACGAACGGTGCCGGCCGAGCGGTTGTGGAATCTCACCTTCCTCACGGCAGCCGAGCCGGGCCGGAGGAACCGCCGCACGATCGATGGCGTGCTCCTGGCACTCGGGGCGCTCGCCGTCGGTCTGGCGGCTGTCATCGCGGAGTCCGCTTCCACCGAAGACGAGGCTGTCGAGCAGGCGCTGGTCACCGTGCTGGGGTGGGCGCCGGTGCTCTGGCGTGCCGTCCTCCTGGGCGCGCTCGTCCTCGCCTGGGCAATCGTCGCGGACGCGCTGTTTCGACGTCGCTGGGCTTTGGTTCGCGATCTTGCCGTCGCTCTGATCGTTGTCGTCGGGCTCGCGATGTTCCTCGGTCGTCTCGTCGATGCCGACTGGCTTCCGATCGAGCTGCATCCGTGGTCACGGTGGAGCTTCCCCGACCTACGGCTCGCGTTCGTGGTCGGCGTGCTCGTCGTCGCAGGCCCGGAGCTCATCCGACCCGTTCGAACGCTCGTGACCTGGGTCGTCCCCCTGGCGGCCGTCGGTACTGTCGCTCTCGAGGCGGCCTCTCCGGCCCGCGCTCTGGGTGGCCTATCGCTCGGCCTCGCGGCAGGCGCGTTCGTGCGGCTTGCGTTCGGATCCGCAGCAGGCGTGCCGCGAATTGAGCGCGTGCGCAACGCGCTCGTGGCGCTTGGCGTCGAGGTGGACGAGCTGAGGATCTCGGAGCGGCAGCGAGTCGGCGCTGCGTCGTTCGTCGGGCAGGACCTGAACGGGAGCCCGCTGAAGGTGCGCGTGCTCGGGCGGGATGCCCAGGACACGCAGCGGCTGGCGCGACGCTGGCGCCTTCTCGCCTACCGTGACCCACCGCGGAGCGCACCGGTGGGGCGGCTCGAGCAGGTCGAGCACGAGGCGTTGGCGACCCTGATGGCCGCGCAGGCCGGTGTTCGCGTACCCGAGGTAGTCGCGGTCGGTCTCGGCCCCGAGGACGACGCGTTGGTGGTCACGCGCCAACCAGATGTCGAGCCACTCGAGCTCGCCGGCCCCGAGCAGGTGAGCGACGAGGCGCTCGAGGACCTGTGGCAGCAGGTCGCGCAACTGCATCGGGCCGGTATTTCCCACGGCAGGCTCAACGCGAGCAACGTGCTGATCGTCGACGAGGGGCCGATGCTGGTCGACTTCTCCGCGGCGACGCTCGGCGCCGAACAGTCGGCGCTCGACCTCGACCTGGCCGAGCTGCTCGTGGCGTGCGCGGTCCTGGTCGGCCCGGAGCGTGCGCTGAACAAGGCTGTCGAGTCGGGCTGGGGCGGGGTCATGGTCCGCGTGCTGCCGTACCTGCAGCGGGCCGCGCTGACGCCGCATCTCCGAGACCTCGCGCGCTCGCACGAGATCGGGCTCAAGGAGCTCAGGACAGCTGTCGCCACCGCGTGCGGTACCGAGGCGCCGGAGATCGCGCCGCTTCAACGCATCCGCCCGAAGGACGTGTTGCTCATGGCGGCCGTGATCTTCGCCGCCTACCTGCTCATCAGTCAGCTCGCCGAGATCGGTTTCGACACGATTGCCGACGAGCTGCGCGAGGCAAATCTCGCGTGGGTCGTCGTCGCGCTGCTCCTCGCTCAGTCTGCGTTCATCGGTTCGGGCGTGTCGGTCCGAGGCGCGGTCAAGACGCCACTCCCGCTGCTGCCGTGCGTCGTGCTCCAGTCGGCGATCAAGTTCATCAACCTGACGGTGCCGAGCTCGGCTGGTCGAATCGGGATGAACCTGCGCTTCCTGCAGCGGATGGGTGCTTCCAGACCAGAGGCTGTGGTCGCGGGAGCGGTCGACGACGTCTCCGAGACGATGGTCCAGGCAGCGCTCTTTCTCCTGGCCCTCCCATTCGTGGGAGCCGCGCTGGACACGAGCCAGTTCGACGGCGCCGGGCCAAACACTCGTCTGCTCGTGGCGATCGGCGTCGCGCTCGTCGTGAGCGCAGTCGTCGTCCTGGCCGTGCCCAGGGTGCGCGACAAGGTCGTGCCGCCGATCAAGAGCGGTCTCTCCAGTCTCTGGAGCGTTGCGCGCGATCGGCGCAAGCGAGTCGAGCTCTTCGGCGGAAACGTCGGGTCAGAGCTGTGCTACGCGCTCGCGCTCGGAGCGACCTGTCTTGCGTACGGAGCGCACCTGAACATCGCGCAGCTCGTCTTCGTCAACACCTCGGCGTCCGTCCTCTCCGGCCTGATCCCGGTGCCGGGAGGCATCGGGGCCGCCGAGGCGGCCCTCTCGGCCGGCCTCATCGCGATGGGCGTGGACGAGTCGACGGCATTCGCGATCGCCCTCACCCAGCGGATCTGCACCTTCTACCTGCCTCCCATCTGGGGATACTTCGCGCTGCGCTGGCTCGGTCGCAAGGGCTATGTCTGAGCTCCGTCACGCCTCCTGAGCGATGCCAGCGCCCTCGCTGAGGAGATTCATCGAATCCCGTCTCTCGAGACGTGGCCGCGAAGCGGCCCTTCAGGGGTCTGCGCGACCGGGCATCTGCTTTGCAGATGACCGGTCATGCGACGGAAAGGCATGCGCCCGGGAGGATTCGAACCTCCGACCTCTCGCTCCGGAGGCGAGCGCTCTATCCCCTGAGCTACGGGCGCTTGAGGCGCTCTAGTGTACCCGGCATGGAGCTGAGCGCCCAGATCGTCACCCTCCGGCTTGCCCAGACGTTCGTGATCGCCCGCGAGGCGAGCGACGAGGCGGACGTCGTCCAGGTGGAGGTTCGTCACGACGGCGTCTCCGGCTTCGGCGAGGCGGCGCCGATCGAGCGCTACGACGAGTCGGCCGCCTCCGCCCTCGCGTACGTCGAGGAGCACGCGTCGCTGCTCGGCGACGATCCCTTCGCGCTCGAGGAGATCGAGCAGCGCCTGCCGCCGGGGCAGAACGCCGCGCGGGCCGCCCTCGACGGCGCTCTCCACGACCTGCAGGGAAAGCTGCTCGGCGTCCCTGCCTGGAAGCTGCTCGGGCTGCCGCGCACCGGCCCGCCGACCTCGTGGACGGTCTGGCTCGGCGACCCCGACGACATGGCCCGCCGGGCCGAGGGCTCCGCCGCTCGGTTCAGGCGCCTGAAGCTCAAGCTCGGCGGCGGCGACGGGCTCGACGTCGAGCGCGTGCGCGCGGTCCGCGGCGTCACCGACCTGCCGCTGCAGGTGGACGTGAACGAGTTCTGGTCGGTCGAGGAAGCGCTCGAGGCCCTCCCTCAGCTGGCGGAGCTCGGAGTCGCCTACTGCGAGCAGCCGGTGCCGGCCGGCGACCCCGGCGGCCCGACGCTGAAGGAGCGCTCGCCGATTCCGATCTACGTCGACGAGGACTGCCACCGGCTCGAGGACGTCGCCGGGTGCGCCGAGATCGCGCACGGAATCAACATCAAGCTGGCGAAGTCGGGCGGGATTCGCGAGGCCGTGCGAATGGCGCATGCCGCCCGTGCGCTCGGCCTCGGCGTCATGCTCGGGTGCATGGTCGAGTCGGGGTTGGCGATCGCGGCCGGCTGCGTTGTGGCACCGCTCTGCGACCACGTCGATCTCGACGGCAACCTGCTGCTCGCCGAAGATCCGTGGCCGGGCGTCGAGTTCGCCGACGGCGTCCAGGTTCCCTCGGACAAGCCGGGGCTCGGTGTCGAGCGCGCCTGAACGGCTGGTGATCCTCGCCGAGGGCTTCTCCGGGGATCCGCACTACGGGAAGACCGCCCGCGGCGTGCTCGCCTACGGCGAGCGGCCGGTCGTGGCGATGGTCGACTCGACCCGTGCCGGGGAGACGCAGACGGGCGTCGCGATCGTCGCGTCGGTGAGTGACGCGCTCGGCTACGACCCGACGACGGCGCTCGTCGGGGTCGCGACCCAGGGCGGCCGCTTCCCACCGGCCTGGCGCGAGCTGCTGAGGACCGCGATCACGAAGGGGCTGCACATCGAGAACGGCCTGCACGAGTTTCTCGCCGACGACGCCGAGCTGAGCGAGCTGGCGGCGCGGCACGGCGTCGAGCTGCGCGACCTGCGCCGGCCGCCGGCCGATCTCGAACGTCCCCACCGGCGCGAACCTCGAGCTGCCGGTGCAGACGGTGCTGACCGTCGGCTCCGAGTGCGCGATCGGGAAGATGACCGTCTCGCTCGAGCTCGACCGGGCCGCGCGCGCCCGTGGGCTCGCGTCGCGCTTCGTCCCGACCGGCCAGACCGGGATCGCGATCGCCGGCTGGGGGATCGCGGTGGACGCCGTGGTCTCCGACTTCATCGCCGGCGCGGCCGAGCAGCTCGTCGTCGAGGGCCACGAGCGCGGCGGAGAGCTGCTGCTGGTCGAGGGGCAGGGGGCGCTGCTGCATCCCGCCTACTCGGGCGTCACGCTCGGGCTCATTCATGGTTCGGCGCCGCACGCGTTCGTGCTCTGCCACCTCGCCGGCCAGACCGAGGTCGAGGGGTATCCCGGTCACGCGATTCCCCCGTTGCCCGAGCTGGTCGAGCTGCACGAGCGGATCGCGCTGCCCGCCAGGAAGGCGAAGGTGGCGGCGATCGTGCTCAACACGCGCCTGCTCGACGAGGCAGCGGCCCGCCAGGCGATCGCGGCAGCAACCGCCGAGACGGGCCTCGTCGCCGACGACCCGGTTCGGTTCGGATCCGAGCGCGTCCTCGACGCCGTGCTCGGCGCACTCGAATGATCGTCGCGATCATCGGAGACACGCATCTCCCGCGCACCTCGCGCAAGCTCCCGGACGAGTGCATCCGGCGCTTGCGGGCGGCCGACCTGATCCTCCACACCGGCGACCATTCGTCGGTCGAGTCGCTCGAGGCGCTGCGGTCGCTCGGCCCGCCCGTCGAGGCCGTCTACGGCAACGCCGACGAGCCGGCCCTTCGCGAGCTGCTGCCGAAGGAGCTCGTCGTCGAGCCCGGGCGGAGTGCGGATCGGGATGGCGCACGTGCCAGGGCCGCGCGTGGGGCGTGAGCAGCGGCTGCGGGCTCGGTTCCCAGGGTGCGCCGCCGTTGTCTACGGCCACACACACGTGCCGCAGGTCGAGGAGCACGAGGGCGTCTGGATTCTCAACCCGGGCAGCCCGACCGAGCGGCGGAGCGCGCCGGCGTGGACGATGCTCGAGCTACGGGTCGAGGATGGACGCTTGGTGCCGGAGCTGATCGAGCTCCCTTGACACGAACGCGTGTTCGTGCCATCATGGCGAACACATGTTCGGACGCATTCTCATCATGGCAGCGGTCGCCGTCGTCTTCTGGGCGGCGCTTGCCCGCTCCTCCGACGCCTCGGGGCCGGAACAGCGCTACGTCGTCCAGCCGTACGACACGTTGTGGTCGATCGCGGCGACGGGCTACTCCGATCCGCGCAAGGGGGTCTGGGAGATCACGGAGCGGAACGGGCTCGAGCGAGCGACGATCGTGCCCGGCCAGGTGCTGATCCTGCCGTAGCCGACAGCCATAGGAGGGCTCGGCGAAACATCGGCTGAATCGCCGGGCCGCGCTGCTCGCCCCGATGCTGCGTCCTCAGTCGCGCCGATAGCTTCGGCTATCGGCGCTCCCTGCGTCCTTGCCTCGGAACGAGCATCGCACCCCGGCGACGAGCGACGTTCCGCCGAACCCTCCTAGACTGGCGGCGTGGATCTCGACGTCGTCTTTCTCGGCACCGCCGGCTCGATGCCGACGGCCCGTCGCGCTCCGTCGGCGACACTCGTGCGCCGCGGCGGCGAACGGCTGCTCTTCGACTGCGGCGAGGGGACGCAGCGCCAGCTCCTGCGCTCGGACGTCGGTCTCGTCGACCTGCCGGAGATCTTCCTGACCCACTTCCATGCCGACCACTTTCTCGGCTTGCCGGGGATGCTGAAGACGTTCGCGCTCCGTGGGCGGGAGGTGCCGCTGACCATCTACGGCCCTCGCGGCCTCAACGAGCTCCTGCACGTGCTCGCACGCGTCATCGGCCGGCTCACGTACGAGGTACCTACGGTCGAGCTTGCGGCCGGCGCCGCGCTGCCTCGGGACGGCTACGAGCTCCGCACCTTCCCGGTCCGGCACGGTCGCGACGCACTCGGCTACGCACTCGTCGAGGAGGAGCGTCCCGGCCGCTTCGACGTCGCGACGGCCGACGCGCTCGAGATTCCGTTCGGCCCGGAGCGGGGGATGCTGCAGGCCGGCGAGCCGGTGACCCTGGCGGACGGCCGTGTCCTCACCCCGGATCAGGTGCTCGGCCCGGCACGGCCGGGACGGAAGCTCGTGCTCACGGGCGATACCGCTCCTTTCGACGGCGTCGTCGAGGCTGCGTTCGGCGCCGACCTGCTCGTGCACGAGGCCACGTTCTGCGAGGACGAAGCCGACCGCGCCCGCGAGACGGAGCATTCGACCGCGCTCGAGGCAGCCGGTGTCGCCCGCGACGCCGGCGTGAAACTGCTCGCGCTGACACATCTCTCCTCCCGCTACGGGGGCGGTGATGTCGAGCGCGAGGCGCGCACCGTCTTTCCCGACACGGTCGTCCCGCGCGACTTCGACACGATCGAGATTCCGTTCGAGGAACGGGGTGGTCCCGAGCTGGTGAAGAGCGGCGCACGCCTGCCACGAGCTGAAGTACCCTCAGGCTCATGACCAGCATGGTTCAGGTGGCGGTCGCAGGCGATGTCACCGAGGCTGAGGAGATTCAGACGATCCTCACCGCGGCCGGGATCGATTCGGAGCTGAAGCCCGAGGACGAGGCGGATGCGCTGACGGTGCTCGTGCCGGAGTCGGAGATCGAGGCCGCGCAGCACGCAATCGAGGCCCTGACCGAGCCCGACGACCTGATCGCGGAGCCGTAGGAGCCTAAGCCTCCCGGACGAACTCGAGCCTCGTCGCGCCGACGAGGCCGGGGCTGTTGAGCGCGAACACGCAGACTCGCCGGCCGTCCGCATCCGGCGGGGTCGGCACGCTTCCGGTCCAGGAGCCGTTGGGCGGGACGGTCACACGGGTCTGGAGAATGCCGTCAGCGCGGATCTCGACGGGCCGGCCCTCCTTCCCGAGCAGGGTGACCTCGAGATGCCCGGGGCCGCACGCGTAGACGGTGACCAGAGCCTCGCCGAGGATGTCTCCGTTCGGGTGCACGCCGGACTTCCACGAGTTCACCCGCGCCGGTGGCTCGACGCGCCAGAGGGTCAGTCCGGTGAGGTCCGTCGAGCGTGGCGCCTGCGCCACTGGTTCGCCGATCAGCTCCATCTCGGTCGGTGACACGAGTAGCGGTCCGTCCAGCCCGTTGCCGGCAGCGGTGCGAAGCAGTCCGCTCGGTGGCAGCGCGACCACCGTGGGCACCACCGGGCGCACAGGCCCCGCGTCCGGCAGGTAGGCGACGGAGGTGATCCGGCGGTTCCAGAAGGCGTGCTTCCAGAACCCGACCGACAGCGTCGTTCCGGCTTGGAGGAAGGTGACCGGGCCGTCTGCCGCGCGATCGACCCAGCGGGGATCGCCCACGTCGAAGACCCAGGCGCGGTCGAGCAGCGTCAATCGTTCGATCTCCCTCGTCGAGAGCACCGAGAGTGAGACGAGCGCGAGCGCGACGGTGGCCGGCAGCACGAGCCGCAGGCGACGGGGCACGAAGACCGCCACGCCGACGACTACGGCGATGGCGAGCGGATAGACGAGCTCCAGCGTCGAGGTGGATGCGACCTCACGAAGGCGCCAGAGCGGGATGATGGTGAAGGCGTCGAGCGCCGACTCCTGCACCGCGTACCGTTTCACCGGCAAGAGCAGCGCCGGAGCGGCGATGGCGAGGGCGGCGAGCTGGAACCAGGGCGCCGAGCGCGGAATGCCGCGGGCGACCCAGAGCGCAAGGACGAGCATCAGGGGCGGGACGATCGGCAGCAGGTCGCGCAGCGCGACGTGGCCGACCCAGCGCGAGGCAAAGGTCCCCACCTCGAGGACGAGGCAGGCCGTCCAGGCGGCGGCGGTGGCGACGAGCGCGCACGCAGCCGGGTCGCGCTCGCGCCTGCGCGTGCACTCGATCGTCATCGCAGCGAGCGCGATCAGGGGAATACCGGCGACGAGTAGGAACACGCCGGCGAAGTGCCAGGCAACGTCGGTGGCCACCGCGCCGAGCTCGTAGCCGCCCGCCGCCGCAGCGTAGGCGCCGAGAACGTCGTTCCAGCTCCCGGCGATCGCGAAGCCGGCCAGCGTGACCGCGCAGGCAGCGATCGTGATGCCGAGCAGGATGCGCAGCCGCCGCGCGGGCTCGAGGGAGCGCGCGAAGCCGCACTGGATCGCGACGGCGACGAGAAGAGTGGGAATGAGCGCCACCGAGCGCACGTGCGTCGCCAGTGCCAGCGCAACCGCGGCGAGCACGAGGGCCTGCCGGCGGGGCGACGGCCGTGCGAGGGCAGCGGCGATCGCCCAGAGCGCGAGCGTCGCTGTCGGATAGATGGCGACCTCGCTCATGAGGAGACCCGAATAGGCGAGCTCGGGGAGCGCCAGCGTGAGCCCAGCAGCTGCGAGCGCCCACCAGGGACCGACGAGCCTGCGTCCCCAGAAGTAGACGACGATCGCCGTGGACGACATCACCACCGCTCCGATCGCCTGCGTGACGGCGACGCCGGTGCCGAGGTCGCCGAGGGTCAGCGGTAGGCCGATCAGCGCCGGATAGACGAGCCCGTACCCGCTCGCGCCGGTTCCGAGCAGGGACGCAGAGCCCGTCTCCCAGAGAGACCGGCCGAGCAGCGCGTAGATCGTCTCGTCCGGAGCGATCCACGGCAACTCGAAGCTCCGGCCCGCCCAGAAGCGGATGACGGCGGAGCCGGCCGTGAGCAGGACGAGCGCGACGGCCGCAGCGTGTCGTGGAGCGCCGATCCTGAGTTGTTTTGCCGTGCAGCGCTTTCGGAAACATGCACGCGCCGTCCGTCGAAGCGTCTAGACTGCCGCTCGACCCTTTAACCCGGTCCTGTGAGGCCGGAAAGGAGTGGAATGAACACGCACGTCCCCGACCGCCTGACCGACCCTGGGCTGACTAACACTGGGGCGAAAGTCTTGCTGGACGCAGAGGCCCTCGGCCGGACGCTGTCCCGCATCGCGCACGAGATCATCGAGCGCAACGACGACCTCGGCCGGCTCGCGCTCGTCGGCATCCACACGCGCGGCGTCCCGCTGGCAGAGCGGCTCGCAACCCTGATCGAAGAGCGGAGCGGGGAGGAGGTCGCCATCGGCGCGGTCGACATCACCTTCCACCGCGACGACGCCGTCCCTGGAGCGGTGCAGCCAGTCGTGCATGCGACCGCGCTCGACTTCGAGCTCCGGGGAAAGACGTGCGTCCTCGTCGACGACGTCCTCTACACGGGCCGCACGATTCGCGCCGCGATCGAGACGCTCTTCGAGCACGGCCGGCCGGCGCGCGTGCAGCTCGCCG
The DNA here is from genome assembly GCA_963820565.1 of uncultured Gaiellaceae bacterium. GTDB lineage: Bacteria > Actinomycetota > Thermoleophilia > Gaiellales > Gaiellaceae > Gaiellasilicea. Next base: position 116,972 of record CAWGAD010000003.1, read on the forward strand.
TCCTGGTCGACCGTGGTCACCGCGAGCTCCCGATCCGCCCCGACTACGTGGGCAAGAACCTGCCGACGGCACGCAGCGAGCGGATCCAGGTCGAGCTCGAGGAGACCGACGGCGCCGACCGGATTCTGCTCGTCGCCGCACCGGAGGAGCAGAAATGAGACATCTGCTCTCGATCGCCGATCTGACACGCGACGACGTCGAGCGGATCCTCGAGTCAGCCGGCGCGCTCGCCGACATCGACGAGAAGCTGCCGACGCTGAAGGGGAAGCTCGTCCTGAACCTCTTCTTCGAGTCCTCGACCCGAACCGCATCGAGCTTCGAGCTGGCGGCGAAGCGACTTTCCGCCGACACGATGTCGTTCAAGGCTGCGGGCTCGTCGCTCGACAAGGGCGAGTCGCTCAAGGACACGATCCTCACCCTCTCCGCGTACGAGCCGCATGCGATCGTCGTCCGCCACGCGCAGATCGGCGCGCCGCAGCTCGTCGCGCGCTACTCCGGCGCGGCCGTGGTCAACGCCGGCGATGGCAAGCACCAGCACCCGACCCAGGCGCTGCTCGACCTCTTCACGATGCAGCAGGCGCTCGGTCGCCTCGAAGGCCTGCACGTCGCCATCGTCGGCGACGTCCTGCATAGCCGGGTCGCGCGCTCACTGGTGCAGGCGCTCGCGCTCGTGGGAGCCCACACGACGCTCGTCGGCCCGCCGACGCTGCTCCCACGCGGGATCGAGGCGCTCGGCGTCGAGACGTCCACCGAGATCGACGCGATCGACACGGCCGACGTCGTCTACGTCCTCCGCATGCAGCGCGAGCGGATGGAATCGGCCTTCGTGCCGAGCCTGCGCGAGTACACAGCCCGCTGGGGCATCACGCCCGAGCGGTTGCGGCCCGGCCAGAAGGTGATGCACCCCGGACCGATCAACCGCGGCGTCGAGATCGACGGCCGGGTCGCAGACTCGTCCGACTCGCTGATCCTCGAGCAAGTGCGCTCCGGGCTGGTCGTGCGGATGGCGGTGCTGCAGGTGCTGCTGGTCACGCGGCCCGCGCTCGAGGTGGTCGCATGACGCTCTTCTGCAAGAACGGCCGCTCCGACAGCCTCGTGCTCGAAGGGCGGCTAGCGGGAGGCGAGTGTGTGGCGGTCAGTGTCGAGGACGGGGTCATCGCCCGGATCGAGCCCGCCGCCGCGACGGCACGCGTGCTCGCGCCGGCGTTCGTCGACCCGCACGTGCACCTTCGCTCGCCGGGACGAGAGGACGAGGAGACGATCGCGACCGGCACCGCCGCGGCGGCTGCCGGCGGCTACTGCGCGATCCTGGCGATGCCGAACACCGACCCCGTCGTCGACTCGGCCGCCGTGCTCGGGTCGCTCGTCGCGACCGCGCGACGCGACGCGCTCATCCCGACCGGCTTCATGGCTGCGATCTCGAGAGGGCTCGGCGGCGACGAGCTGACCGAGATGGCTGAGCTCGCCGACGCGGGCGCCGCCGCCTTCACCGACGACGGTCGCCCGGTCATCTCCGCGGGCCTGATGCGCCGCGCACTCCAGTACGGAGCGATCACGGGCCGGAAGCTCGCGCTTCACTGCGAGGAGCCGACGCTCTCGCGTGACGGTCAGGTGCACGAGGGCGCCGTCTGCGCCGAGCTGGGTTTCGCGCCGTATCCGTCCGTCGCGGAGAGCGCCATGGTCGAGCGCGACCTCTCGCTGGCCGGGTACGAGAGCCGGCCGCTCCACCTGATGCACCTCTCGGCGAAGGAGTCGGTTGACGCGCTCCGCGTCGCCCACGGTCGCGGGATCGAGGCAACCGCCGAGGTGACGCCGCACCACCTCGTCAGGACCGACGAGGCCGTCCGTTCCCTGGACGCGAACCTGAAGATGAATCCGCCCCTTCGCGCCGACGTCGACCGGCGAGCGCTCGTCGAAGCACTCCGCGACGGCACGATCGCCTGTGTCGCCACCGACCACGCGCCGCACTCTCGCGAGGAGAAGGAGGCGCCGTTCGAGGAAGCGCCGTTCGGCGTCACGGGGCTCGAGACGTCCTTCGCCGCTCTCTTTACCCATCTTGTCGAGCCAGGGCTGCTGCCGCTCGAGACGTTGCTCGAGCGGATGTCGGCCGGGCCTGCTCGCGCCTTCGGCCTGCCCGAGCCGCGCATCGAAGTCGGTGCGCGGGCGAATCTCGTCCTGCTCGACCTCGAAGCCGACTGGACGGTCGAGGAGTCCGGCTTCCGTTCGCGCTCGGCCAACTCGTGGCTGCTCGGGGAGCAATTGCGCGGGCGTGTGCTGAGGACCGTCGCCGACGGGCGCCTGGTGCACGGGTGAGCTTCCTCGCGCTCGAGGACGGGACCGTGTTCCACGGCGAGTCGGTCGGAGCCGACGGCGTTGCCTTCGGCGAGGCGGTCTTCACGACCGCGATGACCGGCTACCAGGAGACCGTCACCGATCCAAGCTTCGCAGAGCAGCTCGTCTGCTTCACCGCCCCGATGGTCGGCAACTACGGCGTCGCGGACGGCCGCGCCGAGTCGCCCGGCGCGCACGCGAAGGCGGTCCTGATGCGGGAGGCACGCGGGCCGGAGTGGACGGATTGGCTGGCGGAGCGCGGCATCGTCGCGCTGACCGGCATCGACACACGCTCACTCGTCCTGCGCCTGCGCGAAGGCGGCGCAATGCGCGCGGCCGCGGTCGCGGGGACACTCGACGAGGGGGAGGCGCTCGAAGCGGTCCGCGAGCGACCGCCGATGGAAGGCGCCGCGCTCGTCGCGCAGGTCTCGACGCCGGAGCCGTACGTCTACTGCGACGCCGGCGCGGTGAAGGTGGCCGTCGTCGACTACGGCTGCAAGCGCTCGATTCTGCGGCGGCTCGCCGGTGCAGGCGCCCACGTGACCGTCTTCCCACACTCGGTCGACGCCGCGGAACTGGCGTGCCACGATGCCGTGCTCCTCTCGAACGGGCCCGGGGACCCAGAGCCGCTGGAGTACGAGGTCCAGGTCGTGCGCGAGCTGCTCGGCCGGGTGCCGGTTCTCGGGATCTGCCTCGGCCATCAGTTGCTCGGCCTCGCCACGGATCACACGACGTTCAAGTTGCCGTTCGGCCATCGGGGCACCAACCATCCTGTGCTGGCGCGCCGGGGCGGCCGGGTCCTCGTCACGAGCCAGAACCACGGTTTCGCAGTCGCGCCCTCCGACGATGCCGAGGCGACGCACGTCTCGCTCTACGACGGCACCGTCGAGGGCTTCGATTTCCCGGACCTGCGCGCCCGCTCGGTCCAATTCCATCCCGAGGCAGGGCCTGGCCCGCACGATGCGTGGCCGATCCTGGAGCAGTGGCTCGACGAGGTGCAGTGCGCCTCCTGACGACATCCTCCGGGCCGCTCGCGCCCGCAAAGACTTCGCGATCCGGCGTCCTCAGTCGCGCCCGTGCTACCAGCACGAGCGCTCCCTGCGTCCTTGTCTCGCTCGCTTTGCGAACGCGAGCGGCGCGGCAACGTCATCAGGAGACGCACTGATGCCGCGTAGGACCGACCTCAAGTCGATCTGCCTGATCGGGTCCGGCCCGATCGTGATCGGCCAGGCGTGCGAGTTCGACTACGCCGGCTGCCAGGCGCTCAAGGTGTTGCGCGAGGACGGCTTCCGCACCGTCGTCGTCAACTCGAACCCGGCGACGATCATGACCGATCCGGGCTTCGCCGACGCCACCTATCTCGAGCCGCTCGACCTCGAAGGCGTCGCCGACGTGCTCGGCCGCGAGCGGCCCGATGCGCTCTTGCCGACGCTCGGCGGTCAGACGGCTCTCAACCTCGCGATCGAGCTGGCGGAGGAAGGCGTGCTCGACGCGCTCGGAGTCGAGCTTCTGGGCGCGCCGGTGGACGTGATCCGCCGCGCCGAGGATCGGGAGCTCTTCCGGGAGGCAGTGCAGAGCTGCGGCCTCGCGGTGCCACGCTCCCGCATCGTCACGTCCGTCGACGACCTGGGCGGGGTGGCCGTTCCCGCCGTTGTGCGGCCGGCATTCACACTCGGCGGCCACGGTGGCGGGTTCGTCTCGACCGCCGAGGAGCTCCGCGCCCAGGTCGAGCTCGGCCTGCGCGAAAGCCCCATCGGTCAGGTGCTGGTGGAGGAGTCCGTGCGAGGCTGGGACGAGTTCGAGCTCGAGGTAATCCGCGACCGGCGCGACAACGTCGTCATCGTCTGCTCGATCGAGAATCTCGATCCGATGGGCGTGCACACGGGCGACTCGGTCACCGTCGCCCCGCAGATGACGCTCTCCGACGAGGCCTATCAGCAGCTTCGGGACGCGGCGGCGGCCGTGGTCCGCGCCGTCGGCGTCGAGACGGGCGGCTCGAACATCCAGTTTGCGCGCGACCGTGAGACCGGCGACCTGCGGGTCATCGAGATGAACCCGCGCGTCTCGCGCTCCTCGGCGCTCGCTTCGAAGGCCACGGGCTATCCGATCGCGAAGGTGGCCGCCAAGCTGGCCGTCGGCTACACGCTCGACGAGATCCCGAACGACCTGACCAAGACGACGCCGGCGAGCTTCGAGCCGACGCTCGACTACGTCGTCGTCAAGATGCCGCGCTTCGCCTTCGAGAAGTTTCCCGGCGCCGACACGACGCTCGGAACACAGATGAAGTCGGTAGGCGAGGCGATGGGGATCGGCCGCACCTTCCAGGAGGCGTTCGCAAAGGCGTTCGCGAGCCGCGAGCTCGACGCCGGCGCGGTGACGCCGTGGGCGACGCTCGACGACCTCCCGGACGACCTGCATCCGTGGTTCCGGCGCGAGCTCGAGGAGCTGAGCCGCAACGGCACGCCGGCAGGACCGCGGGTGTATCGCCGCGTCGACTCGTGCGCCGGCGAGGTCGCGGCCGACTCGAACTACTTCTACTCGACCCGGGGTGAGGCCGACGAGCCGCTGCCGCCGGCGACCAAGCCGCGCGTCGTCATCCTCGGCTCCGGCCCCAACCGGATCGGCCAGGGGATCGAGTTCGACTACTGCTGCGTCCACGCCGCGCAGAGCTTCCGCGCGCTCGGCTACGAGGCGATCATGGTCAACTGCAACCCGGAGACCGTCTCGACGGACTACGACACCTCCGACCGGCTCTACTTCGAGCCGCTCGACGTCGAGTCGGTGCTCGCGGTCTGCGAGCGCGAGCAGCCGGAGGGCGTCGTGATCCAGTTCGGCGGGCAGACGCCGCTGAAGCTCGCACGGGCGATCGAGGCCGCCGGGTTCAAGGTGCTGGGTACCCCGTACGAGGCCGTCGATCTCGCCGAGGACCGCGAGCGCTTCGGACGGCTGCTCGACGAGCTCGGCGTCCGCTGCCCGGCCTGGGGGATCGCAGACGATCCAGCCGCAGCCGTCGCGATCGCAGAGCGCGTCACCTATCCCGTGCTCGTCCGCCCCTCGTACGTCCTCGGCGGCCGGGCGATGCGGGTCTGTTACGACCAGGAGCAGGTGCGGGCGGCGATGGCGGGCGTGACCGGCCCGGCACTCGTCGATCGCTTTCTCGAGGGCGCGCTCGAGATCGACGTCGATGCACTCTGCGACGGCGTGTCCGTTCACGTCGGCGCGGTGATGGAGCACGTCGAGGAAGCTGGGATCCACTCCGGCGACTCCTCCTGCGTACTGCCGGCTCCTTCGCTCGACGAGGATGCGTACGAGGAGGTCTGCCGCGTCGTCAGGCGGCTTGGGCCTGCGCTCGGCGTGGTCGGGCTGCTCAACGTCCAGCTGGCGCTCGTGGACGGTGAGGTCTCGGTGATCGAGGTGAACCCGCGCGCGTCGCGGACGGTGCCGTTCGCGAGCAAGGCGACCGGCGTCAACCTCGTCGACGCCGCCGTTCGGCTCGCCGCCGGCGCGCGCCTGCACGAGCTCGAGCTGCCGCAGGAGCGGCGTCCGGAGCTCGTCAGCGTCAAGGCCGCCGTGCTCCCGTTCTCGCGCTTCCCCGGCTCCGACCCGGTGCTCGGACCCGAGATGCGCTCGACCGGCGAGGTGATGGCGAGCGCTGCCGACCTGCCGACCGCGTTCGCGAAGGCGGAGCGCGCGGCGGGGAGGCCGCTGCCGCTCGGTGGGACGGCCTTCCTCTCGGTCCGGGACGCCGACAAGAGCGCGATCGCGCCGGTCGCGGAGGCGCTTGCCGGCCTCGGCTTCAAGCTGCTCGCAACCGCCGGTACCGCGGCCGTGCTCGGGCAGCTCGAGGTGGCGACGGTGGCCAAGGGGGCTGCCGTCGTCGACGCAATCAGGGCAGGGCGCTGCGACCTCGTCGTCAACACGCCGCAGGGCTCGGGCGCGCGGCTGGATGGTGCGCTGATCCGGCAGACTGCGCTCGCCGCCCGCATCCCCTGCATCACGACCCTGTCGGGCGCCCGTCTCGCCGTCGACGCGATCGCGCACGCAAGCGCTGAGATCGCGCAGTCGCTACAGGAGCGGATCGAGCATGAGACGCGAGCGGCGTAGGGTCGGTGCGGCCGAGCAGATCGGCCCGTACACGCTCCTGCGCGTGGAGCGCGGCGGTCTCGACGCCGGGATTCCCGGCCAGTTCTTCATGCTCGAGGCGCCGGGCAGGGTGCTGCCGAGGCCGATGAGCGTCTGCCGTGCGACGACGAGCGAGCTCGCGTTCCTGATCGACCCGATCGGCCCTGGAACGCGGGCACTCTGCGGCCTGACGCCCGGCAACGACCTGCACCTGGTCGGCCCACTCGGGAACGGCTTCGACCTCACCGTCGAGCGGCCGCTGCTGGTCGGAGGCGGGATCGGAATCGCGCCGCTGCCCTACCTCTCGGAGCGCCTGGGCGGGCCGCCGGCGATCCTCGGCTTCCGCAGCGAGTGGCACGCCGAGGCGGCCGCTCTCGTCCCGAACGCCGAGGTGTGCATCGAGCCGACGTACGTGACCGAGCTGCTGCCCGATGGTGCCGTGGACGTGCTCGCGTGCGGCCCGGAGCCGATGCTGGCGGCCCTGCGCGCGCTCGCTCCCGAGGCGCAGCTCGCCTGGGAGGCGCCGATGGCGTGCGGTTACGGGGCGTGCTACGGCTGCGCCGTCGAGATCGACGGAGAGCTGAAGCGCCTCTGCGTCGAAGGGCCGGTGTTGCATGGGGCAACCCATGGTTCCCCCATGAGCCCCCTCCTTCACGCTCGGGGTGTCGCCGAACGCAGCGGGGCTCCCGCCGGGCAAAGCCCGGCTCCGCCCGAAACACTGATTGCTGCCTCTGCGGAACAACACAGAAACGGCTCTTCCTAATGCTGCTTAACGCCTCCGGCTGCCTGGACGCGCTCACTGCACCGGAGGTTGCTCGCTCGCTCGATGCCTTCGTGACGAAGACGATCACGCCCGAGCCGCGCGAGGGCAACCCGGCCGTCCGGATCGCGGAAACGGACGCCGGGATGCTGAACTCGATCGGGCTTGCGAACCCCGGCCGCGACCGCTTCCTCGCCGAGGTCTTGCCGCGCCTCCGCGAGCTCGGGGTGCCGCTGTGGATCTCGGTCGGTGGGTTCGCCGCGGCGGAGTACGCCGAGACGTGCGCGGCGCTCGAAGATGTGGCTGCGATCGAGCTCAACCTCTCCTGTCCGAACGTCGACGAGGCCCCCGAGAGCGCGGCTGCGATCGTTGCCGCCTGCCGCGCCGCCACGAGGTTGCCGCTCTACGCCAAGCTCTCACCGGCAGCCTGGGACATCGCCGAGGCAGCCCGCGCGGTCGAGGCTGCGGGTGCCGACGGGCTCTCGCTCGTCAACACCCTCCGCGGGCTCGCGCTCGACCAGAGGACCCTCCGGCCGCTCCTCGCTCGCGGCACCGGCGGCTACTCGGGACCGGCCCTGAAACCGGTTGCGCTGGCCGCGGTCTACGCCTGCTCGGCCGCCGTCGAACTGCCGATCGTGGGCATGGGAGGAGTGCGGTCCGGGCTCGATGCGCTCGAGCTCATCGCCGCCGGCGCCAGCGCCGTCGCGCTCGGCACGATCCTCTTCTCCGACCCCGCCGCGCCGGGTCGGATCCGCTCCGAGCTCGCCTCCGAGGCGACAGCCCGGGACCTGGGCGATGCGCTGGAAGCGCGTGGAGTCGCCCATTCCTCCCTGCAAATCCGCGTTTCCTAGTAAGGCAACAGAGCCAAAAACCACTGCTTGACCGTGACTGTGAGGATGCTAGTATCCCGCGCTCATGGTGTCGTCGAAGACGCAGGCGCAGGCTCCGCTGAGGTCGCTGGATCAACGGATGGAAGCCCTCAAGCGGGCCAACGACATCCGAGTCCGGCGTGCCCAGCTCAAGAAGGACCTGAAGGACGGACGGGTTCAGATCGAGGGCATCCTGCTCGATCCGCCCGAGTACGTCTCGACCGCGAAGGTGTTCGACATGCTCATGGCCGTGCCCAAATTCGGGCGCGTGAAGGCGGCCCGGTTGCTCAACCAGTGCCGGATCAGCCAGTCGAAGACGGTGGGCGGCCTCTCCGAGCGGCAGCGCGCCGAGCTGATTGGCCTCTTCAACAGGTAGTGCCTCGCGCGGCCACATCATCCGGGCCGCAGACGCCCCCGAAGACTTCACGATCCGGCGTCCTCAGTCGCGCCCGTGCTACCAGCACGAGCGCTCCCTGCGTCCTTGTCTCGCTCGCTTCGGCGGCGCCTGCGGCGCGGCGACGTGACCACGCGAGGCACTAAGCCGCTGCCGGTCTTCGTGATCACCGGCCCGAGCGGGGCCGGCAAGGGAACGTTGATCAAGCGTCTCGTGGAGCGTCAACCCGAGCTCGAGGTCGCTGTGTCGGCGACGACGCGACCGCAGCGGCCCGGCGAGGAGAACGGCCACGAGTACTGGTTCCTCAGCGAGGCGGAGTTCGTCGCCCGGATCGAGGCGGACGGCTTCCTCGAGCACGTGAAGTTCGCGGGCGCCCGCTACGGCACCCTCGCCTCTGAGATCGACCGGATCAGCGGCGACGGGAGACTCTGCATCCTCGAGCTCGAGGTCGAGGGCGCGCTCAAGGTGCAGCGAGAGGTGGAGCACAGCGTCACCCTCTTCATCGCCGCCGACGTTCCCGAGCTCGAACGCCGGCTGCGCGCCCGCGCGACCGAGAGCTCCGGCGAGATCGGCGAGCGGATCGAGATCGCACGCGATCAGCTCGAACAGGCCTACCGCTTCCGCTACATGGTCCGCAACGACGACGTCGAGCGCGCGACCGAGGCGCTTTCGGCGCTGATCGAACGGGAATTGGCGCTAGTGCGGGCGTGACCTGAAGGGCTGACACGCACCGGCAGCGCCTGCACACGGCGCATCACGGCCGCCTCGCCCGACGTCGAGGCAACCAGCCTCGCCGCCGTTCGAGTCGACCGAGCTGCTTGGTGCATGCGCTCCCGGCACGCGCCTTCCCTCCAGGTCACGCCCGCTGCAGGTACCATGGCCCGTCCATGATTCATCCTCGCATCGACGAACTGCTGAACGTTGACGCCGGCGGCGTCGACTCGCGCTACGCGCTGGTCATCGTCGCGGCCAAGCGGGCACGGCAGATCAACAACTACCACCACCAGCTCGGTGAGGGCATGGGCTTCGAGGAAGCTCCGCCGCCGCTCGTCGAGTCGCGCTCGAAGAACTACTTGACCATGTCCCTGGAGGAAATCGCCCAGGGCAAGATCAAGTACGACTACGGCAAGCGCTAGACCCCTTTCTCTCTCGCGAATCGGGTAACCCGCCACCAGGGTGTCTTCGTGCGGGCACAATGAGGCGATGGCGCGCATCCTGCTCGGGATCACCGGCGGCATCGCGGCCTACAAGGCGTGCGAGCTCGTGCGGCTGCTCGTCAAGGCGGGCCACGACGTGCTGCCGCTGCCGACCCGCGGTGCCGAGCGCTTCGTGCGCGCGGAGACGTTCTTCGCGCTGGCGCGGAAGCAGGCCTCGACGGATCCCTACCCGCACCTGGAGCGCGCCGACCTGCTCGTGATCGCGCCCGTTGACCGCGCACACGCTCGCGCGGCTCGCCCATGGGCTCGCGGACGACGTCCTCACCGAGGCGGCGCTCGCCCACCGCGGCCCGGTGCTCGTCGCCCCCGCGATGAACACCCGCATGTGGGAGCACGAGGCGACGCAGGCGAACGCGGCCACCCTCCGTGCGCGCGGCGTCGAGCTGATCGGCCCCGACTCGGGCGAGCTTGCGGAAGGTGAGATCGGCGCCGGCCGCATGGCCGAGCCCGAGGAGATCGCGCGGCGGATCGAGGAGCTGCTCGGAACCGATGCGGACGCTTTCCGGCGTAGATGTACTTGTGAGCGCAGGTGGGACACGCGAGCCGCTCGACCAGGTTCGCTTCATCGGCAACCGTTCGTCCGGGCGAATGGGTGTTGCGATCGCGGAGGAGGCGAAGCGCCGGGGCGCCAACGTGACGCTCCTCGCGTCGAACCTGGCAGTTCCGGTCCCGGCGGACGTCGAGCTCGTCCAGGCGCCGACGGCCGCCGACCTCGAGCGTGAGGCGACCGCCCGCGCGCCCGGGGCCGATGTGGTCGTGATGGCGGCAGCCGTGGGCGACTACCGACCGGCCGAGCCCCAGGCGGGCAAGCGCCCGAAGTCGCCCGAGCCCTGGAAGCTGACGCTCGAGCCGACAGCCGACGTGCTCGCGCTCCTCGGCGAGAGCGAGCGGAACGGGCAGGTGCTGGTGGGCTTCGGCGCGGAGGCGGGGGAGGCCGGCCTGGAGCGGAAGCGGCGCATGCTCGCTGACAAGAACCTCGATCTCGTCGTCTACAACGACGTGAGCGTCGCCGGGATCGGCTTCGACGCCGCCGACAACGAGGTCACGCTCGTTTCGCGGGCGGGGGAGCGGCAGCTCGCACGCGCGCCCAAAGAGGAGATTGCAGCCGGAATCGTCGACGAGGTCGAGCGACTGCTGAAGGAGGACCGTGGAAGCTCATAGAGATCCCGCCATCGTCGCCTCGTCGGCCGAGACGCTCGACCGGCTCGCCGCGAACCTCGCGCTCGTCGTCCATGCGCCGGCGGACACGCTGCGGCTCTGCGTGCTGGGCCTCATCGCCGAGGGCCACGTGATCATCGAGGACTTCCCGGGCGTGGGGAAGACGATGCTGGCCAAGTCGCTGGCGCGCTCGCTCGACGTCGATTTCTCCCGGATCCAGTTCACGCCGGACCTGCTGCCGTCCGACGTCACCGGCGTCAACGTCTTCAACCAGCGGACGAACGAGTTCGAGTTCCGTCCCGGCCCGGTGTTCGCGAACGTGCTGCTCGTGGACGAGATCAACCGCGCGTCGCCGAAGACCCAGTCGGCGCTGCTCGAGGCGATGCAGGAGAGCCAGGTGACGATCGACGGCGAGTCGTACCCGCTCGAGCGCCCGTTCATCGTCCTCGCGACGCAGAACCCGATCGAGTACGAAGGCACGTACCCGCTGCCCGAGGCCCAGCTCGACCGCTTCTCGATGCGGCTCTCCCTCGGCTACCCGCCCCTGGCGGACGAGGCGCAGATGCTCAACGAGCAGACGACCGAGCCGCCGCTCGAGACGCTCCGACCGGTCGCCGGCACGGATGAGGTCGTGGCCGCGATCGACGAGGCGCGTTCGCTCTTCGTCGAGGAAAGCCTGAACCGGTACGTCGTCGCGCTGCTCCGGCATACGCGTTCGAGCTCTCGGCTCGCCCTCGGCGCCAGCCCGCGGGCCGGGATCGCGCTGCTGCGGGTGGCCAAGGCGCGGGCGCTGTCGGAAGGACGCGATTACGTGCTTCCCGACGACGTCAAGGCGGTCGCGGCGCCGGTCCTGGCGCACCGGTTGATCCTGGCGCCGGAGGCTCGCTCGGCCGGCTTGACCGCCGAGGAGATCGTCGGCGAGGCCGTCGAGCAGACGCCCGTCCCCGTCTGAGATGACGTCGCCGCGGCGTTTTGACGCTGCTGCTCGGAGTGGCGACGTATGCCGTCGCCTGGCTGTTCGGGGCCAAGGCGCTCTACCCGGCCGCGACGGGGCTCGTGCTGGCGCCGCTCGCTGCGCGCACCTGGGTGCGGGCCGCGGCCGCGCCGATCGAGCTGCGCCGGCGGGCCGGCAAGGGGGCGTTGCTCGAGGGTGAGGACGTGTGGGTCACGCTTGAAGCGAGGCCGCGTTCCCGCGTGCCGGCGCCGTCGCTGACCGTCACCGAGCAGATCGCGCGGATCGGGGCTCGAGTGACCCCGCTGCAGCGCGCCGGGGTTGCCTACCGCGGCACGTACGTCCTCGAGCGACTCCCGCGTGGCCGGTATGTCGTCGAGACGGCACACGCGACGATCGACGATCCCTTCGGGCTCGCGCGCGCCGAGGTCGAGCTCGCCGCGGGCGGCTCGCTGCTCGTCTACCCCCGGCTCACGGCGCTCGACCGGCTCTTCTCCGAGAGCGGCGCGACCGCACAGGACGGCCGCCGGCTGCTGTTGCGCCGGCCGACCGGCTTCGACCTCCACTCGGTTCGTGAGTACGAGGAGGGCGAGTCGCTGCGAAAGGTGCACTGGCCGACAACGGCGCGTCGCGGTCAGTTGATGGTCAAGGAGCTGGAGGACGCGCCACGCGACGAAATCGCGGTCCTGCTCGACGCGGACGAGAGCGCCGCCGCGGGCGAGAGCTTCGACGTGCAGGTGCGGGCGGCGGGGTCGATCCTGCGCGCTCACGCCTCGCACGGGCGCCGCGCGGTGCTGGCGATCAACTCGGCAGTGCGCCCGACGGCGCGGGTCAGCTCGCTCGACGGCGACTGGCTGACGGCACTCGCGCTGCTGGCGGAGGCGGAACCGGACGGCATGCGCCCGGTCGTCGAGCTGCTGGCGCGGGAGAGCGGCCCCGCCTCGCGTGCGCTCGAGACGGTTGTCGTCACAGCGCGGGTCTCGGGCGCGCTGGCGACGAGGCTCGTCCAGCGCTCGCTCACGGGACAGGGAGTCAGCGTGGTCTGGGTCGACGCGCCGAGCTTCGTCGGCCGCCCGACCAAGGTCGAGCCCGAGTTGCTCCGCCTGCAGGCTGCGGGCGTGGCTGTGGCTGTCGTGCGGCGGGGGGACTCGCTTGCGGCGGTTCTCGGCGCGGCGCCGGCGGTGAGGGCGGTTCATGCTTAGGACGATCGCCGTCTTCTCCCTCCCGGCGGCGCTGATCGCGCTCGCGTGGTTGCGGCTGGAGGACACTCGCGCGCCCGGCTCGGACGCGCTCTGGGTCGTCCTGCTCGCGCTGGCTGCCCGCGCTGGCGCCGACGATCCTGCTGCGGCTCGCGCTCACGGTGCCGGCCGCGCTGACGGCGGTGTGGGTGGCACTCGACACGCCGTCCACGGACGGCCGCGCCGGCTTCTTCGGCCCGGTGCTCGACCGGTTCGGCGACGGCGTCCTCGACTACTACGACGTTGCGGTGCCGTTCTCCGGCGTGCAGCAGCCGCACATGCACGGCGTGCTCGTGCTCGCCATCTTCGGCTTCTGCCTCGTGCTGGCACAGGCAGTCGCGGCGCGGCGGGCGCTCCCGGCCGTCTTCGCCGTGATCGCGGGCGCCGGCTGGCCGGCGACCCTCTACCCGTCGGAGAGCGTCCTCTACGGCGCTCTCATCCTCGCGGCGGCGCTCTTCGTCCTCGCCGGCCTGCGGACGACGCGGGTGGTGCCGGCGCTCGTCGCCGGCGCGGCGCTGGTGCTCGCCGCCGCGGCCGCTTCGACCTCAGCGGCGCTTGCGAAGGACGGCGTGGTGGCCTGGGAACGCTGGGACGTGAACTCGACCCGCGACCCGGTCTCGGTCAGCTACGTCTGGGACGCGAACTACGGCGGAATCGAGTTCGCGCGGAAGAAGACGACCGTCCTGCGCATCTTCGGGCCGAAGCGCGGCCTCTACTGGCGTGCGACGACGCTCGACCTGTTCGACTCGGACCGCTGGCTCGCGGCGCCGTCGGCGCTGGGACGAGGGACGTTCTCGTGCTCGGGCGGCCCCCCTGGGATCGACCCGAGCGGATCGGGAGCTGACCCTCGGCAGCCGCCGAGCGGTTTCGCCGGGGAGCTGCGGGTTCGACCCGCTGCTGCCCGAGCGGTCGCGGAATCGGAACACGTGGGTGAAGCAGGACGTCGAGGTAGTGGCGCTCCGCGACCAGCACGTGATCGGCGCAGCGCAGCCGGTCGCGCTCATCGGCCCGCAACTCGGGAGACGTGCAGCGAGTTCGCGGACGGAATCGTCGTCGCGAATCGCGACCTCAGACGCGGTCAGCGGTACACGATCTGGAGCTACGCGCCCCGCCCGCAGCCGGCCGAGCTCGCGCGGGTCGAGGCCGAGTACCCACCGGCGCTGGATCGCTTCCTCGACATCGGCCGCACGCGCGTCGACCCGTTCGGCGTCCCGGGCCGCGACGCGCGCGTCGATGCGCTCTTCGACGACGACCGCTACGCCGCTCTCTGGCCGTACGAGGGGCTCTGGAACGAGGCGCGACGGCTTCGCGCGGGCGCGCGCAGCCCGTACGGCGCCGTCGTCGCGATCGAGACCTGGCTGCGGACGACGGGCGGCTTCACGTACGACGAGTCGCCGCCGGCCACGGGAGGATTACCGCCGCTCGCGCACTTCGTGGCCGAAGGGAAGCGGGGCTACTGCCAGCACTTCGCCGGCGCGATGGCGCTCATGCTCCGTTTCCTCGGGATTCCGGCCCGCGTGGCGGCCGGGTTCACGAGCGGCAAGGCGGAGGACGGCGGCTGGACGGTCACCGACCACAACGCACACACGTGGGTGGAAGTGTGGTTCCCGGAGTACGGCTGGCTCGCGTTCGATCCGACGCCGGGGCGAGGCAGCCTCGCAGCTGCGTACAGCGCCTCCTCGACGACGTTCAACGCGGGCGACGCGGCCGAGGCGTTCGGGCCGTCGGGCAGCGGCGCCAGCGCTGGCGGCGTCGGCGAGCTCAGCCGCCTCGCCTTGCTGAAGGAGCAGCTGGCCGAGCGGAACGCAGCGCGCCAGGGTGGTGGCAGCGGCGGCAACGGCGGCCTGAGCGCCTTGTGGGCGCTGCTGCTCGTCCTGGCAGTGGCCGGAATCGGGATCGGCACCGCGAAGCTCGTGCGTCGCCGCGTTCGGTACCTGACCCGGGATCCCCGGCGGCTTGCAGCGGCCGCACGCCGCGAGCTCGTCGAGTTCCTGGCCGACCAGGGAGTCGCGGTGAGCCCGAGTGCGACGCCGGCGGAGCTGCATGAGCTCGTCCAGGCCGAGCTCGGTGCCGACGGGCGGAGGTTTGCGGCGGCCGTCTCGGAAGCCCGCTTCGGACCGTCCGCCGGGGCCGCCGCGGCGGCGAGCCGGGCACGTCGGGAGCTGCGAGCGCTCCTTCGGACGATCCGCCGCGGTCTCGGCCGGCCCGCGCGGCTGCGCGGTCTCGTCGCCCTGCGGTCGCTGCGGACGTGATCCCTCACGCGGTGGTGATGGCCGCGGGCCTCGGCACGCGGTTGCGTCCGTTGACGGAGCGGTACGCGAAGCCGGTCCTGCCGATCGACGGCAAGCCGGTCGTCGCCCAGGTCCTCCGGGAGCTGGCGGCGGCCGGGTGCCGGCGGGTCACCGTCGTCGTCGGCCACCTCGGCGAGCAGGTGCCCGCACTGCTCGGAGATGGGAGCGCCTTCGGCGTCGAGCTCCGTTACGTCACCCAGCCCCAGCAGGACGGCTCCGCCGACGCGGTCCGGCGCGCAGACGAGGAACCGCCGTACCTCGTGGCGGGCGCGGACACCGTGTTTCAGCCGGGGAGCGTCGCCCGCGTTGTCGCAGGAATGCGCAGCGGCGGCGCGATCGCGGTTCGCCGCCGGCCGGCGCGCGTGCCGGTTCGCGCGCGAGACGGGCTCGTCGAGCGCGTCCGCGACCCCGACGGCCCCGGAGAGCTGTCGGGCGCGCCGCTGTGGCTCGTCGGCGCGCCTGTGCACGAGCGTCTCTGCCTCGACAACCGCCCCTGGGAGCTCGGGAACGCGTTTCAGGCCGCAATCGACGCGGGAGAGCCTGTGGCGGCAGTCGAGATCGGGTCGACGCGGGACCTGACCAGTCCGCTAGACCTGTTGGAGCACAACTTCGCCTACCTGAGCCAGCTATGACGGACGCCTACGACCTCTACCAGCAGGGCCGCACCCACTTGAAGGAAGGGATGGCCGCGCAGGCGACGGTCGCGCTCGAGAAGGCCAAGAAGCTCGAGCCCGACAAGGCCTCGATCCGCGAAGCGCTCGGGATCGCCTATTTCCGGATTCAGCGCTGGCAGGAGGCCGAGGCCGAGTTTCGGGCCGTGCTCGAGATCTCGCCGACGGACGACTACGCGCACTACGCGCTCGGCCGCGCGCTCGAGAAACAGGGCCGGGACGCCGAGGCGAACGGCCACTACAAGCTCGCCAGCTCGCTCTCACCCAACAGCGAGCACTACGCCGAGCGGATCATGGAGCTCGACGACGAGGATTGACCCATGAAGGCCGTCGTCCAGCGCGTCTCTCGCGCCTCGGTTCGGGTCGGGGACTCCGAGGAGACGACGATCGGCGCCGGGCTGCTCGTCCTCCTCGGCGTTGCGTCGGGCGACGGAGACGACGCAGCCGTCGGGCTCGCCGGCAAGATCGCCCGGCTCCGGGTCTTCGAGAACGAGGAGCGGTCGCTTCGACCGCTCGCTGCTCGACACCGGCGGCACCGCACTGGTCGTCAGCCAGTTCACGCTGCTCGCCGACACGACGAAGGGCAACCGGCCCAGCTTCACGGACGCCGCCGAGCCCGAGCAGGCCGAAGCGCTGTACGAGCGCTTCTGCGCCGCGCTGCGCGAACTGGGCGTCCCCGTGCAGACCGGCGTTTTCGGCGCGCGGATGGAGGTCGAGCTCGTCAACGACGGGCCGGTCACGATCGTGCTCGACGTTCGATAGTGTCGCGGCCGTGCCGCAGCTGAACGCGATCGGGATCGTCGCCTCCGAGATGGCGGAATCGATTCGCTTCTACCGTCTCCTCGGGCGTCGATGTGCCGGAGACGCCCGACGAAGGTCACATCGATACGTTCCTCCCGAACGGCGTTCGCTTCATGCTCGACACGGAGGAGACGGTGCGATCCTTCCGCCCGGACTGGACGCGCGCGGCAGGGAACCAGCTCGGCCTCGCGTTCGAGTGTGCGAGCGCGGGGGAGGTCGACGAGGTCTATGCGCGCGTCACGGCCGCCGGCTTCCACGGCGAGAAGGAGCCGTGGGACGCCTTCTGGGGGCAGCGCTACGCGCAGCTTCAGGATCCCGACGGCGTGCCCGTGGATCTCTACGCAGCTCTCTGATCGGCGGAGATGAGTAGCGCGGCGCTCGGGCTCGCGCTCGGTGCGGCGATCCTGCACGCGATCTGGAACCTGCTCCTCGCGGGCTCGCGCGACGTGCTCGCAGCGACCGCGGTCGCGCTCTGCGCCAGCCTGATCGTCGCCACTCCGTTCGCGGTGCTGACGTGGGGAGTCGAGCGGGAGGCGATCCCGTGGCTCGCCGCCTCCGCTGCGTTGGAGCTGGTCTATTTCTTCACCCTCACCGCTGCCTACGCGCGCGCCGAGCTCTCGCTCGTCTACCCGCTGGCGCGCGGCGGCGCACCGGTGCTCGTCCTCCTCGGCGCGCTCGCGACGGGGGTGGTACCGAGCGGGATCGAGGTGTTCGGGGTCCTGGCCGTCGCGGCGGGCGTGATCCTCGTGCGCGGCGTCCGCGGCGGCGACCGGCTCGGCGTCCTGCTCGGGCTCGTGATCGCGGCCCAGATCGCCGCCTACACGCTCGTCGACGCAGAGGGAATCGAGCACGCGAACCCCGTCCCGTATCTCCTTTTTGCGCTCATTCCCGCCGCGTTCGCCGCTGCGGCCGTCTGCGGACGGGAACGGCTCCGTGTCGAGCTGCGTCCGACAGCGGTCCTCGCCGGCTGTGGCGGCTTCCTCGCGTACGTGCTGGTGCTCGCCGCGCTCCGGCTCGCGCCGGCCGCTCCGGTCGCTGCCGTACGGGAGACGAGCGTCCTGTTCGCGGTCGCGCTCGCGGCCCCGCTCCTTGGCGAACGGGTCACGCGCACGCGGCTGGGAGGGGCGGTGCTCGTCGTCGCCGGAGTCGTCGCACTGGGGACTGCCTGAGGCGCCGACCCGAACCTAGCTTGCTACACTTCCTGCACCATTTTCACTGCTGGACGAAATGGGCGCGCGGCGCCCATTTTTGTTGAAGGGAACGACTTTTGAGCGCAACACACGAGAAGGAGCGGACACTGCAGCGACAGATCGAACGGGAAGTCGAGACCGCATTGCCAGGGGTCGAGGTGCTCGCCGTCGAGCTTGCGAGCCCCACTCGCTTCACCGTCTTCGTCGATCACGCGAACGGCGTCGACCACGGACTCTGCGCGCGCGTCACCGACGTGCTGCGCGAGTACCTGCGCGAATACGCCGTCGACGTCTCGTCGCCCGGCATCGAGCGTCCGCTGCGCAAGCCCGAGCACTTTCGCAACGCAGTCGGCCGCACCGTGACGCTCCGCACGCCCGAGCGCAAGCGGGTCAAGGGCGAGATCGTCAGCGCCGGAGAAGGCTCAGTCGTCGTCCAGTCCGGCGACGACACCATCGAGATCCCGTACGAGCAGGTCGTCCGGGGCAACCTGGTCTACACCGATTCTGAGAAGAAAGCGTAGGAACAAGATGTCGCAGGAGATCATCGAGCACATTCGTGGGTTGGAACGCGAGAAGGGAATCGAGGAGAACACGGTCGTCCAGGCCCTGGAGGACGCGCTTCTCGCTGCCTACAAGAAGACTCCCGGCGCTGCGCGCCACGCGGTCGTCGAGCTCGACGACGAGGGCGAGTTCCGCGTCCACTCGATCGAGATCCCGAGCGACCTCGAGGCGAGACTGCTCGACGAGGCGATGGAGGCCAAGATCGAGGAGCTCGAGCGGCTCGAGGACGAGACCGGCGAGAAGCAGCACACGCTGATCAACCAGGACGAGCTCGAGCTCGACTGGGACCAGGTTCCCGAAGAGAAGATCGTCCGCGCCGACGTCACCCCGAACGACTTCGGACGCATCGCCGCCATGACCGCCAAGCAGGTGATCCAGCAGCGGATTCGCGAGGCCGAGCGCGCGATGATGTACGAGGAGTACATCGATCGCCAGGGCGAGGTCGTCACCGGCATCGTGCAGCAGGCCGGAGACCGCAACAACGTCCTCGTCGACCTCGGCAAGGTCGAGGCACTGCTGCCTCGCTCCGAGCAGGTCGACGGCGAGCGCTACGAGCAGGGCTCCCGGATCAAGGCGGTCATCACCGAGGTCCGCTCCGGAACGAAGGGGCCGCAGGTGATCCTGTCGCGCCGCGATCCCGAGCTGATCAAGACGCTGTTCGAGCTCGAGGTGCCCGAGATCGCCGACGGCCTCGTCGAGATCCGCGGCGTCGCCCGTGAGCCCGGCTACCGCGCCAAGATCGCGGTCGAGTCGCATGCCCAGGGCGTCGATCCCGTCGGCGCCTGCGTCGGCCCCCGCGGCTCGCGCGTGCGCATGGTCGTCTCCGAGTTGCGCGGCGAGAAGATCGACATCATCCCGTGGAACACCGAGCCGGCGCGCTTCGTCGCGAAGGCGCTCTCGCCTGCGCGTGTGCGCGAGGTCTACATCGACGACGAGACGAAGGAAGCCACCGTCGTCGTCCCGAACGACCAGCTCGCGCTCGCGATCGGCAAGGAAGGGCTGAACGCCCGCCTCGCCGCGCGCCTGACCGGCTGGAAGGTCGACATCCAGTCCGACGAGGAGTTCGCGCAGGCCGAGGCCGAAGCGGCATTTGCCGGCGCCGGCGAAGGCGGCGAGGGCGACTACTCCGGCCGGTGCGCCGCGATCCTGTCGAACGGCAAGCGCTGCCCGAACGCCGCGCTGCCCGGGACGCGCTACTGCGGCGTCCCTGCGCACCAGGCGATGGTCGGGCAGGAGCCGGCAGAGGTAGCCGTCGAGGAGGTCGAGGAGGTCGCAACGCCCGCCGAGGCGGAGTCGCTCGAGCCGGTCGCCGAGGTCGTCGAGGAGCAGGTGGTCGAGCAGGCCGACGCACCCGAGGAGCCGGCAACGGTCACGGAGGACGAGCCTGCTGCCCCGTGAGCGCGCCGGAGCGGACGTGCGCGGGCTGCGGCCGGAAGGCGCCGCAGCCGGAGCTCGTGCGCTTCGCGGCGCGCGAGGGACGGCTGGTGGCCGGACGCACAGCGCCCGGCCGTGGGGCGTACACCTGCCGGCGGCTCGCCTGCTTCGAGCGGGCACGTCGCCCGCCGGGCGTTCAATCGAGTCCTGAACCAGACCGTCATCGTCGATCCGGCGCTCTCGCGCCTCTACACTGAACGCTGATGGCTGACGGACCAAACAAGCCCAACCGCCCGATCCGGCCCCGCCAGGGAGCTCCCGGCCGCAAGCGGCGCGTCGTGATCGAGGGCGGGAACAACCGCCCCAACCCGCGCCAGTCGCGCGGCCGCACGGACGCGATGCCGAAGCGCGAGAAGCAGGAAGTCGCGCCGCCGACCGGCCCCGCGACCGTTCCCTCCGGCGTTTCCGTCCGCGATCTCTCACAGGCGCTCGGGGTCCCGGCCGCCCAGATCATCAAGATCATGATGGACGGGGGCCAGCTCGTTCAGATCACGCAGTCGCTCTCCGACGAGGAAGTCGAGCTGATCGGCGCGGAGCTCAGCCGCGAGATCACGATCAAGCACGCCGCCGACGAGGAGGAGCTGCCGGAGGTCTTCGAGGACGCGGAAGAGGATCTCGCGCCGAGGCCGCCGGTGGTCACGATCATGGGCCACGTCGACCACGGCAAGACGACGCTGCTGGACGCGATTCGCGAGGCGGCGGTCGTCGAGACCGAGGCCGGCGGCATCACGCAGCACATCGGCGCCTATCAGGCCGAGGTCGATGGTCGGAAGATCACCTTCCTCGACACGCCCGGCCACGAGGCCTTCACCGCCATGCGCGCCCGCGGCGCGAAGGTGACGGACATCGCCGTCCTCGTCGTCGCGGCCGACGACAGCGTCATGCCGCAGACGAAGGAGTCGATCTCGCACGCGCGCGCGGCCGGCGTCCCGATCGTCGTCGCCGTGAACAAGATCGACGTGCCGGACGCCAATCCGGACCGCGTCAAGGCCGACCTCGCCGCCGAGGGCCTCCAGCCGGAGGACTGGGGCGGCACCGTGCAGTTCTCGAACGTGTCCGCGAAGCAGAAGACGAATCTCGACGACCTGCTCGAGAAGGTGCTGCTCGTCGCCGACGCAGAGCTCGAGCTGACCGCGAACCCGAAGGTAGAGGCCTCGGGGCCGATCATCGAGTCGCGGCTCGACGTCGGTCGCGGCCCGGTGGCGACGATGCTCGTCCACCGCGGCACGCTCCGTGTCGGCGATGCGATCGTCGCCGGCGACGCGCACGGCAAGGTGCGCGCGCTCTACGACTACCGCGGCGAGAAGGTGAAGGAGGCGCGGCCGGGTGAGCCGGTCGAGATCCTCGGCTTCGACGCGCCGCCGCCTGCGGGCGAGCTGGCGCGCGTGGTCGAGAACGAGCGTGACGCCCGGCAGCTCGCGCAGCGTCGCGGCCAGCGCGTGCGTACCGAGCAGCTGGCGCAGCGCTCGAAGGGCGGCGTCTCGCTCGAGTCGCTGTTCTCGCAGCTCCAGGAAGGGGCGATCCAGGACCTGAACCTCGTCCTCAAGGGCGACGTCGGTGGTTCGGTCGAGGCGGCCGTCTCCGAGCTCGCGAAGATCGAGCACCCCGAGGTGCGGGTGAACGTGATCCACCAGGGCGTCGGCCCGATCACCGAGGGCGACATCATGCTCGCCGCTACCTCGAACGCGCTCGTCGTCGGCTTCAACGTCCGCCCGAACGCCGAGGCGCGGGCGCTGGCAGAGCGCGAGAGCGTCGACATCCGCACCTACCGCGTCATCTACCAGCTGACCGATGACATCGAGCAGGCGCTCGTCGGCATGCTCTCCGCCGTCCAGACGGAGGAGATCATCGGCGAGGCCGAGGTGCGCGCCCTCTTCAAGGTCTCGCGGCTCGGGACGATCGCCGGCTGCATGGTCACGCAGGGCGTCGTGCGCAGGAACTCGCAGGTGCGAGTCGTCCGCGACGGCACGGTCATCTACGACACGACGATCTCGCAGCTGAAGCGGTTCAAGGAAGACGCCCGCGAGGTGGCCGAGGGCTTCGAATGCGGGATCCTGCTCGACGGGTTCAACGACGTGAAGGAAGGCGACGTCCTCGAGGCCTACGAGACGCGCGAGGTCGAGCGCACGTCGCTGGACGAGCCGGCCGGGGCACCAGCCGCGTCGTAGTGGCTTCCGGCTGGGTCGGGATCCTCTCCGCCGAGCTGCACTTTCCCGAAGCGCACTCCCTGAAGGAGAAGCGCATGTACGTCCGCTCGGCGAAGGAGCAGCTGAAGAACCGCTTCGGCGCAGCGGTCGCCGAGGTCGACCACCACGACGTCTGGCAGCGCGCCCGGCTCACCGTCGCCGTCGTCGACGCGCGAAGCAGGGGAGGCCGACCGATTGCTCGCGGACGCCGAGCGCTACCTCGCCTCGCGCGAGTGGGAGCTCGGTCGGATCGAGCGCGACCTCGTCACCCTTGATGACGTAGCTGGGTACCGTAGGCGTATGCCCGAGCGGATGCGCAGAGTGAACGAGTCCGTCCGCCAGGTGCTCTCGGAGGCCGTGCTCGAGCTGAAGGACCCGCGGATCGGGTTCGTCACCGTCACCGGTGTCGACACCTCGGCGGACCTGCGTCACGCCACGGTCTACGTGAGCGTGTTCGGCGGCGAGAAGAAGCGGAGCGCGAGCATGTCGGGCCTCGATGCAGCGCACGGCGTCCTCCAGGCCAAGCTGTCCCGCGAGCTCCGGATGAAGCGGACTCCGCTGCTCTCGTTCGAATACGATCACGCGGTCGAGCACGGCGTGCGGATGTCCAAACTCATCGATGAGCTCGCCCCCGAACCAGACGACAACGGCAGCTGACCTCGGGGCGGTCGTCGACGCGATCCGCGGCCGCGACAGCTTCCTCGTCACCACCCACGAGAACCCGGACGGGGACGCGCTCGGCTCGCTGCTCGCGTCGCACGTCGCGCTCCGCTCGCTCGGGAAGGACAGCGTCATGTTCCTGGCCGGCCCCGCGCCGCTTCCCGGCGAGTACCGGTTCCTGCCGCTCGAGGAGTTGCTGCGCGAGCTGCCGCCGGACGCGGCCGAGCGGACGTTGCTCGCTGTCGACTGCGCGAACGAGAGCCGCCTCGGCGCCGACCCGGCCGTGCTCCACCAGACGCCGTTCACGCTCAACATCGACCACCATCACGACAACTCGCGCTTCGGCGACGTCAACCTCGTCGATGCCGAGGCGTCCTCGACGGCCGAGGTGCTGCGCGACGTCATCCGGGAGCTCGGTGTCGAGCTGACGTCCGAGCTCGCCGAGCCTCTCTACGTCGGGCTCGTCACCGACACCGGCCGCTTCCAGTACGCGAACACGACGCCGAAGGCGCTGCGACTCGCGGCCGAGCTCGTCGAGGCGGGCGCGGACGTGCACAAGGTCTTCCAGGGCGTCTACGAGAGCGTGCAGTTCGCGAAGCTGAAGCTGCTCGCACGCGCGCTCGAGCGGGCGCAGGTCTACGAGGGCGGCGGGCTCGTCGTCTCGTACCTGCTCCGCGACGACTTCGCCGAGGTGGGAGCGGTGGAGCCCTACTCGGAGGGGATCATCGACTTCCTGCGGGCGGTCGAGGGCGCGGACATGGCGGCGCTGATCCGCGAGCCGCCCCGCGGCGGCTCGCCGGCACGCCGGATCTCGCTGCGCGCCTCCCACGACGAGCTCGACGTGTCCGCGATCGCGCGCGCGTCGGGAGGCGGGGGACACCGGCAGGCGGCCGGCTTCTCGAGCGACGCGTCGATCGACGAGATCACCGACTTCCTCCGTCGCGAGTTCATCGCCGCGAGACGCACGGCCTCGGCGGCAGGCTGATGCCGCCGAAGGGGCTGGAGCCGAGCGGGATCATCCTCGTCGACAAGCCCGCCGGGCCCTCGTCGTTCGCGATCGTCGCGCGCGTTCGCTCCCGGACGGGCACGAGAATGGGCCATGCGGGAACTCTTGATCCTTTCGCGACTGGATTGTTGCTTTTGCTCTCGGGCCGGTCGACAAAATTGGCGGGATCGTTCGTCGGTCTCGACAAGCGCTATCTCACGGATGTCGACCTGACGTCTCGCACCAGCACGGGCGATCCCGAGGGCGAGATCGTGGAGCGGCTCGACCCGCCGGACGAGGACGAGCTAGAGCGCACGGCTCGCGGGCCTCCGCGGTGAGATCGAGCTGCCGATCCCCGCCGCTTCCGCGGTCAAGATCGGCGGTGAGCGCGCCTACAAGCTGCACCGCCGCGGTGTCGCCGTCGAGATGCCGCTGCGCCGCTCGCGCGTCGACGCGCTCGACGTCATCGCGTATAGGGACGGAGTCGTCCGGCTCGACCTCCGGGTCAGCTCCGGCACGTACGTCCGGGCGATCGCGGAGGCGCTCGGCGGTCACTGCGTCACCCTGCGCCGCCTCGAGATCGGCCCGTTCAGCGTCGACGACGCCGACGAGGAGCTGGTGATCCCGGCCGAGCAGGCGCTGGCACTGCTGCCGTGAGCTTCGCCGTCGCGATCGGGACGTTCGACGGGGTGCACCTCGGGCACCGGCGCGTGATCGAGGCGGCGCTCGGGACCGGCTTGCCGGTCCGGGTGCTGACCTTTCACCCGCACCCGCGCGTCGTCCTCGGCAACTTCGTCGAGTCGATCACGACGCTCGAACGGCGGCTGGAGCTGCTCGCCGAGGTCGGAGTCGCGGAGACGATCGTGCTCGACTTCACCGTCGAGGTGGCGCAGCAGGAGCCGGAGGAGTTCGCCGCCACGCAGCTCGCCGACGCAGGCGTCGTCGTTGCGGGCGAGGACTTCCGCTTCGGCCGCAAGCGAAGCGGCGACCTCGAGCTGCTCAGCCGGCTCGGCCACCAGGTTCTGGCGGTGCCGCTGCTCGAGGGGGTCTCGTCGACCGAGATCCGCCGCCGGCTGCACGCGGGCGAGATCGTCGAGGCCGCAGCAGCTGCTCGGCCGGCCTCCGGAGCTGGACGGCGTCGTCGTCCCCGGCGACCAGCGCGGCGGCACGCTCGGCTACCCGACGGCGAACCTGTCGGTCGATCCGACGCTGCTCGTGCCCAGGTACGGGATCTACGCGGGCTCCGCCCTCGGCCCCGATCTGGAGCGCCATCGCGCGGCGATCTCGATCGGCACGAATCCGCACTACGGCGGCGAGGAGCGGCGGATCGAGCCACACCTGCTGGACTTCGAAGGCGACCTGTACGGCCGCCGGCTCGTGGTCGAGCTCTGGCAGCGGTTGCGCGACGAGGAGGTCTTCGAGTCGGAGCAGGCGCTCGTCGAGCAGATCAGCCGCGACGTCGAAGCGACGCGAAAGGCCGTCCGTCCGGCGTAGGTAGGTTGCGGCCGTGAGCGAGAACGGCGCCATGATCCACGCCCGCGGGCTCGTCAAGCGCTTTGGCGACCTCGTCGCCGTCGACGGAATCGACCTCGATGTTCGGCGGGGCGAGGCCTTCGGCTTCCTCGGCCCCAACGGGGCGGGGAAGAGCTCGACGATGCGCATGATCGGCTGCGTCTCGCCCGTGACCGACGGGACGCTCCGGATCCTCGGCCGCGACCCGGCCGCCGACGGGCCGCAGATCCGTGCGCGTCTGGGCGTCGTCCCGCAGCAGGACACGCTCGACACCGAGCTGACGGTGCGCGAGAACGTGCTCATCTACGGTCGCTACTTCGGGCTCTCCCGGCGCGAGCTCCGTCCGAAGATCGACGAGCTGCTCGACTTCGTGCAGCTGAGTGAGCGGGCCGGCGACAAGGTCGAGCCGCTGTCCGGCGGGATGAAGCGGCGCCTGACGATCGCGCGCTCGCTCGTCAACGACCCGGAGCTGCTCCTGCTCGACGAGCCCACCACCGGCCTCGACCCGCAGGCGCGCCACGTGGTCTGGGACCGGCTCTTCCGGCTGAAGCAGCGCGGGGTCACGCTCGTGCTCACGACCCACTACATGGACGAGGCTGAGCAGCTCTGCGACCGCCTCGTCGTGATGGATCACGGCCGCATCGTGGCCGAAGGCTCGCCCCGGCAGCTGATCGAGAAGTACTCGACCCGCGAGGTCGTCGAGGTGCGGTTCGAGGCCGACCGCGCGGAGGTCTCGGCGATGGAAGGGCTGGGGCAGCGGGTCGAGCAGCTTCCGGACCGGGTTCTCATCTATACGGACGACGGTGACGCGGCCGCCGCGGAGCTCGCCGAGCGAGATCTGCCGCCGCACTCGACGCTGATCCGGCGCAGCACGCTCGAAGACGTCTTTCTCCACCTGACGGGCCGCACGCTCGTCGACTGACGTGGACGGGATCCTCCAGCCGCTTCGTGCGTACGAGCACTGGCTCGCGCAGTACAAGCGAGTCTGGCGCGGCACCGTCGGCACCAGCCTGATCAACCCGCTGCTCTATCTGGCCGCGCTCGGGGTCGGGCTCGGAACCATCGTCGACAACTCCCAGAACGCTCCGGCAGGCGTGCCGTACCTGGACTACATCGCGCCTGGGCTCCTCGCGGCCGCGGCGATGCAGACCGCCGCGACGGAGTCGAGCTGGCCCGTCCTGGGGGCGATCAAGTGGACGCGCACCTATTACGCGATGACGGCGACGCCGCTCACGGAACGGGACGTCCTGATCGGCCATCAGCTCTTCGTGGTCACCCGGGTGCTCACTGCGAGCGCCGGCTATCTGCTCGTGGTCGCCCTCTTCGGCGCGGTCAACTCCTGGCTCGGGCTGCTGGCGATCCCGGTCGCCGTCCTGATCGGCACCGCCTACTCGACGCCGCTCGCGGCCTACGCCGCAAGCCGCGAGAGCGAAACGACCTTCCCACCGCTCTTCCGCTTCGTGATCGTGCCCATGTTCCTCTTCTCGGGCACGTTCTTCCCGGTCTCGCAGCTGCCGCTCGCGTTCGAGCTCGCCGCGTACGTGACGCCGATCTGGCACGGCGTCGAGCTCTGCCGTGGGCTCACGCTCGGCACGATCGAGCTGTGGCCGGCGCTCGGCCACGTCGCCTACCTGCTCGCCTGGACGATCGGCGGGCTCGTCCTGGCCCGCCGCAGCTACCGGCGGAGGCTGTTCAATTGACCACGCTCGTCGCACGCGTGCTCGACCGCCCCGGCGGACGCGGCGGCCTCCTCTTCGAGCGCAACCTCCTGAGCTACAAGTCGATGTGGCCGATCATCGTCTCGGGCTTCTTCGAGCCGCTGTTCTTCCTGCTCTCGCTCGGGTACGGGCTCGGCGGCTACGTCGGCGACGTCACGATCGACGGCGTGCCCACCGAGTACGCGGCCTTCGTCGCACCGGGCCTGCTGGCCGCGTCGGCGATGAACGGCGCGTTCTACGACGCGACGAACATCTTCTGGAAGCTGCGCTACCAGAAGCTCTACGACTCGATCCTCTCGACCCCGCTCGGACCGAGGGACGTCGCGACGGGGGAGACGGCGTGGGCGCTCTTCCGCGGGCTGATCTACGCGGTCGGCTTCTTCATCGTCATCCTCTCGCTCGGCCTCGTCCAGTCCTGGTGGGCGCTGCTGGCGCTGCCGGCGACGGTCTTCCTCGGCTTCGCGTTCGCAGGCGCCGGGATCGCCGCCGTCACGTACATGCGGAGCTGGCAGGACTTCGACATCCTCAACCTCGCGATCCTGCCGATGTTCCTCTTCTCGGCGACCTTCTTCCCGCTCTCGACCTACCCCGACTGGCTCCAGAAGGTCGTGCAGGCAACACCGCTCTATCACGGTGTCGATCTGCTCAGGGCACTCACGACCGGCAACGTGGGACCCGGGCAGCTCGTGAACGTCCTCTACCTGGCAGTGCTCGGGCTCGTCGGCACCTGGATCGCGAGCCGGCGGATCGAGAAGCTCCTGCTCACGTAACGGTCGCTGCGTGCCCGCTCCGCCGGGGGTCGCCTGCGGCCCCGGTACGCGCGACGACGCTGACGCCCCCGAAGTAGTGGTGCTGCGCCGTCCAGCGGCGCACCTCGAGCCCCTGCTGCTCGAGCTCCGTGAGCGCCTGCTCGTCGACGCCGGGCTCGGCGTTGACGACCTCGCCGGCGCGGTGAAAGCGCGGCCGCGCCACTGCCGCGCGGGGGTCGAGCTGCTCGTCCAGGATCCCGGCCGCGACGCCGACGAGCGCAGTGCGGAGACGCGTGCCGCCGGCAGCGCCGATCGCAAGCACGACGCCGTCCGCATCGAGCGCAAGGCTCGGCGCCATCATGCTCTGCATCCGCTCGCCGGCCAGCAACGGCTCCTGGACGAGATCGACCTCGCCGAGCATGCTGTTCAGCTGCAGGTCGAGCCCGGGGAGGAAGTCGCCGGTGCCGAGGCCGAGGCTCGAGGTGAGCACGCACACGTGCCCGTCTGCGTCGACCGCCACCAGGTTCGTCGTGTGCCCGTCGGCGTCCGGACCGTCGAGCGCCCGCAGCAGCTCGTGCACGCGTTCTCGCTCGTCGAGACCGTTGAGCGGCGCGAGGCGGGCGAGCGTTTCCGGCAATCCCGAAAGGCCCGATCGTGTGCGGAAGCTCGTGCCCGCGTATGGCACCTCGACCGGCGGAATCCACCGAGCTTCGTACCGCTCCAGGTCTTGCGGGGTGAGCGCGACGCCCGCGACAGCCAGAAGCGCCTCGGCGATCGTGCCGCGATAGAACGTGCCCGCACCTTCGGCAGCGACGGCCTCGAGCGCGGCGACGAGCCCCGGCTGGTCGAGCACGTCACCCGCCTCGAGGAGCCGGCCGTGGGGTGCGTGGATCGCAGTGCCGCGAGGCTGCATCGTGAAGACCGGCGCCAGCATCGCGAGGCAGGCGGCGTGGGCGGGAGTCATCGTCACGCCGCTCTCGGGCCAACCGCAACGCCGGCTCGACGACCCTCGGCCAGGGCAGCCGGCCGTGCCGGCGCCAGAGCGCGTCGAGCCCCAGCGGGTAGCCCAGGCACCGCGCACGTCCCGGGACCGACGGCGTAGTGGACGAGCTCCTCGCCGAACGGCACCTGCAACTCGACCGGCGGCGCGCCCGAGCCGGAGGGCACGTCGACGAAGCAGTCGAGGTTCCACGCCTCAGCGCCGTCCCAGTAGATCGCATGGCCGCCGCCGAGGAGGCCCGTCATCACCGTCTCGGCGACGCAGGACGCGAGACAGGCCGCAACGGCCGCATCGGCAGCGGTTCCCCCGTCTTCGAGAACCTCGATCCCGGCCGCGACTGTGGCGGGATGACCGGCGGCGACCGCGGCGGGCAACACGGCTTGCTACCTTACTTCTGACCGAGATCTCGGCCGGCCGTGTCTTCCTTCACGCCGCGCGGGGACTCCGGCGTCAACGACAGAGGAGGACGCATGGCCCTCACCAAGGAAGTGAAGCAGGAGCTGATCGGGAAGCACGGCCGCAACGAGGCCGACACAGGCTCCCCCGAGGTTCAGATCGCGATGCTCACGCAGCGGATCAACGATCTCACCGAGCACCTGCGCACGCACCAGAAGGACCACTACTCGCGGCGCGGCTTGCTGAAGCTCGTCGGCCGCAGGCGGCGGTTCCTGACGTACATGCAGAAGCACGACCTCGAGGGCTACCGAGCCCTCATCAAGGAGCTAGGCCTCAGGCGCTAGCAACCAGGGAGAGTGGAAGCTTGGGCGAGCTCCAGTCGATGGGGCTGACCCAAACTTCCACTCTCCACCCAAGCAGAGTGGAGGACATGGAATGAGCACGGTAATGGGGCAGATCGCCTCAGTGACCGCCGAGATCGGCGGCAAGGAAATCACTTTCGAGACGGGCAAGCTCGCCAAGCAGGCGGATGGCGCGGTCGTGATGCGCTCCGGCGACACGATGGTGCTCGCGACAGCCGTCGGCCGTCCCGAGGCGCGCGAAGGAGCGGACTTCTTCCCGCTCACGATCGACGTCGAGGAGCGGGCCTACGCGGCCGGCAAGATCCCCGGCGGCTTCTTCAAGCGTGAGGGACGCGCCACCGAGCGCGCGACGCTCACCGCCCGCATGATCGACCGCCCGATCCGGCCGTTGTGGCCGAAGGGCTTCCGCAACGAGGTGCAGGTGATCTGCACGGTGCTGTCGGCCGACCTGGTCACGCCGCACGACATCCTTTGCATCAACGGGGCGTCGGCCGCGCTGATGATCTCGCCGCTGCCGTTCTTCGGCCCGGTGGGCGCCGTGCGCGTCGGCCGCATCGACGGCGAGTTCGTCCTCAATCCGACGCACGAGCAGAACTTCGAGGAGTCGTCGCTCGACCTGATCGTCGTCGGCACGAAGGACGGCCTGACGATGGTCGAGGCCGGCGCCGACGAGGTTCCCGAGGACGTGCTCCTGGAGGCGCTCGACCTCGCGCACCAGGAGATTCGCAAGCTGTGCGAGGCGCAGGAGGATCTGCGCCGCCAGGTCGGCAAGGCCAAGTGGCTCGACCAGGAGCTCACGAGCGGAGCTCGAGGAGTCGCAGGGTCACGCGATCTGGGAGAGCATCCAGACCAAGGGCCTGCGCGAAGGCGCCGCGATCATCGAGGAGCTCGAGGACCAGCTTGCCCCCGAGCTGTCGATGGACTCGACCGAGGAGGACATCACCAGGCGCATGCAGGTCCGCGCCAGCCTCGCCGCCGTGCTCGAGAAGCAGCGGCTCGCCGCGTGCGAAGGGCCTGGTCCGCGAGCAGTTCGGCGAGGACCTCCAGGCTCTCACCGAGGCGGAGCAGGACTCGAAGGAGCTGAAGTCCGCGAAGCGGCACCTGCTGTTCGAGCGGATCATCGAGACCGTCGAGCTGCCCTTCCCGGTCGGCCCGGCGACGGTCGACGGCGAGAGCCCGGTCGTCAAGGACTCGCTGACGAAGAGCTACGTCAAGAAGGCGGCCGAGGCGATCTACAAGGATCTCGTCCGCAAGAAGATCGCGATCGAGAAGCGGCGCCCGGACGGGCGCGGCACCGACGAGATCCGGGCGATCGAGTGCGAGGTGACGGTCAGCCCGCGCGCGCACGGCTCGGCGCTCTTCCAGCGGGGCCAGACGCAGATCCTGACGCTCTGCACGCTCGGCACCGCCAAGGAGGGCCAGCGGATCGACGATCTCTCGCTCGAGACCGACCGCCGCTACATGCACCACTACAACTTCCCGCCGTACTCGGTCGGGGAGACGGGCTTCATGCGCGGCCCGAAGCGGCGCGACATCGGCCACGGTGCGCTCGCGCAGCGGGCGCTCGAGGCGATGATCCCGTCGGCGGAGGACTTCCCGTACACGATCCGGCTCGTCTCGGAGACGCTCGAGTCGAACGGCTCGTCGTCGATGGGCTCCGTGTGCGGCTCGACGCTCGCGCTGATGGATGCCGGCGTCCCGATCAAGGCGCCGGTCTCCGGCATCGCGATGGGCCTCGTCAAGGAGGGCGACGACTACGTCATCCTCACCGACATCCAGGGCGCGGAGGACCACCTGGGCGACATGGACTTCAAGGTCGCCGGCACGAAGGACGGGATCACCGCGCTGCAGATGGACATCAAGATCACGGGCGTCACGCAGGAGATCATGCGCGGAGCCCTCGATCAGGCGAAGCAGGCGCGGATCTTCATCCTCGACCGGATGCTCGAGGCGCTTCCGGAGGCCCGCACCGAGCTCGCACCGCACGCACCGCGGATCTCGTCGATCCAGATCAACCCGGACTTCATCGGGATGGTGATCGGCAAGGGCGGCGAGACGATCCGCTCGCTCGAGTCCGAGTACGACGTGCAGATCGACATCGAGGAGGACGGCACGATCCTCGTCTACGCGACCGAGGGCACGAAGGCCGACGCGGCGATCGCCGCGATCGCTGCGCTGACCAAGGAGCCCGAGGTGGGGGACACCTTCACCGGCAAGGTCGTGAAGACGACCCAGTTCGGCGCCTTCGTCGAGCTGAAGAAGGGCACCGACGGCCTGCTCCACGTCTCGAACGTCGGCCCGGGCCGGGTCGCGCACATCGAGGACGTGATGTCCCGCGGCGACGTGGTCGACGTGCTCGTGCAGGAGGTGGACAAGGCGCGGGGCCGGATCGGCCTCAAGCTCGTCCACAAGCACGAGGACGGACGCCTCGTCGAGCCGGAGGAGCTGATCGAGCGGGCCAAGTCGGCGCCGCCGCGGCCCCCGGAGGAGGAGCGCCCGCGCCGCGACGGCGATCGCGGCGGGCGGCAGCCGCGGCCCGCGCCGCGACTAGGTAACACCGAGAGGGGCGGCGCAAGCCGCCCCTCTCTACTCCACCGGAACAAGGAAGCCGAGCTCGAGAAGGCCTCGGGCGACCGCGATCACCTCGCTCCGCTCGGCCGGAGGCATCGTCGCGAGCACCGAAGCCAGCGGCCTGCCGTCGAGGTCGCGGACGAGGTCGAGCACGCCGTCGTCAACGCTCGTCTCGAACGGCAGCCCGCCTGTCAGCCGGAGCCGCGCGTGCGCGAGCTCCCACCCTGCGGGGCCGCGGCGGATCACCTGCTCGATGTCGACGTCCGGCGCGAGCATGAGCGGCGCTGCGGTGAGTTCCTCTGCGGCCATGTTCGCGCCGACAAAGAGGCGCTCGAGGTGCGGCCCCGCTTCACCGAGCCCATCTGGCAGCCGCCTCGAGCGCGTCCACGCGCGGCCGCGGCTCGGCCGCAGCACGAGCACACCGTAGGCCACTCGTTCGATGCGCTCTCGCGCGAAGTAGTCGAGCCACCGATCGATTGTCGCCGTCGTTCGTCGTCTCCGGTCCAGCCCACAACGCTGGTGAGCGCATCGACCGGCTCTTCGCACAGCACCCAGCCCTCGCAGCCCGCCCGTTCGATCCACTCGCATGGCCGCACAGACGAATCGTCTTCGGCTTCGACGATCCAGCTGGCGGTCATTGACCCGAAACCCTCAGGCTCGAGGACAGACGGCAGCGAGAGCGCAAGGTCCTCGCTGACGCGGTCACGGCCGAGGCCACTGTCACGGAAGACGAGCTCGCGCTCGGGCGAGATCGCGAAGGGCGGGTTCGACACTGACGAGGCCGAAGCGTTCGCCGGCCACCGGCTCGAGGAAGCTGCCCAGCCGAAGCTCGACGTTTTCGACGCCGTTCAGGGCGCAATTGAACTCGGCGAATGCCAACGCGCGCTCGCTCACATCGGTGGCGACCACCGCGGCTGCGTGCCTCGATGCGAGCACAGCTTGGATGCCGTTGCCGGTGCCAACGTCCAGTGCCTTCTCGACCGGCCCCCGGATTGTGAGCGACGCGAGCGTGGCGGACGAGCGGGAGACCTCGGGGACATAGGCTGGACCGACGCTGCCATGGGGGTCGTCGGAGGCGATCAGAACGTCGTCGTGCGGGACGATGGCGACTTGCCGGCGCAGCGCGCCGCCTTCCTCCCGCGCCAACCCGGCTAGGACGAGAAGCTCCGCCCCGTTGCCGAGGCGTCTCTCCGGCTCCTCGAGCGCGTCGCCAACCAGAAAGAGGGAGATCAGGGCTGCAAGCGGGGTCTCTTGCGCGGCAGCTCGCCTGCGGGCGATTGGAAGCGAGGCAGCGTCCGGCAGGAGCCCGCTCTCCATCTGGAGCACGCGCCGGACGTCGTCCCCGCGGTAGCACGCGGAGGCGAAAACGTCGCGCAGCGCCGGCGCCGCCGGCCAGGCAACAGCCGGGTGGTGGCGCTTCGCGGTCGTAGAAGTTGGGTGGGCGGCGCGGCTCATCGCCCTGACCTTCTCAATGCGTAGCCGACTATGACAAGGGCACCCGATAGCATCGGCCCGTGCAAGAGTTCGAGCTCTCGCGGCTCGCGACGGGCGAACGCCTGATCAGCGAGCGCGTCCCCAGCGTGCGCTCGGTCTCGATCGGCTTCTGGATCGGCACAGGCTCACGCGACGAGACCGAGGCCCGCGCCGGCGTCTCGCACTTCATCGAGCACCTGCTCTTCAAGGGCACGGGCACGCACTCGGCGCAGGAGATCGCCGAGATCTTCGACGGTCTCGGCGGCGAGCTGAACGCCGCGACCTCGCGCGAGACGACACTGCTGTACGCCCGCGTGCCGGACGACCGGCTCGAGCAGGCGCTCGACGTCATGGCCGGGATGGTCTACGACCCGTCCTTCGACGAGATCGACGCGGAGCGCGAGGTCGTGCTCGAGGAGATCGCGATGGTCGACGACAACCCGCAGGACCTCGTACACGACGTCATCGCCGAGGCGGTCTTCGGCGGCCATCCGCTCGGCAGGCCGGTCATCGGCCGCTCGGAGGTGATCAGGTCGGTGACCCGGCGAGCGCTGACCGCGTACCACCGATCCGCTTACGCGTCGCCCAACATCGTCGTGGCCGCCGCCGGAAACCTCGAGCACAAGCGGCTGGTGGAGCTGCTCGAGCGCCGGCTGACCGGAGCCGAGACGGCTCCCCGCAAGGCCCGCAAGCTCTTCACGCGCGTTCCGGCGCCGGGGTTCCGGTTTCAGCGCAAGCCGACCGAGCAGTACCACGTCTGCCTGGGCGCGCCCGGCATCTCCCGTCGCGACGAGCGGCGCTTCGCCGCCTCGCTGCTCGACTCGATCGTGGGCGGCTCAGCGTCGTCGCGCCTCTTTCAGGAGATCCGTGAGAAGCGCGGGATGGCGTACTCGGTCTACAGCTTCGCCTCGCAGTACTCGGACACGGGCCAGGTGGGGCTGTACGTCGGCACGCGCGAGGAGAACCTGGTCGAGTGCCTCGAGATCGTGGCGCGCGAGCTCGACGACATCGCCGCCGGTCACGTGCGCGCGGGCGAGCTCGAGCGGGCGAAGGAGAGCCTGAAGGGGCGGATGCTGCTCTCGATGGAGTCGACGTCGAACCGGATGAGCCGGCTCGGCAAGTCGCTGATCACCGACACGGACCTGCTTTCGCTGGACGAGATCGTCGAGCGGATCGATGCGGTCGAGGCGTCTGATCTCGCCGATCTCGCCGGCGACCTCTTCCGGCTCGACCGCCTCTCGGCCGCCGGGATCGGGCCGAGCGAAGCGCGCTTCCGGGCCGCGATCCAACGCGTCAACCCGGCACTCGTGGGTCGAGCCGCCGCGTGAAGGTCTTCCTGCTCGGTGCGAACGGCAAGGTGGGGTCGGTGCTCGGCCCTGCGCTCGAGCAGGCGGGACACGAGCTGGTCGAGGCGGCGAGCGGCGCAGAGGCCGCGGTCGACTTCACCCGACCGGACGCGGTCGAGGACAACGTGCGCGCGTGCCTCGAAGCGGGCACTCCGGTCGTCGTCGGCACGACCGGCTTCGACCAGGAACGCGTCGCCGCGCTCGCCAGCAAGCACGAGCTGCCCGTCTTCTACGCGCCCAACTTCGCGCTCGGGGCGGTGCTGATGATGAGGTTCGCCGCCGAGGCCGGGAAGCTGATGCCACACGCCGAGATCGTCGAGCTGCACGCACGAGACGAAGCTCGACGCGCCGTCCGGCACCGCGAAGGCGACCGCAGCGCTGCTGCCGCCCGGGACGCCGATCCACTCCGTGCGCCTCCCGGGCCTCGTCGCCCATCAGGAGGTGATCTTCGGCGGTCCCGGGCAGACGCTGACGATCCGCCACGACACGACCTCGCGCGAGGCATTCGTCCCCGGTGTCCTACTCGCGCTCGAACGTGCACGAGGCTGCCGCCTGGTCTCACGATTGGTCTCGAGGCGATCCTGTGATCGAGGTCTTCGCGCCTGCGGGATCGAAGGTAGATCGCGAGTGCTCGGCGAGGTCCTGACCGCGATCGTGACGCCGTTCAAACGGGACGGCTCGGTCGACCTCGACGCCTTCCGCTCGCTCGCGCGCCACCTCGTGGACAACGGCTCCGACGGCCTCGTCGTCACCGGCACGACGGGGGAGAGCCCGACTCTCTCCGACGACGAGCGCTTCGAGCTCTACACAGCGGCGCTGGACGAGGTCGGAGATCGCGCGACCGTCGTCGCCGGCACCGGCACCTATTCGACCGAGCACTCGATCCACCTGACGCAGAAGGCCGACGAGCTCGGTGTCGACGCGTTTCTGATCGTGACGCCGTACTACAACAAGCCGCCCGCAGCGCGGGATCGTCGAGCACTTCAAGGCCGTTGCCGCTCAAACCGGGAAGCCGGTCGTCGTCTACAACATCCCCGGCCGCGTCGCGATCAACATCGAGCCGGAGACGATGGCCCAGCTGGCGCAGATCGAGAACGTCGGCGCGGTCAAGCAGGCCAACGACGACCTCGAGCAGGCGCGCCGGATCGTCGAGCTCGGGCTCGACCTGTACGCGGGCGACGACGACCTGATCCTGCCGTTCCTCGAGCTCGGCGGCGTCGGCGGCGTCTGCGTCCACACCCACGTCGTCGGCCCGCAGGTGAAGGAGCTGATCCGGCTCTGGAAGGCGGGCGAGCACGAGGCGGCACGGACGCTCGACCAGGAGCTGCTGCCTTCGATCGAGCTGCTGCGCGTCGTCGGCAACCCGATTGCGATCAAGGCGGCGCTGAACCTGCTCGGCCACGAGGTCGGCGGCCACCGGCTTCCGCTCGTCGAAGCGACCGAGGCGGAGCGGGAGCGCGTGCGCGACTGCCTCGCCCGGCTCGGGCTTCTCGAGCCCGCTGCTGTCTAGGAGCAACCCCGCATACACTCAGTCGCAGTGAGCCTGCGGATCATCCCACTGGGCGGCCTCGGCGAGGTCGGCAAGAACATGACTGTCTACGAGCACGGTGACGACCTGATCGTGGTCGACGCGGGGCTCGCCTTCCCGCGCGACGAGCATCTCGGTGTCGACCTCGTGCTGCCGGACATCGGGTATCTCGAGGGCCGGCGCGTCAACGCGGTCGTCCTCACGCACGGACACGAAGATCACGTCGGCGGGCTGCCGTACCTGCTCCGCGAGGTCGATTGCGACCAGGTGATCGCGACCAAGCTGACCCTGGGGCTGATCAAGTCCAAGCTCGACGAGCACGGCCTGGCGGCGTCGACGCGGCTCGAGGAGGCGGAGACCGGCAAGAAGATCCAGGTCGGCTCGTTCACGCTCGACTTCGTGCGCGTCGCGCACTCGATCCCGGACTGCGTGGCCGTCGTGCTCGAGACGGAAGCGGGGCGGGTCGTCCACACCGGCGACTGGAAGCTCGACCACACGCCGGTCGACGGCCTCAAGACCGACGTCGGCCGCCTCGCCGAGCTCGGGAACGAGGGCGTCGACCTCATGCTCGGCGACTCGACGAACGCCGAGCGCCCCGGGATGACCGGGTCCGAGCGGCTGGTGGGGGAAGCCTTCAGGACGCTGATCCCACTGCGGAAGGGCAGGATCCTCGTCGTCTCCTTCGCCTCCAACGTGCACCGGATGCAGCAGGCGATCGACGTCGCGATCCAGGTCGGCCGGAAGGTCGCGATCGTCGGCCGCTCGATGCGCAAGAACCTCAACATCGCGCGCGCGCTCGGGTATCTCGACGTCCCGGAGCACATCCTGATCAAGCCGCAGGAAGCGATGGAGCTGCCGCCGGGACAGGTGATGATCCTCTGCACCGGCAGCCAGGGCGAGCCGATGTCCGCGCTCACCCGCATCGCCTACAACGACCATCCCTCGATCGCGGTCGAGCGCGGCGACACCGTCATCATCTCGGCGAAGCCGGTCCCGGGGAACGAATTGCGCGTCCACGACTCGATCAACCGGCTGGCCAAGGCGGGCGCCGAGGTTCTGCACCAGGAGATCGCGCCGGTGCACGTCTCCGGGCATGCGTGCTCCGAGGAGATGCGGACGATGCTCTCGCTGCTGCGGCCGCGGGCGGTGATGCCGGTGCACGGCGAGTACCGGATGCTCGCTGCGCATGGCCAGCTGGCGCGCGAGTCCGGCGTCCCGGCCGAGGCGATCATCATCGCCGAGAACGGCTCGGTGATCGAGCTCGAGCGCGGGCGGACACCTCGGATCGTCGACCGGATCGAGGCCGGCCTCACCTTCGTCGACGGGCTGGGTGTCGGCGACGTGCGCGACGTGGCGCTGCGCGACCGCCGGCGGCTCTCCGAGGACGGCGTCCTGATCATCGTCACCACGCTCGCGAGCTCGAACGGCGGCTCGACCGCGCCGCCGGAGCTGATCGCGCGCGGCTTCGGCGACTCGGACGACCTGCTCGACGAGCTGCGCGACGAGGCCGGGCGCGTGCTCGAGCAGCTCGCCGCCGACGACATCACCGAGATCAAGCTGCTCCAGGAGCACCTGCACGACGCCGTCGGCCAGATCATCTACGACAGAACCCGCCGGCGGCCGATGATTCTTCCTGTGGTGATCGAGGTATGAGCGACTGGCCGGACATCATCGTCGGTCACGCGGCGAGCGAGCTGACGGCGCGCCGGCTCGTCGCGCAGTTGCGCGCCTGCGAGGCGGCGGCGCTTGCGTTCTGCCGCCTGCTCGAGCGCTGGGGGAGGGGAGAGGCCGAGCCCGCGACTGCAGGCGGGCGCGAGGCCGCCCTCCGCCACGCCGCCGACCGTGTCGAGACCGCGCTCGCAGGGCTCGAGGTGCCGCTCGGCCGTTATCTGCTCGAGCTCGAGGCCGATCGGGCCGAGGGTCGCTCGTGGTACCTCGGCCCCGGCGCCGGCGAGCTCGTCGAGTGGCGTCCGATCCTGAACCGCGCGGGCGTCCAGGCGTCCCCCGACCGGGTCGCCTCCGCCTATCTCGAGCTGGCCGTGCTCGTGCGGGCGCTGCAGGGGCTCTC
The DNA here is from genome assembly GCA_963820565.1 of uncultured Gaiellaceae bacterium. Taxonomy (GTDB): domain Bacteria; phylum Actinomycetota; class Thermoleophilia; order Gaiellales; family Gaiellaceae; genus Gaiellasilicea. Next base: position 155,515 of record CAWGAD010000003.1, read on the forward strand.
CGACGCGGCGCGCATCGACGCGCCGCCCGACGCATCGTCGCTCTGGGCCGGCCTCTTCGACCTGCGCGACACGCTGCTCGGCTCGACCGTGGACGACCTGCGCGCGCTCGCCGCCTGAGCTTGTGTTGAATCAACACAAGCTCTCGCGCACCCGCGCCGTTGCGCGGGACGAGGCGACTTCGTGTTGATTCAACACAAAGTCGTTTGAGCGCGCCGTCGATCGTCGTCGTCGGCAGCGTCAACCTCGACCTCGTCGCGCAGGTCGAGCGGCTGCCCCGGCCCGGCGAGACGGTCACCGGCGCGGTGTTCCGACGCGTCCCCGGTGGCAAGGGCGCGAACCAGGCTGTCGCGTGCGCACGCCTCGGCGCCGAGCGTGACGCTCGTCTGCGCGGTCGGGGACGACTCCTACGCCGACGAGGCGCTGCCGCGCGAGCAGCGGTTGGAGGTCGCGTCGGATCCGAACGGACCTCCCGACGGGCGTGGCTCTGATCCTGGTCGACGCGAAGGGCGAGAACCAGATCGCGGTCGCCCCCGGTGCGAACGCCGCGCTGGGGGACTTCGAGCTCGCGGACAGCGATGCGGTGCTGACCCAGCTCGAGATCTCCGACGACGGCCGTGCGCAGGGCCAGGGAGGAGGCGACAGGGCTCTTCTGCCTGAACGCGGCGCCGGCGCGGCCCGTCGACGTGGAGGCCGACCTCACCGTCGTCAACCGCTACGAGCTGGAGGCGCTGCGGCGCCGGGACGGCCTCGTCGCCGTCACGCTGGGGGCAGAGGGGGCGATGCTGCTGCAAGGACGGGGAGGAGGTGGCCCGCGCCGAGCCGCCGCACGTCGAGGCCGTCGACGGGACCGCCGCCGGGGACGCCTTCACCGCCTGCCTGCTCGTCTCGCTGCTCGAGGGCCGCGAGCACGAGGAGGCGCTTCGCCGGGCCTGCGCCGCGGGAGCGATCGCCGCCTCCCGCTTCGGCGCGCAACCTTCTCTCCCCACGGCCGCTGAGGTAGACGCCATACTCGCCGCGTGACGACTCCTGTCATCCTGGACTGCGACCCGGGCCACGACGACGCGATCGCGCTGCTTCTCGCCCTCGCGAGCCCGGAGATCGAGCTCGTCGGCGTCACGACCGTGCACGGCAACCAGACGCTGGAAAAGACGACGGACAACGCGCTGCGGGTGCTCGCCCTCGTCGGTCGCGCCGACGTCCCCGTCGCGGTGGGTGCCGACCAGCCGCTCGTCCGGGAGCTGCACGTCGCCGCCCACGTCCACGGCGAGAGCGGGCTCGACGGACCGGAGCTGCCGGAGCCCATCTCCGAGCCGGTCCACCAGCACGCCGTCGGCTTCCTCGCCGACCACGTGACGCCCGAGACCGTTCTCGTCGCGGTCGGCCCGCTGACGAACGTCGCGCTCGCACTCGATCTGGGCATCCGGCCGAAGCGGATCGTGCTGATGGGCGGCGCGATCGCCGACGGGAACATGACCCCGGCGGCGGAGTTCAACATCTGGGCCGACCCGGAAGCGGCGGACCGCGTCTTCCACTCCGGCCTCGACGTGACGATGATCGGCCTCGACGTCACGCACGCCGCTCTCCTGACGCCGGCGTGGGCCGAGCGCTTCCGGGAGGCCGGCCGAGTCGGCACGTTCGTCGCCGAGCTGGTCGAGTTCTTCAAGCAGTACCACCGGCGCACGTACGGCTGGGACGGCGCGCCGATCCACGACGCCGTCGCGCTCGCCCATGCGTTTCGTCCGGGGATCGTGACGACGGAGTACCTGAACGTCGAGATCGAGACCGTCTCGGAGCTCACTCGTGGCCGCACCGTCGTCGACCGGTGGCATCGCACCGACCGCGAGCCGAACGCGCACGTCGCCGTCGAGATCGACGCGGACGCGTTCTTCGAGCTCCTGCTCGAGCGGATCGCGACGCTCGGATGAGCCGCTTTCCGCCGGGAACGCTGTACGTCGTCGTGGCCGCGGTCGGCGCGCTGGCGCTCGGCGTGGGAGCGGTGGCAACGATCGACGGCAACCTCTGGGGCATCCCACTCGGCCTCGGAGGCGCCGTGCTTCTCTACTGGTCGGTGCGGGTGACCAGGAAGGGCTGATCCGGCGGCGTCGAACGGCGTCGCATGGCAGCCAGGAAGAAGAAGCGGCCGCTGCGGCCACGCACGCCCTCGCGCGTGAAGCGGCGGACGACGAAGAAGTCCCGCCGCGCCCGCGCTGCACACCAGCATCCCGAGCTGATCGGCCTCGGCCTGGCCGCGTTCGGGCTCTTCCTCGCCACGCTCATCCACCTGGGCTGGGAGGGAGGCGTCGTCGGCGAGAAGATCGAGGCCGGGCTGCGCGACGTCGTCGGCTCGGCCGCATACGCAGCGCCGCTCGCGCTCGTCGTCGTCGGCTGCCTGATGCTCTTCCGGAGCAGCCTCCTGGACGTCCGGCCCTTCCGGACCGGGCTCGCGATCACCTTCGTCGGCCTGATGGTGACGCTCGGCTCCGGCCACGGCGGCTTCGTCGGTGGCGTGCTCGGCGGAGGCGTCGCCAAGCTGCTCGGCGGCACCGGCTCGGCGCTCCTCGGCCTCACCGCCTTGCTCGCCGGCGGCCTCCTGCTCTCCGGGGCGTCGTATGGGGCGCTGCTGCGCCGCTCCCATCACGCTGTCCGCCGCGCGGTCGCGCGCCCGGAGAAAGCAGCTCTGAGCCACAACGTTCTCGCGCCGCCGCCGCTGCTCGCCCACGAGCCGCCCGTGGACGTCGTCCACGACTACCCCGATGTCGTCTCGGAAGGCTTGTCCGAGCCGCCGCCGATGCTCCTCGACGAGGAAGCAACGGAGGAGCAGGCGGCGCTCTTCGACGTGCCGCGCGCGGAAGGCGACTACGTGCTGCCGGACCGCACGGTGCTCAAGACCTCGCCGCCCGCCGCCGTCGACGGGGAGCCAGGCGGACCAGCGCACGGCCGACACGCTCGTCCAGGCGCTCGCGCACTTCGGGGTCGAGGCGACGATCGTCGGCCAGATCGCAGGCCCGCGCGTCACGCGCTACGAGCTGCAGCTCGCGCCCGGGGACGAAGGTCTCGAAGGTCGCCGCGCTGAAGGACGACCTCTCGTACGCGCTCGCGACGACCGAGATCCGCATCCTCGCGCCGATCCCGGGCAAGCAGGCGGTCGGCGTCGAGGTCCCGAACCTCTCGCCGAAGATCGTCACCCTCGGCGACATCTACGACGACCTGCCCTCGAGCGCCAGCCCGCTGGCGGTGTGGCTCGGCAAGGACATCTCGGGCAACGCCGTCTGGGCCGACCTGGCGCGGATGCCGCACATCCTCATCGCCGGCACCACCGGCTCCGGTAAGTCCGGCTGCATCAACACGATCCTGACGTCGATCCTCCTGCGCTCGACGCCGGACGAGGTGCGGATGATCCTGATCGATCCGAAGCGGATCGAGCTCAACTACTACGAGTCGATCCCGCACCTCCTGACACCGGTCGTCTCGAGCCCGAAGGAGGCGAGCGCCGTCCTCGCCAACGTCGTCGCCGAGATGGAGCGCCGCTACGAGCGGCTCTCGCTCGTGCGCGCCCGCAACCTGCCGGAGGCCAACCGCGCCTTCCGCGCCCGCGGCGAGGATCCGCTGCCCTACCTGCTGGTCGTGATCGACGAGCTCGCCGACCTGATGATGATCAGCCCCCAGGCGGTCGAGGACGCGGTCATCCGCCTCGCCCAGAAGTCCCGCGCCGTCGGCATCCACCTCGTGCTCGCGACGCAGCGGCCGTCGGTCGACGTCATCACCGGCATGATCAAGGCGAACGTCCCCAGCCGGATCGCGTTCGCCGTCTCGAGCCAGACCGACTCGCGCGTGATCCTCGACACCGCCGGCGCCGAGAGCCTCCTCGGCCAGGGCGACATGCTCTTCAAGCCGCTCGGTACCAGCCGCCTGCAGCGAGTCCAGGGCGCGTACGTGACCGAGGAAGAGGTGGCGATGGTCGTCGAGCAGTGCCGCCACCAGCGCGAGCAGGAGCTCGACGAGACGCTGCTGGAGGCGCCCGAGGGCGCGGTCGAGGACGGCGGCGAGCACGACGGCGAGTTCGACCCGGACGAGGATCCGCTGCTCGACAAGGCGATCGAGATCGTCGTGCAGACGCAGACCGCCTCGGTCTCGCTGATCCAGCGGCGCCTCCGCGTCGGCTACACGCGGGCGGGTCGGTTGATCGACATGCTCGAGCGCCGCGGGATCATCTCCGGCTACGAGGGCTCGAAGCCGAGGCGCGTCCTCGTCGACGAGACTCAGCTCGAACGCGTCGTCGGCGCGAATTCGTAAAGACTTTCTTTTGCGCCCAACTTAGGATGTAATCAAGCGTCCAAGCTTGGCGGTGGATGTGACTTCTAAGGAGGGTATGTGAAAGTACGCACGTTTATGCCGCTCGTGGCGGCGGCACTGATTGCGGTCCTGACACTGGCGCTCGGCGCCGGCACAGGAGCCGCGAAGACAGATGTGAAGGCCGGGTCGGCCTTCAAGGTCGCGCTCGTGACCGACATCGGTGGCCTCGACGACCGCAGCTTCAACTTCCTTGCGAACAAGGGTCTCTCGCAGGCGAAGGCGCAGCTCGGCGTTCAGGGTCGCGTGTTCATCTCGAAGTCGAACGCCGACTACGTCCCGAACCTCTCGACCGCGGCTCGCGGTGGCTACAACCTGGTCATCTCGGTCGGGTTCCTGATGGGAGACGCGACGGCCGCAGTGGCCAAGCGATTCCCGAAGACGAAGTTCGCGATCATCGACTTCTCGGGCGCTGCCAAGGACCTCAAGGGCAAGCCCACGAACGTTCGCGGCTTGTTCTTCAAGGAGCAGGAGGCCGGCTATCTCGTCGGGTACCTCGCCGGGCTCCAGTCCAAGAACGTCCCGAACAGCTCGGGCGTGATCGCGGCGGTCGGTGGTCTGAAGATCCCGCCGGTCGACCGCTTCATCGCCGGCTACTACGCGGGCGCGAAGAAGGCCTACCCGGCGGTGAAGGTCGAGCACAGCTACTCGCAGGACTTCGTCGACCAGGCGAAGTGCAAGGAGCAGGCGCTCAACCACATCGCCAACGGCGCCACGGTCGTCTTCCAGGTCGCCGGCCAGTGCGGCCTCGGCGTCCTCTCGGCGGCGAAGGAGAAGAACGTCTTCGGCCTCGGCGTCGACGCCGATCAGGGCTACCTCGGCAACCATGTGCTGTCGAGCGCCACCAAGAAGGTCGACGTGGCCGTCTTCAAGACGATCGAAGCCGCGCAGGCCGGCGGTGCGAAGTTCAAGACGAACTTCAACACCGTCTTCACCGTCAAGAACGGCGGCGTCGGCTACGGCAGGATCTCCTCGCGGGCGCAGCCCTCGTGGAGGAAGGCTCTTGCGAACGTCCGGAACCAGATTGCCACCGGCAAGATCCGGGGCATTCCGGTGACCCCGCCGGCGACCACCGGCTAGGCAGGACGAAGTAAACGGAAGGGGCGGGTTTCGGACCCGCCCCTTCCGGTATCACTCCAGGCGTGAGCGCCCGCCGTCTGCTCCCGCTTCTGCTGGCCGTGCTCGCGCTGGCCGGCTGCGGCGGCGACGACGAGTTCTGATCGGGGGAGACCACGACCGGGCCGGAGACGACCGCGGCCACGACCGAGGCGAGCGGTGAGGCGCTTCGCATCGGCCTCGTCACCGACATCGGCGGTCTCGACGACCGGTCGTTCAACTTCCTCGCGAACCAGGGCCTGGAGCGGGCCGAGGCCGAGCTCGGCGTCGAGGGACGCGTCGTCATCTCGCGCGCAAACGCCGACTACGTCCCCAACCTCTCGAGCCTGGCCAAGCAGGACTACGACCTCGTGATCGCGGTCGGCTTCCTGATGGCGGACGCGGTCGACGCGGTCGCCAAGCAGTTCCCGAAGGTGAACTTCGCGATCATCGACTTCGCCCAGGAGGAGCTGAAGTCGAAGCCGAAAAACGTGCGCGGGCTGCTCTTCAAGGAGCAGGAGGCCGGTTACCTCGTCGGCTACCTCGCGGCGCTCGTGACGAAGCAGGAGGCCGGCTCGAAGCAGGTGATCGGCTCGGTGGGCGGCCAGAAGATCCCGCCGGTCGACCGCTACATCGCCGGCTACCAGGCAGGCGCCAAGGAGGCCGTCCCGGGGATCACGACCCTGAACGCGTACTCACAGGACTTCGTCGACCAGGCCAAGTGCAAGGAAGCGGCGCTCGATCAGATCGCGCGCGGGGCACACGTGATCTTCCAGGTCGCCGGACAATGCGGTCTCGGAGCCCTCTCGGCGGCCAAGGAGAAGAACGTCCGCGGGATCGGCGTCGACGCCGATCAGGCCTACCTCGGCCCGCACATCCTCACGAGCGCGCTGAAGAAGGTCGACGTCGCCGTCTTCGAGACGATCCAGTCGGTCCAGGACGGTCGGTTCGCGGGCGGCGAGAACACCGTCTTCGACGTCGCCTCGGGCGGCGTCGGCATGGGGAAGGTGGCCCCCGACGTCTCTTCCGACCTCGTCGCGCAGGTGAACGAGATCGAGGACCAGATCGCCGCCGGCACGATCGCGGACATTCCCGAGACGGTCAAATAGCGCGTTCCCGCTAGGGACGTCGGCGCGAGCACCATAGAATCGCCGCGATGGACGAGCGGCCCGTTCTCGAGCTCCGTGGGATCACCAAGAGCTTTCCCGGCATCGTCGCGAACGACCACGTCGACCTAGACCTCCGCAAGGGCGAGGTGCATGCGCTGCTCGGCGAGAACGGCGCCGGCAAGTCGACCCTGATGAACGTCCTCTACGGGCTCTACCACCCGGACGAAGGCGAGATCCTGATCAACGGGAAGCAGGCACGAGCTGGGCTCGCCGAAGGCCGCGATCGAGAACGGGATCGGGATGGTGCACCAGCACTTCATGCTGATCCCGGTGATGACGGTGGCGGAGAACATCGTGCTCGCCACCGAGCCGGTCCGGAACGGCGTCCTGCTCGACTACGCGAGCCGCCGAGAAGCGCGTGCGTGAGATCTCGACCCGGTTCGGCCTCGCCGTCGACCCGCGCGCGACGGTGCAGGACATCACCGTCGGCCAGCAGCAGCGCGTCGAGATCCTGAAGGCGCTCTACCGCGGCGCCGACATCCTGATCCTCGACGAGCCGACCGCCGTGCTGACGCCGCAGGAGGCGCACGAGCTGTTCGCGATCCTCAAGAGCCTGACCGAGCAGGGCAAGTCGATCATCTTCATCAGCCACAAGCTGGAGGAGGTGACGGAGATCGCCGACCGGATCACCGTGCTGCGCCGTGGCAAGAAGATCGAGACGCTGTCGGCCGCCGGTGCGACCGAGCAGAGCCTCGCCACGTTGATGGTCGGCCGAGAAGTGCTGCTCCGCGTCGACAAGCGGCCGGCCAACCCGACGGCGCCGCTGCTGCAGATCGAGGATCTCACCGTCGAGGACGACCGCGGCCTCACGAAGGTGAAGGGAGTCTCTCTGGAGGTTCGCGGCGGGGAGATCGTCGGCATCGCGGGCGTCGACGGCAACGGCCAGACGGAGCTGATCGACGCGATCACCGGGCTCCGCCGCAGCGCCGCCGGCAGCGTGACCGTCGACGGGCAAGGACGTGACGGCTGCGAACGCGCGCGACTCGCTCGACGCCGGTCTCGGGCACATCCCGGAGGACCGGCAGCGGCGCGGGCTCGTGCTCGACTTCACGCATCGCCGAGAACATCGCCTTGCACGACTACGACCATCCGCCGGCGTCGCGCTTCGGCTGGCTGTACCCGAAGCGGCTGATCCAGAAGGCGGCGAAGCTGATCCGCGAGTTCGACGTCCGCGGCGGCGGGCCGCTGACGCGCGCAGCCGGCCTCTCCGGGGGCAACCAGCAGAAGGTCATCCTCGCCCGCGAGATCGACCGCAACCCGAAGGTCCTGATCGCCGCGCAGCCGACCCGCGGCCTCGACGTCGGCGCGATCGAGTTCGTCCACCGCCGCCTGGTCGAGGAGCGGGACGAGGGCAGGGCGGTCCTGCTCGTGTCACTCGAGCTGGAGGAGATCCTGTCGCTCTCCGACCGAATCCTCGTCATCTTCGAGGGCGAGATCGTCGGCGAGTTCGCACCGGGCGTCACCGAGGAGGAGCTCGGGATCGCGATGATCGGCGGCGGCCGGAAGGCGGTTGCATGACCGAGGGGCCCACGCCCCCGGAGGGGGGCGGCAAGGTCGAGAACCCGGTCACGGGCGGCGACTACGCCCCGAGCGTGGCGGCACGGTATGCGATCGCGCAGAAGGCCGGCGGCCTCGTCGTGCCGCTCCTGACAGTGGTGCTGGCGTTCTTCATCGGCGGTCTCGTCGTCCTGGTGACGACGGGGAAGAACCCGCTCACCACCTACAAGGCGATCTTCGAGGGCGCGGGCTTCAACTGGTTCTTCGAAGTCGGCAGCTACGAGCTCCGGATCCCGTTCACGGACGCCCACATCCCGTTCCCCTGGAACACGAACGACTTCGACTCGCTTGCGGCGCTGAACCTCCAGCAGACGCTGATCATCTGGGTGACGCTCGTGCTCACCGGTCTGGCAGTGGCGTTCGCGTTCCGTTGCGGCATGTTCAATATCGGCGGCCAGGGCCAGTACCTGTCCGGGGCGATCATCGCCGTCTGGATCGGCTCGGAGCTTCCCGGGTTGCCCGGGGTCGTCCACATCCTCGCCGCTGTCGTCGTCGGCGCGCTCGCGGGGGCGCTCTGGGCCGGAATCGCCGGCTTCCTCAAGGCCACCGTCGGCGCGCACGAGGTGATCACGACGATCATGCTCAACTGGATCGCCGTCTGGGTCGGCGTCTACCTCTTCTCGCTCGGCGGTCCGCTCCAGAACGACACCCAGCCGTTCGTGCCGGTCTCGAACGACGTGCTGGAGGAGTCCAAGCTGAAGGTGTTCTGGGGCGATCCGCTCCTGCAGGGGCTCCACGTCGGCTTCTTCGTCGCGCTCGCTGCGCTCGTCGTCTACTGGATCACGCTCAACCGCACCACGCTCGGCTACGAGGTCCGGGCCGTCGGCTTCAGCCCCGAGGCCGCCAGGTACGGCGGCATCTCGGTCGCCCGCAACTACTTTCTCGCGATGGCGATCTCGGGCCTGTTCGCCGGCCTCGCAGGCGCGATCGACGTCGTCGGCTGGCAGTACCGGATCAACACGAACGACGTGCTGCTGCCTTCGATCGCCTTCGTCGGAATCGCGGTGGCGCTGCTCGGGCGCAACACCGCCATCGGGGTGGGGCTGGCGGCGCTGCTCTTCGCCGGGCTCACGACGGGCACATCGACGCGAAACCTCGACCCGGAGATCTTCCGACCGGAGCTCGCATCCAACCTGACCTTGTTGATCCAGGGCCTCGTCGTGCTCTTCGTCGGCGCCGACGTGCTGATCCTGTCGCTCCTCGGGCTGGCGAAGCGCAGGCGACGCCAAGCGGAGGTAACGGAATGACCGAGCGGTTGCTCGCACGCCTTCCCAGAGGCCCGCACGCACTGGCGTGGCTGGCGATCATCCTTGGCATCGCAGCCTTCTGGGCCGCGCTGCCGCCACTGAAGGTCCGGGAGCCGATCGTCCCGATCGTGCTCGGACTGATCGCACTCACGATCGGGATCGGCACGCTGATCCGGGGCGTCAAGCGGATCGGTTGGACCGCCGTTGCGATCGGAGTGCTCGGGATGGCGCTCGGGTATCTGGCCACCCGGTCGAGCGAGACGCATCTCGACCAGGTCGTCGTCTGGTCGGCGCTCACCGCGGCGATGCTCCGCTACGCCACGCCACTCGCCTTCGCGGCGATGGGCGGCATTTTCTCCGAGCGCAGCGGCGTCGTGAACATCGGCCTCGAGGGGATGATGCTCTCGGGCGCGTTCTTCGGGATCCTGGGCGCCGACAAGCTCAACTCCTGGCCGCTCGGGCTGCTGTGCGCCGCGCTCGCAGGTGGCGCGTTTGCGCTCATCCACGCCGTCTTTTCCATCCACCTCCGTGCCGACCAGATCGTGATCGGGACGGCGATCAACTTCCTTGCGCTCGGGATCACGGGGTATCTCTTCATCGACATCTACGGGGGCGAAGGCACGCCGCCGGACGTGCCCGACATCCCGGACGTCCACCTCAGCTTCCTCCAGGACTGGTACTTCATCGGGCCCGTCCTCGGCCAGCTCAACCTGATGATCTGGCTGGCCTTCCTGACGATCGTGGCAACGTGGGTCGTCCTCTTCAAGACGCCGGTCGGCCTGAGGATCCGCGCCGTCGGCGAGCACCCGCGTGCCGCCGACACGGTCGGGATCTCCGTCTACGCGACCCGGTACGCAGCGGTGACGCTCTCGGGGGTGCTCGCAGCGCTCGGCGGGGCGTACCTGTCGATCGGGTTCGTGAATTCGTTCAACCAGAACATGACCGTCGGTCGTGGCTTCATCGCGCTCGCGGCTGTCATCTTCGGCAACTGGCGCCCGTGGGGCGCCGCAGCCGCCGCGCTCCTCTTCGGCTTCTCGAGCGCGCTCGCGCAGCGCCTGCCGGCGTACTCCGAGTCGGCCGCCGTGCTCTTCCAGGCACTCCCATACGTCCTCACCCTGATTGCGGTCGCCGGCGTGATCGGCCGCTCGATTCCGCCGGCAGCTGTTGGCCGTCCCTACAAAAAGCAATAACGGCGGCCCGCCGCGCCCCGGCAGTGCGCGCGCGTCGGTCGTCGTCGGGCTGCTCTCGGTCCTCGTGCTGCCGGCCGCGATCGTCGCGACGCGCTGGTCGGAGCAGTACGACCTCCTGCAGGCGGCCTTCGCCATCCCCTTCGCCGCGACGCTCGGGGCGCTGGCCGTGGCGCTCGCCCGCCGCGCGCGCTCGCGGCTCGCGCCGACGCTCGGACACCCGACGGGCAGCCGGACCGCGCGCGTCGGCCGCGTGCTCGGCATGCTCGGATTCCTGCTCGCGCTGACCGCGGCCGGTTCCGTTGGGGTCTACGCGGTGCTCTCGCTGGTCGCTGATTAGGACGTTTCCGACAAGGCCGCTACCATGCGCGGGTGTTCGAGATCGGAAACAGCCTCCGGGAGGCGCGCCTGCGCCGCGAGATCGAGTTCGCGGAGGCCGAGTACGGCACCAAGATCCGAGGCAAGTATCTGCGCGCGCTCGAGGACGAGCGCTTCGAGCTGCTCCCCTCGCACACCTACGTCAAGGGCTTTCTGCGCTCGTACGCCGAGTATCTCGGCCTCGACGGCCAGCTCTACGTCGACGAGTACAACTCGCGCTACGTCACGACCGGCGAGGAGGACGCGCCGATGCGCGCCGCCCGGCGGGTGCCGGCCGCGCGGGCGCGGAGGACCGAGCGTCGGGACTCGAACATCGTCCTACTGGCGTTGATCGCGATCGGGATCGTGACCGCGCTCGTGATCGCGGCCTGGCGCTTCGGCGGCGCCGAGGCCGACCCGGTGCGCGGCTTGACCACCCCGCAGCAGCAGCAGGCGGTACCGGCGCCCCAGACGGCCGGGACCGCACGGCTCGAGCTCCGCGCGACCAGGGGCGACTCGTACATGATCGTCCGCTCGGGCAGCGCGGTCGGAGACGCGAACATGCTGTACGAGGGCACGCTCGAGCGCACCCAGAAGAAGCTGTTCGAGAGCAGGGTGCTGTGGCTCAGGCTCGAGACGCCGGGAAACGTGCTCGTGAAGCTGAACGGCAACCGGGTCAAGCTGCCCAAAGCGGTCAAGGCGCAGGGCGTCTTCGTGACGGCGAAGAAGGTCTTCGCCGCCGACGTGCGTTGACGGCGGTTGCCCGCCCCCGGGCGGTGATCGTCGTTACGGGCAGCGAGCTCGTTCGCGGCGAACGCACCGACCGGAACGGCCCCTTCCTCGCTCGCTCGCTGCTCGCACTCGGTGTCGAGCCGGCCCGGATCGAGGTGGTCGGCGACGAGCCGGCCGAGCTGGAGGCGGCGATTCGCGAGGCGGTCGAGTCGGCCGAGCTCGTGGCCTGCTCGGGTGGCCTCGGGCCGACGCACGACGACCGGACGGTCGAGGTAGTGGCTCGGGTAGCCGGGCTGCCGCTGGTGGTGGACGAGGAGCTGGAGGCAAAGATCGAGGCGTTCTCCCGGAGCGTCGCTGAGCGGATGAAGCGGCCGTACGCCGACTTCGCCGAAGGGGTTCGCAAGCAGGCGACGGTGCCCGAGGGTGCGACCTGCCTCGGGCTCGCCGGCACCGCGCCCGGCCTCGTCGTCGAGGCGAGGGCGACGCCGGTGATCGTGCTACCGGGCCCGCCCGCGGAGCTGCAACGGCTCTGGCCGAAGGCGCTCGAGGTGGATGCGGTCCGCGCCGTGCTCGACCGCGGCAGTCCGCCCCTGCGCCGCACGCTCCGGTTCTTCGGGCCTGGCGAGTCGCAGGTCGCCCAAGCCTTCCAGGAGGCGGGCGGCGACGGCGAGGGGCTCGAGGTGACGATCTGCGCCCGCAACTTCGAGGTTCACGTCGATCTCGTCGCGGACCCGAGCGCGGAGGACAAGCTGCTGGCGCTCGAGTCGGGGCTGGAGGAGCGGCTCGGCCGCTTCCTTTACTCCTCCGACGGGCGCTCGGTCGAGGAGCTCGTTCTCGACCGGTGCCGTGATCGCGGCTGGTCCCTCGCGACGGCCGAATCGTGCACCGGCGGGCTCGTCGCGGCCGGGCTCACCTCGATTCCCGGCTCCACAGACGTGATCGTCGGCGGCATCGTCGCCTACGCGAACGAGGTGAAGATCGAGCAGCTCGACGTTCCGCCGGAGCTGCTCGAAGAGCACGGAGCAGTCTCCGCAGAGGTCGCGGAGGCGATGGCCCGCGGCGCGCGCGAGCGCTTCGGCGTCGACGTGGCGGTCTCGGTCACGGGCGTCGCCGGGCCGGGCGGGGGCAGCGAGGAGAAGCCCGTCGGGCTCGTCTACTACCACGCCGAGACTCCTGAGGGCGGCCGCGGCGCGAGCTTCGACTTTCCCGGTGACCGCGACTCGATCCGGCGCAGGTCGGTCGTCGCGTCGCTGCACCTCGTCTTGCGGATGTTGGAACAGAGCAGTCACGCTTCCGTGTGAGGTCGCCGGCTAGCGTGACGGGCGATGAGCCGCTGCGCCTCTTCCTGGCCTTCAAGCTGCCCGACGATGTCGTCCAGGCACTCGTCGAGTGGCAGTCTCGGGAGCTCCGCGGGCGCGTCGTCCCACCCCCGAACCTCCACATCACGCTCGCATTCCTCGGCGCCCGGCCCGCCGCCGAGCTCCCGGCGATCCTGGCCGCACTCGAGCAGTGCGCCCGAGAGTCGTCCCAGCCTTTCTTCGAGCTCGTGCGGTGGCGCGAGACGCGCGCTGCGGGGATGCTGGAGCTTTGCGACCCCACCGGCAGCGGCGCCGAGCTGGCCGGGCGGCTGCACCAGGCGTTGGCCGAGCTCGGCGTATACAAGCCCGAAGCCCGCCCCTGGCTCCCGCACGTCACCGTCCTTCGCTATCGCGAGCGGCCTCGGCTGTCGCCGCCGCTCCCCGAGCTCGGCGCAGTGATGCCGTCCGAGGCTGCTGCTTATCTATCCCGTCTGCACCCGTCCGGGGCGCGGTATGAAGTGCTCCAATCGTTTCCGCTAGGAGGATGAGTAGATGAACCGCGAGGAAGCTCTCGACGTCGCTCTCGGGCAGATCGAGCGTGCGTTCGGCAAAGGCTCGGTCATGAAGATGAGCGACCAGGCCCAGGTGCAGATCGGAGCGATCTCAACAGGATCGCTCGTGCTCGACCTTGCGCTCGGCATCGGGGGGCTGCCGCGCGGACGCGTGATCGAAGTCTTCGGCCCCGAGAGCTCGGGCAAGACGACGCTCGTCTACCACGTGATCGCCGAGGCCCAGCGCCGCGGTGGCATCTGCGCCTTCATCGATGCCGAGCACGCGATGGACCCGCAGTACGCGCGCAAGATCGGCGTCAACGTCGACGACCTCCTCGTCTCGCAGCCGGACACCGGCGAGCAGGCGCTCGAGATCACCGAGCTGCTCGTGCGTTCGGGCGCGCTCGACGTGGTCGCGGTCGACTCGGTGGCGGCGCTGACGCCGAAGGCCGAGATCGAGGGCGAGATGGGTGACAGCCACGTCGGCCTCCAGGCCCGGCTGATGAGCCAGGCGCTGCGCAAGCTCGCCGGCACGCTCAACCGCACCGACACGATCTGCCTCTTCACGAACCAGCTGCGCGAGAAGATCGGTGTCATGTTCGGCAGCCCCGAGACGACTCCGGGCGGCCGCGCGCTCAAGTTCTACTCCTCCGTGCGGCTCGACATCCGCCGGATCGAGACGCTGAAGGACGGAGCGGAGGCCTACGGCAACCGGGTCCGCGTCAAGGTGGTCAAGAACAAGGTCGCGCCGCCGTTCAAGCAGGCGGAGTTCGACATCATCTACGGCTCCGGCATCTCCTGGGAGAGCACGGTGCTCGACGTCGGGATCGAGCGGAAGATCGTGCAGAAATCCGGCTCGTACTTCAGCTTCGGCGACGAGCGGCTCGGTCAGGGCCGCCAGAACGCAGCCTCGTTCCTGAACGAGCACCCGGACGTCGTGCAGCAGATCCTCCAGCAGATCCAGGCGCAGGCCGGCCCGGATCAGATGGTGTCGGCGCGACTGCTGCCGAGCGTTGCGGGCGAGCAGGCCGTCACCCCGGTCGAGGACGTCGAGGATGTCGACGACGTCGAAGCGGCCGCGGAGACCGAGGAGACCGCCTCCGCGGCCTAGATGGTTGCTCCCACGATCTCGCGCGCTCGGAGCACGGTCTGGCGAGTCTGGGTCGCTCCCGACTCGCCTTCCAGGTCGCTGTGCGACCTTCCAGCCGCGCCGTCCGCTTCGCGGCGCCAGCCCACCGCCGATGCCACCAGCATCGGCGGCGTCCTGCCGCCGCGCCCCAGAGCTGCCAGACCATGCCCCGAGACGGACGATCTCGTGGCATCAACCATCTAAAGCGAGTGGCGGAGACCGACGCCGTCGAGACGGCGCTGCGCGCGCTGCGTCACCGTGACCGCTCCGTCGCGGAGCTCGACGCGCGGCTCGAGGAGCGCGGCGTGGGGGAGGCCGAGCGGCAGGAAGCACTCGAGACGCTCGCGCGCAGCGGGTACCTGGACGATGAGCGCTTCGCCCGTTCGCGGGCGGAGCAGCTCGCCGCCCGGGCGGCCGGCAATGCGCTTATCCGGCACGACCTCCAGGGACGCGGGATCGAGCCCGAGCTCGTCCTGGCCGTGCTGGACGAGCTCGAGCCCGAGCGCGAACGAGCACGGCGGATCGTGGCGACCAGAGGCCGGAGCGCCAAGACGGCCCGCTATCTGGCCGCGCGTGGCTTCGGCCCGGACGCGCTCGACACGGTCGTTGCAGTGGAGGACTGAGAAGCGCTAGGATCGTTAGTGCTTTCATTCGACGTTTTTCCTGCACAAGTGCGTTTTTCCGAATCTTCTGAAGCGTTGGCTCTCTTGACCACTCCGACATTCCATCCAACGGGCGCGCGGGAGGACTCTCCGGCTCGACCGTGATCTAAGGCGCCAAGACCGGAGCGCGGCCGTGCAGGCCGGCGCCGGATGTGAGCACCCGCGACGGTCGTCGCGGAATCCACCTTCTCCCCTTGGAGGCAGGACGGCATGCTCACTGCGGTTGTGGCGCTCATGGGACTCGCGATCGGCGCGGTCGTGGCGACAGCGCTCCTGATGCTGAGGAGCGGCTCGCGCGTTCACGTTGCCGAACGCGAGGCCGAGACGATCCGGCGCGAGGCGCAGATCGAGTCCCGCGAGGTCGCCGTCACGCTCCGGGCCGAGATCGAGGACGAGGTCCAGGGCCGTCGCGCAGAAGCCGCGAAGATCGACGAGCGGATCCGGCAGGTCGAGCGCGAGCTCGAGCTGAAGACGACCGAGGTGACGCGGCGCGAGCAGGGTCTCGCCGACCGCGAGGTGCACGTCAAGCAGCTGCAAGAGGAGCTGAAGGCGGCCAAGGACCAGGCGGTGACGCAGCTGGAGAAGGTGGCCGGCCTGACCGTCGCCGAGGCCAAGCACCATCTCCTGGAGCGGTCGGAGGATCTGATCCGCCATGAGCTGGCACGCAGTGTCCGGCAACAGGAGGAGGAGGCCAGGACGGAGGCGAGGCGACGGGCGCGGGCCCTGATCGCCGACGCGCTCCAGCGAGTCGCAGCCAGTCACACCGCCGAGACCACCGTCACCGTCGTCGAGCTTCCGTCCGACGACATGAAGGGCCGCATCATCGGCCGTGAGGGCCGCAACATCCGGGCGCTCGAGCACCTGACCGGCGTCGACTTCATCATCGACGACACACCGCAGGCGGTCGTCCTCTCCTCCTTCGACGGCCTCCGCCGCGAGGTGGCGCGGACGACGCTCGAGAAGCTGATCGAGGACGGTCGCATCCATCCGGCCCGGATCGAGGAGATGTACTACCTCTCCAAGGCCGAGCTCGAGGATCACGTTCGCCAGGCGGGCGAGCAGGCGGTGTTCGAGGCGAAGTGCGGCGAGTTCCACGAGGAGCTCGTGAAGGTGCTCGGGAAGCTGCGCTACCGGACGAGCTACGGGCAGCACGTGCTCAAGCACACGCTCGAAGTCGTGCACCTGACGGGGATCATGGCCAGCGAGCTGGGAGCCAGCGTCAAGACGGCGAAGCGGGCGGCCCTCCTGCACGACATCGGCAAGGCGATGACGCACGAGGTCGAGGGCTCGCACGCGATCATCTCGGCTCAGCTGGCGAAGCGGTACGGCGAGAGCCAGGGTGTCGTGCACGCGATCGAGGCGCACCACTACGAGGTGCAGCCGCAGACGGTCGAGGCCGTGCTCCTGATCGCCGCCGACGCGATCTCGGCGTCGCGCCCAGGTGCCCGCGGCGAGAGCCTCGAGCACTACATCAAGCGGCTCGGTGCGCTGGAGGATATCGCGACCGCGAAGCCGGGCGTGGCTAAGGCCTACGCGCTCCAGGCCGGTCGTGAGATCCGGGTAATGGTCGAGCCCACCGAGGTCGACGACGACGGCGCCGTGCTCCTCTCGCACGAGATCGCGCGCGAGATCGAAGACCAGCTCGAATATCCGGGCCAGGTCAAGGTGACGGTGATCCGCGAGAGCCGCGCGATCGAGGTGGCGAAATAACAGTTTGTTGACGGCACAGGGCTAGACTGACCGCTTCATGCGGCGCTACCACGTCACTACGTTCGGCTGCCAGATGAACGCCCACGACTCGGAGCGGATCAAGGGCATGCTCGAGTCGCTCGGGCTCGGGGAGGCGCCGACGCAGGCGGACGCGGACGTGCTCGTCTTCAACACGTGCACGATCCGCGAGAAGCCCGACACGAAGCTCGCCGCGTATCTCGGGGATGCCGGCGCCCGCAAGCGTGAGAACCCGGACCTCGTCGTCGCCGTCGGCGGCTGCTACGCCGAGGCGCAGCGGGATCGGATCTTCGACCTCTACCCGCAGGTCGACGTTGCCTTCGGCCCGGGCTCGATCCCGCACCTCGGCGACTGGATCGGCGCCGGGGGGACGGCGCTCCGAGGCCGGTTCGGCACGCACGAGCACTTCGCCGGCGACCTGCCGATGCACCGCGAGCGGGCGTTCAGCGCGTGGGTGCAGGTCTCGATGGGTTGTAACTCCAAGTGCTCGTACTGCATCGTCCCTGCGGTCCGGGGCCGCGAGCAGAGCCGCCGGCCGGGCGAGATCGTCGCCGAGGTGACGCGGCTCGCCGACGACGGCGTTCGGGAGATCACCCTGCTCGGCCAGAACGTGAACTCGTGGGGACGCGATCTCCGCCCGGATCTCGACACCGAGTTCGGCGAGCTGCTCCGTGCCTGCGACGCAGTCGACGGCATCGAGCGGATCCGCTTCACGAGCCCGCACCCGAAGGATTTCCGCGATCCGGTCATCGCCGCGATGGCCGAGTGCGACGCCGTCTGCGAGCACATCCACCTGCCGCTGCAGTCCGGCTCGAGCACGGTCCTGAAGGCGATGCGCCGCACCTACGACCGAGAGCGCTATCTGGCGCTCGTCGACAAGCTGCGTGCCGCGATCCCGGGCCTCGCGCTCGGCACGGACGTGATCGTCGGCTTCCCGGGCGAGACCGAGCACGACTTCGCGCAGACGCTCGAGGTGGTCGAGCAAGTGCGCTACGACAGCGCTTATACGTTCATCTACTCACCGCGTCACGGCACCGAGGCGGCTGCGCTTCCGGACCAGGTGGCCGACGAGGTCAAGCACGAGCGGCTCGAGCGGCTCGTCGACGTCGTGCAGCGGATCGCCGCAGAGCGGAACATCGAACGGGTCGGCACCGTCGAGGAAGTGCTCGTCGAAGGCGCGAGCCGCACCGACGCCAGTCTCCTGCGAGGTCGCACCAGAAGGAACGTCACCGTCAACTTCACCGGTGACGCCGTCCCCGGCGAGCTCGTCGAGGTCGAGATCGCCGGCGCCACCTCGACGACCCTGCGCGGGGCGCAACGAACGGCGGTGGCCGCATGAGAGTCTTGATCACCGGTTCGTCCGGGCAGATCGGCACCAACCTCGCGCTGCGCCTGCAGCGGGACGGTCACGAGGTCTTCGGCGTCGACAAGCGCCAGAACACCTGGACGAACGAGTTCCAGTATCTGCTGCAGGACCTGGCCGGGCATTACGCGCCGTTCCGCGGTGGCATCAACGGAGTCGAGTACCCGGATGTCGACGTCGTCGTCCACCTCGCCGCGCACGCGAAGGTGCACCAGCTCGTGCAGCAGCCACACCGCGCCCTCGAGAACGTGATGATGACGTTCAACGTCCTCGAGTACGCGCGGCAGCAACAGGTGCCGATCGTGTTCTCGTCCAGCCGCGAGGTGTACGGGGACGTGCACCGGTTCGAGGAATACGGCGAGCAGGTGGCCGACTTCGCCTTCACGGAGAGCACCTACTCGGCCTCGAAGATCAGCGGCGAGGCATTCGTCTACTCCTACGCCCGCTGCTATGGCCTGCCCTACCTCGTCTTTCGCTTCTCGAACGTCTACGGACGCTTCGACAACGACCTGAACCGGATGGTCCGCGTACTGCCGCTGTTCACGCACTCGATCTCACGCGGCGAGCCGATCACGGTTTACGGCGGCCGGGAGAAGACCCTCGACTTCACCTATATCGACGACTGCGTGAACGGGATCGTTCGTGGCATCGAGGCACTCGCCGAGAGCCGCGTCGTCAACCAGACGATCAATCTCGCCTACGGGCAGGGCAATACGCTCGTCGATGCCGCGGAGCGGATTGCCGCGGAGCTCGGCACCGAGCCCCACATGACGATCGCGCCGTCGTTGCTCGGCGAGGTGACGCACTACGTCGCCGACCTGTCGAAGGCCCGCGAGCTGCTCGGCTACGACCCGCAGGTCTCGCTCGACGAGGGGATCGCACGCTCGGTCGCCTGGTTCCGCGAGCACCGGGCCGCGCACCCCGAGGACGACGTCCCCGTAACGGCCGATCACGAGGGGGCGCCGCACGATGCCGAGCTCGGCTGGAAGGCTGTTGCCGGCAGCGCAGGATGAACATCCGCAGGAGCGGAAGCTCATCGTGCAAAGACCCCTAAAGGGGGCCGCGAGCGGCCCCGGCGCAGCCGTTCTCGGCATCTTCGGACCAACCGCTTCGGGCAAGAGCGCCGTCGCAGCAGCAGTCGCCGAGAGGATCCCGGCCGAGCTCGTGTCCGCCGACTCGATGCAGGTCTACCGCGGTCTGCCGCTGCTCACGAACCAGGACGCCGGCGCGCGCCTGGTCGGCATCTGGTCGCTCGATCGCCAGGGCACGGTGGGCGAGTTCCAGCAGCTCGCGCACGAGGCGATCGACGAGATCGTCGCCGCGCACAAGACGGCTGTCGTCGTCGGCGGCTCCGGGCTCTGGTTCCAGGCCGCGCTGACCGACGTCGAGCTGCCTGCCGACGTCCCCGATGCCGCCCGGGCGCACTGGGAGCGCCTGTACGAGCGTTTCGGGCCGAAGGTGGCGCACGGCCTCCTGGAGCGCCGTGACCCTCGTGCGGCCGCTCAGGTGCATCCCAACGACCGCAAACGGGTCGTGCGGGCGCTCGAGCTCTGGCAGGCAGGGGGCACGCTCGTCCCCGAGCGGCCGCGGCTCTGGACGGCCACCCTGCGCCTGCCGACCGTGGTCGTCGGTCTCGACGTTCCCCGCGACGAGCTCGCCCGGCGAATCGAGATGCGTGCGGAAGCCATGTTCGAGCTCGGTGTCGACGACGAGGTGCGCGCCGCGGGCGACGTCGCCCCGCAGGTGCTCGGTCTCGACGCCGTTCGAACCCTGCCGCGCGAGGAGGCGATCGCGGAGCTGATCCGCTCGACGCAGCGGCTCGCCGCGTATCAGCGGAAGTGGATGCGCCGCATTCCCGGCGTTGTCATGATCGACGCCAGTCGGCCCGTGGGAGAGGTGGCGGATGCGGTTCTCGAAGTGGCACGCGCTCGGTAACAGCTACGTCGTCGTGGAGCGAGCCGAGCTGGGCGGTCAGCTCGAGCCGGAGCTGGCGCGGCGCCTGTGTGACGTGCGCTACGGGATCGGCTCGGACGGCGTCGTCGAGGTCGCCGCCGCCGAGGGGCCGCGGGCGGAGATCGTGATCTGGAATCCCGACGGCTCGGTCGCCGAGTTCTCCGGTAACGGCAGCCGGATCGCGGCGGCCTGGCTCGCACGCCGGTCGGGGGCGTCCGAGCTGACGATCTCGGTGTCCGGCACCGACTACCGGGCGGTGCTGCGGGACGACGGCGCGCTGGCGATGAGCGTCGGCCACGTCGAGGTGGGGGAGATCGAGACGGTCGAGTTGGGCGAAGAGCGGGTCGAGCTCACAACCGTTTCGGTCGGCAACCCGCACGCGGTCGTCCGGGTCGAACCGGAGCGCGAGACCCTGCTTCGCCTCGGGCCGCAGCTCGAGGTCAACGACCGCTTCCCTGAACGGACGAACGTTCAGCTCGTCCGCATCGACGGGCCGAACGAGGTCACCGTCGCCGTCTGGGAGCGCGGGGCGGGGGAGACAAGCGCCTCGGGCTCGAGCGCCGTCGCCGTGGCGGCAGCCGCGATTGCGAACGGCTGGTGCGAGACACCGGTCGCGGTCCGGATGCCCGGGGGCACGCTCACGGTCGAGCTCGATCACGACAACCGGCTGACGCTCGTCGGTCCCGCGGAGGAGATCTGCGAGGGGGAGCTACGATGAGCCCTCGATGGCTACTCAGACAACTCTGATCACCGGCGTCGACTTCATCTGCGTGCCCACGAAGGACTTCGACGCCGCGAGCGAGTTCTACGGGACTGTGCTCGGCCTGGAAGTCTCGAAGCGGTGGGGAGACATGCCCGCCGGTGAGTTCGAGACCGGGTCCCTGACGATCGCCCTGATGCAGTCAGACGCGTTCGGGATCGAGTTCCAGCCGC
This sequence comes from uncultured Gaiellaceae bacterium, assembly GCA_963820565.1. Lineage (GTDB taxonomy): Bacteria > Actinomycetota > Thermoleophilia > Gaiellales > Gaiellaceae > Gaiellasilicea. The sequence continues at coordinate 176,827 of CAWGAD010000003.1, forward strand.
ACACGCATCCGATCGCCCTCCACGTCGACGACGTCGAAGCCGCCCGCGCCGAGCTCGAGGCCCGCGGTGTCACCTTCGGCGCCGACACGATGGACAGCGGCGTCTGCCACATGGCCCACTTCAAGGACCCGGACGGCAACGCGCTGATGCTGCACCACCGCTACGCGCCACCCGCCTAGACGGCGATCTCGAACTCCCGCAGCACCTCGTTCAGGCTGAGGCGCTCGTCGTGCGACTCCTGGCGCCAGCCGATGATCAGTGCGCAGGCGATCTCCCAGGTGCCGGCCGGGAACTCCTTCGGACGCGTCCCCGGCACGACGACCGCCCGAGGGGGGACTGCGCCGCGGTGCTCGACCGGCTCTGAGCCGGTCACGTCGATGATCGGCACGCTCGCCGTCAGCGAGACGTTCGCGGAGAGGACCGCGCCCGCGCCGATCCGCACGCCCTCGGTGACGATGCACCGCGAGCCGAGGAAGGCGCCGTCCTCGACGATCACCGGGGTCGCGTTCGGCGGCTCGAGGACGCCGCCGATGCCGACGCCGCCGGCGAGATGCACGTCGGCGCCGATCTGGGCACACGAGCCGACGGTGGCCCAGGTGTCGACCATCGTGCGCGGCCCGACCCACGCGCCGATGTTCACGTAGCCGGGCATCAGCACGACACCCTCGGACAGGAACGAGCCGTAGCGCGCGACCCCGGGCGGGACGATGCGCACACCCGGTGCGTTCCGCTTCAGCGGAATCTTGTCCTGGAAGGTGAACGGACCGACCTCCATCGGCTCGACCTTGCGGAGGCGGAAGTACTCGAGGATCGCCTCCTTCGCCTCGACGTCGACGACCCACTCGTCGTCGACCTTGCGGGCAACGCGTCGCTCGCCGCTGTCGAGCGCCGCGACGATCTCCTGTGCGAGCTCCGGGGTCACAGGACGCGGTCCAGGATCTCGACGGCGCGCACGCACTCCTCTTCCGAAGGAACGAGCGCAATTCGGAAGTAGCCCTCGCCGGCCGCGCCGAGGTAGGAGCCGGGCGCGACGAGGATGCCGTGCTCCAGCAGCCGCTCGGCGAACGACTCCGACGTCTCGCCCTCGGGAACCTCGACCCAGAGATACATCGTCGCCTCGCTGCCGGCCACGCGGACTCCCTTGCGCTGCAGCAGATCCAGCAACAGCGCCCGCTTGCGTCCGTAGCGCTCGCGCGTCCGCGTCACGTGCTCCTCGTCGCCCCATGCCACCACAGACGCCCGCTGGACGAACTCCTGCGGCGCCGTGCCGACGGTGGGCCGAAATGCCTTCAAGGCGTCGATCAGTGACGGATCGCCCGCCGCGAAGCCGCTGCGGTAGCCCGTCATCGAGCTCCGCTTCGAGAGCGTGTTGAAGACGACGACGTTGGTCAGGTCGTCGAGCTCGAGGGCCGATGCCGGTGGCTCCTCGAACCAAAGCTCGGTGTACGCCTCGTCGGAGGCCAGGACGAAACCGTGCTCGCGCGCGAGGCCGGCCAGGCGCTCGTAGAAGGAGAGCGGCGCCGTCGCACAGGTGGGGTTGTTCGGGTAGTTGACCCAGAACACGGCGAGGCGCGACCAGGTCTCGGCATCGATCGCGTCGAGGTCGGGGAGGAAGCCATGCTCCTCGTGCAGCGGCAGCGCGAGCGGGTGGGTGCGGGCGAAGAGAGCGCCACGCTCGTAGACGGGGTAGCCCGGATCGGTGTACGCGACCGTGTCCTTGCCGCCCTCGGGGTCCGCGACGGCGAGCGCGAAGGTGAAGATCGCCTCCTTGCTGCCGAGCGTCGGGATCACCTGCGTGGCCGGGTCGAGGCGGGAGTCGAAGCGCCGCGCCGCCCAGGCCGCAATCGCTTCGCGCAGCTCAGGGAGCCCGACCGCCGTCGGGTAGCCCATGCGCTCGCGCAGCCCGTCGACGAGCGCCTGCTGGATGATCGGGTCGGTCGGCTCGCGCGGGTCGCCCATCCCGAAGTCGATCACGTCGATCCCGCGGGCCTCCACGCGGCGTGCGGCGTCGTTCAGGCGCACGAACGGATACGTCGTCTGGCGCTCGAGGATGGGGGAGACGGTCATGATCAGACGCTACCCGTGAGGAAGGTCCAGAGCGCGTCGAACGTCCGCTCGAGCTCAGCGATCTCGACGCGCTCGTCGCGCCGGTGGGCGTAGCGCGTCGCGCCGGGGCCGAGATTGACCGCGTCGATCCCGCGCGAGGTGAAGTCGGCGACGTTCGTCCACGCCTGCTTCGGCTCGAGTGCGAGCCCGCCCGCCGAGCGAAGCCGGTGGACGAGTGCCGAGTCGGTGACCACGCGGGCCGGCGGCGAGTCGCCCGCATGCTCGTACGTCGCGCCCGCCGGGACGAGGCTGCGCAGGTACGCGTCGGCGCTCGAGGGTGAGCGGTCCGGCGCGTAGCGGAAGTTGATGTTCGCCTCGACACGGTCGGGAATGATGTTGGTCGCGATCCCGCCCTCGATCTGCGTGATGCTCGCGACCTCCGTGAAGGTGAGCCCACCGATCTCGACCGGCCTCGGCTCGATCTCCGCATACGGCCGCAACCCGTCGAGCGCTCTTTCGATCGCGTTCTCGGCCGTCCAGGGGCGCGCCGAGTGGCCGCTGACGCCGTGGAATGATGATGCGTGCGTTCAGATTGCCCAGGCAGCCGGCCTGGATCGTGTTGTCGGTCGGTTCGAGCAGGATCGCCAGCTCCGCCTGGTGCACGAGCCGTGAGCGGTCGAACAGGTCCGGGAGCGGGCTGTGCTCGGCCGGCAGCTCCTCCTTGCCGAAGGCGAGCAGCGCAAGGTCGAGCTCGGGCTCGTCGCCCCGTTCGTCCAACGCGCGGGCGAGCTCGAGCATGACGGCGAGCCCACCTTTCATGTCGCTGGCGCCGAGCCCGACGACGGCGCCGTCCTCCAGGCGTCCGGGGATGTTCTCCTGGGCGGGGACGGTGTCGTAGTGCCCTGCGAGGACGACCAGCGGCCTGCCGTCGCGGCGCGGGGTCGCCCACACGAATGCGTCGTCACCTGCGTACTCGGGCGCGAACGACGCCGGTACGAGCGAGCGGACATGCGCGGCGATCGCCGCCTCGTTGCGGCTCTCCGACGGGATGTTGACGAGCTCGAGCGTGCGCGCCGCGAGCCGGTCGGCGAGAGCGGTCATCGGGGACAAGCGTGGCACAATCATCGGTGTGACGACGCGACAGCAAGGACCGAGCTCGGGTTTCGAGCCCGAGCGCGGGCTCGTGCTGGCCGTGCTCCCGAAGTCCACGGACGCCGACGAGGAGCTGGGTGAGCTCCGCGAGCTCGCGCGCACGGCCGGCGTCGAGCCGGTCGCCGAGCTCGTGCAGCAGCGCACGAGTCCCGACCCGCGGACGTATGTCGGCAAGGGGAAGCTGGAGGAGCTGAAGCAGGCGTACGAGGAGGCGCACGCCGAAGTGCTGCTCGTGGACGGGGAGCTGGACCCGTCACAGCAGCGATCGCTCGAGAACGCCCTCACCGCGCGCGTCGTCGACCGGACGCAGCTGATCCTCGACATCTTCGCCCAGCACGCGCGAAGCGCCGAGGGAAAGCTCCAGGTCGAGCTGGCGCAGCTCGAGTACAACCTGCCGCGGATGCGGGGCATGTGGCAGCACCTCGAGCGCCTCGGCGGCGGCACCGGCGCGCTCGGAGCCGGCGTCGGCACCCGCGGCCCGGGCGAGTCGCAGCTCGAGACCGACCGTCGGCTCGCGCGGAACAAGATCGCGTTGCTGCGGCGGCGTTTGAAGGAGGTCGGCAAGCATCGCGCGACGAGGCGCAAGGAGCGCGCAGGGAGCGGCACGCCCACGGTCGCACTCGCGGGATACACGAACGTCGGCAAGTCGACGCTCCTCAATGCACTCACGGGCGCGGATGTGAGCGTCGAGAACCGGCTCTTCGAGACACTCGACCCGACGACGCGGGGCTTCGAGCACGACGGGAAGCGGTACCTCATCACCGACACGGTCGGCTTCATCCGCAGGCTGCCGACGCAGCTCGTCGAGGGCTTCGCGTCGACGCTCGAGGAGACGCTCGTCGCCGACCTCGTCCTGCACGTCGTCGACGCCTCGGCTCCCGACGACCGGCTCGAGGAGATGATCGCCTCCGTCGAGACGGTGCTGTTCGAGATCGGTGCGGACGACGTGCCGATCGAGCTCGTGCTGAACAAGATCGACCGCGTCGATCCGCTCGGCCGCCGACGACTCGCGAACCGCTTTCCCGGCGCAGTTCAGATCTCGGCGACCACCGGCGAGGGGCTCGACGCGCTCCGGGTGCGAATCGCTGCCCGCTTCTCCGATCGCTTCGAAGACGTACGGCTGCTGCTCCCCTACGAGGAGGGCGGCAAGCTTGCCGAGCTGTACGCGCTCGGCGCGCCGATCGACGAGCGCGAGGACGGGGAGGAGGGTGTGCTGATCCGTGCCCGCCTGCCTCAGCGCGACGTGCGGCGCTTCGCGCAGTACCTCGTCGCCGAGGCGCGCGAGGACTCCGCGGCCGAGCCGCGCGTGAGCTAGCGCTCGTCGCCGCTGCCGTGGAGGACGCTGCGTCGCTGCCGCGAGGCCAGCTTCTCGAGGTTCGCGTCGGCAATCTCCTCCAGGTCGAGACCCGCCTCCGTCGCCAACTGGGCCACGTACCAGAGGACGTCGCCGAGCTCGGCCGCCACGGCCTCGCGACGTTCGTCTGTGAGGACGCCGCCGTCGTCGCGCATCGCCTTCTTGATCTTCTCGGCGGTCTCTCCCGCTTCGCCGCACAACCCGAGCGCCGGGTAGACCAGATTCTCGCCCAGCTGGGGATACACTGCGGTCTCCCGCGAGAGCCGCTGATACTCGGAGAAGCGCACCTGCCAACCCTACTTGCCGCGCCGGAGCACATCACCTCTTCGTGAGGGGCGCCGAGCCACGCATCCGCGTGTCAGCGCTCTTGCGCTGGGGCGACGGCATCTTGCTGTGCCGCCACGACAAGCGCGGACGCGACGTCTGGTTGCTGCCGGGCGGCGGCGTCCATTCGGGTGAGACGCTGACGGACGCACTCGACCGGGAGATCGCCGAAGAGGTCGGGATCTCCTCGCCTCCGTTCGAGGGCCCGATCGCGATCATCGACTCGATCGCTCCCGGCTTGGCCCTGACGACCAAGCACGTCGTCCACATCGTCTTCGCAGGGGACGTCGATGGATCGCTCGAGTCCGTCAGCTCGCGGGACGAGGCGGTGCGCGGTCACCGCCTGTTCCAGTTCGACGAGCTCGACGGGATCGTGCTCCACCCGCCGATCCAGCGCTTTCTCCAGCGATGGCAACCGGGCGATCCCGGCAGCCTATCTTGGAGCTCTGTGGACGCCGTGAAGGATCTGCTCGGCCTCACCGCCGACTACGCAGCTCAGTTCCTCGGTTCGCTCGACGAGCGCCCGGTCCGCGCTGAGGCGACGGTACGAGGAGCTCGTCGCCGCGCTCGGCGGGCCGCTGCCCGAACGAGGGAGACGACGATGCGCAGGTGCTGGCGGAGCTGATCGCTGCCGGCCGAGCCCGGCGTCGTCGGCGACCCGAGCGGGCCGCTATTTCGGCTTCGTCATCGGCGGCGCTCTCCCAGCTCGCTCTCGCCGCCGACTGGCTGACGACGACCTGGGATCAGAACGGGGTCTCGGTCACGACGTCTCCGGCGCGGCAGTGGTCGAGGAGGTCGCGCTTGAGTGGCTCGCGGAGCTGCTGGTGCTGCCGGAAGGCGTCTCGAGCGGGCTTCGTGACGGGCTGTCAGATGGCGCGCACGTGACCGCGCTCGCGGCCGCACGCACATCACGTCCTCGGCGGCCGCGGGTTGGGACCTGGCTCGCGACGGCCTGCAGGGCGCGCCGCGCGATCCGCGTGCTCGTCGGCGCGGAGCGGCACGTGACGATCGATCGGTCGCTGCGGTTGCTCGGGATCGGCACCGCGCGCAGATCGTGCCGGTCGCGGCCGACGGTCAGGGCCGGCTGATCGCCGGATGCGCTTCGCAAGGACATCTCGACGGCGACCGGGCCGACGATCGTCTGCGCGCAGGCGGGCAACGTGAACACCGGCTCGTTCGACCCGCTCGACGAGATCGCGGACATCGCCGACGAGACGGGCGCGTGGTTGCACGTCGACGGCGCGTTCGGGCTGTGGGCCGCTGCCTCGCCTCGCTTCCGGACCTCGTCGCCGGAGTCGAGCGGGCAGACTCGTGGGCGACCGACGGCCACAAGTGGCTGAACGTCCCGTACGACTCGGGCATCGCGTTCTGCGCCATCCCGAGTCGCACGCGCGGCGATGTCTGTACGCGCGAGCTATCTCGAGCAGGCCGAGCCGGACGCGGCCCGCGACCAGCTGGACTGGAGTGCCGGAGTCGTCGCGCCGAGCCCGCGGCTTCCCGGTCTACGCCGCGATCCGCTCACTCGGCCAGCAGCGGGATCGCGGAGCTGGTCGAGCGCTGCTGCGATCACGCGCAGCACTTCGCCGAGCTGCTCGGCAGCACAGCCGGGCGTCGAGATCCTGAACGACGTCGTGCTCAACCAGGTGCTCGTGCGATTCGCCGACGACGATGCCGCGACGCAGGCGGTCGTCGGGCGTGCAGGCCGACGGGACGTGCTGGCTTCGGGGAACGACTGGCAGGGTCGTGCGGCCATGCGCATCTCGGTCTCGACTTGGCAGACGACGACCGAGGACGTCGAGCGTTCGGCAGGCGCGATCCTGGAATCTGCCGCCGCGGTCACCTCTGCGTCGCGTAGCTAACCGTTGTCTGTTTCGTCAACGTCCGCGAGTCGCGGCGACCCGAGGAGGACGAATGCCGGTGAAGGAAGCAAGCTCGGAAGAGACCCCGTACGGCCGCTACATCACGTCGGCTGGCTGGTTCGTCCACAATCTCTCGAACGCGCTGGCGGTTCGCAACGAGGAAAAGGGCGGCGCGATGTACCCAATCGAGCCGCGGGAGGCGCCGTTCGCCGACTTCGGCGTCAACGTCCGCGTCGTCTGGCCGGGCGATCCGAGCGCGCTCTACCACGCCGAGAACGTGCAGGAGGGGTTCCTCGTGCTCTCGGGCGAGTGCACGTTGATCGTCGAAGATGAGGAACGACCGCTGCGCCAGTGGGACTACTTCCATTGCCCGGCCGAGACCCCGCACGTGATCGTCGGCGCGGGCGACGGGCCGTGCGCGATTCTGATGATCGGCGCGCGGCCGGAGGTGGAGATGCTCCGCTATCCGGCGAGCGAGGTGGCGGCGAAGTACGGGGCGTCCGCTGTGAAGGACACCGACGACCCAGACGAGGCATACGCCGACTGGCCGGGCGAGTACGTCCCGACGCGGCTGGCGTGGCCGCTCGACCCGGTCAGCTGAACCCGAACAGCGGTGGCAGGATGACCACGACGGCGGCGGCCCAAAGGGCGAAGACGGGTAGGTAGGTGGTCTGCCAGCGCTCGAGCCGGTGGAGCCTGCTGCGGCGCAGGAGGAATCGAGCGGAGAGCCAGGCGGCCCCCGCCAGGTTCACGAGCAGGACGAGGTTGAGGCCGAGCGCTGCCGTCCGGTTCGGGCTGAACCCGAGGTCGCCGATCCGAGCGATCATGGTGCCGAGCACCATCACGTCGAGCACGAGGGCGCTGACGACCGCCACCAACTGAATCCGGTCCATCCAGTCCGGCGACTCCGACGGATCCCGCGCGGACATCCCGTACAGGACGAGCGCGAGGACGACCACCAGCAGCGCGTCGAAGACGCCGACGAGATCGCGGTCGAAAGCGTCGCCGAGCCCGGTCGCGGCGTAGACGACGGCTGCGCCGGCCAGCATCACCGCGAACAGTGGCGTGAAGAGCATCGTCAGGACGGGCGCCATGTTCTCTACGACGCGTTGCTTCGACTCGACGAGCCATGCCGCCACGATCACGGCCCCCGCTGCTCCCGAGGGAAGCACCCAGGCAGCGATCTGGTCGACATCGACCCCGGTGGGCTCGAGGATCGCGGCGGTCAGACCCATCAGCACGCCACCCCCGAGCGCGATCAGCACGTAGTAGATGAACCATTCGCCCGTGAAGCGGACGAAGTCCATCCGCCGCTCGTGCGAGCGGATCGTGCCGCCCATGTACGGATAGGCGACGACGAACCACAGGACGACGGGCAGATGGAGCGCGACGAGGGCCTCGGTGGACGAGTCCACATCCCACGGGTAGAGATTGATCACGAGCGCGGCAACGAGGAACGGCGCCGCCGTCAGCACCCATTGACGGACGTCGAGCTGCCGTCGGTGGGCGAAGTATCCCGCCAGGAACGGCAGCACGAAGACACCGACGTTCCGGGCCAGCCAGGACGGTTCCTCGTCGGGGAAGCCGGCGACGAGGCACGCGATCTGGATCGCGACGGCCGCAGCCAACGCGAACGCGAGCGTCTCGAACCAGCCGGTCGGCCGGCGCGCCGGCTCTTCGTCGCCTCCCACGAGCAGCTGTTTCCAGAGTCGGCCGCTGTGCTCGCGCGCGAACTCCCGGGACAGGCCGTCGACGTCCCCCAGCCGTTTCACGGCGATCAGGAACCCCTCATCGGCCGTGAGGCCGGCCGCGTTCAGCTCGGCGATCTGGTGGCGAAGATGATCTTCCAGCTCATCGACGTCGTGGCCGTTGATGCCCGGGGCGCTGGCGACGTAGGCCCGCCACTCTGCGATCTGTGCTTCCACGCTCTCCATGGTCACGCCTCGCCGAGGGCCGTCAGCAACCCACCGGATCCCGGCCACACGTTATTCAGCGCACGTGTGACGGCCAGCCACTGCCGTTGCTGGTCCGCGAGTGCTGCTCGTCCGTCCGTCGGTGAGCATGTAGTACTGGCGGCGCCGACCTTCGGATGGAGATCGCCACTCCGTCGTCACGTATCCGAGTCGACGCAGGCGATGGAGCAGGGGATAGAGCATCCCGTCGGTCCACTCGAACTCGCCTCCGGAGAGCGCCCGTACCCGCTTCAGGATGGCGTAGCCGTAGCTCTCACTCTCCGCCAGGATTGCGAGGACGAGCGGCGTCGCCGAAGCCGCCACCAGGTCCTTGTCGATTCGCATGCCCGCCTCCACAGCTCGAAGTGCTACGCATAGAAGCACAAGGTACATAGATCTGCAAGGCATATCGGCGTCGCCTATGCCTGACCACCTCCTCGGGCCGGGGCCAGCCTAGCCCCGGCCCGAGGAGTGCTACGAGCTGCGCTACCTCGAAACGCCGGCCGCGGCAGGGATCGTCGCGTTGACTGCCGTCTGGATGAACTCGGCAACGACTGCAGGCTTCGAGACGTAAATCGCGTGGCTGCCCGCAACCTCGATCACGGTCGAACCCGCCCGCGCGGACATCTCCCGCTGGGCAGGTGGAGGGATCATCCGGTCTTCGGTCGTGACGAGGTACCAGCTCGGCTTGCTCCGCCACGCGGCTTCGCTGATCGTGCCACCCAGGGCGTCAACGCCCCACGGGACTTGCGAGTCGGCCATGAACGCGGCCTCGTCGTCGCTCAGGTCACCCGCGAATGACGCTGGGAACTTCCCCCGGTCGAGGAGGAGAAAACCGTCCTGCGGGGGCAGAATCGGCGGCTGCGGGCCATCGGTCGGAAAGCCCCCGATGAGGGTGTTCACCGACTCGCCCTTGTCCGGCATGAAGGCCGCGATGTAGACGAGCGCCGCAACGTTGGGGTGGGTACCCGCCTCGGTGATCACTGCTCCGCCATAGGAGTGGCCCACGAGAATCACCGGTTCGCTCTGCGCCTCGATGACGCGCTTGGTCACGGCAGCGTCATCTTCGAGCGAGATCGTCGGATTCTGGACGACCGCGACGCTGTGTCCGTCCTCCGTCAGTTGGTCATAGACACCCCTCCAGCCGGAACCGTCGACGAAACCGCCGTGGACAAGAACGACGGCGAGAGTGTCCGAGTTGCCCGAATCGTTCATGAGAGTCTCCTCTCTAGGACCGTGGCTCCCTGACGTGTCGCCTGGTTTGACTCGGCAAAGTCCTCCCAGCTTCGCGCTAGAGCCCGACTCCGCGAACCAGCAGCGGAATTCGATCGGCGGCGGGGGCTCCACGGCAAGACCGCACGGTCGGTTGGTCGAACCAACTCTAACCGCCGTTGCGCCACCAACGAAACTGGCCGCAGTCGGTTCGTTACGATACTTCGACAATGATCGAAGAAGTCACGGAAGACGAGAGACTCGCGCGGATTGTCGCGGCCTTGAAGGCGCTGGCAGAGCCGAACCGGCTTCGCGCGGTGGCTGCAATCGCGGAGCGTCCTCGCACAGGTACCGAGCTTGGCCAGGTGCTCGGGCTCCGGCCCGCGACCATCAGTCACCATATGGCACGTCTCGAGTCGGCTGGGATCGTTCGAGTGACGCGGGAGGGACAGCGACGTCGGTACACCCTCGATAGTCGAGGCATGCAACGACTCGCGTCGTCCGCGTCCGCCGAGGGCGCACGCCGCGCCGACATCGAGGCAGACGATGACGTGTCCGCGTTCTTCTCCGACGGGCGCCTCACGAGCATTCCGGTGAAGCGGAAGAAGCGCGTCGGCGTGCTGCAGCGGCTGATGTCCGGCTTCGACGCGGGCCGCGACTACAGCGAGCGCGAGGTCAATGCCATTCTCGGCCGCTCACACGACGACGTCGCGACTCTTCGGCGCGAGCTCGTCGGCTACGGATTCATGAGCCGGAGTCGAAATACCTACCGCGTTGCCAGCGAGCTACCGTCACGCGGCGCGACGGTGGCGCAGGAGGTACCGCCCGACGAGCGCGCCTGGCTCGCGGCACTCATCGAGACCGCCAAAGCAGAGCACATCGGCTAGCCGATCGCGGTTGGCTAGATTCGTGTGGTGGGATCACGGCAGCTCGAAGCGAGCGATAACGCCTTCGTCGCCGCCCTCGGGTACCGGGCGTTCAGGATGGCGTGTCGCCACCCAGGCAACTCCCCGTTCCGGGTAGGCGACGACATCCGGGAACCGCTTGGTCGAGACGCCGAGCATCCTCACAGGCTCATCCGTGGGGTTCGCGAAGGTGTGCAGCCCATCCCGGCCCTCCGGGAAGTAGACGACGTCGCCGGGTGATAGCTCCTCCTCTCCGTCTGGCGTGCGGACGGTCAGCGTCCCACTGAGGACGAAGAACATCTCCTCGACGCCGTAGTGCATGTGCATCGGGCCTCCTGGCGCCTGCGGCAGGTACTCGATCAGCGACGCTCCGAGGCAGTCCGCCTCGAACGGGTGCCCGAACCACCGAACGCGCTTCTCGTCGTCCACTTCATCCCAGGGCTCGTCTTCCAGGAAGCTCAGGCGGCGCATGCGCTCCTCCGTTTCCGTCGGGTCTTGGCGAGGAGACCATGCTCGCATGGGCCAACCGACGCGGCTCACTCATGAGTTCTCTAACCTTCCGGCGTGGCGCTCGCCTGCCCCCGTTGCGATGAAGGCTTGGAAGCCGGAGCGCGGGTTTGCCGGCACTGCTTCTACATCGTTGACCGCGAGGGTTGGGAGCACGATGCCGGGCGTCTTGGTGCGGACAACCGGGGCGGCGGCCACGAGCTGGAGGATCCGCCGGTAGGGCCGATCCCGATCGAGGGAAGCGGGGTTGTCAGCGGTCAGACGGATGCGGCTCTGGCCGGCGGCGCAGCAAACGGGCTGTTCCGCCTGCTCACAACGGGCTTGCTCGCCCGTGTGCGCCGTTCCAAGTAAGCCACTCGCACGCCCTCGTGTGGGCCAGCGCTCAGAGGTGTCGCCCGGGTAGCCAGGCTTGCCGTAGCGCCGAAGCGGCTGCGTCGAGTTCATCCCGCGGTCGTTCTGCGTAGTCGGGCGGGAGTCGAAGCCCGAATCCGTCGCCCCGAAAGCGAGCGAAGACATGCAGATGAACATGAAAGACGTCCTGTCCGGCTGCGGCACCGTCTGCGAGGAAGACGTTGACGCCCTCGCAACGCAGCCCAGACTCCCGCAGAGCTGCGGCGGCGCGTTGCGCAGCGCGGAAGAGCTCTGCGCCATCATCAGGATCGAGGTCGGCGAGTGAGGCTGCGTGCTCACGGGGCACGACGAGCAGGTGCCCAGGCGTCAGCGGCTGGATGTCCATGAACGCCAGTGTCCGTTCGTCTTCGTGAACGACACTGGCCTCGAGCTCTCCCGCGATGATCCGACAGAAGACACAGTCCGATGCATCCGACATCGCAAAGATCCTACGGAGCAGCGACTCATGCACGAGAATCGGCCCCTCGTGATGGCGAGCGAAGAGTCGGTAGTCGACTGGCTTCTCGACGGTGACCCTGCGATCCGCTGGCAGGTGATGCGGGACCTGCTCGACGAGCCGGCCGAGGCCTGGGAACGTGAGCGACGCAGGACGATGGAGAGCGGCTGGGTCGCCGAGTTGCTCGCGCGCCAGGGCGCCGACGGCGAGTGGCCGGCCGGACGCTGGTCGGCATCCACCTGGACGCTGCTGCTACTCGTCGCGCTCGGGATCCCCGAAGGCCATCCGGCCGGGCGTGCACCGATCGAGCGACTCCTCGACAAGTTCGTGCCCGACGGCGCGAGCGTCGAATCGCTCTTGACGCGCGTCGATCTGTGCCACCTCGGGTTCTGGCTCGGGCTCGGCGCGCACTTCGTCGACGACGATCCGCGGCTACCGCTGGTGGGCGACGCGGTGCTGAGTGCGCAATTCGCGGACGGCGGGTGGAACTGCCACATGCGGAACTACCCGGACCGAACTCATAGCTCGTTCCACACGACCTTCAACGTGCTCGAGAACCTCCGAATCGCGACAGTGCGAGGAATCGTTCCGAAGCGGACGTTCGTCGCCGCCGAGGCGCGGGCCGTCGAACTACTGCTCGAGCACCGCCTCTATCGCTCCGACCGTACGGGAGAGGTGATCTCGGAGCGATTCACGCAGCTCACGTATCCGTGGCACTGGCACTACACGTTCCTGCGCGGCCTCGACTATCTACGCCTCACACCAGCGGTCTCCGACCCGCGGCTCGCCGACCCGATCGACCTGCTGCGCGACAAGCGCAAGCCGAGCGGGCGCTGGCCGCTGCAGAAGCGGATCCCCGGAACGCTCCTCGTCGAGATGGAGAAGCCCGGCCAGGACAGTCGCTGGAACACACTGCGGGCGCTTCGCATCCTTCGACCCCAAGCGGAGCGCGCGCCCGGTCTGTAAGCCCTGCCCCAAGGCTCAAACGCGTGGACTGGGCCAGTGTTCAGGAATGTCCCTTGATCGGTTGCTCAGCGAGCGGCGTCAGCCTTGCGCGCGAGGGCGACCGCGATCCGGGCGGAGGCGTCGGTTGTGTCAAGACCATGGACACTCGCAATTGCGAGATCCTGAGCGTGTGATCGCCACCGTGTCCTCCGAATTGACCGCCAGCCGGGTTCACGGAAACGGCCAAATCTCACTGACCGTCGCCCAACGAGCACCGGGTCGGCGAACTCGTTCGGCGTTCCTCACTTCGGACGAGGCCGACTTCAGCGGGCGGCAGATGCACCCGGCAGCGTTGTGCGCAGTTCCGACAGCACCCAGTAGCGGATCGCCTCCCGTGTTCCCATCGCCAGCGAGCCAGTGCCAATAGGTTGGGCCAGCGTCGCCACCGTTGAATGCGAGCAGATAGATGCGATCGGCTGGTGGCTGCACCGGCGGCCGGTTCGTGTCGCCCGGGAATGCACGCCGCTTGCGACCTGGGTACGTTCGGTACTTGGTTAGCGGAACCAGCGGCGGGCAGATCGGAGAGGCGCTGCGTATCCGGGGGTAGTCGCCCGCATCGAGCAGACGACAGCAACCGCCACACCGTTCGCGAAGCTGGACGGGTGACCCACGGCGACCGAACACCGGCTCGCGGAACCGGCGTACGTGATCGCGGTGCCTTCGGAGCGTCGACGCGTGCGGGCCGCCCGACGCGCAGACAGGGGGGCGGCAGCTGCGCAAGAACGGGGCACGGTGCTCGGGAGGCGTGGCGAGACAGACTCTTCATCGACTCTCGCCGCGACATCAGGCGCAGCAGACGCCAAGAGCGCCGATTGACACGACAAGGGCAACCCATGTCGCACGGTGTCATGTGCGAGACACCCTCGCAGCGATACGACCAACAACCCCCTTGGAGTCCAGGCGTACCGTTCGACCACCAGCCGTCGCCTGCGCCGGTGTTCGGGAATGTCACCCGAGCGGAGGGCTTCGAAAGCTCACCGGGGTGGGAGGGATAGGCGGAACGCAATGCTTCCCCGACCGCATTCCCGATGAACACGGAGGTCGATGGAAGCCTGCTACCGAGTCAGCGCTTGCGTTTGCCGCCCGTCCGGCTCCAGTGGTTGGCATCCTCTCGATCGTCCCCATAGAGGGCCGAGCTCTCGGCAGCGTGTCGTGGCTTCTGCGCCGACGCCGAGGATGTACGCAATACCAAACAGGAGCGCCGCGATGAGGAGCACCGTGAGGCCGGACTGCCAGCCCGCGACGATGCCAACGATCGCCGAAGCGATGTGACCGCTGCGAGGACGGTCCGTCTGAGCACTGTCCGCTCAGTATCGCGCGATGGGGCGACCAAGCAATTCGTGCCCTCTGGATTAGCACTCGATCGCCGCCCGGCCCGCGGCCGAAAGTGTCGCCTGGACCAGCGTGCTCTCATCTGAGCCGCGGCGAGCTCCGACGCTAGAAGCGCCCACCGCGGTCACGGGCTCGCTGCGCAGAGATCGCATGCGCCTCGGCTTCGAGCAGGTCCGGCAGCGGCTCGAGCTGGGGCGGCCCGCCGCCGGTGGCGTGGGCGAGCGCCTGCGCCAGCAGCCAGTCCGCGAGCCAGGGGTTCCGGGGCAGCAGCGGCCCGTGCAGGTACGTCCCGACCGCACGGCCGACGCGGCAGCCCTCGAAGCCCGAGTCGCCGTCGTTCCCGAAGCCCGCGACGACTCGGCCGAGCGGCGTCGCGCCGGGATCGAGCCGTGTTCGTCCGGCGTGGTTCTCGAAGCCGGCGAGTGTCCGTCGCTCGCCCGGCTCCAGCTCGCACTCGAGCAACACGTCGCCGATCATCCGCCGTTCGCCCGCGATCGTCTCGTGCGGAAAGAGCCCGACGCCCGGAAGCGAGGCGCCGTGGCGATCGAGGTAGCCGCGCCCGAGCAGCTGATAGCCGCCGCAGACGCCGAGCAGCGCAGCGCCGGCTTCGACTGCGTCGCGGATCGCCGGCCCCTTCGCAGCCAGATCGGGAGCGATCAGCGCCTGCTCGCGATCCTGGCCACCGCCGATGTAGAGCAGATCGTGCTCGCCAGGGCGCACCTCGTCGCCCAGGGAAAGCGGCGTCACGTCGAGCTCGTGGCCGCGCAGGGCCGCGCGCCGAGCGAAGACCGCGATGTTGCCGCGGTCGGCGTAGATGTTCAGGTACTCCGGATAGAGATGTCCGACGCGGATCCTCACGAGCGTTCCCAGTACGGCCGGGCGAGCCCGCGCTCGGTGACGATTCGCTGCAACGCGAGCATCGCGGTGTACGTGGGGAGGACGACGAGCTCTCCGCCCGCCGGCGTCAGTGCAAGGCCACGGTCGAGGGCCGCGGCAAGGTCCGGCTCGACCTCGAGCGCCTCCTGCGGGAACCCGCCGTAGACGCAGCGTAGGCCGAGCTCGGCGGCCCGGTCGCCGGAGACGACCAGCCGCTCGGCTCCGGCGAGCAGCGGCTCGAAGTCGACGTCCCAGATCCAGGAGACATCTTTCCCGTCCGCAATCGCGTCGTTGAGCGCGAGCAGGAGGAGCGACGGCGTACCTGCCTCCTCCAGCGTCCGGACGATTTCGTTCGCGCCGGCCGGGTTCTTGATCAGGAGCAGCAGGATCGTCTTGTCTCCGGCCGCGATGCGCTCGAACCGCCCGAAAGCCGCGCCGAACCGCTCCAGCCCCGCGCGGATCTCCTCGAGCGAGGCGCCGAGCACCTCCGCGAGCGCGGCGGCTCCGAGCGCGTTGTAGACGTTGTACAGCCCGGGCAGCGGGAGGCGGACCCGTGTCTTGCCCGCGGGCGTCTCCAGGTCGAACGACGCTCCCCGGAGGCCGTCGAGCTCGATCTCGCGCGCCCGCACCTGCAACGTCGGTCGCGCATGTCCGCACGCCGGGCACCGGTAGTCGCCGAGATGGCCGACGTACGCGGTGGCGAACTCGTACGGCGTGCCGCAGGCGACGCAGTAGCGGGAGTCGGCGGCGTGCTGGAGCGCGGGACGGCTGTGCCGCGGGTCATCGATCCCGAACGCGATTGCACCGGCATGGCCACGAGCGAGGTCGCCGACCTGGGGGTCGTCGCCGTTCACGATCAGCGCCGTGCCGTCGGGCAGCTCTGCCGTTGCGGCGCGCCAGCGATCGGCGACGTGCTCCAGCTCGCCGTAGCGGTCGAGCTGGTCACGGAAGAGATTTCCGAGCAGCACGGCACGTGGTCGCACGCGGCGGACGACCTCCGGCAGCGCGCCTTCGTCCACCTCGAGCAGGCCCAGCTCCGCGTCCCTCTGCGTCAGCAACGTCGAGGCGACTCCGGAGACGAGATTGGCACCGGAACGGTTCCACGCCAGCGCATGACGCGGCTCGAGGATCTCGGCGGCCATCGCGGTGGTCGTCGTCTTCCCGTTCGTCGCGGAGATGACCGCAGCGCCCTGCGGAAGGCGTTTGGCGAGAGCGTCGATCGCTCCGGGATCGAGCTTCCAGAGCAACTTGCCGGGGAGCGTCGTGCCGCCGCCTGTACCCGCGAGGCGGGACAGCTTGCCCGCAGCGCGGGCTGCAAGCGTCTCGACTGCCAGGCGAGTGCTCATGGCCCGCGAGCGTATCGGCAGCCGATGATCCCTCGAACGAGGGAACCTTGCCGGCGCTCCCCTAAAAGGGGGACGTAGCTGCCCGGAACCGCGCATAAGTTCAGCGCCGTTCAACAGGCCGGGCGGCACAGGCGTCTCGCACCGGCTCGTCAGTTTTTCATGCGGCTCGCGCTTCGGCGCGGACAAGGGAGAAAGATGTCTAGGGACACAAGCGGCAATCCGGGAGACGTTCGCAAGAGCGCGCTCTGGGGTTCTGGAAATCGCGGCGGCGAACACCGTTCGAACACCCTCTGGGGCAAGGGCGGTCGGGGCGTCATCGTCACGCTCGTCCTAGGCCTCATGCTGTCGTTGTCGGCCGGTGCTGCGAGTGTGAGCCGCGCGGCTGCCGCCGACTCCTCGCTGCCGGCGACGTACGTCGAGCCGGGCCTGATCGAGCGGGCGCAGGCAAATCCGAAGGAGCGGTTCAAGCTGATCGTTCAGAGCAGCGTCGGCGCAGACACGGCCCAGGGGTCGTTCGTCGCGGCCGAGAGCGAGGACGACCAGGCGCTCCGCACCGAGGAGGCCAACGCGAACAAGGCCGAGCAGGCCGCGAACAAGGACGAGAGCCGTGCGAAGAAGAAGCAGGATCGCGATCGCGCGCGCCAGCTCCGTGAGCAGTGGAAACAGCTTCAGAACCAGCTCAAGCGGCTCCGCGGCGAGCTGCGCGGCGAGGTGGACGACAAGTACGAGTTCATCAAGGGCGTCTCGGTCGAGATGTCCGGTCGTCGCCTGCTCAGGCTGGCCCGCAAGCCGGGTCTGACGATCACCGAGGACGTCGCGGTGCGGCTGGCCGACCACGACGACGACGCTGATATCTGGGCGGCGGCATCGGGCATCCTGCCGTTGCGCATCAACTCGGGACATTCGGTCCCGAACGCTCCGGCGATCGCGAT
Organism: uncultured Gaiellaceae bacterium; assembly: GCA_963820565.1. Lineage (GTDB taxonomy): Bacteria > Actinomycetota > Thermoleophilia > Gaiellales > Gaiellaceae > Gaiellasilicea. The sequence goes on from CAWGAD010000003.1 coordinate 194,476, forward strand.
CGTCGACTCCGGCATCGACCGCAACCGCATTGACTTCGGCTACGGCGCCCGTGTGATCGAGAACAAGGTGATCACGACGCTTCTGCCGAACTCGTCCGGCGACGGCCGCGGGCACGGGACGTTCGTCGCGAGCATCGCGGCGGGCAGCGCTCCCCGTCGGCTGGGCGCGTCACCGACGTCGCCGATCGTCGACGTCGACGTGATGGACGACAGTGGCCAGGCGCGCACGAGCGACGTGATCGCAGGCGCAGAGTGGATCTACCAGAACCGGGAGCGGCTGAACATTCGCGTCGCGAACTTCTCGCTGCACTCGGCGCGGCCGAGCAACTTCACGAAGGACCCGCTCGACCGGGCCGTCGAGAAGCTCTGGTTCGCTGGCGTCGTCGTCGTCGCGGCTGCCGGTAACTACGGCATCGAGGGCGGCCCGAGCGGCGTCAAGTTCGCCCCCGGTAACGACCCGTTCGTGATCACGGTCGGCGCGCTCGACCTCGAGGGCTCACTGAAGCCCACGAAGCACGACGTGCCCTCCTGGTCGGCCTACGGCCGCACGTTCGACGGCTTCATGAAGCCGGACATCTCGGCGGCCGGCCGCTACATGGTCGGTGCGATCCCCGCGGGCTCCACGCTCGCCGCGGCGAAGGCCTCGAACCTGGTCGGACAAGGCTACATCCGCCTCTCCGGCACCTCGTTCGCAGCTCCCATCGTCGCCGGTGCGGCAGCCCAGATCCTGGCGCGGAATCCCACGTGGACGCCGGATCAGGTCAAGGGCGCGCTGATGATGACGGCACGCAGGCTCGCGCCGTGGGAGGTGCCTGCGGGCGCCGGCGGCGTCGGCGAGATCAATGCCTGGCAGGCAGCCGCTGTGCGGAGGCCGATCAACCCGAACAAGGCCCTGAGCTCCTTCGTGCGGCCGGACTCGGCGTCCGGCGTGCCCGCGTTCGACTCGGTCAGCTGGGCAGACTCGGCGAAGAAGAGCCGCTCCTGGGACGCGGTCTCCTGGGCGGATGTCTCCTGGGCGGACGTGTCCTGGGCGGACGTGTCCTGGAGCGATGTCTCCTGGGCGGACGTCTCGTGGGCCGACGTGCTCGCAGTGGCGGATGTCAGCTGGGAGGACGCTGCGGGTGATGCGTCGGCTCCCCCGGAGGACGCGTCCATGACGGAGGCAGAGCTTGAGGCGGCGCTCCTCGCCGACCCGGAGCTCTTCCCGGCACCGGACCCGGTCGTCGAGGCAGTAGAGCTCGTCGTCGAAAAGGCTCCCGTACTGGCATCGCCGGCACCCGCGGTCGAAGCTGCGGTGGCGCCGGTCGTCCAGACGCTACCGACTCTCACGACTCCTTAACCGAAATGCGGAGGGGCCGGCTTTCGGGTCGGCCCCTCACCTTTCGCGGAGACGGTGGGGTACCTCGAACGGGGGATTTCCAGCAGAAGTCGCGGAACTACGCTTCGGCAGTTGGAGCAGGCTCCGGCTCTCGGGTCTTTGCGGCATCGAAGGAGACGAGCGGCGTGAACGACATAGCGGCGTCACCATGAGCGCGATTCCTCTCGGCGATGCGATCGAGCGCGACGGCTCGCCCGGCGAGACGCGCCACAATCAGCTGCCGCCCAAGGCGCTTGCGTACTTCGCGTTCGTGGCTGCAGCGGCCGTTGCCGTGACCGCACCGTTTCTGGTCGAGCTCGACCGGGGGACAGGAGGCTGGTTCGAGTTCGCAGCCCTCGCCACGATGCTCGCCCTGGCGCAGTTCTTCGTCGTCCGCACGCCCGGAAACAAGTCGTACCACACCACCGGCGTCTTCCTGATCGCCGCCGCGCTGCTCGTTCCACCCGCGCTGCTGGCGCTGATGCCCCTGATCCAGCACATTCCGGAATGGCTGCGTAGCCGCAGCACCTGGTACGTGCAGTCCTTCAACATCCTCGTCTTCACGATCGCGACGATGTCGGCGTGGGGGGCGGCGGACCTCGTGAAGGGCGCCGAGGCGCTGATCCCGAGCGACGACGTCCGCTTCGCGCTCGCCGGAACGGCTGCCGCGGTGGTCCTCGTCGTGCTCAACTCGGCGCTGCTCGCACCCATGATCCGCTGGGTCAACGGTCACCCGATGCGCCAGCTCTTCTCCTACCAGGGGCTTTCGACCGAGTTCGTCTTCGCCGCCCTCGGCGTCGTGCTGGCGGCGTTCTGGACCGGAAACCCCTGGCTCATCCCCTTCGCGATCGCCCCGCTGCTCCTGATCCACCGTGCGCTCTCGGTGCCGCAGCTCCAGGCGGAGGCGCGGGTCGACGCCAAGACCGGCCTCTTCAACGCACGCTACTTCGCCTCGGCGCTGACGGAGGAGCTGAGCCGCGCGCAGCGGTTCGAGCGGCCGCTGTCTCTGATCATGGCCGACCTCGACCTGCTCCGCGAGATCAACAACACCTACGGCCACCTCGCCGGGCGACGCAGTCCTCAAGGGCATCGCAGAGGTGTTCCGGGCCGAGCTGCGCCACTACGACGTGCCGGCGCGCTTCGGCGGTGAGGAGTTCTCGATCCTCCTGCCGGAGACCCCGCCCGAGCAGGCGCTCGAGATCGCCGAGCGGATCCGGCGGGCGGTCGCGGCGCGGACCTTCGACGTGGAAACGTCGAGCGAGCCGATCCGGGCGACCGTTTCGATCGGCGTCTCGGGCTATCCCAAGGACGCCGAGGACCCGAACGGCCTCATCCACCAGGCTGACCTCGCCGTCTACCGCGCCAAGCTTCAGGGCCGAAACCGCGTGCTCGGCGCCAGCTCGGAGCCGTTGCTCGTGCCCGCCGACCGCAGCGTTCCGCTGGTCGCGGTGCCGGAGGACGGCGACCACCGGGAGACGCTCGCCCGCGTCCCGGAGGCGCTCCCGGAGTACGAGCGTCGCCACACGGCCCACACGACCAGCGGGCCGCGCTTCCTGCAGCTGTCCAAGCGACTGGGGCTTCTCGTCGGGCTCGTGAGCTTCTTCGGCGTGGCCGCCGGTGTGCTCGGCGTTCTCTTCGGATCGTCGACGGATGTGATCGGCCTGCTCGCCGTGGTCGCGCTCGTCGGGGTGGGGGAGGCGCTCGCGCTCGAGCTGGACGACGGCTCGATCTCCGTCAGCGCCGTCGGCGTGCTCGCCGGCGCGGCGCTGTTCGGCCCGCGTGCCGGCCTCGCGCTCGCACTGACGACGGCAATCGTCCAGTGGAGCGCGCTCCGTCCCGCGATCCACCACGTGCTCTTCAACATCGGCGCGCTCAGCCTCTCCTCGCTGGCTGCGGCGGCGATCTTCTCGCTGGGCTACGCGGCCGACGCCGGCGAGCTGGTCGTGGTCGCTGCGGGGCTCGCGGCCGGCGCCGCGTACTTCGCGGTCAACACCGGGCTCGTCTCACTGGCGCTCGCGTTCGAGGGACGGGAACGCTGGTGGCGCGTCTGGCACGAACGCTTCCTCTGGCTGGCGCCGCACTACGTCGTCTACGGCTTCATCGGCGGCGTCATCGCGATCGCCTACCACGCTGCCGGTCTCTACGCGCTCGCCGTCTTTGCGGTGCCGCTGCTGCTGATGCGCAAGACGCAGGAGGCGTATCTGTCGCACACGCGCCGGAGCGCCGAGAAGCTGCGCCAGGCGGCCGAGACGATCCACACCCAGAACGTCTCGCTCGAGCAGGCGAACCGGCTCCTCAAGGAACGCTCGACGGCGGCGATGGAGAGCCTCTCGGCGACCGTCGACGCCCGCGACGCCTACACGGCCGGCCACTCGCGCCGCGTCCAGCAGCTCGCGCTCGCGATCGGCCGCGAGCTCGGCCTGTCGAACATCGAGCTCGACCTGCTCGGCCACGCTGCGCTGTTCCACGACATCGGCAAGCTCGCGATCCCGGATTCGATCCTCCTGAAGCCCGCGAGCCTCACCGACGGCGAGTGGGCCCTGATGCAGAAGCACGCCGACGAGGGCGCTCGCATCATCGACCGGCTCGGCTTCCTCGGCGACGCGGTGCCCGCGATCAGGCACCACCACGAGCGCTTCGACGGCATGGGCTATCCGGACCGGCTCCGCGGTGAGGAGATTCCCCTCGGCGCACGCATCATCCACGTCGCCGACGCGCTCGACTCGATGCTGACGACGAGGATCTACCGCGCTGCCCGGCCGCTCGAGGAGTCGCTCGAGGAGCTGCGCGCGGCCGCCGGAACCCAGTTCTGCCCACGCTGCGTCGCCGCGCTCGACCGGATCCTCCCGCTCGACGGGGTCGAGAGCGCCGCCGGCCCGCGCCGGCCGCTGTTCGCAGTCTCCTGAGCGGAGCACCTGGCCGTTCTAGCCGACTTGCAAATCGGCGAAGATGCTCTACACTCCTTGCATGGGACGAGCCCGCCGCCACCCTGCGGTGGCAGGCATCGATCCGGAGGCGCTCGCGGCGTTCCAGGCGGGTATCCGCAAGCGCTACACGGACGAAGAGATCCTCGAGCAGCTGAAGGCAAGCGCCGAACGCCTGGGGCGTTCGCCGACGATGCGCGAGTTCGCCGCAGACGCGGAGACGACGGTGCATCCGCAGACGGTGATCGAGCACTTCGGCAGCTGGAACGCTGCGAAGCGTCAGGCCGGCCTGGTGCCGCGGCGATTCGCGACGCGCGAGGAGCTGCTCGGCCGCCTGCGTGACCTCGGCGAGGAGCTCGGGCGAACGCCGACCGCCCGCGACATCGACGCGCGGAAGGGCGCGATGCCGTCGAAGTCGCTGCTCTGGCACACGTTCGGGTCGCTGGCGCAGGCGCTACGCGCGGCCGGCTTCGACGTGCCGGTGGGGGAGGAGCGGCTCGAGCGAGCGGTGGAGCAGGGCGCAGGGCTCGCCCGCGGCCTCGGCCGGCTGCCCAAGATGGCCGACTGGGCCGACGCGCGGCGCAGCGATCCGGCGCTGCTCACCGAGTGGCAGATCTACCGGATGATCGACGTCCAGCCCGCGTGGGCCGCGTTCCAGTACCTCGTCCGCGAGCGGTTGCGGGAGGAAGGCGAGAAGGTCGCGCCCGACGGGACGCTCGGCTAGTCGCTAGCCGGTCGCGAGCGCGATCGCCGCGAGGCGCTGCAGGCACGACACGCCCTCGTCCGGGGCGCGGACGGAGGGAAGGATCGTCTCCTCGATGTACGAGCGATCGGGCTGGAAGCGCTCGGAGTGCTCGATGCGACCGTCGGCGATCCGCAGCAGCGTCCCCTCCTCGACCTCGCGCTTGCGCAAGGTCAGCCGGATCGTCTGCTCGAGCACCTCGAGCGCGGCCCGCGTGGAGGCGAAGAAGAGCTCCTTGCCGGCGGTCCCGGTCCAGAGCGGCCGGCCGGCGGCGCGGGCGAGAAAGAGGGTGGAACCGTCGCGCTCGTCGAGCCAGGCGGTCGCCATCGCCCCGTGGAGCTCCTCGAGCGCCTCGGGACGGCCCTCTGCGTGCTCGGCGAGGGCGAAGATCGCCTCGGAGTCGACGGTCATGTCGGGATGCGCCCGGTCGAAGCCGTAGCGCGCGAAGATCTCCTCGTCGTTGACGATGATCCCGTTGTGGATCCCGACGACGGCGCCGTGCCGGATCGGGTGGTTGTTCGCCTCGATCGTGGGATGGCCCTTGGTGTAGTCGCGCACGTGCACGAGCACCTGCGTCGAGGCGGAGGGAATGTGCAGCTCGTCGAGCAGCTCACTGGCGCCCGAACGGCGCTTGTGCACGGTCACCGAGGGGCTGGAGCCGCGGTGCGCATAGCCGACCGCATCGGCGCCACGCTCTGCAATTCCGGCCAGGAGCGCCTGCGCAGCGAGCGTCCGCTGGACACTCGATTCATGACTCAGGCTGTAACCGGCGATTCCGCACATATGTGACGAATCCTAATGTTGTAATCGGCTGGGATCGTTTCCCACTTGAGGAGCGTAGACGCAAAGTGTTGGCCCGAAGTTAGGACTACCCGGGCGGTTTTTCGCCGTCGGGGGACGGATTCCTCAAGCCCGGACGCTGCGAGGCCGATACGGGTGGTCAGATGGAACCGAACGCTGCCGAGCCCGTCTTCGAGCCTGCTCCCGAGCCGCGACTCGAGCTGCTGCCTGCGCCCGAGGACGTCGCCGACGTCGAGGACGCGGAAGAGGTTGCGGCGCCGGAGGCGACGCAGGATCCACTGAAGCTCTACGTGCGCCAGATCGGCGACGGCCGCCTGCTCACACCGGGCGAGGAGCGCGAGCTCGCTCGCCTCAAGGACGAGGGCGACGAAGCGGCGAAGCGGAAGCTGATCGAGTGCAACCTCCGCCTCGTGATGTCGATCACGCGCAACTACACGAAGGCCGGCGTCCCCCTGCTCGATCTGATCCAGGAGGGGAACCTCGGCCTGATCCGCGCGGTCGAGAAGTTCGACTACAAGCTCGGCTTCAAGCTCTCGACGTATGCGACCTGGTGGATCCGCCAGGCGGTGACACGGGCGCTCGCCGAGCAGGGCAGGACGATCCGCCTTCCCGTCCATGTCGCCGAGCAGGTGCGCCGCGTGACCCGCGGCCGCCGCGTGCTCGCGCAGAAGCTGAACCGGGACCCGAGCCACGAGGAGATCGCCAAGGAGGCCGGCTTCACGCCCGAGCGCGTCCGCGAGCTGCTCGAGCTCGTCCAGGACCCCGTCAGCCTCGAGACACCCGTCGGCGACGGCGAGAGCCTCTACGGAGACATGATCCAGGACACCAAGTCGGCCGAGCCGGACGTCGAGACCGCGGAGCGCTTGCGCGCCGTCGAGCTCACCGACGCGCTCGATCGCCTGGAGCCCCGCATGCGCCACGTGCTCGCCCAGCGCTTCGGGCTCGAGGGCAACGTCCCACAGACGCTCGAAGAGGTCGGAGCAGGGCTTGGGATCACACGTGAACGCGTCCGCCAGCTCGAATCGCGCGCGCTGCGCGAGCTGCGCATGGTCGCACCCGGGCTCGAGTTCTACCTTCGCTCGTAACTAGAACGTCGCGCCGACCGACTCGAGCTCGCGCAGTGACGCGAGCCGCTTCAGCGAGTCGAGCTCGATCTGCCGCACGCGCTCCCGCGTGATCCCGAGCCGCCGGCCGATCTCCTCGAGCGTCTTCGGCTCGGCGTCGGTGAGGCCGTAGCGGAGCACGACGACCTGCCGTTCGCGCTCGGAGAGCGCCTCGAGCGCTTCCTTGAGCGCCTGGCTGCGCAACGAGAGCTCCACCTGCTCCTCGGGTAGCGGGCCTTCGCCCGCCACGAAATCGCCGAAGACGGCGTCCTCCGCCTCGCCGACGGGCTGGTCGAGGCTCGTGGAAGCGCGCGCCGCCGCACGGACCTCGATCGCCTGCTGGAGCGGGAGGGAGGCTTCCTCTGCGATCTCCTCCAACGTGGGCTCGCGGCCGAGCTGCGTCCACAGCGTTCGCTCGGCGCGGTTCATCTTCTGCAGGCGCTCGACGATGTGCACCGGCATGCGGATCGTGCGCGCCTTGTCGGCGAGCGCCCGTGCGACCGCCTGGCGGATCCACCAGGTCGCGTAGGTGGAGAACTTGAAGCCGCGGCGCCAGTCGAACTTCTCGACGGCACGGATCAGGCCGAGCGTGCCCTCCTGGATCAGGTCGAGGAAGGGCAGGCCCTGGTTGCGGTAGTTCTTGGCGATCGAGACGACGAGGCGCAGGTTCGACTGGATCATCTGCTGCTTCGCCTGCATGTCGCCGCTCTCGATCTTCTTCGCCAGCTCGACCTCCTGCGGCGCTGTCAGGAGCTGATGCCGGCCGGCCTCGCGGAGGAAGAGCTGGAGCGCGTCGGTCGTCGTCTCCTGCGGTGCTACGGGCGCGGGCGCGGGAGCAGGCTCCTCGGGCGGCGGCTCTTCGAGCAGCTCGATGCCGCGCCGGTCGAGCTCGCGGAAGAACGCGTCCTGCTCGAGCGCGTCCAGCTCGTGCGCATCGAGGATCTCGGTCAGCTCGGCGGCCTTGAGCGACCCAGCCTGCTCGGCGGCGTCCAGCTGCTGCTGGAGCTCGTCGTTTCGAAGCAGATGTTCGATGTCGACGGTCGTCATAGACGGGGGCGGAACGCGCTTCGACCGGTTTCTACCCGCGAGTTTCTCGCTCCCAAACACGCGTGTCCACTCGCGGCCGCTGTCAGAGCCAGCCGGAGCGGCGGAAACGGACGTAGAGATAGCTGCAGGCGCAGGCGATCAGGAGCAGCACGGCCGGGTAGCCGAAGCGCCATTTCAGCTCGGGCATGTGCTCGAAGTTCATGCCGTAGATGCCGGCGACCGCCGTCGGGACGGCGATGATCGCCACCCAGGCGGAGATCTTGCGCATGTCCTCGTTCTGGCGGACGCTCACCTGGGTGAGGTTCGCCTGCAGGATGCTCGTCGAGCAGGTCGCGGAGGCCGTCGACCTGCTCGGCCACGCGGGTTGCGTGATCGGCGTCGTCGCGCAGGTAGTCGCGCATCGGCTCTGCGATCAGCGGCTCGGCCAGCGAGCGCCTCGAGCACCTGGTTGAGCCCTGCGACGGCGCGGTGGAACGGAGCACCTCGCGACGGAGCTTGTAGATCCGCTCGACCGGGTTCTCGGCGCGTCTCCGAGAACACCGTCGCCTCGATCTGGTCGATGTCGTCGTCGAGCGCGTCCGCGACCGGGCTGTAGCGCGTCGACGACACGGTCGACGAGCGCGTAGAGGGCGGCGCTCGGCCCGTGTCGCGAGCAGCTCCGGCCGCTGCTCGATCTCCTCGCGGGCGGCGCCAAGACCGCCGCCGGGACCGTGGCGAACCGAGATCAGGAATCGCTCGCCGAGGAAGATCATCACCTCGCCGATCTCGACGAGCTCCTCCGAGTCGACGTAGTCCACCGTTTTCAGCACGACGAAGAGCGTCTCGCCGTAATGCTCGAGCTTCGGCCGCTGGTGTGCCTTCACCGCGTCTTCGACCGCCAGCTCGTGCAGGTCGAACTCCGCTGCTGACTCGTTCGAACTCCTCGACCGTCGGCTCGACGAGCGCGACCCAGACGAATCCGTCGTCGCCGCAGCCGCTGTCGCGACGCCGGTGATGTCGGGCTTCGTCGCCACTCTCACACCACGTTCGTAGACGGCGCAGTCGACGATCACCGGCACATCATGCCGTCACGACCGGCGCCGTTCCGTGAATGCACGGTAAGGGACGTTATGTCAAGTTGGCACAGATCGCCTGTACCCCGTCGCGAGGACGATCCCGCAGACGACGACGGCCACTCCGACGATCTGCACCGCGGACGGATCCTCGTCCAGGAGCACGATCGCGAGTAGCACGGCAGCGACCGGCTGCAGCGTCAGGACGACCGAGCTGATCGCCGCCGGCGCCCGCGGCAGCGCGGCCGCGATCAGGAGCCAGCCGAGCACCTGCGAGGTCAGAGCGAGCGTGACGAGCCACGCAAACGACTCCCAGGACGTCCTGAGCTCCAGCTCCCCCAGCAGCCAACCTACGGGCAGCACGAGGATCGCCGAGGCGAGGGTCGCGTGAAAGAGCGCGCCCGCCGAGCGGCGCACGTCCACCGAGCTCGCGCGCAGGGCCAGCAGGAAGCCCGAGTACGCGACCGCGGTCAGGATGCCGAAGAGCACTCCGAGCGCGGGATCGTCCCCGTACGCGCCTTCCCCGACCACGCCGGAGATGAGAACGACGCCGATCAGGACGACCGGCACAGCAGCCACCACGCGCGCTCCCGGCCGCTCGGACAGCAGCAGCCAGGCGGCGATCGGCACGAGCACGACCTGGACGTTTCCGAGCACCGTCGCCAGCCCCGCCCCCACCGCGGCGATCGAGTGGTGCCAGAGGATCAGGTCGGCCGCGAAGAAGAGGCCCGCCAGCCAGGCCAGCGAGCGCGCCTGGAAGCCACGGGAGCCGTAGCGACGCCGCTCCCAGATCGCGAGTGCGAGCAGAGGCGGGACGGCGTACGCGCACCGATAGAACGCCGCCGTCGACGGCGTCACGTCGGCGAGGCGCACGAGGATGCCCGAGAAGGCAATGCAGGCTGCTCCGCCGACGAGCAGCAGGAGCGGCCGGCGCGTCAAAAGCCTGCGGAGCGGGCGCCCGTGGCGATCAGCAGCAGGACGATCGCAGCCACGAGCAGGCGATAGACGACGAACACCGTGTAGTCATGACGGCGCACGTACCCGAGCAGCGCCGAGATGGCGACGAGAGCGCTCGCGAACGAGGCCAGCGAGCCGACGACGAACGGCCCGGTCGTCCCCGGCGGCAGGTCTGCGAGCACCACGTCGCCGATCCCCTTGTAGGCGACCGCGCCGAACGTGATCGGGACGAGCAGCAGAAACGAGAACCGGGCCGCCGAGTCCCGATCGAGCCGGAGAAACCGTCCCGCCGTGATCGTGATCCCCGACCGCGACACCCCCGGCATCAGCGAGAGCGTCTGCGCGAGCCCAACGCCGACGGCGGCCTTGAAGCCGATCTGGCTCATGTCCTTCTCCTCGGGGCTGCGGTCGGCGAGATAGAGGAGGCCGCCGAACAGCGCGAGCAGGATTGCGATCTGCCAGGGCTCGCCCAGGTTCTCCGCGATCAGGTTCTCCCCCACGGCGCCGACGATCGCGGCAGGCACGGTCGCGGCAGCGACGTACCAGGCGATCCGCTCGTCGACGGTCTCGATCCGGCGGCGCCGAAAGGTTCCGAACCAGGCGGCGGCGAGGCGGACGATGTCGTCCCAGAAGTAGACGAGGACTGCGATCAGCGTGCCCAGGTGGAGCGAGACGTCGAACGTCTGGTTGAAGGCGTCGTGCTCCTTCAGGAACTCCCAGTCGGCGACCCACGGCACGAGGATCAGGTGGCCCGAGGACGAGATCGGCAGCAGCTCGGTCGCCCCCTGCACGAGCCCGAGCACGAACGCCTGCCAGTTCGAGAGCGCCTCGGCGCTGTCCCCCACCCCGAGCAACGTCAGGACGGCCGCGGCCGCAAGAGCCGCGCCGGCGACGGTCCAGACGGCTGCGCGGCCCACGCGAGCATCCTACGGACGGAACGGCCACCGGGACCTCCCAACGGGAAGTTCACGCAAATTGCACGAAACGACCTCGCGCCGCTCTTGATCGGACCGAGGACCGCGGCTAGGTTCTTCCTCGCAGGGAGCACGGAGCGCGATTAGGTCGAATCCGAGCTCGAGGGCCGTACGCGCAAGCGGAAAGTCAGCGGGTTCGGTGGACGAAAGCGCCACCGGCTCCCTGAATTTTTTTTGGCGCATGTGAGGACTGATCCGCAAAGCGGATCAGTCCTCACGCTGCAAAGACCCCTGAAGTAACTAGAACCAGTGGGTCGAGCGTCTTTCGCGTCGATAGGATCGCGGCGATGTCGTTGCACGTGCCTTCGATCGACCAGGGGGTTCAGGCGTTTGCCTGGGCCGTCTTCTTCTTCCTCGTGCTCTGGATCGGGATGCTCGCGGTCGACGTCTCGAACGCGACCGCGCTCATCCTCTCGCTCCTCGCGAGCGGCGTGATCTTCCTGTTCGTGCGCCTGCGGGGCGAGGATCGCCCCGGGCCGCGGACGACGCGCTAGACGGGTCGCAGCGCAGCGACTAGCCGCCGGGCGAGCTCGGGCCCGAGCAGCGCCTCGAGTCGCGCGGCCGCGGTGGGTCGTGGCGCTTCCGTGTCGAGCGCCAGACAGTGCTCGAGGAGAAGCTGCGAAGCCGTGGGCTTCGGATGGCCAAGGGCGGCGGCGTCCATCCCCACACCTATCGACCCGCCCCGCGGTCGCGCGAATCCCTTAAACCGGTGTTTATTCGAGGGCGCTCTTAGGTTCGGTCGCTCCTCGTCGTCGTCACCGTTCTCTCGTCGTCGGTCTCGTCGGCCAGGCCGCCCACGGCCACGGTCGGCGGGTCGTGCGGGACGTCGCGGTCAGCCGTCAGCGGCTCGTCCGCCGTGCGCTCGTCACGTCCGTCCGCCGTCGTCGGTGGTCACAGGAGCCGGCGTCTCACGCACGGCCTCTCGCTCGGGCTCGACGACCTTGCGTGCGGGGACCTTCGGTGTCGAAGGAGAACCCGAAGACCAGACCGATGCCGAACGCGATCGCGGGCAGGATGTTCCCGAGATCGGCGACCGGGCCGAAGATGCCGAGGTCGCGCGACCAGTTCGACGTGTTCAGCCAGTCGGCCGGCTGGCGCGCGAGCAGCACCCAGCCCCCCGCCACGAGCACGGGCAGGAACGCAATCGTGAAGACGCCGAGCGAGAAGCGCGGCCACCCCCACTTCGTCCAGCCGCCGAGAATCTGCGAGAGAGCCATCGTCAGCCCCGCAACGGCGATCAGGCCGTACGTCGCCCAGTACTCGCCGGTCGTCTCCGTGCCGACCTGGGTCGCGAACCAGAGCAGGATCCCGGCGACGGCCGCTCCGGCGAGGGTCGAGATGCCCCTGGTCACTCCGATCATCACTGCCTCCGTTTCAGATGGTGCCGGGGTTCTTCCCCGTCCAGCTACAAACGGAACAGCGGCTAATTCAGGTGCAGGCGGCGCTCGTCGAAGCGCGAGGAGTGCAGTTCGGCGCGGAATTCCTCGAGCGACTGGAGCGCGTCCTCCGCGAAGATGTGGTCGATGACCCCGATCCGCTGGTCGTTCGCGAACGGCAGGTCGACGTGGGTCTGCGAGACGAGGTTGACCGAGAGCGAGCCACAGGCCGGACAGCGAACGGCCAGGCCGAACGAGCGATCTCCCGGCGCCACCGCGACGAACGAGGAGGGGAAGACGGGTCGCGCGCGTCCCTCCGGGTAGCAGTAGAAGCTCCACGGCCACTCCCCCGCCTTCAGCTGCGCCGCGGCCCGGTCGAGCAGCTCGACGGCCACGTCGCCGGTGCGGGCGGTCATCAGGTCCAGGAAGCGCCCGGCCTGGGCCCCGAGCGGCGCCCAGTCGAGATCGTCGTGCCCGACGAGCCCGGGGTGCTCCTCCCCGCAGCCGCAGTCGAAGCGGACGCCGTAGACGGCGGGATGCGCTGCACCCGGCAGCCGCTCGAGCCGCCGGAAGGAGGAGAGCGCGACCTGGGCGCGCTCCTGGTGCGGACACGCGAACGTGTAGCGAGCAGTCAACGCGTCGTACATCGTGCTGATGGTCATCGACGCACCGGACGGCCCGGCCGACACCCGAAAGCGGGAGACGCGCCTATCGCTCGGCGAGCAGCCGTAGTTCCCGCCAGAAGAGCAGCCGCGAGAGCTCCTGCGAGGCTTCGGCAAGCGCCTGGAGGTCGTCCAGTCCCGCCTTGCGCCGCTCCGGATTACGCGAGCGGAGCGCCGGCGCGACGAGCTGCTCCAGCAACCCTGCCTCGCGGCCCACGGAGTTCTTGAACGTCCGCAGATGCCTTGCGTCGATCCCGAACTGGGCCAGCTGTCCACACGCGGCTGCGATCTCCGCATCGCCCTCGCGGTAGAGCCGCTCGCCGCCTTCGAGCCGTGGCGTCAGCAGTCCGTACTCCTCGAGCGCACGAGCGAGGTTCGCGTCGATCCCGGCCCGGTCGCAGAGCTCGGCGAGGTCGAGCTCCGCCTCCTGCTCGCCGAGGCCCGTCGGACGCCGCCGCTTGCGGTCGGCGCCGGAGCCGGACGCGAGCTCCTGCCGAATCACACGGAGTGGCAAGAACTCGTCACGCTGCAGGCGCAGGATCGTCTCGAGCCGCTCGACGTCCTCTTCGCTGAAGAGCCGGTAGCCGCCGCGAGTGCGCTTCGGCGTCAGCAGGCCCTGATCCTCGAGGTAGCGGATCTTCGAGATCGAGATGTCGGGGAACTCCGCCTGAATCCGCGCGCAGACGGCGCCGATCGTGTGCAGGCGCTGGTCCGGGCGGCGCTCGGTGGCTGTCGTCGTGCTCATCGGCGCAGGAAGGTCAGCCGGTACTTCCCGATCTGAACCTCGTCGTCGTCCTCGAGCTGGGCGGACTCGATCCGCTTGCGGTTCACGAAGGTGCCGTTGAGGCTGCCGAGGTCGCTGATCGTGAAGGTCTCGCCGTCGCGGACGAGCTCGGCATGCCGGCGCGAGACGGTGACGTCGTCGAGGAAGACGTCGCACTCGGGCGAGCGGCCGATCAGCGTTCGCTCGGCGGAGGGGAAGAAGCTCTCCCCCGCCCTGCCGCCGCCGGAGCGGACGACGAGCGCCGGGCCCTTGCCGCCGAGATCGTGCAGCGCCGCGCCGGGATCCTCAGCGAGCTCCTCCGGCGTGTAGCTCATGGTCGGTTCACCCGTCTCGCCCTTGTGGAGCATCGAACCGCAGCGCGCGCAGAAGTTCGCGGCCTCCGGATTCTGGAACCCACATTCCGGGCAGTAGACGTGGCTCACGCGCCCTCGTCACTCGGGGGCGAGCTGCGCGACGCCAGGATGTCGGTCAGCCGCTCGACGTCGACGTCGGTGACACCCTTTCCTTTCAGGCGCGCAGTGCGCTCGGCGCGCAGGATGTCGATCTTTCCTTGCAGCATTCTGCGGCGGAACGAGACCTCGTTCTCCTCCTGCTCGAGCTCGTCGATCAGGCGCTTGAGGTCTTCGTCGGAGAGCGTGGCCAGGTCTGGCAGGGTTTCCATAAGGCCTTTCCTTCGAGGGTCTTGCAGCAGTAAAGCAGCAGGCAGGCCGAGGGGTCAACCTCAGCTTGAGGCTTCTACCGAAGTTCGAGGTACGACCTCGTCTCCCTGCATGATCTCCTCGACCAGCTCGCGGATCTCCCGTTCGAGCTCCTCCGAGACCTCCACGGTCGCCCCTTCGGCGTACAGGTGCAGGAGCGGCTCGTCCGGGTCCGGAAGCACCTGCGACCAGCCGCGCTCGTCGATCAGCTTGATGCCGTCGGTCAGGTCGACCTCGCGCCCGGCGAGCCGCTCGTTGAGAACCCGCATGACCAGGCCCTTTCGCGACCACGGGCAGGCGATCCGGCGGTGGATCAGCGTCGGCGCCGGCAGCTCGGCGATCAGCGCCGAGAGCGGACGGTCGATCGGCGCGAGCAACTCGAGCAGCTTCGCCAGGCTGGCGACGGCGTCGTACGCCGGGAGGAAGTCGGGGAAGACGTAGCCGCCGCCGACCGCGCCGGCGAAGACGACGCCCGGGCCTGCCGCCGCGCTCGTGAGGTCGGTCAACGAGTTCGGCGTCCGGACGATCTCCAGGTTGTCCCCGGCCAATTCGTCGACCTTGCTCGTGACGGTGACGGGGAACACGGCTTTGCCCTTTGTCCCCCGCTCCGCGAGCAGGCGCACGAAGAGCAGCAGCGTCTGGTCGACAGGCACCTCGTGGCCTTGCTCGTCGACCAGGTAGAGCCGCTCCCCGGACTGGTCGAAGACGGCGCCGAGGTCGGCGCCGATCGCGGTCACGAGCCGCTTCGTGTGCCCCACCGCCTGGGCCAGGCTCTCGCGGTCGGCCGTCTCCTCGGCGAAGAAGCCGTGCGACGAGATCGCCTCGACGCCGAGCGGGCCGACGACGAGCGGCAGCACGAACGACGAGGCGGAGTAGCCGTAGTCGACGACGATCCGGAAACGGCGTTCGCGGACCGGGGCAGCATCGATCGAGTCGAGCAGGTCCTGGGCGTAGCTCTCCCGCACCCGCGCCGGGTACGAGACCGAGCCAACCGCTCCGGCGGCGACGCGACGCAGCTCCTGGCGGGTGAAGTTCCTCTCGATCTCCTTCTGGAGCCCGGGCGTGAGCAGGATCCCCGGCGGCTCGTAGATCCGGATGAAGACCGCCTCGGGGTCGAGATGGCTGAGGCCGACGTGCACCGCCGCGGCGAAACCCTGCGTCTTGAGGACGTGCCGGCTGACCGCAGGCGGCGAGACGCGCAGGTCGGCGACGTCCAGGCCGGCCGCGTTCAGCCCCGAGATCATGGCCCGCTTGATCATCCGGCACCCCGGCGCCGAGTCGCGACTTGCGACGACGCGGGCGCCGCGCTTCAGGGCCGTTCCCAGCGCGGTCGCGAGGCGGGCGGCGGTCTCCGGGGTCAGGTCGACGTTGACGAGCCCCGTGACACCGTCCTTGCCGAAGAGCCGCGAGGACGCACGCGTCTCCCAGATCAGGTTCTCATAGAGCTGGGAGCCGGTCTCGACCTCCTTGTACGGGTAGATCCGGACGTGCGGCATGATGCTCGACTCGGAGCCGATCGTGACCTCGTCGCCGATCGCCGCCCCCTCCTGGATCCGAACGTGATCGCGGATGTCGCACGAGCGGCCGACGATCGCGCCCTCGATCAGCGCGCTGCGGCCCACGTGGGTCGAGGAGTCGATCACGGAGCGCACGGTGCGCGCCCGCTCGCGCAGCGTGACGCCGTTGGAGAGGACGGTGTACGGCCCGACCGATGCGTCGCGCGCGATCCGGCAGTGATTGCCGATGAAGGCCGGCCCTTCGATCTCCTCGGAGTCGTGGATGTCGGCTCCTTCGCCGATCCAGATGTTGCCGCGCAGTCGGATGCCGGCGATGTTCAGCCGCACCTTCTCGTCGAGCGCGTCGAAGTTCGCCTGCCGGTACTGGTCGAGGTTGCCGATGTCCTGCCAGTAGCCGTCCATCACGTGCCCGTAGATCGGTCGGCCCATCTCGAGCAGGAGCGGGAAGAGCTCCTTCGAGAAGTCGAACGGCCGGTCGGTCGGGATGTGCTTCAGCACCTCCGGCTCGAGCACGTAGATCCCGGTGTTGATCGTGTCCGAGAAGACTTGCCCCCACGACGGCTTCTCGAGGAAGCGCTCCACCTTGCCGTCGTCGTCGGTGACGACGATCCCGAACTCGAGCGGATTGTCCACCGACTTCAGCCCGATCGTGACGGCCGCGCTCTTTTCCTTGTGCTTGGCGACGAGCGCGGCCAGGTCGACGTCGCAGAGCGCGTCGCCCGAGATGACGAGGAACGTCTCGTCGAGCTTCCCGCTCGCGAGCCGCACCGATCCCGCGGTGCCGAGCGGCAGCTCCTCGACCGAGTACTCGACGTTGAGCCCGAGCGACTCGCCGTCGCCGAAGTAGCTGCGGATCGCCTGCGGCATGAACGCGAGCGTCACGACGACGTCCTCGAAGCCGTGATCGCGGAGCAGCTCGATGATGTGCTCGATGCAGGGCTTGCCGACGATCGGCACCATCGGCTTGGGCTGGTTCGAGGTGAGCGGCCGCAGCCGCGTCCCCTCCCCACCCGCCATCACGACGGCCTTCATGCTGCCACCGCCTGCCGCGCCTTCACCACGTACTGCGCGCCCGCGGCAACCGCCAGCGCGACCCCAATCCAGAAGAGCCAGAGCGGCCACTCGGTCGAGTGGCCGACGACGAGCAGGATCCCCACCGAGAGATAGAGGATCCAGGTGGCGAGCTTGCCGAGGGTGCTGACGTTGAGCTCGTAGCCGCGGGGCACGAGCAGCCTGTACCCACCTACGAGGATCACGTCACGCAGAACGATGATCAGGGCGCCGTACCACGGCAGCTTGTCGTCGAGCCAGAGCAGGATCACGGCTGCATCGATCATCAGCCGGTCGGCGAGTGGGTCGGCGATCTTCCCGAACTGCGACTCGACGCGCCAGCGCCGCGCCAGCCAGCCGTCGACCTGGTCGGTCACTCCCGCGACGAGGAAGATCCAGCCCGCCGCCCAGCTGGAGCCGTCGTCCGCGCGCAGGAAGACGACGAGGAACACGGGAACGAGCGCCAACCGCAGCACCGTGAGCGCATTCGGGAGGTGCGCAAGCGGTGGCTGGATCGCACGGGAGGCCATCAACCGCCAAGGATAGTGTTGGCCGCGTGGCAGAGACGCTCACGTTGCCCGGATTCGTGAATACGCACAGCCACACGTTCCAGCGCGCACTGCGGGGGCGAGCCGGTGGCGGGGACTTCTGGGCCTGGCGGGAGCTCATGCTCGCCGAAGCGGAACGGCAGACACCTGAGAGCGTCCGCCAGCTCTATACAGCCGCCTACGGCGAGATGCTGCGCGCCGGCTACACCGCCGTCGGCGAGTTCCACTACCTCGGCCTCCCAGAGGCCCGCGCGGCAGTCGAGGCGGCTGCGGAGGCGGGAATCACGCTCGTGGTACTCCTCGCCGCCTACGCCCGCGGCGGGCTACCGCGGATGCGCCAGGAATCGCCTGCCGACTACCTGCGCCAGCTCGAGTCGCTGCGCGCCGAAGGCGTGATCGTCGGGCTCGCCCCCCACTCCGTCCGGGCCTGTCCACGCGACTGGCTCGAGGAGCTCGGCCGCTATGCACAGGCGGAGGCTCTGCCGCTCCACATCCACGCCGATGAGCAGCCACGCGAGATCGAGGAGTGCCTCGCGGAGCACGGCTGCCGGCCGATCGAGCTCCTGGAACGCACGGGCTGCCTCGGCCCGAGCACGACCGTCGTGCACGCGACGCACGCCGACGGCGCCGAGCTCGACCTCCTCGCGGCAACCGGCACAACGGTCTGCGCGTGCCCGACGACCGAGGCCGATCTGGCGGACGGGTTTCTGCCGGCAGCGCGCATCGAGCATCGCGGCATCGCCGTTTGCGTCGGCTCGGACTCGAACGTCCGCATCGACCCGTTCGAGGAGCTGCGCGAGCTGGAGGGGATCGCCAGGCGCCAGACCGGCACCCGCGGAGTCTTCTCGACCGAGCGCCTCCTCTGCTTCGGCGCCGACGAGGGAGCACGGTCGCTCGGGCTCGAGAGCTGGCCGGAGATCGAGATCGACCTCGAGCACGAGTCGCTGCGCGGCGTCGAGCCGGCTGACGTCTTCGACGCGCTCGTGTCGAGCTGCGCCGCCGGCGTCGTCGCCTAGAGGGCGATGGCCGCGCGGGTGCGATCTCGCCCGAGCCATTTGGCCGGAGCTCGTGAGCGAGCGGACGAAGGCGATCATGCCGATGCATTACACGGGCGTCGTCTGCAAGATCGACGAGGTCAACGCTCTCGCCACCGAGGTGAACATTCGTGTCGTCGAGGATGCGCGCAGGCACTCGGATCGACACACACGGGCGACGATCGGCACCTTCGGCGACCTCACGTGTTTCAGCTTCGACCCGTCAAGGTGATCACAACGCTCGAGGGCGGCGCATCGTACACCGCACGCACGAGGTTCAGCTCTGCACAATACGCCTGTTGGGAATCGACAAAGACACGCAGGAGCGGATGAAGCGAGAGCGGCAATGGGACTACGACGTCGTCCAGCAGGGCTTCGCTTTCACTCGGCTCGATCCGCGGCATCGGCTAGCACAGCTCGCGATGATCGAGACGCTGCTCGCAACCGACGCGCTATTGCGAGCGTTACTCGGCGGGCTTTGCTCCATTAGAGGAGGCCCCTTTCTTGCCCGTGTGCTCACCGCCAGGCGAAGGAGACGTCGTCGATCCAGACAGGCTTCTCGAATTTCCGTGCCCGGACGACGACACGCGCGAAGTCCGCGGCCCGCGGCGCGGTGGCCGTGACGACAGCTCTCCGCCACCCCGCGGTCACGCGCACGGAGGTCCAGCTCTCCCCCACCTGACGGAGATCGCGGTCGAACCAGCCGATCCCCACCCGAACCGTCCCCTTCGTGCCCCGGACCCATGCCGCAACCTCCGCTTGACCGCTACGCACCGGCGCATCGACCGGCGTGACGACGAACATGCCGGCTCCGCCCGCTGACCCCGCAATCAGGCCGGCCGCAGCGCCGGATCGACCGGCAGTCCCATCGCGAAGGAGCCGCAGGCCACCGAAGGACGCCCAGATCGCCGGCACGGCGTTGCCGTCCTCCGCCAGCACCGCCGCCTCGAAGTCGCCGTTGAAGCCGGTGTCCAAGCGGCCGGTGAACAGCCGGCGCACTGCCGTCGCGGCAGCCTTCGGGGAGCCGTCCTCGCGGAAGAGGCCGAAGCGATACTCCGGCTCACGCTGGTAGACGTCCGACCGCGGGATCGCGTCGGCAGTGAAGTCGTCCAGGATCCAGAGCCCCGGCGCAGGCAGCCCCAGCCGGGCGAGCGCCGAGAAGCAGAGCTTGAAGTAGTGCTCCTGCGCGGCTTCCTGGCCGGAGGCCGTCAGCGGAACGCCCGCGAAGCCGCTGATGGTCATCGACGTCGGATAGCCGATCTCCCCGACCCACAACGGTGTCGGCGCGGCGAGGTCCCGGAGCTTGGCGAAGACCCGCTGGGCGCGCTCGCCCCCGCCGGTGAAGTAGTGCGCGTCGAAGAAGTCCGGGCGCGTGGCCGGCGGCAGTGCTCCCACAAGTGCTCGCAGGTCACGGACGGGAGTCATTCCGCCGACCGACACCGTCACGGGCGTCCGTCCACGAAGCAGGTCGCGCAGCCACGGCACGAGCTCGCGGGTCCAGGCAAGCGCCTGTTCATTCGTCGTGTCGACTTCGTTCCGCAGCTCGACGAAGGCGATCCGAGGGTCGCCGATGTACGGCTCGAGCACCGCCCGGGCCCAGAGCTTGGAGCCCGCGACATCGTCGTACTCGCCCCACCAGTCGAACAACGTGAAGTGAACGTGGAGCCCCGCCCCTGCGGCGATGGCGACGAACTCACTCAGGAGGTCGAGCTTGCCCTCCTGCGGCTCCGGGTAGCCGAAGAAGTGCGCCGGCAGAACGACCCGCACCGTGTTGGCATTGAGTGAACGCAGGCGCCGCAGATCGGCCGCGATCTTCTCCGGCCGCCACGGTTCCCACATTCGCGTCCAGCCGGCATCGGCCGGGTAGTAGCTGACGACGCGAAGCTCGCGCGGCGCCTCGAGCCGACGCAACTCCTCGCCCGCGTCCGAGCGCGCCCAGCCCGAAGCGGGCATGAGCAAGCACAACCCAACGAGAACGAGAACCAGTCGCCGCAAGGACGCCAATCCTAGGGCGCCGAAACGACGTTTTCTACCGAAAGCTTCCAAACCCTAGCCCTCGGCTAGGTCACGGCACTCGAACGAGTGATGTCCCTCACGCGAGGGCGTGCAAGCGCGGGAACGCGCCGCTCAAGGCCTAGGCGCGCGTCGCGCTGGAACGAGAAGTAAAGTGATAAAGAACGAGAAACGTGGCTGAGCGATGGTGGAGGAAAAAAAAGCCCCACTCAGCGGGGCTTTTCAATCGGGGCGCCGAGATTCGAACTCGGGACCTCTAGTCCCCCAGACTAGCGCGCTAACCAGGCTGCGCCACGCCCCGCGACGCTGCGCACGGTAGCAAGCGAATTGGCGTTCGGCTGCTCAGGGTTGTCGTCGATGTCCTTGTCGCTAGTTCTCGAAGATGAAGGTCGTGCGAACCGTGGCGCGACGGCCCTCGGCGAGCACCCGGACGACCCAGCGGCAATCCCCCTGGGAGAACGCCCTGCGAACCTCGCCGCGGATCACGGCCGTGGCCCGAAGGTAGTAACGCGCCTGCGGGTTGTCGCGACAGGTCGGTGCGACGTCCAAGGAGATCCTTGCTCGCGGGCCGGTGTGCCGAGTCAACACGATCTCCCCACCCTTGACGTCGACGATGAGGAACTGCTTGCCACGCCCGTTGAGCCCTGCGATCAGCCTGCCTTCGGGTTTCCCGCCGACGATGAGCGCGATCTGGCCGGCAACGGCCGCGACCGTTGACCCAGGACGTCGTGAAAGACCTTGATGTCATGCGCAACACTGCGCGCCGGAGCAGCCCCGGACGTAGCCGGGAGCAAGGCTCCAAGAGCCGCAAGCAATGCGATGAACGCCGAACGCCGCAGTTTGACCCCATCTTTGTTGTTCGAGCGACCCGGACGGTAACAGACGCGGTGAGGCGGCGACGTCGAATGGGAAGCGGTGCCACACGCCCTGTGGAAAACTCTTTACACCGCGAGGCGCTTGTAGAGCCGGTCGACGAGGTCGGGCATCTGCTCCAGGCGATCCGCGATCACCCGTAGCCGGTATTCGCGAAAGTGCTCGGGCTCGACCCCGAGCGCGCCGGCGAGCCTGGCGACGACATCCTTCGAGGGCACCGGGCGGTTTCCGTGCACCAGGTGGTTGAGGTAGCCGGCCGAAAGGTCGGTCTTCGCCCCCAGGCCCCGGTACGTCAGCCCGGTCTCCGCCATCAGGCGCTCGATCGTGGCGCCGAACGGGCTCCTCGCTGAACTTCCGCTTGCGAGCCATCACCGTGCGACTACCCGTTTTGCGATCTCTAAACTCGCGACCCGCTCCTCCTCGCCCGTCGAGCGGTTCTGGAGGTCGACCGCCTCGTCCTCGAGCGTCTTCTTGCCGACGGTGACGCGAAGCGGGCAGCCGATCAGGTCGGCGTCGGCGAACTTCTCGCCCGGCCGCAGCTCCCGGTCGTCGAGCAGCACGTCGAGGCCCTCAGCCGAGAGCGACGCCGCAACCTGCTCGCCGATCTCGACGAGCGCGGGATTGTCCCAGCCCAGCACGACGACGTGGACGTCGTACGGCGCGATCTCGGCGGGCCAGATCATCCCCTTCTCGCTGCCGTACTGCTCGACGGCGGCTGCGAGCACACGACCGGGGCCGATCCCGTACGAGCCCATCACGATCAGCTTCTCGACTCCGTCCTCGTCCAGGTACTTGGCGCCGAACGACTCCGAGTAGCGCGTGCCGAGCTTGAAGATGTGGCCGACCTCGATCGCCGTCTGGAAGCTGAGCGCGCCGCCGCACACCGGGCAGGCGTCGCCCTCCTTCGGCTGGCGGATGTCCGCGAACTCGGGCTGGTAGTCACGGCCGGCCTCGACGCCGCGCAAATGCCAGCCGGTGCGGTTCGCCCCGGCCACGAACTGACCCTCACGGAGCGTCTCGTCGGCGATCACCGGCCCCGGGAAGCCGACCGGCCCGAGTGAGCCGCCCTCGGCGCCGAAGCCCGCGACGATCTCCTCGTCGGTCGCCGGGCGGAAGTCCGACCCGAGGACGCTCTGCAGCTTCGCCTCCTCCAGCCGGTCGTCGCCGCGCAGGAGCGCGAGGACGAGCGTTCCGTCTTCCTTCGTGATCGGCATCGCCTTGGAGGTTGCGGCGAGGTCGATCGAGAGCAGCTCCGCCAGCGCTTCGCAGGTGCGGGTGTCCGGCGTCTCGATCTCGCTGGGCTGGTCGAGCCGCTCGGGGAAGTCCGGCGCCCTCGGGACGCCTTGCGCGATCTCGAGGTCGGCCGCGTAGTCGCCGTTCTCACAGGTGACGAGGGTGTTCTCGCCGGATCCGGAGGGAGCGAGATAGTCGTACGACTCGCTGCCGCCCATCATTCCGCTCTCGGCCAGGACGCAGTGAGCTTCGAGGCCGCAGCGCTTCCAGATCCGCTCGTAGGCGCCCTTGTGCGCCTGGAAGCTGACGTCCAGGCCGGCCGCATCGCGGTCGAACGAATAGGAGTCCTTCATGATGAACTCGCGGACGCGCAGGAGGCCGCCGCGCGGGCGCGGCTCGTCGCGACCCTTCGTCTGGAAGTGGTACCAGGACTGCGGCAGCTGCCGGTAGCTCTGGAGCTCGAGCGCGTGGAAGGTGAACGTCTCCTCGTGCGTGATCGGAAGGATGTAGTCACGGCCGTTCCGGTCCTTGAGCTTGAAGAGCTCCGGGCTGCCGTAGCGCCCCGACGTGATCCAGAGCTCGGCCGGCGTCAGCACCGGCGCGAGCATCTCCTGGGCGCCGATCGCGTCCATCTCCTCGCGGACGATCTGCTCGACTCGCCGGTGCACGCGCCAGCCGAGCGGCAGGAACGTCCAGAGGCCGGCGCTGACCTGGCGGATGAAGCCGCCGCGGACGAGCAGCTTGTGCGAGAGCGCCTCGGCGTCGGCGGGCGCGTCGCGCAGGGTCGGCAGGAAGAGCTGGGAGGCGCGCGCGATCATCGCGAGAATCTAGTCGAGGGGAATGAGCGAGGCTTCGGCCATCGCGAGGGCGGCCGGTTTTGCCATCTTCAACCGCTTCGGGCGCTGCATCCCGGCCTCGATCCAGCGGTCGATCTCGAAGAAGAGCTCGTCGATGAGGATGTCGGAGCTGACCTTCTTGAGCACGCGGCCGTGGCCGTAGATGAAGCCGACGTCGCGGCCGCCGGCGATCCCGAAGTCGGCGTCGCCCGCCTCCCCCGGCCCGTTGACCGCGCAGCCCATCACCGCGACCT
Source organism: uncultured Gaiellaceae bacterium (assembly GCA_963820565.1). Lineage (GTDB taxonomy): Bacteria > Actinomycetota > Thermoleophilia > Gaiellales > Gaiellaceae > Gaiellasilicea. The sequence goes on from CAWGAD010000003.1 coordinate 218,311, forward strand.
CGAACGCCTGCGGGTAGGCCTTCAGGCGCTCCTCGACGACGACGGCCAGCTTCTCGACACCGACGTTGTCCCGGCCACACGAGGGGCACGAGATCATCACCGGCCCACGCTCGCGGAGGCCGAGGGCCTTCAGGATCTCCCAGCACGTCTCGACCTCCTTGACCGGGTCGGCCGTGAGGGAGACGCGGATCGTGTCGCCGATCCCGTCCGCGAGCAGCGCCCCCATGCCGACGGCGCTCTTGATCGAGCCCGAGAACGGCGTGCCCGCCTCGGTGACACCGAGGTGGAGCGGGTACGGCACCTTGGCGGCGAGCATCCGGTAGGCGCGGATCATGGTCGGGACATGGGTGGACTTGACCGAGATCTTGAAGTCGCGGTAGTCGAGCTTCTCGAGCAGCTCCACCTCCTCGAGGGCCGCGGCGACGAGCGCTTCGGCCTGATCGGCCTGAGCGAGGTCGTGCAGATGCTTCGGGAGCGAGCCGGAGTTGGCGCCGATCCGCATCGGGATGCCGGCCTTCTTCGCCGCCTTGACGACGAGCTCGACCTTGTCCGGCCCGCCGATGTTGCCCGGGTTGATGCGCACGGCCGCGACGCCGGCGTCGATCGCCTTGAGCGCGAGGCTGGCGTTGAAGTGGATGTCCGCGATCACCGGGATCGGGCTGAAACGGACGATGCGGGCGAGCGCGTCGGCGTCTTCGATCTTCGGCACCGCGCAGCGAACGACTTCGCACCCGGCAGACACGAGCGCCGCGATCTGGGCGGTGGTCGCTTCGACGTCGTGCGTCGGCGTCAGCGTCATCGACTGGACGACGACCGGCGCACCGCCGCCGATCTCGACGTCGCCTACGCGGATCTGGACGTCGGAAGCCACGAAATGAAGGGTAGCCGCCCGCGTGCGGCCGGGCCGCGAAGCGGCCCCTTTAGGGGTCTTCGCGCGATGAGCATCCGCGAAAAGCGGATGCTCATCTTGCGCTAATTACCGAGCCGTCCGATGTCGTTCGAGAGGCCGATGAAGAAGAGGAGCAGCACGATCGCGATCCCGACGGCCGAGACGCGCTCGTAGACCTCTCGGGTCACCGCCTTGCCGCGGATGCCCTCCACGAGCGAGAAGGCGATGTGGCCGCCGTCGAGCGGGAGCAGCGGCAGCAGGTTCAGGAGTGCGAGCGAGAGGCTGATCAGCCCGAGCACCCACAGATACGTGTCGGTGCCCTGATCGACGGCTTCCGAGGAGCCCTGGACGATGCCGACCGGGCTCGAGATCTCGTCGCGGCCGTCGCCGGTGACGAGCCGGCCCAGCGACGCGCCGATCTCCTTCGTCACGATCCCGGTCACGCGCACGGCCTGCCAGGCGGAGTCGACGAGCCCGAGACCCTCGCCGCGGAGGATGAAGCCGAGGCGGAAGGCGCCGTTCGACTCTTCGGGGGCCGTCGGCCCCAGCGTGACCCGCTGGTCGCCCCGCTGCACGACGACGGTCAGCGGGCGGCCGCCGGAGCTCGAGATCGTCTCCGAGATCTGGTCGGGGGCCACCGGCTTGCCACCGATCGCGAGGACCTCGTCTCCGGGCTGTAGGCCCATCGCCGCGGCGGGTGTGTCGGGCACGACCTCGTCGATCGTCTGCGTCGCCTTGCCGCCACCGGCCATGAAGAGGAACGTGAAGAGGATCACGGTGAGGATGAGATTGGCGCCAGGGCCGGCGAAGATGACCGCGACGCGCTTCCACGTCTTCGCGCGCCAGTACGCGTCCGAGGCGAGCGCGTCTCCGACGTCCGAGAGACCCCGCTCCGCCGAGCGTTGCGCGGCCTGCGAGAGCGAAGCGCTCTCGACCGCTTCGGCCAGGCGTCCGATTGCCTCGCGAGCTCCCGCGTAGTCGCTCTCGTCGAGCCGCTCCCGCAACTCCTCGACGGGCCGGCGCAGCGACACCGCCTCCTCGATCGCGCGGCCGAAGTGGATGTCGAGGTCGCCCGCAGCCGGGCGGTGCATCCCCGGAATCTTGACGTAGCCACCGAGCGGGATCGCGCCGATTCCATACTCGATTCCGTTCCGCTTCGCCTTCGCGATCGCGGGCGGGAAGCCGATGTAGAACTTGCGCGGGTTCATCCCGACCGACGCGCGCGACGAAGAAGTGGCCGGCCTCGTGGATCAGGATCAGAAAGCCGAGCCCGAGGATCGAGACGAGAACGCTCACGCGACCGGGCTTCCACGCTGGGCCAGCTGCTGGGCCGCTGCTGGGCGAGCCGTCGCGCGTCGGCGTCGGCCTCGACGAGCTCGCCGAGGTCACGTGCAGGCGCGCCGTCGGCCGCTGCAAGCGTCTCCTCCACCACCTCGGCGATCCCGAGGAACGGCAACCGGCCCTCGAGGAACGCCGCGACGGCGACCTCATTCGCGGCGTTGAACGCACAGGGATGGGTTCCGCCGAGCTCGCCCGCCCGCCGCGCGAGCCCGAGCAACGGAAACGTCTCGAGGTCGGGTGCCGAGAACTCGAGGGTCAACCCCGAGGCGAGATCGAGCTGAGGCACGTCGGTTGCCGCGCGATCGGGGTAGGTGAGCGCGTACGAGATCGGCACGGTCATGTCCGGATAGCCGAGATGCGCGAGCGCGGCGCCGTCCCGGAAGCGGACGAGCGAGTGCACGACCGAGCTCGGGTGGACGACGACGTCGATCCGGTCGTAGGGGACGCCGAAGAGGAAGTGCGCCTCGATCAGCTCGAGCCCCTTGTTCGCGAGGGTCGCCGAGTCGATCGTGATCTTGGGACCCATGCTCCACGTCGGGTGCGCGAGGGCGTCCTCGACGCCGACCGTTGCGAGCTCGGCTCGGCTGCGGCCGCGGAACGGCCCTCCTGAAGCGGTGAGGACGAGCGAGTCGATCGTCTCCACGTCGCGCCCTTCGAGGCACTGGAAGAGCGCGGAGTGCTCGGAGTCGACCGGCAGGAGCAGACCTCCACCCCGCTCCTTCGCAGCGAGCGCCAGCTCACCGGCCGCGACCAGGCTCTCCTTGTTCGCGAGCGCGAGCGTGACGCCGCGCTCGAGCGACCACAGGGTCGCGCCGACGCCGGCGAACCCGACGACGGCGTTCAGGACCACGTCGGGCTGCGCGGCCTCGAGCAGCTCGGTCAGGTCGCCACCCACCTGCGTGAGCTCGACGCCGTGCTCGGAGGCAAGCCCGCTCAGGTCCGCGGATCCCGCCGCCAGGGCACAGAGCTCGAGCTCCGGGTTCCGCTCCACGACCTCGATCGCCTGCCGGCCGATCGAGCCGGTGGCGCCGAGAAGCGCGATTCGCTTCACCGACACAGTCTGCCTACGCGCCGTAGCCGAACGCGAGAATGACGTAGAACGCCGCAACCCCGGCGAAGAGCAGCGAGTCGATCCGGTCGAGCATGCCGCCGTGGCCGCCGAGAAGCTGGCCGGAGTCCTTGACCTGCAGGTCGCGCTTGAGCGCCGACTCGAAGAGGTCGCCCGCGGCGCCGGCGAGCGCGATCGTCGCGCCGAGGAGGATCGAGCGCCAGCCGTCCATGAATCCGGTGTCGTAGAGCGCGAAGAATGCGACCGCGATCGCAGCCGCCGTCCCGGCGACGAAGCCTTCCCACGTCTTCCCCGGGGACAGTGCGGGCGCGAGCTTGTGCCGTCCGACCATGCGGCCGACCAGGTAGGCGGCGGTGTCGTCGGCGAAGACGGCCAGCAGGACGGTGAAGACTGCAAGCCGCCCCTCTTCGGGAATCTCACGGAGCAGGATGATGTGGCCGAGGCCCAGCGGGATCCAGGCGGTCCCGAGGATCGTCGAGCCCATCGTCACGGTCGCGGTCTGGCGTGTCTCGGCGATCCCGTAGAGAAGGAACGCGAGGACGATCGTGAGCATGAAGCCGCCGAGCATCCACGCCGGCCCGCCGAGCTGGGCGCCGAGCAAGGTCGCCAGCGCTCCCGCATAGCCGGCGAGGACGAGCGGCCGCAGGCCGCGCGCCATCACGTAGAGCTCGTGCAGCGCGACCAGCGACGCGAACAGGACGAGGCCGAAGAGCCACCAGCCCGCCGAGCCAGACGAGCCAGAGCACGAGCGGGACGCCCACGATCGTGACGAGGACGCGCGAGAGGAACTGATTCATCTGCCGCCGAACCGCCGGCGCCGGCTGGCGTAGTCCGTCAGCGCGCTGCGCAGCTCCGGCTCGCCGAAGTCCGGCCAGAGCGTCTCGACGAAGACGAGCTCGGCGTAGGCGAGCTGCCAGAGCAGGAAGTTCGAGAGGCGGAGCTCACCGGAGGTTCGGATCAGGAGGTCGGGGTCGGGCAGCTCGGGCGCGTAGAGGTGCGAGGCGAAGAGCTCCTCGTCCAGCTCCTCGGCCGCCACCCCGGCCTCGAGCACGCGCCGCGCTGCGTCGACGAGCTCGGCGCGCCCGCCGTAGTCGAAGGCGATCCAGAGGAGGAGGCGGTCGTTGGACGCGGTCTCGGCCTCGAGCGACGCCATCTGGCGGCGGAGCGGTTCCGGCGCGCGGTCACGGCGGCCGATGAAGCGCGTCCGCACTCCCTGCTTCGCGAGGTCGGGCAGCTCGCGCTCGATCGTCTCGCCGAAGATCTCCATCAGCGCCTCGACCTCGTCGGCCGGACGCGTCCAGTTCTCGGTCGAGAAGGCGTAGACGGCGAGCGACTGCACGCCGAGGTCGATCGCCGCTTCGACCGTGCGCCGGAGCGCCCTCGTGCCCTCGCGGTGGCCCTCGGCGACGGGCAGGCCACGACGCTCCGCCCAGCGGCCGTTGCCGTCCATGATGATTGCGACGCTGCGGGCGAGGTCGGTCGGTTTGAGGTCGGTGGCGACCTCTATACCTCCATGATCTCGGCTTCTTTGTGCTTGATCAGCTCGTCGATCGACTTCGTGTGCTCGTCGGTCAGCTTCTGCACCTGCCCCTCGCCGCGGCGCTCCTCGTCGTCGCCGACGTCGCCGTTGCGGACGAGCTCCTCGAGGTGCTTCATCACGTCGCGGCGGACGTTCCGGATCGCCACCTTGCCCTCCTCGCCGTACCGCCGGACGAGCTTGACGAGCTCCTTGCGGCGCTCCTCGGTGAGCTGCGGGATCGGCAGCCGGATCAGCTTGCCGTCGTTCGAAGGCGTCAGGCCGAGGTCGGATTCCTGCACCGCCTTCTCGATCGCCTTGATCTGGGTCGGATCGAACGGCTGCACGGTGAGCAGACGCGGCTCGGGCACGCCGATCGTGGCCATGTTCTTCAGCGGCGTCGGAGTTCCGTAGTAGTCGATCGTGATCCGGTCGAGGAGCGCGGCCGAGGCGCGACCGGTGCGAACGCTGTTGAACTCGGTCCGCGTCATCTCGATCGACTTGTCCATCCGGCGCTTCGCGTCGTCCAGGAACTCCTCGATGGTGGCCATTCAGCTCTCCTTGCTCACGGGGGTAGAGATGATCGTTCCTACCTGCTCGCCGGTGGCGACGCGGATGATGTTGCCCTCCGCCAGCTCGAAGACGTGGATCGGGAGGCCGTTCTCCATGCAGAGCGAGAGGGCGGTCGCGTCCATCACGCGCAGCCCGCGCTCGATCGCCTCGAGGTGGGTCAGCGCAGGCAGGAAGTTCGCGGACGGGTCGGTGCGCGGGTCGCCGTCGTAGACGCCGTTGGTGCCGCTCTTGCCCATCAGGATCGCCTCGGCGCCGATCTCGAGCGCTCGCAGCGCCGCCGCCGTGTCGGTCGTGAAGAACGGGTTGCCCGTGCCGGCGGCGAAGATCACGATCCGGCCCTTTTCGAGGTGGCGCATCGCGCGGCGGCGGATGTACGGCTCGGCGACCTTCGAGATCTCGAGCGCGGAGAGCACGCGCGTGTCGGCACCGACGCGCTCGAGCGCGTCCTGCAGCGACAGGGCGTTCAGAACGGTCGCGAGCATGCCCGCGTAGTCCGCGGTCGCGCGATCCATTCCCTCGGCCGCGGCGGCCATGCCGCGGTAGATGTTGCCGCCGCCGACGACAATCGCGAGCTCGAGCCCTTCCGACTGCACGTCGACGATCTCGCGGGCGAGGGCCGCGACGCGCTTCGGGTCGGTCCCGTACTCGTGGTCGCCCATCAGCGCCTCGCCCGACAGCTTCAGGAGAACGCGGCGAAAGGCGGGAGCGGCGCCCGTCAGCGCCCGCTCCGTCTCCTCTTGGTGCGTGGTCACGCGCCTATTCTGCGACAGAGAGACGCCGGAAGGCCACCACACGCGCCCCAGCCTCTGCGAGCGCCTGACCTACCGTCTTCGCCGAGTCGTGGATCCAGGGCTGTTCGGTCAGCGTCCCACCGGGCTGCATGGCGAAGAAACGCTTCGCGAGCATGCCCTCGACGATCTTCTCCTTGGCCTGCTCCGGCTTGCCCTGGAGCTCGTCCGAGTTGAGGTAGACCTGCTTCTCGGCCTCGATCGCCTCGGCGGGAACGTCGTCCTTCGTCAGCCACTCGGGCGCCGCGAAGGAGATGTGCATCGCGACCTGGCGCGCGAGCTCCTCGCTGCCGCCCTCGAGCTTGACGATGACGCCGATCTTGTTCGCCGGCGGGTGCGTGTACGCGTTGACGACCTCGCCGGGCCCGGCCTCGTAGCGCTCGGCGCCGACGACGACGATGTTCTCGCCCAGCTTGGCGGCGACGTCGACGCGGGCCTGCTCGAGCGACTCGACCGCGTCGGGCCCGTCGGCGTGGACGGCCTCGAGCACGCTCTTCGCGAACGCCTGGAACTCGTCGTTCTTGGAGACAGGCTCGGTCTCGGAGCCGACGGCGACCATCGTGCCGCGGCCGCCCTCGATCCGGTAGCCGACGAGGCCCTCCGTCGTCGCCCGGCCGGCACGCTTCGCAGCCTGCGCCATCCCCCGCTCGCGCAGGAGCGTGCGGGCCGCCTCGAAGTCGCCGTCCGTCTCTTCCAGCGCGCGCTTGCAGTCCATCATCGGCGCGCCGGTGGCGTCGCGGAGCTCCTTCACCTGCGATGCGGAAATGGTCGAGCTCACGCGGTCTCCTCCTCGGTCTGCTCGGCGACGGGAACGTCGACCGTGTCGGGCGCCGCGACCTCTGCCTCCGGAGCGGCCGCCTCGGCCTCTGCCTCGGGCTCGGCCTGCGGCCTCGGCTACGACTTCGGCCTCTGCCTCAACGGCCGGCTCGGCCGGCGCTTCGGCTTCGCCCGCGCCGTTGCCGTTCGTCGCCGCCATCTCCTTCTCGGTCACCTTGCTCTGGCCGGCCGCAATCCCGTCCGCGATCGCGCGCACGATCAGGCTGCACGAACGGATCGCGTCGTCGTTGCCGGGAATGATGAAGTCGGCCTCGTCCGGGTCGCAGTTCGTGTCGACGAGCGCGACGATCGGCACGCCGAGCCGCCGGGCCTCGCGCACGGCGAGCTGCTCCTTGCGGAGGTCGACGATGAAGACGGCGTCCGGCTGCCGCTTCAGGTCGGCGACGCCGCCCAGGTTCGACTCGAGCTTCTCCAGCTCCTGGAGCATCGTGATCCGCTCCTTCGCCGGCAGCAGCTCGAGCTGCCCCTCGCTCTTGAGGCGGCGCAGCTCGTGCAGGTGCGCAATCCGGTCGGTGATCGTGCGCCAGTTGGTCAGCAGCCCGCCGAGCCAGCGGTTCGACACGTACGGCATGCCGACGCGCGCCGCCTCCTGGGCGACCGCGTCCTGTGCCTGCTTCTTCGTGCCGACGAAGAGGATCGTGCCGCCGCGCTGCGCGAGGTTGCGCGCAAAGTCGTAGGCCTCCTGGAGCAGCTCGGAGGTCTGGGTCAGGTCGATGATGTAGATGCCGCCGCGCTCCGTGAAGATGAAGCGCTTCATCTTCGGGTTCCAGCGGCGGGTCTGGTGGCCGAAGTGGACGCCGGCCTCCAGGAGCTCTCGCATGGATACAACTGCCAAGGGATTGGCCCCTTTCGTGGTTGATTGGCGTTACAGCCGGCGGGGCGCGGGCGGAACCGGGTTCAGAACCTCGGCACCCCCACCCGTCCTGGTCGCCGGGACGAAGGAACGGACGCGGACAGTCTAGCGACTCTCTCTGTGGAGAAATTGTTGCTGAATTGTTGCAACCCGGACCGGTCCTGACGGGACGTGTCCGGGGACAGTCCCCGGACACGTCCTACGCAGACGTGGCGGAGACGACCACGGCCATCTGCGGCGGGCTACGCGTCTTCGCGGGCGCGCTCGAGCGCTGCCGTCAGGTCGTCCGGCAGCGGCGACTCGGCCTCGATCCGCTCGCCGGTGAACGGATGGACGAATGCGAGCCCGGCGGCGTGCAGAAACTGTCGCTCGAGGCCGAGATCACCGGAGATCCCGTAGACAGGGTCGCCCGCGATCGGCAGCTCGATCGCCTCGAGGTGGACGCGGATCTGGTGCGTCCTCCCCGTCTCGAGCTTGACCTCGAGCAGCGCGCGCGGGCCGATCTGCTCCAGCAGCTCGAACCGCGTCACCGCCTGGCGAGGCGTCGGCGTGTCGAGCGAGTGGCGGGAGCGGTCGACGCGATCGCGGCCGATCGGCGCCTCGATCCGGCCGCGTGCGCGAACGCGGCGTCCCCTTCACGAGCGCGAGGTAGCGGCGCTCGACCTCGCGGCGTCGGATCAGGTCCTCCAGCTTGGCATGCGCCTCCTCCGACCGCGCCACGACCAGGAGGCCGGACGTATCGCGGTCGAGCCGGTGGACGATCCCCGGCCGGTCCTCGTCGCCGCCCGCTGCGTCGAGCGCCAGCAGCCCGTGCACCAGCGTCCCCGACTCGTGGCCGATCCCAGGATGGACGACGATGCCGGCCGGCTTGTCGACGACGAGGAGATGCTCGTCCTCCCAGGCGACGCGCAGGTCCATCGCCTCGGCCGCGAGCGGTGCCGGCGCCGCCGGGAGCTCGACGACGACGTCTTCGCCGCCCTCGAGGCGGTGGCTCTTCTGCCGCGGCTCGCCGTCGACGAGCACGGCGCCGCCGACGATCAGCCGCTCGGCGAGCGCCCGCGAGCCGACCTCCGGACGCCCGGCGACCGCCCGGTCGAGGCGCTCCGCCTCAGGGGCGCGAAAGCGGAGAGTGGCCAACTCGGCGTGGCCGATGCTTTGCCCGGTCGGCGCCGGCGAGCGCGCCGAAGAGGATCGCGACCCCGACGACGATGAAGACGTCGGCGAGGTTGAAGGCCGGCCAGTAGCGCAGGTCGAGGAAGTCGGTGACGTGCCCGAGCCGGACACGGTCGACGAGATTCGAGATGCTGCCGCCGAGCACGAAGCCGAGGGCGACGGGCAGCACCGGATGGCGCGCTCCGGCCCGCGCAAAGAAGACGAGCATCCAGAGCACGGCGAGCGCGGTCAGGGCGATCACGATCGAGGTCGCGCGCGAGAAGAGACCGAACGCGATCCCGGAGTTGTGGACGTGGTGGATCGAGAACGGGCCTGCGATCTCCACTTCCTCGTTCAGCGCGAGCGCCCGCGCGACGACCTGCTTCGTCAACTGGTCGGCGACGACCGCTGCGATCGCGATCGCGCCGAGGCCGAGCCACTGGTGCTTCCCCGCGCCGAGCGGTCGCTCGCCGGCGAGGATCGGCCGCAGCGCGTTCGTCGAGGAGCCGACGCGAATCTCGAAGGGGCGGTCGTCAGGACGGGCCGGCTCTGTCACCGAGCCAGCTTCCGTGCGTCGTCGATGCAGAGCGTCGTCCACGGGACGGCTTCGAGCCGCTCCACCGGGATCTGCTTGCCGCAGATCCTGCAGGTGCCGTACTCGCCCGACTCGATGCGCGCGAGCGCCTCGTCGACCTCGCGCAACCGCTCGCGGGCATCCTCCTCCAGGCCTTCGTCGAGCTCGCGGTCGTACGTCTCGGAAGCAGTGTCGGCCAGGTGGTTGTCCGCACTCGACGAGAACAGCTCACCTGTCTCCTCGGTCAGCGACGCAACGCCGATGTCGTGGTGTGCGATGGTGCCGAGCAAGCGCTCGCGTTGCTGCTCCAGTTCCTCGCGAAAGCGCGAGGTGTCGATGCTCATCCGGTCTCCTGTCCGCCCGCCGTGGCGAGCCGTCGCTCGATCTCGTCCGGCGCGATGCCCGCCAGCTCGACAACCTTGTCTCGTGAGCCGCCGCCCGACACGAGCGTAACGCTCGAGCGCGGTACCGCGAGGGTTTCGGCGAGCAGCGTGAGCACGGCCTCGTTCGCCTTGCCGCGCTCGGGCGCAGCCGCGACGCGCACCTTCCACGCGTCCCCGTGCCTGACCGACGAAGGCGGCCCTGGCCGCACCGGGTGCGACCCGCAGTCGAAGTCTCGTCGTCGGCGCGCTCATGCGCCCAAGGATAGAGGCCCTACGAGATGAGCCGGCGGATCTCCCCCGTCTGCTCTCCGACCGGCTCCCGCTCGTCCTCTGCTGCCTCCTCGATGCTGTCGAGCGCGGAGCGGAGCAGCGACGTGATCCGGCGCAGCTCCGTCTCGAGGCGCTCCTTCTCGGCCGACGCGCGCCGCGCGATCGCCCGTGCCTCGGCGTGCGCCTCGCCGACGATCGTCTCCGCCTCCTTGCGTGCCTGCTCGCGCATCTGCTGCGCCGAGCTCTCGGCCGAGACGAGCGTCGTCCGCAGCAAGCCCTCGAGCTCCTTGTGCCGCGTCAGGTCCTGCTCGAGCTGCTCGATGCGATCGGCGAGGTCGGCACGCTCGCGCCAGACGTCCTCGAAGCTGTCGGCGACCTCCGTGAGCGTTCGGTCGACGGCGTCGCGCTTGTAGCCGAGGACACCCTTGCCGAGCTTGATGTGGCGGATCTCGACGGGTGTATAGGCCATCGTGACTCCTTCCTACAGGCGCTCGAGCAGCGAGACGAGCACGTTTCTGATCACGATCAGGACGATGATCGCCACCATCGGCGAGAGGTCGAGCGGGCCGATCGGTGGCAGGAAGCGGCGGAAGATCCTCAGGTACGGGTCGCAGACGTCATAGAGGAAGCGCTGGACGCGGTTCAGCCAGGGCCGGTAGGGCAGCCGGATCCAGGACGTGAGGATGTACGCGAACAGCAGCAGCGTGTACACCCACAGGAAGACGCCGACGAAGCTCGCTAACGAGGATCCGAGGTCGGCAAGCAGCGTGGCGAGGACGCCCATGGGCTTTGGTTCTGGCTGTGGCACGGCTTTCCTACGTCAAGCTTGGTTGAAAAAGCCGCCGCGCTCGAGCATACGGGCGCGTTCCTCGGCCGAGACTTCGACGTTCCGCGGCGTCAGCAGGAAGACCTTGTCGGCGACCCGCTGCATGCCGCCGTCGAGTGCGTAGGTGAGACCGCTGGCGAAGTCGATCAGCCGCTTCGAGAGATCCTGGTCGGCGCTCTGCAGGTTCAGGATCACGGGGACGCCGTCCTTGAACCGGTCGGCGATCTGCTGCGCGTCGTTGAAGCTGCGCGGAATGATCAGATGCACCTTCACCGAGGCCGGATTCGGCACCGCCTCGACGCCGCGCAGGCGAGTCGCGGGACGCATCGCCACCGTGCTGTCGGCCTCCGGCTCAGGGTCGGTCCAGTCGTCGAAGTCGCGACCGCGGCGGGGTTGAAGACGGCGGACGTTCGCGCGCTCACGCGGCGCGTAGCTGCGCTCTAGCTCCTCGTTCGTCGCGTAGCCGTCCTCGTCCCAGTCGTCCTCCTCGGCGATGCCGAAGTAGACGAGCGTGCGGTTCCAGACGTCTGCAAATCCCATGGACGCAGGAATTATGGCCCATACAGAATCGATCCGACACGTACGAGGGTGGCGCCCTCCTCGGCAGCGACCCGGTAGTCCTGCGAGGTTCCCATCGACAACTCCGCCAGGCCGTGCTCGAGTCCGAGCTCGCGCAGACGGCGAAAGAACGGCCGCGATGCCTCGGGGTCGGTCGCAGCGGGCGGCATCGTCATCAGGCCGCGCACATCCTCGTAGGCGGCCAGCAGCTCGCCGATCCGCTCGGGCGGCACGCCCGACTTCGACGGCTCGCCGGAGAGATTCACCTCGACGAGGGCAGGGGCGCTCAGACGCGCGGCCGCCGACTCGGAGCCGAGCGAGTGAACGAGCTCGCAGATCCCGCTGACGAGCTTCGCCTTGTTCGACTGCAGGTGGCCGATGAAGTGCCAGCGGAACGTGTCCCCGTAGACGGCGTGCTTGCGCTCGAGGTCCTGGGCCCGGTTCTCCCCCACCACCTCGACGCCCGCCTCGGCGAGTACTGCCATCTCCTCGAGCGAGACGTACTTGGTCGCGGCAACGACGGTCACCTCCGGCCCGACCTCGGCCCGGATGCGCTCGTAGGCCGCGCGCACGCTCTCAGGCGACACGCGCGATCACTCCCTGGACGCCCCGAGGCTTGCCGGTGCGGCGGTGGGAGAAGAAGAGCTCGGGGTTGCAGGCGGTGCAGAGGTCGACGCGCTCGATCTCGTCGACGCCGGCGTCCCGAAGCACGTGCTCGGCGGCGCTCCAGAGGTCGAGGTTCGACCCGTCGACGACGGAGCTGCCCATCGTCGCCGCGAAGGGCTCTGCCACCTCGGGGCCGACCTCGTAGCAGCACGGCCCGATCGCAGGGCCGATGACGGCCTGGACCCGGCCGCCGAGCGTCTGGACGCCCTCCGCGACGATGCCCGCGAGAAGACCGCGCCAGCCGGCATGGAGGACGGCGACTCCGGGTCGCTCGCCGTCGACGCGCGCAAGGACGATCGGGAGACAGTCCGCGGTCATCGCGAGCACCGGCAGGTCGGGCTCCTCGGTCCAGAGCCCGTCGCCGGGCCGCCCGCAGCGAGCCCGCCTCCGCCCGATGCACGCGTGCCGAGTGGATCTGGCGGTTGAGGGCCAGCCGCTCGACGTCGGCGCCGACCTCGGCGCACAGACGGCGGCGGTTCTCGTCCACGCGGTCGACGTCGTCACCGGTCAGGCGGCCGAGATTGAGCGACTCGTACGGCCCTTCGCTGACGCCGCCGACACGCGTCGAGAAGACGACCTCGTACGGCCCCGATGGCTCCCAGCGGATCATCCGCCCCGCATCCTCTCCGCCTCGGCGAGCAGCCACTCCCTGGTGTTCAGCGCAGGGTCGCCGATCACGCAGGAGAGCAGATGGTCGAGCGCTTCGCCGAACTCCGGACCGGGCGTCCAGCCCGCGGCGATCAGGTCGTTGCCGTCGACGGCGAGCTGGTCGCGCCGGTGAGGCCGCTCGAGCTCGCGCACGAGCGTCTGCCGGAACCGCTCCAGCTTGTTCACCTCCGCGCTCACCGACTCGTTCGGCTGGTCGCGCTTGCCCTGCAGATCGGCACGCTTGTGTGCCACGAGGTCGAAGGACAGCTCGTCGTCGTGGCGCTGGAGGAAGCGCCTTGCCTTCGCGGCATCGTCGGGGTTGGGCACGCCGAACATGTGCTCGCGAACGAGGCGCCGCACCTTCTGACGGAGCCTGGCCGGGTAGCGCAGCCGCACGAGCGCCGACGTCGCCAGTTCCGCGCCGATCTCCTCGTGACTGCGCTTGCCGAGCTCCGCGTTGGCGTAGAAGTGCATGCGACCGTCGGGGCCGCGCCACGCCGACTCGGGCTTGCCGAGGTCGTGCAGGAGCGCGGCCAGACGGACCGCGAGTGGTGCGCCGGCATCCGCGGCCGCCTGGACGACCCGGAAGACGTGCTCGTCGAGCGGAAGATCGTGGTAGCGGCTCTCCTGGTCGAACCCCAGCGCAGGCTCGATCTCGGGAAGCACGTGGACGAGGACGCCGGTGTCCCGTGCCAGCCGCAGCGCCTTCGCGGGGTGCGGGCCGAGCAGCAGCTTGGACAGCTCCCCCATGCCGTCTGCCGCGAGGCCGCCGCCGATCCGCTCGCCCGAGACATGCTCGATCTGCGGCGCCCATTCGCGCATCTGCCGCAGCGTGTCCTCATCCGGATCGACATCGAGCTGCGAGACGAAGCGCAGGCCGCGAACGATCCTCAGCGGGTCGTCGCGAAAGCTCGTCGGGCTCGTCGTGCGCAGGATCCGCCGCTCGAGATCGGCCCGGCCGCCGAGCGGATCGAGCAGCTCGCCGGTCTCGAGCCGCTTCGCGATCGCGTTGATCGTGAAGTCGCGGCGCTCCATGTCCTGCTCGAGCGAGATGCCGGCGTCGGCGACGATCTCGAAGTCGTGCCGCCCCGGTCCCGTCGAGCGCTCGACGCGCGGCGGCGTGAACTCGATTCCGGAGGGCTGGAGCGCGCGCGCCGACTGGTCGCGCGGCAGCAGCCGGGCTCCGACGCGTTGATCGGCGACGACGAGGTCCTCGACCTTCCCGTGCGGCTCGAGCGCCGCGCGGAGCTCGGCGTACCCGACTCCCGGGACGACGAAGTCGAGCTCGCGTGGCGTTTTCCCGAGCAGCTCGTCGCGCACCGCCCCGCCGACGAGGTACGCGTCGAGGCCGAGCGAGTGCACGTAGTCGGCGACCGAGTCCCACACGGGGGACATTGTGGCCCAGAGCTACTAAGTCACAGGTGGGCGATCGCCTCGATCTCGACGAGGGCGCCCGACGGGAGCTTCGCTACCTCGATGGTCGAGCGGGCGGGCGGGCGGTCGCCGACGTGGGCGGCGTAGACCTCGTTCATGCCGCCGAAGTCGTCCAGGTTCTGCAGGAAGACCGTCGTCTTCACCAGCTTGTCGAGCCCACTGCCGGCTTCTTCCAGGATGGCGCTGAGGTTCTGCATCACCTGCTCGGTCTGCTCGGCGATCGACGGGCCGACCATCTCTTTCGCGCCGGGCTCGAGGCCGAGCTGACCCGCGACGAACACGAGCCCGCCGACCTTCACCGCCTGGTTGTAGGGCGCTCCCTGGAACGGCGCCGGTGCGCGTTCCGTCCGGACGATCTCCTTCTCTGCCACTCATGTCTCCTTCTGGTCGGATGCCTGGGCGAGCGCTGCGCCGAGAGCCTTGAAGATGGCCTCCAGCACGTGCCGAGAGTCCTCGCCGTCGACCAGGCGAACGTGCAGTGTCAGGCCGGCTGCCTCGGCGAACGCATCGAGGAAGCGCGCGGTCAGGTCACTGCCGAGCCCGCCGGCCCGCGCCTCGGTCAGATCGACGTTGCTGGCGACCAGCGGCCGGTCCGAGACCTCGAGCGCGACCTGGGCGAGTGCTTCCTCGGCCGGCAGGAAGGCCGAGCCGTACCCAAGTGCGCCATCGGCGCGAAGCAGCGGCGCAAACGCCTCTCCGAGCGCGCGGCCGGCGTCCGCGACCTCGGCCTCCGCGTCGCCCGGCGGCAGCTCGAGAGCGAGCTCGAAACGACCTGTTCGCGCCAGGAGCCCGAGCAGATGGTCGAGCACCGGGATGCCCGTGCCGACGTTGGCCGTTCCCCCGCCGGCCGCAACTCGCGCGCTCATGGCCGCGGAGCGTACCCGTTCCGAGGGGTTCACTTCTCCGGCCGATTGGACGATAGTCGAGGGCGGATTCCCTCCGGATCCTGCGTGACCTGACGATGCGGCTCAAGCTCATACTCGGCACCTTCGCGGCGACCGCTCTGGTCACCGTCGCCTCGGGCAACGCCGCAGTCGATCACGGGGCGCGATCCGCGTGGCCGAACGGGACCGCCGTCGTCACGTATTCGGGCGAGCAGGCGCTTGCGCGAGCCCTCATACGCAGGCCGGCGACCGTCGTCCGGCGGATCCCGGCGCTGGGCGTCGTCGAGCTGCGTCCGTCAGGCAGTCTCGACCGCTACGCCGCCCTGCTCGCGTTCGAGCCCGGGATCACCGGCATCGAGCGGACCTCGCCGCGCCGTTCGCTCGTCGAACCGGCGCTCCTTCCCGATTCCGCGGGCGTGGCTCTGCAATGGCAGTACGCCGCCGTTCACGCCGACGTCGTCCCGCCGGACGTCGCTGCGGCCGCCGCCGGAGTCACCATCGCCGTGATCGACACCGGCGCCGACCTGCAGGCACCCGACATCGCCGCGAAGTCGCCGGCCGCCTACAGCGTCCGCTCGCGGAGCGGCGACGTCTCGGATCTGAACGGCCACGGCACGTTCGTCGCCGCGCTGGCAGCCGGGTCGGGCTCGAACGGCGAGGGCATTGCCGGCGTCGCCGCCGAGGCGAAGCTGATGGTGGTGCAGGCCGGAGGCTCGACCGGCTCGTTCACCGACGTCGAGGAGGCGGCCGCGATCGTCTACGCCGTCGACCACGGCGCCCGCATCATCAACCTCAGCCTCGGTGGCCCGTCGACGTCGTCGACCGAGCGCCGAGCGATCGATTACGCCGTGTCCAAAGGCGTGCTGCTCGTCGCTGCGGTCGGCAACAGCTTCACGATGGGGAACGCCGTCGAGTATCCGGCCGCACTCCTGCAGCCGATCGGCTCACGAGGAGTCGGCGGAATCGGCCTCGCCGTCGCGGCGTCCAACCGCGAGGGGAGCCGCGCCCCGTTCTCGAGCACCGGAACCCACCTGTCGCTCGCCGCACCCGGCGAGGACGTGTTCAGCGCGATCTCCTCGGGCGCGCCTGCGTCGCGGTATCCGCGGATCTCTCTCCCCGGCTCGCTGGGCGGCCTCTACGGCTTCGGCAGCGGCACGTCGTTCGCGGCGCCACAGGTCGCGGGAGCCGCCGCGCTCGTCTGGGCCGCGAACCCGTCTTTGCGCGCGGGCGAAGTCGCCTCGGTTCTCGAGCAGACGGCCTCCGGGAAGGGCGCCTGGTCGACGGAGCTCGGGTACGGCGTGCTCGACGTGGCCGCGGCGGTCGCGCACGCGCAACAGTTGCCGGTCGTGCCGCTCCGGCTCGACGGCCGGCGAAACGGGTCTCGAGTCGAGCTCTCCTGGACCGCCTCGCTCCCAGTGGCGGGTTACACGGTCTCCATGCGGCGAAACGGCGGCGGCCAGCGCGTGCTCACGCCCGGCACGGCGGCCACGACCGCTGCGTTCACGCTCGCTCCCGGCAGCGTCTACAGCTTCACGATCACCGCCGTCGATGCCGCCGGCGCGGTCATTGCCGTGTCGGCGCCGTGGACGGTGTCGCTACGCCGCGCACCTGCGCGGATCAGCTTGAAGGCGTCGCGTCTCCAGGGTGTGCGGCGCATCGCGCTCGCCGCGAAGCTCGCGGTCTCAGGTCGCGACGGCGCCGAACGTGCCCGAACCGTCGTGCTCGAGAACTTCGGCGGCAGCCGCTGGTCGCGCGTTGCGACGGCTGTGACAGACGGCACCGGTCGTGCGGTCTGGCGCTACGCCCTCGGCGCAGGCTCGTACCGCGTCCGGGCCCGCTACCTCGGCACGGATGAGATCGCGCCGGCGACGAGCTCGCCGGTCAACCTCGTCGTTCGCTGATCAGGCGTCGACGCGCTCGATGCTGGCGCCGAGGTTGCGCAGGCGCTCGTCGATCCGCTCGTAGCCGCGATCGATCTCACCGATGTTCCCGATCGTCGAGATCCCTTCGGCACAGAGGGCCGCGATCAGCATCGCCATTCCGGCGCGGATGTCGGGACTCGTCAGTCGCTCGCCGTAGAGGCGGGCGGGACCGGTGATCACGGCGCGGTGTGGGTCGCAGAGGATGATCCGCGCGCCCATCGCGACGAGCTTGTCGACGAAGAACAGGCGGCTCTCGAACATCTTCTCGAAGACGAGCACCGTTCCGCGCGCCTGAGTCGCCGTCACGACCGCGATCGAGGTGAGGTCGGCCGGGAACGCGGGCCACGGGCCGTCCTCGATCTTCGGGATCTGGCCGCCGAGGTCGTCCTGCACCAGCAGGTGCTGCCCCGGCGGGACGCGCACGGTCGATTCGCCGATCTCGACGTGGACGCCCAGTCGCTCGAAGGCGGGCATGATCGAGATCAGGTCGCGCGGCTCGACGTGCTCGATCGTGATGTCGCTGCCGGTGGCGGCGGCCAGCCCGATGAAGCTGCCGACCTCGATGTGCTCCGGCGCGACGCGCCACTCGCCGCCGCCGAGCCGTTCGACGCCGTGGATGTGCAGCACATTGGACTCGATCCCCTCGATCTGCGCGCCCAGCGAGACGAGGAAGCGGCAGAGGTCCTGGACGTGCGGCTCGCACGCGGCATTGCCGATCACGGTCTCGCCTTGCGCGAGCACGGCGGCCATGACGACGTTCTCGGTCGCCATCACGCTCGCTTCGTCGAGGAAGACGTGCTTGCCGCGCAGCGCGGGAGCGCTCATCTCGAAGCGGCCGTTGATCTCGATCTCCACGCCCAGCTCGGCGAGCCCGTGGATGTGCGGGTCGAGGCGGCGGCGGCCGATCACATCGCCACCCGGCGGCGGCACGACGGCGCGGCCGAAGCGGGCGAGCAACGGCCCGGCGAGCAGGAACGAAGCCCGGATCCGGCGGCAGAGCTCCTCGTCGAGCTCGGTCTTGTTGACGTTGCCGGTATCGACCCGAACGTCGTTCTCGCCGGTCCACTCGACGTCGGCGCCGATGTCGAGCAACAGCTCGATCATCGTCTGGACGTCGCGGATGCGCGGCACGTTCGCCAGCTGCACCGGCTCGGTCGCGAGCACGCAGGCGGCGAGGATCGGCAGCGCGCCGTTCTTGTTTCCCGCGGCCTGAATCGTCCCGCTGAGCGGGCGGCCGCCTTCGATCACGAAGGCCTTCATTCCGGTTGAGAGCGTAGAGATCATGGTTGGAAGAGGTGCAGCGTGGCCGGGTACTGTAATCGTCTCATGGAGCTAACGCGAGACCGGGCCTGGGACGACACTGACGGAGTACACGAAGAGCGAATCGCTGCTCCGGCACGCGCTCGCGGTCGAGGCCTCGACGCGCTCGTATGCCCGCCGCTTCGGCGAGGACGAGGAGCTCTGGGGCATCACGGCGCTGCTGCACGACTTCGACTACGAGATCCACCCTACGCTCGACCAGCACCCGCAGGACGGGGCGCCGATCCTGCGCGAGGAGGGCTATCCGGAGGTGGTGATCGAGGCGGTTCTCTCCCACGCCGAGCACCTCGCGATGCCGCGCGACACGATGCTGAAGAAGACGCTCTTCGCGTGCGACGAGATTTCGGGGTTCGTGCACGCGTGCGGGCTGGTTCGCCCGACCGGCCTCGAGGGCTTGGAGCCCAAGTCCGTGAAGAAGAAGCTGAAGCAGCCGTCGTTCGCGGCGGGGGTTCACCGCGACGAGGTCTACGCCGGCGCCGAGCTGATCGGCGTCGAGCTCGACGAGCACATCGCGAACGTCGTCGCCGCGCTGCAGCCGATCTCGAAGGAGCTCGGCCTGCCGTCAGGCGGCCACTAAGCCGGCAACGAGCCGGTCCAGATCCTCGTCGCTCGTCCACCAGCCGCACGAGGCGCGGACGAGCCCGGTCCCCGGCAGCTCACGGACGACGACGCCCGCCTCGGCGAGCTGGGCGACCACAGCCGGCGGATCTTCGGCGCGGAAGGCGACCAGCGTCGCACCGCCCTCGACGACGTCCACGTGCGGCGCGAGCAGCTCCCGGCACCGCGCGGTCTGCTCGGCCGCCCGCTCGAAGCGCCAGTCCGGCGGCAGCTCGAGCGCGGTGACGAGGCCCGCGAGGCTCGCGGTGGAGATCCAGCCCGGGATCGAAGCGCGCCGCTCCAGCTGCGGGCTCGAACTCGCCGGTCGGCTCGTACGCCTTCTGCGAGAAGTAGCTCGGCCGGGCAACGCGCAGGGCCTCGGGATCGGCGACGACGAGCGCGCCGGTGGAGTCGGGGCCGCAGAGCCACTTCTGCCCGGAGATCGTCAGGAAGTCCATCCCCGCCGCAGCGACCGGGATCGCGCCCACGGACTGTGCTCCGTCGACCAGGACCGGCACGCCCGTCTCCTCTCGCAGCTCCTTCACCGGAAGGACGCGCCCGGTCGTCCAGAGCACCTGTGAGAGCGCGAGGAGCCGCGTGCGCGGGTCGACGGCAGCGCGGATCGCATCCGGGTCTGCGTCGACGACGACAACACGGGCGCCGCTCGCGTAGACCGGTCCGATCAGCCCGAAGTGCTCCTCGCGCGTCGTGACGATCTCGTCCTCCGGCTGGAGGTCGAGGCCGGCGAGGACGATGTTGCAGCCGTCCGTCGTCGAGCCGGTGATCGCCACCTGCTCCGGCGCGACGCCGACGAGGCTTCCCAGCGCCCGGCGCACCTCCTCGCGGAGGCCGAGCATGTGCTCGAAGTACTCCTTGCCGAAGCGGCCGTTCGCGAGCTCCGTCGCAAGCTGCGCCTCCAGCGCGTCCACAGTCGCCTTGGCCAGTGGCCCGAACGTGCCTGCGTTCAGGTAGGCAAGCCGCTCCAGCACCGGGAAGAGCGCTCGCGCCTCGGCGTGCGTCACCCGATCCTCACCTCGACGGGCGCGTGGTCGGAGAGCACGGCGCCATCATGACGGCGCCGCTCGGGCGGCCACACCTCGAGCGACGAGGCGGTCAGCTTGCGCACGAGTACATGGTCGATTCCAGGCCCGAGCGCCGACCAGCCCGGCAGCTCGCGCAGGTGCTCGGACCGCAGGTTGAAGTCCCCGGCGAGGACGGACGGGAGCCCGCCAGACACGTTGGTGACGAACGCCTCGGCGCGGACGATCTCCGCAGCCGGGACCTCCGGGCGCCGGAAGTCGTTCGACGCGTGCAGGTTGCCGACCGTGAGCTCCTCGAGGCGCACGGCCTGGCACCAGCGCTGCTCGCGCCGCTTGTCGTCGATCCGGAGGGTGCGGTGCTCGAGCGGCTCCAGCCCGGGCGCCAGCAGGATCGCATTGGCCTGGCCCGAGAGCGCCGAGCGGAAGAACCCGTTGTGCAGGCGGGTGATCACACCCCCGAGCCAGGCGCCGAGCGGCGCCCGGGTGGTGACGACGTGGCGAACGGTCATTCCGCTCCAGAGCGGCAACCGCTTCAGTGCCCACAGCGGGACCTCCTGCAGGCAGAGCACCGCCGGGCCGTCCTCGGTTGCCAGCCTGATCATCTGCTCGACGTGGTTGTGCCGGTCGGGCGGGACCGTGTTTCCGTGGAAGAGATTCCAGCTCCGCACGATCACGCGCATTAGCCTACGAGCGTGCGCGTCGTCGTCGCCGATCCACCCGCCTTCACGCCGACCTACGACCACGAGCTTGCGGCCGCGCTTGCACGGGCGGGAGCGGACGTGGAGCTGGTGACGTCGCGATTTCGCTTCGGCGACGTACCGGCGCCCGGAGGGCTACCGGCGGCGCGAGCTCTTCTACCCGCTCTCGTCGCGGCTCTTCGGCCGTTCGCGGCTGCGGGTGCCGCTCAAGGCTGCGGAGCACCCGCTCGGGCTGGCCCGGCTGGCGGCGACCGCTGGCAGACGTGGTGCACGTGCAGTGGCTGGCGGCGCCCGAGCTGGACGCATGGCTGCTCCGCCACCGGGCACCGCTCGTCCTCACCGCGCACGACCTACTCCCACGGCGAACCGCTCACAAGACGGCGCTCTGGCAGCGAATGTTCCGCCGCTTCGAGCGCATCGTCGTCCACTCGCAGCGTGGGCGTGAGACGCTAGCCGCCTTCGGCGTCCCGGAGGAGAAGCTCCGTGTCATCCCCCACCCCGTCTCACCCAGCGACCCGCCAAACGCCGGCGACGGGCGTACCGTGCTCGCGCTCGGGATGATCCGGCCGTACAAGCAGATCGAGCACGCCGTCGAGGCCGCCCGGCACGCCGACGCCCGGCTGCTGGTCGCCGGGGACGCGGTCGGCCCGCTGCCGCCGCTCGACGGAGCAGAGCTCCGGCTCGGCTATCTCTCGGCTTCCGGAGCTCGAGCGCGCGCTCGGCGAGGCGACCGTTGCGGTCTTCCCGTACCGCGCCGAGCTCGACCAGAGCGGCGCCCTGCTGCAAGCGCTGGGCGCAGGCGTCCCGGCGGTCGTCTACGACGTCGGGGGGCTCGGCGAGACGGTGGCGGCGTACGGCGCCGGACGCGTCGTGCCGCCCGACGACGTCGAGGCACTGGGCAACGCAGTGCGCGAGCTGCTCGACGATGCGTCCGCGCTCGCCGAGGCGCAGGCAGGCGCCCGACGCGCGCGCGACGAGCTGACCTGGGACGCTGCCGCCGCAGCGCACCTCGCCCTCTACCGCGAGCTTCGGTGATCTTCCGGCGCGACCGCTTCGGCGACCTCGTCCGCCGGCAGCTCGATCTCTTCGCCGAGGACGAGGCAGAGCTCCTACGGGAGGCCGCGGCGGCGGAGCTCCAGTACGAGGAGGCTGCGCGCGAGAACGCCGAAGACGCCTACGGCGACTTCCAGCTCGTTCTCGAGTCGATCCGGGACAACCTCGCCGAGTTGCGCGACACCTACGCGGCGACCCTGGACGAGGAGGCGACGGACGCGTACGAGCAGGCGTTCGACCGCGCCGCCCGCAAGCGGTTCGGCTCGCTGGTCGGAGGGCTCTGATGCTGATCGAGGACTACGGCTTGATCGGGGATCTCCAGACGGCGGCGCTCGTCGGGCGCAACGGCTCGATCGACTGGCTCTGCTTCCCTCGCTTCGACTCGGCCGCCTGCTTCGCGGGGTTGCTCGGAAACGAGTGGGACGGTCGCTGGCTGATCGCTCCCGACTGCGACGTCGAGCGCACCGAACGCCGCTACCGGGACCGCACGCTCGTGCACGAGCTCGACTTCCACTGCGCTGACGGCGTCGTCCGCGTCACCGACTTCATGCCGCCGCGCGGCGAGGAGCCGGACGTCGTGCGGATCGTCGAGTGCCTCGAAGGAGTCGTGCCGATGCGGATGGAGCTCGTGCTCCGCTTCGGCTACGGCTCGATCGTGCCCTGGGTGCAACGGGTCGACGACGAGACCCGGGTCGCGATCGCCGGGCCCGACGCCGTGGCCGTCCGCTCGACCGTCCCGATCCGGGGGGTCAACCTCCGCAGCGTCGCCGAGTTCCGGGTCGAAGCGGGCCAGAAGGAGTCGTTCGTGCTCACCTGGTTTCCGTCGCACTACAAGCTCCCGGATCCGGTCGACCCGGAGCACGGCGTTCGAGGACACGTGCTCGTTCTGGGCGGAATGGCTCGACAGCTGCACGCACCGCGGCCGCTGGGACGACGCGGTCATGCAATCGCTGGTGGTGCTGAAAGCGCTGACCTACCGCCCGACCGGGGGCATCGTCGCCGCACCGACGACATCGCTCCCGGAGCAGCTCGGCGGGGTTCGCAACTGGGACTACCGCTACTGCTGGCTCCGGGACGCAACGTTCGCGCTCGACGCGCTCCTCGAGAGCGGCTTCAACGAGGAGGCGGTGGCGTGGCGTGCCTGGCTGCTGCGCGCGATCGCCGGCGACCCCGACGACCTCCAGATCATGTACGGCCCCGCCGGAGAGCGGCACCTGACCGAGTACGAGCTGCCCTGGCTCGCCGGCTACGAGAACTCACGGCCGGTCCGGGTCGGGAACAACGCCAGCAACCAGTTTCAGCTCGACGTCTACGGCGAGGTGATGGACGTGCTGCACCAGGCGCGGCGGCGGCACATCGCCCCGGACGACCAGTCGTGGGCGATCCAGCGTGTGCTCCTCTCCGACCTGGAGCGCCGCTGGCGCGAGCCCGACGAAGGGATCTGGGAGGTGCGAGGCCCGCAGCGCCACTTCACGCACTCGAAGGTGATGGCGTGGGTGGCGATGGACCGCGGCGTCAAGGCCGTCGAGGAGTTCGGCCGCGACGGGGCCGTCGACCGCTGGCGTGCGGTTCGCGACGAGATCCGGGCGGAGGTGCTCGAGCGCGGCTACGACGAGGAGCTCGGCTCGTTCGTCCAGTACTACGGCTCGAAGCGGGTCGACGCCAGCCTGCTGACGATTCCGCTCTTCGGCTTCCTGCCCGCCGAAGACCCCCGCGTCCGCGGCACGCTCGAAGCGGTCCGGCGAGAGCTCCTCGTCGACGGCTTCGTCCAGCGCTACCGGCATGACCCCGACGCCGAGTCGGTGGACGGGCTGCCGCCGGGCGAGGGCGCGTTCTTCCTCTGCTCGTTCTGGTTCGTGGACAACCTCGTTCTGCTCGGTGAGCTCGATGAGGCTCACCAGATGTTCGAGCGGCTGCTCGCACTCCGGAACGACCTCGGCTTGCTCTCGGAGGAGTACGACCCCACTCGCAAGCGGCTCGTCGGGAACTTCCCCCAGGCGTTCTCGCACATCGGGCTGATCAACACCGCGCTCCTGCTCGAGAAGGCGCTGGCCGAAGCCGGGAAGTGATCACCGGTGGCCGAAGTGATGCGCCGACGGCAGCGAGGCGCCGACATCGGCGCTCGCGAGCTTCCGCGCCAGCGGACCCAGGCTCTCGAGCGAGTCGACGACGATGTTCCGGTTCTCCTTGATCCGCTCGAAGCGGCCTCGGACGAGTAGGAGCGGCTCGCCGCGGACGACGGCACGGTTTCGCTCGTAGAGCTCCGGCGAGACGATCAGATTCACCTGGCCGAGCTCGTCCTCGAGCAGCATGAAGACGATTCCGTGCGCGGTCGTCGGCCGCTGGCGCGCAACCGCCATGCCCGCGAACGCGACGCGGCTGCGGTGCGGCGCCTCGTTCAGCCGGTCGCTCGGGAGCACGTCGGCCGGCAGATGCGAGCGGAGCAGCGTCAGCGGGTGGACGTCGATCGAGACGCTCGTCGACGCGTAGTCGGCGAGCATTCGCTCCCACGCGGTCAGGTCGCGCAGCTCAGGCGTGGCAACCGTGGGCTCGAGTCGAGCGAGAGCTGCTTGTGCTCGCCATTCTTTTTGACCCGGGCACGGTTTGCGGCCGCGTCACGAGGCCGAGCTCCCAGAGCAGGTCGCGCCGCTTCCCCCAGCGGTCGCACGCGCCGCTGCGGAGGAGCGCCTCCAGCTCGCGAGCATCGAGGGGCACGCGTCGGGCCAGGTCGCCCACGTCCGCGAACGGCCCGTTCGCCTCCCGCTCGGCGACGACAGCGTCGGCGTCGTCCTCGCCGACCGACTTCACGTACTTCAGCCCCATCCGCACCGCGCTTTCTTCCCACGTGCAGAACACCTCGCTGAGGTTGACGTCCGGAGGACGGACCTCCACCCCGCGCCGCTGCGCGTCTCGAACGAGAGAGGACGGCGGGTAAAAGCCCATCGGCTGCGCGTTCAGGAGCGAGCAGAGGAACTCGGCCGGATAGTGATGGCGGAGCCAGGCCGACTGGTAGGCGAGCAGGCCGAACGCGGCCGCGTGCGACTTCGGGAAGCCGAAGCCGGAGAAGGCCGCGAGCTTGTCGTAGACACGGTCAGCGGTCTCCGCGTCGACGCCGTTCTCGGCGGCTCCGTGAATGAACCGTTCCCGGAACGCCTCGATCGCCTCCTCGCTTCGCTTCCGGCTCATCGCCCGCCGCAACCCTTCCGCCTCGCCGATCGTGAAGCCGGCGAGCGCCATCGCCACGTCGAGCACCTGGTCCTGGAAGACGACGACGCCGTGCGTGTCGCGGAGCGGCTCGCGCAACAGTTCGTGGTCGACCGGGGGCACGTACGCGGGATCGACCCGCAGCCGCTCGCGGGCGTCGATGTAGGGGTGCACGGCCTTGCCCTGGATCGGCCCCGGCCGCACGAGCGCCACCTGCACGGTCAGGTCGTCGAGGTTCTCCGGCTTCGTCCGCAGCAGGCTCTGCATCTGGGCGCGGCTCTCGATCTGGAAGTCGCCGATCGTGTCCGCCTTCTGGATCTCCGCATAGACCGCCCGGTCGTCGAGCGGGATCCGCGAGAGGTCGATCGGCTCGCCGTAGACCTCGGCGATCTGCTCGACGCAGTCCTCGACCGCCGAGAGCATCCCGAGTCCGAGCAGGTCGATCTTGAGGAAGCCCGCGTCGGAGCACGAGTCCTTGTCCCACTGGCAGAGCTGCCGCCCCGTCATCGCCGCCGGCTGCACGGGCACGAGCTCGATCAGCGGCCGCGACGAGATCACCATCCCGCCCGGGTGCTGCGAGATGTGCCGCGGCAGGCCCGCGATCTCTCGCGTCAGCTCCGCGAAGGCGCGCCAGCGCGGCGAGAGCATTCGCTGCTCCGCCTCCGGCAGCAGCGCGAGCTCGTCCGCGATCTTCGTCGCGTTCCAGCCGTCCGAGACGCGCGAGATTCGCTCCAGCTCGGCAAACGGCAGCCCGAGCGCCTTGCCGACGTCGCGGATCGCGCCGCGGGAGCGATAGGTGGAGAAGCTCGCGACCAGCGACGCGTGCTCGCGCCCGTAGCGCTCGGTGACGCCGATGATCAGCTGCTCGCGGATGTCGCGCGGGAAGTCGAGGTCGATGTCCGGCACCGACATCAGCTCGCGGTTGAGGAAGCGCCCGAGCGAGAGGTTCTGCGCGACCGGGTCGACGTGCGAGAGGCCGGTCAGGTAGCAGACGATCGATCCGACCGACGAGCCCCGCCCTCTGCCCGGCGGCAGCCAGCGGCGCGGCGAGCCCGGCCCGCGAATCCCGTTCGCGATCTCCCGCGCCAGCTCCAGCACCTCCCAGTGGAGGAGGAAGAAGCCGGCGAGCCCGAGCTCGTCGATCAGGCGCAGCTCCTGCTCGAGCCGCGCGCGAGCCTGACGTAGTAACAGTCTGTTACTTGGCGGGTAGCGCTCCGAGAACGCGTCGTCGCACACCTGGGCGAGCTGCCTGATCGCGGGCATGGCGCCGTCGGAGAAGTCGGGATAGCGGTAGCCGAGCTCCTGCGTCAGGTCGAACTCGAGCCTGGCGGCGACCTCGGCCGTGCGCAGGACGGCGTCGCGGTCGTCGGGAAAGAGCTCGAGCATCTCCGCCGGTGCGCGCAGGATGCTCTCGCGGTTGCCGCGCCGCTCACGCTCGCACGACTCGAGCGAGGAGTGGTTGCGAATCGCCACGAGCACGTCCTGGAGCGCGGTCCGGCGCAGGCTGTGCGCGTGGACGTTGCCGGTGACGACGGTCTGCACGCTCGCATGGGCCGCGAGGTCGCGCAGGAGCGCGTTTCGGTGCATGTCACCGCGCTCGAACGGCCGCTGCAGCTCGACGTAGAAGCGCTCCGGCCCGAAGGCACGGGCGAGCTCGACGGCGGCGTTGGGGTCACGCACGCCGAGTCCCTGGCGGGCACAGCCGGAGAGGCAGACGAGCCCCTCGTTCAGCTCCGCGAGCAGGGCCGGCTCGAGCGCCGGCGGCAGCAGCTCGCCTTCCTTCGGCCGTGTGTGCGCGTGCGCCGCGGTCAGGAGGCGGCAGAGGTTCGAGTATCCCTGCGACGACTCGACGAGCAGCGTCACGTGCGCGCCGCCGACTAGCGTGACTTCGGCGCCGGTGATCGCACGGACGCCGGCGAGCTTCGCCGCCTGCGCGAGCTCGAGCGAGCCGAAGACGCCCTCGTGGTCGGTGAGCGCGATCGCCTCGTAGCCCAGCTCCGCCGCCCGCAGCGCCAGCTCCTCAGGGTGCGAGGCACCGTCCAGAAATGAATAGGCTGAATGGCAATGGAGCTCGACGTAGGCCATCCCATCCACCTAGTGCCGGGCGAGGGCGAGGTCGTCGGCGACTCGGCGGAGCGGCGGGTCGAGATCCTCTGCGACCGCGACCAGCTGTGCGCGACCTGGACGCGTTTCGGCCCCTACCGCGACGGCGCCAGCGCGCATGTCCATCGCCGCCACTCCGATCTCTTCTACGTGCTCGCAGGCGAGCTGACGCTCCTGGTCGGCCCCGAGCGCGAGGAGCGCGTGCTCCCTGCCGGCACGCTCGCGCTCGCACCGCCGCTCGTCGTCCACGGCTTCAGGAACGCGAGCGACGCCGACGTGAAGTACCTCAACTTCCACGCACCGGGCGGCGGCTTCGCGGCATACATCCGGGGCGAGGCGCAAGGGTTCGACTCGTTCGATCCGCCCGAGGACGGCGGTCGGCCGCTGGCGGACGCGTACGTCGGAACGGGCGAGGTGCTCTTCGACAAGCCGGGGCTGCGCGTCGCCTTGCTCGTCGACGTGGACGAGATCGCGATCGTGGACGTGACGAGCGCCCCCGGCGGCGACGCACCGACGCCGCCGCTGCACGTGCACGAGCGGCACATCGAGAGCTTCTACGTGCTCGCGGGCGAGCTCTCGTTCACGGCGGGCGGCGAGGAGATCCGAGCGACTGCCGGCTCGTGGGTGCAGGTGCCGCCGAACGTGCCGCACACGTTCGCGCCGGCCGGCGCGGAGCCGGCGCGGTACGTCAACGTGCACACGCCGAGCCGCGGCTTCGGCGACTTCACCCGCGCGCTCCTCGCAGCCCGGAACGAGGACGAGCTCGCCGCGGCACGTGCGGCGTTCGACCAGAAGGCCGTCTAGGTGGACGCCCGGCAGCGGCACGACGAGCTCGTCGACGACCTCTGCGCCCGGCACGACGACGTCGAGCTTTCGCAGATGATGGGCATGCCCTGCGTGAAACGAAGCGGGAAGATGGTCGCCGGCTTCACGCGCGGCGCGATGGTGTTCAAGCTGCCCGATCCCGACGCGCACGCACGGGCGCTCGCGCTCGACGGAGCGCATCTCTTCGACCCGTCCGGCAAGAACCAGCCCTTCAAGGAATGGGTGGTCGTGCCGGCGGGGCACGCGGAGGAATGGGAGTCGTTCGCCCAGCACGCGCTCAAGC
The DNA here is from genome assembly GCA_963820565.1 of uncultured Gaiellaceae bacterium. Classification (GTDB taxonomy): domain Bacteria; phylum Actinomycetota; class Thermoleophilia; order Gaiellales; family Gaiellaceae; genus Gaiellasilicea. The sequence goes on from CAWGAD010000003.1 coordinate 246,617, forward strand.
CCGTTGGCTGAACCAGCAGCCGGCTTCCTCGTCGCGGAAGACGCACGCGTTCTGCCCCGACTCGAGCACGACGTCGAAGTAGCGGCGGTCGAGCGGATCCTCCGTCCACCAGCGGTCGACGACACGCCACTCCTCGCGGACGAGCGCGACCGCTTCGCGGTTCACCTGCACGGGCACGCCGACCGGGCTGGCCTCGACCAGCGCCGGCCGCGGTTGATTTATTCGTCCCGCGGAACGAACAGCGCCCTGGCTTCGGGAATCCGCGACCACGGTGCCACCTCCACGACGGCGACGACGGAGCCCGAGCCGGTGCTCGCGCGCACCTGGCGCAGGCCGTCGCTCAGACGTGCGTTCAGCTCGTCGCCCACCGGCTTGACCAGCTCGAGCTGCTCTCCGCGCGATTCCGAGAGCTCGACGGCCTCCAGGCGCAGCTCGAGGACCGGTGCCGGGATCTCGAGCAGCTTGGGGCCGAGCGCAGCACGCAGGCGCTGCCGTTCGGCCGTCGGGTCGCGCAGCGTCACCGTTCGCCGCCAGGAGCCGCCGCCGACGAGCCGCGCCGAGAGCGCGATCTTGCGGAACGGCCGCCCCACCCGCTCGGGACGTGCGAGCAAACGGTCGAGCAGCGAGCCGAATGCGCGCCGCAGCGTCAACTCGTTCCCGACCGCCTCCGGGAACTCGAGCGCCTCGGCGAGCTCGGCCGCAGCACGCCGCCCCCGGACGCGGCCGCTCTCGCCGCCTCGCGCCAGCGACCAAGCTTGCCGTCCCTCCCGACCGAGCCGCTCCGCGACCGCCCCTCCGGGCAGCGCGGCCAACTCCCCCAAGCGGCGCACACCGAGCCCTTCGAGCTCCGCGTAACGGTCGGCCGGGAGCGGCAGGAGCGAGAGAGGCAAGGGTGCGAGGAACCCCTCCTCCTTCCCTGCCGAGACGACAAGTGCCTGCCCGGGACGCGCGACGCTCGCCGCCGCAAGGGCGGCAAACCGGCGCTGCGCAGCGCCCGCGCGTGGGTCCCAGGCAGTTCCGACGGAGGCGAGCGCCCGCTCGAGCGCCGCCTCCAAGCCTCCGTACAGCCGCTCGACGCCCTTCGTCTCGAAGTAGACGCAGCCCGGCTCCTCGGGGTCGACCGCGAAGCCCGAGTCCTCGAGCCGTCGCAGCACTCCCTCCCACTCGCGCTCGACCGCCGCGGGATCCTGCTCGACGAGCACGAGTCGCGGGCTCGTTGCGAGCGCCTCGCCCAGCCGCATGCCCGGCTGCACCCCGGCGAGCTCGGCCGCGGCGGTGACCGGGCCGACGAGCGGCTCCGTGCCCGGCAGCGGGGCGAGCGCGGCCGGCTCGAGCGCCAGCCTCGGCTTCCCACGCAACGCCGCTCGCAGCTCGAAACCGGGGATAAGCAAGCAGGCGATCATGGGAACGTATGTTCTATACCCGAACAGGTGTTCCTGTCAAACCCTCTCGGTCGCGGCCGATCACCTGGCCGTGGCGACGGCGCTCCAGGAACCGGCCTCCCTCGGCCAGGACGAGACCTTCGACCGGCTCGCCCGGCTCGCGGCGAAAGCCGTTCAGAGCTCGGGCGCGTTCGTGGCGCTGGCCGACCGGGACGTGGACGAGATCGTCTTCGCCGGTAGCGCAGGCGTACCCGAGATCCCAGCCGGAGAGCGGCTGCCGTTGTCCGAGACGATCTGCCGGCACATCGTCTCTTCGGGGAACCGCCTCGTCGCCCCCGACACGTACATCCATCCGCTCGCCCGTGACGAAGCCACGCTCCATGAGCTCGGCTTCGGCGCGTTTCTGGGCGTGCCGCTGACGACGGCGACTGGCGAGGTGGTCGGCGTGCTGTGCACGGTCGACCGCCATCCACGGGAGTGGAGCCCGGCTCAGATCGAGATCGCCGAGGGACTCGCGGCTGCCGTGACGACTGAGATCGGACTGCGCACGATCATCGCCGCTGCCGCACTCCAGGCCGAGGAACGGCACGCGATCGTCGAGTCGGCGCTGGACTGCATCGTCGCAATGGACGCCGAAGGAATCGTCAGCGAGTTCAACCCGGCCGCGGAGCGGACCTTCGGCTACCGCCGCGAGGACGCGATCGGGCGGCGACTGTGCGACCTGATCATCCCGCCGGAGTTCCGAGAAGCCCACACCGAGGGTCTCCGACATCACGTCGAGACCGGCGAGGTGGCCATCCTCGGGCAGCGCCTGCGGCTGACGGCAATGCGCTCGGACGGCTCCTTTTTCCCGGTCGAACTGACCAGCACCAGGGTCGACGGCGACCCGCCGTCGTTCGTCGGCTTCCTCCGTGACATCAGCGAGACCGTGACCGCGGAGACCGAGCTCATCGCCGCGGAGGCGCGCTACCGGTCGCTGATCGAGAACATTCCGCTCGTCACGTACATGAACAGCATCGACGAGCCGTTCACCTCCATGTACATGAGCCCGCAGGTCGAATCGCTGCTCGGCTACACAGCCGAAGAGTGGGGCTTGAACCCCGAGCTCGCGCACGACGGCGTTCATCCCGCCGATCGCGAGCGCGTGCAGGCACTCGCCCGGGACGCACGCGAGCAAGGCATCCCGACGCGCAGCGAGTTCCGGTTCATCGCGCGGGACGGCCGCGTCGTCTGGGTGCTCGACCAGACGATTCCGGTGCGCAACACCGCCGGCGAGATCGTGTGCCACCAGGGCTTTCTCCTCGACATCACCGAGCAGAAGCAGCTCGAGGAGCAGCTACGACAGTCGCAGAAGATGGAGGCCGTCGGCCAGCTCGCAGGCGGGATCGCCCACGACTTCAACAACATGCTCACGGCGATCTCCGGCTACGCGGAGCTGCTCGCGGCCTCCTTCGACGAGGGCGACTCGCGTGCCGACGACGTCGATCAGGTTCGGAAGGCCGCGGCCCACGCCGCGGCGCTGACGCGGCAACTGCTGACGTTCAGCCGCAAGCAGGTGCTGCTCCCCCAGCGGCTCGACGTGAACGAGGTCGTCCGCGGGCTCGAGAGCATGCTCACCAGGACGCTCGGAGCCGATGTCACACTCACGACATCCCTCGCGGAGACGCTCGCCCCGGTCGAGACCGATCCGGATCAGCTCGCGCAGGTCGTCCTCAACTTCGCTCTCAACGGCCGCGACGCGATGCCTACCGGCGGCTGCCTGACGATCACGACGAGCACCGTCGAACTGGAGAGCGGGCCGTTCGTCTCGATCGAGGTCTGCGACACCGGCACCGGCATGGACGAGAACACCCGCAACCGGGTCTTCGAGCCCTTCTTCACGACGAAGGAGCACGGGCAAGGGCACCGGCCTGGGTCTCGCGACCGCGTACGGCTTCGTCAGCCAGAGCGGCGGGCGCATCGAGGTCGACACCGTCCCCGGCGAGGGCTCGACCTTCCGCATGCTTCTTCCTGTCGCCGCCTAGACTCGGGTACCGTGCCGGTTCGGATCGACGCCTCGCTCGAGGGAATCGACTGGGCTCAGGCGAAGGCCGACCTCGCCGCCGACGATTTCGACAACGGACGGTCGGCGGAGGCACTCAGGCGTTCGTTCGAGCAGTCGCAGCACGTTGCCATCGCACGTGATGGCCGGCGTGTCGTCGGCATGGCCCGGCTGCTCTCAGACGGTGTCTGCAACGCGTACGTCGCTCGACGTCTGGACCGCGTCGTCCCACCGGCGGCAAGGCATCGCCTCCGAGCTGATGCGCCTGCTGATCGATGCGGTTCCCGGCCAGCACGTCGGGCTGCAGACAGACGACGCGCAGGCGCTCTACGAGTCGCTCGGCTTCAAGCCGCAGCCGGAGTTCTGGTCGCGCATGTCCGGGAAGTGGCTCGACAACGACGCGAATCGCTAGAGCGAGATCTCGGCAGCCGGACCTTGCATCCCCGCGAGTCGCGGCACGACGTCGAGCACGCTCTCCCGGGCGCAGAAGGCGATGTCCTCTTCGAGCCCGGGCGGCCCGTACGTGCGAGCGTTGAGACCGTCGAGCGGCGTCGGGTAGGCGCCGGCGATCACGTCCGCCGCGACGGCGGCGTCCGTCCTCTCGCCGCCCGAGCAGCTGCACGAACCGGCCGGCGCAGTAGGCGTCGTCGAGCGCGAAGGCGCCCTTGTACCCCGCACAGAGGATCGCCACGTCCTCCCCACGCTCGCGCGCCGCCGCCGCGACCGCGTCGAGATTGAGCAGGCTGCCGATCAGCACCTCGTCGCAGCACTCGGACGCGCTGACGATCGTGCGCGTCCCGTTCGTCGTCGAGAGGATCAGCGTCTCCGCTCGGGGGTCGAGGAACTCCCGCGGCGACGCGCCGACGTCGAAGCCTTCGATCCGGATCGCGTCCCGCTCGCCGCCGACGACGCTGTCCGCGAGCTCGGCCCGGAGCGCACGCGCCTCCTCGATCTCAGCGACGCAGAGCACGCGCCGGTAGCCCGCGGCGAGCGCCTGGGCGATGGTGGAGGTCGCGCGCAGGACGTCGATCACGATCCCCGTCGGAGCCGCGGCCGCCTCGTCGGGTGTGAAGGCGACATGAACACGCACGTGGGTACGCTAATTGCGATGGCCGAGCTCCAAAGGTGCTACCGGCACCCGGACCGCGAGACGGGTGTCTCGTGCTCGGAGTGCGGCCGGCCGATCTGCCCGGATTGCATGACGTTCGGCCCGGTCGGGATCCGCTGCCCCGACCATTCCGGCCAGGCTCGCGGAGCCGCTCGGGTGGTGCAAGGGGTGCAGCGCCGCTCGACGCGATACCCGGGCATCGTCACGACGACGCTGATCGGGATCAACGTCGGCATCTACCTGCTGCAGCTCGCCGGCGGCGCGAGTCTGAACGCCAACTCCGGCTGGATCTTCGAGCACGGCGCCCTCTACGGGCCGCTGGTCGCGCAGGGTGAGTGGTACCGGCTGATCACCGCCGCCTTCCTTCACTACGGACCGATCCACCTCGGGCTGAACATGCTCGCGCTCTGGTGGATCGGCCGGCCGCTCGAGGACTGGCTCGGGCCGCTCCGGTATCTCCTGCTCTACCTCGTCGCGGGGCTGGCCGGCTCGGCGGGTGCGTTGATCGCGAATCCGACCGCGGTGACGGTGGGCGCGTCCGGTGCGATCTTCGGGATCCTCGGCGCCGCGATCGTGCTCGAGCGCCAGAAGACCTACGTGCTCGGCGGCAGCGCGATCACCCTGCTCGTCGTCAACCTCGCTTTCACGTTCGCCGTGCCGGGGATCTCGATCGGCGGGCATCTCGGCGGCCTTGCCGGCGGGGCGCTCGCGATTCTCGCGCTCTCGCAATTCGGCAAGCGGAGTGCCGTGTACAGCCGGATCGACATCGTCTCGATCGCCAGCCTGGTCGCGATCGGCCTGCTCAGCGTCGCCGTCGCGTACTGGAAAGTCCGCGGCTACGCCTAGCGCCTAGCCGCCGATGGCGACCGCGACGGTGCCCTGCTCGGCCAGTGCGGCCTGGGCAGCCGCGAGCCGCGCCAGCGGCACGCGGTAGGGCGAGCACGAGACGTAGTCGAGCCCGAGCCGGTGGCAGAACGCGACCGATTTCGGCTCGCCGCCGTGCTCGCCGCAGATCCCGAGCTTGATGTCGTCGCGCGTCCGGCGACCGCGCTCGACCGCGATCTGCATCAGGTCGCCGACCCCGTCCTGGTCGATCGTCTCGAACGGGTCTCGCTCGAGGATGCCCGTTTCGAGGTAGTGCGAGAGAAAGCGGCCGGCGTCGTCGCGGGAGAGGCCGAGCGCTGTCTGGGTCAAGTCGTTCGTGCCGAAGGAGAAGAAGTCGGCGTGCTCGGCGATCTCGTCGGCGCGGATGCACGCGCGCGGAAGCTCGATCATCGTCCCGACCAGGTACTCGAGCTCGCCCTCCTCCGCAGCGACGCGCACGGTCAGCTCGCGCAGCCGCCGGAGCTCCTCGCCGAAGCCGACGAGCGGGTGCATGATCTCGACCAGCGGCGGCTGGCCGCCCCGCTCGCGCACGGCGATCGCCGCCCGCACGATCGCCCGCACCTGCATCTCGTAGATCTCGGGGAAGAAGAGCCCCAGCCGGCACGCGCGCCAGCCGAGCATCGGGTTCGACTCGTGCAACGAGCGGATCCGTTCTCGCATCCGCTCGTCCTGCTCCTCGTCGAGCGGTGGCAGGAACTCGTGCAGCGGCCAGTCGAGCAGGCGGATCGTCACCGGCAGGCCGGCCATCGCCTCGAAGATCCCCTCGAAGTCCTCCTGCTGGATCGGCAGCAGGCGGTCGAGCGCCGACCGGCGGCCGTCCTCGTCGGCGGCGAGGATCATCTCGCGCATCAGGCCGAGCCGGTCGGCGTCCGCGAACATGTGCTCGGTCCGGCAGAGCCCGATCCCCTCGGCGCCGAACTCGCGCGCCTTGGCCGAGTCCTCGGGGGTGTCGGCGTTCGTGCGCACCTTCAGCGTCCGGATCCCGTCCGCCCACTCGAGGATCGCCGAGAAGTCGTCGTTGATCTGCGGCGGCACGAGCGGCACCGAGCCGATGATCACCTCGCCGGTCCCCCCGTTGATCGTGATCGTGTCGCCTTCGTTCAGCTCGTGACCCGAGAGGCGCGCGGTCTTCGCGCGCACGTCGACGTGCAGCGCCTCGCAGCCGGTGACGCAGGGCGTCCCCATCCCGCGCGCAACGACCGCCGCGTGTGACGTGAGGCCGCCATGGGCGGTCAGGATCCCGGCCGCCTGCACCATCCCGTGAAAGTCGTCCGGGGTCGTCTCCCAGCGGACGAGGATGACGCTCTCCCCCGCCTTGCCGCGCTCCTCGGCGGTGTCGGCGTCGAAGACGATCGCGCCCGACGCCGCGCCCGGTGAGGCGTTCAGTCCTTTGGCGACCACCTCGACCTCGGCGGACGGATCGATCATCGGGTGCAGCAGCTGGTCGAGCTGGGCGGGGTCGATCCGGGCGACCGCCTCCTCCTTCGAGATCATCCCTTCGTCGACCATCTCGACTGCGGCTCGCAGCGCTGCGGCAGCCGTCCGCTTCGCCGACCGGGTCTGAAGCAGGAAGAGCTTGCTCTCCTCGACCGTGAACTCGATGTCCTGCATGTCGCGGTAGTGCTCCTCGAGCCGGCGGATCGTGTCGAGCAGCTGCTGGTACGCCTCGGGCAGCAGCTCTCGCATCCGCTCGATCGGCTCGGGCGTGCGGATCCCGGCGACGACGTCCTCCCCCTGGGCGTTCTGGAGGAACTCGCCGTAGAGGCGGCTCTCGCCGGTCGACGGGTCGCGCGTGAAGCAGACGCCGGTGCCGGAGCTGTCGCCCTTGTTGCCGAAGACCATCTGCACGACGTTGACGGCGGTGCCGAGATCGTCGGCGATCTCGTAGGTGCGCCGGTAGACCTGCGCTCGGGGCGAGTCCCACGAGTCGAAGACGGCCCGCACCGCCTTCTCCAGCTGGGCGCGAGCATCCTGCGGGAACGGCGACCCGGTCTCGTCCCCGTAGATCCGCTTGAAGGTCTCGATCAGCTCGCCCAGGTCCGCCGCCGTCAGCTCGACGTCCTGCTTCACGCCGCGCGCGGCCTTCAGGTCCGTCAGCGGCTGCTCGAACCGGTGCGCCTCGACCCCGTCGACGACCTCCCCGTACATCTGGATCAGCCGCCGGTAGGAGTCGTACGCGAAGCGCTCGTTGCCCGTCGTCTTCGCCAGGCCGGCGACGGCCGCGTCGTTGAGGCCGAGGTTGAGGATCGTGTCCATCATCCCGGGCATCGACACGGCCGCGCCCGACCGGACGGAGACGAGCAGCGGATCGTCCGGATCGCCGAAGCGCTTGTCCGCCTTCCGCTCGAGCGACGCGATGTGCTCCGCGACCTCCGCCTCGAGCCCTTCGGGCAGCTCGCCGTCCGAAGCCATGTAGGCGCGGCAGGCGTCGGTGGTGATCGTGAAGCCGGCCGGTACCGGGACGCCGAGCGCCGTCATCTCCGCGAGGCCGATTCCCTTGCCGCCGAGCAGCTCGCGGCCGCCGGTCGTCTCCTCGTCGAAGTCGTAGACGTAGCGCATGTGCGCGGGGAATCTACACTCGCCCGCGTGAGCGGACACATCCTCGCCATGGGCGGCGGAGCCCTGCTCAGCCGAGACTCTGCGATCGAGGACTTCATGCTCGGGCTCACCGGCCTCGACGCCGGCCGAACGTCTGCTACCTCGGCACTGCGTCGGCCCACCAACCCGAGCGCGTCGACGCTTTCTACGACGCGTTCCGTGACCGCCCCTGTCGCGCCGAGCCACCTCGAGCTGTTCGGGATGCCCGAGGATCCCGCCGCGCACATCGCGAAGCAGGACGTGATCTACGTCGGCGGCGGCAACACCGCCAACATGCTCGCGATCTGGCGCGTGCACGGGCTCGATCGGGCGCTGCGCGAGGCCTGGGAGCGCGGCGCCGTCGTCGGCGGCATGAGCGCGGGCGCGAACTGCTGGTTCGAGGACTCGGTCACCGACTCGTTCGGGCCGACGCTGCGCGCGCTCGGAGGCGGCCTCGGCCTGCTCCCAGGCAGCTTCTGCCCGCACTACGACGGCGAGCCGGAGCGTCGGCCGACGTACACGCGCCTCGTGCGCGACGGCACGCTCGCTCCGGGCTACGCCGCCGACGACGACGCGGCCTTCCACTTCGAGGGCACCGAGCTGCGCGAGGTCGTCAGCCAGCGAGACGGCGCCCGCGGTTATCGCGTCACGGCCGACGGCGAGGAGCCGCTGGACACGCGCCTGCTGTGAGGCGCGTCGCCGTGAGTGCGAGCGCGAGCGGCAACGGCAAGACGACGCTCGGCCGCGAGCTGGCGCGACGGCTCGACGTGCCCTTCGTCGAGATGGACGCCCTCGTGCACGGGCCGAACTGGGTCGAGACTCCGAACGACGAGCTGCGGCGGATCGTCGAGCCGATCCTCGCGGGCGAAGGCTGGGTCGTGGACGGGACCTACCGCGGCAAGCTGGGAGATCTCGTGCTCCGCAACGCCGATGTCGTCGTCTGGCTGGATCAGCCGATCCGGGTCTGGCTGCCTCGCCTGGTGCGGCGAACCTGGCGCCGGATCCGCGGACGCGAGACCCTCTGGAACGACAACCGGGAGACGATGCGCAACGCCTTCTTCAGTCGCGACTCCCTGATCCTCTTCGCGTTTCGCCAGCACTTTCGCCGCCGGCGGGTCTATCCGACCGAGCTCGCCCCCTACAACGTCGTCCGCCTCCGCTCGCCGCGCGAGGTCGACGCATGGTTGGAGCGTTCGACTACAGAAGCTCGGCGATGAGAGCGGCCGCACGCGCCGCGCCGTCGGTCTCGACCGGTCGGTAGTCGACCTCACGGCCGATCTCTTCGGCGATCGCGGTTGCGATCTCCGCCGGCCCGTCGGTCTCGAAGTCCATCCGGCGGCCGGCGCCGTAGCGCTCGAGCCGGTGATGGACGTGAAAGTTCTGCTCGAAGTGGTGACGCAGCGGGAAGTAGAGGAACGGCCGTCCGTTCGCGGTCAGCTCCATCGAGGTCGTCAGGCCGCCCTGGACGACGGCGAGGTCGCAGGCAGCGAGGTGGCGGTAGAGCTCGTGCACGTACGCGCGGATCTCGAGCCCCGGCACGTCGGGCAGCGTGGCCGGATCGATCCTCGGCCCGGCGACGACGATCATCCGCAGCTCGGGCACGAGCGCCTTGGCCTGGGGAAACGCCTCCACCACGCGACGCAGGAGGTGCCCGCCGACGCCCGACCCGCCGACGGTGACGATGCAGACCAGCTCCCCGGGCTTGTAGCCGAGCTCGGCGCGCAGCTTCTCGCGGTCGGCGACGGGCTCGAACCCGGTCACGTAGCCGGAGAAGTCGTAGTGCTGCTCGGTCCAGTCGCGGATCCCCGGGAGACCGTTCCCGAACGAGTTGGGGACGACGTCATCGGGGTTGCCGACGAAGACGGCCCGGTCGCGGATCCTGGGGAAGCGGGCGATGTGCTCGATCATCTCGGCGTTGTAGTCGGTGGTCAGGAATGCCTCGTGCTCACCGCCGTCGTCCATCGGCAGCCAGCCGACGAAGTCCGTCAGCCACACGTAGGCCGCCGACTTCAGCTCCGGGTTCTCGTGCAGGAAGTAGTCGACCTCCCAGGCCTCGTCGCCGATCCAGAGGTCGTAGTTCTCCTCGCGGACGAGGTCGAGGAAGAGCATGAAGTTGGCGACGAGGATCTCGTCCATGCGCCGGATCGCCTGGAAGGCGTGCAGGTCGTGCTCGGCCGACTCGCTCTCGATGTGTGTCGACTCGTTCGCGAGCAGCGCGCTCGCCGGATGGATCCGCTCGCCCTCGGCCTCGAGCACCGCAGTGACCGGATGCTGCGCCAGCCAGTCGATCTCGAGGTCTGGGTGGAGGTTGCGGAGCTCCTTCGCGATCGCGACGTCGCGGCGCGCGTGCCCCAGCCCGATCGGCGACGAGACGTAGAGCGCCCGCCGCTTGCGGCTGAGGGCGCGCGTCCACGTCTTCGCCTTCGGTGCCGGCGGAGCGACCGAGTCGGCGAAGTCCTTCAGCAGGCCGTTCACCTTCACGGGGTGACGCGCCGTCGGCATGTGCCCCGCGCCTTCGAGCCCGACGAACGTCCCGCCCGTGAGCTCCGCCACCGCGAGCGCGCGCTCGCGCGTCTGGCAGTTGTCGAGCTCGCCGTGGATGACGAGCACCGGGCACCGAACGCGTGCGACGAGATCGCGTGCCTCCTCCGCGCTCGCGAACGGCGGCGGTGCCTCCTCGTCGGCGAGGACGAGTGACTCCACGCCTCCGTCGAGCCCCCACTTGACGCAGTCCTCGATCTGCTTCGTCGAGTGCGGCTCGGGGAGCTGCTGCGAGAAGAAGAACTCGAGGAACCCGCGGAAGTCGCGCCGCCAGTAGTCGACGTTCCACTTGGCCCAGCCCTCGTCGGTGTCGAGCGGCTCGGTGGACGGATAGCGGCGGTAGTTCGGATGCCCCGGCGTGAGCCGCGGGACGGACGGCGAGATCGCGGCCACGCCGAGCGCGACTGCGGGATCCGTCGCGGCGAGCATGAGCGCGTAGCCGCCGCCGTCGCAGAGCCCGCCCAGGAGCGCCGTCTCCGCGCCGGTCGCCTCGAGGACAGCGCGGCCGTCCTTCATCACCTCCCAGTACGAATACGCCTCGGCGTCGCCCGGCCGGTCCGACTTCCCGTTCCCGCGCGGATCGAACACCACCACGCGGAAGTAGCGCGACAGGTACGGGATCTGCCCCTTCCACAGCCGCGAGTGGGAGATCGGGGAGGTCGGGAAGAGCAGGAACGTCGTCGGCGCGTCGCCGTAGACCTCGTAGAACACCCGGACGCCGTTGCGCTCGACGTACCCCTCCTCGTCCGGGTAGCGGGCGCGTGATTGCTCGCGCGTTTCCGCGACCGCGATCACGACAGCCCCTTCACGAACTCTTGAACGAGCAGGTTGATCGCCACCGGATCCCGCGCCTGCGGAAAGTGCCCGGAGCCCTGGAGCGTGACGAGCTGCCCGCCCGTCGCCTCGGCGAGCGCCACGCCACGCGCGTGCGAGTGGAGCGCGTCCTCGTCGCCGTGGATGACGAGCACCGGACAGCGAACGCCCCCGCAGAGCTCCCTGAAGTCACCACCGATCGGCCGGTCGATGCCGGCGTCGTGGTCCGCGAGCACTTCGGGGGTCGTCTCGAGCGCCCAGCCGACGGCGTCCTCGATCGGCTTCGTCGAGTGCGGCTCCGTGAAGCACTTCCCGATGAAGAAGTCGAGGAAGTCCCGATAGTCCCGCAGCCAGTGGTGAATGTTGTACTTCGCCCAGCCTTCGTCGGTGTCGAGCCGCTCGTCAAAAGCGTGGACAGTGCGCTCGGGCAGCGGCGGCGCCAGCGGGACGGCCGACCCGATGAACGCGGCGCCGGCGACGCGCTCCGGATGCTCCGCGGCGAGCACGACGCCCCAGAGCGCCGCGCACGACACGCCGACGAGGACGGCGCGCTCCGTCGCGGTCGCGTCCATCACCGCGAGCGTGTCGGCAGCGAACTCGCGAATCGTGTACGCCTCGGCGCCCTGCGGGCGGTCGGAGCGGCCGTTCCCGCGCCCGTCGAACGTGACGACACGGCAGTGCCGTGCGAGGCACGGGATCTGCAACTTCCAGTGGCGCGAGTGGATGAGCGCCCACGTCGGGAGGAGCAGGATCGTCGGCTCGCCCGAGCCGTAGACCTCGTAGAAGACGCGGACGCCATCGCGCTCGACGTAGCCCTCCTCGTCCGGGTAGCGGGCGCGGGTCTGCTCGTGCGGTTCCGCGACGACGGTCACGCGAGCCTCCGCGCGAAGTCGCGCAGCAGGAGGTTGAAGAACACGGGATCCCGCGCGTGCGGCGCGTGTCCGGACCCTTCGAGCAGGACGAGGTCGCCGCCCGTGTGCTCGGCGAGAGCGCGCCCGCGCGTATGCGACGCGATCGCGTCTTCGGCGCCGTGGAGCACCAGTACCGGACAGCGGACACGGCCCGCGAGCTCACGCGCCTCGTCGGGCTCCGGCTTCGCGCCGTAGTGCGCGGCGATGAGCGTCCCGGCCGTCGTCTCGAGCCCCCAGCCGACGCAGTCCTCGATCTGCTTCGTCGAGTGCCGCTCGCGGAAGATCTTCCCGAAGAAGAACTCGAGGAAGCCGCGGTAGTCCCGCAGCCAGTAGTGCCGGTTGTACTTCGCCCACCCCTCGTCGGTGTCGAGCTCGTCTTCCCACGGCATCACCCGCTCCGGCAGCGGCTCGCCGCCACCCGAGTAGGCAGGGCCGATGAAGACCGCGCCCGCGACGCGCTCCGGCTGCTCAGCCGCGAGGATCAGCCCCCGGGGCGCGCCGAGCGAGTACCCGACGATGACGGCGCGGTCGGTCGCGGTCGCGTCCAGCACCGCGAGCGCGTCCAGCGCGAACTCGCGCTCGTCGTATGCCTCGGACAGGGTCGGACGGTCGGAGCGCCCGTTGCCGCGGCCGTCGAACGTGACGACGCGGTGCTCGCGCGCGAGGAACGGGATCTGCCCCTTCCACTGCCGCGAGTGGATGATCGACCACGTCGGCAGCAGCAGGAAGGTCGGCTCGCCCGAGCCGTAGACCTCGTAGAAGACGCGCACGCCATCGCGCTCGACGTACCCGGAGTCGTCCGGGTAGCGCGCTCGCGTCTGCTCGTGCGCCGGTGCTACGTGAAGTGCCATAGCGCGTTGACGATCCTCCAGCCATCGTCCGTCCGAACGAGATGAAGGTACTCGCGATAGACGTTCGAGTCGACGACGACGCTGGCGATGTTCCCGTGGACGTCGACCAAGGTCACGTCGATTCGCCGTCCGGCCCCGTGGTCGACCGCTCTCCCTTCGCCCGCCGCCGTCCACGCCACCATCTGCTCCTTCGTGACGCCTCGTAGTTGCGCGCCTGCGGACGCAACCTGTCCGAGCGACCGCTTCGCGAGCGCAGGGTGGAGAGCACGCTCCATCCGTTCGGCGTCGCCGTCGAACCAGCCCTCGAAGTAGTCGAGCACCGTCGCGACGATCGCGGCGCGCTCGGTGGTCAGCTCGACAGCCATCCGTCGATCCAGTCCAGGAGCTCCGCGTGCCCGGTGTCGATTCCGCCCAGGCGCTCGACCATGATCCCGACATTGAACGTGATCACGAGGGAGACGAGCGCTTCGAGCGGCATCTCGACCCCGAGCTCGCGGTGCGGCTCACGGAAGGCATCGGTCAGGACGGCGCGCCATTCCGCGTTCACGCGCGCGAGCCGGTCGCGAAGCCCGGCGTCGTTCCAGGCCATCGCCTGCAGCTCGAGCCAGACCTTCTCGTAGGTGCGGTCCTCGGCCACGAGGTAGCGCATCGCCGTGCGCCACTTCTCCACGAAGGGCATGTCGGCGGCGTAGAGCTCGCGCTGCCGCTCGATCAGGCGCTCGGTGAACCGCTCGAGTGCCCGCACGAGCAGGCTCTCGTTCGAGCCGAAGTAGTAGTGGACGAGGCCATGGTTGACGCCCGCCTCCTCGGCGAGCCGCCGCGTTGTGATCCGGGCGTAGCCGATCTCGACGAGCAGCCGCTCCGCCGCATCGAGGAGGGAGTCCTCCGCGGCGGAGCGAGCTGTGGACTTCGGTGCCGGCTCGCTCACGTCCGGCTCATTCTCGCGCGTCGTCGCGCTCGAATCGAGCGTCGGCGTCCAGCGCGGCTGCCGAGGCGCGCGCGCACCGCCACGAGCAGGAGCGGACCGCTCGTCGCGCCCGCCACGAGCGCCGGCACCAGGCCCTCGACCAGGTGATGGGCGACGATCACTGGAAGATCTCCGTCGTGCAGTCCCCGCCCTGGAGGCGCACCTCGTGCGCGCGCGCCGGACCGTCCGGGCGGTCGGAGAAGTCGACGAAGAAGTCGGGGTCGACCTGCATGCCCCCGTTCGGGTCGCAGTCGATCCGGAGGAGCCAGGACTGCAGCTCCGGATAGAACTGGTTGTCCCAGGTCGAGTAGAGCGAGTTGGACACGTACAGGCGGCGGCCGTCGTACGAGAGCTGGAGCATGTTCGGGCCGCCGCTCAGCTGCCGCGGCCCGTCGCTCGGCTTCCCCAGCACACCGCCGAGCCAGAGCTGCCCCGTCAGCTTCGGCCGCGCGGGGTCGGAGACGTCGTACTGGCGGATGTCGCCGTGCAACCAGTTCGCGAAGTAGAGGAACCGGTCGTCCATCGAGAGCACGAGGTCGGTGATCAGCCCCGGAACGGGGAATGGCCATCCCGCCAGCTCGACGCTCTCGACCTCGATCACCGGATCGGCCGCCCACGAGCCGTTCTCGCGGTGGAAGCGGAACATGACGCTGGAGAGCGCCGCGCCGACGAAGCCCTGCTCGGAGTCGGGGTCGTGCTGCCAGCGGATCTCGAGCGGCACGAGCCCCTTCTCGCCGAGGTCGACCGTCTGCTCCAGCGTCCGCCGTTCGAGATCCCAGAAGTGGATCCGCTGCCCGTATCTGCCGGCGCCGACATCGGCGAGGTCGAAGCCCGGCTCGTATGCGTTCGGCTCGCCGAACTCCGACGAGACGAGGATGTTCTTGCGCGGCTGGTACCAGAAGTCGTAGTTGAGCGGCGGCCGCGCGCCGCCGTTCTCCCAGCGGCCCTTCACCTCGAACGTCTTCGCGTCGAGGACGGCGAAGCCGCCTGAACCGTTGCCGTCGGCGTCACCGAGCATGGCGACGACGATGTTGTCGCCGGGCATGCAGTGCACGGTGTGCGGCCGCGTGTAGCCGGTCGCAGCGATCACCTCGTCCGGCTCGATCACCTTCTCGATCCACGGCCGGCGCGGGTCGTCTGCGACGTTGACGATGTGAAACCGCGACGAGCGGAAGCCGGGCACGACCAGGTGCGAGCGGTCGGGGCCGTGGCAGGCGGACGAGCAGCGATTCCAGCCGAAGTGGTGCAGCTCGTCGCCGACGTTCGGCATCGGCAGCTCGTGAACGATCCGGCCTTCCTCCGCGTCGACGACGGCGAGGAAGTCCGGCCGGTCGACGCCCGTGCCCTCGTGCAGGCAGGCGAGGTAGAGGAACTCCTCCTTCGGCGCCGTCATCGCGTCCTGCGGGGAGCGGTGGAACGACGCAGGTCTGTCGTGTTCGTGCTGCATGGCGTCTCGGCCTCCTTAAGGTCGTGGACAGGCGCTTCGTCAGTGCTCCCCCGGCCCGAGCTTGACGCTGGGGTCGAAGAGCATCATGTGAGGCCCGGCCGCCCCCGTCGTCGTCTTCTTGCGGACGTTTTCGAAGCTGACCCAGGCGCTGGCGTCGGGCGTGATCGACTTCAGCTTCCCGGTCTTCCGGTCGACGTCGAGGCGCCAGAGCCCGTACTCGTCGTTGCGGGCCGGGCCGAAGCGCGTGTCGTCGTCCCACGTCGTGAGCAGGGAGTTCGTGACGTAGAGCCGCTGGTTATCCCTGCTCAGCCGGAGCATGTTCGGGTGAGGCAGGGAGACGGTCGAGTTGAGCTTCGGCTCGAACGGGTCGCTGATGTCGAACTGCTGCACCGTGTTCCCGAACCAGTTCGTCACGTACATGTAGCGGCCGTCGTAGGAGAGCAGGAGGTCGGCCGGAATCAACAGGTCGTCGTCCGGCCCGAGCACCTGCTGGAAGTCGAAGACGCCGTTGTGGTCGTCGTCGTCGGCGAGCCAGACGGAGCTCGTCCCGGGCATGTTGATGAACGCGCGACGGACACCGCGCGACGTGACGAAGCGGACCATGAGCGCGCCGTTGTTCGCGCCCAGGTCGGCAGTCTGGATCACTTTCTCCCGCTTGAGGTCCCACACGGCGACCTCGTCGCCGAGGCACGTCGGGTCGACACCTCCGCCGCACAGCGCTGGCGGCCCGAACGCAGTGCTGATCCCCCGGTTCGCTTCGTGCAGCATCGCGAAGTCGTACATGTACTTCGGCGCCAGTCCCGGCCCGCGCGCCGGCCCCGGGCCGAAGTAGCGCACGAACTCGCCGGTCTTGTCGTCGAGCTCGACGAGGCCGCCCGGCGTCGTCGAGTCGGTTGCGGCTCCGATCATCGGGGCGATGACCTTCCCGTGCATCGCCATGACGCCGTGAGGGACGACGTAGCCGCTGTCGGCGACGAGATCCTCGTTCAGCGCGCGCAGCCGCAGGTTCTTCCCGCCTCCCTTCACGTCGAAGACGTGAACGCGGTTCGAGAACAGGCCTGGGACGATCAGGCGCTTCTGGTCGGGCGAGTAGCCGAAGTGATGGAGCTCGTCGCCGGCCTTCGGCATGTCGACGCGGTTCACGATCCGACCGAAGTCGGCATAGCGCGGGTCTGCGCCGATCACGGCGATGAAGTCGGGGTCGTCGGCGCTCTTCGCGAGCGTGGTGACGTAGAGATACCGCTCCTGCTTCGCGTTGGCGGCATGGTTGTGCTCAGCCCTGCGCGGGGACGAGCTGCCCGCCGCCGACTGCGACTCGAGCGCGATCGCGAACGCCGCCGCCAGCGCCGCGGCGAGACCGAGTGCGAGTCCAAGGCGCCTCATGGCCGTGCCTCGAATACGAGGTTGAACTGCGTCATCGTTCCCCTCCTGTCTTAGGCATATGACTAAGCCAGTTGACCAAACACGGGAACGTTTGTCAAGTCCGTCGCCTGCGCGACCTCCACTCGGCCGCCCACGCGGCGGCACGCAACCCCAGCCAGATCGGCGTCAGCAGGACGTAGAAGACGAAGACCGCGGCGCCGAGGATCGTCCACCACAGCCCCCACCGCCACAGCGGCACGGGCGGCTTCTCAGGCATGCGCTTCCTGCCGGCGCCGGTCGACGAGCCGGACGACGCGATGGGCCGTCTCCTCGATCGAGAGGCCGGTGACGTCGATCACGGGGCAGCCGAGGCGGCGGTGCAGCGCGGCGGCCTCCTCGAGCTCGTCGTAGATCTCGACCATCTCGGCGTACTGGCGGTTCTTGCCGCCCATCCCCCGCGCGCGGGCGGTGCGGATCTCGGCGAGCCGCTCGGCGTCGATGGTCAAGCCGACGATCTTGAGCGCGTCGATCTCGAAGAGCTCGGGCGGCGGCTTGATCCCCTTCACGATCGGCACGTTCGCAGCCTTCTGGCCGAGGTAGCCGAGGTAGATCGAGAGCGGCGTCTTCGAGGTGCGGGAGACGCCGACGAGCACCACATCCGCCTCCGCGAGGCCGCTGCCGACGCCGTCGTCGAACTTGACCGCGAACTCGATCGCCTCCATCCGCTTGAAGTACGCCGAGTTGAGCGGCGGGCGCGCGCCGGGGGTCATCTGCGCGGCCATGCCCGAGACCTTCGCGATCGAGTCGATCGGGTGCCCGAGCAGGTCGCAGTAGTGGACGCGGGCGCTGCGGCAGAGCGCCCGCATGGTCTCGCGCATCTCGCGGTCGACGAGCGTGTAGACCATCACCGCCGGACGGCCCTTGGCACGACTGACGGCGAGCCGCAGGTCATCCAGCGTCTGGATCTGCGGGTGCCGGACCTCCTCGAACGGCTGCTCGGGGAACTGGGCCTCGAGCGCCGCCACGAGACGGGCGGCCGTCTCGCCGGTGGAGTCCGAGACGATGTGGAGCTCGACGGGCTCGCGCGCGGCCATCACCGTGCAGAGGCTAGCCTCTGCCCACTCGTGAGCACCGACGCGGTCACCATGGACAAGATCGTCTCACTGTCGAAGCGGCGCGGCTTCGTCTTCCCGTCCTCGGAGATCTACGGCGGCCTCGGGAGCTCGTACGACTACGGCCACTACGGCGTCTTGCTGAAGGACAACGTCAAGGCGCGCTGGCTCGAGGCGATGGTGCGCGAGCGGGACGACATCGTCGCGCTCGACTCCTCGATCATCCTCCACCCCAGGGTCTGGGAGGCATCCGGCCACGTCAGCGGCTTCAGCGACCCGCTCGTCGACTGCAGGACGTGCAAGCAGCGCTTCCGCGCCGACCATCTCGACCCGGAGCAGTGCGGGAAACGGCCGAGCAAGAAGCCCGGCGAGACGCCCGACTGCGACCTGACCGAGCCGCGCCAGTTCAACCTGATGTTCCAGACGCGGGTCGGCGCGCTCGAGGAGACCGGCGTCGACGTCTACCTGCGCCCGGAGACGGCGCAGGGCATCTTCATCAACTTCAAGAACGTGGCCCAGATCGCACGCCGGAAGCCGCCGTTCGGGATCGCTCAGGTCGGCAAGTCGTTCCGGAACGAGATCACGCCGGGGAACTTCATCTTTCGGACGCTCGAGTTCGAGCAGATGGAGATGGAGTTCTTCGTGCCGCCGGCGGAGGCCGACGAGTGGTACCGGTACTGGGTCGAGGAGCGGCTGAACTGGCACAAGCGCTACGGCGTCCGCGACAGCCACCTGCGTGTGCGCCCGCACGACGCCGACGAGCTCTCGCACTACTCCAGCGCGACGAGCGACATCGAGTACCTCTTCCCGATCGGCTGGTCGGAGCTCGAGGGGATCGCGAACCGCGGCGACTTCGACCTGACGCAGCACACGGAGGCGTCCGGGACGAAGCTCGAGTGGTTCGAGGAGAGCACCGGCGAGCGCTTCGTGCCGTACGTGATCGAGCCTGCGCTCGGCGTCAACCGCTCGATGCTCACGTTCATGATCGACGCGTACGACGAGGAGGTCGTCGGCGAGCGGGAGCGGACGGTCTTGCGCCTGCATCCGCAGCTCGCGCCGGTCAAGGCGGCGGTGCTGCCCCTGATCGGCAAGGACACGGCGATGGTCGAGAAGGCGCGCGGGCTCTACGAGGAGCTGCGGCGGCACTTCAGCGTCGAGTACGACGACGGCGGCGCGATCGGCCGGCGCTACCGCCGCCAGGACGAGATCGGCACGCCGTGGGGGCTGACGATCGACGAGCAGACGCTCGAAGACGACACCGTCACGCTGCGCGACCGCGACTCGCTCGAGCAGGAGCGGCTGCCGATCGGCGGCGTGCGCACGAAGCTCGCCGAGCAGCTCGCCGCCGACTGGCGCTCGCCTAAGACTTCCTAGGGCTGGGCCGTTCGAGCAGCCGCTCGCCCGGCGCGAAGCCGAACTTCTCGTAGAGGCCGTGCGCGTCCGAGGTGTGCAGGACCCAGCGGCGGGCGACGAACGGCCCTTCGTCGACCGTGAACCGGACGAGCTCCACCCCGAGCCCGCGGCCGCGATGCTCGTCGAGCACGTAGACGTCGGCGAGGTAGACGAGCCCCGCGTCCAACGCGTCGACCGTGCGGGAGTAGCCGACCTGGCCCCCGTCCGGCGCGTACAGGCCGACGTTCCGGGCCGCGCGCTCGATCAGCCCGTCCATCGCCTCGCGGGCGCGCCCCGGCGCCCAGTACGACTCCTCGGAGATGAAGCGGTGCACGGCGACACGATCGATCCGCTCCGCGTCGTCGTCGAGCTCGTAGCCGTGTGCGAGCGTCCGCTTCACGCCGAGAGCGTCCGCAGGCGGAAGCCGCCCTGGTGCTCGTACGACGCGGTCACGAGCGCGAGCGCGTCCCGGGCGCCCCGCTCGGTGAGGCCGGCGTCGTGCGCATCGGCGAGCGGCGTCCCGACCAGCGTTCGAATCCCCCGCAGTCCTTCGGGCGAGAGCGCGATCGAGCCCGGGCCACAGTCGCGGCAGACAGCGCCGCCCGCTGCGGGCTGATAGCCGAGGAGGCCCTCGACCGCGCCGCACTCGACGCAGCTCTCCAGGTGCGGCATGTAGCCCGAGAGCCAGAGCAGCTTCAGCTGGAAGCTGAGCACGAGCGGGTCGAGCGCCGGGCGGGCGGGTGCGCGGGACGGAATCGCGTCGAGCCGGTCGAGAAAGCGCGTGAGCGCCATGAAGGCGCGCTCGTTCGCCTCCTGCTCGGTGAAGAGCCGCAGCATCGCCTCGGCGCCGATCAGGCCGACCGAGAGCCGGTACGGATCCTCGCGCGCCTCGTGGTGCGACGAGCGCAGGTCGGCGCCGGTCACCGTCTGGAGCTCGCCCGAGCCCTGGTGCAGCATCAGCTCGACGTGCGAGAGGGGCTCGAGGCGGGCGCCGAAGCGCGACTTCGTCTTGCGCACGCCCTTCGCGACCGCGCCGACCCGGCCGCGGTCGGCCGTGTACACGTGCAGGACGCGATCGGCCTCGCCGAGCCGAAACGAGCGCAGCACGACCGCCTCGGTCCTGTAGGTGCGAGCCATCGTCCGAGTCTAGAGCCGGCACCCGACGGGAACGAACGGCCCGCTGCCTGCGTTGTAGCTGTGTGAGCCGGATTCGGATCTACTCGACGCGCTGGTGCGGCTACTGCGTTCGCGCCAAAGCGCTGCTCGACGACAAGGGAGTTGCGTACGAGGAGATCTCGCTCGACGACGATCCGAACTTCCGCCGCCACCTCTTCGATCTGACCGGCGGCTGGACGGTCCCGCAGATCCTGATCGACGGGACGCCGATCGGCGGCTACACCGAGCTCTGGCGCCTGGACAAGTCCGGCGCGCTCGACGAGCAGCTCGCCGCCTGACTCAGAGCACCTGACAGTGCGGGCAGTACCAGGTGCCCCGCCCGCCGACGCGCGTCTTCACGAGCGGCGTCCCGCAGCGGTCGCACGGCTCGTCGGTGCGGCCGTAGGCGCGGAACTCCTTCTGCATCGACCCCGTCGAGCCGTCCGGCAGCCGGTAGTCGGTGAGCGTCGAGCCCTGGCGGGCGATCCCGAGCTCGAGCGCCTTCCGGATCGCGCGGTGCAGCCGTCGCAGCTCATCGCGGTCGAGCGAGCCGGCCGGCCGCAGCGGATGCAGCTTCGCGTACCAGAGCGCCTCGTCGACGTAGATGTTCCCGAGCCCGGCGAGCGTCGCGCTGGTCGAGCAGCGCCGCCTTCAGCGGTGCGCGCCGTCCCTCCAACCGCTCGCCGAGCCCCTTCGCCGTGAAGGCGGCCACGAGCGGCTCTTCGCCGACCCGCGCACCGAGATAGGGCTCGAGCTCGCCCGGCTCGAGCAGCAGCCAGGTGCCGAACCGGCGCACGTCCCGGTACCCGACCTCCGTGCCGTCGTCGAGCTCGACGACTGCGCGGATGTGCGTGCTCTCGGCCGGCTCCTGAAGCAGGCTGCCGGTCATCCGCAGGTGGATCAGGAGCGCGCGGCCCGACGCAAAGCGCACGATCAGGTACTTGCCACGCCGGTCGACCTGCTCGACTCGCTCGCCGACGAGCTCGGCCGCGACCAGGAGTGGGTCTTCGGGCCTCGTCAGCCGCGGATCGGAGATCTCGACGCGCTCGAAGCGCCGTCCTTCGAGCACCGGTGCGAGCCGGCGCCGAACGGTCTCGACTTCCGGAAGCTCAGGCACCTGGTGGGGGCGGGAAGAACGGTGGGTACACGACGCGGCCACGGACGGCCGGGTCGTAGGCGGTCAGGGGCGCGGCCATCCAGGCGGCCTCGGGGATCCGCTCGTCAGGCCGGAGCAGGCCGAGCTCGAGCGCCGGCCGAAAGCCGAACTGCGGGTAGTAGGACGGGACGCCCTCGACAAGGACGAGTGGCTCACCACGCCCGTCTGCGGCGGCGAGAGCGGCGCGGACGACGGCCTTGCCGATCCCGGCGCGCTGACGGTCGGGCCGCACCGCCATCGGGGTCAGGATCAACACCGGCCGCTCCCCGACCGCGACGTAGCTGAGCATCGTGAAGCCGACGAGCGAACCATCGTCCTCCGCGACGAAGGTCAGCTCGGGAACATACCCCTCCGATTCGCGCAGCGACTGGGTGAACGCCGACGTGACGGTGTCACCGAACGCCGCGTCGATCAGCTGCGCGAGCCCGGCGGCATCCGCCGGTCGTTCCGGCCGGATGATCACCCGATGACGTCGAGCAGGATGCCGTGCTCGCGCGGCGGCTGTTCGCCGAGCTCGTAGGCTCCGAGCACCGCCTCGACCGCCTCCGCCCCGCTCGCCTCGTCACGGGCGTGCACCTCCGCGAGCAGCTGCCCGGTCTCGACGCTCGCGCCCCGCTTTCACGTGACAGACGACGCCGACGGAGTGGTCGATCGCGTCGCTCTTGGCCCGCCGGCCGGCACCGAGACGGAGGGCTGCGACACCCACGTCGATCGCGCCGAGCCGCGTCACGGATCCGGCACGCGGGGCTGTGACGGGTAGAACGACAGGTGCCCGCGGCAGCACGGCAGGATCCGGATCGCCGCCCTGTGCCCGAACCCACCGCTCGTAGACCGCGAGCGCCGAGCCGTCCGCGACCGCCGCTTCGGCACGACGCCGTCCCTCCTCGACGTCGACTCCGAGGTCGGACAGCGCCAGGAGCCGTGCGCAGGCATCGAGCACGAGCTCGGTGAAGTCGGGCGGGCCCTCGCCGAGGACGGTGTCGCGCGCCTCGACTATCTCGAGCGCGTTCCCGACCGCCGCGCCGAGGGGCTGGTCCATGTCGGTGAGCAGGCAGACGACCTCGCGGCCCGCGTGCCGTCCCAGTTCGAGCATCGCCTCCGCCAGCGCCCGCGCGTCGTCGAGGGTCTTCATGAACGCGCCGTCCCCGACCTTGACGTCGAGCACGATCGCGTCCGCGCCACCCGCGATCTTCTTCGACATGATCGAGGAGGCGATCAGCGGCAGGATGTCGACGGTCGCCGTCACGTCGCGGAGGCCGTAGAGCTGCTTGTCCGCGGGGACGAGGTCGTCGGTCTGGCCGATGATCGCCAGCCCGACCTCCTTCACCTGCGCGACGAAGTCGTCGATGGAGAGATCGACCTTGAAGCCGGGGATCGACTCGAGCTTGTCCAGCGTGCCGCCGGTGTGGCCGAGCCCGCGCCCGCTCATCTTCCCGACCGGCACGCCGCAGGCTGCGACGATCGGCCCGACGGCAATGGTCGTCTTGTCGCCGACGCCGCCCGTCGAGTGCTTGTCGACGACCTTCCGGCCGAGCGCGCCACCCAGATCGACTGTGCGGCCGCTGCGGATCATCGCGTCGGTGAGCGCGTACGTCTCCGCCGCCGTCATGCCGCGGAAGTAGACCGCCATGCAGAACGCGGCCAGCTGGTAGTCGGGGATCTCGCCGCGCGCGTAGCCGAGGATCAGCTCGGAGATCTCCGTCCGCCGGGAGCTCTTCCCCGTTCCGCTTCCGCTCGATCAGCTCCGCCGGCCGGATCACGGCAGGACCTCGATTGCAACAATTGCGCAACTCTTTCTCCCCAACCGTCCCTCCAGGACGTGTCCGGGGACAGTCCCCGGACGTGGCTCGAACAGACGCGGCGTGTTCGGCCACGTTCCGGCGGTGCGCACCCTTGGGCTGCCGGTCATCAGGGAGTCAGGATCGGCGTGCCCGGGATGCCCCGCCCGGGCGCCTTGCCGCCGAGCCACGCGTTCACGGTCGCGCCGACGTCTGCGAACTCGCCCTCGTGGACGGCGCCGTTGGCATTCCGTCCTGCGGCGTACGTGAGCAGGAGCGCGTGCTCGCGGGAGTGATCGGTCGACGGCGTCGTCGGGTCGCAGCCGTGATCGGACGTGAGCACGAGCAGGTCGCCCGGCCGCAGCGCTTCGAGGATGTCCTCGAGCCGGCGGTCGAAGTCCTGGAGGCAGCGGTGGAAGTTGACCGGGTCGTTGCGGTGACCCCAGAGCTGGTCGGTCTCGACGAGGTTGACGAAGACGAAGCCGTTGTCGAGCTGCTGCAGCAGCTCTACCGTCTTGTTGATCCCGTCGACGTTCGACTTGGTCGGGTTGGACTCGTCGATGTCCTGCGCCGCGAAGATGTCGCCGATCTTGCCGACGCCGTGCACCTTCTGCCCGGTGTCGCGGATCAGCGAGAGGTAGTTGGGCCGCCGCGGCACGAGCGAGAAGTCGTGCCGGTTCGGCGTCCGCTCGTAGCTGCCCGGCGAGCCGGTGAACGGCCGCGCGATCACGCGGCCGACCGCGTCCTTGCCGGTCAGGATTTCGCGCGCGATCCGGCAGCCTTCGTAGAGCTCCTCGAGCGGGATCGTGTCCTCGTGCGCGGCGATCTGGAAGACGGAGTCGGCCGAGGTGTAGACGATCCACTTTCCCGTCTTCTGGTGCTCCTCGCCGAGCTCCTGGATGATGTCCGTCCCCGACGCCGCCTTGTTGCCGAGGACGCCGCGGCCGGTCTTGTGCATGAACGGGTCGATCACGTCGTGCGGGAAGCCGTGCGGGTAGGTCGGCATCGGCGTCGGCGTGACGATCCCCATCAGCTCCCAATGGCCGGTGGTCGTGTCCTTGCCCTTCGAGCGCTCGAGCAGCCGGCCGGCGATCGCGGGCGCGCCGGGCTGAGGCGGGCAGCCCTCGAGCGGCATCACGTTGCCGAGGCCGAGCGCCTCGAGTGCGGGCAGGTCGAGACCTCCGACGGCGCGGGCGGTGTTGCCGAGCGTGTTCGACCCTTCGTCTCCGTACGAGGCCGCGTCGGGCAACTCTCCCGCGCCAACGGCGTCGAGCACGATCACGCACGCACGCGGCACGCGGCTATTCTATGGCGGATGGACACCGCCCTCGGTCTGCTCGGTCTCGTGGCCTACATCGTCTTCATCGTCGGCCTCGCCGCCAGCGTGACGTGGCTCGTCGTCAAACTGAGCCCGTCGAAGAGCGCCAAGCAAGCCGAGGCGAAGGCGAAAGCCTCGGCCTAGATGGACTGGCGGCTCGAGCTCGTGCAGGTGCCCGTCTCGGACGTGGACCGCGCCAAGAGCTTCTACACCGAGCAGGTCGGCTTCAACGCCGACCACGACTTTCAGGTGTCGGACGAGCTCCGCTTCGTGCAGCTGACACCTCCGGGATCTGCCTGCTCGATTGCCATGGGAACCGGGCTCGGCGGAATGCCCCCAGGCTCCGTCGAGGGCTTGCAAATAGTGGTCGAGGACATTCACGCTGCGCGCGCCGAGCTCGCGGGTCGTGGAGTCGAGGTCAGCGACGTCCAGGTGTTCGACTGGGGGTCGTTCGTCTTCTTCAGCGACCCGGACGGCAACGGCTGGGCCGTCCAGCAGCTTCCGCCGCGTCCTTAGACGGCTGAAGCGAGAACGTCCTCGAGCGGAGTGAAGTCGAGGCCGTGCGCCTCGGCGACTGCTTCGTACGTGATCCGGCCGTCGAACACGTTGACGCCGCGGGCGAGAGCCTTGTCGCGAGCGATTGCCGCCGCGAGACCGTTGTCGGCGACCGCCTCGACATAGGGCAGGGTGACGTTGGTGAGCGCCTTGGTCGACGTGATCGGCACCGCTCCTGGCATGTTCGCCACGCAGTAGTGGATGACGCCGTCCACCTCGTAGACCGGGTCGTCGTGCGTCGTCGGGTGGGAGGTCTCCGCGCAGCCGCCCTGATCGATCGCGACGTCGCAGAAGACGCTGCCTTCCTTCATGCCCGCGATCATCTCCCGGGTCAGGAGCTTCGGTGCGAGCGCACCGGGAATCAGGACGGCGCCGATGACGACGTCCGCGTCGCGGACGGACTCCTCGAGCTGGAGAGTCGAGGACATGACGAGGCTGACACGGCCGTGGAGCGTCTCTTCGAGATGGCGCATCCGGTCGACCGAGCGCTCGAGGATCGTCACCTGGGCGCCGAGGCCGAGCGCGATCACGGCTGCGTTGTAGCCGACGATGCCGCCGCCGATGACGACGACCTTGCCCGGTGCGACTCCCGCGACGCCGCCGAGCAGGAGCCCGCGGCCGCCTTTGGGCCGCTCCAGGTAGTGCGCGCCCGCCTGAGCGGCCAGTCGGCCCGCGACCTCGCTCATCGGCGCGAGCAGCGGCAGCCGGTGGTCATCGGTCTCCACCGTCTCGTACGCGACGGCGCTGACTCCGCTTTCGACGAGCGCACGCGTGAGCGCCTCGTCGGCCGCGATGTGCAGGTAGGTGAACAGGACCAGCCCCGGACGCAGCCGCTGGTACTCCGACGCGATCGGCTCTTTCACCTTCAGCAGAAGCTCGGCGCTCTCCCAGACCTCCTCGACCGAGGCAATCCGGGCGCCGTTCGACTCGTACACCTCGTCGGCGAACTGGCTGCCGGCGCCCGCGGTCGTCTCGATGATGACCTCGTGGCCGTGCTGGACGAGCTCGCGCGCACCGGCCGGTGTCAGCGCGATCCGGTACTCCTGCGGCTTGATCTCCTTGGCGACGCCGATGCGCATGGGCGGCGCAACCTTACCGGCGCAGGAAGAGCAACAAGCCGATGAGCGTCGTGGCGTCCTCGAACTCGTCCAGCCGAGTTTCGACGTCGCCGATCGGCCAGCGGACGATCTCGAGCTCCTCGTCCTCGTCGGGGTCGGGCTCGCCCTCCTCGAGCCCATCCGCCAGGAACACCGTCACCCGCTCGTTCATGAAGCCGGGCGACGTCCAGAAAGAGGCCAGCTCCTGCCAGCTCCCTCCGTGCAGGCCGGTTTCCTCGCGTAGCTCACGCTTTGCCGTCTCGAGCGGCTCCTCTCCTTCGTCGATCAACCCGGCCGGAAGCTCGAGCACCTCGCCGCCGGTAGCGACGCGCCTCTGACGCACGAAGACGATGCGCCCCTCGGCGTCCAGCGGGAGGATCGCCACCGCATCGGGGGTGTCGGCGATCTCGTACCCGTCCTCAACGAGAACGGCGAAGCGGCGCCCTGCCCAGATCTTCTTCACCGTGCCAGTCCTTCCACCAAGGCACGTTCCTCACGCCCGAACCACGGTGGCTCGCCCGCGGCGGCGTTCTC
>CAWGAD010000004.1:0-267616 GCA_963820565.1 uncultured Gaiellaceae bacterium
CCGGCGCGAGGGCCGGCGGGAGACCTTGTGTTCCTGTAACACAAAGCCTGTCTTTCGCTGCGAAATCGGCACACGCGTCCCCTCCTGGGCAGGCACGCTCGGGAGGTGCGGTTCGCGATCCCTCCGAACGATCCTCGCGTCGCGGTTCTCGTCGGCGCGCTCGACCGCGACGACGTCCCGATGGCAGAGACCTGGCGTCTGGTCGCGGCGGCCGGAGAACGCATGGGATTGAGCCGTCCGAGCTACGGGCACGTGCGCCGACTCGTGCGGATCGAGCGGCGTCGCAGAGAGCTGCGAGCAGACGCCCGCGACGTCCTGACCGGTGTGCTCACGTCGGCGGTCGCAGGGAGAGTCCCGAGCGCGGTGTGGACGCTGCAGCGGCTGCGCGAGCTCGAGCTCGCGGGCGAGCTTGTGTCACAGGAACACAAGGCGTTCGAGCGGCGCGAGTGAGGAGCGAGGCGCTACTGGGCCTGCACGTCGCAGCCGAGCACGATCAGCGCTTCGACTGCTTCGGTGACGAAGCGCGTGGCCTCGGTGGGGCTGCTGAACGTGTACGGGCCGGCCTGGATCGGATCGGGCGTCGCCGGACCACCGACCGGGTAGACCTCGGCCTCGACGATGCAAGAGTCGGTGTGGTCGACGGCACGCAGCACGACGACCGAGCGGCCGTCCTTGCTGGCATGGCGGACGAAGAGCTCGCGCTCGTTGGGAACCGCTGCCGCGCTCACGACGAGGCGTTCGCCGCGGCCTGGGCGACCGTCTCGCGATCGACGAAGCCGCTCAGCTGAAGTGCGACCTCGCCCGAGCGCTTCAGGACGAGCACGCTCGGATCCTCGACCTGGCCGAGCTTTGCGAGGAGCGAGCGTGCGACGCCCTCATTGAGAACGTTGAGAGCCAGGTAGCCGACTCCGCCGAGCTTCGCGCCTGCCCGTGCCTCTGCGGCCGCGATCGCATCGACGCGCGCACCGGGGACGATGAGCGAGACGACGAGGATCTCGTGCTTGCCGAGAGCCTTGTCGACGGCGTTGGGGAAGCCGGTCGGAGGCACCTTGACCTCCGGCGCGTTGAGCGCCGGCTTGACGGGCGCTGCGGGCGACGGCTTCGACTTGGTCACCGCCGGCTTCGGCTTCGGCTTCGTGGTCGCCTTGACCGGGGTCGGCTTCGGTGTCTGGACGACCGGCGTCACGGCGGCCGCGTTGTCCGCGGTCGCGCTCGGGCCGAGCATCCGCATCGCCATCATCCCGGCGAGGCCGGCGAGGACGAGCACGATCGCAAGGATCCGAACCTGGGGGCTGACCTTCTCCATCCCCCGGTCTATCGGCATCGCGACGGGCGTTCTGAAGGGGAAAGAGAGAGGGCGCGGTCTCCCGCGCCCTCTCGGTCAAGCGATGGAACTGAGGCCTACGCGCAGGGCGTAGCGCCGGGCGTCGCGTCCGGAACGATCAGACCGGACGGGCCGGACTTGAAGTACTCGAAGCCGCCGACGCTCGAGCGGACGCAGTAGCTCGTCGTCGTGTTCTGGGCAGCCGCGCCCCAGAGGACGTTCAGACCTGCGTCGTACGAGATCGCGCCCGGGGGCGTACCCGCAACAGCGTTCTCAACACCGGCGTAGGTGTTGTTGTCGGCGAAGAAGGTCTCGATCGACGGAATCGCCGAGCGGACGTTCGCCTGCGCGGCAGCCTTCGAGGCACGGTCGCGGAAGCCGAGGTAGCTCGGCACGGCGATCGCCAGCAGGATGCCGATGATGATGATGACGACCAGGAGCTCGATCAGGGTGAAACCCTTCTCGCTCTTGGCGTCGAGCCGCTTGCGCAGCGCTGTAAGCATTGGTGTGTCTCCTTCCGAGGGGACGGTCGTACTGGTGGCTAGGCGGGCATCGACCACGCGCGCCTCGCGGTTGACCCCTCAAAAGGGGGAACGCTCACCCACGGCATCCCCCACCGTGGGGGAGTCGGTCCCGGCCGGAATGTAAGGACCGCGCGCGCGTCACGCGAGCGCCCGCAATCCCTCACTCAAGTTACTCCGGGGCCTTGCCGATAGCGCAGACGTGAGCGGCATCACGCCCCCCGTCTTCTCGCTGCGCTCAATCGACGAGCTGCTCGAGGCAATGGTCGCGCGCGGCGCGTCCGACCTTCACCTGACGGTGGGGACTCCGCCTGCGATCCGCGTCCGCGGCGAGCTCGAGCGCCTCGAGGGCGTGCCGACGCTGACCCCGGACGTGACCCAGGAGCTGCTCTATCGCGTGCTCTCGACCGAGCAGCAGAAGCAGCTCGAGATCAAGCGCCAGATCGACACTGCGCACTCGATTCCCGGGCCTCGCCCGCTTTCGCGTCAACGTCTACTTTCAGCGCGGCTCGCTCGGCGCCGCCTTCCGCGTCATCCCGGAGGAGCTGCAGACGCTCGAGGAGCTCGGCCTGCCGCTGACGCTCGCCTCGTTGGCGATGCAGCCACGCGGGCTCGTGCTCGTCACCGGCCCGACCGGCTCCGGTAAGTCGACGACGCTCGCCGCGATGATCGACGAGGTCAATCGCAACCGCACCGACCACATCCTCACGATCGAGGATCCGATCGAGTTCGTGCACCGCCACAAGCGGTGCGTCGTCAACCAGCGCGAGATCGGCACCGACGCGACGAGCTTCGGCGAGGCGCTCCGGGCCGCTCTCCGTCAGGACCCCGACGTGATCCTCGTCGGCGAGATGCGCGACCTCGAGACGATCGGGACCGCCCTGACCGCCGCCGAGACCGGCCATCTCGTGCTCGGGACGCTGCACACGCAGAGCGCGCCCGGCACGATCGACCGCATCATCGACGTCTTTCCGGCCGAGCAGCAGGAGCAGGTCCGGATCATGCTCGCCGCGTCGCTCCAGGGCATCATCACGCAGTCGCTGGTGCCGACGGCGGACGGCTCGGGCCGCGTCGCGGCGCTGGAGATCCTGCTGCCGGACGACGCGACCAGGAACCTCGTCCGCCAGGGGAAGGTCGAGCAGATCTACACGATCATGCAGACCTCCACGAGCCGCGGGATGACGACGATGGAGCAGTCGCTCGCGAACCTCGTCCTCCGACAAGTGATCACCGCCGAGACGGCACTCGCCTGCACGAGCCGGCCGGATCAGCTCGAAGGGTTGCTCGAGCGCTCCGGCTACGAGGCTCCCGCGGCAGCGACGCCCCAGCTGAACGGCGGCCTGAGAGTCGCAGGGAACTGAGATGTCGGACGAAGAGAAGACCTCGATCTGGAAGAAGGAGCTGTCGTTCAGGCGCAAGCCCGAGCGTGACTCGACCGACGAGGAAGTGGACGGCACTTCGATCTGGAAGAAGGAGATCGGCCTGCGCAAGAAGCCGGATGAGACCTGCGGCCGAGCCGGAGCCGTTCGTCGTCGAGGCACTCGAGGTTGCACCGGAACCCGTTGCCGACCCTGAGCCTGTCGCGCCCGAGCCTGCTCCCGTCGCCCTCGCTCCGGTCGAGCACAACTGGCTGACCCAGCCACTCGAGGAGGTTTCCGAGCCGCCGGCGGAGCCGATGGGTGAGCCCGTACCGATCACGCTCGTGCCTGAGCTCGAGGATCCCGTCTCCCACCCACGTGCCCCAGCTCCTGCCCGAGCCGGATCCTGAGCCCGAGCTGCCGCCCGTCGCCGAGGTTCCCACGGCCGCACTTGCGCCGCCCCCGGTCTTGCCGGCGGTCACCGAACCGGTCCTGCCGGGCCCCGCTGTGACCGATCTCGCCGTGCCGGTCGTCGCCGCGATCGAGCCGCCCACCGTCGAACTGCCCACCGTCGAGCTGCCCACCGTCGAGCTGCCCACCGTCGAGCCGCCGCTCCGGACGTTCCCGACGCCGTCGTCGAGGACACTTCGGTGGCCGACGAGGCGCCGAAGGTGCCGTTCTACAAGAAGGACTTCTCGCTCAAGCGCAAGACCGGCGAGAGCACGCCGAAGGAAGAGCGGCCAAAGCGTGGGCTGTCGCTGAAGCGAAAGTCGCAGCAGTGGGACGCCGCCGAGCCGGCCACCGAGGCCACGCCGAAGCTCCGTCGGGTGCCGCGCCCGAAGCCTTCACTTTCCGGCAGCGTCGGCACGAGGAAGCTCGTCGGCTTGAAGATCGGCGGCTCGCAGATTGCTGCCGCCCGGATCCACAACAACGGCTCACCCGAGCTCGTCCAGGCCGTGCGTGCGCCGCTCGAGCACGGCATCGTCGTCGGCGGCGAGCTGCGCGACCCGGAGGCGCTCGCCGTCGCGCTGAAGGAGTTCTTCACTCGGCACAAGCTGCCGAAGCGTGGCGTGCGCCTGGGCATCGCGAACAACCGGATCGGCGTCCGCACCTTCGACGTGGTCGGCATCGACGATCCAAAGCAGCTGGCGAATGCGGTTCGCTTCCGGGCGCAGGAGGTGCTGCCGATTCCGATCGAGGAGGCGGTGCTGGACTACCAGGTGCTCGCCGAGTCCGTGAACGAGGACGGCCAGCCGGTCCGCCGCGTGCTGCTCGTGGTCGCCTACCGCGACCTCGTCGACCGGTACGTCTACGCGTGCCGCAAGGCGGGGATCCAGGTCGTCGGGATCGACCTCGAGGCCTTCGCGCTCCTGCGCGCCATCTCGGAGCCGCACGACACCGTGCCCGGTACCGAGCGCGGCGCCGTCGTCGCCGTCTCGGTCGGCTACGACCGCTCGACCTTTGCCGTCTCGGACGGCCGCGTCTGCGAGTTCACCCGCGTGCTCGAGTGGGGCGGGGGAGCGCTCAACGTGGCGATCGCCCGCGCGCTCGACATCTCGCCGAGCGAGGCGGAGCCGATCAAGCGAGGGCTGTCCTTCAACGGTGTCGACACCACACCGGAGGCCGTCAGCGCCGACCAGTTTGCGACCGCGCTCGACGCCGCCAGGAAGCAGCTGCAGACGTTCGCGCGGGAGCTCGTCTCCTCGCTCCAGTTCTACCAGAACCAGCCCGGCTCGCTTGGCATCGGGGAGATCGCTCTCACCGGTGGTACCGCTCACCTGCCGGGCCTCGCCGCCGAGCTCGAGCGACAGATCGGGGTGCCGGTCCGGGTCGCCGACCCGACGTCCCGGGTCAAGGTCTCGAAGAAGCTTCGCGACCTCGATCAGGTCGGTTCGCTCGCGATCGCAATCGGACTGGGGATCGACGACTGATGCGTGCCGTCAACCTTCTCCCCCGCGACGAACCCAAGAAGAGTTTCGAGGCCGGGCGCGGCGTCTTCTTCGGCGCCGCCGGAGGGGCCGCCCTCGTCACGGCCGGCTTGACGGCACTGATGCTCGGCGCCGGCGGGACGATCTCCGAGCACCAGTCGAACATCGACGCGCTGACGGCCGAGCTGGCCGCGATCCCCAAGTCGTCCGGAGTGGCCGAGCAGGCTGCCGAGGACGCGGTGATCTCGAGCGAGTTGAGCAGGCGCACGTCTGCACTTTCCAACGTGCTCACGGGTCGGGTCGCGTGGGACAGCGTTCTCCGCCAGATCTCGCAGGTCTTGCCGAGCGACGTCTGGTTGACCGGGCTCACGAGCACCGAGCCAGAGCCGTCGGAGACGGATCCCAACGCGTCGTCCGCGATCGGCCTGACGCTCTCGGGCGCGACCTACGCGCAGAGTGGCGTGGCGCGGTTGCTGTCGCGGCTCGCCGTCGCCCCGACGCTCGCCAACGTCCGGCTCCAGTCGAGCATCATGACCGAGAACGGGTCGTCGAACCTCGTCCAGTTCACGATCCTGGCCGACGTCAAGACCGCCGGAGATGCGTCGTGAAGCTGAAGCTGACGTCGCGCACCCTCTATGTCGCGGTCATCGGCGGGCTGGTGCTCTACGCCGCCGCGTTCTGGTTCATCGCGGTCGCGCCCAAGCGGGGCAAGGCCACAGAGATCGCCTCGGAAGCCGCTGAGCTCGAGCTCAGTCGTTGCCACCGCCCGCCGGGCCGCGACTGCTCCGGGAGACTCGCAGCCGGTCGCAGTCGCCGACATCTTCAGGCTCGCGAAGGCGATGCCGGCGGTTCCCGACATGCCGGGCGTCCTGCTCGAGCTGGCGCGCATCGCCGAGGAGACCGGAATCGAATTTCAGTCGATCAGCCCGCAGAGCTCGACGGTGGAGGGCGACTACCAGGTCGTCCCGATCAGCCTCGTGTTCGACGGCAACTTCTACGAGCTCTCCGACCTGCTCTTCCGGCTCCGGACGCTCGTCGGGGTCCGGCACGGGAAGCTCGACGCGACCGGCCGACTCTTCTCGGTCCAGACGCTCAGCTTCGCCGAGTCCGCCAGCAACTTTCCGGAGATCACGGCCAACCTGACGATTCATGCCTACGTGTACGGAACGGAGGCGCCGGCCAGCTCGCTCCCGGCTGCGGAAGAGCCGGCGCCGGCCGCCGACGACAACAACAACGGCGAGCCTCAGCCCGTGCCGGCGGCCGAGGCAGCGGAGGCACCCTAGATGGCGAAGCGCGTCGATGCACTGAAGGCCAAGCAGGCCAAGCAGAGGAAGATCGCGATCGGGCTTTCGGTCCTGCTGGTCGCCGTGCTTGCGTTCCAGGGCCCGAAGACCTTGAAGATGCTGAAGGGCCCGGCTCCCGTCGCCGCGCCCGCTGCTGAGACGGCGACTCGCGACCCCTGTGACTCCTGTGCCGGGCGCGACGCCGGCAGTTCCCGTTTCCGCCGGTGCGCCCGACCTCTCGCAGCCCGTGGTTCTCGCCGACACCGACACGCCGGTCGACGCAGGCGAAGGGCAGCTCCTCTCGTTCGAGCAGTTCGAGAGCAACGACCCGTTCCAGCAGCAGGTCGACCTGAAGGCGAGCGCGGCGGATCCGACCGCACCCGACGACGACTCGACAGCCCGGGTCCGAGCCTGAGTCGCCTGGCGTCGATCCCGCAGTCCCCGGCAGCGCCGAGAATCCGCCGATCTCGTTCGGCGGCACGGACGGCTCAGCCGGCTCCGCGTGGAAGCGCCGGTTCCTCCGGCTCCGGCGGCGTTGTCCCGGGTGCAGGTGCCAGCTGCTCCCGCACCCGCCGCTGCGACCACGATCTCGGTGAACGGGATCAAGCAGACGGTCACGGCCGGCACGGCGTTCCCGGCAGACCAGCCGACCTTCGAGCTCGTGTCGCTCGCCAAGAACGGGAAATCGGTCCAGATCGGCGTCGCGGGCGGGAATCTCGCCGGCGGCAAGGCGACCGTCAAGCTGGTCATCGGCAAGCCACTGACCCTGCAGAACACGGCTGACGGAAGCCGGTACAAGCTGGTGCTGCTCACGGTCGAGGGCGCCGCACCCCCGACCGGGTAGGGCTCGTCAAGCGCGAGCTGCAGCATGCCGATAACAACTCCATGAGGGCGAAACTGCGGAACGAGGAAGGCTTCGGCTTGATCGAGCTGCTGATCTCGATCGTGATGCTGAATGTCGGCATCCTCGCGCTCGTCGCCGCGTTCAACTCCGGTTCGCTCGCGATCCAGCGCGCGTCGCAGGCCTCAACCGCCGCCACTCTGGCCGAGAAGCAGATGGAGCTCTACCGGGCGCAGATCTACGTCAATGTCGCCCTCGACACGGCGGCCAAGACCACCGCCTCCGCCAACTCCGTCTATGCCGGCGACACGGCCTACAGCGGAACGCAGGTGACCAAGACATGCATCACGCCGCTTCCACTGCAGTGCCAGCCGATGCAGACCGGCGTCACCGGGCCTGACGGCATTTCGTACCGCATCGACACGTACATCGTCCTCTACACCCCGACGAACGGGCGCCCGATCAAGCGCGTGACCGTTGTCGTGCGAAACGGAGCGGCGACCCGCACGCTTCACCGGTTGATCTCCTCGTTCGACGAGGCGACCGCTTAGGCGCCGAGCCTCAAGCGACTCCGGTCGTTTGCCGATAGCCAAAGCGTATGGCGGCGTACTCCTACAGCGCGATCAACTCGTTCGGCGTCGAGTCCCTCGGCGAGGTCCACGCGCCCGATCAATCGGCGGCGCGCGAGCAACTGCGCATCCGCGGCTTGCTCGCCACGCGGGTCGAGGAGCTGCCGTCCGCGGGCGAGAACTCGGCCCGCACGGCGTTCAAGAAGATCAAGCCGAAGTCGCTGCAGATCTTCTCGCGCCAGTTCGCGACGATGATCGAAGCCGGGCTGAACGTGGTCGGCGCCCTCGTGATCCTCGAGGAGCAGACCGACGATCGCTACCTCGCCTCGATCATCCGTGAGCTCCGCGCGGACGTCGAGGGCGGGTTGCTCCTCTCGCAGGCGATGTCGCGCCATCCGAAGGTCTTCAACCGCCTCTTCGTCTCGATGGTCGAGGCGGGCGAGGCCGCCGGAATCCTCGACACGGTCCTCGACCGTGTCGCCTTCCAGATCGAGAAGGAGACCGCGATCAAGCGCCGCGTCAAGGGCGCGATGATCTACCCGACGATGGTGCTGATCTTCGCCACCCTCGTCCTCGTCGGGATGCTGCTCTTCCTCGTCCCCGTCTTCGTGAAGATCTTCGAGCAGCTCGGCGGCGACCTGCCGATGCTGACGCAGTGGGTCCTCAACGCCTCGAACTTCCTCAAGGCGACCTGGTTCGTCCTCCTCCCCGGCACGGTCATCGGCATCTTCGGGCTGAAGAAGTTCCTGAAGACCGACGCCGGCCGCCGGCGGTGGGACCGGATCAAGCTGAAGCTGCCGATGAAGATCGGCGACGTCGTCCTCAAGGTGACGATGGCGCGCTTCTCGCGCACGCTCTCGACTCTCGTCGCCGCGGGCGTCGACATCATCAAGGCACTCGAGATCACGGGCCAGACGGCCGGCAACTGGGTCGTCGAGGAGTCGCTCGCCGGCGTCCGCCAAAAGGTCGGGGAAGGCGTCCCGATCGCGCAGCCTCTGATCGAGAACCCGGTCTTCCCGGCAATGGTCAGCCAGATGGTCAAGATCGGCGAGGAGACCGGAGAGCTCGAGAAGATGCTCGGGAAGATCGCCGACTTCTACGAGGACGAGGTCGACGCCTCGGTCCAGTCGCTGACCTCGATCGTCGAGCCGATCATGATGCTCGGCGTCGGGATCATGGTGGGCATCGTGATCATCTCGATGTACCTGCCGATGTTCAAGCTGCTGACGCTGATCAAGTAGACGGTCTGGGCGGACATTGGGTGGAGGTCGTGAAGGACTAGCCCGGATTCGACCGCTCGGCCGGTGCAGCGGTTGCAACGCTCGTGCTCACTTCTTACTGCCTTTGTCCAGGAGCGACTGGTTGAGGAAGCGAATGACGCGGCGCTCGTACTCGGCCGGGTGAGCGTCGATGCCGCCGGTGTGCTCGGCGCCGGGCACCTTCCAGATCGCTTTCGGCTTGCCCGCGGCGGCGAAGTACTTGGGCTGTCTCGTGTCCTCGCCGCCCATTCCGGGCGCGGTGTAGATGAGGAAGACCGAGCGCGGCGCGATCCGGCCGATCTGGTCGACGATCGGCGGCGGCGGCGCATGGTTCGAGAAGACGCTTGTGGCGAATTTGATGCCGAGGAGCGCGGGCAGGAGGAGGAGCTTGTCCTTCCCCTTGACGGCGTCGCCGCCTTCTCCGGCGGGGAGGCCGGCGCCTTCTGAGACGACCGCTTTGAACGCCGTCGACTCGGCGGCGGCGCCGAGGAGGATCTCGCCGCCGACCGAGGAGCCGAAGCCGCCGACGCGGCTCGGGATCGACGTCCGGCCGGCGCTGGAGGTATTCGGCGGCGGCGATCAGGTCGCGGTCGCCGGCCCAGCGGACGAGGTCGCCTTGGCTTTCTCCCTGGCCACGGGGGTCGAGGAGCAGGACACCGTAGCCGTTGCGGATCAGCATCTTCGCTTCGGCGAGTGCGGAGCGTCCGGGGTAGACGACGACTGCGGCTCGGTTCTTCGATGGGACGTAGGTCGCGGCGAGCTCGATCGAGTCGTCGGTCGTCACGGTCACCCGCTCGGAGGGGAAGCCGATGTCCGGCAGGGGGCCGGTGCGGCCGAGGTGCGTGTAG
This sequence comes from uncultured Gaiellaceae bacterium, assembly GCA_963820565.1. GTDB lineage: Bacteria > Actinomycetota > Thermoleophilia > Gaiellales > Gaiellaceae > Gaiellasilicea. The sequence continues at coordinate 9,932 of CAWGAD010000004.1, forward strand.
CCGTACGAGTAGGCGACCGGGAAGACGACATACGCGATCACGAGGAAAGCTGACAGCGCTCCCAGGAGCGTCGCGAGCAGCCGCCGCAGATAGCGACGGCGGCGGCTGCCGCCTCGTTTGCGGGATCGCCAGAGGATGACCGGCCCGCTGAGGAGCAAGGTCGCTCCGGCGGCGGTCGCGAGGAGACCGGTGTAGTCGTCGCCGGAGATGCCGTCGTGGAGCAGGTGGTAGACGGCGGGGAAGCCGAAGGACAGGCTGAGCGCCCCGAACGTCATCGCGACGGCGGCGCGCGCTCCGTCGCGAAGTCGCGGATAGACGACCGCGACGCCGAGCAAGATGGCGACGGGAACGAGGCCGCTCGTGAGGTGGTCGCTGGCGGAGGTGCCCGGCTGCGGCTGGAGGTAGTTGTCATCGAGGACGTGCAGTGCCACGGCGGCGAGGCTTGCACGAACGATCGCAGTCTCCAGGCTCATGGCTCGGGCGAGGCGGAGAAGCTCGCTCCGACCATGGGCGAGCCCCTCCGCGACTGCGTGCCCGCTACTCATACTGGAGTGCCTCGAGCACGTTCAGCCTCGAGGCACGCCGCGCGGGCAGGATCGCCGCGAGCATCCCGGCGAGGATGGCGACGCCGACGAAGACGACGAGCGTCCCGACCGGCGCCGCGAACACGATCCCGTACTGGGAGAGCGCCGCGGTCGTGAGCACGGCGAGGAACAGGCCGACTCCGATCCCGAGTGCCGCTCCGATCAGCGCTGTGACGATGCTCTCGTGTCGGATCATCCGCCGCACCTGACGGCGAGTCATGCCGATCGCGCGCAGCATCCCCAGTTCGCGCGTCCGCTCGAACACGGACAGTACGAGCGTGTTGATGACGCCGAACAGGCTCACGATCACGGAGAGGCCGAGCAGGGCGTACAGGATCTGCAGCGACTGCGTGATCTGGGCGGTTCGGGCGTCCTTGAACTCCTCGCGAGTCTCGATGACTGCGGCCGGGAAGGCTGCGAGGCTCTTCTCCAGAGCCGCGGTGTTCTCGGCCGAGGGGCCGCCCTCGATGTTGAGCAGGGTGAGGTCGTTGTCCTGGTTGGCGAAGGCGCCGTCGAAGGTGGCGTTCGAGACCGAGATCTCACCGAACGGCGAGCCTCCCTTCGGCGGTTCGACGATCCCGTCGACATGGAGCTTGAGCTCGTTGCCGGTGGGCGTTTCGACCGTCAGGGGCGACCCGACGGCCAGTGAGTGGTCGTCGGCGTAGCGCTTGACGAGGAAGGCGCCGTCGCGTCCGAGCTTCCCGGGCACGCTGCTGGAGCCGCTCGCCCAGGTGATGTTGATCACCTTCGTCACGTTCGCGTCGACGCCCGTGATGACGACGGTCTTGCCGTCGACCCTAGCGTCGCCCGAACGCATCTCGGACACTGCCTCGACGCCGGGCGTCGTCGCTGCCGCCTTGGCGGCCTCGTTGGTCAGCAGCTCGCCGTTGCTTCCCGCGGATACGGAGTAGTCGGCGACGAAGAGCTCGTCGACGGCACCGGTGAAGGAGGTCTTGAATCCCTGGCCGATGACCGCGACGAACGTGATCAGGGCGAGCCCGATCATCACCGCTGCCGCCGTCGACGCCGTTCTGGCCGGGTTCCTGATCGCGTTCTGCCGAGCGAGGCTGCCGGCGGTGCCGCCGAAGCGTGCCCCTGGTGCGCCGAGCACGTAGGCGAGTGGACCCACCACGCGGGTCGCGATCATCGCCACGGCGACGAACATGAAGAGAACCCCGGCGACGAGGACGATCACGCGCACGAGCACGTCGACACCGCTCGCGAAGACACCGTAGGAAAACAGCGCGATCGCGATGAAGCCGACCGCGGCGGACACCGGCACTGCATAGCGTGCGAAACGCGACGCCGGCATGACCGAGCCCTCCCGGACCGCGGCGATCGGCTCGATCCGCGTCGCCCGCATCGCGGGCCGGAGGCTCGCCAGCACCGCGATCAGGGTGCCGATGCCGAGACTGACGACGATCGTCCGCACCGAGAAGACCAGCCCGCCGCTCGGGAGGTCGATGCCGAGCGACTCGAGCAGCGACATCAGGCCGACAGCGATCCCGAGCCCAAGAAAGAGCCCGATCACCGAGCCGACGAGGCCAACCGCGAGCGACTCGAGGATGACCGACCCCAGTACCTGCCGCCTCGAGGCGCCGAGGGTGCGCAGCGTTGCGAGCTCTCGCATCCGTTGTGCGACCGTGATCGCGAGCGTGTTGGCGATCACGAAGCTGCCGACGAACAGCGCGATGCCGCCGAAGCCGAGCAGGAAGTACTTGATGACGTTCAGGCCCTCCTGGGTGTCGGCGCTGTCGTCGCTCGCCTGCGCCTCGGCGGTCTTCACCTGCATCGTCTCGGAGAGCAGCGGCTCGATCTGGTTGGCGAGTTCGGCCTCCGTCACGCCTTCCTCGGCGCCGACGCTGATCAGGTCGAACTTGCCCTCCTTGCCGAACAGTCGCTGCGCGGTCTCGAGATCGAAGATGGAGACGGTGATGCCGCCCAGCCCGCCTTCCGACCCGAAGCGGACGATGCCACTAATCTCGTAGGTCTTCACCGGGCCGTCGCCATAGGCGCCGACGGTCTGTCCGATCTGGAAGTGCTCCTTCTCCGCGGTCGAGCTGTCGATCGCGATCTGGCCGTCCCGGCTCGGCCACTCGCCGGAGACGAGCTGGAACGGGTTCAGGCTCTGGTCGTCTGTCGCCTCGACGCCCATCGAGACGCCCTGACCGGGGCGCCCGATCGTCTCTCCGTCCTTGTCGACGAGGCTTGCCTCGTCCTCGATCGTGCCCTGGGCGACGCGGACGCCGGGCAGGCTCGCGACGTCACTGAGCACTGCGGCCGAGAAGGCAGGCGCCTCGGTCTCGCCGTCCTGCGTCTCGATCGCGACCTTCGAGCTGATGACCGCGTCGGTCGCGTCGTACGACTCCTCGTAGATCCCGTCGAAGCTCTTGCCGAGCGTGTCGGTGAGGACGAAGGCGCCGCTGATCATCGCGACACCGAGCACGATCGCAAACGCGGTCAGCGCCGCGCGCAGCTTGCGGCCGAGCAGTCCCTTGAGCGCGACGCCGATCACGACGCCGTCACCTCCTCCAGCGCAGCCAGGATCTCGTGCGTCGTCGACTGACCCACGTCCTTGACGATCTGGCCGTCGGCGAGGAAGAGAATCCTGTCGGCGATCGCAGCCGCGTGCGGATCGTGGGTGACCATCACGGTCGTCTGGCCGTAGCCGTCGACCGACTCGCGTAGCAACGCCAGGATCTCGGCGCCGGTGCGGGAGTCGAGGTTGCCGGTCGGCTCGTCCGCGAACATCACCGTCGGCTTCGAGACCAGTGCACGGGCGATCGCGACCCGCTGCTGCTGCCCGCCGGAGAGCTCCGAGGGCCGGTGCGAGAGCCGATCCTGCAGGCCGACGGTCGTCGTCAGCTGCTCGAGCCAGTCCGGGTCAGCCTTCTCGCCCGCGATCGAGAGCGGCAGGACGATGTTCTCCTTCGCGCTCAGCATCGGAAGCAGGTTGAAAAACTGGAAGATGAAGCCGATGTGCTCGCGGCGCAGCTTCGTCAGCTGAGTGTCGTTCAGCTCGCCGAGAGCCGTGCCGGAGACCCAGACATCACCCTCGGTCGGCTTGTCGAGGCCGGCGAGAATGTGCATCAGCGTCGACTTGCCCGACCCGGACGGCCCCATCACGGCGGTGAGCTTGCCGCTCCTCACCTCGACCGAGACACCCTGCAGCGCATGTACCGCCGTGTCCCCCGATCCGTACGTGCGGGTGATCCCCGCGCCGGCGACCACCGGGATCGGCTTTGCCGCCTCATGTTGCTGCTGCTCGCTCTGAACGACGACGGTGCGCATGGGGAACTCCTTTAGTTGGGGTCGAGAAGCGTGCGGTCGAAGAAGCCGATCACGCGGCGCTCGTACTCGGCCGGCTCGGTCGTGATCCCGGCGATGTGCTGGCCGTTCGGGACTTCCCAGATCTGCTTCGGCTCGCGCGCAGCCGCAAAGAGGAGCTTGTTCGGCTTCTCCTCGCTGCCGCCCTGCCCGTTCTCGCCGTAGACGAGGAAGACGGCGGTCGGTGCGATCTTCGCGATCTCGCTCTTCAGGCTGGTCGGCGGCAGCGTGCTGGTGAAGGCGGCGGTCGCGGCCGTGACGGCGGAGTAGCCGAGGATCGCGTCGAGCGTGCTCGTGTTGACCAACTGGTCGCGGATCGACTGGCCGCTTCCGCCTTCGGAGACGATCGCCTTGAACGCGTCCGAGTGCGCGGCAGCGTGGATCAGCATCTCACCGCCGACGGAGAGCCCGATCGCGCCGATCCGGCTCGCGTCGACGTCTGGGCGGCTGCGGAGGTAGTCGGTCGCCGCGTGCAGGTCGCGGTCGCCGACCCAGCCAAACGTGTTCGGATCGCCTTCGCTGACACCTTCGCCGCGCCGGTCGAAGAGGAGGACGCCGTAGCCGTGCTCGACGAGCATGCGCGTGTGCTTCTGCGGGCCGGAGCGCCCTGGAAAGGCGATCACGGTGGCGCCGTTCTTTGAGGGGATGAACCAGCCCTCGAGCCGGAGCCCGTCGCTCGTCGTGAAGCTGACGTCCTCGTGCGCCGCGCCGAGATTCGGGGTCGGAACGACCGCCCGCGCGGTGTGGGTGACGACGTAGCCGATCGAGACCGGGAGGAAGATGATCGGGATCAGCACGAGCACGCTGACGGAGATCAGCCCGCGCCGCAGGTAGCGGCGCCGCCGGCTGTCGTCCAACCGCCGGCTCTGCCAGAGCGTCCGGATCCCGATCCCGAGCAGGACGAAGCCGGCGACCAGGGAGAGGAAGCCGGTGAAGTCGTCGCCGGAGGGTCGGTCGGCAAACGTGTAGTAGACGGACTCGGTGGCGGCGAGGACGCCGAAGAAGCCGAAGAGGAGCGCCAGCGCCGCACGTGCCCCGGCCCGCACGCGCGGGTACGCCCAGGCCGCGGCAACGACGAGCGCGAGCTGTGTCAGCCCGCCCGGCAGATGGTCGACGGGCGACATGCCCGGCTCCGGCTGGAAGAAGTTGTCGTCGACGACATGCAGCCCGACGAGGCCCAGCGAGGCGACGGCGAGGCGCCGCTCGGTTGCGAGGCGGGCCAGGGTGCTTCGCGCAGGGACGTTCGCGGCGGCAACGGTCATACCGTCAGGCTCGCAGCCGCCTCGGCGCCGAGGAAGGCGGGGAACAGGGGGATCGGGGGTGGGTTTCCTGGGGTATCCGGGGTGCCGTTCGCCGCCGGGCTCAGGAGCGGAGGAACATCAGCACCGCCAGGACGCGGCGCGATTCGCTCCGCGTCGACGGCAGCCCCAGCTTCTCGAAGATCGAGGAGACGTACTTCTCAACGCTGCCGACGGTGAGCACGAGGCTGTCCGCGATCCCCTGGTTCGAGCTCCCGGCCGCCATCAGCTCGAGCACCTCGCGCTCGCGGGGTGTCAGTCTGGCGACGGGATCGTCAGGCCGCTCGCGCGCGAGCAGGGTCTGGACGATGATCGGATCGAGCGCCGAGCCGCCGGCCGCGACCCGAGCGACCGCCGCGACGAAGTCGTCGACGTCGCGAATCCGATCCTTGAGCAGGTAGCCGACGCCGTCGGCCGAGTCGGAAAGCAGCGTCAGCGCGAGCCCGAGCTCGATGTACTGGGAGAGGACGAGCACGCCGATGCCGGGGTGCTGCGCCCGGATCTCGAGCGCAGCGCGAATCCCCTCGTCCTGGTGTGTGGGCGGCAGCCGGATGTCGACGATCGCGACGTCGGGCGCGTAGCTGCGCACCTTCAGCATCAGGTCGTCGGCGTCCCCGCATTGGCCGACGACATCGTGACCGGCATCGCGGAGCAGCCGCGAGAGGCCGTCGCGCAGCAGGACGCTGTCCTCGGCGATCGCTACGCGCACGGAATCTCCGCCCTGACGCGCGTGCCGCCGCCCCGCGGCGTCCAGACGCGCAAGCGGCCGCCGAGCGCCTCGACGCGGTCAGCGAGGCCGCGCAGTCCTGACCCCTGCTCGCTGTCCGCGCCGCCGACGCCGTCGTCGACGATCTCGACCGAGATGCCACCGTCCACACGGCCAACCGTCACGTCGACCTTCGACGCCTGCGCGTGCTTGGCGACGTTGGTCAGGCTCTCGGTGACGACGTAATAGGCGGCGACCTCGACGGGCTCCGGCAACCTCCCGCCGACGTCGACGAAGAGCCGAACGGGGAGCGGCGCACGTGCGGCCACCTGCTCGAGCGCGACCGCGAGCCCGTGGCCGGTGACGACAGCCGGATGGATCCCGCGCGCGAGGTCGCGCAGCTCGGCGAGCGAAAGATCGACCTCGCGCTGCGCGCCGTCCAGTTGCGCCCGCGCATCCGGGTCGGCCAGGCTACGCTCGAGCAGTTTCAGGTTGAGCGCCAGCGCCACCAGCCGCTGCTGGGCGCCGTCGTGCAGGTCGCGCTCGAGGCGCTTGCGCTCTTTCTGGCCCTCTTCGATCACGCGCGCACGCGAGCCGCGAACTTCCTCCAGGCGCGCGCGCAGGTCGACATGGAGCTGCGCATTCTCGAGCCCGATTCCGGCCGCGGCAGTCACCGCAGCGAGCAACTCGGGCTCGTCCAGCAACGACCGGTCGTGCACCAACGCAGCGACATGACGGCCCTCACGGTCGATCAGCGTCGTCGCCTGCTGTCCGTCGCTGTCCGGCAGGCTGACCAGCCGCCCGTCGAGGTCGCCGTACGCCCCGTATTCCGGCAGCCAGTACGCGACCGTCGCCGACGGATCGTGAAGCGCGTGTGCGATCGCCGCACGCAACTCGGCAGGTGCGGGTTCCGACCGGAGAGCGAGGACGAGATCGCCGACCGCCCCGCGAGCCAGGCGCGCGCGTAGCAGGCTGACCACGAACGCCACGGGGACGGTCGCCAGCACGAAGAGAGTCAACGTCAGCTGGGTCTGTGACCTCGTGCCGTGGATCAAGTCCAGCGCAAGCAGCGCCCCGAACGACAGCATCGTCGCGCCGCCTGCGAGCACCGGCAGGAGCACCCGGCGGAGAGGCGGACTTGCGTGCCACCATCGCCAGACGAGGAGGAGGAAGAGCGAGAGCGTCGCCGCGAGTAGGAGCCCGCGCTGGCCCTTGTCGATCCAGTCGGCCGCGCGATCGTTCGGAAAGAAGCCAAGGTCGTTGACCACTTCGGGATCGTCGAGGAAGAGCAGCCAGAGAGGCTGTGCGACGAGAAGTGGGATCGCGAACGCAACGACCAACGCGCCTTCCAGGCGGCCGCGGATGAAGCGGCTTTGCGGAAAGACGAGGAGCAGCACGACAAACGCGATCGTCCAGTAGTCCGTACCGAGCATGCCGGCCGTCTGAACCATCGACGAATCAACCTGTGCCGCCAGCGGTGCGACGAAGAAGAGAAAGCCGGTCGCGACCATGAGCGCGCCCACACGCTCCGCAGGCCGTCGCTGCCACGCAACCAGCCCTGCCGCAACGAACGACCCGCCCGTCAACCGGTAGACGACATCCGACACGGCCGGCGAGCCGCCGGCTGCGACGACAGGCCAGAGGACTCCGATCGTTCCCAAGCAGCCAGCTACCCAGAGGATCGACCAGAGCGCCACACGGCGCTTTCGCAACGACAACTCGCTCGGCCGTCGCGCGTCGCGGGTAGCAGGCGCGTAGCTCGTCATCGCCAACCCCTTTCGGCCCCCGACGAAGGGTCTCCCGCACACCATACGCCCCTTCACCTGCCACGAACAGGCCAGTAGCGGCGCTTCTTGCTGGACACGTCCGCCCGAGCTCACGGGCTGTAGCGGCGCGACTGCTCGAGGCCGTGTCCAAGCGACCAACGACACCCGACCGTAGTTCCTCGGCGTAGGCGCGCCCGACCCGGACGACAAGCGGATGTCCGAACGACACGCCCGATCGGGCTGCCCTGATCCATGCGGTTCGGACACAGCCTGTGTCGCCCGACAGGAGGTTGAACCGGACGTGACCCGTGTCGTTTCCCAACGTCCTGACATTGCTCGTGGCGACGGCGCAGTTCGACTGTGACGCCCTCGGTGCCAGCTGTCAGAGTGAGACCGTGCGGTCGACACGCAACCAGAAGCTGCTCGCCGTCTCGATCATCGTGCTGGCCCTGTTGTTGCTCACGCCGCTTGCCGAGGTCGCGGTGGGCGTTGCGCTGCTCGCTGCCCTCGCGCTGGTGCTGATCCGGTTCTACCCGCGACCACGCGATCAGGGACGCTGACCGGCTGATCGGCCACGGCGCAGCGATGTGCCACCATGCCTGGATGAGGCGTCAGCTGAGCTGGCTGATCGCGGTGCCGATCGCCGTGGTCGGATCGCTGGCCGGTCATGCGGTCGGCTACCGGGCCGCTGTGCCGGATGCACACGAGCGTGCGGATGTGCTGGCTTCGAGCGGGCACGGCTATCTGGAGTACGCGCCGCTGCTGGTCGCCGTCTGTCTGGCACTCGTCGCGCTCGGCTTCCTGGCGCTGTTGCTCGGTGCGGTTCGGGGACATGACGCGACGCGCGGGAGACGCCGGGTCACCCTCGTCGCTGCGCTCGCGCCTGTGGCGTTCCTGCTTCAGGAGCTGCTCGAGCGCTACGCCCACGACGGACGCGTGCACTGGGCGCTGTTCGTCTCAGCGCCGTTCCTGTTCGGACTCGCGACGCAGATCCCGTTCGCGCTGCTGGCGGCGGCGGTCGCGTTGGCTCTTGCCTCGGTGGCGCAGCGGGTGGCGCAGGTGCTCGGAGGCGGCCACCGGCGGCAGCCGCGCGTGGCGGCAGACACGTTCTCTGTCCTGGCTCTCGATCGACGCGCCCGTTCAGCGTGTCCTCGCTCGCGGCTACGCAGGCCGCGGGCCGCCGCTTCTCGCCTAGCCCACTGGGAGCGGCCGAGCTCGGCCGCTGACCGAAGCGAGGAGAGATGCACGAACACGGAAGCCGTCGTTCGTGCCGGCCGGTGCTCGTCGCGATCGCCGCAGTTCTGGTGGCGCTCGTGCTGGTGCCGGTGGCTGGTGCGCACGCGCGGTTGATCGCAACTGAGCCGACGAACGATTCGGTGCTCGATCAGAGCCCGCGTTCGGTGCTGCTCCGGTTCGACGAGCCGGTGGAGACGGCGTTCGGAGCGATCCGCGTCTACGACGCACGTGCGCACCGCGTCGACTCGGGTGAGGTCGAGCGGCCGAGCGAGAAGGAGGCACGGATCTCGGTCGATCGGCGGCTCGGGCGCGGCACCTACACGGTGACCTGGCGGGCGGTGTCGGCGGACGGGCACCCGGTTTCCGGCGCGTTCGTCTTCCACGTCGGCGCCCCGGGTGCGAATCCGGCCGGCGTCGCGGCGCAGGTCCTCGAGGGCGGCACGCCGACGTCGGTGACGGTGCTGTTCTCGATCGTGCGGGCACTCGACTTCCTGCTTCTCCTCCTGGTCGGCGGCGGCACGCTGATGCTCGTTGTCGGCCTCGGTCGGGCCTCGCCGAAGACACGCTCGAGGCTCTCGCTCCTGCTCGGCGGTGCCGCGCTGCTGCTTGCGCTGGTGGCGCTCAAGGGGATCGTGCTGCAGGGTGCTGCAGCAGGCGGCTTCGGGCTCCGCGAGGCGCTCCACTGGGACGTCGTCTCCGCGGTGCTGGGAACGCGCTTCGGGACGGTTTGGCTGCTGCAGGCCGGGCTGGCGCTGGCGTGCGCGGTGCTGCTCGTGGTCGGCCGGCGTCTTCCGCTGCTGACGACGGCTGCACTGGTGCCGGCGGCGGTCATGCTGCTGACGCCGGCGCTCTCCGGCCATGCGAGCGTCTCCGGCCGGATCGCCTTCGTCACCGACGTGGCCCACGTCGTCGCAGCTGCGGTCTGGGTCGGTGGGCTGGCGGCGCTCGTGCTCGCGCTCCTCTGGGCGGGGACAGAGCGGTGGCAGCTTGCTGCGGATGCCGTGCCGCGTTTCTCCGGCCTGGCCGTCGTCGCCGTCTCCTGGCTGATCGCGAGCGGCACGGTCAGCGGCTATCTGCAAGTCCGCGCACTGCGAGGGCTGTGGGAGACGACATACGGCCAACTCCTGCTCGTGAAGCTCGCACTCGTCCTGCCCTTGCTCCTGCTCGGCCTCTACAACAACCGCCGCGCCGTGCCGCGACTGCGCGAGCAGCTCGCGTCCGCCGGTGAACGCACCCGCTTCCTGCGCACAGCCGGTGCAGAGCTCGCGCTGATGGTCGCGATCGTGAGTGTGACGGCAGTGCTCGTCTCCGAGCCTCCGGCGCGGGCAGAGGTCGCACCGAGAGGCCCGTACGCAACGACGGCGCCGCTCGGAGACCTCGAGCTGAACCTCGTCGTCGATCCGGCCGCGGCCGGACGCAACCAGATCCACCTCTACCTGACGGACCAGTCCGGACAGCCCACAGACGTCGACGCGGCATCTGTCTCGGCGACGCTCGCCAGCCGGCAGGTCGGGCCGCTGCGCCTGAAGGCGCACCGGGCCGGCCCCGGCCACTTCGTGGTCTCGCGGGCGCAGCTCGCGCTCGCCGGCGACTGGCAGCTGCGGATCGAGACTCGCCGTGGCGAGTTCGACGCGGCCACCGCGACGGTCTCCGTCCCAATCAGAAAGGAACCCCACTGATGCGAAAGACACTGCTCGTGCTCGCGCTCGGCGCACTCGTGCTCGTACCCGCCGCCGGCGCTCACGTCACCCTCAACCCGAACGAAGTGCCCGCGGACAGCTTCTCCCGCTTCGCCGTCCGCGTTCCCACCGAACGGCCCGACGCGGACACGACGAAGGTCGTGGTGCAGCTGCCGCTCGGCCTCTTCTTCGTCAGCTTCCAGCCGAAGCCGGGCTGGACGCGGACGGTGACGATGGAGAAGCTCGACCCACCCGTCGATGTCTTCGGCGAAGAGCAGACCGAGCGGATCGCGACCGTCACCTGGGAGGGCGGCAAGATCGCGCCCGGGGAGTTCGACGAGTTCGGCATGAGCGCCAAGGTGCCGAACCAGGCCGGCCAGACGCTCGTGTTTCCGGCCGTGCAGACCTACTCCAGCGGTGAGGTCGTCCGCTGGATCGGCGCTCCCGACGCCGACGAGCCCGCGCCCCGCGTTACGTTGGGCGCGAAGGTCGCTGAGGAGGCTGCCCCGGTGACCGAGACGACAGCCGCTGCTGAGACCGAGGAGGACGACTCGGACATGGACGGTCTCGCACTCGGCGTTCGGCATCGCCGGCCTCGTCGCCGGCGTCGCCGCGCTCGGGATCACGCTGGTGCGGAGGCCGAAAGGCTCGTGAACTTCCGGCTGCTCTCCGCGGCTCTGCTCGCCGCGCTCGTCGCCTGCCCCGCTGCGGCGGGGCACGGCGACGGGGCATCGCGCGGCTACACCTCGGCCGTCACGACGATCACGCCCGACCTCGACGGGCTGACCGTGCAGGTGCTGCAGGGCGACGACCAGCTCCACCTGCGCAACGACACCGGCCAGGAGCTCGTGATCGAGGGCTACGACGACGAGCCCTACCTGCGCTTCGACGCCGACGGTGGCGTCTTTCGCAACGCCAACTCCCCAGCGACCTACCTGAACCAGGAACGCTACGGCGGCGTCGACGTACCGGCTACCGCCTCGAAGTCCGCAACACCCAGCTGGGAGCGCGTCTCGAGCGGACGGGCCTACGAGTGGCACGACCACCGCATCCACTGGATGAGCACGATCGACCCACCGAAGGTCCGTCAGGCCTCAGACCAGCCGCACCACGTCTTCGACTGGAACGTCCCCGGCACGGCCGGCGGCAAGCCGCTCGCGATCCGAGGGACCCTCGACTATCAGCCGCCGCCCGCGGAGAGCTTCAACCCGATCCTGATCGCGCCGGTGGTTGCGCTCGCACTCGCCGGCGCCATCTTCTGGTGGGTGCGCCGGCGCCGCGAGACCTAGCCGCCGGAGTCAGCCCGTCGCGGGATCCTCGGGCGCGATGAAGCGGTAGCCGACTCGCGGCTCCGTGACGAAGTAGCGCGGCCGCGCGGGATCGGGCTCGAGCTTGCGGCGGATCTGGGCGAGATAGACGCGGAGGTAGTTGGTCTCGCGCTCGTACTGCGGCCCCCAGACCTCCTGCAGGAGCTGCCGCTGGCTGACGAGCTTGCCGGGGTTGCGAACGAGCACCTCGACGATCTGCCATTCGGTCGGCGTCAGCCGAATCTCGGCGCCGTCGCGCCGGACGCGCTTGTCGGTCAGGTCGACCGTGAAATCGGGGGTCTCGACGACCGCCTCCTCCTCGGCGGGCGCCGCGCGCCGCAACGCTGCGCGGAGCCTGGCCAGGAGCTCGTCCATCCCGAATGGCTTGGTGACGTAGTCGTCGGCGCCGGCGTCGAGCGCGGCGACCTTGTCGGCTTCACGCTCGCGGACGGAGAGGACGATGATCGGCGCGTGACTCCAGCCGCGGAGGCCGCGGATCACCTCGACGCCGTCGATGCCGGGGAGGCCGAGGTCGAGGATGACGAGATCCGGGTGCTTGCGGGCCGCGAGCTCGAGCGCGGCCTCGCCGGTCGGCGCGAGGTCGACGTCGTAGCCGCGGGCGCGGAGGTTCGTGTTCAGCGCGCGCAGGATCTGCGGCTCGTCGTCGACGACGAGGATCCTCATTGGCTCGTCGCCAGCCTGACGACGACCGTGAGCCCGCCTCCCGGCGTGTCCTCGACCTCGATCGAGCCGTTCATCGCGTCGACGAAGCCCTTGGCGACGGCCAGCCCGAGCCCGACGCCCTCGCGGTTGTTCGAGTCCCCGACGCGCTGAAACGGGACGAACATGCGGTCGCGCTCGGCCGCCGGGACGCCTGGGCCGCGATCGACGACGCGGATGTCGACGCCGCCGTCCACGACTCCGGCGACGACGCGGATCGGGGAGCCGTCGGGAGAGTAGGCCGCCGCGTTCGCGACGATGTTCGCGAGTGCGCGCTCGAGCAGGCCCGCGTCCGCCAGGACCGGCGGCAGGTCCTCGGGGAGATCGAGCGTCACCTGGGCGGCGCGGGCGCCAAGGCCGGCGAGAGCCGTGGGAAGCACCTCGTCGAGGCTGATCGGCCGCTGATCGAGCTCGATCGCGCCGGTCTGGAGGCGGCTCATGTCCAGGAGGTTGCCGACGAGCGCGTCGAGGCGGTCGGTCTCCTCGTCGATCGTGGTGAGGAACTCGTGCTGCTCGGCGGCCGTCCAGCCGACGTCCTGCTGGAGCAAGCTCGTCACCGACGCCTTGATCGCGGCCAGTGGCGTGCGGAGGTCGTGCGAGACGGCGGAGAGGAGCGCCGTGCGGAGCTCGTTCGCAGCCGCGAGGCTGCCGGCGGTCGACGCCTCGGCCGTCAGCTCCTCGAGCTGCAGCGACGCGGCGAGCTCCCGTGCATACGCGTTCACGATCGGCCGGTCGTCGTCGGCCGGTCGGCTGGACAGAACGAGCAGGTGGTTCGGGTTGATCTCGACGGTCGTCGTCGCATCGCCTGGAGCGGACGGCGCCGGTCCGCTGGCGGCCTCGAGGCTCCAACCTGCGCCCTCGCGGTGCAGGATCCCGGCCGCATCGAGGCCGAGCGCACGCCGCAGGCTCTCCAGCAGCGACTCGACCGAGGACGCACCGGCGAGCCCTGCCAGCGCCTCCGCCTCGGCACGGGCGCGACTGCCCTCGGCCGCCCGCCGTGCGGCCAGTGCCACGAAGGCGCTGACGAGCCCCGCGACGGCGACGAACACCGCGAGCGCGAGGATGTTCTCGCCCTCGCTGATCGTGAGCGTGTAGAGCGGCGGCGTGAAGTACCAGTTCACGAGGACAAAGCCGGTGACCGCCGCGGCGAGAGCGGGCCAAAGCCCTCCGACCGCGGAGATGCCGGTCACGAGGAGGAGATAGAGGAGGAGCACGCTCGGCAGTCCGATGTCGTCGCGAAAGTGAGACAGCACCCAGGTGAGGAGCGGCAGGCTCACCGCGCCGAGCAGGAAGCCTGCGAGGACGCGTCGGCGCGGCAACGAACCGGGTCGGCGGGTGCGCGGGCGAGTCGGCTCGGTCGCGTCCGCGCCTCCCTCGCGGCTGATCACGTGGACGTCGATGCCGACGCCGGAGCTCCGGATCACATGGTTGATCACCGACCCCTGCGTCAGCTCGCGCCACCGCGAGCGCCTGGTCGCGCCGAGCACGATCTGAGTCGCGTTCAGCGACCGCGCCGCCTCGACCAGCGCCTGACCGACGTCCGCCCCCACGATCTCGCTGTGGGTGCCGCCGAGCTGCTCGACGAGCCTGCGCTGCTGGTCGAGTAGAGCGGCGGGCTCGGCGGCCAGCCCGTCCTGCGGCACGACGTGGACCGCGATCAACTCGCCGTTCGCGCGCTGGGCCATCCGCGCCGCTCGCCGGATCAGCCGCTCACCGTCGGGCGAGCCGGTCAGGGCCACGAGCACGCGCTCGCGCGTCTCCCACGGCTGCTCGATGCCGTGCCGCGCCCGGTAGACCTCCAGGCCTTCCTCGACCCGGTCGGCGATCCAGAGCAGCGCGAGCTCCCGCAGCGCCCCGAGGTTGCCGGGCCGGAAGTAGTTGCCGAGCGCGGCGTCGATCCGCTCCGCCGGGTAGATGTCGCCGCGGGCAAGCCGCGCGCGGATCGTCTCGACCGCGAGATCGACCAGCTGGAGCTGATCGGCGCGGCGCACGACCTCGTCGGGAATCGTCTCGCGCTGCTTCACCCCGGTGATCTGCTCGACGACGTCGTTCAGCGACTCGAGATGCTGGATGTTCAGCGTCGAGATCACGTCGATTCCCGCGTCGAGCAGCTCTTCGACGTCCTGCCAGCGCTTTTCGTTGCGGGAGCCGGGGACATTGGTGTGGGCCAGCTCGTCGACGAGCGCGACTTCCGGCTTGCGGGCGAGCAGCCCGTCGAGATCCATCTCCTCGAACTCCGAGTCGCGATAGGCGATGCGCCGCAGTGGCAGCACCTCGAGCTCGCCGACTTGCTCCGCCGTCGGCCGCCGCCCGTGCGACTCGAAGACGCCGACGACGACGTCCTCGCCCCGCTCGCGGCGCCGCCGGCCTTCGTTCAGCATCGCGTACGTCTTGCCGACGCCGGGCGCGGCGCCTAGATAGAGGCGGAGTTGCCCGCGCGCCATGCGCTAAGGCTAACCCTGTGCGTCGAGCGCGAGGTTGAGCTCGAGCACGTTGACGCCGGGCTCGCCGAGGAAGCCGAGCGAGCGCCCGTCGGTGTGGTCTTCCACGAGCGCGAGGACGTCGTCGACCGGCAGACCTCGTGCGTCGGCCACGCGGGGCGCCTGCAGCCGTGCGTTGGCGGGGGAGATGTGCGGATCGAGACCTGAGCCGGACGCTGTGAGCGCGTCGACCGGGGCGTCGGCGGCGTTCGCCTCCCGGTAGGCGGCCCGCCGCTCCTCGACGGCGTCGAGAAGGTCCTGATTCGTCGGCCCGAGATTCGAGGCGGAGCTCGACATCGCGTCGTAACCGTCGCCGGCGGCCGAGGGACGCGGCTGGAAGTACTCCGCCCCGTCGAACCCCTGCCCGATCAGGCGCGAGCCGACAACGCGACCGTCGCGCTCGACGAGCGACCCGTCCGCACGCGACGGAAACGCGACCTGTGCGACCCCGGTGACCGCGAGCGGATAGACGACCCCGGTCAGCACCGTGAGCGCGAGGAACGCGACGAGCGCGGGAAGGAGCTGCCGGCGCATCAGACGATCCCCAGTCCGGAGACGATCACGTCGATCAGCTTGATCCCGATGAAGGGCACCACGAGCCCGCCGAGGCCGTAGACGAGCAGGTTGCGGCGCAACACGGCCGCCGCCGACGCCGCCCGGAAGCGGACGCCGCGCAGCGCCAGCGGGATCAGCGCGACGATCACGAGCGCGTTGAAGACAACTGCACTCAGGATGGCCGACTGAGGGCTGTCGAGGCGCATGACGTTGATGTCGTCGAGCACCGGGAACGTGGCGGCGAACATCGCGGGGATGATCGCGAAGTACTTGGCGACGTCGTTCGCGATCGAGAAGGTCGTCAGGGAGCCGCGCGTGATCAGCAGCTGCTTGCCGATCTCGACGATCTCGATCAGCTTCGTCGGATTCGAGTCGAGGTCGACCATGTTGCCCGCCTCACGCGCAGCCTGGGTGCCCGTGTTCATGGCGACACCGACGTCCGCCTGGGCGAGCGCGGGCGCATCGTTCGTGCCGTCGCCCGTCATCGCGACGAGGTTGCCGCCGGCCTGCTCGCGCTTGATCAGCGCCATCTTGTCCTCGGGCGTCGCCTCGGCGAGGAAGTCGTCCACGCCGGCCTCGTCGGCGATCGCCTTCGCGGTCAGCGGGTTGTCGCCGGTGATCATCACCGTGCGGATCCCCATCGCCCGCAGCTCGTCGAAGCGCTCGCGCAGGCCTTCCTTGACCACGTCCTTGAGGTGGACGACGCCGAGCGCGTGTCCGTTCTCGGCGACGACGAGCGGCGTGCCGCCTCCGAGCGCGACCCCCTCGACCAGCGTCGCGAGCGCGGACTCGTTCCCGTCCTCGGCGCCGACCCAGCGCCTGATCGCGTCCGCAGCGCCCTTCCGGATCGAGCGGCCGGGCATGTCGACGCCGCTCATCCGGGTCTGCGCGCTGAACGGGATCAGGGTCGCGCCGGCGAGCTCGCGCTCGCGTAGCCCGAACCGCTCCTTGGCGAGGACGACGATCGAGCGGCCCTCGGGCGTCTCGTCGGCGAGGCTCGCAAGCTGCGCGGCGTCGGCCAGCTCCTGCTCGAGCACGCCGGGGAGCGGGAGAAACTCGGCGGCCTGGCGGTTGCCGAGGGTGATCGTGCCGGTCTTGTCGAGCAGGAGCGTCGAGCAGTCGCCGGCCGCCTCGACGGCGCGGCCTGACAGCGCGAGCACGTTCCGGCGGACGAGGCGGTCCATCCCGGCGATGCCGATCGCCGAGAGCAGCGCCCCGATCGTGGTCGGGATCAGGCACACCAGCAGCGCGACGAGCACGACGGTGTCCTGCCGGTCGCCGGAGTAGATCGCGAACGGCTGCAGCGTCGCCACCGCGATCAGGAAGATCGCGGTCAGGCCGACGAGCAGGATGTCGAGCGCGATCTCGTTCGGAGTCTTCTGTCGCGAGGAGCCCTCGACGAGGGCGATCATCCGGTCGAGGAAGCTCTCGCCGGGGCGCTGCGTCACCCGCACGACGATCTGGTCCGAGAGCACGCGGGTGCCACCGGTGACCGCCGAGCGGTCGCCGCCCGACTCGCGGATGACCGGCGCGGACTCGCCGGTGATCGCCGACTCGTCGACGCTGGCGATCCCCTCGATCACCTCGCCGTCCGCCGGGATCAGCGCTCCGGCCGTGACGACGACGACGTCGCCCTCGACGAGATTGTTCGAGAGCACGTCCTCGACCGAGCCGTCGGGGCGGCGGCGCTGGGCAATCGTCTCGGCGCGCGTCCGTCGCAGCGCTTCCGCCTGCGCCTTGCCCCGCCCCTCGGCGACCGCCTCCGCAAAGTTCGCGAACAGGACCGTGAACCAGAGCCAGACGGCGATCAGCCAGGCGAAGACGCTCGGATCGGCGACCGCGATGCCGGTGACGAGGACGCTGCCGATCTCGACGATGAACATGACCGGGTTCCGCGCCATCCGGCGTGGGTCGAGCTTGCGGAGACTGTCGGTCACCGCCCGGCGGAGGATCGCGGGATCGAGAAGTGAGGTGGCGCGCGTCACAGGCCCAGCTGCTCCACGATCGGCCCGAGGGCGAGGACGGGGAAGTAGGTCAGGCCGACGACGATCAGCACGACGCCGACCAGCAGGGAGACGAAGAGCGGTGAGGCGGTGGGGAACGTGCCGGCGGTCGGCGGCACCGGCTGCTTGCGTGCCAGCGATCCTGCGATCGCGAGCAGCGGCACGATCAGGAGGAAGCGGCCGCCGAGCATCGCCAGACCGAGCGTCGTGTTGTACCAATCGGTGTTCCCGGTGAGGCCGCCGAAGGCGGAGCCGTTGTTGTTCGACGCCGAGGTGAAGGCGTACACGACCTCCGAGAGGCCGTGCGGGCCGGGGTTGAGGATCGAGACCTTGCCGGTCTCGAGTACGACCGACACGGCGCTGAAGCCGAGCACGAGCAGCGGGACGGCGAGCAGGTACAGCACCACGAGCTTCATCTCCGCCGCCTGGATCTTCTTGCCGAGGAATTCCGGCGTCCGGCCGACCATCAGGCCGGCGATGAACACCGAGAGCAGCACGAAGACGAGCATCCCGTAGAGCCCGGCACCGACCCCGCCCGGCGAGACCTCGCCGAGCATCATGTTGACGAGCGGCACGGCACCGCCGCCGGGCGTGAAGCTGTCGTGGGCGGCGTTGATCGCGCCCGTCGACGTGCCGGTGGTCGAGGCGGCGAAGAGCGCGGACGCGGGTGCGCCGAAGCGCACCTCCTTGCCCTCCATGTTCGCGGCGGCCGCGTCGATCCGGGGGTTCCCCTGGACCTCGAAGTAGGTCGCGACCGCGGCCGAGCCGAGCCAGAGCGTGAACATCGCCGCGAAGATCGCCCAGCCCTGACGCTGGTTGCCGACCATTCGGCCGAACGCGTAGGTGAGTGCGAACGGGATCAGCAGCAGCGCCAGCAGCTCGACGAGGTTCGTGAACCCGGTCGGGTTCTCGAACGGGTGCGCCGAGTTGGCGTTCACGATCCCGCCGCCGTTCGTCCCCAGCTCCTTGATCGCCTCCTGGCTCGCCACGGGCCCGCGGTAGATCGCCTGGGCGGCGCCCTCGACCGTCTGCGCCTCGGCAGGGCCGCGCAACGACTGCACGACGCCCTGGCTGGCGAGCAGCAACCCGACGGCGACGGAGAGGGGCAGGAGCACGCGGGTCGTCGAGCGGACGAGGTCGACCCAGAAGTTCCCGATCGTGTCGCTGCGCCGGCGGGTCAGCCCGCGAATCAGCGCCACCGCGACCGCGATCCCGACGGCCGCCGAGACGAAGTTCTGGACGGTCAGCCCGACCATCTGCGTCAGGTGGCTCATCGTCGACTCGCCGCCGTAGTTCTGCCAGTTCGTGTTCGTGACGAAGCTGACGGCGGTGTTGAAAGCGAGCGTGGGCGGGACCGAGCCGACGTCGGTCGGGTTCAGCGGCAGCTCGCCCTGGAGACGCTGGAGGAGGTAGAGGCCGACCGCGGAGACGGCGCTGAACGCGAGCAGCGAGAGCGCGTAGACCGTCCAGGGCTGCTCGCGCTTCGGGTCGATCCCGCCGAGCCGGTAGAGCGCCCGCTCAACCGGGCCGAAGAGGCGATCGCCGGGTGCGGGCGCCGTCGCTGTAGACACGCGCGAGGTACGGGCCGAGGAGCCGCGTGCCGGCGAGCACGAGCGCGATCAGCACGGCGACCTGGAGCCACGCGGCGCCGCTCATCCGAGGCGCTCCGGCGCGAGCAGCGCCCAGAGCAGGTACGCGAGCAGCGCGACGACGAGAGCGAGCAGGAGGACGTCTCCGACCGTCACCGCTCCTCCTCTTCCTTCGGCTCGACGATGCGGGCGCAGCCGCGTACGTAGAGGGCTGCGAGGGCGAAGAACGCGATCACCATGGCGATGAAGAGAACGTCGGCCACGTCATCGGTATACCCCCGCGGTGAGCCGCGAGACTCACTCTTGACGGAAGCTCTACGCCGGTCGGCGAAGTCTTGACGCCCGCTTGACGGCCACGAGCCTTTTGACAGTTGCGAGGAGTAAAAGTTGCACGCCCGGGTACGCAGGGCGTCGCACCCTGCTGGTGCCAATCCGAACAAGGAGTCCGTCGATGCGACGCCTCACCCTGCTTTTCGCCCTGCTCGTCATCGCGCTCGTACCGGCGGCCACCGCCGGCGGCGCGGCGCCGCAGGGTTACATCGTCGTCCTCGAGAGCGGCACGAACCCGGTCGCCGTCGCCTCCGAGCATGCGCAGCTGCTCGGGGTCGAGGTCGGCTTCGTCTACCGGAACGCGCTCAGCGGCTACTCGGCCCTCGTCCCGGCCGGAGCTCTCGACGACCTGACTGCCGACTCGCGGGTCGCCTACGTGGAGCGCGACTCGATCCGGCGCGTCAACGCGACGCAGACCGGCGCCACCTGGGGCCTCGACCGGATCGACCAGCGGGCGCTGCCGCTCTCGACGACCTACACGTACACCGCGACCGGCGCGGGCGTGACGGCGTACGTGATCGACACCGGCATCCGCAAGACGCACACGCAGTTCGGTGGGCGCGCGGTGCACGGCGCCGACACGACGACGCCGATCGGAGTCACGTCCGACGACTGCCACGGCCACGGCACGCACGTCGCCGGCACGATCGGCGGCTCGATCCACGGCGTCGCGAAGGGCGTGCGCCTCGTCGCCGTGCGCGTGCTCACCTGCGCCGGCACCGGGCTCAACTCCGGTGTCATCGCCGGCGTCGACTGGGTCACCGGCAACCACCAGGCCGGCCAGCCCGCCGTGGCGAACATGAGCCTCGGCGGCGGCAAGTCGGCCGCGCTCGAGCAGGCGGTCGGCAACTCGATCGCGGACGGCGTCACCTACGCGGTCGCGGCCGGCAACGAGACCGAGGATGCGTGCACGGGCTCGCCGTCCGGCCTCCCGGCTGCAATCACGGTCGGCTCGACGACGAACACCGACGCCCGCTCGAGCTTCAGCGACTTCGGCCCCTGTGTCGACTTCTTCGCGCCGGGCTCGAACATCACGTCGGCCTCGTACCTGACGGACACCGGCACGGCGACGATGAGCGGCACCTCGATGGCCTCGCCGCACGTCGCCGGCGTTGCCGCGCTCTATCTCCAGGGCGCACCGGCATCGTCGCCGCAGCAGGTGCGTGACGGGCTCTTCGGCCTGACGACGAAGAACGTCGTCACGGACGCGCAGAGCGCGAACGCCCACCTGCTCTTCTCGAACCTCTAGCTGGAACGCGTCTTGGGGGCGGGCGTACCCGCCCCCAAGGCGTACGCTTACGCTTGTGAGGGGCCGGCGGCAGGCGGTCGAGATCGTCTTCGACCACGCGACCAAGCGGTACCCCGGCCGCTCGTCTCCGGCGGTCGACGACCTGTCGTTGACGATCCCGGCCGGCGATGTCTGCTGTCTCGTCGGGCCGTCCGGCGGCGGCAAGACCACCGCGATGAAGCTGGTCAACCGTCTCGTCGAGCTCACGTCCGGTGACGTTCGTGTCGACGGCCGCAGCGTCAAGACGCTCGACGAGACCGAGCTCCGCCGCGGGATCGGCTACGTGATCCAGCAGGTCGGGCTGTTTCCGCACCTGACCGTCGCCGAGAACGTCGCCACGGTTCCCCGGCTGGTCGGCTGGTCGAAGGCCGAGACCGCCAAGCGCGTCGACGAGCTGCTCGATCTCGTCGACCTGCCGGCGCGCGACTACCGCTCCCGCTACGCGTCGCAGCTCTCGGGCGGCGAGCGCCAGCGTGTCGGGCTCGCCCGCGCGCTCGCGGCCGACCCGCCGGTGATGCTGATGGACGAGCCCTTCGGCGCGCTCGATCCGATCACGAGGACGCGCCTCCAGAAAGAGCTGCTGCGGATCCAGGGCGAGCTGCGCAAGACGATCATCTTCGTCACGCACGACATCGACGAGGCGATCCTGGTCGGCGACCGGATCGCGATCCTCCGCGAAGGCGGCGTCCTCGCGCAGTACGCCACGCCGGAGGAGCTTCTGGCCCACCCGGCGGACGACTTCGTCGCCCGCTTCGTCGGCGCCGATCGCGGCCTGAAGCGGCTCTCGCTCAAGCGGCTCTCGGAGATCCCGCTCGACCCGCCGAACGGTGTCGTCGCGCCCACTGCTTCCGACGGCACGACGCTACGCGACGCGCTCTCGCTGATGCTCTCCGAGGGCTCGCGCAAGCTCGTCGTCCTCGGCCCGGATGAGCAGCCGCGCGGCGTGCTCACCCTCGAGCGCCTGACGGAGCTGCTCTCGTGACGAACGAACCGGTGATCCCGGAGTTCGGGGAGGCGAGCGCGTGCGTCACCGAGAACCGGACGTTCTGCACCGACTGGGTGCGTGAGAACTGGGACCCGGTGCTCCAGCCGGCGCTCGTCCAGCACGTGAAGCTGACGCTGATCGCCGTCGGGATCGGCTTCGCGATCTCGATCGTCGCGGCCCTCGTCGCGCACCGCCTGCACATGTTCGAGGCGCCGTTCGCGCTCTTCTCGGCGGTCGTCTACACGATCCCGAGCCTCGCGCTCTTCCAGCTGCTCGTGCCCGTGACCGGGCTCACGGTCACGACGGTTGAGGTCGCGCTGGTCGGTTACACACTGCTGATCCTCTTTCGCAACACTCTCACCGGCCTTCGCTCCGCTCCGCCCGACGTGCTCGAGGCCGCGCGCGGGATGGGCCTGACGCCGACGCAGACGCTCCTGCGTGTCGAGCTGCCGCTCGCCCTGCCCGCGATCGTCGCAGGGCTTCGCGTCGCGGTCGTCTCGACGATCGCGCTCGCAACGGTCGCGGCCTTCGTCGTCTCGGAGGGCCTCGGCGTGCCGATCCTCGGTGCGTTGCCGCTGAACTTCAAGACCGAGATCCTCGCCGCGGGCGGCCTCGCCGTCGGGCTGGCGATCCTCGCCGATGGGATGCTCGTGCTCGCTCAGAGGGCACTGACGCCGTGGGCCGCGTCGCGGAGGATGGCCTAGTGGTGGTCGCCGGTCTCGAAGTCTTCGTCGACGGCGTCCAGTTCGTGATCGACCGGCACGAGCTCGTCCTCGAGAAGACGTGGGAGCACATCTTGCTTTCCGCTGCCGGCCTCGCTGTTTCGATCCTCATCGCCGTGCCGCTCGGGGTCTGGCTCGGCCACCTCCACCGCGGCTCGTTCCTCGCCGTCAACCTCGCCAACATCGGCCGCGCGCTGCCGACGCTCGTCGTGATCGCCGTCGGTGTCGCCTTTCTCGGGATTGGCTTTACCAACATCGTCGTTGCACTAGTCGTGCTCGCCGTGCCGCCGATCCTCACGAACGCCTACGTCGCCGTCGACGAAGTCGATCCGGACGCGGTCGAAGCAGCACGGGGGATGGGGATGACGCCCTGGCAGGTCCTCAGTCGGATCGAGATCCCCCTGGCGCTGCCGCTGCTCTTCGTCGGGATCCGCACGGCCGCGGTCTTCGTGATCGCGACTGCGACGATCGCCGCGGTCGCAGGCGGCGGCGGGCTGGGTGAGATCCTGGTCAACCAGGCGAGCTACGAGGTTGCGGGCCTCGTCGGCGCTGCGATGTGCGTCTCGGCACTCGCTCTTGCCGCCGACGCCGCCCTCGGCGCGCTGCAGCGCGCGCTGACGCCGCGCGGCCTGCGCAAAGAGATTCCGGCCTTCGAGCCGGACGTGTACTCGGGTGCCGGAACCGCCGCCGCCCGGTAGGAGGAAAGGAGACGCTCGTGATTCGCAAGCACAACCGGCGGGCCGCCAAGGCCGCCTTCGCCATCGGGCTCGGGGTCGCCATCATCTTGGGAGGAGCAGCCGCGGCGCCAGCCAGCGACGCGGCCGCAGAGGCGACGCCGATCATCATCGGGACGAAGAACTTCCCCGAGCAGTACGTGCTCGGGCAGCTCTACAAGCAGGCGCTCGAAGCCAAGGGCTTCAGGGTCCAGTACAAGGAGAACATCGGCTCGACCGAGCTGATCGACGCCTCGCTCCGCTCCGGCCGCGTGACGCTCTATCCGGAGTACACGGGGATCATGTTGTCGGTCACCTTCAAGCGGAAGACGTTGCCGAAGACCGCCCTCGCCACCTACGCCCTCGCGAAGCGGCTCTACGGAGGGCGAGGACAGACGCTGTTGAGACAGACGCCGTTCCAGGACCGGGACGGGATCGGAGTGCTCCGCTCGACGGCCACCCAGTTCAAGCTGAAGACGGTCGGCGATCTCCGCAAGGTGCCGAACCTCACTTTGGCCGCGTTCCCCGAGTTCGAGACGCGGTGGCTGCCGCAGCTCGCCAGCCGCTACGGCGTGCGCAACGTCGATTTCACGCCGCTCGCGGGGATCAGCTCCTACACCTTGCTGGACCAGAAGAAGATCGAGGCTGCGGGCATCTTCACGACCGACCCGCAGCTGATCTCCACGAAGTACGTCGTGCTGCAGGAGCCGCGCAACATGTTCGGCTTCCAGCACGTCGCACCGGTCGTCTCGCGGAAGCTCGTGACCGAGTACGGCACGCGCTTCACGTCGACGATCAACCAGGTCAGCGCGCTGCTCTCGTCCCGCGCGATGATCGCGATGAACAAGGCGGTCGCGCTGGACAAGAAGCCGGCGTCCGCGGTGGCCTCGGCCTTTCTCAAGGCGAACGGCATCAAGTAGCACGTGCTCGCGCGGGGCCGCCCCCGAAGGGCGGCCCCGCGGTAACGGTCGGGCATCGATCCGGTGAAGGGGTGCACGCCGGCGCCCGACTTGATACAGGTCCGCAAAACAAGGGGAGGGAGACGCATGCTCAAGAGACTGCTCGTAGTCGGCACGCTCGCGCTTGTGATCGCGCCCACGGCCTTGGCGGTGAGAGGCGAGCCCGACGCCCGCTTCGCCACGTTCAACGCGTCGCTGAACCGCAACTTCGCCGGACAGCTGATCGCCGACCTCTCGACACCCGCGAACCAGCAGGCGCGAAACGCGGCCGAGACGATCCAGCGCGTCCGCCCCGACGTCGTCCTGATCAACGAGTTCGACTACGACGCCGACGGGACCGCGATGAAGCTGTTCCAGGACAACTACCTCTCGATCCCGATCAACGGCTCGACGCCGATCGTCTACCCCTACCGCTTCGCCGCCGAGTCGAACACGGGGATTCCCTCCGGGTTCGACTTCAACAACAACGGCGCCGTGGGAGGGCCGGACGACGCCTACGGCTTCGGCTTCTATCCGGGCCAGTTCGGCATGGCCGTCTACTCGATGTTCCCGATCGACCAGACCGGGATCCGGACGTTCCAGAAGTTCCTCTGGAAGGACATGCCCGGCGCGCGTCTACCCGACGACCCGGCGACGCCCGCTCCCGCCGACTGGTACTCGCCGGACGAGTTGAACGTGTTCCGGCTCTCGTCGAAGAGTCACTGGGACCTGCCGCTCCTCGTCGACAA
Source organism: uncultured Gaiellaceae bacterium (assembly GCA_963820565.1). Taxonomy (GTDB): domain Bacteria; phylum Actinomycetota; class Thermoleophilia; order Gaiellales; family Gaiellaceae; genus Gaiellasilicea. The sequence continues at coordinate 34,907 of CAWGAD010000004.1, forward strand.
CAAGGTCGTCCACTTCCTGACCAGCCATCCGACTCCGCCGGTGTTCGACGGGCCGGAGGACCGGAACGGCACTCGCAACTTCGACGAGATCCGGCTCTGGGCCGACTACGTCACGCCGACGCGGGGCTGGTATCTGTACGACGACGCCGGCCGGAGCGGTGGGCTCGCGCAGCGAGCGCTGTTCGTGATCGCCGGCGACCAGAACTCCGACCCGCTCGACGGCGACAGCATCCCGGGGTCGATCCAGCAGCTGCTCAACAACCCGTTCGTGAACAGGCAGAACACGCCGTCGTCGCCCGGTGCCGTGCAGCAGAACGCACTCCAGGGAGGCGCGAACCTGCGGCATCAGTCCGACCCGAAGTACGACACGGCTGACTTCGCCGATTCCACGCCAGGCAACCTCCGCGCGGACTACGTGTTGCCGCGGAGTGACATCCGGATCGTCGACTCGGGCGTCTTCTGGCCGCTCATGTCCGACCCGCTCTTCCGGCTCGTCGGGGTCTTCCCGTTCCCGACGTCGGACCACCGCCTCGTCTGGGTCGACGTGAGCCTGCCGGCCCGATTCCCGTAGGCGTTACGCCGCGACTGTCACGAGGGCTGTACCGGCTTCAACCGGGCCGGCCTCGTGGCAGTCGCGGCAGCGCGCCTCGTACTGCTCGTTCGCGCCCACGACGATCGTCGCGCCCGAGTACGGCGCCGGCCGGCCGTCGACCAGCCGCTGCGTCGTCGTCGCCGGCCCGCCGCAACGGTGGCAGACGGCCTGGAGCTTGTCGACGAACTCTGCGTGGGCGAGCAGCTCGGGCATCGGCCCGAACGGCAGCCGCCGGAAGTCCTGGTCGAGCCCGGCCGCGATCACCCGCGCTCCGCCGTCGGCGAGCGCCAGCGCGGCCGCCACGACCTCGCGGTCGAAGAACTGCACCTCGTCGATCCCGACCACCTCCTGCCCGTGCGCGTGCTCGACGAGCTCGGCGACGGAGCCGACCGGAACGGCGCGCATGCGGATGCCCGCGTGGCTGACGACGTCGGAGACGTCGTAGCGGTCGTCGATCCGGGGCTTGAAGATGACGGCGCGCTGCCCGGCGATCTCGGCTCGGCGAAGGCGCCGGATCATCTCCTCGCTCTTGCCGCTGAACATCGGCCCGCAGACGACCTCGAGCCAGCCGCCGCTCTTCGGGGGGATCCGGATCACGCGCGGGATCGTAGTGAGGCGGTCGGATGCATCACCGTCCGGTGAAGATCCGGAGAGCAAGCAGCGCGGGCTCTTGCGGACGGTCACAGCGGCTGGCATGAAGAGGTCATGCAGCTCGCGATCGTCACCCAGCGCGCGACCGAGACGAACCTCTCGCTCGCCTGCGCCGCGCCGCGCGGCGTCAGCTTCTGCCTGCTGGCGCCCGAGCAGGCGGTGTCGCAGCTGCGGCAGGGGGACGCGGCACTGGGCCGGCTCGACGTGCTGCCGACGCTCGACGGGGTCGACGACGGCCTCTGGGCACTCGGCTCGCTCGCCGCGCAGGGGATCCGCACACTGAATCGGGCCGGCGCGTTGCTCGCCGCCCACGACAAGCTTCTCACCGCCCGGCTCCTGCTCCGCGCCGGGCTTCCGCACCCCCGCACCCGGCTGCTGTCGCCCGATGTTGGGGGTTACGCGCGATCGGAATCCGCTCCCGCGGATTCCGATCTTGCGCAAAGCAGAGCTCCTCTCCCGGAGTTGCGGCTGCCGGTTGTCGTGAAGCCGCGCTTCGGGAGCTGGGGGAAGGACGTCGTCCGCTGCGACGACGCCGACGGGCTGCGCCGCTGGCTGCGCGAGCTCGAGTTGCGCCCCTGGTTCCGGGCGCACGGGGCGCTCGTCCAGGAGCTCGTCCCGCCGCAGGGCACGGACCTCCGCATCATCGTCGCCGGCGGCTCGGTCGTGGGGGCGATCGAGCGCGTTGCCGGAGCCGGTGAGTGGAGGACGAACATCGCCCTCGGCGGGCGGCGCCGCGCGGTCGAGCCACCGCCCATCGCCTGCATGCTCGCGCTGGAGGCTGCGGCGGCAGCGGGGGCCGAGCTCGTGGGGGTCGACCTGCTTCCGGACGGGGAGGGCGGTTGGGTCGTCCTCGAGCTGAACGGCGCGGTCGAGTTCACACGCGAGTACGGACTCGACCGCGACCCGTTCGCCGCCGCAGCCTGGGAGCTGGCCCGGGTCGCGGTCGGTTGTCCGCCGGGTTGGAGCAAGCCCGTCGCCACCGCCCTGCGGTGCGTAGCCGCAACGGTGCATTCCTGCGGTTTGTTGCTACACTCGGCGTCCGCGCGGCGGCGTAGCTCAGTTGGTTAGAGCAGCGGAATCATAATCCGCGTGTCGCAGGTTCGAGTCCTGCCGCCGCTATGTCCTCAGCAACGCTTTTCCACCGAAACCGAGAGAACACGATCTAGATGGCAGCCGGAGTACGAGTCGCGATTACGCTCGCCTGCACCGAGTGCAAGCGGCGCAACTATCAGACGAACAAGTCGAAGCGGAACACGCCCGACCGCGTCGAGTTCAAGAAGTACTGCCGCTGGTGCGGGCAGCACACCGTGCATCGGGAGACGCGCTAGTGGCTCGCGAGACCCGCAGGCAGCGGCGCGACCAGCGCAAGTCGTCCGGTGCGCCAAAGCCGGCGGCCGCCGGTCGCTCCCGCCAGGCGCAGGCCCAGGTGCGCCCGGGCATGCAGCCGACCTCGACCCAGACCGGCCGCCGTGAGCCGCGCGAACGCGGCCGCTTCGTCAAGGAGTGCTGGGCGGAGCTGAAGAAGGTCGAGTGGCCGAACCGCGCCCAGGTGCTGCAGGGGACGGTCGTCGTCATCATCGCCTGCGTCATCGTCGGGACGTTCCTCTACGGCGCCGACCAGATCTTCAAGCCCTTCGTCCGCAACGTTCTCCTCGGTCAATAGGCAGAGTGCAGTAGCCATGTTCCGCTGGTATGTCATCAACACCTATTCCGGGCACGAGAACAAGGTGAAGGCCAATCTCGAGCACCGGATCGTCTCGATGAACCAGGCGCCGCGCTTCCGCCGCGTCGTCGTCCCGACCGAGCAGGTGATCGAGACGAAGGACGGCCAGAAGGTGCAGATCGAGAAGCGCGTGCTCCCGGGCTACGTGCTCGTGAACATGGATCTGAACGACGAGGCCTGGACCGTCGTCAAGAACACGCCCGGCGTCACCGGCTTCGTCGGCGCCGGCGCCAAGCCGGTGCCGCTCGCCCAGGGCGAGGTCGACCGGATCCTGCACACGGGCGCCGCCGCCACCGGCGCGGCCCTGCGCTCGCAGGTCGAGTTCACGCTCGGCGAGTCGGTGAAGGTAACCTCCGGGCCGCTGTCGGACTTCGACGGCGAGATCGTCGACGTGAACGCCGACCAGCAGAAGCTGAAGGTGCTCGTCGACATCTTCGAGCGCCAGGTGCCGGTGGAGCTCGGGTTCGACCAGGTCAAGAAGCTGGACTGAGGACGAGATGGCCAAGAAGGTACTGACACTGATCAAGCTGCAGATCCCGGGCGGGCAGGCCAACCCTGCGCCGCCGGTCGGTCCTGCGCTCGGCCAGCACGGCGTCAACATCATGGAGTTCTGCAAGGCGTTCAACGCGCAGACAGCGCAGGAGAACGGCCGCATCACGCCGGTCGAGATCACGGTCTACGAGGACCGCTCCTTCACGTTCATCACGAAGACGCCGCCGGCGGCCGTGCTGATCAAGGAGGCGCTCGGGCTCGAGAAGGGATCCCCCGAGCCGAACCGGCAGAAGGTCGGCAGGATCTCGAAGGCCCAGCTGCGCTCGATCGCGGAGATCAAGCTGGAGGACCTGAACGCACGCGACGTCGACCACGCGATGCTCGTCATCGCCGGCACCGCCCGCAGCATGGGCGTTGATGTAGAGCGATGAGCGCGCACGGCAAGCGATACAACGACGCGCGCGCCAAGATCGACCGCGAGACGCAGTACTCGCCGGCCGAGGCGTTCCGGATCCTGAAGGAGCTGCCGGACGCGAAGTTCGACGAGACGGTCGAGGCGCATTTCCGCCTGGGCCTGAACGTCCGTCACGCCGACCAGCAGCTGCGCGGCACGCTGATGCTCCCGCACGGGACCGGCAAGAGCGTGCGCGTCGCCGTCTTCGCCGAGGGCGACAAGGCCCGCGAGGCGGAGGAGGCCGGTGCGGACATCGTCGGCGCCGCCGACCTGGCCGCCAAGATCGAGGGCGGCTTCACCGATTTCGACGTCGCGATCGCGACACCCGACCAGATGGGCAACGTCGGCAAGCTCGGACGCGTGCTCGGCCCCCGCGGCCTGATGCCGAACCCGAAGACGGGCACGGTCACGTTCGACGTCGGCAAGGCCGTCTCGGACGCGAAGGCGGGCAAGCTCGAGTACCGGACCGACCGCGGCGCGAACGTCCACGTCTCGATCGGGAAGAAGAGCTTCGCCGAGAAGCACCTGCTGGAGAACTACGCGGCGCTCGTGGAGGAGATCGTGCGCGCGAAGCCGGCCTCCGCCAAGGGCCGCTACATCCACCAGATCACCCTGACCACCACGATGGGCCCCGGCCTCCGCGTCGACCCGACGCGCGTCCGCGGCATCGTCGAGGAGTTCGAGCAGGAGGCCGTCCCGGCCTAGGTTTTCGTCCACAGCCCGTCGCCGAAGAAAGGAGGCAGCCAGCGTTGCTGGCAGAGGCCCTCCCGAGGTGGCGCTTGGAAGGTGCTGCTGCACCTCTTTCCGAGCCCGCCTCCGTGCGGGCTCGATCGTTTCAAGGAGGTGAGAGATGCACAAGAGTGACAAGGAGCGAGTCGTCGCAGAGCTGACGGAGAGGCTGCGGACGTCGGAGACGTTGATCGTCGCCGACTACCGCGGGCTCACGAACGCCGAGATCGACGGCCTGCGCTCGAAGCTGATCGAGCATGGCGCCCGCTTCGCGGTCGTCAAGAACACGCTCACCCGCCGCGCGGCCGAGGCCGCCGGCGCGGACGCGCTGCTGGCGCTGCTCGACGGGCCGTCGGCAATCGCGTTCGTCGAGTCCGGCGGCGACCCCGTCGCCGTCGCGAAGGCGCTCGGCGACGCGGCCACGAGCACGAAGGTGCTCGCGATCCGCGGGGGCGTGCTCGAGGGCAAGTCGCTGACGGCGGCCGAGGTCGAGAGCCTCGCCAAGCTGCCGCCCGCCGACGTGATCCGGGCGCAGCTCGTGGGGGCGATCGTCTCCCCGCTCACGACCGTCGTCGCGCTGATGACTGCGCCGCTGCGGGATCTCGTCGGGCTGATCGACGCCCGGATCGCGCAGCTGCAGGAGCAGGGCGACACGTCGGAAGCCGAGGCGGCCCCGGCCGCCGAGGCTGCGGCGCCGGAGCCCGAGGCCGAGGCAGAGCCCGAAGCTGCGGCGGAGCCCGAGGCCGAGGCAGAGCCCGAAGCCGACGCCGAGGCAGAGGCGACAGCCGAGCCAGAGGCGGCCGAAGAGCCCGCTGCAGAACCCACTGAAGACACAACTGACACGCAGGAGGAGCAGGAGTAATGGCAACGGATACCGCAAAGGTGCTCGAGACGCTCGGCAAGATGACCGTGCTCGAGCTCGTCGAGCTGAAGAACGCGATCGAGGAGGAGTGGGGCGTCACCGCCGCCGCTCCGATGGCGGTCGCGGCCCCCGGCGCCGCGCCCGGCGCACCCGCCGAGGCGGCCGAGGAGAAGTCCGCGTTCGACGTGGTCATCACCGCCGCCGGCGACAAGAAGATCCAGGTGATCAAGGTCGTCCGCGCGGTCACCGGCCTCGGCCTCAAGGAGGCGAAGGACCTGGTCGACGGCGCCCCCGGCACCGTCAAGGAGGGCGCGAACCAGGAGGAGGCCGACTCGATCAAGGCGCAGCTGGAAGAGGCAGGCGCCAGCGTCGAGCTCAAGTAGTACCTCGAAGCGCCCGTCGGGCGTTAGATAGTAGGGGTCACTGCCGGGAGCGCCTTTGGGCGCTCCCGGCCTGTTCTTGACGCCGTTTGGTACACTCCAGGAAGTATTCGGCTCCCGCCGCGGCCTTTGGTTGCGGCGAGGGGTCTGTTTGCGCTACTCTTCGGGGTTCGCGCCGACGTCCGCCGCACCGCTCTGCCCAATCGCGATCTCTTCGCTCGTAGCCATAAGGGAGGCTGTTACCACTTGAGCAGCACTGCTGTCGCGCCCCGTGCGCGCAAAAGCTTTTCACGCCTGAAGCACGTCCTCGACCTCCCCAACCTGATCGACATCCAGAAGGCCTCGTTCGACTGGTTCAAGAACGAGGGCCTGCGCGAGACCATTGCCGACATCTCGCCGATCGAGGACTACACCGGCACACTCGCCGTCGAGTTCGGCGACTTCGAGTTCGGCGAGTCGCAGTTCACGATCCAGGAGTGTCGCGAGAAGGACCTGACCTATCAGGCCCCGCTCTCGATGACGGTCCGCTTCGTCAACAAGGAGACCGGCGAGATCCGCGAGCAGCGGGTCTTCATGGGCGACTTCCCGATGATGACGGAGTGGGGCACGTTCATCATCAACGGCACCGAGCGCGTGATCGTGACGCAGCTCGTCCGCAGCCCGGGTGCCTACCTGATGGAGCCCAAGGACGCGACGAAGCAGGTCTTCACCGCGAACCTGATGCCGAGCCGCGGCTCGTGGCTCGAGCTCGAGATCGACAAGAAGGGGATCGTCTACGCCCGCATCGACCGGAAGCGCAAGCTGCCGGTGACGACGCTGCTCCGCGCGCTCGCGCGTGAGGACTACAACGACGGGCTGGCGCTGGACTCGAACGAGGACCTGCTCAAGCTCTTCGACAACTCCCCCTTCATCCAGAACACGCTGGACAAGGACACGACGACCCGCGAGGAAGAGGCGGTCGTCGAGGTGTTCAAGAAGCAGCGCCCGGGCGAGCCGCCGACGCTCGACAACTCGCGCAACCTCGTCCGCGCCCTCTTCTTCGACCCGAAGCGCTACGACCTGACGAAGGTCGGCCGCTACAAGCTGAACCAGCGGCTCGGCGTCTCCGTCCCCGACGGCACGCGCACCCTGACGACGACCGACATCGTCGCGCTCGTGCGCAAGCTCGTCGACCTGCCGATGAAGCTCGGCGTCGACCTCGAGACGAAGGACTTCGCCGCCGAGGCGATCCAGCTCAACCGCGACCCGATCCGCTCCGAGCTCGACGAGTACGAGCACTTCGGCAACCGGCGCCTGCGCACGACCGGCGAGCTGATCCAGGAGGCGTTCCGCGTCGGCCTCTACCGGATGGAGCGCGTCGTCCGCGAGCGGATGACGACCGAGGACGTCGACACGATCACGCCGCAGACGATCATCAACATCCGGCCCGTGGTCGCGGCGCTGAAGGAGTTCTTCGGCTCCTCGCAGCTGTCGCAGTTCATGGACCAGACGAACTCGCTCTCCGGGCTCACGCACCGGCGGCGGCTCTCGGCGCTCGGCGCCGGCGGCCTCACCCGCGAGCGCGCTCCGATCGAGGTGCGCGACGTCCATCCGACCCACTACGGGCGCATGTGCCCGATCGAGACGCCGGAAGGCCCGAACATCGGCCTGATGGGCTCGCTCGCCTCGATGGCGACCGTGTCCGAGTTCGGCTTCATCCAGACGCCGTACCGGGTCGTCAAGGGCGGCAAGGTGACGGACGAGATCATCTATCTCGACGCCGCCGCGGAGGCGCAGTACACGATCGCCCAGGCCTCCGAGCCCGTCGACGCGAAGACCGGCAAGCTCCTGAACGACGTCGTGCTCTGCCGCTCGAGCCTCGGCGAGGCGGTCACGTCGACCCCGAAGGACGTCGAGTTCATGGACGTCGCGCCGGCGCAGATCGTGTCGGTCGCGACCGCCCTGATCCCGTTCCTCGAGCACAACGACGCGAACCGCGCGCTGATGGGCGCGAACATGCAGCGGCAGGCAGTGCCGCTGATGATCCCGCAGGCGCCGCTCGTCGGCACCGGGCTCGAGTACCGCGCCGCGATCGACACCGGCGACGTCGTCCTCTCGAAGACGGACGGCACCGTGATCGACGTCGACGCCGAGAAGATCGTCGTCGAGGGCAAGGGCTCCCGCGAGGAGTACGCCCTGACGAAGTTCCGGCGCTCGAACCAGGGCACGCTGATCCACCAGAAGCCCGTCGTCGGGCTCGGTGAGAAGGTCAAGGCGCAGCAGGTCCTCGCGGACGGCAGCTCCACGGACGGCGGCGAGCTCGCGCTCGGCGCCAACCTGATGGTCGCCTTCATGACGTTCGAGGGCTACAACTTCGAGGACGCGATCGTCCTCAGCGAGCGGCTCGTCAAGGACGACGTGCTCAGCTCGATCCACATCCACGAGTACGAGATCGACGCCCGCTCGACGAAGCTCGGCGACGAGGAGGTCACGCGCGACATTCCGAACCGCTCGGAGGAGTCGCTCGCGAACCTCGACGACCGCGGCGTGATCCGCATCGGCGCCGAGGTCGGCTCCGGCGACCTGCTCGTCGGCAAGGTGACGCCGAAGGGCGAGACCGAGCTGACGGCCGAGGAGAAGCTGATCCGCGCGATCTTCAAGGAGAAGGCGCGCGAGGTCCGCGACACCTCGCTCAAGGTCCCGCACGGCGAGGGCGGCAAGGTGATCGGCGTCAAGACGTTCTCCCGCGACTCGGGCGACGACCTGTCGCCGGGCGTCAACGAGCTCGTCCGCGTCTACGTGGCGAAGAAGCGCAAGATCTCGGAGGGCGACAAGCTCGCCGGCCGCCACGGCAACAAGGGCGTCATCTCCAAGATCGTGCCCGAGGAGGACATGCCGTTCCTGGAGGACGGCCGCCCGGTCGACGTGATCCTGAACCCGCTCGGCGTGCCGAGCCGGATGAACATCGGCCAGATCCTCGAGACCCACCTCGGCTGGGCCGCCGCACACGGCGTCTTCGGCGAGGAGGGCGACGCGGGCGTCAACCCGAAGGCTCCGATCAACTCGCCGAACCCGCGCCCGGTGGCAACGCCGGTGTTCGACGGCGCGAGCGAGGAGGACGTCGACGAGGCGCTCGTGACCTGGTCGAAGCAGAACCCCGACTCGCCGATCAAGTTCAACGTCGACCAGAAGCCGCGACACGGGCCGCAAGGTGTCCGGCAAGGTGCGGCTCTTCAACGGCAAGACCGGCGAGCCGTTCGACCAGAAGGTCACGGTCGGCTACATGTACATCCTGAAGCTGCTCCACCTCGTCGACGACAAGATCCACGCGCGCTCGACCGGCCCGTACTCGCTCGTCACCCAGCAGCCGCTGGGCGGCAAGGCGCAGTTCGGCGGCCAGCGCTTCGGCGAGATGGAGGTGTGGGCGCTCGAGGCGTACGGCGCCGCGTACACGCTGCAGGAGATGCTGACGATCAAGTCCGACGACACGATCGGCCGCGTCAAGGCGTACGAGGCGATCGTCAAGGGCGAGAACATCGCCGAGCCGTCGATCCCCGAGTCGTTCAAGGTGCTGCTGAAGGAGATGCAGTCGCTCGCGCTCGACGTCCACGTGCTCTCGGACGAGGGCCGCGAGGTCGAGGTGCGGGAGGAGGACGACGAGCTGCTCCGCGCCGCGGAGGAGCTCGGGATCGACCTCTCGCCGGGCTCGCTGCGCGCCGCGGCGCGCCAGCCGACGGCCGAGGAGGTCGAGGAGGGCGCCGAGCGCGCCGACGTCGACGGCGAGCTCACGCTCGCAGCCGACGAGGACCTCGACGATCTCGCGGACGTCGTCCTGACGCCCGACGAGGTGGCCGAGGAGGAGGCGCAGGCCCAGACCGGCCCCGTCGCCGAAGAGGTCGCCGACCTCGAGCTCGACAACTAATTGCAAGACAAGTACTGAACCGCAGACTGAAGAACAGAAAGAGGCGCTGATCACTTGATCGACATCAACGATTTCGACGCGATTCGAATCGGGCTTGCTTCCAGCAAGCAGATTCGGGACTGGTCCTCCGGAGAGGTCACCAAGCCCGAGACCATCAACTACCGCACCCTGAAGCCGGAGCGCGACGGCCTGTTCTGCGAGCGCATCTTCGGTCCGACGAAGGACTGGGAGTGCTACTGCGGCAAGTACAAGCGCGTCCGCTACAAGGGGATCATCTGCGAGCGCTGCGGCGTCGAGGTGACGCGGCAGAAGGTGCGCCGCGAGCGCATGGGCCACATCGACCTCGCCGCCCCGGTCAGCCACATCTGGTTCTTCAAGGGCGTCCCGAGCCGGATCGGCTACCTGCTCGACATCGCCCCGCGCGAGCTCGAGAAGGTGCTCTACTTCGCCGCTTCGATCGTCACCGCGGTCGACAACGAGGCCCGCGCGAAGGACCTCAACGACCTCGAGGACAAGGTCAAGTCCGAGTCGGAGCAGATCTACGTCGATCGCGACGAGGCGCTCGCCGCGCTGGAGCAGCGGCTCCAGCGGCGCCGCGACTACTTCGCCAAGGGCAAGGACAAGGGCTTCGACGAGGACGACGACTTCTGGGCGCGCGGACTCGCGAACTGGGCCGAGGAGCAGGGCCTGCCGACGCTCGAGGAGGCCCGCACGCTCGGCTCCGGGATCTTCCCGGAGCTCGCAGGCACCGTCTCGACCGAGGATCCGAAGAAGATCCGCGAGCTCGTCCGCGCCACGGCGACGCGGCCCGATCGCAAGCTCGCCCCGCGCGAGCACGAGCAGGTCGCGACGGCGGCGCAGCAGATCCAGGAGGCGCTCAAGCCGCTCCGCGCCGAGCTCGAGAAGGCGTCCGGCTCCAAGAAGGGCGCCCTGACGAAGCACGTGAACAAGATCGTCGACGCGCTCCTCTCGGGCACCGAGCTCGAGGGCGAGGACGCCGAGACCGTCGCCGGCGTCGACCTGAAGAACCTCGAGAAGGCACGCGAGGTCGGCAAGGGCCTGCTCGCCGACGTGCTCGCCGCGGCCGATCCGGCCGGTGAGCCCGAGGAGGTGCGCGAGCTCGCGTACGACCTCTGCCTGAAGGAGGGCGCGCGCAAGGACGACCTCGACACGGTCGGCCAGTGGGTGCTCAAGGTGCGCGAGATGTACGCCGACATCGAGTCGCGGCGCGAGGACGCCCGCGAGGCGTCGGTCGACTCGGTCCGCCGCCTCGAGGAGACGTGGCAGAAGTTCCGCGAGCTCGAGCCGAAGATGATCGTCAACGACGAGCAGATCTTCCGCGAGCTCAAGGACCGCTTCGGCTCCCCGTACGGCTTCGGCGTCTACTTCCGGGGCGGCATGGGCGCGGAGTCGATCCGCGAGCTGCTCCGCGACCTCGACCTGACCGAGGAGTCGCGCTCGCTGCGCGACACGATCAAGACCTCGAAGGGCCAGAAGCAGCAGCGTGCGATCAAGCGGCTGAAGGTCGTCTCGGCGTTCGTCACCTCGGAGAACAAGCCCGAGTGGATGATCCTCGAGGCCGTGCCGGTGATCCCGCCGGAGCTGCGGCCGATGGTGCAGCTCGACGGTGGCCGGTTCGCCACGAGCGACCTCAACGACCTCTACCGGCGCGTGATCAACCGGAACAACCGCCTCAAGCGGCTGCTCGACCTGGGCGCGCCCGAGATCATCGTCAACAACGAGAAGCGGATGCTGCAGGAGGCCGTCGACGCGCTCTTCGACAACGGCCGCCGCGGCCGCGCGGTCACCGGCCCGGGCAACCGGCCGCTGAAGTCGCTCTCCGACATGCTCAAGGGCAAGCAGGGGCGCTTCCGCCAGAACCTGCTCGGCAAGCGCGTCGACTACTCCGGCCGCTCCGTCATCGTCGCCGGCCCGTACCTGAAGCTGCACCAGTGCGGCCTGCCGAAGCTGATGGCGCTCGAGCTCTTCAAGCCGTTCATCATGAGCCGGCTCGTCGAGCGCAAGTCGGTCCAGAACATCAAGGCGGCCAAGAAGTACGTCGAGTCGATGACGCCCGAGGTCTGGGACGTGCTCGAAGAGGTGATCGCGGAGCACCCGGTGCTGCTGAACCGCGCTCCGACGCTGCACCGCCTCGGCATCCAGGCGTTCGAGCCCGTGCTCGTCGAGGGCAAGGCGATCCAGGTCCACCCGCTCGTCTGTCACGCGTTCAACGCGGACTTCGACGGCGACCAGATGGCCGTCCACCTGCCGCTCTCCGCGGAGGCGCAGGCGGAGGCGCGGATCCTGATGCTCTCCTCGAACAACATCCTCTCGCCGGCACACGGGCGCCCGCTCGCGACGCCGACGCAGGACATGGTGCTGGGCTCGTACTTCCTCACCTACTCCAGCCGCGACCTCACGGCGACGACCGCCGACGCGGTCGCCAAGGAGCTGAAGCTGAAGGGCGTCAAGCGCTTCACGAACGAGGAAGAGGTCGAGTTCGCGGTCGAGTCGAAGCAGGTCGAGCTGCAGGCGCCGATCGAGTACCGCTGGCACGGGGAGCTGATCCTGACCACTCCCGGCCGCGTGATCTTCAACAGCGAGGTCGAGCGGTCGCTCGAGGAGGCGGTCGTCGTCGGCGACGCCGGCCAGCACACCTTCATCAACCGCACGCTCTCGAAGCGGGAGATCGACAGCTTCATCGCCGAGCTCGTCGACCGCTACGGGGCGCACGCGATCGCGTCGGTGCTCGACACGATCAAGAGCCTCGCGTTCAAGTACGCGACTCAGGCCGGAATCACGATCTCGAAGAACGACATCGTGATCCCGCCCGAGAAGGAGAAGATCCTGGCCGAGTACGAGAAGCGCGTGGCCGGTGTCGAGGGGAACTACGAGCGCGGCCTGATCACCGAGGACGAGCGGCACGAGCAGATCGTCAACATCTGGACGGAGGCGACCGACGAGGTCGCCGACGCGATGCAGGCGAACCTGAACGAGCTCAACTCGATCTACATGATGGCCAACTCGGGAGCCCGCGGATCGTTCAAGCAGATCCGTCAGCTCGCCGGCATGCGCGGCCTGATGGCCAATCCGAAGGGCGAGATCATCGAGCGCCCGATCAAGGCCAACTTCATGGAGGGCCTGTCGGTGCTCGAGTACTTCATCTCGACGCACGGTGCCCGCAAGGGCCTCGCCGACACGGCGCTCCGCACGGCCGACTCCGGCTACCTGACCCGCCGGCTGGTCGACGTCTCACAGGACGTGATCATCCGCGAGGCCGACTGCGGCACCGAGGACTCGGTCGAGCTGCCGATCCACGTGACGGAGGGCCTGAACAAGTCGGTGATGGGCCGCATCCTCGCCGAGGACGTGCGCAAGCCGCTCGCGTCCGGCAAGCCGGGCAAGACGGTGATCGCGGAGAAGGGCGAGTCGATCACGGCTCCGCGCCTGCGCGAGATCGCCGATGCGCTCGAGGACGACAACGCGACCCTGCCGGTCCGCTCGGTGCTCAAGTGCCGCGCCGAGACCGGCGTGTGCCAGACGTGCTACGGCACGTTCCTCGCCACGGGCAACGTCTCGGACATCGGCGACGCGGTCGGGATCATCGCCGCGCAGTCGATCGGCGAGCCGGGCACGCAGCTGACGATGCGGACGTTCCACACCGGCGGTGTCGCCGGCGCGGACATCACGCACGGCCTGCCGCGCGTCGTCGAGATCTTCGAGGCGCGGAACCCGAAGGGCGCCGCGACGCTCGCGGAGGTCGGTGGCCGAGTCGAGATCGAGGAGGCCGACCGGACCGTGAAGATCACGATCGAGCCGGACGCGCTCGACGAGAACGGCGAGCCGCTGCCGGCGAAGGAGTACTCGATGCCGCGGCGCTCGCGCCTGCTCGTCACGCACGGCCAGGTGATCGAGCAGGGCGACCCGCTCAACGAGGGCTCCCGGGCTCCCGCGGAGCTGCTCGAGCTGCACGCGAAGGCGGGCAAGGGCTCGACCGAGACCGAGCTGTACCTCGTCGGCGAGGTGCAGAAGGTCTACAAGTCGCAGGGCGTCGACATCCACGACAAGCACATCGAGCTGATCGTCCGGCAGATGCTGAAGAAGGTGCGCGTGCTCGAGGCCGGGGACACGTCCCTGCTCCCGGGCGAGCTCGCCGACCGGACGAAGGTCGATCGCGAGAACGCGAAGCTGAAGAAGAAGGACGAGCAGGCGACGTTCGAGCCGCTGATCCTCGGGATCACGAAGGCATCGCTCGCGACCGAGTCCTTCCTCTCGGCGGCTTCCTTCCAGGAGACGACGAAGGTGCTGACCGACGCCTCGATCGAGGGCAAGGTCGACCACCTGCTCGGCCTGAAGGAGAACGTGATCATCGGCAAGCTGATCCCGGCGGCGACTGGCCTCAAGCGCTACCGCCAGATCGGGATCGGCCCGTCCGACTCGGTGCCCGCGCACCTCTACGCGCGGCCCGAGACCGAGGCGGAGCTGCTGGCGCAGCTCGAGGAGATCGGCGGCGACGGCGCCGGCCTCGACCTCGAGGCTCTCGGCCTCACCTTCGGCGGCCAGCCGGGTGCCGACGAGACGAGCTCGCACGATGCGGGCGAGGCGATCGAGACCCCCGAGGTCGAGTCGCCGCTCGACGAGGACTAGGACGCGGACGAAACGGGGCGGCGCGAGCCGCCCCGTTTCCCGCCCTATACTGGAGCGGCGTCGTTGGGGCGGATGCGTTTGAGGGTCGTCACTAGCCAGACACCCCCGTTGCCCCGTCCCGGGGATGGCTGAAATGACGACGGCCGCGGCTCGCCGCGGCCGTCGCCTTCAGGAACGAGCGTCTAGCGCGGCCGGGCCAGCCGCAGCGAGACGAGCTTCCGGGTCGAGACGCCCGCGTTGACCGGCTCGCCCTGCTTGCGCGCGCGGACGAACATCGTCAGGCGCGCCGCCGGGGCGGAGCGGCAGGAGCTTCGTGGGCTTCAGCGTGAACGCGACGACGCCGTTGACGTTCGTCGTCTTCTCGGCGACCGCGACCACGCGGCGCTCCGGGACGCCGCGAATGAACACGATCGCGCCTCGGACGAGATAGCCGCGTGTGTCCTTGACGGTGACGCGGACGCCGATCGGCTTCGTCCGGGAGCGGACCGTCAGCGGCGGTGAACGCGACCTTCGCGATCACGAGCCGGGCGTCAGGGGCGACGACACTGCCGGCCGGAATCGAGACGCCGGCGGGCGTCGTCGTCGCGCCCGCAGGGGCGCCGACGGTGCTGCTTCCTCCACCGGAGGTGCCGCCGCCGGTGCCGGCTCCGCCCGACCCGCCGCCGACGGTGACGCTCACCTCGCGGGTCGCGTCCGCGACCGGATCGAGGAGCTGAGCCGGGCTCAGCGGCAGGCCGGTCACGGCGTCGCTGAGGTCGACGGTGACCGTCTGAGGCTTGCCGGCCGCATCGGTGAAGCCGATGGTCAGGACCCCGTCGCCGTCGAGCTGGGACGGCGGCGCGCGTCACCGTCCCGTGCTCGTTCGCCTGCTGACGTCCGGCCGTCGACCGTGACCTCGACCGTTCGCGGTGAAGCCCGAGATCGACCCCGTTGCCTTCCCGGCGACGATCCCGAGCGGTGCCGACGGTGAGCTCTGACTCGGCCGCTCGCGCCTGGACGGCGACGAGACCCGCCAGAGCGAGTGCGAGGAGAAGGACGCCGCCGGGCAAGGCTCGGCGCACGTGCAGCCTGCATGTTCATGCAGAACCCCCTGCGTTCGAGGAAGGTCGTCGCTCAGCCGAGTGCGACCGTCCGCCGCGGCTCGGCGCCGGGCAACGGCTCGGGCGTCCCTCGTCCGCGGGACTTGCGCCGTCGCAGGTGCTCGGCGGGGTAGGTGCTCGCGCCCGAGGTGCCGCTGCCCTGCTTCCGCCGACCTGGCGCGGGCGGTGATCGTCCGTTCACTCCGCCATGCGGCCCGGCGGATGCCTACAACGGCTGGGCGGAGCGCGGCAGACCGCGGCGCTCGACGAGGTGCGTTGCACCCGCGACCGCCTGCCGACGGTCGGCGCGGCGCCGCTACGAGCTGGATGCCGTTCCTGGCGCCTCTCGCGGGAACGTCGCCGGCGTCGCGACCGCGACCACCGTGCCCTTCCCGGCGTCCTTCGCGCGGTAGAGCGCCTCGTCGGCGCGCTCGAAGAGCGTCGTCGCGTTGTCGTCCGGCCGGCAGCTCGGTGACGCCGGCGGAGAGGTGGAGGCGACCGACCTGGCCGACGGGCCGCGCCGAGACGGCGTGCTGGAGGCGCCGGTAGAGCTGGTCGGCGTCCTTGAGCGTGGACTCGGGCAGGATCACGGCGAACTCGTCGCCGCCGACCCGGCAGGCGACGTCGGCCGAGCGGACGACCTCGCGGACGCGGTCGGCCGCCTCGGCGAGGACGGCGTCGCCGGCGAGGTGCCCGATCCGGTCGTTGATCGCCTTGAAGTCGTCGAGGTCGAAGACGACGAGGGCGAGGTTGCGGTTGTAGCGCTGCGCGCGCGCCACCTCGCGCGCGAGGGTCTCGTGGAAGTAGCGGCGGTTGTGCAGCGCCGTGAGCGCGTCGAGGTCGGCGAGCTGGCGCGCCTCCTTGAAGCGGCGGGCATTGTCGATCGCCGGGCCGGCTCGGAGCGCCAGCTCCTCGAGCTCGGTCGGAGCTCCCTCGCCGAAGCTCGCCGGGCCGCGCCGCGAATAGGCGGCGAGATAGCCGAGCTGTTCGCCCTCCGCCGCGAGCGGCACCGCGAGCGCGCTGCGGATCGCGCCGCCCGTGTCGCCGGCGTCGGCTGCGGGGCCGTAGTGGTACTCGATCTCGATCGAGCGCGGCGTCTTCCCGTCCGGCGGGCCGGACACGGTCGCGGCCGGGTAGTCGCCGGCCGGGAGGCCGACGGAGGCGACGAGCGGCTCCGTTCCCTCGGTGCCGACCGTGACGACGGCCGCGTCGACGCCGTCCATCGAGCCTGCGGCCTCGAGCGTTCTCGTCAGCACCTCGTCCAGATCGATCGTGCCGCCGAGCTCGCCGAGGACGCGGTTGCGGCGATTCTCCTCCTGCGCCCGCTCGAGCGCCTCGGAGAGGTCGCGCACCATGGCCTGCATCCGCTCGTCGATCTGCGCGGCGACGGCCGCGAACCGCTCGTCGGCCGAGTTGCGAGAACGGCGGCCGAGCATGAACAGCGCGACGGCAAGAACCGTCACGACGAGTACAGCGCCGCAGGCGATGACGATCGTGGTCATGATTTAGAGGGGTCGAGCCGCCAACTCACTGTAATCGGGGTTCGACGGCATCGCTATGGCTTGAAAGCGGTATCTGTCGGAACGTCCGGCAGCCGTCCTTTTTGCCGACCCGGACGATCTTCGCTACACTCCGCTGTCCGGTTGGCAGGGCGATGTTCATGCCCCGCCGACCGTTGCTGTGTGAGCAGACAGACTGTTTGAGGAGACGCGTGCCGACAACAAACCAGCTCGTCCGCAAGGGCCGTCAGACCCCGAAGGGGAAGACGAAGACCCCTGCGCTCCGGGGAGCTCCGCAGAAGCGGGGCGTCTGCACGCGCGTCTACACGACCACCCCGAAGAAGCCGAACTCGGCGCTGCGCAAGGTGGCGCGCGTCCGGCTGACCAACGGGATGGAGGTCACGACCTACATTCCCGGCGAGGGGCACAACCTCCAGGAGCACTCGGTCGTGCTGATCCGCGGCGGTCGCGTCAAGGACCTGCCGGGCATTCGCTACAAGGTGATCCGCGCCGCGCTCGACACCTCCGGTGTCTCCGATCGCAAGCAGGGTCGCTCCAAGTACGGAGCCAAGCGCTCGTAATGCCTCGCCGCGCAGACATCACGCCGCGCGTGCTCGAGGCCGACCCGGTCCACGGGTCGACGCTGGTGACCCAGTTCGTCAACGCGGTGATGCTCGACGGCAAGCGCTCGACCGCCGAGCGGCTGGTCTACGACGCGCTCGCGATCGTGTCCGAGAAGACCGGCAAGCCGCCGATCGAGGCGCTCGAGGCGGCCGTGAAGACGGTCACCCCGGTGCTCGAGGTTCGCTCTCGCCGCGTCGGCGGCGCCAACTACCAGGTGCCCGTCGAGGTGCCGCAGCGCCGCGCCCGCACGCTCGCGATCCGCTGGCTCGTGCAGTTCTCGCGCGACCGGCGCGAGAAGGGCATGCAGGCGAAGCTCGCAGCCGAGTTGATGGAGGCCATCAACGGCCAGGGCGGCGCGTTCAAGAAGAAGGACGACATCTACCGGATGGCGCAGGCCAACAAGGCCTTCGCGCACTACCGCTGGTAAGGGAGACATGAGCACGACCGCCACACGAATCGCGCTGGACCGCGTCCGAAACATCGGGATCATGGCGCACATCGACGCCGGCAAGACCACGACGACGGAGCGGATCCTCTACTACACCGGCCGCACCCACAAGATGGGTGAGGTGCACGAGGGCGCCGCGACGATGGACTGGATGGCCCAGGAGCAGGAGCGCGGGATCACGATCACCTCGGCGGCCACGACCGCGGAGTGGCGCGACCATCGCATCAACATTATCGATACGCCCGGGCACGTGGACTTTACGGCCGAGGTCGAGCGCAGCCTGCGCGTGCTCGACGGCGCGGTCGCCGTCTTCGACGCCGTCGCGGGCGTCCAGCCGCAGTCCGAGACCGTCTGGCGCCAGGCCGACAAGTACAAGGTGCCGCGGATCGCGTTCATCAACAAGATGGACCGCACCGGCGCCGACTTCTTCGCCTCGGTCAAGTCGATGGTCGACAAGCTCGGCGCCAACCCGGTCCCGATCCAGCTTCCGATCGGCCAGGAGGAGAACCACCGCGGCGTCGTCGACCTGGTCGAGATGAACGCGATCACCTACGAGGACGACCTCGGCGAGAAGTTCACCGTCGGCGAGATCCCGGCCGAGCTGGCCGAGCAGGCGCACGAGTACCACCACCTGCTGATCGACGCGATCGCCGAGCACGACGACGAGCTGACGGAGACGTACCTGACCGACGAGTCGCTGGTGACGCCCGAGATGATCAAGCGCGCACTGCGCGCCGGCACGCTCGCCGACGCGCTGACGCCGGTGCTGCTCGGCAGCGCCTTCAAGAACAAGGGCGTCCAGCCGCTCCTCGACGCCGTGGTCGACTATCTGCCGAGCCCGCTCGACGTGCCGTCGATCCAGGGGATCGACCCCAAGACCGAGGCCGAGCTGTCGCGCGACGCCGATCCGACCGCGCCGTTCTCGGCGTTGGCCTTCAAGGTCATGTCCGACCCCTTCGTCGGCAAGCTCACCTACTTCCGCGTCTACTCCGGCACACTCAAGGCCGGCGACCGGGTTCTGAACACGACGACCGGCAAGACCGAGCGCATCGGCCGCATCCTCCAGATGCACGCGAACCACCGCGAGGAGCGCGAGGAGATCTGGGCGGGCGAGATCGCCGCGGGCGTCGGGCTGAAGCAGACGACGACCGGCGACACGCTCGCGGTCGAGAACGCCCCGATCGTGCTCGAGCGGATGACCTTCCCCGAGCCCGTGATCTCGGTCGCGATCGAGCCGAAGACGAAGGGCGACCAGGACAAGCTGGGCGCCGGCCTCGCACGTCTCGCCGACGAGGATCCGACCTTCCGCGTCACGTCGGACGACGAGACCGGCCAGACGCTGATCGCCGGCATGGGCGAGCTGCACCTCGAGATCCTCGTCGACCGCCTGATGCGCGAGTTCAAGGTCGACGCGAATGTCGGCCGGCCGCAGGTCGCCTACCGCGAGACGATCTCGAAGCCCGCGGAGAAGATCCAGGGCCGCTTCGTCCGCCAGACCGGCGGCTCGGGCCAGTACGGCGACGCCGTCATCAACCTGCTGCCGCAGGAGCCCGGCGTCGGCTACGAGTTCGAGGACAAGATCGTCGGCGGCAAGATCCCGAAGGAGTACATCAAGCCGATCGACGAGGGCATCCAGGAGGCCATGAACTCCGGCGTCCTGGCGGGGTACCCCGTCGTCGACGTCAAGGTCGAGCTGATCGACGGCTCCTACCACGACGTCGACTCGAGCGAGCGCGCCTTCAAGATCGCCGGCTCGATGGCCTTCAAGGAGGCGATGAAGCGCGCGAAGCCGAAGCTGCTCGAGCCGGTGATGGCCGTCGAGGTCGTCACGCCCGAGGAGTTCCTCGGCGACGTGATGGGCAACCTGAACAGCCGTCGCGGCCGGATCGAGGAGATGAACCCGATGGGCAACGCGACCACGATCAGGGCGATCGTGCCCCTGTCGGAGATGTTCGGCTACGCCACGGACGTGCGCTCGATGACGCAGGGCCGCGCCACGTTCACGATGCAGTTCGACCGCTACGAAGAGGTCCCCGGCTCGATCGCCGCGGAGATCGTCGACACCCAGTCCACAAGTTCGGCAAGTTCGTAAAGGAGAAGGAGCAGCATGGCCAAGCAGAAGTTCGAGCGCACGAAGCCGCACCTCAACGTCGGCACGATCGGTCATATCGACCACGGGAAGACGACGCTGACAGCCGCGATCACGAAGGTCCTCGCTGAGGCGACCGGCGGCACCGCCGTGGCCTTCGACGAGATCGACAAGGCTCCCGAGGAGCGCCAGCGCGGCATCACGATCAACACCGCGCACGTCGAGTACGAGACGGCGAACCGGCATTACGCGCACGTCGACTGCCCGGGCCACGCCGACTACATCAAGAACATGATCACGGGCGCCGCCCAGATGGACGGGGCGATCCTCGTCGTCTCGGCCGCCGACGGCCCGATGCCGCAGACCCGCGAGCACATCCTGCTCGCGAAGCAGGTCGAGGTGCCGTACATCGTGGTCGCGCTGAACAAGGCCGACATGGTCGACGATCCCGAGCTGCTCGAGCTCGTCGAGATGGAGGTGCGCGAGCTCCTCTCCAAGTACGACTTCCCGGGCGACGACATTCCGATCGTCCACGTCTCGGCGCTGAAGGCGCTCGAGGGCGACCCGGAGTGGACGCCGAAGATCCTCGAGCTGATGGAGGCGGTCGACTCCTACATCCCGGAGCCGACGCGCGACATCGACAAGCCGTTCCTGATGCCGATCGAGGACGTCTTCACGATCACCGGCCGCGGCACGGTCGTCACCGGCCGCGTCGAGCAGGGCCAGATCAAGATCGGCGACGAGATCGAGATCGTCGGCATCCACGAGAAGGTGGAGAAGACGGTCGTCACCGGCGTCGAGATGTTCCAGAAGACGCTGGACGCGGCTCAGGCCGGCGACAACGCGGGCGCACTGCTCCGCGGCGTCAAGCGCGAGGAGATCGAGCGCGGCCAGGTGCTCGCAAAGCCGGGCTCGATCACGCCGCACACGGGCTTCGACGCGGAGATCTACGTGCTCAGCAAGGAGGAGGGTGGCCGTCACACGCCGTTCTTCTCCAAGTACCGCCCGCAGTTCTACTTCCGCACGACGGACGTGACGGGCGAGATCACGCTCCCGGAGGGCCAGGAGATGGTCATGCCGGGCGACAACACGCAGATGACGGTGGAGCTGATCCAGCCGATCGCCATGGACGAGGGCCTGCGCTTCGCGGTCCGCGAGGGCGGTCGCACGGTCGGCGCAGGCGTCGTCACCAAGATCACCAAGTAGGGGAAGAGGGAGTAGTGGCGCAGCAGAAGATCCGCATCAGGCTCAAGGGCTATGACCATCAGCAGCTGGACCGCTCCGCGTCGCAGATCGTGGAGACGGCCCAGCGCACCGGTGCCACGATCACCGGCCCTGTGCCCCTGCCCACCGAGAAGAACGTGTACTGCGTGATCCGCAGCCCGTTCGTGGACAAGGACTCGCGCGAGCACTTCGAGGTGCGCACGCACAAGCGGTTGATCGACATCCACAGCCCGACGCCGAAGACGGTGGACTCGCTGATGCGCCTCGATCTCCCGGCCGGTGTCGACATCGAGATCAAGCTCTGATGAAGGGGATCCTCGGCCGGAAGCTGGGCATGACGCAGGTCTTCGATCCGGAGAGCGGCCAGGTGACGGCCGTGACCGTGATCGAGGCCGGCCCGTGCCCGGTCGTCCAGATCAAGACGAACGAGACCGACGGCTACGAGGCCGTGCAGCTCGCGTTCGACGAGGTCGCCGAGCGCAAGCTCTCCAAGGGCGAGCTCGGCCATCTCGCGAAGGCGGGCGCTGCGCCGCACCGCCATCTCGTCGAGCTCCGCGGCCAGAGCGAGCTGCAGGTCGGTGAGTCCGTCACGGTCGAGGCCTTCGAGCCGGGCGAGAAGGTCAAGGTCGCCGGAATCTCGATCGGCAAGGGCTTCCAGGGCACGATCAAGCGGCACAACTTCCACCGCGGCCCGGTCTCGCACGGCTCGCACAACGTCCGCAAGCCGGGCTCGATCGGCGCGTCCGCGACCCCGGCGCGCGTCTTCAAGGGCCAGAAGATGGCCGGCCGGATGGGCGGCGTCCGCGTCACCCAGCCGGGCCTCGTCATCCACCAGGTCGACGCCGGAGCGGAACCTGCTGCTCGTCAAGGGCGCCGTCCCGGGCCCGAAGAGCGGGATCGTGGAAGTCAGGGTGGTGTCGTAGTGGCCGCGCCGAAGGCGAAGCTGATCGGCGGCAAGGCTGCCAAGGACGTCACGCTCGACGCCGAGATCTTCGGCGCCGACGTGAAGCCGCACCTCGTGCACGAGACGGTCCGCGCCGAGCTGAACGCCCGCCGCGCAGGCACGCGCGGGGCGAAGACCCGCGGCCTCGTCGCCGGCGGCCGCGCCAAGCCATGGCGTCAGAAGGGCACCGGCCGCGCCCGCGCCGGGACGATCCGCGCGCCGCAGTTCACGGGCGGCGGCGTCGTCTTCGCGCCGGTGATGCGCAGCTTCGACGTCAAGGTGAACCGCAAGGCACGCCGGTCGGCGCTCCGCGGCGCGCTCTCGCATCACGCGGCCAACGGCACGCTCGGCGTCCTCGACGGCTCGGGCTTCGAGTCGCCGTCGACGAAGCAGGCCAAGAGCACGGTCGAGTCGTGGGGCAAGGACGCGCCGCTCCTGCTCGTCCTCAACGACGACGAGGAGACGCTGATCAAGTCGTTCCGCAACCTGCCGAAGGTGCTCGTCACCGTCCCCTCCGAGCTCGAGGTCGCCACCGTCGTCTGGGCCAAGAGCATGCTGATCAGCGAGGCGGCCCTGCCGCTCGTCCAGGGGAGGGCTACCTAGTGTCGTTGCATCCCAACGAGGTGCTGCTCGCTCCGGTCGTGTCGGAGAAGAGCTACAGCCTGATCACCGATCGCAAGTACACCTTCAAGGTGCACAAGGACGCGCACAAGACGCAGGTGCGCCAGGCCGTCGAGGAGCTCTTCGCCGTCCACGTCGAGAACGTGAACATCCTCAAGGTGCAGGCCAAGCCGAAGCGCCGCGGCCTCTCGAAGGGCACGCGCCCCGGCTGGAAGAAGGCCATCGTCCAGGTGCGCGAGGGCGAGACGATCGAGATCTTCGAGGGGGCTCAGGTCTAGATGGCGCTGAAGAAGTACAAGCCCACCAGTCCCGGGCCGCCGCTTCATGTCCGTCTCCTCGTTCGAGGAGATCACGAAGACGACGCCGGAGAAGAGCCTCACCGAGCCGCTGAAGAAGAAGGGCGGCCGGAACAACCAGGGGCGGATCACGACGCGGCACCAGGGCGGCGGTCACAAGCGCCGCTACCGCGTGGTCGACTTCAAGCGCACGAAGGACGGCGTGCCGGCGAAGGTCGCCGCGATCGAGTACGACCCGAACCGGTCGGCCCGGATCGCGCTGCTCCACTACGCCGACGGCGCGAAGGCCTACATCATCGCCCCGGCGCGGCTCCGCGTCGGCTCGATGGTCGAGTCCGGCCCGAGCGCGGACATCAAGGCCGGCAACGCGCTGCCGCTCGAGAACATCCCGACCGGCACGATGGTGCACAACGTCGAGCTGAAGCCCGGCCAGGGCGGCAAGATGGCCCGCTCCGCAGGCTCGAGCGTGCAGCTCGTGGCCAAGGACGAGGGCCATGGCGTGCTTCGGCTGCCGTCGGGCGAGATGCGTCGCGTGCCGCTAACCTGTCGGGCCACCGTCGGGCAGGTCGGCAACACGGATCACGAGAACCAGTCCGGCGGCAAGGCGGGCCGCAGCCGCTGGAAGGGCATCCGCCCGACAGTGCGCGGCTCGGCGATGAACCCTGTCGACCACCCGCACGGCGGCGGCGAGGGCAAGTCGAAGGGCGGCCGCCATCCGGTCACCCCGTGGGGCGTGCCGACGCTCGGCAAGCGCACGCGCCGCAAGCACAAGGAATCGAACAATCTGATCGTGCGCGGCCGTCGCCGCGGGAAGGACAAGCGCTAAGTGAGTAGATCTTCGAAGAAGGGGCCTTTCATCGAGGCCCGGCTGTTGAGCCGGATCGAGTCGATGAACGCCGCCAACGAGAAGCGGATGATCCGCACCTGGTCGCGCTCGTCCACGATCTTCCCCGACATGGTCGGGCACACGATCGCGGTCCACGACGGCCGCAAGCACGTGCCCGTCTTCGTCAGCGAGCAGATGGTCGGGCACAAGCTCGGCGAGTTCGCTCCGACCCGGACGTTCCGAGGCCACTCGGGCGACCGCCAGGCAAAGGTGCAGAAGGCCCGCTGATGGCTGCCGTCGAGACACCGGAGCAGGTCGTGCGCGCGGAGGCCAAGTGGGTCCGCCTGTCGGCGCGCAAGGCGCGGGTCGTGCTCACGCACATCCGCGGGCGCAGCGTGCCCGAGGCGCGGACGATCCTCGCCTTCACGCAGCGCGCGGCCGCAACGGAGATCGAGAAGGTGCTGCGCTCCGCGATCGCGAACGCCGAGACGAATCCGCTCCTGCACTGGAGCGGCGACGACCTGGTCGTGAAGGCGGCGTACGCCGACGAAGGCCCGACGCTGAAGCGCTGGCGCCCCCGCGCGCGCGGCCGCGTCAACCGGATCAACAAGCGCACCTGCCACATCACGATCGAGCTCGTCCAGAACCCGAGCGCCGGCCAGAAGCGCGCCGCCACGCGCCGCTGCGCCCGCGACGACCGAGGCCCCGGCTTCCGCCGCCGCCGAAGAGAAGCCGAAGCGTGCGGCCAAGCCGCGCGCCAAGAAGAAGGAGGCGGTGGCCTGATGGGCCAGAAGGTGCACCCAGGCGGCCTGCGGGTCGGCGTCATCCACGACTGGAAGTCCAACTGGTACGTCGGGAAGAAGGAGTTCCCGACCTACATCCTCGAGGACGTCCGGATTCGTGAGCACATCAACGGCAAGCTCGGCCACGCCGGCCTGTCGGACATCCTGATCCGCAAGGACAAGCAGCGGATCACGGTCGACATCTTCACGGCGCGCCCGGGGATCGTGATCGGCAAGTCGGGCGTCGAGGTCGACGCGCTCCGCAAGGAGCTGCACTCGATCACGGGCAAGAACGTCCACATCAACATCAACGAGATCAAGCGGCCCGAGCTCGACGCAAAGCTCGTCGCGCAGTCGATCGCCGAGCAGCTCCAGAACCGCGTCAGCTTCAGGCGCGCGATGAAGCGCTCGCTCGCGTCCGCGATGCGCTCGGGCGCGCAGGGGATCAAGATCCAGTGCGGCGGCCGCCTCGGCGGCGGCGAGATGAGCCGCTCGGAGCGCTACACCGAGGGCCGCGTGCCGCTGCACACGATCCGCGCAGACATCGACTACGGCTTTGCCGAGGCGAAGACGACGTACGGTCGCATCGGCGTCAAGGTCTGGATCAACAAGGGCGAGATCATGCCGGAGGGCTTCGAGGGCATGACCACCGGCAAGGACACGCGCCTCGGCGACCAGGATCAGGCTCGCCGCCGCCGTGGCGGCGCAGCCGAGGGCCTCGGTGCGTCGCGCGAGAGCGGCCGTGGCCGCGCCCAGGACCGTGAAGGCCTCGGCCTCGTCAAGAAGACTCGCCGTCCCGGCGGCCGCCCCGGCGGCGCGGGCGGGCGCCCCGGCTCCGGCCAGAGCCGCCCGCGGCCCGGCACCGCGAAGCCGCGGCGCCAGGAGAGCGTCGAGCAGCCCCGCACCGACGAGAACGCCGTCTCCGCCGAGCAGCCGGTCGTCGAGCAGGTCGAGACGACTCCGACGCCGGTCACCGAGGCACCCGAGACGACGACCGAGGCGACGACCGAGACGACACCGACCGAGACGACGGATGAGACCACGGGGAGCGAGTCGTAGTGCTGCTGCCCAAGAAGACCAAGTTCCGCCGGGTCCATCGCGGCCGTCGCCGTGGCGTCTCGCGTGGCCAGACCGAGGTCCAGTTCGGCGATTACGGGATCAAGGCGCTCGAGAACGGTTGGATCACCAACCGTCAGATCGAGGCCGCCCGAATCGCGATGACGCGCAAGATCAAGCGCGGCGGCAAGGTCTGGATCAACATCTTCCCGGACAAGTCCGTGACGCAGAAGCCGGCTGAGACCCGCATGGGCTCCGGTAAGGGCTCCCCCGAGCACTGGGTGGCCGTCGTCAAGCCGGGCCGCGTCATGTTCGAGCTGGCCGGCGTGTCCGAGCCGCTCGCCAAGGAAGCGCTCCGGCTGGCGGGCTCGAAGCTGCCGGTGAAGACCAAGATCGTGAAGAGAGAGGCTGATCTCTTTGAAAGCTAGGCAGCTCCGCGACATGACCGACGACGAGCTCCAGCGGACGCTCGGCGAGCGCCGCCAGGAGCTCTTCAACCTCCGTTTCCAGTCCGCCACCGGCGCGCTCGACAACAGCGCCCGGCTCCGGGCGGCGAAGCGGGAGATCGCACGCATCCTGACGGTGCGTCAGGAGCGCGAGTCGAAGCAGGCCCAGTCAAGTGTTGCTCAGGGAACGAGGATCTAGGAATGGCTGAGAAGAAGACGAGCAAGAAGAAGGCCGACGAGACGCCGGTCGAGGAGACCGCCGAGGCCGCCGAGGCCACGGAGGCGGCGACGCCTGCCGTGGACGAGGGCGAGCCGGTGGCCTCCACGGAGGCGACGGACGAGCCGGCTGCCGAGGCTGAGGAGCCTGTGGCTGAGGAGCCTGTGGCTGAGGAGCCTGTGGCTGAGGAGCCTGTGGCTGAGGAGCCTGTGGCTGAGGAGCCTGTGGCTGAGGAGCCTGTGGCTGAGGAGCCTGTGGCTGAGGAGCCTGTGGCTGAGGAGCCTGTGGCTGAGGAGCCTGTGGCCGAGGAGCCTGTGGCTGAGGAGCCTGTGGCCGAGGAGCCTGTCGGCCGAGGAGCCCGTCGCCGACGAGCCCGCTGCCGACGAGCCCACCGCCGAGGAGCCCGCGGCCGAGGAGCCCGCCGCCGAGGAAGAGCCTGCCGCCGAGGCCGAAGCCCCCGCGGAGGCGCCCGCTGAGCCCGCAGCACCCGCACCGCAGTCCGGCCCGAAGCCGAAGCGCAAGCGCCTGCCGCGCGCCCTGCGCCCGAGCACGAAGAAGGGCCGGGTCAAGCGCGAGAAGGCGACCGAGCGCAAGCCGATCACCCGCATCCCGAAGCCGGAGCGCGAGTTCGGCCGCCGCCAGGAGCGGCAGGGCACGGTCGTCTCGGACAAGGGCGACAAGACGATCGTCGTCAAGGTCGACACGATCAAGGCGCATCCGCGCTACAAGAAGGTCGTCCGCCGCTCGAAGCGCTTCCATGCCCACGACGAGCAGAACGCGGCCAAGACCGGCGACGTCGTCCGGATCGTGGAGACGCGCCCGATCTCGAAGACGAAGAACTGGCGCCTGGCCGAGATCCTCGAGGTTGCGAAGTGATTCAGCAGGAATCCCGACTTCGCGTTGCCGACAACACGGGCGCCCGTGAGATCCTCTGCATCCGCGTCATGGGCGGTTCCAAGCGGCGCTACGCCCGCGTCGGCGACGTGATCGTTGGTACCGTGAAGTCGGCGACGCCGCAGGGCGCGGTCAAGAAGGGCGAGGTCGTCAGGGCGGTTGTCGTCCGGACGAAGAAGCCCTACGGCCGCGACGACGGCACGCAGATCGCGTTCGACGAGAACGCAGCCGTGATCATCGACGCCGCGCGCAACCCGCGCGGGACGCGCATCTTCGGGCCCGTCGCCCGCGAGTTGCGCGAGAAGAACTTCATGAAGATCGTCAGCCTGGCTCCCGAGGTGCTCTAGAGATGGCAACAAAACTGAAAATCAAGCAGGGCGATCTCGTCCAGATCCTGTCCGGGAAAGACCGCGGCAAGCAGGGCCGCATCATCGAGGCGCGCCCGCGCGACGGCCGCGTCCTCGTCGAGAACCTGAACGTGATCACGCGACACACGCGCCCGCGCCCGCTGCGCGACTCCAACCGCATGGGCGGCACGCAGATGTCCCCCGGCGGCCGGATCGAGAAGGCGGCGCCGGTCGACGTCTCCAACGTGATGCTCGTCTGCCCGGTCTGCAACCTGCCGACCCGGGTCGGGACGAAGGTCAAGGAAGTGAAGGGCGAGAAGGTGCGCGTCCGCGTCTGCAAGCGCGACGGCTGCGGCCAGGAAGTCGACCGGAAGTAATGGCGGCGACCTACACCCCGCGTCTGAAGGAGAGCTACTCCCAGTTGCGCCCGCAGCTGCAGGAGGACCTCGGCCTGAAGTCGATCATGCAGGTGCCGCGGATCGAGAAGATCACCCTGAACATGGGCGTCGGCGACGCGAAGACCGATGCCAAGGCGCTGGACTCCGCGATCGAGGAGCTGACGATCATCGCCGGCCAGCGCGCCCAGATCCGCAAGGCGCGCAAGTCGATCGCGAGCTTCAAGCTCCGCGAGGGGATGGCTGTCGGCACCAAGGTGACGCTGCGCGGCGAGCGCATGTACGAGTTCCTCGACCGGCTCGTGTCGGTCGCGCTGCCCCGCATCCGCGACTTTCGCGGGCTCAGCCCGGCCTCGTTCGACGGCCGCGGCAACTACTCGCTCGGCGTGCGCGAGCAGATCATCTTCCCGGAGATCGACTACGACTCGGTCGGGCAGATCCGCGGCCTCGACGTCACCATCACCACCTCGGCAGGAACGACGGACGAGCAGGCGCTCGCGCTGCTGCGCGGCCTCGGCCTCCCGTTCGCGTCCGAAGACAGGAAGGACCAGTAACGCATGGCCAAGACGTCTCTCGTCGTCAAGCAGAAGCGCCCGCAGAAGTTCAAGGTGCGCAACTACACACGGTGCAATCGCTGCGGCCGTTCCGCGCGCGGTCTTCAAGAAGTTCGGCCTCTGCCGGATCTGCCTGCGCGAACTCGCCCATCAGGGCGCCATTCCCGGCATGACGAAGTCGAGCTGGTAGGAGCTGAGATGCTGACCGACCCGATTGCAGACATGCTCACGCGGATCCGCAACGCCAACAAGGCGATGAAGGACACCGCCGAGATGCCGACCTCCCGCATCAAGGAGGAGATCGCCCGCGTGCTCAAGGACGAGGGCTACATCAAGGACTATCCGCGTCGTCGAGGTCGAGGGCCAGCCGTACTCGACCCTGATCGTGGAGCTCAAGTTCGGCCGTAACCGCCAGCGGGTGATCACGGGCGTCAAGCGCGTCTCGCGCCCAGGTCGTCGCGTCTACGCGCGCAAGGACCGCCTGCCGCGCGTCCTCGGCGGTCTCGGCACGGCGATCCTGTCCACCTCGACCGGCCTGATCACCAGCCGCCAGGCCGCCGAGCGCGGCATCGGCGGCGAAGTGATCGCCTTCGTCTGGTAGCCCACGTCTGATGAGCAGAATCGGCAGAAAGCCCATCGAGATCCCGAACACGGTCAACGTGGCGATCTCCCCTGGGCGCGTTCAGGTGAACGGCCCGCTCGGCGAGCTCTCGCAGACGGTGCCGCAGCGGATGAAGATCGAGCAGGGCGAAGGCGAGATCCTCGTCACCCGCCCGACCGAGCGCGGCGAGGACCGCGCGCTCCACGGTCTCACCCGGACGCTGATCGCGAACATGGTCGAGGGCGTGACGAAGGGCTTCGAGAAGCACCTGGAGATCCAGGGCGTCGGCTACCGAGCCTCGCTGCGCGGTTCCGACCTCGAGCTCAACGTCGGCTTCTCGCATTCGGTCGTGATGAAGCCGCGGCCCGGGATCACCTTCGAGGTCCCCGCGCCGACGCAGGTGATCGTCAAGGGCACCGACAAGCAGCAGGTCGGGCAGACCGCCGCCGAAGTGCGCTCCGTGCGCCCGCCCGAGCCCTACAAGGGCAAGGGGATCCGCTACCAGGACGAGTACGTCCGCAGAAAGGTCGGGAAGCGCGCATGAGCACCCTCACCGTCCGCCAGGCGCGCGAGCGCCGGCATCGCCGGGTCCGCGGCAAGGTCGCGGGTACCGCCGAGCGGCCGCGGCTCGCCGTCTTCCGCTCCAACAAGGGAATTTTCGCCCAGCTCGTCGACGACGAGAGCGGCCGCACGATCGCCGGCGCCAGCTGGCTCGGCCTCGCGAAGTCGTTCAAGGGCTCGAAGATCGAGCAGGCGACCGAGGTCGGCAAGGCTGTCGCCGCCGCCGCGAAGAAGGCCGGAATCGAGACCGTCGTGTTCGACCGCGGCGGTTACCTGTACCACGGACGCGTCAAGGCTCTCGCCGAGGGCGCGCGTGAGGGAGGACTGAAGTTTTGAGCACTGTCGAGCGTGAAGTGATCGCCCGCGAGGAAGTTCGCGAGCTCAAGGAGCGCGTGATCGAGATCAACCGTGTCGCCAAGGTCGTCAAGGGCGGCCGCCGGTTCTCGTTCACGGCGCTCGTCGTGATCGGTGACGAGGTCGACCGTGTCGGCGTCGGCTACGGCAAGGCGCGCGAGGTCCCGCTGGCGATCTCGAAGGCGGTCGACGACGCGAAGAAGAACCTCTTCACCGTCCCGAAGCACGGCACCACCGTCACGCACGAGATCCTGGGCGTGTTCGGCGCCGCACGCGTCTTCATCCGGCCCGCCTCCGAGGGAACCGGCGTCATCGCCGGCGGCGGCGTCCGCGCCGTGCTCGAGCTCGCCGGCATCCGCGACGTGCTGGCGAAGAGTCTCGGCACGACGAACCCGATCAACATGGCCAAGGCCACCGTGCAGGGCCTGCAGAACCTGCGCCGGCCCGAGGACGTCGCGAAGATGCGCGGCAAGACCATCACCGAGGTGCTGCCGTGGCGCGCCCCCGTCGAGGAGCCCGTCGCCGCCGAGGCCGAGGTTGTCCCGGCCCCCGAGATCGTCGAGGCGACGACCGAGGTCGAGGAAGCTGGATCGTGAAGGTGACGCAGATCAAGAGCGCGATCGGCCAGAACCCGGCGAACCGGGGCACGCTCCGCTCGCTCGGGCTGGGCCGGATCGGCCAGACGAACGAGCTGAAGGCGAGCCCGGAGCTCGCGGGTAAGCTGAGAAAGGTCGCCCACCTGGTCAAGGTGGAGGGCAACTGATGGCCGACGAGCTCAACCTTCACACCCTCAAGCCCGCGCAGGAGCGGAAGAACCGCAAGCGGATCGGCCGCGGCCTGGGCTCGGGCAAGGGACGCTACTCGGGCCGCGGGATCAAGGGCCAGAAGTCGCGGGCCGGCTCCGCCAAGATGCCGGCCGGCTTCGAGGGCGGCCAGATGCCGCTCGACATGCGCGCGCCGAAGCTCCGCGGCAACACGTCGGCCGACGCGATGCCGATCGGCCCGTTCCGGACCTATTCGCACCCCGTCAACCTGCGCGACCTCGACCGCGTCTTCGCCGACGGAGACACCGTCGACCTCGACGCGATGGTCGCGAAGGGGCTGCTCAAGAACACGAAGACCGACGTGAAGGTGCTCGGCACCGGCGACCTCTCGAAGAAGCTCTCCGTCACCGCCCACAGCTTCTCGGCCAGCGCGCGCGAGAAGATCACGGCCGCGGGCGGCAGCGTCACCGCGCTCAAGGAGCCGAAGGTGCGCAAGCGCAAGAAGGTCAAGGCAAAGCCGGTCGCGGAGGAGCCCGAGGCGGAGGCCACCGAGGCCGAGGCGACCGAAGCCGAGGCTGAGGCCCCGGCCGACGCCGAAGCACCGGCCGAGGAGGGCTAGAGCTTGTTCAGCTGGCTCGCCAACGCCTGGCGCGTTCCGGAGCTTCGGCACCGCGTCCTCTTCACCGCGCTGATCCTCGCGATCTACCGGCTCGGCTCGTGGATCCCTGCACCGGGCGTCAACTCGGAGACGATCAGCAACTACTTCGAGGGGCGGGGCGGCACGATCCTCGGCCTGCTCAACCTCTTCTCGGGCGGCGCGCTCTCACAGTTCTCGCTCTTCGCGCTCGGGATCATGCCGTACGTCACGGCCTCGATCATCCTCCAGTTGATGACGGTCGTGATCCCGCGGCTGGCCGAGCTGCAGAAGGAAGGCGAGTCGGGCTACGCCAAGATCAACCAGTACACGCGCTATCTCACCGTCGTCCTCGCGGCCGCGCAGTCGACCGGGTACGCGTTCCTCTTCCGCCGCCAGGGCGTGCTCGACGCCGACCTCGGCCGGATGACGCTGATCATCCTCACGCTCACCGTCGGCTGCACGCTCCTGATGTGGATGGGCGAGCTGATCACCAAGCGCGGGATCGGCAACGGCATCTCGCTGCTGATCTTCGCCTCGATCCTCGTCGGCGCTCCGATCGGGATCGCCGCCTGGTGGAACGGCGGCCCGATGGAGAAGCTCTTCTTCCCGCTGATCGCGCTCTCGATCATCGCCGCGATCGTCTTCATCCAGGAGGGCCAGCGCCGGATTCCGATTCAGTACGCGAAGCGCATGGTCGGCCGCCGCATGACCGCGGGCGGATCGACCTACCTGCCGCTGCGCGTGAACATGGCCGGCGTCATCCCCGTCATCTTCGCGGCGGCCGTGATGGCGTTCCCGCCGACGATCGGGCAGTACTTCCCGCAGACGCAGGACTTCGTCAACCAGCACTTCCTGCCCACGAGCATCCCGTACATGCTCTTCCAGGGCCTGCTGATCGTCGTCTTCACCTACTTCTACACGGCCGTCCAGTTCAACCCGGTCGACCAGGCCGACAACCTGCGCCGGTACGGCGGCTACATCCCGGGGATCCGGCCCGGCCCGCCGACCGCGCAGTACCTCGACCGCGTTCTCACCAGGCTGACACTGCCGGGCGCGATCTATCTCGCGCTGGTGGCGACGTTGCCGACGCTCTTCATTCGCTACGGCGGCTTCTCGCAGGCGACCGCGGGCGCGCTCGGCGGCACGTCGGTGCTGATCGCCGTCGGCGTGGCGCTCGACACGATGCGCCAGATGGAGTCGCAGATGATGATGCGCTCCTACGAAGGCTTCCTCAAATAGTGAACGTGCTGGTGCTCGGCCCGCAGGGGTCGGGGAAGGGAACTCAGGCCAAGCGCGTGTCAGCCGAGCACGAGATCCCGCACGTCTCGACGGGCGACATGTTCCGCGCGCTCGACGACGCCTCTCCGCTCGGCCGCGAGGTGAACGCGATCATGGAGCGAGGCGATCTCGTGCCCGACGACATCACGATCCGCATGATCCGCGAGCGGCTCGCGCAGGACGATGCGAGGCACGGCTTCATCCTGGACGGGTTCCCCCGCAATCTCGCGCAGGCCGAGGCGCTCGACCAGATGCTGCGCGAGATCGGTCGCGGGCTCGACGTGATCTTCTTCTTCGACCTCGACGACGAGACGGCCAAGGAGCGTGCCCTCGGACGGGCGCACGAGGAAGGTCGCACCGACGACACGCCGGAGACGATCGCGCACCGCCTCTCTGTCTACCATGAGCAGACAGAACCGGTGGTCGAGTACTACAGGACGACAGGAAAGCTGGTGCCCTTGCACGCTGCACGCTCCGTCGAGGACGTCAACGCAGAGATCCGGCAGGCGCTCGGACTGTTCGACCACGACAACGCCGCATGATCATTCGCAAATCAGCCCAGGAGATCGCCAAGATGGCCGCCGCAGGGCGCGTCGTGGCCGACACGATCGCGCACGTCGGCGAGCAGCTCGAGCCCGGGATCACGACCGGCAGAGCTCGACCGCATCGCCGACGAGGTGATCCGCTCCTACGGCGGCGTCCCGACCTCCCAGGGCTACCGCGGCTTCCCCGCGGCGATCTGCATCTCCCCGAACGCGATGGTCGTGCACGGGATCCCCGGCTCCTACGAGGTTGCCGACGGCGACCTGATCACGATCGACGTCGGGGTCACGCTCGACGGCTACATCGCCGACAGCGCCTACACGTTCGCCGTCGGCGAGGTCGGTGAGGAAGCGCAGAGGCTGCTCGACGCCGGCCGCGAGGCGCTCGTCGCCGGGATCGCCCAGGCGCGGCCCGGAAACCGCGTCGGCGACATCTCCGCCGCCGTGCAGCAGCACGTGGAGGGCGCCGGCTTCTCCGTCGTGCGCAGCCTCGTCGGGCACGGTGTCGGCCGCTACTACCACGAGGACCCGCACATCCCGAACTTCGGCCAGCCGGGCCGCGGGCCGCTGCTGGCCGAGGGGATGACGCTCGCGATCGAGCCGATGATCACCGCCGGCGGTCCCGAGGTCTACGTGCACGAGGACGAGTGGTCGATCTCGACCGAGGACGGCTCGCTCGCGGCCCATTTCGAGCACACCGTGGCGATCACCGCCGAAGGGCCCAGGATCCTCACCGTTTCCGGCGATCGAGAGCCGTCTTTGCTACAGTAAACGGCTCGCGCGGCGTTGCCGCGTTTTGCCGCGCGCGGTCACAATTCGCACGAATATCCAGGAGTTCATGGCAGTCAAAGAAGAGAAGATCGAGGTCGAAGGCGAAGTCGTCGAGGCGCTCCCGAGCACGATGTTCAGGGTGCAGCTGGACGGCGGCCATGCCGTACTCGCCACGATCTCCGGAAAGATGCGCAAGCACTACATCCGCATCGCTCCGGGCGACCGCGTCAAGGTCGAGCTCTCTCCTTACGACCTCACCCGCGGCAGAATCACCTACCGCAACCGCTGAGGAGCACAGTTTTTTCATGAAGGTTCGTCCATCCGTCAAGCCCATGTGTGAGCGCTGCCGCGTGATCAAGCGGCACGGGCGCACCATGGTCATCTGCACAAATCCGCGCCACAAGCAAAGGCAGGGGTAGTCACTTGGCACGAATCGCAGGCGTCAACCTCCCGAACCAGAAGCGTCTGGAGATCGGGTTGACCTACATCTACGGAATCGGCCAGTCGACCGCGCAGAAGATCATCAAGGCGCTCGACCTCGACCCGAACGAGAAGGTCAAGGACCTGACCGACGAAGAGGTCAACAAGCTCCGCGGCTACATCGACGGCGAGCTGCAGGTGGAGGGCGACCTTCGCCGCGAGCGCTCGCAGGCGATCAAGCGCCTGTCGGAGATCGGGTCCCTCCGCGGCATCCGCCACCGCCGCGGCCTCCCCGTGCACGGACAGCGGACGAAGACGAACGCGCGCACGCGCAAGGGGCCGAAGAAGACCGTCGGCCGCGGCAAGAAGGCGAAGGTCTAGATGGCGCCTCCTCGCAAGGCTGCGGCCAGGGGCCGCACGCGTCGCCGTGTCAAGAAGAACATCGCCATCGGCCAGGCGCACATCAAGACGTCGTTCAACAACACGATCGTCGCCCTCACGGACGGCGAGGGGAACGTGATCGCGTGGGAGTCGGCCGGCTCCGCGGGCTTCAAGGGCTCGCGCAAGTCGACGCCGTTCGCCGCGCAGGTCACAGCCGACTCGTGCGCCCGCAAGGGGATGGAGCACGGCCTGCAGAAGGTCGAGGTCTTCGTCAAGGGCCCGGGCTCGGGCCGTGAGACGGCAATCCGCTCGCTCCAGGCCGCCGGCCTCGAGATCCTCGGCGTTCGCGACGTGACCCCGCAGGCCCACAACGGCGTGCGTCCCCGGAAGCGGAGGCGCGTCTAATGGCCCGCGACCTGGGACCCAAGTGCCGCGTCTGCCGCCGGGAGGGCATGAAGCTCTTCCTCAAGGGCGAGCGCTGCCTGACGGAGAAGTGCGCGATCGAGCGCCGCTCCTACCCGCCGGGCGAGCATGGCCGCGGCCGCATCAAGCAGAGCGAGTACCTGCTCCAGCTGCGCGAGAAGCAGAAGGCGCGCCGGTACTACGGCCTGCTCGAGAAGCAGTTCCGCAACTACTACGAAAAGGCGACGCGAGGCACGGGCAACGCGGGCGAGAACCTGCTCCGCATGCTCGAGACTCGGCTCGACAACGTCGTCTACCGGCTCGGCTTCGC
The DNA here is from genome assembly GCA_963820565.1 of uncultured Gaiellaceae bacterium. Classification (GTDB taxonomy): domain Bacteria; phylum Actinomycetota; class Thermoleophilia; order Gaiellales; family Gaiellaceae; genus Gaiellasilicea. The sequence continues at coordinate 70,720 of CAWGAD010000004.1, forward strand.
GGGCTCGCGCGCCCAGGCACGCCAGCTCGTGCGCCACGGCCACTTCCTCGTCAACGGGCGCCGGGTGAACATCCCGAGCTTCGGCGTGCGCCCCAACGACGTCGTCACCATGAAGGCCGGCAGCCCGGCGGAGCCGACGATCCGGGACGCCACCGACCTCACCGCTTCGGTCGCTCCCTGGCTCCAGGCCGACCACGAGGGCCTCACCGGCAAGGTGCTGAAGTGGCCCGAGCGCGCCGAGATCGACGCGCCGGTTCAGGAATCGCTCATCGTCGAGCTCTACTCCAAGTAAGAACTTCTCCACGTAAGACGAAAGGATCGTTTTGGCTACACGCACCAGCTTGATGGACTTCCAGATTCCGCGGATCGTCCACGAGGAGATCAACGAGAACCGCGGCATCTTCGTGATCGAGCCGCTCGACCGTGGCTTCGGCTACACCTTCGGCAACTCGCTGCGCCGCGTGCTGCTCTCCTCACTGGAGGGCGCCGCCGTGACGGCCGTCAAGATCGAGGGCGTCGCGCACGAGTTCACGACGCTGCCGGGCGTCCGCGAGGACGTCACCGACATCATCCTCAACCTCAAGAACCTCATCTGCCTCCTCCACGGCGAGTCGCCCGAGGTCGAGGTGCACATCGCGAAGAAGGGCGCCGGCGTCGTCACCGCCGCCGACATTCAGGCGCCCGCCGATCTCGAGATCCTCAACCCGGACCTCGAGCTCGCACAGCTCTCCGACAAGGGCAAGCTCGAGATGACGCTGACGATCGGCCGCGGCCGCGGCTACGTCCCGGCCGAGCTGAACCGCGGCCCGGAGACGACGATCGGCGTCATTCCGATCGACTCGATCTTCTCGCCGGTCCGGCGCGTCTCGTACGACGTCGAGGCCGCGCGCGTCGGTCAGCGCACCGACTACGACAAGCTCCGGCTCGACGTCACGACCGACGGCTCGCTCGAGCCGCGCGACGCGATCGGGCAGGCCGCGGAGATCCTGATCCGCCAGCTCGCGATCTTCACCGATCTCGACCGGATCGAGGGCTTCGCCGAGGCTGCCGCCGCCGAGGCGGGCGCCGAGGCTCCTGCCGCCCACGGGATGGAGAACTTCCCGATCGAGGAGCTCGAGCTCGGAGTCCGCTCGTACAACTGCCTCAAGCGGGTCGGCATCGAGACGATCGGCGATCTGGTCTCCAAGTCGGAGAACGAGCTCGCCGCGATCCCGAACTTCGGCAAGAAGTCGATCGAGGAAGTCAAGGAGACGCTCGCGACTCAGGGGCTCTCGCTCCGGGGAGACGAATAGTCCGATGAAGCACGCCCGCGCAGGCAAGAAGCTGGGGCGCGATCCCGCGCACCGGAAGGCGCTCTACTCGAACCTCGCGGGCGCGCTCATCACCCACGGCCGGATCCAGACGACCGAGGCGAAGGCCAAGGCCGTCAAGCCGCTGGCGGAGAAGATGATCACGCTCGGCAAGCGCGGCGACCTGCACGCGCGCCGCAAGGCGCTCGCCGAGCTCCGCTCGCAGGACGTCGTGCACACGCTCTTCGCCGAGGTCGCGCCTCGCTTCGCGGAGCGCTCGGGCGGCTACACGCGCATCCTCAAGCTGGGTGCGCGTCAGGGTGACGCGGCCGAGATGGTCTACCTGGAACTGGTGGACTACGAGCCCGCGAACGCCTTCGGCGCGGCCGGCTAGCTCTCCAGCCTGAACCGCGTCAGACGGCCCTGGGCCACCCACACCGGCCGCGGCTGCGTCTCGTCGGCGACCAGGTAGAGCGTTCCGGTCGGCGGGCCTTCGTGCGGCGGGTCTCCAGGCTTGTCCACCCACCAGCCGAGGGCGAGCACGACCCCGCCGATCGTCCCGCCGCCGCCCGGCCGCTCGTAGTCGGTCTCGACGACGAGGCGTTGCGTGACCGGAATCGCGAAGTCGGCGTGGTGCTCCATCGCGGACTGGTACTAGGCCACCGCGGGGGCGAGCTCGGTGCCGATCAGGGCGATCATCTCGAGGTCGCGGTGATCGAGGTGCTGGAGCATGACGCGCTCGACGCCGGCCCGCTCGTAGGCCCGCAGCTGCTCGGCTGCTTCGTCGAGCGTGCCGAGGATCGCGACCCCGCCCCGATTCGCCTTGTACTCGTCGGGGTCGATCTGCTGGCCGGCGCGCTCGAGCCTGCGGCGGATTCGCTCGCGGGCCTCGGCCGGGTCGCGGCCGATTGCGCACGCCGTCATCAGCGAGAGCGGGAGCGCTGCGCGGCCCTCACGCTCGCAGGCGATCGCGAGCTTCTCGCGGCGCTCTGCACACTCCGCCGGCGAGGCCATCACGGTGTTGTACTCGTCGGCGAAGCGGGCAGCGGGGCCGATGGTGCCGGAGAGGCCGCTGCCGCCGACGATGAGGTGGGGATGCGGCCCGTCGCCCCAGAAACGCCGCACGGCCTCGAGCTGCTCGGCGAGCCACTTGACGCGGGTCTTCATCTCCGGGAACGGAAAACCGAAGTGTTCGTGCTCCGCCTCCATCCAGCCGGTGCCCATGCCGAGTGAGACACGGCCGCCCGAGATCTCGAACGCGGTCTGCGAGGCGTTCGCGAGCACGGCCGGCTGCCGAAAGGTGACGGGAGAGACGAGCGTCCCCAGCTCGAGCCGATCGGTGCGAGCCGCGAGCGCCGGGATCACGGCCCAGGCGTCGAGCGCTGCCCGCCCGGGATCGGTCGGCGACAGGTAGTGGTCGGAGCGGAACATCGCCTCGACCCCGTGCTCCTCGCACGCGTGCGCCAGCGCGAGCCAGTCCTCCCAGGAGACGCCCTCCTGCCCCTCGATCATCAGCGCCAGGCGCATCCGGGCATCCTATGGCCGTGAACGTGCAAGGACTCGTGTTCGCGGGCGTGGGAACGTCCGACACCGCCGAGGTGGCGCGGTTCTTCGCGGACGTGCTCGGCGTCGCGGTCGAAGCCGACGGCGACGTTCGCCGGCTGGTGTTCGAGAACGGCTCGTCGCTCGCACTCGTGCCTCCGGACTACGTCGAGCCGCCCTCGGACACTCTCCTCGGCTTCCTCGTCGACGACGTCGAGGCGGCCGCGGCCGAGCTCGTGGGCCGCGGGGTGGAGCCGGACGGCGAGCTGCTCTCCGGCTACGGCTTCCGCTACCGCCACTTTCGCGCGCCGGACGGACGCAGGTTCGAGCTGCTCGACCGGCTCGTCTGATGCTGCTCGTCGTTTCGATCCTGCTCGCGATCTTCGTGCTGGACGCGCCGTGGAGCTGGGTTGCGGTTGTGGTCGGCGGGTTGCTGGAGGCTGCGGAGAGCTGGTTCTACGTCCGCTGGTCGCAGAGGCGCCGGCCGGCCGTCGGCGTCGAGGCGCTGGTCGGAAGGCGGGCGATCGTCTCTACGGACTGCCGCCCGGACGGGCAGGTGCGTGTCGCGGGCGAGCTCTGGCAGGCGCGCTGCGAGGCCGGCGCGTCGGCCGGCGACGAGGTCGTGGTCCGCGAGGTCGACCGGCTGACGCTGGTCGTCGAGCCGGTCTGAGGGATCTACCAGCTCACCGGCAGCGCCACGACCCGGCGGAAGCCGGGCGTCGGCCGCCACTCGAGCTCCTCGCGCGGCACGGCGAGGCGCAGGCCCGGAAGCCGCCGGAAGAGCGTCTCGAGCGCGACCTCCGCTTCCAGGCGTGCGAGCGGGGCGCCGAGGCAGTAGTGGCTCCCGCGCCCGAACGCGAGATGACGGACGTCCTCGCGCCGAACGTCGAGCGCGTCCGGGTCGGGAAAACGCTCCGGGTCGCGGTCTGCTGAACCGAGGATCGGAATGACGAGATCGCCTTTCTGGATCGTCTTCCCGCCGAGCTCGACGTCGACCGTTGCCCAGCGGGGCAGGCTCCGCTCGACGGGCCCTTCGTAGCGAAGGAGCTCCTCGACCGCTCCCGGGATCAAGGACGGATCGGCAAGGACGAGCGCAAGCTGGTCGGGATGCTCGAGCAGGTTGACGACGGCGTTGCCGATCAGCCCGACGGTGGTCTCGTGACCGGCGACGATCAGCAGCACGACCGTCCCGAAGACCTCCTCCTCGGTGAGCGCGTCCTCCTGGTCGCGCGCTGCAAGGAGCGCGCTGACGAGGTCCTGCTTGGGCTCCGCTCTGCGGGCGGCGAAGAACTCGGTCAGGTAGGCGACGAATGCGCCCATCTGCTCGAAGAAGCCGTCCATCTCCTCGGGGTCGACCGCGGGGGAGATGATCGCGTCCGACCACTCCTTGAAGCGGTGCTGATCCTCGTTCGGCACCCCGAGCAGCTCCGCGATCACCGTGATCGGCAGCGGGAAGGCGTACTCGGCCGAGAGATCCATCTCGCGGCGCGTCTCGACCGCGTCGAGCAGCTCGTCGGCGATCGCCTGGATCCGCGGCCGCAGCTGCTCGACCATCCTCGGCGTGAACGCCTTCGTCACGAGCCGGCGCAGGCGCCGATGATCGTCGCCGTCGCGGTTCAGCATGTGGTTCTCGATCGCCTCCAGCCCCGGCGGGCTCAGCTGGCGAGCCTCGATCTCCGCCGCCGTCAGCGCGAGCCTCGGGTCACGGACGAACCGCTCGTCGTCGACGAGCACCGCGGCGACGTCGTCGTGCCTCGTGATGAACCAGATCGGCGTCTCGCCGTCGAAGCCGGCCTGCTGCAAGACCGGCTCGCGCTCGCGAATCTGCGCGAAGACGGAGTAGGGATCGGCGCGGAACTCGGGGCCGTAGAGGTCGTACTTGCGGTCGGTCGTCGCCATCACGGCCACCTTAGACTGCGCGGCCGTGGCTGAAAAGACCCTGAAGCTGACGCTCGAGTACGACGGCAGCGGCTTTCGCGGCTGGGCGCGGCAGCCCGGTGAGCGCACGGTCGAGGGCGTCCTCCGCGACGCGCTCGACGCCGTCTTCTCCGGCTGGGGCGAACTGGCCGTTGCCGGACGCACGGACACGGGCGTCCACGCGAAGGGGCAGGTCGCGAGCTTCGTTGCGAACGGTGGCCCACCGGCCGAGCGGGCTGCGGATGCCCTCAACGCCGCGCTGCCGGACGACGTCGCGGTCGTGGCGGCAGAGGCAGCGGCCGCGGGCTTCAGCGCTCGGTTCTCTGCGCGCTCGCGGGCGTATCGCTACCGGATCGTACGCCGTCCCATCCGCTCGCCGTTCTCCGAGGGCCGCGCGCTGTGGTGGCCGCGGCCGGTCGACCGGCATGCGCTCGACGCTGGCCGCTTCGCTGCTGCCGGGAACGCACGACTTCACCGCGTTCACGCCTTCGGAGACGCACCACAAGACGTTCACGCGCACCGTCCTCGCCGCCGCCTGGGAGGAGCACGGCGACGAGCTGCACTTCACGATCGCCGCCGACAGCTTCCTCAGGCACATGGTGAGGACGCTCGTCGGCACGATGCTCGAGGACCGGGAGCTCGCGCCGCTGCTGCAGGGCAGACCACGATCGGAGGCCGGGGTGACGGCGCCGCCGTGGGGTCTCTACCTGGAGCGCGTCGACTACTGAGGCCGCCGCTAGCATCGAGGTCATGCGCTTCCCGGTCGTTCTCTTCGACTTCGACGGCACCGTGATCGACTCCGGCGCGATCATCATCGCGTCGATGCGCCACGCGACGAAGACCGTGCTCGGGCGCGACATCCCCGATGAGGAGTTGGGACGCGCGGTCGGCGGCTCCGGCCTGATCGAGCAGATGCGCCTGATCGACCAGGAGCGCGTCGAGGAGCTCGTCGCCTGCTACCGCGAGCACAACGAGCCGCTCCACGCGGAGCTCGCGGAGTGCGCAGGCATGACGGACGTGCTGACCGAGCTGAAGGACGAGGGCCGCAAGCTCGGCGTGGTCACGGCGAAGCGCCGCGAGACCGTGAAGCTCGCCTTCTCGTACCTGCCGCTCGAGCACTTCTTCGACGTCGTCGTCGGCTCCGACGACACCGACCGGCACAAGCCGGATCCGGCGCCGCTGCAGCACGCGCTGGGACTTGCTGGGCGCTGACCGGGACGACGCCGTCTACGTCGGCGACTCGCCGTTCGACATCCGCGCCGCCAAGGCCGCCGGGATGCACTCGGTCGCCGTCACCTGGGGGCGCATCCACCCGCGCGAGCGGCTCGAAGCGGAGGAGCCGGACGCAGTCGTCGAGACCGCGGAGGAGCTCCTTGCCGCCCTCTGACGCGAAACGCGCGGCCGCCCTCCGCGAGCTGCTCCACCACCACAACCACCGCTACCACGTCCTCGACGATCCGGAGGTCTCGGATGCCGAGTACGACCGCCTGTTCGACGAGCTGAAGCAGCTCGAGGAGCAGCATCCGGAGCTCGCGAGCGACGACTCGCCGACCCGTCGTGTCGGCGCGCCGCCGTCGGACAAGTTCAGGAAGGTCGAGCACCTGGCGCCGATGGGCTCGCTCGAGAAGCTGACGACGGACGAGGGGCTGCTCAAGTGGGCCGACGACGTCCGGAAGCGCCTCGACTCGGACGAGCCTGTGGCCTACGTGATCGAGCCGAAGATCGACGGCTCCGCGATCTCGCTCGTGTACGAGGACGGACGGCTCGTGCGCGGCGCCACCCGCGGCGACGGCCTCCGCGGCGAGGACGTCACCGTCAATCTCCGCACGATCCGCTCGATCCCGCTCACGCTGCGGGGAGATGCGCCCCCGCTGATGGAGGTGCGCGGCGAGGTCTACTTCCCGCTCTCCGGCTTCCGCCGCTTCAACGAGGAGCAGGTTGCCGCCGGGAAGGCGCCGGCGCCGAACCCGCGCAACGCGGCCGCCGGGTCGCTGCGCCAGCTCGACTCGCGGATCACGGCGGCCAGGCCGCTCGCCGTCTGGGTCTACGGCACCGGCTACCGCGAGGGCGTGGCCCCGGACACGCACTTCGAGACGCTCGCCTGGCTGCGCGAGCGCGGCTTCCGGACGAACCCGTTCGCGGAGCGGTTCGAGTCGATCGAAGACGTCGCCAAGGCGGTCTCGAAGTGGGAGAAGCGCCGCACCGAGCTCGACTACGAGATCGACGGGATCGTGATCAAGGTGGACTCCTTCGAGCAGCAGCAGCGGCTCGGCGCACTCCACGAGCGGCCGCGCTGGGCGCGCGCCTTCAAGTGGGCGCCGATGACCGCCGAGACGAAGCTGCTCAAGATCGCGATCCGCGTCGGTCGCACCGGGGCGCTCAATCCCTGGGCGATCCTCGAGCCGGTCACCGTCGGCGGCGTCACGATCTCGCGCGCGACGCTGCACAACGAGGAGGACATCAACCGCAAGGAGATCCGCGAGGGCGACCAGGTGATCGTCCAGCGCGCCGGCGATGTGATCCCGCAGGTGGTCGGGCCGGCCGGGCCACATGCAAGGGGCACCAAGGAGTTCCGGATGCCCGAGCGCTGCCCGCTCTGCGACGAGGAGATCGTCAGGCCCGAGGGCGAGGTGATGCACCGCTGCCCGAACCGCGCCTGCCCCTCGCGCGGGCTCGAGACGCTGATCAACTGGGTCACGGCGGCGATGGACATCGAGGGCGTGGGGGAGCAGTTCGTGCGCCGGCTCTGGAACGAAGGGCTCCTGCGCTCGATGCCCGATCTCTACCGCCTGACTCCCGACGCAGCTCGAGGAGCTCGAGGGCTACGCCGAGATCTCCGCCCGGAACGCCGTGGCGGCGATCGAGCTCTCGAAGCAGCAGCCGTTCTCGCGCGTTCTCTTCGGGCTCAACATCCCCGACGTCGGCTGGGTGACGGCCCGCAACCTGGCGCGGCACTTCGGCGAGGTCGACAAGCTCCTCGACGCGAGCCAGGAGGAGATCCAGGAGGTGGAGGGGATCGGCCCCGACCGCGCCGAGGCGATCGCGGAGTGGTTCTCGGACGAGCAGAACCGAACCCTCGTCGCAGAGCTGCGCGAGTTGGGCCTTCGCTTCGAGGTGGGCGAAGAGGAGAAGCCGATCGAAGGGCCGCTCACCGGCAGTCAGTACGTGATCACGGGCACGCTCGAGTCCTACTCCCGCGAGGAGGCGAACAGTCGCGCTCGAGTCTCTCGGCGCCAAGGTCTCGGACAACGTCTCGAAGAAGACGACGGGCGTCTTCGTCGGCGAGAACCCTGGGTCGAAAGCGGCGAAAGCCGAGAAGGCAGGTGTGCCGATCCTCTCGGAGGATGACCTGAAGCAGCTCGTTGCGGACGCCGGCCCGTCGGCCAAGACCGTGACGCCTGCGCCGCGCCGTCGCCGCTAACCGGCCGCGGCGAGGGCGATCGCGAAGCGGTCCTGGGCAATCCGCGCCCAGTAGCTCGAGATCGGGCGGCCGTTCTGGAGGATCGCGAAGACGAAGCGGTCGCGGACGAACCCCGACAGCGAGGACGCGGTGCTCGTCGTGCCCGTCTTCGCGATCACCCGGCCGCGCGCCGGCCGGGACTCGAGCCGGTCCTCGAGCGTGCCGTCCACGCCGGCCACGGCGAGCGACTGCAGGAAGGCGTCGCGCACGTCGACAGAGGCGAGGCCGGCCTCGAGCAGCGCGACGACGGCGGTCGCCGTCAGCCGGTCGAGGCGCGAGAGACCCGAGCCGTCGGCGAGTCGAACACCCGCGAGCGGCACGCCGGCGTCGGCGAGCGCGGTCCGGACGACTCGAACGCCCGCCGTCGTCGTTCCCGCGTCGGCGTAGACGGATCCGAGCTGCTTCACGACCATCTCGGCGGTGAAGTTGTCGCTCTCGCGGCCCATGAAGCGCACGATCTCCGCGAGCGGCTCGGAGACGTCACGCGCGAGCGGCAGGCCGACCGATGTCAGCACGCCGCTCCGGCTCCGCCGGGTGACGCGTATCCCCTCGGCCTCGAGCGCCTGGCGGAAGAGCGACCCGGCTGCGAGGGCCGGGTTGCCCGACGTCTTGCCTCGGTAGCGGCCGCGGTCGACGATGAGCGCCGAGAGCGGCGGTGACTCGCCGATGTAGAACGCCGGCTTCCACCCGGGCCCGACGCGCCGCGCATCGAACCACGACTCGTCCGCAACCACCGCGCCGTCGACGCGCCGAATCCCCCACGAGGCCACCTCGGCGGCGAGCTGGGCGAGATCGTCGGTCTCGAGCGTCGGGTCGCCGAACCCGCGCAGCCAGAGGTCGCCGTGCCAGACGTCACCGACGAGCGAGCCGCTGCCCGTGACCTCGGTGTGGAAGCGGTACCCCGGCCCGAGCAGGGAGAGCGCCGCGTAGGCGACCGGCAGCTTCTGGTTCGACGCCGGCACGAGCGCGAGCGACTCGTTGCGGGCGTACACGACCGCTCCTGTGCGGAGGTCGATCGCGAGTGCGGCGGTCCGGGCGGGGTCGACGTGCGGCACCTTGAGCGCGCGTTCGAGCCGCAGCCCGAGCGTCGGATCGGCGGCAGTCGCGGGCGCGGCTGCGACGAGGAGGAAGATGAGCGCGGCCAGCCATGGGCCGAGGTGCCGCGAAAGATAGGACCGGCGGCCCATGTCGCCCGTTCCGAGAACGCGGATACTGAGAGAGTCTTGGACGAACGCCTCCCCGCGGTCCTGACCGAGATCCGGTCGCTGCTCGACGTGCCCGCGGGTACCGATGGCCCGTCCCGTGACGAGGTCGAAAACGCGCTGACGACGGGCTACGCCTACGCGCTCGCGCTCGAAGGCGAGCGCCTGCGGATCGAGCGTCGTCTGCGCGAGCTGCTGCGGTCGGCGGGCGCTGGGGCAAGCCCACCACGGACGAGGCGGCCGAGCTCACGAGCCGGCTCGCGCAGGCCGACCAGGAGCTGGCGGGAGTCCGCGCCCTGCTCTCGTCGCTGCGCGCCCAAGCGCTCTAGACGATCCCGGAGCGGACCGCGTAGACGGCGGCCTGGATCCGGTTCTCGATCTGGAGCTTCATCAGGATGTTGGAGATGTGGTTCTTGACCGTCTTCGGGCTGATGTGGAGCTCGCCGGCGATGACGGCGTTGTCCTTGCCGTTCGCGATCAGCTTCAGGACCTGGATCTCGCGGTCCGAGAGCTCGGCCCGGATCGTGGCCGCAGCCTCGGGCGCCGCGGTGGTGGCGCGCACGTGCTGCAGGACCTTGCCGGCGATGTGGGGGGAGATGAGCGACTCGCCGACGGCAGCCGCCTCCAGCCCCTGCATCAGGTCCTGGATCGACGCGTCCTTGAGCAGGTAGCCGCACGCCCCCGCCAGGATCGCGTCCATCACGTCCTGCTCCTGGTCGGAGATCGTCAGGACGACGACGCGCGTGAGCGGCGCGTCCCGGCTGATGTGGCGTGTCGCCTCGACGCCCGTCATCCCGGGCATGTTCAGATCCATGACGACGACGTCCGGAGCGCCCTCACGCACGTGGTGAAGTGCCTCGACGCCGCTTGCTGCCTCGCCGACGACCTCGACTCCCTGCTCCTCGAGCAGGTTGCGCAGCCCGTTCCGGAACAGGTCGTGGTCGTCCACCAGCAAGACGCGGATCGCGTGCTGGCGGCTGTCCGGGATCGATGCAGTCTCGCTCAGAGCAGCGCAGTGTAACGATCAGCCCAGTCGGTCAGCCCAGCGTGATCGTGACCGTTCGCCGGCCCCACGCGAGCGCCTGCTGTCTCGTCGGGAACCAGAGGTCGATCACGTTTCCGCGCACGTTGCCGCCGGTGTCGGCGGCGACGCCGGCGCCGTAGCCGGGGATCGTGAGCCGGGTGCCGAGCGGGATCACGGCAGGGTCGACCGCGACGACTCCCGGCGCGGTCGGGATGCCGGTGGCCGTGTGGCCGCGGAGCGCGTAGCCGGTCGACGAGACCGTGATCGTGCGTCCGGCGGCGAGCGCTCGGACGGGAGCCGCGCCGGGCGAAGCGGCGGCTTCGACGGCTGGAGCGGCAGGCGGCGACAGCGCTGCCGAACGTGCCTCAGCGGAGCGGGCCTGCGTCTCGATGGCCGCGATCCGCGCCGCGTTCAGGTCCTGCTGGTGGCGCAGCCCTGCGACGAAGCTCGCCCTCTCGGCGGCGGCGGCTTCGAGCCGCGCCTGCGCGTGCCTTCGCCGCTGCGACGAGTCCGGTCAGCTCGGCCTCGCGGGCGGCGAGCCGGGTGTCGAGCGCGGCGAGCCTGATCTGCGCCGCGCGGGTCTGCTCGACGATCCGGTTGTTCTCGCCGGCTGCGCGACTGAGGCTGTCGAGGCCTGTCGAGCGCTTCCTCGAGCGAACCTGCCCCGAGCAGGATCGCCAGCGGATCGGCGGAGTGGCCGGGCTGCTCGTAGAGCGCTCGCACGAGCTCGGCGACGCGCGACTGCGAGGCCCGAAAGGCCGTCCGCGCGATCGCGTGCTGCTTGCGCGTGAGCGCCTGCTCGCGCTCGAGAGACGAGCGTTGCGCGGTGAGGCTCGAGAGCTCCGCGCGCGCACGTCCGAGCTCGGCCTCGAAAGCGTAGAGCTCGAGCGTGGCGGCGTTCGCGCGCGCTTCGAGCGAGGTCGCGCCGGCCCGGAGAGCGGTCGCCTGAGAGCTCGGAGCGGACGAGTCTGCGGCGAGGGCGACCGGAACCACGGCAACCACGAGAAAGCCCGTGAAAACCGCCACGAGTCGCGCCGCATCGCTCGTCCAGTCCCTCCTCACGAGGCGCGGACCGTAGCACCTTTCCACAGGCAGTGCGGCGGGTTTGTGCGGGCTTGTGCGAAGGTATAGGGGTAGGTTTTTGGCTCTGTTGAGCGTTGCGACCGTCCGCCATGCCTGCTAGGGTGCCCAACTTGTGACGGACCTGGCCCCCACCGGGAAGCCGCGCCTGCCCGACTCGAAGAGCGCGTGATCGACTCGAGCACGCGAAAGGCCTCGGCGCTCCTCACGCTCGTCATGGCGATTCTCGTCGCCGCGGCCTTGGCCTCCGTCAGGACGGCCTCGGCCGACCCGAACGTCGACGCCAAGCGCGCTGAGGCGCAGAGCGTCCTCGAGCAGATCCAGGAGATCGACTCACAGCTCTCGCACGCGATCGAGTCCTACAACCTCGCGAACGTCAAGCTCGAGGGGATCCAGGCCGAGCTGCGGACGAATGCACGGCATCTCACGATCGCCAAGAAGAGCCTGCGCAACGCGCAGACGCATCTGTCCAAAAGGCTAGTTTCGCTCTACGTCAACGGCGCCGACGGAACCACGCTCGACGTCCTGCTCGGCGCCGAGTCCCTCGACGACCTGCTCAGCCGGCTGGATGCGGTCGAGCGCGTCTCCGACCAGGACGCCCGCGTCCTCGGCGAGGTCAAGAGCTTCCGGACGCAGGTGCGGCTGCGCAAGGCCCGGCTCGAGCGGGCGCGGACCGCGCAGGCACAGGTCGTCGCGTCGCGGGCCGAGCAGAAGCGGTCGATCGAAGGCCAGCTCGCCGAGCGTGAGCGGATGCTCGCGTCGATCAAGGATCAGATCGCCAGCCTCGAGGCCGCCGAGCGGCTGCGCCAGGCACGGCTCGCGGAGCAGGCACGGGCTCGCTTCGCCGCCGCCCAGAGCGCGCCGGACACGCCGACCGAGTCCTCGCTCTTCTCGGCCACCCCGGAAGAGGTCTTCGCGCCTGCCCCGGACGCCCGCTACGGCGGCGTCGTGGGGATCGCGATGCAGTTCCTCGGAACTCCCGTACGTGTGGGGCGGCGCCAGTCCAGGCGGCTTCGACTGCTCCGGGTTGATCATGTACGTCTACGGCCAGGTGGGCGTCTCGCTGCCCCACCACGCGGCCTCGCAGTACGGGATGGGAGTGGGCGTCTCGCGCGACGAGCTCCAGGCAGGCGATCTCGTCTTCTTCAACGGGCTCGGCCACGCCGGCATCTACATCGGCGGCGGCCAGTTCATCCACGCTCCGCACACGGGCGACGTGGTGAAGATCTCCAGCCTCTCGGACTCCTGGTACGCCGGAACGTACGTCGGCGCTCGCAGGCTCTAGACCGCTCTAGACGCCGGCGGCCTGGTTCAGCGTCTCGCCCGCGTAGAGCTCGTCGAGCTCCGTGGCGTAGTGGTCGGAGACGACACGTCGCTTCAGCTTCAAGGTCGGTGTCAGCTCGCCGTTCTCCATCGTGAAGTCGCGCGGGAGGATCGTGAAGCGCTTGATCTGCTCGTAGCGGGAGCGGTCGGCGTTGACGCCGTCGACGACTTCCTGGATCAGCTGCTGCACTTCGTCGGTCCGTGCAAGCGCATCCAGGTCGGCCGGCAGCCCGCGCTCGGCGGCCCAGACCGGGAGTGCCTCGGGATCGAGCGTGATCAGCGCGGCGATGTAGGGCTGCCGGTCGCCGACGACCATTGCCTGTGAGACGTACTTCGACGTCTTCAGGTCGTTCTCGAGGTTCTGCGGCGCGACGTTCTTGCCGCCGGCGGTGACGATGATGTCCTTCTTGCGGTCGGTGATCTTGAGGAAGCCGTCCTCGTCGATCTCGGCGATGTCGCCCGTGCGCAGCCAGCCGTCCTTGCCGAGCACCTCTGCGGTCGCCTCGGGCTCCTTGAAGTAGCCCTGGAAGACGGTCTCGCTGCGGATCAGCAGCTCGCCGTCCTCGGCGAGCTTGACCTCCGTGCCGGGCAGCGGCCGGCCGACCGTGCCGAAGCGGTAGGCCTCGTGGGTGTTCGTCGACGCGGCGGTCGTGCACTCGGTGAGGCCGTATCCCTCGACCAGCAGGATGTCGATCGCGTGGAAGAACTCGGCGATCTCGGCGGAGAGCGGTGCGCCGCCCGAGATCGCGAGCCGCAGCCGGCCGCCGAGGCGCTCCTTGACCTTCGAGTAGACGAGCTTGTCGGCGAGGCGGTACTGCGCCGCAAGTCCGCGCGGCACCGGCTCGCCGGCCCGGCGGAGCGCGCTGACGCGCCGGCCGACGCCGAGGGCCCAGTCGATCAGCTTCCGCTTCGCGCCGGTCTCGGCGTCGAACTTGGCGACCACGGCCGAGTGGACCTTCTCGTACACCCGGGGCACGCTCGGGAAGACGGTCGGCTTCACCGCGGGCAGCGCGGCCGCAGCCTGCAGCGGATCGGGCAGGAACGCGATCCCGTAGCCGACGTACGCACCCGAGAGGTGCATCAGCCGGCCGAAGTTGTGCGCGAGCGGGAGGTAGAGGAGCATCGTGTCCTCGGGACCGGTGAAGCTGGGCAGGTCGTCGACCACGGCGACCATCGCGTAGTAGTTGCGGTGCGAGATCATGCAGCCCTTGGGCGGCCCCGTCGTGCCCGAGGTGTAGATGTAGGTGAAGAGGTCGTCCTCCTCGATCGTTTCGCCGGCCTCGCGGAGCGCGTTCGGATGCTCGGCGGCGTAGGCGCGGCCGCGGGCGATCAGATCGTCGAGGTCCGCGAACGTGAGCACGTGCTGCAGGCGTGGGATCTCGCCGCGCACGCTCTCGACCTTCGCCCGCTGGACGTCGTCCTCGCAGAGCACGCCGACGGACTCGGAGTGATCGAGGATGTAGCCGGTGTCCTTCGCGGAGCTGTTGGCGTAGATCGGCGCCGCGATCGCCCCGATCGAGCCGAGCGCGAAGTCGAACAGCGCCCACTCGACCCGGCTCGAGCCGAGAATCGCGAAGGCGTCGCCCTTCTTCACGCCGAGCGAGAGCAACCCGTTCGCGTACCCCTCGACCCGCTCGGCGGCCTCGGCCCACGAGAGCGGCAGCCAGGCATCGCCGTCCTGGACGAGGTACGCGGGCGTCTGGCGGCCGGCTGCGACCGCGTCGCGCCAGAGCCGCTCGATCGTGCGCTTGCTCACGGGTTCACATTATGTAGAAGGGAAGGCTCCGGCTAGGGCGAAAGGGTGCGGTCCCCTACACTTGCAGGAGCACATGCGCACGACCTGGAACGGCTCGATCAGCTTCGGACTCGTCTCGATCCCCGTGGGCCTCGCCCCGGCGACGAAGCCTGCCGCGCGCTCGTCCGACGTCTCCTTCCGGATGCTGCATCGCGAGTGCGGCACGCCGATCAAGCAGCAGCGCTACTGCCCCCTGCACGAGCGGGTTCTCGGCCCGGACGAGATCGTCAAGGGCTGGGAGGTTTCCAAGGGCCAGTTCGTGATCGTCGAGGACGAGGAGCTCGAGGCGCTCACGAACCACGACGACTCGCGCTCGATCGAGATCGCGCGCTTCGTCGACGCGGGCCAGGTCGACCCGATCTTCTTCGACCGCACCTACTTCCTCGTCCCCGCGGAGGCATCCGCCGCGCGGAGGCCGTATGTGCTGCTCCTGAACGCGATGCGCGAGACGGGTATGGCCGCGCTCGGCCGCTTCGTCCAGCAGGGGCGCGAGAAGCTGTGCCTGATCCGGCCGAAGGGTGACGCGCTCGCGCTGGAGACGCTCTTCCTCGCGGCCGACGTCTACTCGCAGGCCGAGATCGAGGAGGCCGTCGAGGAGACGACGGTGAAAAAGCCGGAGCTCGAGCTCGCGCAGCAGGTGATCGCGAGCCTCACCGGCGAGTTCGACCCGAACGACCTGCAGAGCGACTACCGCCGCGACCTGAAGGCGCTGCTCGAGGCCAAGCTGGCGGGTGAGGTGATCACGACGCCGGAGCCGGTCACCGCCGAGACGCCTGAGGTCGACCTGATGGAGGCGCTGCGCCGCTCGGTCGACGAGGCGAAGCAGGCCAAGCAGCCGAAGGCCGCCGCCAAGAAGAAAGCAGCGCGGCCGAGCAAGTCGGCCGCGCGCTGATCAGCGAATCGGCAGCGCGATCGAAATCCCTAAAGGGCCGCTTCGCGGCCGGGCTCTTCTAGTGAGCTTGCGGAAGCGCCCCTAGCGCTTCGAGCTGCGCCTGGAAGAGCGTCTTGTCGATCTTGCCCTGGTAGATCGGGACCCCTTCTTCGATGCATACCCGGATCACTTCCTGCCGGTCGATGCCCAGCTCCTTCGACAGCTCGTCCGGCGTCAGGTGATTCGCCATGCCATTTGCCTCCTAGTCGGTTTGCGGCAATGAAAAAGCCCGCTGGCGCAACGGATTGCGCTCAGGCGGGCTCGGACATCGCACGCTCGTTGTTCGCGGGAATCAACGGGCCCGCGTCCCCAAAGTCACCATGGTCGTCCAAGGATACTTTCCCGGCATGACGGCCGCAACGGATCTCGAGACCAGGACGCTCGGCTCGGTCGAGTACCACGTCGGCGGAGAGGGACCGGCGCTCCTGCTCCTGCACGGCCTCGCCGGCTCGACCGGAAACTGGGTCGAGCTCGTCCCGGCTCTCGTGCGGCGCTACCGCGTGATCTCGGTCGACCTGCCGGGTCATGCGCGCTCCGCGCCCCTGGCGCGCGGCGCGACGATGGAGGACTTCGCGTCGACGGCGGCCGCCGTGCTCGACGCCGAGGGCGTGCAGCAGGCCACCGTCGCCGGCCACTCGTTCGGCGGGCTCGTCGCGATCAGGCTCGCCCGCAGCCGTCCCGAGCTCGTCCGGGCGCTCCTGCTCGTCTCGCCGGCTGGGATCGCGACGACCACCCGGCTGCTCCAGGTGATCGTGCTCGCGAGCGCGACGGTCCGGCCCGGCCGTGCAGTCGCGCGCTTCCGGCATCGGTGGGCGGAGCGGACGTGGTACCGGCGCGCGCTCTTCCGGCCGTGGTTCGTCTCCGATGCCGATGCGCTCTCGGCCCGGGCGACGCACGGTCTCCTGGCCGCGCAGCGCCTGCACGCGGACACGAAGGTCGCGAGCCGCGCGATGCTCGCCGACGACCCGCGCGAGCATCTGACCGAGATCTCGTGTCCCACGCTGGTGCTGTGGGGAGCACGCGACCCGCAGCTGCCGCTCGAGGACGCCTTCGAGTACGCCCGGCGCCTGCGCGCGAAGCTTCGGCTCGTCGCCGACTGCGGGCACCTCGTCATCGTCGAGCGGCCGTCGGCCTGCCTCGACGCACTCGAGGAGCTGGCACGGTGATCGAGCTGCGTCGTCTTCGCGACGACGAGTTCGCCGCCTGGGACGCAGCGCACCGGGCCGAGTACCTCCGTGGCCTGATCGAGTTCGCCGGCATGGCACCGGAAGCCGCCGCCGCGAAGGTCGCCCGCGACGTCTCCAGCGTGCTTCCACGCGGTCTGGCAACCGACGACGTCCGTGTCTGGGCGGTCGAGGTCGACGGCCGGAAGGTCGGCACCGTCTTTCTCGGCCTGCGCGGTGGCGATGCGTGGCTCTACGACATCACGATCGACGAGACGGAGCGGGGGCGCGGCTACGGCCGAGCCGCGATGACGGCGCTGGAGGACTGAGATCCGGCGCTCGGACACGACAGCGTCGGCCTCAACGTCTGGGGCGGCAACGAGGTCGCCCGCGGTCTCTATCGCTCGCTCGGCTACGTCGAGGAGTCCGTGCACATGCGCAATCGCCATCTAGACGGGGTTCTCGACCGGGATGAACTCCCAGTCGAGCTCGAACTGCTCCGCCAGCCGCCGTGCCAGCGCCTGCACGCCGAGCCGCTCGGTCGCGTCGTGACCTCCGGCGACGAAGTGGATTCCGAGCTCACGCGCGGTCTGGAGCGTCGGCTCTTCCGGCTCGCCGGTCAGGAAGAGGTCGTAGCCCTCGTGGGCCGCCCGGATCAGCTCGCCTCCCGCGCCGCCCGAGCAGATCGCGACCCGTTCGATCCGTGCCGGCCCGTGGGCGAACACGAGCGGCTCGCGGCCGCCGACGATCGTCTGGATGCGCGCGACGAGCTCGTCGATCGCCATCGGCTCAGCCAGGCTCCCGCCCTGGCCGACGTCGCCGAAGGGCCGCTCGACCGTCACACCGAGCTCAGCAGCGAGCAGCGCGTTGTTGCCGAGCTCAGGATGAGCGTCGAGCGCGAGGTGGTACGCGAGCAGCGACAGGTCCGCTCCGAAGAGCGTCTCGAGCCGGCCGCGCTGACGCCGGTCGATCCAGACGGGCTCGTTGCGCCAGAACATGCCGTGGTGGACGATCAGGAGCTGGGCGCCCGCGGCGGCAGCGCGCTCGAAGAGCTCCCGCGAGCTGGAGACGCCGCAGGCGATCTTCGTCACCTCGTCGGCGCCGACGACCTGCAGACCGGGCGTCCCGTACTCCGGGAAGCGCTCGATCTCGAGCAACTCGTTCGCGTACGCGACGATCTCGTCTCGCTGGGCCACGGGGCGATTATCGCTACCCTTTCCCCGCTCGGGGTGTGGCGCAGCCTGGTAGCGCGCTCCGTTCGGGTCGGAGAGGTCCCGAGTTCAAATCTCGGCACCCCGATAGAGCGTGGGGGAACCTGGTTCCCCCACGAGCCCCGGTCGACGGCGTTCGGTACGTTTCGTGCGATGGCTCGTCGAGAGGCCGCCTGTCACTGTGGGCAACTCCGTCTGGAAGTGGCGGGCGATCCGTTCGTGGTCTCCATGTGTCACTGCCTCGCCTGCCAGCGTCGGACCGGAAGTGCCTTCGGGATGCAGGCGGCGTTCACGCCGGATCAGGTGAACGTCGTTGGTCGCTTCAGCGACTACCTGCGAGTCTCGGACGAGGCGGACCGAAAGGAGCACGTCTTTCACTTCTGCCCTGACTGTGGCTCGCAGGTCTTCTACACGGAACCGGACGAGCCAGACCTGATCGTTGTCTCGGTCGGCTCGTTCGCCGACCCGTCGTTCCCACCGCCGACCGAGGCTGGGTACGACTCGCGACGGCATCCGTGGCTGGCCGTGCCGGCCACGATCGACCGCCCCGGCTAGAAGTCGACCACCGGCCTGGCCCGGAGGTTGTCTGTTGCTGCCTCAGAGTGTGGTCGCGGAAGACACCGGGCCGACTGGCGCTGTCGGCACCCACGGACCGTCGATTTGAGTTGCCTCCGCGTCGCCCGGCCAAGCCGGCATCGTGATGCACAGAAACCGCAGCGCCTCCGCCCCGGTGCAGCGGTACTGGAAGGCAGTACCCACCGGGATGTCGATGGAGAGACCCGGCGTCAGAACGGTCACTTCTTCCCCGCTCTCGTCCCGGCGCCAAATTTCCCCCTGGCCGGACAGGACGTGCCAGAACTCGCTCACCGTGGCATGGACTGTCGCCCGGTTCACCTGCCCTGGCGGGACCGTGGAATGGATCATGTCGCCGGTTGTGCCCCCCATCAGGTAGCGAATTTCAGCCCCGGCGGGGGAGCGGGCATCGGCGGTCTCGGGAAGCGGGCGGCTCTGCATCGGCACTCCTTCGCGGGCTCGTCCACACACTATGGGTCACCGCTGATAGCAACGAAAACTGCCCGCCCCTCAGTAGTTCCGGGTAAGCGAGGTCAGCGGCTTGCCCCGATGCGCTCTGGGTGGGTGAACGAGGCTGACCTGGGCCAGCGTTCGGGAATGTCCCCTGAGATTTCGCTACGGCTGAGGACGCCCGAGCCGGGGCGGGGGCCAGTAGGTCACCTCGGCACGCCCGATGATGCGGTCACGAGGGACGACGCCCCAGCGGCGCGAGTCGCAGGACATGGCTCGGTTATCACCCAGCACGAAGTAGCCGTCGCTCGGGCTGCGTCCCCAGCTGCCGCTCTCCCGGCCTCGGTAAGCAGGCTGAAGATATGGCTCGCTCAGCCGCTCGCCGTTGATGAAGACGTATCCGGCCCGCATCGAAATGGACTCACCCGGCAAGCCCACGATCCTCTTGATGAAGGTTCCACCGGTGTCGCAGGCGGCCTCGACCCGAGGCGGCGCGTCGAAGACGATGATGTCGCCGCGTTCAGGTTCCTGGAAGCGATAGACGAGGCGGTTCGCGATGACTCGATCGGCGAAGCGCGACTCGCAACCGCTGACCGGCTTGGCGCAGTGAAGGGTCGGCTCCATCGACGGAGTGGGAATCCGATACGGCTTCGCAACCTCGGCCTGGAAGATGAGAACTGCGACAACAGCCAGCGTGATGATCAGCGCCCAATCGACCAGGGTTCTTAATGGGGATGGAAGGCGAGACAGAGACCGATCGAGAATCCGCACAGCCAAAGAGTGCCACTCCGCTGAGCCTCCCGCTGGCAGTCGTGCTTGGGCCATGTTCGGAGACAACTCCGAGTACTGGATCTCCCCGAACGTCGAGATCTACGTCGGCCTCGTGGTCGTCGCAGTCGGTATTGCATCGGCGGCCGTCGGCCTAGCCCTTCACAACGGCCGGCTGCGGCAACGCCGGTGAGAGGGAACGACGGCTGGGCCAGCGTGCTCTCGCCGGAGACGAGCGACGACGAGCTAGCCGGGGATGTCGTCGAGCTCGGCGCCGCCGCGGCCGAGCGTCGTCGTCACGATCGAGACGATGATTGCCGCAGCGAGGACGAGCGAGCCCCAGGCGATGCCGCTGATGTTGTCCGCCCAGCCGATCGCGTCGTCGATCGAGATCTCGCCAGGCCCGGTTGCCGCCAGCGCGACGGCGACGGTGAGCAGTGTGAGCTCGAACTCGTAGCCGCCGAGGAACCCCTTCGGGAAGACGACGGTCGCGATCGCGTTGAGCATCACCGTTGCGATCAGGAAGGACGCGAGTGGCGTGAGGAAGCCGAACCCAAGCAGCAGGCCGCCTCCGACCTCGGAGAGGCCCGCGACGATCGCCAGCAGGGCAGGCCTGCGTGTAGCCGATCGAGCTGAAGAACTGGGCCGTGCCCTGCGGGCCACCGCCGCCGAACCAGCCGAAGAGCTTCTGCGAGCCGTGGCCGACGAAGATGACGCCGACGACGATGCGGAGCAGCAGCAGTCCGTATTCCACGCGACGCTCTTACCCGCTTCGCGGCTCTCGAATCTCGTAGCGGTGGACGACCGCGGTGCAGAGATCCTCGACGTAGTCGAGCCCCGCCGCCTCGGCGATCGCCCGTGACTCCGCGGAGACGATCCCGAGCTGAAGCCAGAGCGCGCCCGCGCCGACCGAGACGGCCTCCTCTGCGTGCGCGGGCGTGAGCTCCGAGCGCCGGAAGACGTCGACGAGGTCGATCGGCCGGTCGATCTCAGCGAGCGTGCGTACGCACGGGACACCGTGCACTTCGTCGCAGTCGGCCGGGCGCACCGGGATCACGTCGTACCCCTGCGCCAGCAGGTAGCGCATGACGGTGTGGCTCGGCCGGTCGGCCTTCGGTGAGGCGCCCACGACCGCGATCGTCCGCGCCTCGCTCAGGATCTCGGCCGGCGTCCGCATCTGCCGAGCGTATCCTCCGAGAGTGATCCGGGCAGTCCTCTTCGACGTCGACTTCACGCTCGCGCGACCCGGGCCCGAGCTCGGGCCCGAGGGCTACCGGCGCGTCGGGGAGCGGCACGGCCTCACTCTCGATCCGGAGCGCTACGAGGCGGCGCGGCAGGCCGCGCTCGCGTCGTTGCAGCGCCATCCGGAGCTCGAGCACGACGACGAGCTCTGGATTCTCTTCACCGAGGAGATCGTGCGCGGCATGGGCGGCGACGCCGTGGGAGCCCGTGCCTGCGCCGAGGAGCTGGTGCGGGCCTGGGAGGCCCACGAGCGCTTCACGCTGTACGAGGACGCGCTGCCGGCGCTGGCCGCGTTGCGGGAGCACGGCGTCAAGATCGGGCTCGTCTCGAACGGGAGCCGCGATCTCGACGAGTTCGTCACCCACCACGCGCTCGACGTGGATTGTGCGGTCGGCTCCCGCGCGTTCGGGCGGACGAAGCCGCACCCCGAGATCTTCCGGCATGCACTCGCCTTGCTCGGAGTCGAGGCCGAGGAGGCGGCGATGATCGGCGATTCGTACGAGGACGACATCGAGGGCGCACGCGCTCTCGGGATGAAGGCGTTCCTGCTCGACCGCGACGGACGCCGTCCCGATGAGCCGGACCGGCTACCCGACCTGTTCGCGCTTCCCGCCGCGCTCGGGCTAGCAGCGCTCTGAGCTCTCGCAGCTGCGGAGCGTCTCCACGACCGGCGCGCCAGCAGCCCAGGTGAGGCGGATCCGCAACGAGGCGGTGTTGTTCGTGTAGTCGACCTCTTCCAGGTGCTGCCCGGGGTTGGCGCGGTGGACGAGGGTGTAGATCCCGGCCGGGACGCCGCGCAGCTCGAGGTTCTGCCCGTGGAAGTGGGCCGGATAGAGGTCGGTGTAGCCCACCGAGGTGCCCTGCTCGACCGAGAGCGCGTCTGGATTCGAGGCGGCGCAGTTGCCGAAGAAGCGGCCGCCGGTGAAGATGGCGACGCGCCGTCGTGCGAGCCCGTAGTGGTCGGCGAGGCAGAAGCCGCTCTTGCGGTCGCGGACGACGAGCTCGCCGTCCTGCGTGCGGAGCTCGTAGCGCTGGAAGCCGAGCAGGTGCCAGTGCGTGTGCGACGGCGAGGGCGTGTAGCGGAGCCGGCCGGCGTCGCGGTAGGCGCGCACGGTGCCGTCCGACAGGCGGACGAGTTGCTCGGCGCGCATCGGGCCGGTCGTCGAGCCGCGCTTGCCCCGTACCCACACCGGCCCATCGCCGATGTTGTCGGTGGCGGAGGCGAAGCCGAGCTTGGTGCCGGCGATCGTCAAGCGGAACGGCGCCCGCTGGTCGAAGTCCGGCAGTAGCTCGCGCGGCCCCGTCCGCGGCGTACCGGAGTCGCTCGTCTTTTCCGGGAAGGGATCGCCGGGCGCGACCGTCCGGAAGCGGAGCTTGCCGCTCGCGGCGAAGGTCGGTGCGATCTGCTCGGCCGGCCCGCCGGCGACGCGGGTCGGCGCGCCGCCCTCAATGCCGACGACCCAGATGTCGAAGCTGCCCCCGGCGAGCGGCGAGGCCGCGAAGGCGATCCTCCGCCCGTCGCCGCGCCACGCCGGCATGGCGTCGACCCGGTCGCCGCGGGTCAGGCGGCGCAGGCCACCACCGTCGCGTCGGATCAGGTAGAGGCTCGACCTGCGGTCACCCTGCTCCTGGCGAACGAAGACGATCCAGCGCCGGTCGGGCGACCAATCCGGCTCGCTGTCGGTTGCGGCCGTGTCCGTGATCCGGTTCTCGCCGACGAAGAGGTCGCCGTCGCGGGCGGAGACGACGAGGTTCGGCAGGCCGCGCTGCCGCCTCGGCCACAGTGCTCCAGACGACGGCGGCCAGCAGAGGCAGCGGCGCCAGCGCCGCCGCGATCAGGAGAAGTCGAGCTCTGCCCGCCATGCACTCGTATGCTGCCCGACGGGAGCGGACGGCAGGCCGGTTGGCTCGCCGAACTCTTGCGCCGCCTCGGCAAGCGTCGCCACCGGCCCGACGCAGACGTCCTCGCCGTCGAACAGCTCGAGCCAGTCCGCGAGCGGCCGCGCTGCGAACACCTGGGCCAGCTCGGCGGCGAGCGCTTCCTGGCCGTCGGGGTCGTACTGGCGCTCGGCCAGCTCGGGGCGGCCGACCACGTCGCAGAGGCGGGCGAAGAACTTCGGCTCGAGCGCGCCGACCGTCAGCTGGCGACCGTCGCCGGTCGCGTAGATGCGATAGCAGGCCAGTCCGCCGGTGAGGAAGCGCGGGAGCGGGTCGCCGCCGAGCCGGTGCGAGACGAGCCCGTGCGACCTGTGGGTCATCGAGATCGTGAGCCGGGCGCCGCGCCCGGTGCGCTCGCGCTCGAGCAGCGCCGCCAGCACCGCGGTCACGGCCCCGAGCGCGCCGGCGGCGAGGTCGGCGGGCTGCAGCGGCGGCAGCGAGGGCGCGGTCTCCTCGAGCATCCCCGCCCAGCCGACGTAGTTGAGGTCGTGCCCGGCCCGTGCCGCGTGCGGGCCCGAGTCGCCGAAGCCGGTGATCGAGCAGTAGACGACCGACTCGGGCACGTCGTCGGGCCCGATGCCGAGGCGCGCGGCGACGCCCGGCCGGAAGCCCTCGAGGACGACGTCGGCGCGCGCGCAGAGAGCGCGGCCGAGCTCCGGCTCGGCCTTGAGATCGACGGCGACCGACTCCTTGCCCGCGTTCAGCGCTTCGTGCCACGCGGGTGCGGTGTGGCGCATCGGGTCGCCCTCGGGCGGCTCCAGCCGGACGATTCGGGCGCCCAGGCGCTGCAGCTCCCGCGAGGCGAACGCACCCGGCAGGTAGCGGGTCAGGTCGACGACGAGCATCCCGGCGAGCGGTTGCACCTCCGCCGAACCTACCACTACAGTGAAACGCCTTGACTGACCGTTCAACCAACGGCGGAAACGCCCCGGACAAGCGGCGCATCATCCTCGACGCGGCCGTGCGGGTCTTCGCGCGCAAGGGCTACCACACCTGCCGCGTCGGCGACATCGCCGAGGAGGCGGGGATCGCCCACGGGCTCCTCTACCACTACTTCGACTCGAAGGAAGAGGTGCTCGAAACGGTCTTTCGCGAGAACTGGAGCCAGCTGCTCGAGGCGCTTCGCGCGGATCGAGGCATCGCCGGAGCCGCCGCTCGAGCAGCTCGGCGCGATCGCAAAGGTGCTGCTGCGCGCCTGGCGCGACCAGCCGGACCTCGTCCGCGTGATGGTGCGCGAGGTCGCCCGCAGCCCGCAGCTCCAGGGCCAGGTCGACGAGATCCGGGCCGGCTTCCTCGTGATCCAGCGCGTGATCGAACGCGGCCAGGCAGACGGCTCGTTCCGTCCCGACCTCGACGCGCGCCTCGCGAGCTGGATCTTCTACGGTGGGCTCGAGGAGCTTCTGACCGGCTGGGTGCTCGGTCAGCTCCCGGACGGCGACGAGGAGGTGGCCCGTGCCGAGCGGACGGTGGTCGAGCTCGTCTCCGGCGGGCTCGCTCGGGACGGCGCAGCAGCACCCGTCTGAGCCTTCGTACACCCGCGTCGTCTGGGTTCTGGGGCTCGGTGCGTTCGGGCTCGCCTTCTCGCTGACGACGACTGCGGCGTATCTGCCGCCGCTGCTCGGGCAGTTCACGAGCTCGGCGACCCTGATCGCGCTCGTGCTGGCGGCCGAAGGGCTCTTCGCCGTCGCGCTGCCGCTCGTGATCGGGCCGTGGAGCGACACCTTCCACACGCCGCTCGGGCGCCGGCGGCCGTTCATGCTCGTGGCGCTCGGCCCGATCGGCTTCTGCCTCGCCCTGATGGCGTTCATGCCGAGCCTCTGGACGACGGCGCTGCTCGTGTTCGCGTTCTTCTTCGCC
Source organism: uncultured Gaiellaceae bacterium (assembly GCA_963820565.1). GTDB lineage: Bacteria > Actinomycetota > Thermoleophilia > Gaiellales > Gaiellaceae > Gaiellasilicea. The sequence continues at coordinate 95,485 of CAWGAD010000004.1, forward strand.
TACTACGTCTACGAGCCGCCGTACCGCGGTCTCTACCCCGACCTGCTGCCGGAGCGGCTGTACGGGCGCGCGCAGAGCGCACAGCACCTGATGCGCGGCGTCGCGCTCGGCGCGGCGCTGATCGGCGGCGGCGCCCTCTTCCACGTCTGGGAGGCGTTCCCGTTCCTCGTCGCCGCAGGCGTCGTCACCGCCGCCTGCGCCTCGCCCGTCCTCTTCCTGCGGGAGGACGGCGGCCACGGCCGCGTCTTCGAGGGCGTGCGCGCGTACATCTCGCACAGCTGGCGGGTGTTCCGCCGCGAGCCCGAGGTGCGACGGTTCCTGATCGCGAACACGGCCTGGGAGGGAGCGTTCGCCGGCGCGCGCACGTTCGTCGTCCTCTACCTGACGGTCGGGCTCGGGCAGCCGCTCGGGACGACGACGGCGGTGCTGGCCGCGGTCGCAGGCGGCTACATCGTCGCCGCGGCCGGGTCGGGCTTTCTCGGCGATCGCTTCGGCCTGAGCCGCGTCATCTTCGCCGCCTCGATCGTGTACGGGATCGGGCTCATGCTCGGCGGCTTCGGAAACGAGTGGCACCGGTGGTACCTGCCGATCATCTTCTTCGTCGCGATCGCGGGCGGCACCGTGATGACGCTCGCCTGGGGCTTGCTCTTCAAGCTGATGCCGCAGGCGGACCGCGGCGCCATCTCCGGGCTGGCGACGACGACCAAGGGGATCGGGCTGCTGACGGGACCGCTCCTCGCCGGCGCCGCGATCGACCTGCTCTCTCCCTATCTCGACGACACGAGCGGCTACCAGGCGCTCTGGCCGATCCTGGGCGTGCCCGTGCTGCTCGCGGTCCCGCTCGTGGCGCGCCTCTCAGCGGCAGAGCGGAAGGCCGGGCCGGGAGAGCCCGAAAGCCCAGAGCCGATCGTCTAGGAGGATGCCGATCGAGGTTGGATCCACTACCGTCGAGTCATGCAGCGGCCCGCGCTCCCGGTCCAGCTGAGGCAGCCGGCTGCTCGGGACGTCTCGCTGGCGCTGGCGCTCGCCGCTCTCGTCGAGTGGGAGATCCTGACCACGGATGTCGCGGGCCCGATGGTGCTGCTCGTACTCCTCGGGCTCGGCGTGACCCTGCCGCTCGCGGTGCGCCGGCGGGCGCCGGTGGCCGTCGTTGCGATCGTGATCGCCTGCCTCCTCGGACTCGATTTTTCAAGTGAGGTGCAGGAGCCGCAGATCACGCTGCTTCCCGTCCTCGTCGCCACCTTCTCGGCGGGCGCCTACGCCGCCCGGCGCCAGGCCGTTGCCGGGCTGGTGATTGCGCTCGTCGGCATCCTTGCCGACGAACCCGGCGACTTCATCGTCATGGGCCCGCTGTTCGCGGGCACGTGGCTCGCTGGGCGGCTGGTGCGCGCGCACAGCCTGCAGGCGCAGAGACTGGCCGCCCTGACGACCGTGCTCGAGCGCGAGCAGGCCGAGAATGCCCGGCTGGCGATCGAGCACGAGCGCGTTCGCATCGCGCGCGAGCTACACGATGTCGTGGCGCACAGCGTCAGCGTCATCGTCGTCCAGGCCGGCGCCGAGCGGATGGCCCTCGGCGAGGAGAGACCCGTGACGCGAGAGGTGCTGCTCGAGATCGAACGGACGGGACGCGAGGCGCTCGTGGAGATGCGCCGCCTCGTCGGCGTGCTCCGGCAGGACGGCGAGGCGCCCGAGCTCGCGCCGCAACCGAGCCTCAAGCATCTCGACGAGCTCATGGAGCACGTTCGGCGCGCGGGCCTCCCGGTTGAGCTCACCGTCGAAGGCGCACCCGTCGAGCCGTCTCCCGGGGTAGACGTATCGGCGTTCCGGATCGTGCAGGAGGCGCTAACGAACACGCTCAAGCACGCCGGGCCGGCGCACGCGGCGGTGCTCGTGCGCTACGGCCGGTCGCTGGAGCTAGAGATCGCGGACGACGGCGTTGGTGCTCCTACCTCGAACGGCGGGGGCCACGGGTTGATCGGGATGCGCGAACGAGTCGCTCTGCACGGCGGCGAGCTCGACGTCGAGTCGCGTCCCGGCGAAGGTTTCACGATCCGTGCGAGCCTGCCGCTCGAGAGTGCGCCGGCATGAGCATCCGCGTCGTCGTCGTCGACGACCAGGCGCTCGTGCGTGCCGGGCTGCGGAAGATCTTCGAGGCGGATCCAGCGTTCGAGATCGTAGGGGAGGCCTCCAACGGTGCCGATGCGGTCGACCTCGCGCAGCGGCTCCAGCCCGACGTCGTCGTGATGGACATCCGGATGCCCGTGCTCGACGGGCTCGAGGCCACACGCAGGCTGACGGGCGACGGCGCCGAGGCCCGGATCCTGATTCTGACCACGTTCGACCTCGACGAGTACGTCTACGAGGCGCTTCGCGCCGGGGCAAGTGGGTTCATGCTGAAGGACGCGCCGCCGGAAGAACTGATCATGGCGGTGCGGGTGGTCGCCGCCGGTGAAGGCTTGCTCGCCCCAGCCGTGACCAAGCGGGTGATCGAGCGATTCGTCGCTCTTCCCGAGCAGGAGCCTCGTGCGGTTGCGGGGCTCGACGAGCTCACGCCACGCGAACGCGAGGTGCTCGGGCTCCTCGCCCGTGGCCGCTCCAACGCCGAGATCGCCGCCGAGCTCGTGATCAGCGACGGGACCGCAAAGACCCACGTGGCGCGGATTCTCGGCAAGCTGGGCCTACGCGACCGTGTGCAGGCAGTAATCCTCGCGTACGAGTCGGGGCTTTCTCGCCCCGGCAGCGGCTAGCGGCAGAGCGGAAGGCCGGGCCGGGAGAGCCCGAAAGCCCAGAGCCGATCGTCTAGCACGTAGAAGGCCGTCGTGACGCCCCGGCCGGGCAGCACCAGCGCGGCGTACCCGCCGCACTCGCGACGGATGAGGGCGCCGTACTCGGCCGTCACACGCGCGGCGGGGGCTCCGAGCGAGATCCCCCGGGTCGTCCGCCACCCCTGCGGCTGGTAGAGCGTGAAGACCGCTGCCACCCGGCCACTGCGGAACTCCACCGCGGCTCCGCTCGGCTGGAAGGCGAAGAGGTTGAAGTACCAGGTCTCGCGAGGGCAACCGCTGCAGACGCCGTAGGCGCGTCCCCAGCGCCGCTCGACCTCCGCCTTCGTGGCGCCGAGCGCGATGCCGCCGAGGCTCCGTCCGGGCACCAGGATGCCGGCGCTCGGCGGGGCCGCGGCTGCGGAGGCGGCGAGCGCGAGCGCGGCTGCGGTCACGGCGGCCAAACGCATTTTGGGAGGATAGGCGCCGATGAAGCGCTTCAACCTCTTCGACGGAGAATTGGACGAAGCACGCGACCAGGCGGGGTTCAGCTGGCGCGCTGCCAGGCTCGGCCCCCGGCTCGGGGCGGAGAGGCTCGGCGCGAGCGTCTACGAGCTCCAGCCCGGCGAGCGTTCGTTCCCGTACCACTACGAGTACGGCGCCGAGGAGTGGCTGCTCGTCATCGCCGGGAGGCCGACGCTCCGCGCCCCGGACGGCGAGCACGAGCTGCGGCCAGGCGACCTCGTCTGCTTCCCGGAAGGGCCGGAGGGCGCGCATCTGGTCCGGAACGACACCGACGAGCCCATCCGCGTCCTGATCGCGTCGACGACGGGCCGCCCGGCCGCGGCCGTCTATCCGGACAGCGGCAAGGTCGGCTTGTGGACGGGGAACGACGCCGACCCGCCGCGGATCTTCAGAACCGAGTCCGCCGTCGACTACTGGGACGGCGAGGCCTAGCTCGCCTCGACCGGATGGCGGCGCGTGAGCAGCGGGTCACCCCGCTCGAGCTGTTCTTCGACCTCGTCTTCGTCTTCGGCCTCACTCAGGTCACCACACTCATGTCGGACGACCCGACGTGGCACGGCGTCGGCCGTGGGCTGCTCATCCTGGCTGCGCTCTGGTGGTCGTGGACGGGCTATGCCTGGCTGACGAACTCACTCGAGCCCGAGGAGATCATGGTGCGCGTCGCCATGGTCGCGGCGATGGCGGCGTTGCTCGTCGTGGGGCTGGCGGTCCCCGAAGCGTTCGACGACCACGGCGTCCTCTTCGGGGTCGCCTTCCTGATCGTCCGCCTGATCCACCTACGCCTCTATGCGCTCGCCGGCAAGCACGATCCCGACCTCGTTGGCGCGGTCTTCCTGTTGGCGCCGCCGACCATCGTCGCTGCCGGGCTGCTCGTGGTCGCCGGCTTCTTCGATGGTCGCACGCAAGCGATGCTCTGGCTGCTGGCGCTCGCCGTCGACTACGTCGGGCCGGTGCTGGGCCGCGGACGCGGCTGGCGCGTCTCCCCGGCCCACTTCGCGGAGCGGCACGGCCTGATCGTGATCATCGCCCTCGGCGAGTCGATCGTCTCGATCGGGATCGGGGCGTCGGGTGTGCCGCTGTCGGCCAGCATCGTCGTCGCCGCCGTGCTGGCGATCTTCGCCGTGGCCGCACTCTGGTGGGCGTACTTCGACGTCTACGCAGTCGGCGGGGTGCGCCATCTCACCGAGCGGACCGGCGCCGATCGCGCGCGCGTCGCGCGCGACTTCTACAGCTATCTGCACATGCCGATGATCGCCGGCATCGTTCTCTTCGCCCTCGGGTTGAAGAAGACGGTCGAGCACGTGGGCGACCCGCTGGCGACCGTTCCCGCCGTCGCACTCTGCGGCGGGCTTGCGCTGTACTACCTCGTGCACGTGGTGTTGCGGATCCGGATCGTCTACGACATCCGCCGCTCGACGCGGGTCGACCCGATCACGGGCGAGGAGCTACCGGGCTGGATCGGGCGTCGGTCGTCCGGGTGCCGTGATCCTCCTGCTCGCGCTGATACCCGCCGCGCTGGAGTTCTCGGCACTGACGGCGCTCGCGCTCGTGACCGCCGTCTGCTGCGCGGTGATCGTCTACGACGTCAGCCACTACCGGGAGGAGCGGGCCCGCGTGCGTGAAGCGCGTTAGGAGGGCTAGCGAAACGCGTTCTCGCCGGTCAGCGCCTGGCCGACGACGAGCGTGTGCACCTCGTGCGTCCCCTCGTAGGTGAGGACGGACTCGAGGTTGTTCACGTGGCGGATCACCGGGTACTCGAGCGTGACGCCGTTGGCGCCGAGGATCGTGCGCGCCGAACGGGCGACCTCGATCGCCCCGCGCACGTTGCCCATCTTCCCGAGGCTGACGTGCTCGGGGCGCAGCGTGCCGGCGTCCTTCATCCGGCCGACGTGGAGTGCGACGAGGAGGCCGCGATTCAGCTCCAGCGCCATCTCGGCGAGCTTCTGCTGGGTCAACTGGTAGGCGGCGACCGGCTTGTCGAAGACGATCCGCTCCTTCGCGTACTCGAGCGCCGACTCGAAGCAGGCGCGTCCGGCGCCGACGGCCCCCCAGACGATCCCGTAGCGCGCCTCGTTCAGGCAGGAAAGCGGGCCGCGCAGCGAGTCGACGTCCGGGAACATGCTCTCGGCGGGCACGCGCACGTCCTGCAGCACGAGCTCCGAGGTGACGGAGGCGCGCAACGAGAGCTTCTTGTGGATCTCCGGTGCGCTGAAGCCGGGCGTGCCCTTCTCGACGAGGAAGCCGCGGATCGCGCCGTCGTCCGTGCGCGCCCAGACGGTGGCGACGTCGGCGATCGTGCCGTTCGTGATCCACATCTTGGCGCCGTTCAGGATCCAGTCGGAGCCGTCGCGGCGGGCGGTCGTGCGCATCGCGCCGGGGTCCGAGCCCGCGTCCGGCTCGGTCAGCCCGAAGCAGCCGATCGCCTCGCCCGTGTGCATCGCCGGCAGCCAGCGCTGCTTCTGCTCCTCGGAGCCCCAGCGCCAGATCGAGTACATCGCCAGCGAGCCCTGGACCGAGACGGCGCTGCGGACGCCGGAGTCGCCGGCCTCGAGCTCGAGGCACGTGAGCCCGTAGGCGACGGCGCTCGCGCCCGGGAGGCCGTAGCCGTCGAGGTGCATCCCGAAGAGGCCGAGCTTCGCGAGCTCGGCGATCAGCTCGCGCGGGAGGATCCCCTGCTCGAACCAGTCGCCGACGTCGGGCAGGACCTGCTCGCGCACGAAGGCGCGGACCGTGTCGCGGATCGCCTTCTCCTCGTCGTCGAGGAGCGAGTCGATCGCGAGGAAATCGAGCGGGTCGAGCGCGGTTGCCTTCTCGGTCACGGCCATCGGCGCAAGGGTACCGTGGCCGCGTGCTCGCGGCGATCGTCCAGGCACTGACGCTGCTCGTCTCGGGCTCGCTCGAGGCCGAGGTCGCCGCGATGACGCCGCGCGAGAAGGCGGGCGCCGTCGTCGTTGCGGGCATGCCGGCAGGCGACGGCTTCGGCGGCGTGCTCGTTCGCCAGTGGAACACCGACGCCGCGCGGCCCCGTGGCGCGCTCGTCTTCGCCGACCAGGAGGGCGGTACCGTGAAGACCTTCCGCTCGCTCGCGCCCTGGCGCGCCGCGTCCGCCTACCGCACGGTCACAGAGGCGCAAGCCGCCGGCGCCGAGACCGCCGCGGCGCTCCGGCGAGCGGGAGTGCACACCGCCTTCGCTCCCGTCCTCGACCTCGCCGACGGCCCGCTCGGCTCGCGTCATTTCGCGCGGCCGGAGCTCGGCGTCGCGTTCGCACGCGGACTTGGTCGTGCCGCGTGCCCGAAGCACTTTCCGGGGCTCGGTTCGACGCCGGTCTCCACGGACGAGGCCCGGGTCTACGGCGTCCTCCGGAGCGAGGATCTCGCTCCCTTCCGCGCCGCCATCAGCGACGGTGCCCCGTGCGTGATGGTCGGCCACGCGATTTACCCGCGCCTCGGGCCGCGGCGGGCCTCGCTCGAGCCTGAGACGTACAGGTTGTTGCGCCGGCTCGGTTTCCGCGGCGTCGCCGTCACCGACTCGCTCGGCGTGCTCGGGAGCCCTTACGCGCCGTACTGGGCGCGGCTCGCCGTGCGGGCGGGAGCCGACCTCGTGCTGACGACGAGCGCCCGGGACGCGCGGCGGATCGTCGCCGCCCTCGTGCCGCTTGCACGCGCAGGCGAGCTCGACGGGAAGGTGGTCAGGGTCCTGCGCTACCGGCGGTTGTTGGGGGCGCCGGCACGGTCACCGTGATCGCGGACTCGACCGTCTTGCCGGCCTTGCCGACGGCTCGGGCAGCGAGCCGGTGCGGCCCCGGCTCCTCGGCGTCCGCGTTCCAGCCGAGCGTGTAGGGCGCGGCGACGTCGGTGCCGCGGAGTGCGCCGTCGACGAGGAACTCGACTCGCGCGGCCTTGCCGGCAACGTCGACCCGCCAGACGACGAGCCCGCTCACCTCCTGGCCGTCCGTGACGCTCTGACCGAGGATTCGCAACGCCGGGGCGGGCGCAGGCTTCGGCTTGCGCGGAGGTGCGGCGAGGACGATCGGGATCCGGCGCCGGGCGACCCGGCCGTCGACGGACCTGGCAACCACCTCGAGCACGTGCTTTCCCGGCTTGGCGCGCTTGGCGCCCCAGGAGAAGACGAACGGAGCCCGGCGGTCGACGGCGCGGCGGAGACCGTTGATCCTGAACGTCATCGATGCCGCCTTTGCACCCCAGGGACGCACGCGCCACCGCACCCGCCCTCGGAAGCGCATCCAGGGACGGGCGCCGGCGCTGGTGAGCGCGAAGGCGCGGTTGTCCACGACGATCGTCCGGCGGGCGATGTCGTAGCGGCCCGGGCCGGCAATGCCGTGCACCTGCAGGACGTGGCGTCCGTTCGGGAGCCCAGTCGTGTTCAGGCCGTAGGCGAAGGGCGGGCGCTGGTCCGTCGAGACGGCGCGGCCGTCGATCGAGAACTCGACCCGGCGAATGCCTCCGGTCGCTTTCGCGCGCAAGCGGACGATCCCACGCAGCGGCCCGGCGGGGAACTGGGGTACGACGCTCAACCGTTCGGAGCCTGCGTACTGCCGGACGAGCCCGAGGTACCGCGACCACTGCCAGTTCGGGCCGGGGTCGGTGTGATGCCCGGCGCCGCCACGGCCGCCCCCAGGCGCGGGGACTTGCGCGTGGCCGATGATGTGCGCGCGGTCGATCGGCATCAGCGAGCGGTTCGCGATCCAGGCCGTCAGCCGGGCCGACGCGCGGTACTGGGCGTCGGTGAAGCCGTCAGGGCCGTACGTGAGCCCCTCGTGCTCGATCCCCACGGACTGGGAGTTGACGCGCCAGTTGCCGGCGTGCCAGGCGATGTCGGAGAGGTGGACGAGCTGGACGATCCGCCCGTTGCGCGCGACGACGTAGTGCGACGAGGCGTGCGCGCGGGGATTCTTCAGCCAGCGCACCGAGCCCCAGAACGCTCCCTCGGTGACGTGGACGACGATCTTCGAGATCGCGCGAGCCGGCCGGTGCGACTTCGTGAAGTTGCCTTCGCCCTTGAGCCAGACGACCGGCGGGCGGGTCGCTGCGCCCGCCGCCGGGGCAAGGAAGCACGCGGCCGCGATCGCCGCGGCGAGGATGCTCAGCCTTCGAAGCGCCATTCTGAGCGGCCCAGATTAGCCCCGGAAAGTGAGAGATCGGTAAAGCCTTGACGCTCGCGCGGGGCCGGCGGTACCCTTTGACTGACTAGTCAATCGATACGCAGGAGAGAGCATGGCCACGATCGAGCAGGGCGTCGGCTCGGGTATCTCGTTCGCGCTCACCGAGGAGCAAAAGGGCCTCCGGGAGCTCGCCCGGGAGTTCGCCGCGAAGGAGATCCGGCCGAAGGCGGCCGAGTACGACGAGCATCAGACCCATCCAGCTGATGTCGTCGCGAAGGCGCACGAGCTCGGCCTCATGAACCTGCACGTGCCGGAGTCGCTCGGGGGCCTCGGGCTCTCCACCTTCGAGGGGATCCTGGTCGGCGAGGAGCTCAACTGGGGCTGCTCCGGGATCGGCACCTCGATCGGCGCCAACGGCCTCGGGGCAGGCCCGGTGATCATCGCCGGCTCAGAGGAGCAGAAGGCCAAGTGGCTGCCGCCTCTGCTCGAGGAGCCGATCCTCTGCTCGTTCGGCCTCTCGGAGCCCGAAGCCGGGTCCGACGTGGCCAAGCTGAAGACGACGGCCGAACGGCGCGGCGACGAGTACGTCCTCAACGGCTCGAAGACGTTCATCACGAACGCCGGGCACGCGTCGTGGACGGTCGTCTTCGCCAAGACCGACCCCGCGAAAGGTCACAAGGGGATGTCCGCGTTCGTCGTCCCGATGGACACGCCCGGTGTGCAGATGGAAAAGCACCTCGACAAGATGGGCCAGCGAGCGACGGACACGTCGGCGTTCGCGCTCACCGACGTCGTCGTCCCCGCCGAGAACCGGATCGGCGAGGAGGGAGACGGCTTCAAGATCGCGATGCAGACGCTCGACTTCACCCGTCCCGGCACGGCGGCGGGCGCGGTCGGCGTCGCCCAGGCGGCATACGAGCACGCGGTCGAATACGCGAAGCAGCGCGTGACGTTCGACGTTCCGATCGCGATGCACCAGGGCGTCAGCTTCATGATCGCCGACATGGCGACCGAGATCGCCGCGGCGCGGCTGCTCGTCTGGCAGGCGGCTTGGCTGCACGACCAGGGCCAGCGCGCGACGCTCGAGTCCTCGTTCGCGAAGCGCTTCTCGGCCGACACGGCGATGAAGGTGACCACCGACGCGGTGCAGGTCTTCGGCGGTTACGGCTACATGAAGGAGTACCCCGTCGAGAAGCTGATGCGCGACGCGAAGCTGTTCCAGATCTACGAGGGAACGTCGCAGATCCAGCGGCTCGTGATCGCGAAGGAGATCTTCCTGCCGCGCGGTTAGGACTCGGCGAGCCGGCGCTGGAACGGCGGCAGGAAGCCGGGCGAGAAGCGTACGTCGCCGAGCCACGCGCTGATTCGCGCTACCTCCGCCTCGACTGCCGTGACGGCATCGGCGCCGACGTCCTCGAGCAGGCGGTAGACGATCTCGCCCGAGCGTCGCTGCGACCAGCCGCCGACGACCCGGCCGCCCCACCAGACGGTCGGGCCGGCGTTGCCATTCGCGTCGAACAGGATGCCGGCGTGCTCGCCGAGGTACCAGTCGCGCTCCTTCCAGCCCATCGTCGTCGGGTCGAGCGTCGGCAGCAGCGCCGCCGAAGGCTCTGGGGGAGGCGTCGGCTCGAGGTCGTCGGCGAGCACGTACCCGGTCGCACCGTCCAGCTCCACTGCCGCGTGTGGCATCGCCGCGAGCGCGGCACGCGTCTCCCGGGCGGTCCAGCCGGTCCACCAGCGGATGTCCGTCTCGGTGGCGGGGCCGAAGGCGGCGAGCCAGCAGCCGAGGAGCTCGATCTGGGCCTGCGCCGTGTCGACCCGCTCGATCGGTGCGCCGAGCCAGGCCTCGGTCGTGACCCAGCGGAACTGCGGGCTCACCCACGTTCCGCGCGGGCGGCCGCGGACGAGCCGGCCCTCCATCGCGAGCTGCGGCAATATGCGCGCGCCCGCGCTTTGCTCGCCGACCCAGCGGCCAGTGCCGAAGCGGAGCTTCTTCGCCAGCAGCGGAACGTCTGCGACGATCTCGCGCGTCATCGCCTCGCCGCGCTGCTCGACGGCGGCGAGCGCCGCCTTCTGGGCGCGTGAGATCCAGGCGCCAGGCCGGGTCGAGATGGCGCTGTCGCGAACGAAACCCTCGAGCCGCTTGCGCTGCGTTGCTGCGACGGCCAGCGTCGCGGCCGCGAACACAGTCGGGACGAGCTCGACCGGGACGGCCCAAAGCGTCCGGCGCATCGCGAGCATGCGGACGAGGCTTCGTTCCTCGTACAAGGCCCGCTCGACGTCGCTCGGCGACACGCCGTCGGTGCGTGCCTGGATCGAGAGGAAGACCGTGACCGCGTCGGTCGCGTGCAGGCAGACGAGCGAGCGGGCAACCGTGAGCGGATCGCTCGCGCGGGCGGCGGGGTCGAGCCGGTGGCGCACGACGAGTCGCGCGCGCCGCTCTTCGATGTCGATCCGGTGCACCCCGATCTTCTACCGTAGGATCGCCGCATGGCGATCGAGATCGACCTTTCCGGCCGGGTGGCGCTCGTCACCGGCGGCTCACGAGGGCTCGGACGCGCCGACGCCCTGGCGCTCGCGCGCGCCGGCGCCGATGTCGTGATCGCCGACATCCAGGTCGAGTCGGACGATTCGACCGAGACCGCTGAGTCGTACGGCGTCCTCGCGCAGGTCGCCAAGGCGCAGGGGATCGTCTACACCGAGGCCACTGCGCAGGAGATCCAGGGGATGGGCAGGCGTTCCGCCGCGATCAAGTGCGACGTCACCGACCGCGAGCAGGTGCAGGAGACGGTGCAACGCGTCGTCGACGAGTTCGGCTCGGTCGACATCCTGATCAACAACGCCGGCACGCTCGATCACGTCGGCCAGTTCCACGATCAGAACCCGGAGCTCTGGGAGCGCGACCTGCGCGTCAACCTGACCGGCGGCTTCAACTGCGCCCAGGCGGTGTGGCCGCACATGAAGGAGCGCGAGTGGGGGCGGATCATCAACATGGCGTCTGTCGCCGGGACCCTGGGCGGTTTCGGCCAGGCGAGCTACTCGACGACGAAGGCCGGGATCCTCGGGCTGACGCGGACGCTCGCGATGGAGGGCGGCAAGTACGGGATCACGTGCAACGCGATCGTGCCCGGGATCATCGGCACCGAGGCCTTCCATTTCGCGAACCCCGCGATGAACGAGCGGATCGCGAACCGGACGGTCTTCAAGCGGCCGGGCGAGCCGGAGGACATCGCGAACGCGATCTGCTTCCTCTGCTCGGACCTCGCGAACTACATCACCGGCGTGCAGCTGAACGTCTCGGGCGGTGTCGAGTTGTTCGTCTTCTAGGGCAGTGCCCACCTGTGGACAAAGAGTTGCGCTTCTTTTGCAGTTGAGCCACGTCCGCGAAGGCCATGTCCGGGGACAGTCCCCGGACCGGTCCCGCGGTGGCGTGGCTCTTTCGGACGGGTGTTGATGGCGGTTTCGGCCTCGGCCGGGATCGGCTTCGAGCTCTCCGCCGAGCAGCGGGAGCTGCGCGACCTCGCCCACGAGTTCGCCGAGCGCGAGCTGCGACCGATCGCGCGCGAGTGGGACGAGCAGGAGGACTGCCCACCGGAGCTCCTGGGCAAGGCAGCCGCGCTCGGGCTGACCTCGCATGGGATTCCGAGCGAGTACGGCGGCGGCGGCGTCAGCGCCGTCACGTCGTCCCTGATCGCCGAGGAGCTTTCGTGGGGCTGCGCCGGCCTGTCCGCCCCGATCGGCGCGACGATGTTCCCCGTGCGGCCGCTGCTGCGCTCCGGCACCGAGGAGCAGAAGCAGCGGTGGCTGCCGCGGCTCGCCTCCGACGAGGGCTGCCTCGCGGCGATCGCCTTCACCGAGCCGGGCGCCGGGTCGGACGTGGGCGGGATCCAGGCGAGCGCGCGCCGCGACGGCGACGAGTACGTCCTCAGTGGGGAGAAGTGCTACGTCACGAACGGCGGCATCGCGGAGCTGACGATCGTCTTCGCCAAGCTCGAGGACGCGATCACCGCGTTCCTCGTCGAGGCGGGCGACCCCGGAGTCTCCGCCGGGCGCAAGGAGCCGAAGCTCGGGCTGCGCGCGTCCTACACGGGCTCGATCCTCTTCGACGAAGCCCGGATACCCGTCGACCGGCTGCTCGGGGAAGAGGGCGAGGGCTTCGCGATCGCCATGGACTTCTTCATGCACTCGCGCCCTCAGGTGGCCGCGTCCGCGGTCGGGATCGCCCGGGCCGCATTCGAGTACGCGACCGACTACGCGAACGAGCGGCGCGCGTTCGGGAAGCCGCTGATCGCGAAGCAGGGCGTCTCTTTCAAGCTCGCGGACATGGCGATGCAGATCGAGGCGTCGCGACTACTCGTCTGGCGCGCCGCTGCCGCGGTGGACGCCGGCGAGGACGCCGGGCTGCTCGGCTCGTACGCGAAGGGATTCGCAGCAGACGTCGCGATGAGTGTCACCACCGACGCCGTCCAGGTGCTCGGCGGCGCCGGGATCATGCGCGATCACCCGGTCGAGAAGTGGATGCGCGACGCGAAGGTGCTGCAGATCGTCGAGGGCACCTCCGAGATCCAGCGACACGTGATCGTCCAGTACCTGCGCAAATAACCGAAATTTCACCTGCGGCGACCTGGGCCGCCGCTACACTTGCCGCCTGGTGGGGGCCGATGTCACAACCGTTCGGGGCGGTCCGGCGACCGCGCGCTCGGCGCGACTCGTCGCCCGCTGGGTGCTCATCTTGGCCGCTCTGGTCGCGATTCTGGTCGCCCTGGTGGGCCTCGCCTTCGCCGGCTCGACGAGCCGGCTTGCCGACGGCGTCACGATCGCCGGCGTCGAGGTCGGCGGGCTGACGGCGAACGAGGCCCGGACGCTCCTCCAGAACCGCTTCGAGCGGGTGGCGCACGAGCCGGTCATGTTCACGGCGGGGGACGAGCGCTTCCCGATCAAGGCCACGACTCTTGGCGTCGAAGCCGACTGGAGGACGGCAATCGAGACAGCGTCGCGCGAGGGCGAGGGCTTCGGCCCAGTGCGCGGCTTTCGCCGGCTGCAGGCACGGTTCTTCGGCGAGGAGATCGTCCCGCCCGTTCAGGCCTATACCGGGGCGCTCGAATACAAGATCGGCTCGCTGGCGGGCGTGATCGACCGCAAGCACGTGGAGGCGGAGCTCGTCCGGCGCGGCCTCGGCGTCGAGGTCGTCCCCGGCCAGAGCGGCCAGAGTCTCGACCGAGACGCAGCCGCTGCGACGATCGTCCGTGCTCTCGCGCGACTCGACCGAGGCGCGCCCGTCGCTCTGCCCGTCCGCGTCGATCCGGTCGAGGTGACCGCGGCAGACCTGGCGGTTGCGCGCCGGCAGGCCGAGACAGCGCTCTCAGCGCCGGTCCGGCTCGAGTACGACGGCACGCGCTGGAAGCTGCCCCGCTGGCGGATTGCCGAGCTGCTCTCGCTCCCGAGTGCCGGTACGACCCGGCTTGCGATCGCGGGCGCCGGCGCCGAGGCGTGGTTCGGCAAGCTGCGCAAGACGATCGAGCATGCTCCGGTCGACGCCCGCTTCGAGGTGCGCGCCGGAGGCGAGATCGCGATCGTGCCGGACCAGCCCGGCCTCGGCGTCGATGTCCCCGCCACGGCAAAGGCACTGCTGGCCGCCGCAATCTCACCCACAGACAGGACGGCCGCGCTCTCGGTGAGTACGACGACGGCGGAGCGGACGGCAACCGAGGCGAAGGCGATGGGGATCACAGGTGTCGTCGGCAGCTACCACACGACCTACGGCGGCATCCCGAGCCGGCTGCACAACGTCGCCCTCGTTGCGCAGCTGATCGACGGCGCCCTGATCGCGCCGGGCGACACGTTCTCGTTCAACGGCAAGACGGGCGAGCGCACTGCCGAGAAGGGCTTCCAGGAAGCGCCCGTGATCATCAACGGTGAGCTCCAGACCGGGCTCGGCGGCGGCATCTGCCAGGTCTCCACGACTGTCTTCAACGCTGCCTACGAGGCGGGGCTCGGGATCGAGGAGCGCACCAACCATGCGCTCTACATCTCGCACTATCCGCTCGGACGCGACGCGACCGTCAACTACCCCGACCTCGACCTCAAGTTCACCAACGACACCGACAAGTGGCTGTTGCTCCGCACCTTCGTCGGCCCCGGCTCGCTGACGGTCAACCTCTACGGCACGCCTCAGAACCGGCGCGTCGAGTCGACCGAGCAGCCGCTCCGTGTCGTCGGCGCCCCGAAGCTGACGCGAGTACCGGACCCGACGCTGCTGAAGGGGGAGAGCGTGGTACTCGAATACGGCCAGCCGGCGCGCGCGACCAGTGTCAGCCGGACGGTCTACGACGCGAACGGCAAGGTCCTGCACGAGGACACGTGGTATTCGTCCTACCGCTCCGAGCCGAAGGTCGTCCGGGTGGGCACGAAGCCGAAGCCCAAGCCGAAGCCGAAACCACAGGCGACGAAGGTCGATCCACTCCTCCCGGCCGCGACGGACGATCTCCCGGACGCGCCGCCGGCGTCTACGCCTCAGCCCTAGCGACCGCCTCGGCGAACCACGCCGGAACGCGTGTCGGAAGACGCGTCGCCGCGTCGACGGTCGCATGTGCCGTGTACCCGTCGGCGACCAGCTCTCCGTCCCGCTCGACCACGTACTCGTACCGGAACCGGGCGCCGCGGATGTCGACGCAGCGCGTCCAGATCCGCAGGCGGTCGTCGAAGTGCGCGGCACGGTGGTAGCGGACGTTGACCTCCGTGGTCAGCGCCTCGATCCCCTGGGCCTGGATCTTGAGATAACCGCCTGCGTGCTCCGCCAGGTAGGCGACCCGCGCCACCTCCAGCCAGACGACGAAAGCCGCGTGATGGGCGATGCCCTGGGCATCCGTCTCGGCGAAGCGGACGACGACCTCGGTCGAGAAGTTGTAGCCCTCCACGCGGAGGACTCTCGCACGGTGCGAGCTAGGCTGCGGCGCGCCGGACTGTGCGCTCGTCGAGAACCCGGTGGCAATCCGAGCAGACCTGCTGCTCGATCTCGTACGGGATCCCAGCATGCTGCCGCAGTGCATGCGCGATCACTGCCCGGTGTTCATGCAATTCGCGCTCACGCCGCAGGCGATCGCGCCTTCGCAGATCCTTCTTCATCGCTCTCTCAGGTTAGTCATGGTCAGCGCAAAACAAGTGCCAATTAGGTGAAGAAATGGTCATGGCTCGGTACCGTGTGCTTCGTGCATGTGCTGCTGTTGTTACTCCTCGCGTCGGCTGTTGCCGCTGGGGCCGGCACGACAGAGGCTGCAGGCGCGATCCCTCGGGATCCGGTGATCGGCGTCTCCGCCTCCAAGAACTCTGACGCCGAAAAGCCGAAAAAGGCTGCGGAGCGTTGTCGGCCGGGGTCGATCAAGCGGGTGGGAACGGCACGAACGAGCTATGCCGCTGTCGTGCGCAAGCGCGCGATTGCGTTCCGCCGGCCGGGAGAGTCGGAGCTGGCCCGGTTCGGGCCCTTGAACGTCAACGGCGTGCCCACCGTCTTCGCCGTGCTCGCCAAGCGCGTCGACCGCCACTGCGGCGTCAGCTGGTATCGCGTGCAGCTGCCGATGAAGCCGAACGGGATCACGGGCTGGGTGCGACCGTACGCCGTCAATCTGCACCCGCTGACGACGCGAATCCAGGTCGATCTCTCCGCGCGCCGCGTGACCCTCTTCGTCCGCGGCAAGGCGGTGCTGTCGGCCAGGGCCGCGATCGGCACGCACGCGACGCCGACTCCGACCGGCCGCTACTACGTCAACCAGAGGCTGATCCCGGCGGACACCTCCGGCCCGTTCGGGCCTGGAGCGCTCGGGATCTCGGCCTTCTCGGAGGTGCTGACCGGCTGGACGCAGGGTGGCCCGATCGCGATCCACGGGACGAACCGGCCGTACCTGCTCGGGCAGAGGGTCTCGAACGGCTGCATCCGGATCCACAACGACAAGCTCGTACGGCTGTTCCGCCGGGCGCTGGCGGGCACGCCGGTTACCGTTCGCGCCTGACGGGGTACGATCGGCCTCATGGCGAAGACACAGCAGAAAGACATCATCACGCAGTTCCGCGAGCTCAGCTCGGAGGCGTTGCACCGGCTGACCGAAGTCCCGGGCGGCTCGAAGCTCGTGGAGATGGCGAACGAGTCGCGCGCGCGGCTGGACGAGGTCCAGAAGAAGCTGCGGGGACTCGACGAGCTCGAGAAGCGCGTCGCGAAGCTCGAGAAGCAGCTCGCCGCCCAGCAGGTGAAGAAGTCGACGTCGGCGCGAAAGAGCACGGCCGCGCGAAAGACGTCGTCGCCCCGCAAGGTGACGACGGCGAAGAACCCTCCGGCCTAGGAGGGAACGCGGACCCGCAGCGAGCGCGGCGCGACCTCGAAGCGGGCCGGCGTCGTGCCGGGCTGCTCGCCGTCGAGCTCGACCGGGAGTGGAGCGTCCGCGTCGACCGTGACGACTGCGCCGCGCAGCAACTCGGCCTTCGGATGCGGCAGGTGCCGGCCGCGATACGTCTTCGGCAGCGTCACGAGCAGGTCGCGCTTCGTCAGGTCGCCGATCGTCAAGACGTCGAAGAGCCCGTCGTCCGGCTCGGCCTCGGGGCAGATGATCATGCCTCCGCCGAACGTTCGTCCGTTCGCGACCACGACATCGTGCATGCGGCCGGTGCGTGTCTCTCCGTCGACGGCGACGCGAATCTCGGAGTTCTGCCAGCGGGCGAAGACCGCCAGCGTGGCCCAGAGATACGAGACCTTGCCGCCGAGAGCCTTCGTCGTCTCGTTCGCCCGCTGCGCGATCGCCCCACTCATGCCCGCGCTCGCCACGTTCGCGAAGTACGACTCGGCTTCGCTCCCGTCCCAGGCGCGGTAGCGGACGCGGCCGAGGTCGATCGTCCGCGGCTTCCCGGTGAGCGCTACGTCGATCGCGCCCTCGAGCTTGTGCGGGATCCCGTAGGTGCGGACGAAGTCCCAGCCCGTGCCACGCGGGATGACGGCGATCTCGACGTCATCCCGGCCGGCGAGCCCGTTCGCGACCTCGTTCACCGAGCCGTCGCCGCCGACGACGACGAGGAGCGTCGCGCCGCCGACCGCAGCCTCGACCGCGAGCTCGCCGAGCTGACCTGGCCGCTCCGAGAAGAGCGTGTCGCCCTCGAGACCGCGGGTCGCCGCGCGGTGCGCGATCTCGGGCCAGCGCTTGCCCGTCGCGCCGTTGTCCGACGCCGGATTGACCAGGAAGACGGTGTCGCTAATGGCCGGCGGTCGCGGTGGCGAGCGCCACGCGCGTCATGCGATCGACCGCCGCGCGCATCTCATCGTCGGAGATCCGCTTGAACTCGCCCTCGACGACGATGTCGCTGACGACGAGCAGGCAGCCCGACTGCACGCCTCGGATCGCGCCGACGGTGAAGAGCGCCGACGCTTCCATCTCGACCGCGAGCACGCCGCGCTTCGACCAGCGCTCGTACTGCCCGTCGTCCGGGTTGTAGAAGAGGTCGCTCGAGACGATCGGGCCGACGTGCATCTCCTGGCCCATCTCCTTGGCCACGTGGACGGCGCCGTGGATCAGCTCCCAGCTCGCTGTCGGACAGTGCGGCTCGTTTCCGACGAGGTGCATCGCCGTCGAGTCGGCGGGAACCGCGGAGAGCGCGACGATCATGTCGCCGAGCTGGTGGTGGGGCTGGAGGCCGCCACAGGTGCCGACCCGGAGCAGTTTCTTGACTCCGAGCTGGACGAGCTCCTCGAAGACGATCGTCGCCCCGGGGCAGCCCATGCCGGTCCCCTGCACGGACACCGGCTTCCCCTCCCAGGTGCCCGTGTAGCCCAGCAGGCCGCGCTCGGAGTTCCGCTGCACGACGTCGTCGAGGTACGTCTCGGCGATGTACTTGGCCCGCAGCGGGTCGCCTGGAAGGAGGCACGCGTCTGCGTACTCGCCCGGTTCGGCTCTCACGTGAATCGGCATCCGCGAGAATCTATCTGGCGGAATGAGCAGCGGTGTCGTCCTGGTGGTGAACCTGGTCGTGGCGGCGGCTCTGCTGCTGCTCGCGGTCGCGTATCCAACTCTCCGCCGCACGTCGCGAGGAAGGCTCTCGCGCGCGGCGGTCTCGCTTGCCCTGCTTCCCATCGTGCTGGCGGGCGTGTTGAGCGCCTACGTCTTCGGAGAGGACAGCTATCGCGGGAATGGCATCAGTCGCTGGGATGCCTACCGGTCACCCGGAGGAGCCCTCGGCTCGATGTTCGTCGTCTCGGTTGCACTCTTGTGCGCGTGTGGCGTCCTGATCGCCTACGCCGGCCGGTACGGTCGCATTCGGCTGCTGTGCGGAACGGCGCTCGCCGGCGGGGTTGCCTCGCTCCTGCTCGTGACGGCGACCGTGATCGGCTTCACGGCGAACTAGGGGGGAGAACGGGCAGGATCAAGAGCGTGACGCAGGTGATCGAGCCGACCCGGGAGCAGATCCTCCGCTACTGCGCGGGCGACCCGGTCGAGCGTGTCTTCCTCGAGGACGTCGCGCGCCGCGGACTCGGCAGGTTCACGGGCGTCGAGGCGGAGGGAACGCTGGTCGCGCTCTGCCACACCGGAGCCAACGTCGTTCCCTCCGGCCGGGACTGCGGCGTGTTCGCCGACGAGGCGATGCGGGCTCGGGCTCGGATGCTGATCGGCGAGCAGCGCGCGGTCTCGGAGCTCTGGGAAGCCGTGCGCCGCAAGCTGCCGAAGCCGCGGGAGGATCGGCCCGGGCAGCCGGTCTACACGATCTCGGCCGCTCCGGAGCCGGGGCGAACGGGCCTGCGCCCGGCGCGGCTCTCGGATCTCGAGCTGCTCGTGCCCGCCTGCGCGAGGGCGCACGAGGTCGAGCTCGGGATCGACCCACTCCGCCGCGACTCGGACGGCTTCCGCTGGCGCACGCGCGCCCAGATCGAGGAGGGCCGCTCCTGGCTCTGGGCCGAGGACGGCGTCATCCTCTTCAAGGCCGAAGCCTCGGCGTGGACGCCCGAGGCGGTGCAGCTGCAGCAGGTCTGGACCGATCCGGAGGCGCGCGGGGTGGGAAACGGGAGCCGCGGCCTGCGCGACCTGATCCGGCTCCTGCTCGAGCGCGTCCCGCGCGTCTGCCTGTTCGTTCGAGCTGACAACGAGGCTGCGATCGCGCTCTACGAGACGATCGGAATGGAGCACGTGCTCGACTATCGGAGCGTGCTCCTGTGAAGCGGCTGCTCGTCGCTCGTCACGGCGAGTCGGAGTTCAGCCTCAAGCAGCTCGTGAACGGTGACCCCGGCGTCGCCTGCCCGCTGACCGAGACAGGACGGGCGCAGGCTCGCGCTCTCGGCGAGGCGCTCGCAGCTGAGCCGATCGACCTCTGCGCCGTCACCGAGTTCGAGCGCGTGCGGGAGACGGCCGAGCTCGCGCTCGCGGGACGCCACGTGCCTTTCCTCGTCGTGCCCGCGCTGAACGACCCCCGCTACGGCGACTTCGAGGGCGGCCCGCTCGCCGCGTACCGCGAGTGGGTCTGGAACCGCGGCCCGCTCGACGCGCCGCCGGGCGGCGAGCACCGCGGCCAGCTTGCGGAGCGCTATGCGAGCGGCTTCCGCACCTTGCTCGAGCGGCCGGAGGAGACGATCTTGCTCGTCGCACACTCGCTCCCGATCGCGTACCTCCGCGATGCCGCGGCGGGCCGCGCGCCGCGAAGCAGGACCGACCAGGTCGAGTACGCCGAGCTGCTCGAGCTCGATCGCGGCGCACTGGAAGGCGCGATTCGCCTGCTGGAGGACTGGGCCGCGGCCCCCGCGTTCTAGGGCACACTGAAGCGATGCTTGACCGCGTCGAGGCCTTCATCCGCGAGCACGACCTGATCGAGCCGGGCGGGGACGTCCTGGTGCTCGTCTCCGGCGGCGCCGACTCGACCTTTCTGTGGCACGCGCTCCGGGAGCTCGAGTACCGCGTCTCCGCCTTGCACGTCGCCCACGGCCTGCGCGGCGTCGAGTCGGACGAGGATGCGCGCTTCTGCCGCGACGCGTTCGGCGCCGAGGTGGTCGAAGCAACCGGAACGACCGAGGCCGAGCTGCGCGAGCTGCGCTACTCGTTCGCGGCCGACCGGCTTCGCGCGACCGGGCATACGGCCTCCGACCAGGTCGAGTCGGTGCTGCTCGGGCTCGTCGCGTCCGGCTCGCCGCAGCGGATCAAGGCCAAGCGGGAGGACGGAGTCGTGCGGCCGCTGCTCGGCCTCTGGCGCGAGGAGACCCGCGCCTGGTGCGACGAACGCGGGCTGCCGTATCGCGAGGACTCGTCGAATCCGGAGACGAAGCGCGGCCTGATCCGCAACGAGCTCCTGCCGTTGCTGGAGCGGCTCGACCCGCGTGCCCGAACCTCGCTGCTCGCGCTCGCCGACGAGCGCCCGCGCCTGCCGCGGAGATTGGAGCGCACCCTGGCGGAGCTGCTCGCGAGCCGGGACGGCACCAGGGCCGCGGACCTCGGCGGTGGCGTTCGCGCCGTGCGCGAGTACGGCACGCTCCGGCTCGAAGGGGCCGTGCAATGGGGGCCGTGGACGCTCGAGTCCGACCGTCCGGGGCTCGAGGTGCGCGCTCGCCGACCGGGGGATCGTCTCGCAGGGCGGCGCAAGAAAGTGCAGGATCTGCTCGTGGACGCGAAGGTGCCGAGGGCCGAGCGCGACGACTGGCCGCTGGTCGTCTGCGAGGACGAGGTCGTGGCGGTGCCCGGTGTAGCCGAGGCGCCCGGCTGGGAAGGAGTCGTGACATGGAGACGGTGAAGGACGCAGTCGGCGAGGTGCTGATCGAGTCGGACGCGCTGCAGGCGCGGATCGCCGAGCTCGGCGCCGAGGTCTCGCGTGAGTACGAAGGCCGTGATCTGCTGCTCGTCGGCGTGCTCAAGGGCGCCGTCTTCTTCATGGCCGACCTGATGCGCGAGCTCACGATCCCCTGCGAGATCGACTTCATGGCGATTTCGAGCTACGGCGCCGGCACGGACTCGTCCGGAGTGGTGCGGATCCTCAAGGATCTCGACGAGAACATCGCCGGGCGCGACGTGCTCGTCGTCGAGGACATCATCGACTCGGGTCTGACGCTCTCGTACCTGATGCGCAGCCTGAAGGCGCGCAAGCCCGCCTCGCTCGAGGTCTGCGCGCTGCTGACCAAGCCGGCGCGGCGCGAGATCGACGTTCCGGTGCGCTTCGTCGGCTTCGAGATCCCGAACAAGTTCGTGATCGGCTACGGCCTCGATTTCGACGAGCGCTACCGCAACCTGCCGTACGTGGCGGTGCTGCATCCGGACCTGATTCCCCCGCATTGAGAAGGTATTAAGGCCCGGTATCGAACTGGGACAGAACGGGTTAGCGGCCAGCAGGCTGCTACCCTCATCTGACCCCTGTGAATAGATTTTTCCGCAGCGCGCTGTTTCCCCTGATCGTGATCGTCCTGCTCGTCTATTTGGCGAGCCAGACGCTGATCCCGCGTCGCGATGCCCAACAGAAGGTCACCTACTCGGAGTTCATCAACCGGGTCGAGAGCGGCGACGTGACCGAGGCGAAATTCACGCCCTCCCGCTTCCAGATCGACGCCACGCTCGTCGGCGGCGACAAGATCAAGGTCAACTATCCGAGCGACGTCTCCGCCTTCGCGGTGGAGCAGAAGCTGCAGACCGAGGGCGTCACCTACGACTCGAAGGGCAAGGGGTCGAGCGCGTGGTGGACGATCCTCACCTCGCTGCTCCCGTTCGTGCTCCTGTTCGGCTTCTGGATCTTCCTGATGAACCAGGTTCAGGGCGGCGGCTCGAAGGTGATGAGCTTCGGCAAGTCGCGCGCCAAGCGGATGACACCCGACTCGCCGAAGATCGGCTTCAAGGACGTGGCCGGCGCGGACGAGGCGGTCGAGGAGCTGCACGAGATCAAGGAGTTCCTCGAGAACCCGAAGAAGTTCCAGGCGCTCGGCGCGCGGATTCCGAAGGGCGTCCTGCTCTACGGGCCTCCCGGCACCGGTAAGACCCTGCTTGCGCGCGCGGTTGCGGGCGAGGCAGGCGTCCCGTTCTTCTCGATCTCGGGCTCGGACTTCGTCGAGATGTTCGTCGGCGTCGGCGCCTCCCGCGTCCGCGACCTGTTCGAGCAGGCGAAGCAGTCGAGCCCCTGCATCATCTTCATGGACGAGATCGACGCCGTCGGCCGCCATCGCGGCGCCGGCCTCGGCGGCGGTCACGACGAGCGCGAGCAGACGCTGAACCAGCTGCTCGTCGAGATGGACGGCTTCGAGATGAAGGACAACATCATCCTGATCGCCGCCACGAACCGTCCCGACATCCTCGACCCCGCTCTGCTCCGGCCCGGCCGCTTCGACCGGCAGATCGTGGTCGACCGGCCCGACCGGATCGGCCGGAAGAAGATCCTCGAGGTGCACTCCAAGGGCAAGCCGCTGGCGCCCGAGATCGACCTCGACACGCTTGCGGCCGGAACGCCGGGCTTCACGGGCGCCGACCTCGCGAACCTGATCAACGAGGCCGCTCTGCTCTCGGCCCGCTACGGCAAGAAGATGATCGGCCAGGACGAGCTCGAGGAAGGGATCATGCGCGTGATCGCCGGCCCCGAGAAGAAGGCCCGGCTGCTCGGCGAGAAGGAGCGCAAGATCACGGCCTACCACGAGATGGGGCACGCGCTCGTCGGCCAGTACCTTGAACACACGAACCCGATCCACAAGATCACGATCGTCTCCCGCGGCCAGGCGCTCGGCCTGACGATCTCGCTGCCGACCGAGGATCGCTACCTGACGACCCGCTCGGCGCTGATGGACGACCTGGCGATGACGCTGGGCGGCCGCGCCGCCGAGGAGCTCGTCTTCCACGAGGTCACGACCGGCGCCGCGAACGATCTCGAGAAGGTGACGGCGACGTCGAAGGCGATGATCATGCGCTACGGCATGAGCGAGAAGCTCGGCCCGCGCGTGCTCGGCCGCGACCACAGCATGCCGTTCCTCGGCCGCGAGATGGGCAACGAGCCCGACTACTCGGACGAGATCGCCCGCGAGATCGACGATGAGATCCGCCGCGTGATCGAGGAGGCGCACGCGACCGCGCACCGGGTCCTCCGCGAGCACATTGACGAGCTGCACAAGCTCTCGGCGATCCTGATCGAGCGCGAGACGATCGACAAGGATCAGTTCGAGCGGCTGCTGGCCGGCGAGGCCGAGGAGTCCGTCTTCCCGGAGGAGGAGCCGGCGCAGCCGGAGCCCACCGGCGAGGACAAGGAGCGCAAGCCGGCCCCGAAGCCGAAGCCGCGTCCCGTCCCGGGCGTCTCGATGCAGCCGCCCGAGCCTGACCCGGCCGCCTAGCAGCACCGTCTTTTTAGCTCTGGTCTCTCCGGACGTCACGACGGGATCTGAACCGTCCCGGGGTCAGACCCCGTCCTGTCCGCTTCGGCCCACGCGCCTCGCCGCGAGCGCCAGCAGCGCCAGCGTGCCCATCGCAGCGACGGCGCCGAGAACGTCGATCGCGGCGCCACCCGTCTCGACGCCCTCCACGATCGCGAGCAGGACGATCCCGGCCGTCGTCACGCCGGCGAGCTGAACGGCGAGCAACGCGACCCGCCGCAGGTAGACCCCCGGCTCGTCGGTGACCTCGCCGCGGAGCTCGAGCGACCAGTAACCGAGCTCGGCCAGACCGAGCAGGGCAGCCGCCAGGAGCGGCGCGTGCGTGTCGAGCGTCTCCCGCTCGAACCCGAGCACCGCGACATAGCCGGCTCCGAGCAGCGCGACCGCGACGGGCACGGCGAGCGGAACGCGAAGAACGAGCCCCGCCGCCAGCAGCACGGCCGCCGTTGCGCCGAGCGTGGCATTTGCGCGCACGAGCATGCCCTCGTCCGCCGCGACGGCGAGCCACACACCGACCCCGCCCGCGACGAGAACCGACGCCGCGCCGACCGCTACGCGCGCACGAGCCGAGCGTGACGCCGGAATGCCCTCACCCCCTCGAGCGCCGCCTCGAGCGGCACGTCGTCCCGCCAGGTGGCAACCGCGACCCCGAGGCGCTCGTAGCGGGCGCGCAGCTCCTCACGCCGCAGCAGCCAGAGCCTGTGCGCGAGCTTGTCCGCCTCGCTCCGTCCCGGCGCGGCGAAGCCGACGGGCGAGACCTCGACGATCGCGAGGTCATACCCGCGAGCCCGCAGGTCCGCGAGCGCCTCGACCGCCCGTTCGTCGAGCAGCGGCGAGATCGCCAGCACGAGCGCCTGGGCAGGCAGCGTCCGCGCGGGGATGATCGAGACGTCCTTCCACGCGTAGTTGAAGACGATCTCCGACTCGAGCAGCGAATCGACGATCCGGTAGCGCTGGCCGAGGCCCATGCCCGGCGTCAGCCAGCGGAGGCTGCCGCCGAAGGAGACGAGCCCGACCCGGTCGCGGCGCTCGAGGTAGCGCGTGGCGAGCGTCGAGGTTGCCCGCACTGCGAGGTCGAGCGTGGAGCGGCCTCCCGCGCGCGCGTCCGCGAACGTGTCGAGGAAGAGGATCACGTCCGCGTTGCGCTCCGGATGCCGGTCGTTGACGACGAGCCGGTCGCGCCGCGCGGTCGCGCGCCAGTTGATCGAGCGGACGCGGTCGCCGGGTGCGAACTCACGCAGGTCGGCGAACTCCACGCCCTCGCCCTTCTGCCGGGCGACGTCGTTGCCGGTCGACGGCTGCGTGGCGAACGGCGGGACGATCTTGCGCAGCGTCTCGGGCAGCGGGTAGACGCGAACGCGGGCCGTCCGGTCGACGCGATCCTCCCAGACGAGCGTGCCGAGCCGGTCACGGGCGCGCAGGCGAATGTCACCGATGTCGTAGTTGCCCCAGCGAACGCACCGGAGGCTCAGCGCGAGCGTGCGCTCGTCCTCCCAGCCGAGCCGGATCGACTGCGTGGAGTGCCCCGAGACGACCTCGAGCCCGCTCGGCACCGCCAGCTGGAGCTCGAGCCGCTCGACCGGGCGGTCGGAGGCGACGATCAGCTCGACGGCGATCTCGTCCTCCTCGAGCGCGCGCTCACGGTCGAGCGTCAGCCACACCCGCAGCTCGGGCGCGCGCGCGAGGCGGAGGCCCAGCGCGAGCATCAGCGCGAACGGCAGCGCGAGCACCGCCGGCTCGGGCCGTTCGAGCGCGAGCGCCGCCAGGATGAAGAGCGCGGTCAGCGCGGCGTACGCCGTCACCCGCGGCGACGCCGAGCTGCTCATTCCGCTGCCGGAGCGGGCTCTTCGGCGGCCGGCGTCGGCACGCTGTCCAGCAGGTCGCGCACGACGTCGTCGGCGGAGAGCCGTTGCACCCAGAGCTCCGGCTTCAGCATCAGCCGGTGCGCGAGCGCCGGGACGGCGACCGCCTTGACGTCGTCCGGGGTGACGAAGTCCCGGCCCGAGAGCGCCGCCTTGCCGCGGGCGAGCTTCAGCACCGCCAGGCTGCCGCGCGGGCTGGCGCCGACCGCCGTCGAGGCGCTCGTGCGCGTCGCTGTGACGAGGTCGACGATGTAGCCGCCGACCGTCTCGCCGACGTGCACGTGCTCGATCGCCGCCTGGAGCTCGAGCAGCGTCGGGCCGTCGAGCACGGGCTCGAGCTCGATCTCGTCCTCACGCCGCTCGAGCCGGCGCGCGAGCACCTCCCACTCGTCCGCCTTGCTCGGGTAGCCGAACGAGACCCGCAGCAGGAAGCGGTCGAGCTGCGCCTCGGGCAGCGGGTAGGTGCCTTCGTACTCGATCGGGTTCTGCGTCGCCAGCACGAGGAACGGCCGCGCGAGCGGGTGGGTGATGCCCTCGATCGTCACCTGCCGCTCCTGCATCGCTTCGAGCAGCGCCGCCTGCGTCTTCGGTGGGGCGCGGTTGATCTCGTCGGCGAGGAGAAGGTTCGTGAAGATCGGCCCCGGCCGGAACTCGAAGTCGGCGTCCCGCTGGTTCCAGATCGAGGAGCCCGTGACGTCGGAGGGCATCAGGTCGGGTGTGAACTGGATCCGGTTGAAGCCGGTGCTCGTCACCTGCGCGAACGACCGCGCGGTCAGCGTCTTCGCCAGGCCGGGATAGTCCTCGAGCAGCACGTGGCCGTCGGCCAGCAACCCGAGCAGCACGAGCTCGAGCGCGTCGCGCTTGCCGATGACGGCGCGCTCGACCTCGTCGAGCAGCCGCGTCGCGTGCTCCTGCACCTGCCGCAGGTCCATCAGAGCGCCTCCAGGGACGCGACCGTTCTGTGCAGCGACGCGAGGCCGACGCCCGGCCCGAAGCGGTCGTCCGGGGGCTCGCGGTCGCCGCGCACGATCTCCCAGGCGTCCTCACCGAGCGCCCGTCGCGCCGCCTCGGGCTCGCCGTCGATGTCGATGCCGCGCCGGGAAGCGAGCAGCTCCCTCGCCGTCCTGCGCAGCGACGGGCGCAGGCGGTAGTGGAGGTCGAACGCCGTTGCCATGCCGAGAGCGACCTCGCGCTCGACCTTCGTGAGCTCCGGCAGCCGCTCGTGCCGCTCCGGGCGGCGACGCAGCGCGGCGTCGAATCTCGAAGGACCGGCGGCCGGATGCGCCCCGCGCACCATCCGGACGAGGTGAAAGAGCGCGATCGAGGCGACTGCGAGCACGTAGACGTGCACGATCAGGCCGGCGCGTCCGCTGAGCACCACCAGCAGAACGACGAGGACCACGGTCAGGAGCACCGGCAGCTGCGCGGGACGGAGCAACCTGCTCATTGTCCGACTGCCCGCTCGCGCCACGCCGCCAGCGCGGCGGCGCGCTCCTGCTCGGCCAGCACGCGAGCAGCGTGGAGGTCGTCGCGCACGGTCTCCAGCGCGCGGATCGCCTGCTCCTTCATCTCCGGCTCCACCGCATGCTGCGAGAACTTAGCCCTTTCGAACAGATCGGTGAGCTTGCGCGCCGCGGCCGGCGAGACCGAGAGGTGCGCGAGCATCCGCCGCAGATACTCGAACGGCGCCTCCGCCGGGTTCCGCGGGAGGCCGTGCGAGGCGAGCACCCGCTCCAACCGCGCGTAGGCGGCGATCACCGCGCGGCGCGGATCGGGCTCCGCGCGAAGGTCGTCGAGGGACTCGTCGACCGCCTCGGCGAGGGCGTCGGCGAAGAGGCTGCCGCGGAGCTCGCCGCGTGCGCGCCGGCGTCTGCGCTCGGACCACCAGAAGCCGGCGACTGCGAGCGCGATCAGCGCGACCGTGATCCCGACGGGGATCCACGCGAACTCGGCTTCGTACGGCTGCTGGTCCGGCCTCGGCGGTGGCCTCACCGCCGCCGGCCGGGCCTGGCGGGATCGTGATCGTCTGGTTCAGCTGTCGCGACGAGAGGTCGCGCGCCAGGAAGAGCGCGGCGGCGAGCAGGACCAGCATGCCGATCGTGTTCCGTATGTCCCGGCGGGGCTTCTGGCCCGTTTCGACAAGCGACCGGCGCCGGAGCGCGAGCAGGTACAGAAACAGCGCCGCCCCGGCGATGAGCGCGACGATGTAGAGGCTGAGCAGGATGTCGAGCAGCGTGTCGGTCGGCCGCCGCGCCCCTCCGGAACCTGACGAAGTCGACCCGCGCGAGGCGATCGCGACGATCCCGAGCGCGACGAGCACCCCGACCGCCGTCAGGAACGCCTTGGGACCACGGGAGCTAATGTCCATCGCAGGGTGAGACGAGCAGCGGTGGAGGAACGTTTGCAACGCCCCGCCGTGATGGGGATCGTCAACGTGACGCCGGACAGCTTCTCGGACGGCGGCGAGCACCTCGAACCGGAGGCGGCAGCGGCTGCAGCGCGTCAGATGGTCGAGGACGGAGCGGCCATCGTCGACATCGGCGGCGAGTCCACCAGGCCCGGCTCGGAGGGCGTCTCCGTCGACGAGGAGCTGCGCCGGGTCGTCCCCGTGCTCGAGCGGGTGGCGGGGCTGCCGGTCTCGATCGACACCGCGAAGAGCGAGGTCGCGCGGCGTGCCCTGGAGCTGGGAGCCGAGCTCGTGAACGATGTCACCGCCCTTCGCGGCGACCCGGAGCTGGCGGGTGTCGTCGCCGACGCAGGCGCCTACCTCTGCCTGATGCACATGCAGGGCGAGCCGAGGACGATGCAGGTCGATCCGCGCTACGACGACGTCGCCGACGACGTCGCGGCCTTCCTCGAGGAGCGGCTCGCCTTCGCCGTCTCGGCCGGGATCCCGGAGGAGCGAGTCTGTCTCGATCCCGGCATCGGCTTCGGCAAGACACCGGCGCAGAACTTCGAGCTCATCCGACGGCTCGACGTGCTCGTCGCGCTCGGCCGGCCCGTTCTCGTCGGGCTCTCGCGGAAGAGCTCGCTCGGGCAGCTCTTCGACCCGGCTGCGCGCACCGGCTCGCTCGCGGCGTCGCTCGGCGCAGCCGTGGCCGCGTACGAGCGCGGTGCCTCGATCTTCCGCGTCCACGACGTGCGCGAGCACGTCGAGGCGCTCACGGCGGCGGGAGCGGTATGCGGATAGAGATCGTGGGGATCACGCTGCGCGGCCGGCACGGCGTGCTCGACGAGGAGCGGCGCGACGGCCAGGCGTTCGTCTTCGACGTCTCCCTCGAGCTCGCGGAGCCGGCGGAGGACGACATCGACGCCACCGTCGACTACCGCGACGTCGTCGCCTGCGTCCGCGAGGTCTCCGACGGCCGTGCGTTCCAGCTGCTCGAGACGCTTGCGGCCGCGGTCGCGGAGGAGCTGAAGCGCAGATTCGCCGTCTCGGCGGTCACCGTCCGCGTCGGCAAGCCCGAGCTCGAGCTCGACGGCGGCCGCGCGACCGTCACCGCAGAGCGATGACGCGCGCGTACGTCGGGCTGGGCGCCAACCTCGGCGACCGCGAGGCGACGATCCGCGCCGCAGTCGCGGCGCTGCCGGGTGTCGTGGCCGTCTCGTCGCTCCGGGAGACCGACCCGGTGGGAAAGATCGACCAGCCGAGGTTCCTGAACGGCGTCGCCGCAGTCGAGACCGCGCTGACCGCCCGAGAGCTGCTCGACGTCCTGCTCTCCGTCGAGCGAGGTCTCGGCCGGGAGCGGCGCGAGCGCTGGGGCCCTCGCACGATCGATCTCGACCTGCTGCTCTACGGCGACGACACGGTCGACGAGCCGGGGCTGACGGTCCCGCACCCGCGCCTGCAGGAGCGCCGTTTCGCGCTCGAACCGCTCGCCGAGCTCGATCCGGAGCTCGTCGTTCCGGGGCGCGGGAGGGTGAAAGACCTGCTCGCAGAGCTAGACTGATCGCCATGTCCCACCTCGACGATCTCGACGAGTTCGAGGCCGAGCTGGAGCTCGCGCTCAAGCGCGAGTACACGGCCGTCTTCGGGCTCTTCCGCTACTGCATCCTCACCGCGGACGCGACCTATCTCTGCAACAAGCTCGATCTCCAGGTCTCGCAGCAGGCGAGCTACCCGTTCTTCCACGTGAAGATGGAAGACGTCTGGGTCTGGGACAAGAACCGGCCGACCCGGATCATCCCGCGCGCCGAGGTCTACACCTCGAGCGACGTCACGGTCGAGGAGCTGCGCGGCGAGAACGACGACCCGAAGCTGACCGCGGAAGCGCTGGCCGAGCGCCTCGGCGAGCGTCTCTCCACCGACGACGACACGCCCTAGAGGCGTCATGCTCCTGGCGGTTGACGTCGGCAACACGCAGACGGTGCTCGGCCTGTTCGAGGGCGAGCGGCTCGCCGACAGCTTCCGTCTCGCCACCGATCGCAGCCGCACCGGCGACGAGCTCGGTGTCACCCTCGCCGCGCTCTTCGAGCTGGAGGACGTCGACGGAATTTGCCTGTCGACGACCGTCCCCGCGCTGCAGCGCGAGTGGGAGCGGGTCGCGGAGCGCTGGGCGCAGGCCCCGCTGCTGACTGTCGGGCCTGGCATCAAGACGGGCATCCCGATCCGCTACGACGATCCACGTGAGGTCGGCCCCGACCGGATCGTCAACGCCGTCGCAGCCTGCGAGCGCTACGGCGCGCCCTGCATCGTCGTCGACTTCGGCACATCGACGAACTTCGACATCGTCTCGCCGGACGGCGAATACGTCGGCGGCGTGCTCGCGCCCGGAATCGAGGTCTCGATGGACGCGCTCTTCGCGCGGGCGGCGCGGCTCGTCAAGGTCGACTTCGTCGCACCGGCGACCGTGATCGGCAAGACCACGGTCGGCGGCCTGCAGTCGGGGCTCGTCTACGGCTTCGCCGGCCAGGTGGACGGGATCGTCGACCGCATCCGGGAAGAGCTGGGCGTCGAGGCGCCGACGGTCGCTACGGGCGGGCTCGCCGACCTGATCGCACCGCACGCGCGCACGCTCGACCGCGTCGATCCGCACCTCACGCTCGAGGGCCTGCGAATCGTCTGGGAGCGGAACGCCTAGCTAGGAGGGTTAGCCGCCGCCGTAGATCGAGATCGGCAGGTCGAGGGTGACCTCGTCGCCAGACGGCAGCTCGGCCTCGAGCTCGGCGATCAGCGGCAGCGCTCCGGGCGCGGCCGCGATCAGCAGCCGCTCCACTTCCTCGGTCGACCCGAGCACGACCAGCTCCTGCTTGAACGGCCGTGGGAAGCGGCCGCGGCCGAGGTACCAGCCGTAGAACTTCTTCAGGAAGCCCGAGGCGCGCCGCTCGCCGAGCTCGCGAACGGTCTCGCGGATGAAGAGGACGAGCTCCGCGACGACTTCCTCGCGCGTCGGCTCGCGCCCCTCGCCGTCGACGATCTCGCGCAGCGCCCACGGATTGCCCTGCGCGCCGCGGCCGACCATGACGGCCTCCGCGCCGGTGATCGCCAGCACCGACTGGGCCCTGGCGTGCGACGTGATGTCGCCGGACGCGATCACCGGGACGTCGACGAGCGAGACGAGCTCGGCCGTGAGCGCGTGGTCGGCCGTGCCCGTGTACATCTGCTGGGCCGAGCGCGGGTGCAGGGTCAGCGTGGCTGCGCCTGCCTCGACGAGCTGCGGGCCGACCTCGAGGCACGTCCTCGAGCCGTCGCGCAGACCGCGGCGCATCTTGACGCTGAGCGGGACGCTCGACTGCGTTCGCAACCGACTCGACGATCGCGCACGCGCGCGCCGGGTCGTCCAGCAGCGTCGCACCGGCGCCCGTCTTCGTCACCTTCCGCACCGGGCAGCCGAAGTTGATGTCGACGAGATCAGCGCCCGCAGCCTCGACCATGCGCGCCGCCTCGGCCATCGCGCGCGGTTCCGAGCCGAAGATCTGGATCGCGAGCGGGTGCTCGTCGGATGCGACGCGAAGGTAGCCGAGCGTCTTCTCGTTGCGGTGCTCGATGCCGGCGCAGCTGACCATCTCGGAGCAGACGAGGCCGGCGCCGAAACGGCGTCCCTGCCGCCTGAAGGCCTGGACGCTGACGCCCGCCATCGGCGCCAGGACGAGCCGAGTCGGGATCTCGACCTCCCGGATTCGCCAGCTTTCACGTAGGTCGATGCGCATGTTTACGGATGGTAGACGGTGGTATTGACCCCGTCCGAGTGCGCCGCTACCATTCGCGCCCGCGTCGGCGCGCTCTCGCCGGCTTTTGTCTTAGGGAGGACCGTTGAAGGAAGTCATTCTCACGCCTGAGGGCTACGAGAAGCTGAAGGTGGAAATCGAGACGTTGTCAACTGACAAGCGTCGCGAGGTCGCAGACCGGATCCGCGTCGCGCGCGAATTCGGCGACATCTCGGAGAACGCCGAGTACGACGACGCGAAGAACGAGCAGGCGATGCTCGAGCACAAGATCGCCCAGCTCGAGGAGCGGCTCTCGAACGCGCGCGTGATCCAGACGCGCGACGTCGATCTCAGTGTCGTCTCGATCGGCGCCAAGGTCCGGCTACGCGACGTCGACGCGAAGGAGACGGTCGAGTACACGATCGTCGGCTCCGCCGAGGCGAACCCGTCCGAGCTCAAGCTCTCGAACGAGTCGCCGGTCGGCCGCGCGATCATCGGCAAGAAGAAGGGCGAGACCGTCGAGGTCAGCGCCCCCAGAGGATCTCTCAAGTACAAGATCCTCGACATCAAAGCCGCGTAGGCTTCCCGCCCATGTTGCCGAAGCGCTTTCCCGACCGGGACGAGATCGTTGCGGTCCGAGCCGTCGCCGACCAGCTCGAGCCGGGCGCGGAGGACGAGGCGCAAGAGTTCCGCCTGGCCGGGCGTGTGATGGCCCGGCGTGAGATGGGGAAGATCACGTTTCTCGACCTCGTCGACCGGAGCGGTCGGATGCAGCTGATCGCCGAGAAGGTCGACGTCGACCTGGGCGACATCGTCGGGGTGCGGGGGCATCCGGCCAAGTCGCGGCGCGGCGAGGCCTCGCTGAAGGTGCTCGACCTCGAGCTGCTCGCAAAGAATCGCGCGCCGCTTCCAGACACCTTCCATGGGCTCACCGACATCGAGCAGCGCTACCGCAAGCGCTACCTCGACCTGCTGATCAACGAGGAGACACGCGCTGACTTCCTGCTCCGAAGCAGAATCGTGGCCGCGATCAGGCGGCAGCTGGACGCGGACGGCTTCGTCGAGGTCGAGACGCCGGTCTTGCAGCCGCGCTACGGCGGCGCGTTCGCGGAGCCGTTCGTCACCCACTGGAACTACCTCGACCAGGACTTCTACCTCCGGATCGCGACCGAGCTCTATCTCAAGCGCCTGATCGTCGGCGGGCTCGAGCGCGTCTACGAGATCGGCAAGGACTTCCGTAACGAGGGGATCTCCTACAAGCACTCGAACGAGTTCACGATGCTCGAGTGGTACGAGGCCTACGCCGACTACCGCGACACGATGGAGCGGATGGAGCGGTTGCTCGAGGCCGTCGCGCTCGAGGTGACCGGCACGACGAAGGTGACCTTCCGCGAGTACGAGCTCGACTTGAAGGCGCCCTGGAAGCGGGTGCGCTTCACCGATGCCCTGGCAGCGCACGGCCTCTGGATCCGCGACGAGGCGGCGCTGCGCGCGGCGCTGAGCGAGCGGAACGTCGAGACGGACGCCGACAAGGACTGGGCGCAGCTCGTCGACCACGCTTTCAGCCACTACGTCGAGCCGACGCTGACCGAGCCGACGATCGTCCACGACTATCCGATCGAGATCTCGCCGTTCGCGCGTTCGACCGACGACGATCCGACGCTGACGGAGCGGTTCGAGTACTTCGTCGGCGGGATGGAGCTCGGGAACGCGTTCTCGGAGATCAACGACTCCGAGGAGCAGCGTCAGCGGTTCGAGCAGCAGTCGGAGGCGGTGGAGGGTGAGCGTGAGGACCCGGACTACGTCGAGGCGCTCTCGTACGGGATGCCGCCGACGGGCGGGCTCGGGCTCGGGATCGACCGGCTGGCGATGCTGCTGACCGGGCGCGACACGATCCGGGACGTGATCCTCTTCCCGGCGCTCAAGGACCGTTCGTAGGGGATGCCGAAGGATGACCGGCTCTTCGTGCTGGCCACGACGGCCGCCGGCGCCGTCCTCGCCGTCGCGCTGACGCTGCTGTTGCCGTCGGTCTACCGCGCCGACGCGTCGATCGCGCTCGTGCGCCAGGGGCAACCGCCCGGCAACGACCCCGCACTCGCGGCGTCAGCCGCCGCCACCGCCGAGCTCCTGCACAGTCGTGCGGTCGCGCAGTCGGCCGTCGCGAATCTTCGTCTCGACGACAGCCCGGACGAGCTGCTCGACCGCGTCGAGATCGAGACCGAGCCAGAGAGCTCGCTCGTGCGCCTGGTCGTCGACGCGCCGAGCAAGGAGGAGGCCCGGCGGACGGCGCAGGAGCTGGCCGAGGTCTCGACCGTCCTCTTCAACGACCGCTTCGGGCCGCAGACGGCTGCGACGATCTGGGAGCCCGCGCGCGCGGACGAGGGTCGGGTGTCTCCGAAGCCCGCCCGCAACCTCGCGCTCGGCGCCCTGCTCGGGGCGCTCGCCGGCTGGGGGCTCCTGACGTTCGGACGGAGGCGCCCAGCCCGGCCGCGGCGAGCGCGTGTGGAGCCGGCCGCGAGAGTCGAGACGCCTGCGCCCACCCCCGCCTCTGTCCCGGCGCCCACCGCCGCTCCGGAGCCCGATCCCGAGCCGGTCGCGGTGCGTCCGCCCGCTCCGAGCCCGGCCGGCCCGTTCGTGCTGCCGCGACTCGGCGAATGGACGGTGCAGGACGTCGAGCGGCTCCTCGCGGAGCAAGGCCCCGCGTTTCCCGACCGCGTCGAGGAGCTCGGGGTCTACCTCGACTCGTTCCGAGACGTAGCGGAGCCCGACGGGCGGCTACCGGGTGGAGTCGAGGCCGTGATGGAGGACGTCTTCCGCGACCTGATTGCACGAGCTCAGCGCTGAACTAGACCAATTTGCTGGTCCCGTTCTTGACCCGTCGGCGAAGGACGCGCATAGTGGGATGCGGTTCATAAGCGGCGTAGTCGACGGGTGGGGGAGATGCGGAGAAGGTCAGCCGGGCTGCGGCACCGGTTTTTCCTGAGGGTGTCCACAGCGACGGCGCTCGTCGTCGGGCTGGCCGTGATCTCACTCGCCGGCTTGCCGGGCAGTGGGCAAGCAGGTCCGGTGCCGGCGGGATTCACGGACGCCGTCGCCCTGAACGGCCTGAACCAGCCGACTGCGGTTCGATTCGCGCCCGACGGGCGCGTGTTCGTCGCCGAGAAGAGCGGGGTGATCAAGGTCTTCGACAGCCTCACCGACCCCACGGCCGACGTTTTCGCGAATCTGAACGCGCAGGTCTACAACTTCTGGGATCGCGGGCTGCTCGGTCTCGCTCTCGACCCGAATTTCCCGGCGAGCCCCTACGTGTATGTGCTCTACACCTACGACGCCGTGATCGGCGGGACCGCTCCGCGCTGGGGCACGCCGGGGGTGCTCTCCGATCCTTGCCCCACTCCACCTGGCGCGACCGCCGACGGCTGCGTCGTGAGCGGCCGCGTCTCCCGCCTGACCGCGTCGGGGAACACGATGACGGGTCCGGAGCAGGTGCTCGTGGAAGACTGGTGCCAGCAGTACCCGAGCCATAGCGTCGGCAGCCTTGCCTTCGGCGCCGACGGTGCTCTGTACGTCTCCGGCGGTGACGGCGCCAGCTTCTTCTTCGCCGACTATGGGCAAGAGGACAATCCCTGCGGTGACCCGCCCGGCGCCCCGGGCACACCGCTCACCGCCCCCTCGGGCGAGGGCGGGGCACTGCGAAGCCAGGATCTGCGCACCTCCGGCGACCCGGCCGGGCTCGGCGGGTCGATCATCCGGATCGATCCGGCCACCGGCGCCGCGCGCCCCGACAACCCGTTGGCGACGTCCCCGGACGCCAACGCACGGCGGATCGTCGCGTACGGCTTCCGGAACCCCTTCCGGATCGCGATGAAGCCCGGCACGAACGAGTTGTGGGTCGGTGACGTCGGCTGGAGCGCGACCGAGGAGATCGACATCGTCAATCCGACGCAGGTCGCGAACTTCGGCTGGCCGTGCTACGAGGGCGGTAGTCGGCAGAGCGGCTACGACGCCCTCAACCTGACCGTGTGCGAGAACCTCTACGCGTCCACGAACGCCGTCAAGCAGCCGCATTTCACCTACAGCCACAACACGGCGGCGTTCCCCGGCGACACCTGCAACTCCGGCAGCGGCTCGTCGACTTCGGGCATTGCCTTCTACCAGGGCGGGTCGTACCCGTCGCGCTACGCCGGCGCCGTCTTCCTCGCGGACTACTCGCGCGACTGCATCTGGGCGCTGATCGGCGGCTCCGCCTCCGCTCCTGAGCCATTCGTGGTCAACGCCTCGAACCCGGTCGATCTCCAGATCGGTCCCGGCGGAGACCTCTTCTACGCCGACCTGGACGGTGGCACGGTGCGCCGCATCCAGTTCTCGGGGCCGCCGCCGACGAGCGGGACAGCGTACGTCAGTGATTTGGCGTGGGTGTCGTCGTTGAATGGGTGGGGTCCGATTGAGCGGGATCGGTCGAATGGTGAGCTTGGTGCTGCTGATGGGGGGCCGTTGCGGTTGAACGGGACGACGTTTGCGAAGGGTTTGGGTGTGCATGTGGCGTCGGAGTTGGTCTTGTCGTTGGGTGGGTCGTGCTCGGCTTTTCAGGCGACGGTGGGTGTTGATGATGAGGTGGGCTCGAATGGGTCGGTGCGGTTCCAGGTGTTCGGGGATGGTGTGTTGTTGTGGGAGTCGGCGGTGTTGACGGGGGCGAGTGCGTCGGTGCCGGTGAACGTGAATGTTTCGGGGCGTTCGTCGTTGCGGTTGGTGGCGGTCGGGGGTGTGAACGAGGACTTCGGTCATGCCGATTGGGCTGAGGCGCGGATTGTTTGTGCGACGTCGGATACGACGGCGCCGACGGTGACGGGTGTGGCTCCGGTGGCGGGGGCTTCGGGTGTGGCGGCGTCGGTTCGTCCGTCGGCGACGTTCTCGGAGGCGCTTGCGTCGGCGTCGGTTTCGAGCTCGACTTTCACGTTGCGTAGGCAGGGCGCTTCGAGTGATGTGGCCGGTTCGGTGGCGTATGACGCCGCCTCTCGGACGGTGACGTTGACGCCGGCTGTGGCTTTGGATGCGGGTGCTTCCTACACGGTGCGTGCTGTTGGTGGCCCGTCGGGGCTGAAGGACGTTGCCGGGAACTCGCTGGCGGCCGACCACACCTGGACCTTCACCGTCGCCGCCGGCGCGAACACCCCTCCGACGCCGACGATCGGCACCCCTGTCGCAGGAACGAAGTGGGCCGTCGGCGATTCGATCGCGTTCGCCGGCTCGGCGACCGATGCTCAGGACGGGACTCTCACCCCGTCGCGGCTCTCCTGGGATCTGATCCTGCAGCACTGCGGCACCGGTGGTTGTCACAGCCACCCGATCCAGACCTTCGCCGGCGTCGCGAGCGGCTCGTTCACCACACCTGACCACGACTACCCGTCGTACCTGGACCTGCGATTGACGGCCACCGATTCGGGCGGCCTGACCGGCGTCACGACCCTCCAGCTCGATCCGAAGACCGTCGATCTCAGCTTCGCGACCGTTCCCTCGGGCTTGAACATCGTGGTCGGCAGCTCGGGGGCGGCGACCCCGTTCACGCGAACGGTGATCGTCGGCTCGCAGAACTCGGTCAGCGCGCCTTCGCCTCAGACGAGCGGCGGGCAGCAGTTCGCCTACTCGTCCTGGTCGGACGGCGGCGCGCAATCCCACACGATCACCGCGCCGACGGCCAACACGAGCTACACGGCCACGTTCACCCCCTCGGGTGGGTCGACGACCACCTCTTACGTCAGTGATTTGGCGTGGGTGTCGTCGTTGAATGGGTGGGGTCCGATTGAGCGGGATCGGTCGAATGGTGAGCTTGGTGCTGCTGATGGGGGGCCGTTGCGGTTGAACGGGACGACGTTTGCGAAGGGTTTGGGTGTGCATGTGGCGTCGGAGCTGGTCTTGTCGTTGGGTGGGTCGTGCTCGGCTTTTCAGGCGACGGTGGGTGTTGATGATGAGGTGGGCTCGAATGGGTCGGTGCGGTTCCAGGTGTTCGGGGATGGTGTGTTGTTGTGGGAGTCGGCGGTGTTGACGGGGGCGAGTGCGTCGGTGCCGGTGAACGTGAATGTTTCGGG
The DNA here is from genome assembly GCA_963820565.1 of uncultured Gaiellaceae bacterium. Lineage (GTDB taxonomy): Bacteria > Actinomycetota > Thermoleophilia > Gaiellales > Gaiellaceae > Gaiellasilicea. Next base: position 133,336 of record CAWGAD010000004.1, read on the forward strand.
GCGTTCGTCGTTGCGGTTGGTGGCGGTCGGGGGTGTGAACGAGGACTTCGGTCATGCCGATTGGGCTGAGGCGCGGATTGTTTGTGCGACGTCGGATACGACGGCGCCGACGGTGACGGGTGTGGCTCCGGTGGCGGGGGCTTCGGGTGTGGCGGCGTCGGTTCGTCCGTCGGCGACGTTCTCGGAGGCGCTTGCGTCGGCGTCGGTTTCGAGCTCGACTTTCACGTTGCGTAGGCAGGGCGCTTCGAGTGATGTGGCCGGTTCGGTGGCGTATGACGCCGCCTCTCGGACGGTGACGTTGACGCCGGCTGTGGCTTTGGATGCGGGTGCTTCCTACACGGTGCGTGCCGTTGGTGGCCCGTCGGGGCTGAAGGACGTTGCCGGGAACTCGCTGGCGGCCGACCACACCTGGACCTTCACCGTCGCCGCGGCTGTCATCCGCGCGTTCCCGTCGTCCGTCGTCCGGGAGACCGGCACCGCAGGAGGCGGCAACGCCGCCTCGCTCGCCGCGGACGACAACAACTACTACCTCGTCAACTCCACGACCACCGGCACCCGGACGACCTCCTGGTACGGGGTGATCACCGGCGTTCCCAACTCGCTCCAGTCGCTCACCGCCACCTACCGCGGCGCGAACTCGGCGACGTGTACTCAGACCGTGGACATCTGGCGGTGGACGACAAGCGTCTGGGTGACGCTGGCGACTCGCAGCACCGGTACGGCCGAGTTCACCCACGCCGGACTCGTTCCCACCGGAGCGCTTGCGGACTATGTGAGCGGAACGTCTGGAAACGGCGACGTACGCGTTCGCGTCCGCTGCACCCGCACCGCGAACTTCACCGCCCGCGGCGAGCTGTTGTTCGTCGAGTACACCGGTTAGCGCCGCTTTCCCCGCAAGGGGCTAGAGTCTCGCATCGTGAAGGCGGTGATCCTGGCCGGCGGTGTCGGCACGCGTTTGAGCGAGGAGACCGGCGTCCGGCCCAAGCCGATGGTCGAGATCGGGGGCAAGCCGATCGTCTGGCACATCATGAAGATCTATGCAGCACACGGCATCACCGACTTCGTGATCGCCGCCGGATACAAGAGCAACATCATCAAGGAGTACTTCACGAACTACTTCCTGCGGATGGCTGACGTCACGATCGATCTGGCGAAGAACGAGATCACCGCTCACACGTCGCACGCAGAGCCGTGGCGCGTGACGATCGTGGAGACCGGCGACACGACGATGACGGGTGGCCGCTTGAAGCGCGTAGCGCCCTATCTCGACAACGAGACTTTCTGCATGACTTATGGCGACTGTGTGAGCGACGTCGACATCACTGCGCTGATCGACTTCCACCGCGAGAAGGGTGCCGTCGCGACCGTCACCGCCGTCCAGCCTCCAGGGCGATATGGGGTGCTGGCGTTGACGGACGGCGTTCGCGTCGCGGCCTTCTTCGAGAAGCCGGAGGGAGAGGCCGGTTGGATCAACGGGGGTTTCTTCGTGCTCGAGCCGAGAGCTTTGGACGCGATCGCCGGCGACCAGTCGACCTGGGAGCGGGAACCGCTCGAGCTGCTTTCCAGCGCGGGCGATGCCGCCGCCTATCGGCACTCGGGCTTCTGGCAGCCGATGGACACGCTCAGAGAGCAGATGGTGCTCGAGGAGCTCTGGCAGTCCGGCGCGCCGCCTTGGCGAGTCTGGTAGGGGTCGCCGACAATCAGGCGGGCACGTTCACGGGCTCGTAGTCGGGCCACTGCTCGTCCTTCTCCGAGATGGTGCGATCACCCGCTTCGGGCCAATCGATCCCGAAGGCAGCGTCGTCCCAGCGGAAGCCCCGCTCCGCCTCGGGTGAGTAGGCGGCGCTGACCTGGTAGAAGGCTTCGGTGTTCGGCAACAGCGTCTGAAATCCGTGCGCGCACCCCTCGGGGACGTAGAGCATGCGCCGGTTCTCGGCGGTCAGCTCGACGCCGACCCACCGCAGATAGGACGCGGACTCGGGTCGCAGGTCGAGCGCCACGTCATACAGCGCACCTTGGGTGCAGCGGACGAGCTTCGCCTCCTCGTGCGGGGCCAGCTGCAAGTGCATGCCGCGGAGGGTGCCGGCACGAGCGCTGACAGAGAGGTTGCACTGAACGACTTCCGGGTTCAGCCCGTGCTCCTCGAACTCGCGGCGGCAGAACGACCTGCCGAAGAAGCCGCGTTCGTCGGTCCGCTTCTCGAGCTCGACGATGAATGCTCCGACGACCCGCGTCGGGGCGAAGATCACGCGGCAGCCCCAGCCTGCTGCCAGCGGAGGCGATCGTCCAGCCGACCTCCATCGAGGAGCAGCCGCAGCCGGCGCAGGCGCACGAAGCGGTCGCCTTCGAAGTCGTCGAAGGTCAGCCGAGACTCCCGGTAGGCGTCGCGGAGCTCGGCGGCGCCCGTGCGCGCGTTCCACTCGAAGCGGAACTCCGGAAAGGTCCGTGCGAACAGGCCGAAGTCGACGCGGTAGCTGCGGGGATCGGGGTCGCCCGTGCCCGCGTACTCGACCGTGCAGCCGGGCACGGTCTCGTGGACGATCTCGCCGAGCTCCCGCACCTGGTAGTTCTCCTCGCTCCCACCGATGTTGAACGCCTTGCCGTGCACGAGTTGCCGGGGCGCACCGACCAGGGTTGCGGTCGCGGCCGCGATGTCCTGGACGTGCACCAGCGGCCGCCAGGGCGTGCCGTCGCTCATGATCTTCACGCTCCCTGTGGTGACGGCCCAGCCGACGAGGTTGTTCAGGACGATGTCGAGCCGGAGCCGCGGGGAAGCGCCGTACGCCGTCGCGTTGCGCATGAAGATCGGCGAGAAGTCGTCGGTGGCGAGCAATGCGAGCTCGCGCTCCGACCGAACCTTCGACTCCGCATACGCAGTCAACGGTTGCTGCGGAGCGTCCTCGTCCACGGGCGCGCCGGTTCCTTGAGTCCCGTACATGCTGCACGAGGAGGCGAAGACGAAGCGTTCGACTCCCGCCTCGCGCGCCGCTCGTGCAACTGAGAGCGTGGCGGCGTAGTTGATCTCGGCGGTCAGTTCCGGCGCGAAGTCGCCCAGAGGATCGTTCGAGAGGGCCGCGAGATGGACGACGGCATCGAAGCCGTCCAGGTCTGCGGCGGTGAGATCACGAACGTCGACCCGGCGGTCTTCGGCGGGAGCGACCCCGTTGTAGAGGTCGCAGCCTTCGTAGAAGCGCGTGTCCGCGCCGACGACGTCATGCCCCGCCGCGACGAGCGCGGGGACCGTGACCGACCCGATGTATCCGTGATGTCCCGTTACGAGTATTCGCATGGCAGTGTGCTCGCCGCGTCGCATCGTAGTCTGCGCTCGGCAATCTTCAAGCCTCGGTCGCGCCGCTCACGCCCGCGGCGAGAAGAGCGAGACGACGAGGCGGTACGAGAGGTCGCGAAGGAGCGACGCGGTCACACCGAACTGTCGCTCACTGGCATTGAGCGGGTCTGCGATTTCCGGAATCCGATCCTCGGTTCTCGGAGTGCGCGCCTCGTGTGCGAGCGAGATGCGCGCGCGAGCGCGTGGAACGATGTCGGGCAGATCCGAGTCGCCGGCCCGTTCCAGGAGCGCGACGAGCTCGGGCAACGTGAAGGTGCGGTCTCGGGCCGCTCCGCATTCGATCACGGCCATCGAGACGTGCGACAGCTCGAAGCCAAGGACGAGATCGGCACGTGCCAGGTCGACGCCGCGCACGTTGCGAGACTGGTGCGGCGAGAGATCGATGCCCCAACGCCTCGCGGCGGAGACGGCGTTGGCGAGTGCCGGCATGGCTCCAACGTCCTGGGTCCCGGCCGAGTGAACACGTACGGGCAGGTCCGCGGTCAGCTGACGGACGAACGCTTCGACGAGCGGGCTGCGGGCGCGGTTGCCCGTGCAGATCACGACGATCTCGAAAACGTCGGTCTCTCCGGACGGCTGTCCGCCGCCTACCATTGCGCGGCGGGGTGCGCGGGACGAGCTGAGTCTCCAGCCGTCGTCGTGCGAGGCAGGGCCAAGGGCTTTTCCACAGAATTCCAACTACCATACGACGAGGGTCCATCCCGGATCGGAACCATTGCCCAGGACTACATCAATCCAGCAGCCGAGCATTTCGACGCTCAGCGATTTCTTCTCGGCGCTCGCACGTCGCAAAGGCGTGCTCCTGATCAGCCTCATCGTCCTGCCGTTGGTCACCGTCCTCGTCTCCCGCTCGCAGTCACCCCTGTACGCGGCCGACGCGAGCGTGCTCGTCAAGCGCGAAAACCTGGCGCTGACGCTGACCGGCAACGTCGATCCGGGCTCGTACCAGGATCCACACCGGTTTGCGCAGACGCAGGCGAGGCTGGCGGAGTCACCGGAAGTGGCGAGGCGAACGCTCCGAGCTCTCGGACTCTTCAGTCGGAGCCCGCACGAGCTGCTGGCGATGACCTCGATCGAGGCGGAACCGAACGTCGACCTGCTCTCGGTCGAAATCCGGGATCGTGAGCCCGAGCTAGCGGTCGACCTGACGAACGAGTACGCCCGCCAGTTCGCCGTCTATCGCGGCGAGCTCGACACGACCGCAATCTCCCGTCTGCGGACCGACGTCAGGCAGCGGATCGAGGAGCTCCGAGCCTCCGGAGACCAGGAGTCGGCGCTCTACCAGACCCTGGTGAGCAAGGAACAGGAGCTGCAGACGATCGAGACCCTCCAGACGTCGAATGCGCTGGTCACGAGAGAAGCCGACGAAGCATTCCAGGTACAGCCACGGCCGATGCGCGCCGGTCTCATCGCGGGCGTGCTCGGTCTTGGCTTCGGCCTCATTCTGGTCTTCCTGGCCGAGGCGATCGATACGCGCGTGCGCACGACCGAGGAGTTGACGAGGTCGCTCGGACTGCCTCTGCTGGGGCAGTTGCCGCGCCCACCCCGTCAACAGACCGCGCGCATTGCCATGCTGGAGGATCCGGATTCGATCGAGGCCGAGGCCTTCCGCATGGCTCGGATCAACATCGACTTTGCGAACATCGACCGTGGCGCACAAACGATCATGGTGACGAGCGCGATCGAGAAGGAAGGCAAGTCGACGACGATCGCCAACCTCGCCGTCGCGTTCGCGCGCACCGGCCGGCGCGTGATTCTCGTCGATCTCGACCTACGCCGGCCGTTCATCGCCCGGTTGTTCCACGCCGAGCGGCTGCCGGGGCTGACGGACGTTGCGCTCGGCACGGTGAACCTGAACGAAGCGCTCATGCCGGCCCGGATCGGGGCACCCGAACCCGACCGCCCAGCAGGTCGGGATGGCGCGCAGAGTGGCACGCTGCACGTGCTGCCCTCAGGCCCGAACCCACTCGACCCCGGCGAGTTCGTCACGAGTCGATCGCTCGATTCGATCTTGGAGGCGTTGCGCGAGCGAGCCGACCTGATTCTGATCGACGCACCGCCGACGCTTCCGATCGGTGATGCCATGGCTCTGAGCGCCAAGGTCGATGCGCTTCTGGTCGTGAGCCGACTCGGCGTGGTCAGGCGTCAGATGCTGGTCGACCTTCGGCGCATGCTCGAGACTGCGCCGGCCGACATCCTCGGTGTCGTCGCCACCGGCGCGTCGGTCACGAGCGCGTATGGCTACGGGGTCTACGGGGCGACCCGCTCGGGTGGCCGTCCGAGCAGATTGGCGACACCCGTACCGCCTGAAACGGCCCCCCAGAGAGAGCCTCGAGAGGCTCCGATGCCTCAAAGGCTGCGCCCGATTCCGACCCAGCACCGCGAGCCGAAGCAGCCGGCTCGTCGGAAGGCAGGCAGCGAGCCTTCGCCGCCTGAGACTGAAGAGCGCCGGGCGGAGCGACGCAGCTGACGTGCGGGTTGCGATTGCGCACGACTGGCTGGTGCGCTTTGCAGGCTCCGAGCGTTGTGTCGAGCAGATGCTGTTCGAGTTTCCCGACGCGCGTCTGCTGACAAGCGTCGTCGACCGGGAGGCGGTCCCGGCGGCATTTGCCCGTGCCGAGCCGTCGTTTCTGCAGCGATTGCCGGCAGCGACCCGCCGGCACGAGGTGCTCCTGCCGCTGATGCCGGCCGCCTGGCGCTTCCGGGAGGCTGTCCGGGATGTCGACGTCGTCCTCTCCAGCAGCCATGCCTGCGCCAAGGCAGTTCGGGTCGAGGCGTCGATTCCGCATGTCTGTTACTGCCACACGCCGATGCGCTACGCGTGGGACTTCAACTCGGAGGCCGCGAGGATCCCTCGTTCGGCGCGTTGGCTCGCGCGGCCGGCGATGGGGTACTTCCGGCGGTGGGATCGTGCAACGTCGGAACGCGTCACGGCTTTCGCCGCCAACTCTTCGGCGGTCGCCTCCCGAATCCAGGCGGCGTACGGTCGCCGAGCCGAGGTGATCCATCCGCCCGTCCGCACCGACTTCTTCACCCCTGCGGGCGAGCGCGGCGACGACTACCTCTATGTGGGCCGACTCGTGAGCTACAAGCGCGCGGATCTGGTCGTCGAAGCATTTCGCGGGCTTCCGCAGCGCCTGTTTGTCGTGGGCGAAGGGCACCTCGAGAGGTCGCTTCGCGCCAGCGCGCCGGACAACGTCACGTTTCTCGGGACCGTCAGCGACGAACGGCTGCGCGAGTTGTATCGCGCAACTCGCGCCCTCGTGTTTCCTGCCAATGAGGACTTCGGCATTGCCATGGCGGAAGCACAAGCCTGCGGTACGCCGGTGATCGGGCTTGCGCAGGGCGGGGCGCTCGACATCATCGCTCACGGCCGGACCGGATGGCTGCTCGAGTCCGCGACGGTCGCCGACCTGAGGACGGCGATTCGCAGAGCTGCGGACGAGCACCTCGACGAGGCGGCGATCGCGTCCGACGCGCAGCGATTCTCGGCCGGCCGTTTTCGCGCCGCCCTGCGCGAGCTGGTGGACAAGGTCATCGATCAGCACCCGCAACGGCTACGGGTGAAGAAGCTCACCAGGGCCGCCTGAAAATGGATCTCGCCGGCCCACAAGCCACAGAACGGTTGAGACGTGCCGGCCCGATCGTCGTAGGTCTGGGGAGCGCGATCGTGATTTTGGGGAGCGCGTTCGCCGCGTCAGCCGAGAGCGCCCTCCCGGCGCTGCTGCCGCTCGGAGGCATCGCGGCGTTCCTGCTGCTGCTGCGGCCCCGCGTGGTGCTGGGCGTGTTCGTGGTGGCCGTCATCCTCTTCGAGGACGACGCGCAGGGATTCTTGCCGGGACGTCAGGCTCTCTATGCCGGTCCGCCGTCGATCGCCGAAATCGTGTTCGCGCTCCTCCTGGCCGGAACTGCGATCCACCTGATGCTGAGCCGCCGTCCGACGCTCCTGCCCAGTCCGTTCACGCTGCCGCTGCTGCTCATTGCGGTGGCAGGGTTCGGGGGCCTCATGACCGGCTATTTGGCCGGTGCCGCTCCGATCGACTACCTCAATGCGCTCAGGCCCTTGCTTCCGCTCATCATCCTCCCGATCCTCGTCGTCAACCTGGTTCGAGATGCCGGGACGGCGCTTGCGATCGCGCTCGGAGGCGTGATCCTTGCGATCGTGAAGTCGGTCGAGGGACTCGTGTCCTGGGTGACGGGTGGCGGTCGTCCCTACGGAAACACCACGATCACCTTCTACGAGCCCGCGGCGAACGTCTTGCTCTTGCTCCTGGTCTTGACGGTGGTCGCCGCCGCCGTCAAGCACGTGCCCCTTGCCTGGTGGGTTCGCGGCGCTTCCGTCCTGGCGCTCGTCACTCTCACACTTTCTTTCCGCCGGAGCTTCTGGATCGGGACCTTGCTCGCGCTGCTCCTCGTCGTGTTGCTCGGAAGCGGGGCCCGCGGTTGGCGGCTCCTCGTCCCGATGTTGATCGTCGCGGTCACTGCGGGCTATATCTCGGTCCAGTTCGTCGGCTCACGCGAGCTCGAGGGATCGGTGGCCCAACGTGCGCTCACGCTCGAGCCGTCGCGCCTGGTCGCCAACACGGAGGATCGCTATCGCATCGACGAGCAGGTCAACGTCCTGGCGGAGCTCAGGGCGCATCCTGTGGGAGGTCTTGGTTTTGGAGTGCCCTGGCGTGCGACGCACCCGTTGTCATTCGAATGGGAGGGCGGGCGGACGTACGTGCACAACGGCTTCCTCATGCAATGGATGCGGAGCGGCCTCCTGGGCGTCGTGGCGTATGTCAGCCTCCTGCTGACGCTGATCGTGACCGGCTACCGCCTCTCCGAGCGATTGCGCGACGGACGCCTGAGAGCGATCACCCTTGCGGTTGCGGCCGCGGTCCCCGGCCTGATGCTCATCGAGCTCACGGCCGCGTACGGAGGTATCGACTACCGCTACTCGGTCGTGCTGGGCTTCATCGTGGGTTGGGTCGCTGCCGTCTCGAGAGTCGCTGCGAAGGACGTTGCGGTGACGGATTGAGCACGCCGGCACCGGCGGCAGGCCTGCGGTCGGTCCTCTTCATACATCCCATCTCGGGGGTCAACGCGGGCGCCGAGGAGTACCTTCGGCTCGTTACCGGAGGGCTTGCTGCCCGCGGCGTCGAGGTCCGAGTTGCACTGGTCGGCCGGCGGACGGAGACAGACGTATCGCTGGCGCGGCAGCTTGCCCGGCAGTCCGTCCAGGCATTTTTCGTTCGCGGGCCGATCGCCGCACCAGTCCTACGAAAGCGGATCGCCGAGCATCGTCCGGATCTCCTGCACTGGAACTTTCCGGAGCCGTTTTCCTTCCGCGGTGGCTGGCTGCTGCTTTTGCCGTGGGGGCGTCCGAGTGTCTCGACCGATCACCTGCCGATGCTGCGCAACCGGCGCAGGCTCTGGGAGACCGTCCGGCGACGTGCGAATCGCAAGCTGAGTGCGCTCGTTGTCTGCGGCGAGAGCAGTCGGGGCGAGGCCGAGGAGCACTGGGGATCCGCACGTCCGATCTACGTCGTGCACAACGCGGTCGAGCCGGTTCCCTTCGCGGAGCGCAGTCTGGCGAAGGGGGAGCCCCTGCGGCTCCTGTTTCTCGGTCGTCTCGACGAGCAAAAGGATCCGTTGTTCGTGGTCGCCGTCGCGGACGCGCTGCGCCGCCGCGGGATCGATTTCCGGTTGTCGATCGCGGGCAGCGGCCCGATGACGGCGGTGGTTCGTGAACGCGTCGCAGAGCTCGGGCTCGCCGACGTGGTCGACACCCCGGGCTTCGTGTCTCCCCCGTGGGACGCGCTCGCGCGCGCCCACGTGCTGCTGACGCCCGGCGCGGTTCGAGGGTGCCCCGCTGGTCCCGCTCGAAGCGTTGAGCAGCGGCTTGCCGGTGCTCGCGTCCGACATCGGTCCGCACGCCGACCTCGCCGCCCTGACCGCGGGCATCCGAGTGTTGCCGACCGGCGATCCAGAGCCGTGGGTCGAAGAGATCCAACGGATGGCAGCGGAGCTGCCCGCATTGAGCCGCGCGGCTCACGGAATCCTGGCGGCTCGCTCGGTGGACTCGATGATCGACGCCGTCCTGAACGTGTACCGCAGCGTGCTCGCGCGGGCCTAGGAGGGTTTGGCGCAATATCGGCTGAGTCGCTGGGCCGCGCTGCTCGCCCCGATGCTGCGTCCTCAGTCGCGCCGATAGCTTCGGCTATCGGCGCTCCCTGCGTCCTTGCCTCGGAACGAGCATCGCACCCCAGCGACGAGCGACATTCCGCCAAACCCTCCTAGCCTCAGCGCGAGCGCTCGGCCCTCCAGCCGGCGATGCGCTCCCGCACTTGGCGTCGTCGATGACCGGAGATCCTGCGCTCGAGAGCGGCGCGGTCACCGGTCGACTCCGCCTGGAGCTCGCGTCGCGTCGCCAGCGTCGTGCGAAGGTGGCGGACGTTCCAGACCCACGCCTGACCCACGGAGAGGCGGCGTCGCAGCAGCATCTCCGCGATCGTCTCCAGTGCGAGACCGGCGAGAGCGGGGGCGGCCTTCCGCCAGCGGAGGAGCTTCACGTGCGTGTAGATGCCGTTCCGCATCTCCTCGGTGACCCATTTCTTGCCACCACCGCTGCCGCCCTCCAGGTGCACGACCTTCGCATCGAGCGCCTCCAGAACTCGCCAGCCGCCGAGCCAGGCGCGCCAGCAGAGGTCGGTGTCCTCCCAGTAGAGGTAGTAGACGGGGTCGAATCCTCCGAGCTGGGACCACGTCGAGCGGCGCACCATCATGGCGCAGCCCGGTACGGCCGCAGTCTCCGCTGTGCCGGTCGTCACCGGCCGATCGGCAAGCGCGGGAGGGAGGACTGTGGGGCTGAGAATTCCGACGTCCGGCTCCTTCAACGTGTGCGCGACGAGCCGCTCCAGCCAGTCCGGGGTGACGAAGACATCGGCGTTCATGAAGAGGAGCAGCTCCCCGGCGGCGACATCTGCTCCCTGATTCGCGGCCTTGCCGAAGCCGACTCCGACGTCGTTCGAGATCGTCTTGACCGTGGGCGCGCGAGCGCGCAGATAGGCCTGGGTTCCGTCTGCCGAGTCGTTGTCGACGGCGATCACCTCGTAGTTCGGGTACGTCGTTGCCGCCAGGTGCTCGAAGAACCGGGGTAGAAGCTGCTCGTCGTTGTAGGTGACGACGATCAGCGAGACCAGCGGCGTGTCCTTGTCGGCAGTCACGGTCTCAGAGCCTGGGTCTGTGCCGGAAGGTGAGGACGCCGCGGTAGTAGTGCCAGAGATAGACGAACGGGACGAGCAGCGCGACGAGTGCGAGCGGAGGCACGTCTGCCGGTCGAACCGAGCGCCGGTATCCGAGTGCGACGACGTTGGCCGCCCACGTGGTCGCCAGAGCGATGGCTCCGGCCAGCAGCACGGGAGTGCTCCGCAGCGCGATGCCCGTTGCGAGCACCACCAGGGAAACGATCAGCGACAGAGCCGCAAGATGGCGAGCTCGGCGGAGTGAGATCGGGCCGAGCTTCCGCGTGCCGGAGAAGCTCCTGAAGGCGTCAGGATGCTCGCGACTGACCAAGGGATCGAAGTAGTAGCGGCGAGCGAGCCGCACAGGAGTGCGGAACGAGCGCTCGAGTGGCGGGTGGTGAGCGATCAGCGCCGGCTCGTAGACGATCTTCGCACCGGCGCTCTCGAGCCGGAAGAAGAGCTCGAGGTCCTCCCGAAAGTGCAGCTTCCGCGCCGGGTCGAAGAACCGCTCGTCGAAGCCTCCGGCCGTTCGGAGCAGCTCGGTGCGGTAGACGACGTTGCCGCCGAGATGTGCGAACTCGGACTCGGTCGCGTGCGTGAACGGCGAGATGCTGCCGGCCGGCATCACGACGCGGCCTTCGAAACCGTCGGCATCCGTCGTGGCGCACAGCTGAGTCACGGTCGCCAGCCAGTCGCTCCCTGGAACTTCGTCGGCGTCGAGAAAGGCGACCCACTCGGTCCGCACGCGCTCGAGGGCTCTGTTCCGGGCCGCACCCGGCCCGCCGTTCTCGCGTGCTTCGCACGACCTCCAGCGCGATTCCCTCGTAAGCGCTCCCGAGGCGAGGTGCAATCGGCTGCGGCGAGGCGTCGTCGGAGACCACCACCGGCAAGGGACTCGCCGAGCTGGCCTGCGCGGACAGCGCTTCGAGCAGCGCCTGGACGTGTTCGATCGACTCGTACGTCGGCACCACGACCGTCAGCGAGGGCGCCGATGTCAACGTCCCAGCTCCTCGTGCAGAGCGACCAGCGGGCCGGCGACGACTGACCAGTCATACCGCTGCTCGACCAGCCGCCGACCGTTGTGGGCGAGCTCACGCGCGAGTGCGTCGTCTTCGATCACGCGGGTCGCGCAGCGGGCCAGGTCGGCGGGCGTCTCAGCGAGGAGCACGTGCTCGCCGTCCGTTACCTCGAGCCCCGAGACGCCGAACGCCGTCGAGACGACAGGAAGGCCCGCGGACAGCGCTTCGAGCACCTTCAGCCGGGTTCCTCCCCCTGCCCTCAACGGGACCACGAGCGCTCGTGCTGCGCGCAGGTGCGGGACGACATCGGGGACGTCCGCAAACACCTCGACCGACTCACCCGCGCGGGCGCGCAGATCCTTCGACGGTGCTCGGCCGACGAGACGCACCGAGGCCGTCGGCAGCTTCGCGCGCACACGAGGCAGGATCTCGTCGATCAGCTCGGCGGCGGCCAGGCTGTTCGGCCGATAGCCGAAGTGCCCGACGTAGAGCAGCATCGCTCCCGGTTCGACGGTACCGGCCGGCAGCGCAGCTGTATCGACTCCGTTCGGGACGACCACGACCCGGCGGGCGCCGAGGGACTCGAGGACGGCCGCGTCCTCGTCGCTGGTCGCGACGACCGCTGCCGCGGCGCTGACGGCGGCGGCCTCGAAGCGCTCGGTCTTTGCCGCCTCCCACGCCCACCGCAGCCGGTGCAGTCGTCGTGGCTCCTCCTGCGCGATTCGACGCAGCACGTCGGCCTCGATGTTGTGGGCGTCCATGACCACGGGGACGTTCGCCCGCAGCGCTGCGGGGACGAGAAACGGCTGCTCGGCTTGAACCGTCCTCCACGTGGCTCGCGCGGCGAGGTTCCGCATCGCCGGGGAGTCCAGGCGGGCCGCCACGTAGGGGCGCCGCATCGACGTGAGCAAGGCGTGCAGCGAGCCGCGCTGGCGGCCCGCATCGATGACTGTGAACGATTCCGTGCCTGGCGACGCTCGAGCCTCGAGTGCTGCTACCTCAACGTCGAAGCTCCCACCGAGCGTGCGCGCCAGGTGCAGCATCCGTAGGCGCAAGCCCGAGTTCGGCGGTTCGACGGGCTCTCCCGCGAGCATGAGCAGCTTCATCGAGAGAGTGTGGTGGGCAGGACGATGTCCTCGTCGCTCTCGGCGCCGAGGCGGCCCGCCGAAGCGGCGCCGATTGCGCCGGCCAGCTCCTGCCGCGAGACACCACGAGTGAGCGGAAGGGCGAGGACATAAGCCATCAGACCGAGCACGAGCTGCAGGAGTGGAGGCAAGGCGAATCCCAGCGCGACCACCACCGCGAGCACCGCCGAGGCCGGTAGCAGCCGGATCAGCCGGTCGAGCGGGGCAACGAGCCCGAGTCGACGAGTTGCATACCCGAGAGACAGGATCACGACGACGGCCTCGGTCGCCGTCATCGCCGCGGCGGCGCCGTAGGCCCCGAAGGCCGGAACGAGGAGCACGAGCATGAGCAGGTTGACGCCGAAGCCGGCGAGGGATGTGAGGAGGAGGGCTCGTTGCTGGTGTCCCGCCAGCAGAGCAGCTTGAACGATCGCCGCCAGGAACGACAGGGCGGCAGCCGGCGCGAGAATCGCGAGAACGGTGCCCGCCGATCCGTATTCCTCAAAACCGGGGATGATCGGTAACAGGCGAGACGCAGTCATCGCGCCCAGCACGAAGATCGGAACGGCGAGGACCAGCACGAATTTGATCGCCCGGCCATAGCGGCGTTGGAGAACCTCGTGCGGTTCCAGGAAGCTGCGGGCGAAAATCGGTTGCAACACCGCGAGGGCGAGCGCGGGAACGAGCAGGATCACGTCGAAGAACCTCAACGCAGCGCCGAACTGGCCGACCTCGCCGGCGTTCTTGAGCCGGTCGAGGACGACGATTCCCGACATCGTGTAGAGCGTGATGAGGACGCCTGCCACCCCGATCGGCGTCGCCGCGACGAGCAGCGGTCGCCAGAGGCCGAAGCGCAGCCGTCGTGACGGTGGCGCGATCCGGATGGCGGCGCTGACGATGACGACGCTGTTGATCGCCTTGGCGGCCACGTAGAGCCAGAGAAAGGCGTTGACGCTGGCGTTCTGTGTCACGAGCAAGGCGACGCCGATGAGCGTGACGATGGCCTCGAGCGCGTCCGCGATCGCGACCCAGCCGAGGGTGAGCCTCGCAGAGAGCGAATTGCGGAACGTCTCGGTCCAGAGCAGCAGCAAGACGCCGCCGGCAATGAGCACGGAGGTCGTCGTGCGCGAGTCGTAGCCGCCGACCAGGAGTGTGAGGGCAAGCAGGCCGTACGAGATCACGCCTAGGAGGGCTCTCAGAAGCGCGGTGCTCGGGATCAGCTCCGCTTCGGACTCGGGATGCTGGGCGATCTCGCGGGTGACGATCGGGTCGAAGCCGAACGTCGGGATCACTCTGAAGATGACGACGAGCCCGAGCGCGAGCGTGTAGACGCCGAGCAGTTCGGGGCCGAGATAGCTCGCGAGGAGGCCAAAGGCAACGAACTGGACGGAGAGCGCAATCGCACGCCCTCCGAAGATCTGGAGGAAACCTCTCGTGGCGGCTCGAAAGAGCGACCCCTCGAGCGGAAGCGAACTCATGGGCGCGCGAGTTCGTAGAGGCGGACGTCGATCCCGGTGAAGGCTTGGTCGGAGACCAACCGGGCGCGGGATCCGAGCGTACGGTCGAGCTCGGCGACCTCGGCGTCCTCCGCATGGCTGACGACGAGCCAGACGCGTCCTTCGCTCGCAATCGAGTCGGTCGCTGCCGCCGGAGTGCCCGCCAGGTTCGCCGCCGCCAACGACAGTTGTCCCAGACGGTCGGGAGGATAGATCGGGATCGGGGAGGCTTCCGCCGCAGCACTTTGCCTCCGGTAGTACTCGAACGGAATGCGCGTGTACGGCGCGTAGAACGCGACCCGATCGCCGGGACGCGAGCGGGCAAGGACGTACGACGTCGCAGCGCGCCAGCTCTCGTGCTCGGAGTCGTACCCCGCACCGAGGTCGACCGCGAGCAGCACCAGAGCGAGCACGACTGCCGCCACCGCGGTCGGTCGGCGCGGCAGCGATCCGATCCCGAGCGCGGCAAGGGTGACGAGCGCCGGCAGGGAGACGATCAGGTAGACGGCGACGAAGATCGGCTTCACAGCCGAGATCGCAAGGCTGAGCAGGAGCGGAATCGCAAGCCAGGCGAAGATGAGCGTCACCGGCCAGCGACCGCTACGGGCGCTGATGCGGCGAATCCCGAAGAGTGCGGCCCCGCAGAAGCCGAGGTAGGCGATGGCGGATAAGGGCCCGCCGGCGAGCTTGGCCAGTGCGGCGACGACGTCGGTCGGCCCGGGTGTGGTGATCCAGTCGATCTGGCCGGAGTCCTGGCCCAGAAACAGGAGTGCCAGAGGAGCGACGAGCAATCCCCAGAGGCCGAGCACACCGAGCAGCCACCGGCGGGGGACATCGGGGCGCGAGAACAGGAGGGCGACCGCGTGGGCGAGGACGACGAAGCCGGCAAAGACGTGAACGTAGGTCGCGAGCGCGGCCACCAGGACGTAGCCCGCAGTCGCGGCTCTGGAACGGTCCTGGACCGCCACGACGAGCAGGTAGGTCGCAAGCGTGACGAGGAAGACGAGCAGGGCATAGCCACGCGCTTCCTGGGCGTACCGGAGGAAGAAGGCGTTGATTGCGAGCAGGACTGCTGCGATGACCGCGGTGCGCCTGTCGAAGAGACGTTTGACGAGCAGATAGAGCGTCGGTGGGGCTGCCGCCGCGAACAGGACGGAGAGCGCGCGAACAGTGAACTCGCTCTCGCCGAGCGAGAGCCAAACGTGGAGCAGCACGTAGTACAGGCTCATGTTCGCCTGACTGTCGCCGATCAGGTCGAAGAGCCCGGGCCACGAGAGCCGGGCAGCCGCGACGCTGAACGACTCGTCGAGCCAGATGCTCTCGCTGCCGAGGAAGAGCACGCCGAGGACGAGCGTGAGGGCTGCAACGCCGCCGAGGATCGCCGCCTGATCACCAAGCAGTCTCGCACGCCCTGGCCCGGTCATCGAGCGGACAGTAGCCGCGGGCGTCGGCTGACGCCCGCGGCTAGAGCAGAACTATGCAGACCAGGTGAGCGACAGCCGGCGCCACGCCCAGGCGGGAATTTTCGCCGGAGCGCCGTGGGGTCTCGTCTTCGGGCTGGCGGCGCGAGCACCGCTGAACTCGCCGTGGCCGAGCTTCCAGCGAGCCCACGGCCAGAACCACTGCGGCAACCGGCCGGGCGTCATCCGCTTCGCAGACGACGTCGATCGGACCTCGTTCGTGCTCCCACGCGGTCCCGGCTTGGGCTTCGGCTTCACTTTCGGCGTCGCAGCCGGGGGCGCAGCTGCCGGCGGTGCGGGCTTCGGTGCGGGCGCAGGTGCGGGCGCGGGTGCGGGTGCAGGCGCTGGTGCGGGTGCAGGCGCTGGTGCAGGCGCGGGTGCAGGTGCAGGGGCTGGCGGGGTCGGAGTTCCGGCCGGCGGCGGTGGGGCCCCGCCCGAGGCCGTTACGAGGTTCGCGAGCTCGGTCCAGGCCGGCTTCGAGCTGTCATCGGCCCGGCGCAGGCCGTAGCTCTGCTCCTTCCCATTCCCGTTGTCACGATCCCACTGGTAGACGAAGACCAGCTCGACGAAGGAGCCCCAGTCGAGGATCGCCCGCTTGACGGCGTCGCGTGTCCACGCCGCCTGGGTCGCCTCGCTGACGCCTCCGCCGGCATAGGTCGACCAGCCGAACTCGGTCAGCCAGAGCGGCCGCGACACGCCCTTTTGCGTAGCGAGGTCGCGGAAGAGCGTCACGCGATCGAAGCGCCAGGCCTGTGCGAGCTGTGTGCACGTGGCATTGACCGCGTACGGCCCGCACTCCTGGCTGTAGGGATGCAGCGACCAGGCGTCGATCGCTTCATGGAGCTTGGGATCCGCTGCGATCAGCTGCTCGAAGTAGTTCTGCTTCCCCAGCGCATAGTCCCCTGTGTCCACGTTGGCGGCGAGCCGGATGTTCTTGCCGACGGCACGCACAGCCTGTGACGTCGCCCGCACGAGCTTCGCGTAGCGTGCGGGCGCGAGATACGGGCCCGGCATGTACGGCTCGTTCCAGATCTCCATCCTGGTCAGGGGTCGCGCGGCGAGCTCCGGATGCTGCTGCCAGAACGTGCCGTTGACGCCGTAGCGAGCCGCGACCTTCGCCGCGTAGTTGCCGAATTGAGCATCGGTCCAGTTCGCCCAGGTTGCTCCGTAGTCGAGGAGCAGGAGCACGTTCACTCCTGCCTTCGAGGCGCCGGTGAACAGCGCGTCTCCGCGCGAGAAATCCCACTGGCCCTGCTTGGGCTCGGCGGAGTCCCAGCGGAATTCCTCTCGTACCCACTCGACGCCGCCCGCGCGAGCCCTGGAATATTGCTTGGCGATTTCGTCCGCTCCCACCCAGATGAGATGGCCGTTGACGCCGACGCGCCCGGCATAGGGAGACGTAGCTGCGGAGGCGGCAGAAGCCGCGTTGGAAGAGGTGGTCACGGTGCCTGTGACGGTGGCAACTGCAAGTGCGGTGATGAGGGTAGCCCAGAGCGTGCGGCGCCCAACGAGGTCGTGCAGGCGGCGGATGGTCATGCGACGACCATCGGAGGGCCTCGGAACCCCCTTGACGCCAGTCCCCCGTTAGAGGGATGGGCGCCCTCTAGAGGCCGGCGTTACGGCGCGGGCGCGCTGGTTCGCCTCAGGGCTGCCGCGATCTCTTCGTCTCCGGGGAAGAGTTGCTTCGCCGCCAGGAGCTGTCTCCGGGCGTCGTCGCGTCGCCCGAGTGCGAGATAGACGCGGGCAAGCTCGACGCGGGGGCCTACCGCACGCGGTTGTAGGTCGACGGCCTCTTCGAGCGGTCGCACGGACTCCGCCGGCTCAGGCGCGAGGGCTGCTTCGGCAAGCAACGGCTCGACTGCAAGCGGATCGAGCCTGCGCGCCCAGTCGAGCGCTTCGGGGCTCACTTCGCCGGTCAGCGCCGAGCTCGTGATGCGCGCGCTCAACCACGGAGGCAGGAAGCCGATGATCGCCAGCGTGGCGACGGCGGTCGCGGCGACCGCTGCGCTCTTCCCGCTCGACCGTCCGAGATCGGGGCCGGCAAGACCGATGCCGATCAGAGCGAACGCCGGCAGCCCCACGGCAGGGAAGGTCCAGATCCAATCACCGCCGGCGTGGACGACGAAATACACCGTCACGCCGAGCGCCGCGACCCCTTCCGGGGTCAGCCGCCGGCGGATCAGTCCGAAGAGCACAAGCCCAAGCCCGGCGACGAGCAGGATGACACCGATCACCCCCGTCTCCAGGAGTACGTCGAGTGGCAGCGAGTGCGCGCGCGCCGGCGTCTCATCGCTTCTCGCGTCCTCCAGGTACGCGGCCCCGAACCCGCGGCCGCCGATACCCCCGACCGGATGGTCGACGAAGCCGTTCAAGCTCACCCGCCAGAAGTCGTACCGGTTCGAGCCGAGATTGACGAGGTGGCTGCTACCGCTGGCGGCCGGCGCATAGCCCTTGAAGGCTTCCCACTTCTCGGACAGCGTGTTGCCCGGATCATCGAGCTTCGGCGCGGCGAAGGCGCCGAGGACCACGATCGCCAGAACCGCTGCGGCCGCAACGACCACACGCGCCACGCGCAGAACGCGGTCGGGAACGCTCCGGCGGTTGTCGAGCAGCGCGTACGGGATTGCCAGGGCCAACGCGGTTGCCGTCGTTACGAGGACGGCGGTGGCGGCATCACGCGCAACCGCCGTGTCCCCTTGCGTGCGAAAAGGGGCCGTCAGGGCGTCGTACCGCGCGAACACGAGGCCGGCGACGGCGAGCGTGGGCAGCAGCAGCCGCAGGCGGCCCGGTGCGACGGCGAACAGCACGAGCGCGGAGGCGGCGAGCGCGATACCGCCTCCCTTGCTCTGCGTCATCAGCCAGCCGGCCAGCATCGCCGCAGCCAGGCCGAGCGCGACCGCGCGGACGCCCGCGTTGGTCCCTCTGCGCGCGGCGATCACGATCGCCGGCCAGAAGCCGAGGAGGAAGAACGCAGCCTGGGCGTTCACATAAGAGATCGGCGCGGTGAGGCGTCCTTCGGTGAAGAGGAGCGCCGGTTGGGCGTCGAAACGCACCATCAGAGCAGTTGCCAGGGCGCTGCCGCCGAGCGCGAACGCGACGACGACGAGAGCCGTCATGCGGGCACGGGTAGTTTTTAGCGTCAGGACTGGAAATAGCAGTGAGAGCGCGTAGAGTGTGCAGAGCAGGAATTCGTCCCGCGCGAGGTCCGGTGTCGGCGACCAAAGGGCAGAAATGCCGGTCCACACACCGAGCGCGACGACGGATCCGGCGGCGAGAAGGGGAAGTCGGGCGGTACGGGGGCGGGATGCGAGAAGCACGGTGGTAACCAGGACGGCGAGTCCGAAGGCGTACGGCAACCAGTCGGCCGCCAGGATGCTCCCGTCGTGATGCCACGCGATCGCCACCGCGCTCGCACAGATGCAGGCAGCCGGAAGCGCGGGAACGATCCGCTCCAGGGCCGGGGACAACTCAAAGCTCGAATTCACGTCGAAGAGGGATGAAGGGGAAACAAAAAAATGCGGCAGCTCACTAAAGGGAGATGGGGGAGATGAAGATAAAGGGCAAAGGGGGCCTGCTGGGTCTGGCGGGTTTGTTGGTTCTGGTCGTGGTCTCGGCCGCGTCGGCGGCTACTCCGAGTCAGATCTACGCTGACTATGCCGACAACAATCGGCTGGACAAGGTCTACAGCTCCAGCGATCTGCAGGGTGCGCTGAACAGCGCAGTCATTCAGGGATACGGGAGCCCGACGGTGACGCCGGGATTCCGCGCCGAGGTCAAGAAGAAGATCGGTCAGAACGTCTCCGTGGCCGGGAAGTCCCGCGGGACTTTGCCGTTCACGGGCGTCGACCTCGCGCTTCTGACGGCCGGCGCGTTCGTGCTGCTCCTGATGGGCTGGGGCTTCAGGCGTCTCGGACGAGCTCGCTCCTAATCCGGGCTCAGAGAACTAGTCAGGACCTGCGATGGCTCAGCTTGTCGACCCGGCGCCGACCGTGGATACCTTCCACGACCTCTCGGCGCGCCCAGAGCGGCGGCTCTTCGAGCACGGCCTGGGTCGCCACCTCCCGTGGCGCCTGGGCTGTCTCCTGGCCGACGTCGCGATGCTCGCGCTCGCCGGAGCGGCGACGGCGATCGGCGCGTCTGTTGCCGGCGTCTCCGTCTCCGGCACCTGGACGCTGGGCTACTGCCTGCTCGTCCTCTCTCTGCTGGGCGCTCGCGGCCTCTACGGGGCGAGGTTCGGCGTTCGCACGTTCGACGACCTCCGACGGGTCGTCGGGGCGACGAGCTTCGCTGCGGTCCTGCTGCTGGCGATCGCCGCAATCGCCGGCTCCGGCGCCGACGCGATCGATCAGTCGCTGCGGCTCTGGTTGTACGCGACCGCCTTCCTCACCGCGGGGCGCACGGCTCTCTACTGGTCGCAACGGCAGGACCGCGTCGCCGGCGAAGGGCTGCGGCCGACCCTGATCGTCGGTGCCGGACGAGTCGGCCGGCTGGCGGCGCAGCGGCTCCTGCAGATGCCGCAGCTCGGCCTGAAGCCGATCGGCTACCTCGACAAGGAGCCGCTGGCCGAGGACAGTGATGGAGCTGTCCTGCCGGTGCTCGGTGCGAGCTGGGACCTCGAGCAGGTCGTACGCTCGCATGACGTCGAGCAGGTGATCATCACCTTCTCGACCGCCCCGAACGACGTGCTACTGAGGCTCGTCCGCCGCTGCGAGGAGCTCGGCGTCGCCGTGGCCGTCGTCCCGCGGCTCTACGAGCGCACGACGACACGCCTCTCGGTCGAGCACGTCGGCGGCCTGCCGCTCGTCTCGGCGCATCCCTCGGATCCACGTGGCCTGCACTTCGTCGTCAAGTACCTTGCCGACCGCCTCGTCAGCCTCGTGCTTGATCGTCCTGCTGGCACCCGTGATCGCGGCAGCCGGCGTCGCGACGTTGCTGTCGCTCGGTCGGCCGATTCTCTTCCGGCAGCGACGAGTCGGCCGCGACGGGGTCGAGTTCGACATGCTCAAGTTCAGGACGATGCGACTCGCCGAGCAGCCCCAGGAAGCCATCATGGCCTCAGAGACGGCCTTGCTCCAGGCGGTGTCGAAGGAGCGGACCGCCGCACGGGCGTCGGCCGCTTCTTGCGCCGCTCGTCGCTCGACGAGCTGCCACAGCTGTTCAACGTCCTCCGCGGGCGACATGAGCCTCGTCGGCCCACGCCCGGAGCGTCCCGAGTACGCGGCGGTGTTCGACAGCTCCGTGTACCGGTACGCCGATCGTCAGCGGGTCAAGTCCGGAATCACGGGCTGGGCGCAGGTGAACGGTCTGCGCGGGCAGACGTCGATCGCGGACCGCGCGGAGTGGGACAACTATTACATCGAGAACTTCTCGCTCTGGCTCGATCTGAAGATCCTGCTGCTGACCGTCGCCGCGGTCTTGCGGCTCACCTCCGACTAGTTCTCCCCGGGTGGTCCTGCGGCGCGCTCCCGGTGACGGCGCGGCCGTCCGATACCATGGGTGCAGACCTTCGACTCGGAGGGGGGATTGGCCCTACCTCCGAAGCTGAGTTGGAAGGAGGGTCGACAGGTTGTTCGAGCGATTCACAGAACGGGCTCGCCAGGTAGTAGTCCTAGCGCAGGACGAGGCCAGGGCCCTCAAGCACAACTACATCGGCACGGAGCACATCCTCCTCGGTCTCCTGCGTGAGGAGGAGGGTCTCGCTGCGCGCGTGCTCGAGTCGCTCGACATCACGGTCGAAGAGGTGCGCGCGCAGGTCGCCCGCATCGTCGGCCAGGGCGACGAGGTCACCACCGGACAGATCCCGTTCACGCCACGAGCGAAGAAGGTGCTCGAGCTGGCGCTGCGCGAGGCGCTCTCGCTCGGCCACAACTACATCGGCACCGAGCACATCCTGCTCGGGCTCGTGCGCGAGAACGAAGGCGTCGCGGCGCGCATCCTGCTCGACTTCGACGCCGACGCGGAGAAGATCCGCAACGAGATCATCCGCATGCTCTCCGGCCCCGGCCGTCGCCAGCAGGGCTCCGGCGGAGGCTCCGGCGAGAAGGCGAAGAGCTCGAAGCTGCTCGACCAGTTCGGGCGCAATCTCACCAAGGCTGCGACAGACGGCAAGTTGGATCCTGTCGTCGGCCGCCAGACCGAGATCGAGCGCGTGATGCAGATCCTCTCGCGCCGCCAGAAGAACAACCCGGTGCTGATCGGCGAGCCCGGCGTCGGCAAGACCGCCGTCGTCGAGGGCCTCGCTTCCCGCATCTCCACGAATCAGGTCCCGGAGCTACTGAAGAACAAGCAGATCTACACGCTCGACCTGGCTGCCCTCGTCGCCGGCTCCAAGTACCGCGGCGAGTTCGAGGAGCGGCTGAAGAAGGTGATGAAGGAGATCATGCAGCGCGGCGACATCATCCTCTTCATCGACGAGCTGCATAACCTCGTCGGGGCCGGCGCGGCCGAGGGCGCGATCGACGCGGCCTCGATCCTGAAGCCCGCACTCGCCCGCGGCGAGCTGCAGACGATCGGCGCGACGACGCTCGACGAGTACCGCAAGTACCTCGAGCGCGACGCCGCGCTGGAGCGCCGCTTCCAGCAGGTGCGGGTGGAGGAGCCGTCGATCGACGACACGGTTCAGATCCTCCGCGGCCTGCGCGACCGCTACGAGGCGCACCACCGCTGCCAGATCTCCGACGACGCGCTCCGCGCGGCCGCCGAGCTGGCCGACCGCTACATCCAGGACCGGCACCTTCCCGACAAGGCGATCGACCTGATCGACGAGGCCGGCTCCCGGCTCCGGATCAAGACGATGACGGCGCCTCCCCGCTACCGCGAGCTCGAGGACGAGATCGAGCGGGTGCGGACGGAGAAGGAGAACGCGATCGAGTCGCAGGAGTTCGAGAAGGCAGCGTCGCTCCGCGACAAGGAGCGGAAGCTGACGCAGAAGAAGAAGGAGCTCGAGGAGAACTGGCGCTCGGAGGAGTCCGAGGAGCAGCCCGAGGTCGACCGCCCGGAGATCGCCGACATCGTCTCGATGTGGACGGGCATTCCGGTCTTCGAGCTGACCGAGGCCGAGTCGCAGAAGCTGATCCGGATGGAGGACGAGCTGCACAAGCGCGTGATCGGCCAGCACCAGGCGATCGTCGCGGTCTCCAAGGCGATCCGCCGCGCCCGCGCGGGGATCAAGGACCCGAAGCGCCCGACAGGCTCGTTCATCTTCCTCGGCCCGTCCGGCGTCGGGAAGACCGAGCTCGCGCGCACGCTGGCGGAGTTCCTGTTCGGCGACGAGGACGCGATGATCCAGGTCGACATGTCGGAGTACATGGAGAAGCACTCCGTGTCCCGGCTCGTCGGCTCGCCCCCGGGCTACGTCGGCTACGACGAGGGCGGCCAGCTGACCGAGGCCGTCCGCCGCAAGCCGTACTCGGTGCTCCTGCTCGACGAGATCGAGAAGGCGCACCCGGACGTCTTCAACATCCTGCTCCAGATCCTGGAGGAGGGAAAGCTGACCGACTCGCAGGGCCGCAAGGTCGACTTCCGGAACGCGATCGTGATCATGACGTCGAACATCGGCGCCGGCCAGATCGCCAAGAACCAGACGCTCGGCTTCTCGATCGGCGACGAGCACGGGCTCAGCTACGACGAGATGAAGGGCCGCGTCACCGGCGAGCTGAAGAAGGTGTTCCGGCCCGAGCTGCTGAACCGGATCGACGAGATCATCGTCTTCCACAAGCTCGAGAAGGAAGAGATCCTGACGATCGTCGACCTGCAGCTGAAGCGGCTGCGCGAGCAGATGGCGGGCTACGAGGTCGCGATCGAGCTGACCGACGCGGCGAAGGACGTGCTGGTCGAGCAGGGCTTCGACCCGGCGATGGGGGCCAGGCCGCTGCGCCGCGCGATCCAGCGGTTCATCGAGGATCCACTCGCGGACTTCGTGCTCGGCCGCAGCCTCAATCCCGGCGCGACGATCGTCGTCGACCGGAAGGAAGTGCTCACCGGCGTCGAGGACGAGTCGCTCGTCGACATCAAGATCGTCGAGGGCGAGCCGCGCGCCAAGGTGACGGTGCCGGCCGAGGAGCCGGAGCCACCGGAGCTCGAAGAGGTTCCAGCCGACGAGGACTAGCCAGGTCGAGAGGCCGCCGCGAGGCGGCCTCTCTCGTTCTACTCGGTGAGCGTCGTTCGCGCGCCGGTGCGGGCGTCGACGCGATAGATCGCGCCCGGTTCGACCGCGGTCGCGACGAGGTCGCCGTCGGGAAGGACGGCGACGTCACTGACGTGGAGGTCGTCGAGTAGAACCGACAGCCTGCCGCTGCGCTCGAGGCGGCGAATACTGCCGCCCTTCAGGGTCGAGCCGGCGAGAAAGAGGGTTCCGTCGCGGGCGACAGCGATCCTGTTGGTGTCCACACCCGCCGACGACGAGCCTGGCTCTCCCCGTGCGTGGCATTCACTCGGCGCACGCGCCGCGAGTCCTCGGCGACGAGCAGCTGCCCGTCGCGATCGATCGTGACGCCATGGGGCCGATCGAGCTGACCGGGAACTCGAATCCGCGTGATCGCGCCCGAGACCGAGATGCGAGCGAGCGTTCCGTCCATCGTCACCGCGTAGACGATGCGCGAAGGCAGGGCCGCCACCGCGGTGACCTGCGGCAGCCGCGCGAGCGTCGTCACTCGACCCGTGGCGGAGACCTTGCGGACGAGTCCGGCGTTGAAGTCCGCGACGTAGAGGACGCCTGCGGCGGCGGCAAGGCCCGTCGGCTCGTCGACGCCCGTCGCGTGCACGCGGAGTCGGCCCGTGGCCGGGTCGAGTTGCAGGATCCGGCGCGAGGCGCCGTCGGCGACGAACACCCGACCTCGGGAGTCGACGACCACCGCGTACGGATGGCGTGCCGTCGGCCCCGGCGCCGAGGGCGCTCCGCCGCTGCCGGCGCCGACCAGCGCGGCACAGGCGAAGCCAGAGGCGACGAGCCGGAGCGAACGGGCACCCATTCGACGTCTCTACACCGCACGACGTGGATGAGTTCCGGCAAGCCGGGACACGTCGGCACAATCGTCACTCATCCTCGAGGAAGTCGAGACATTCACGTCCGCCGCCGCGGCTAGCCTCGCTGCATGGCCAAGGTCGCAGTCAACTTCGCGTGCACCGAGTGCGGTTACTCCGCCGGGCGCTGGTTCGGCAAGTGCCCCGGCTGCAACGCGTTCGGGTCGCTCGTCGAGGAGGCGCCCGCCGCGGCCGCGAAGATCTCCGCAGCGAAGCCGCTGCTGCGCCTGGTCGACGTGAACGCCGACGAGGCGAAGCGGATCTCGACCGGAGTCCCCGAGCTCGACCGAGTGCTCGGAGGCGGGCTCGTCCCGGCCTCGCTCGTCCTCGTCGGCGGCGAGCCGGGAGTGGGGAAGTCGACGCTCCTTCTCAGCGCGCTCGGCGCGATCTCGTCCGCAGGGCTACGGGCGTTGCTCGTGACCGGTGAGGAGTCGACCGCTCAGGTGAAGCTGCGCGCCGCCCGCCTGGGCGGGACGGACAAGGTCGAGATCCTCGCCGAGACCGAGCTCGACGCGGTCTGCGCCACGCTCGAGCGCGAGCGCCCCGACGTCTGCGTGATCGACTCGATCCAGACGCTCTACTCGGCCGACATGAGCTCGGCGCCTGGCTCAGTCGGCCAGGTGCGCGAGGCAGCGGGACGGCTCCTCCGCGTCGCCAAGGAGCAGAACGTGGCCACCATCCTCGTCGGGCACGTGACCAAGGATGGCGCCGTCGCCGGACCGCGCGTGCTCGAGCATCTCGTCGACTGCGTCCTCCAATTCGAGGGCGACCGCTACCACGCGCACCGGGTCCTGCGGGCGACGAAGAACCGCTTCGGCTCGACGAACGAGCTCGGCGTCTTCGAGATGACCGGCGAGGGGCTCGTCGGCGTCCCGGATCCGTCCGAGCTCTTCGGCAAGACGCTTCCGGGCGAGATCGGCGCCGCCGTCGCCTGTGCTCTGGAGGGGACGCGGCCGATCCTGCTGGAGATCCAGGCGCTCGTCGCACCCACCGACCTGGCGATGCCGAGGCGGGTCGGCACCGGCGTCGACCCCAAGCGGCTGGCGATGATCGTGGCCGTTCTCTCCCGGCACGCCGGCGTGGCACTCGGTTCCGCCGACGTCTTCGTCAACGTCGCCGGGGGTCTGCGCATCGACGAGCCCGGCGCCGACCTGGCGATCGCGCTCGCGATCGCTTCCGCGGCCCGCAACGCGCCGGTGCGCGAAAGCGTGGCGGCGTTCGGTGAGATCGGGCTCACCGGGCGCCTGCGGCCGGCCGCCCAGTCCGAGCGCCGCCTCGAGGAGTGCGTGAAGCTCGGGGTTCTCGCCGCCGTCGCACCGGTTGGAACCCGCAGCCGCTCGCAGATCCGGGTGTCCGAGTCCGGCACCCTGCGCGAGGCGCTCGTGGCGGGGCTCGAGCCAGCCCAGGAAAATCCCCGCAAATCGGCGTAAACGGCCAAAACAGCGCGTTTTCCAGGGATTTCTGCTATGCTGTCAGCCGCATGCCGGTGAGCCTTCGAGCCCGCCGGCTTCTTCACTGAACGGACGATTTTCACAGCAGTTGTTCAAACCAAGGGGAGGCTGGCTTGTTCGAGGTTGGTGACAAGGTGGTGTATCCGCACCACGGGGCAGGCACGGTCGTGAAGAAGGAAAAGCGCGACGTGCTGGGGCAGACGCGCGAGTACCTGACGATTCAGATCCTGCACAACGACATGACGGTGAACGTGCCGGTCGAGAACGCTGAGCAGGTCGGACTGCGGACCGTGATCGACGAGGATCTGGTCAACACCGTCGTCAAGGCTCTGACCGCCGGTGAGTCGGAGATGCCCAAGAACTGGAACCGGCGCTTCAAGCACAACCGCGACAAGATGAAGACCGGCGACATCTTCGAGCTGGCCGAGGTCGTCAAGAACCTCAATCTGCGCGACCACGAGAAGGGCCTCTCGACGGGCGAGAAGCAGATGTTCGTGAAGGCGAAGAAGATCCTCGCCTCCGAGCTGATGTACGCGAAGGCCGTCGACGAGGAAGAGGCAGCCGAGTGGCTCGACGGCGTGCTCGCCGGCAACGGCGAGAAGCCGAAGAAGAAGACCAAGGCGAAGGCCGCCGCCGCAACTGCGTAAGCGCCGCGCCAACACATGAGCGTCTGGGCACTCCTCGTCGCCGCGGGGACGGGAGCGCGGCTGGACGAGGAGCGGCCCAAGGCGTTCGTCAAGCTCGGAGAGCTGCCGCTGCTCGCCGAGCCCCTGCGCCGGCTCGACGAGTCGAGCTGGGTCGACGCGATCGTCGTCGCCGTCCCGGCCGAGTGGGAGGAGCCGGCGATCCTGCTGGCGGAGGAGCTGTCCGCGACCAAGGTCGTGGCCGCCGTCACCGGCGGTGCTTCCCGGGCGGAGTCGGTTCGCCTCGCGCTCGCCGAGGTCCCGGAGGATGCACTCGTCGTCCTCGTGCACGACGCGGCCAGGCCGCTCGTGACGGACGATGTGATCGAGCGCGTGCTCGCGCCGCTCTCCGAAGGCTGGGACGGCGTCGTCCCTGCGCTGCCGCTCGTCGACACGGTCAAGACGGTCGAGGGCGAGCGCGTGACCGCCACCGTGTCGCGTGAGACGCTCGTCGCCGTGCAGACTCCCCAGGCCTTCCCGGCGCCGAAGCTCCGCGAGGCATACGCGGGCGACCTCAGCGGCGCGACCGACTGCTCGTCGCTCGTCGAGGCGAAGGGCGGGCGCGTCAAGTGGGTGGAGGGAGACCCGCGGCTCCTGAAGGTGACGACGAGAGCCGATCTCGAGCTGGTCGAGTCGTGGCTGTAGGCGCGGTCTACTTCGACGTCGGCGAGACGCTCGTCGACGAAACCCGTGCCTTCGAGCTCCTCGCCGACGCGATGGGCGTCCCACGGCTCACGCTCTTCGGCGTCATCGGCGGTGTGCTCGCCCGAGGGGAGCCGCACACGAGCGTGTTCGACCTGCTTGGCGTCGAGCCGCCCGAGTGGCCGGGATACCGGCCTGACGACCTCTATCCTGACGCTCTCCCGGCTCTCGTCGAGCTACGTCGCAGTGGCTACCACGTCGGTGTCGCGGGGAACCAGCCACAGGCGTGCGAGCAATTCCTGCGCGATGTCGGCATCGAAGTCGACTGCATCGGCACGTCCGAAGGATGGGGCGCGAGCAAGCCCGCACCCGAGTTCTTCGCCCGCATCGTCGCCGAGTCCGGCTTCGAGCCGGGCGAGATCGCCTACGTCGGCGACCGCGTCGACAACGACGTCGACCCTGCGGTGGCGGCGGGGATGTTCGCCGTGCATATCCGTCGCGGGCCGTGGGGTTGGCTGCAGCAGGGCCGGGAGCGGGCCAACGCGTGCATCGACTCACTGGCCGAGCTACCCGTGGTGCTCGCCGATGTCTGACCTGCGGATCGGAATCGGGGTCGACGCGCACGCGCTCGCCGACGGCGTCCCGCTCGTGCTCGGCGGCGTCACGATCGACCATCCGCGCGGGCTCGCCGGCCACTCCGACGGCGACGTGATCGCGCACGCGCTCACGGACGCCGTCCTCGGTGCGGCCGGCCTGGGCGACATCGGCTCGCTCTTTCCGGCCGGCGATGCGCGCTGGGAGGGCGCCAGCTCGCTCGACCTGCTTCGCGACGCCTACGCGCGCGTGCGCGAGGCGGGCTACGTGCTCGTCAACGCGGATTGCGTCCTGATCGGCGAGGAGCCGCGAATCGCGCCCCACCGCGAGGAGATGCGCCGTCGCCTGGCCGCCGCGCTCGGCGTCGAGCCCGAGCGCGTCAACGTCCGGGCGACGACGACCGACAAGCTCGGCTTCACCGGCCGTGGCGAGGGGCTCGCGGCCGAGGCTGCGGCGCTGCTGGAGCGCGGATGAAGCTCGTCCGGTACGCCGACCGGCCGGACCTGCTGGAGATCCGTTTCGAGCTGCTCTCGCAGGTCACGTTCCCGGAGTACATGCACAACAACACGCCCGGCAACCTCTACTGGGGCCGGCTCTACGACGACTTCCCCTCCTTCCAGGTCGCGCTGCTCGACGGGGAGGAGCTCGTCGCGGAGGCGCACGCCCTGCCGGTGCCGTGGGACGGCACGGTCGAGGGTCTCCCGTCGGGCTGGGACGAGGGGTTCGTCCAGGGGATGACCTCCGGGACCGAGCCAGGGGCGCTGATGGCGCTCGCGATCAGCGTCCTGCCGAACCGGCAGGGGCAGCAGCTCTCGTCGCGGATGATCCAGGCCTTTCGGGACACGGCGCGCGAGGCCGGGCTGGCGCACGTGCTCGCTCCCGTCCGGCCGACGTGGAAGGAGCGCTATCCGCTGATTCCGATCGAGGAGTACATGACGTGGCGGCGCGAGGACGGAGCCCACTTCGACCCGTGGCTGCGGATCCACGAGCGTGTCGGCGGAGAGATCCTCGCCGCGGCGCCGCGATCGATGGTGATGGAGGCTCCGGTCGCCGACTGGGAGCAGTGGACGGAGATGCGCTTCCCGGTCGACGGTGAGTACATCTTCCCCGGGGCGCTCGCGACGCTCGTGGTCGAGGCCGGCATCGGCCGCCACGTCGAGCCGAACGTGTGGGTCAGGCACGCCGCCTAGGTAGGCAGCGCAATGACCCCATCGTTGACGACGATCAAGCCGTCGCGGCGCAGCGACTCGACCGCCTCGGCGTCGAGCCCGTCGAGCGACTGCGACTCGTCCGAGACGAGCCGGAGCAACGCGGCCCGGCGCTGGCGGAACGAGCCTTCGAAGCGCGACTGCTTGCGCAGCGGCTCGTAGCGCTGCCCGCGCGATGGACAGGCGTCCGCGAGCGGGCAGACTCCGCAGCGAGGCACGCGCGCGAGGCACACCGTCGCGCCGAGGTCGAAGAGCGCCTGCAGCGACTTCGGCCCGAACGTGTGGCCGGTGCGCTCCTGGATGCGTGCGACGTTCGTGTCGACCGGCAGCACGGCTTCGCCGAACGCCTGGTTGCGGATCGCCGCGGCGGTGTAGGGACCGATGCCCGGCAGCTCGGTCAGGTCGTCCGGCCAGCCGTGCTCGGCGATCGCGCACGCGGCCCGGTGCAGACTGAGCGCGCGGCGGTTGTAGCCCAGGCCCTGCCACGCCCGAATCACGTCGGCCGGCGAGGCGCCGGCAAGCGCCGCCGGGGTGGGCCAGCGCTCGAGCCAGGCGAGCCAGCGCGGGAGCACGCGCTCGACCTGCGTCTGCTGCAGCATCACCTCGCGAGACGAGGATCGCGTACGGGTCGCGCGTCTCGCGCCAGGGGAGCTCCCGACCGTTCTCGGCATGCCAGGCGAGCAGGGCGTCGTCCACGGAGGCAAGGGTAGATTGAGCTCGTGACGACCCGCGTTCGTTTTGCGCCGAGCCCGACGGGCTCGCTCCATCTCGGCAGCGCCCTCTCGGCGGTTGCGAACCGGCGCCGCGGCGACTGGATGCTGCTCCGGATCGACGACACCGACCGCGCACGGGAGGTCGAAGGCGCGGTCGAGGAGATCCTTGCCGATCTGGAGTGGCTCGGCCTGCCCTGGAACGAAGGGCCTGTGCGCCAGAGCGAGCGAGCGGACCGTCATCGCGAGGCCGCGGCGGCCGTCGGCAAGCCGGACCCGGACGGCTCCCTGCGTTTCGGGCGGACGACGCTCCTGCGCCCCGACGGCAGCCCGACCTACCACCTGGCCAGCGTCGTCGACGATCACGACTTCGAGATCACGCACGTGATCCGCGGCGCCGACCACCGCTCGAACACGGAGCTCCAGCGCGAGCTCTCCCGCGCGCTCGGCTTCGAGCCGCCGGAGTACGTGCACCACGGCCTGCTGCTCGGCGCGGACGGCAAGAAGCTCTCGAAGCGCGCCGGCGCGCCGACGCTGGCCCACTACCGGGAGGCCGGTGTCCCGGCCGAAGCACTGCGCGCCTACCTCGAGGAGCTCGGCGAGCCCGCGCACGACGTCCACCTGGACGAGCCGCGCATCCGCCGCCTCGCGATCGATGCGATCCAGGCGCTCTCGGACGAAGAGCTCGCCGCGCGCGCGGGCGCGCCGCCTCAGCTCGCAGGTGCCCTGCGCGGCGCCCGCGACCTGGTCGAGGCGCGCACGATGGCGAGCGCGATCCTCGACCCGCAGCCCGTCAGCCTGTCCGAGGAGGCGCGGCCGACGCTGGAGCGTTTTGCCGAGCTGAGGGCCAAAGGACTCGACGGCAAGGAGATCGTCCGCGAGCTGAAGGCGGTCGGCGGCGATCTGAAGGCGCTCCGGCTCGCGCTGACCGGCGCGGAGCGTGGCCCAGAGCTCTGGACGGTGATCGCGGCGTTGCCGCAGGACGAGGCGCTGCGGCGGGTCGATGCGGCTCTCTAACACGCTCACACGTGACCTGACGGAGCTGCCGGAGGCGCCCGGGCCGATCGGCATGTACGTCTGCGGTCCGACCGTGTACGCGCGCGCTCACATCGGCAATGCGCGGCCGTACGTGATCGCGAGCTGGTACAAGCGCTGGCTCCGGGAGCGCGGGTACGACGTGACGCTCGTCCACAACATCACCGACGTCAACGACAAGATCTACGAGGCCGCGCCGGGTGCCAGCGCCGAGCGCGCCAAGCAGGCGACACAGTGGTACCTCGAGGACACGGGCCGTTTCGGGCTCGACGAGGTCGACCACTGGCCGAAGGTGACCGAGATGATGGACGAGATCGTCGCCTTCATCGCCGACTTGATCGAGCGCGGTTTCGCCTACGAGGTCGACGGCGACGTCTACTTCAGGGTCGCGAAGTGGGCCGAGTACGGGCGGCTCTCCGGGCAGAAGCCCGACCAGGTCGAGGAGCAGGAGCCGAACGAGCGCAAAGAGGATCCGCGCGACTTCGCGCTCTGGAAGGCGAACAAGCCGGATGAGGACACGTGGTGGGACTCGCCCTGGGGGCGTGGCAGGCCGGGCTGGCACATCGAGTGCTCGGCGATGGCGGAGAAGCTGCTCGGCCCGGTCTTCGAGATCCACGGCGGGGGGCTCGATCTCGTCTTCCCGCACCACGAGAACGAGCTGGCGCAGTCGCGGGCGCGCGGCCACGAGTTCGCGAAGATCTGGATGCACAACGGCATGCTCCGCTTCACCGGCGAGAAGATGTCGAAGTCGGTCGGGAACGTCGAGTCGATCAAGGAGGTGCTCGACCGCTGGGGACCCGAGACGACGCTGCTCTTCTTTCTGACCGCGCACTGGCGCAGTCCGATCGACTTCTCGGACGAGCGGCTCGCGGATGCGGAGGCCAGAGCGGACGGGTTGCGCGAGGTGTTTCGCAATCCCTCCGAGCCCGCTCCGGCCGACGCGTGGGAGCGCTTCACCGAGGCCCTCGACGACGACTTCTCGACCCCGCAGGCGCTCGCGTTGATGCACGAGTGGCGCGACCACGAGCTGCTGCGGCGCGCGCTGGACGTCTTCGGGCTCGCGTCGCTGGCGGAGCAGGCCGAGGCGCCCGGCGGAGCTACACGGGCTCGCACGCGCCCGCCAGGACGCCCGGGAGGCCAAGGACTTCGAGGAGGCGGACCGGCTGCGCGCGGAGATCGAGGCTGCGGGCTGGGAGGTGCGGGACGATCCGGGTGGCTACCGGCTCGTGCCACGAGGGTGACGCGGGAGCAGGTCTACGGCCGCCGGCCGGTTCGCGAGGCCCTGCGCGGACCGCGCGAGGTGCTCGAGCTCTGGACGACCGAGCGTGCGCTCAACGCAGAGCCGTGGTTGCGCGACGACGACGGTCCCCGCGTCCAGGTCAAGCCGGATCGCGAGCTTTCGGAGGCGGCCGAGACGCGCGACCATCAAGGTGTGCTCGCGTGGTGCGAGCCGTATCGCTACGCAGACGCGTACGAGCTCGCGGCCGTCGAGCGCCCGCTGCTGGCCTGCCTCGACCAGGTCACGGATCCACGCAACCTGGGCGCCGTGATCCGCAGCGCCGAGGGCGCGGGGGCGACCGGCGTGGTCGTGCCTGCGCACGGCTCCGCGCTCGTGACTCCGGCCGTCTGCCGTGCCTCCGCAGGCGCCGTCGAGCATCAGCCCGTCGCAGTCGTGCCCAACCTCGCGCGGTATCTGAACGACATCAAGCGCGGCGATCTCTGGATCTACGCGGCCGCGGCGGACGCCGAGCAGAACATGTGGCAGGCCGATCTGACCGGCGGGCTCGCGCTCGTGTTCGGCGCCGAGGGCAAGGGTGTTCGGCCGCTCGTACGACGCGCCTGCGATGCCACCGTCTCGATCCCGCTCGCCGGCAGCGTCGAGTCACTCAACGTGAGCGTCGCCGCAGCCCTGCTCCTCTACGAGGCGCGACGCAGACGCGATGGCTGACCCGACGCTCTATCTGTTCGACGGCCACAACCTGCTTCACGCGGGCACGTTCGAGGACCAGCGCGAGCTCACCGACCTGCTCGCCTCCTTCGTCGCGCTGCGCGGCGCCCGCGGCGTGCTCGTCTGGGACGGCGTGGGCACCGACGGCGAGATCGGGCCGCTCTCCGTCCGCTACGTGCGGAACGCGGACGCCCTGCTCGAGCGGCTCGCGGCCGAGCACCGCGCGAGCGAGATCGTCTGTCTCGTCTCGTCCGATCTCGCAGTCCGCGGCACGTCGGGGCAGGAGGTCCAGAAGCGATCGTCGCGAGCGTTCGTCGGTGACCTCGAGCAGACGAGGCACGAGGAGCCGCATGGCTCGCGCCTCGGCGACGCGCTCGATGCCGAGACGCGGGCTCGGCTCGAGCGGCTGCGCCGCGGCCAGAGCTGACGACACGAACATATGTTCCTAACAGAATAGACTCTTTGCAATCCGCTTGTAACTTGCGCGGACCCTTGCTATCTTCTGGCTCAACCTCAGGGTGAGAGTTGAGCGTCCGGCACGGCGGTCGCCACGACTCTTTCCCGCTATTTCCAGGGAGACCGCAATGTCCGCTCACACCGCCACCGCGGTCAAGTCGGCTCAAAAGGTTCAACGAGAGCTTGAGGATCTGCAGCTGGTGATGAAGGCACGGAACGGCAGCCAGGCCGCTCTGGATGCCCTGATGCGCCGGTACACCGGCTTCGTCCGCCTGAAGGCGAGCTCGTACTTCCTCGCCGGCGGTGACTCGGAGGACCTGATCCAGGAGGGCCTGATCGGTCTCTACAAGGCAGTGCGCGACTTCCGCGCCGACAAGGAGACGTCGTTCCGCAGCTTCGCGGAGCTCTGCGTCACGCGGCAGATCATCACCGCGATCAAGACGGCGACGCGCTTCAAGCATCAGCCCCTGAACCAGTACGTCTCGTTCAGCCACACACCCGCGGGTCAGGACTCCGACGGCGAGTGCACGCTCGGCGATGCGCTCCCGGGCCCGACGACGAACGATCCGGCCGTATGCGTGATCTCGACCGAGGAGCTGCAGAGCCTCGTCTTCACGCTCGGCAGCGGCCTCTCCCGGCTCGAGGCGGACGCCCTGCGCTGCTACCTGGAAGGGCTCTCGTACGAGGACATGGCGGTCGAGCTCGGCTGCGACTGCAAGACGATCGACAACGCGCTCCAGCGGGTCAAGCGCAAGATCCTGGCCCACCAGAAGACGCGCGAGGTGCTCAACTAGGCCGCCGAGTACCATGTCCGGCGCTGTGCCGGAGTAGCTCAGCTGGTAGAGCAACTGCACTTGTAAGCGTAGGTCGTGGGTTCGAGTCCCGCCTCCGGCTCACGAACGATTGAAGCCCCCGCCCTCTCCGTTGCAGAGGGCGGGGGCTTCGTTCTTTCGGGTTACTTGCCCTCGAGGAGCGCGCCGTCGAAGAAGCCGACGACGCGGCGCTCGTACTCCGTGGGCTGGTCGCGGATGCCGCCGACGTGCTTGGCGGTGGGCATCGCCCAGATCTGCTTCGAGCTGCTGCTCGCGAGCCGGTAGTACTCCTTGCTCATGTGCTCGATGTTGCCGCCGTTGGGCGCCCAGATCACGAAGAGCGGCTGCTCGATCTTCGGGGCGACGTCGGTCAGGTTCGGCGGCGGCGCGGTGCTGGAGAAGAGGGCCGTTCCGGCCGTGACGAAGAGGAACCCTGGTGCGTTCAACACGCAGCTCCCGGCCGTGGAACTCCTCCAGCTGCTCGCTGAGCTGACGCGTACCGGCACCCTCGGAGACGACGGCGGCGAGCTCGTCGGTCTCGGCTGCAGCCTGGAGCATCAGCTCGCCGCCGACGGAGAGGCCGATGCCGCCGATCTTGCCGGGGTCGACGTCGGGCCGGGCCTTTGAGAAACTCGATTGCGGCGAGGATGTCCTTGTCGCCGCCCCAGCCGAGCAGGTTGCTGTCGCCTTCGCTCGCGCCTTCGCCGCGGCGGTCGAAGAGGAGGACGCCGTAGCCGTGGCGGACGAGCATGCGCGTGTGCGCCTGCGGGCCGTTGCGGCCGGGGAAGGCGATGACGGCGGCGCCGTTCTTGGAGGGCACGTACCAGCCCTGGAGCTCGAGACCGTCGCTCGTGGTGAACGAGACGTTCTCGTGTGCAGCGCCGAGGTTGGCTGCGGGCACGGTCTGCCGCATGACGTGCGTGATGACGTAGCTGAATCCGATCGGCGCGATCGTCGCGTACGCCACGATCGGTGCGGCGACGGCGAGCAACGCTCTGCGGGTGTACCGCCGGCGCCGGCGGTCGTTCAGCTTGCGTGATCGCCAGAGGGTCACGGCTCCGATGCCGATGAGAGCGAGCCCGGCCGGAAGCACGAGGAGGCCGGTGAAGTCGTCGCCGGAGGGACCGACCGTGACCGTTTCGTAGCCGGCGGAGGCCGCTCCGATCACGAGTGCGAGGAGGCCGACGACGAGTGCGATCGTCGCTCGCAGCCCTGCGCGCCCGCGGCGGTACGCAACCGCCGCGACACCGAGCAGCGCGAGCTGAATCGAACCGCCCGGGAGGTGATCCAGAGCCGATGTTCCCGGCTCCGGCTGGAAGAACGAGTCGTCGGCGACGTGGAGCCCGACGATGACCGATGGCGGAAAGCCCGACCGCCGACTGCGTGACGAGGCTCAGTCGCGCTGCGCGCAGCCGAACCGGTGGGGAGGCGTGCGTGGAGGCGTGCATGGCGTCGCTCCGATCGAGGTCGAGTGTGCCGGCGGCGCCGCTTGGTTCAGCGGCGCCGCCGGCGGGAGGGGGTGCTTAGGCGACCGGCGCGGGCGCCGGGACGGCGACCGGTGCCTCGTGCTCGAGGCGGGGGAGCCACTGGAGCCACTTCGGCAGGTACCAGTTGCGGTCGCCCAGGAGCTTCATCGTCGCGGGCAGGAGCACCGCGCGGATGAGCGTGGCGTCGATGAGCACTGCGGCTGCGAGGCCGATGCCCATCTCCTTCATGTCGATCACGGGCAGCATGGCGAACACCGAGAAGGTGGCGACCATGACGACGGCGGCGCTGGTGACGACACCGGCCGACGACTTGATGCCGTGGGCGACGGCCTCTTCGTTCGAGAGGCCGCGGTCATAGGCCTCGCGGATCCGGCTCAGGATGAAGACGTGGTAGTCCATCGAGAGGCCGAACAGGATCACGAAGAGGAACATCGGCAGCCAGGGCGTGATGCCGCCGTTCGACTGGAAGTTGAGGAGGTTCTCGCCCCAACCCCACTGGAAGACCGCGACGAGGATGCCGTACGCAGCTCCCACTGAGAGCAGGTTGAGCAGGATCGCCTTCAGTGCGACCACGATCGAGCGGAACGAGGCCAGCAGGATCAGGAAGGCGAAGATGAGGACGAAGCCGAAGACCAGCGGCGCCGTCTTCGTCATCCCGACTTCCCAGTCCTTGTCGAGGGCGGTGGTGCCGGTGACGGCGTAGTCGACGCCGTCGACCTTGCCGACGGTGTTCGGCAGGAGCTCGTCGCGCAGAGTGGCCAGTGCCGCCTGCGAGACCTTGTCCGTGCCGGAGCCGGCCAGGGTGATGTCCATCGTCGCGACGGTGTTGTCGCGGCTCGCCTCGATCTCGACCGGCCCGCTCATCTGACCGCTCGCGAGTGCCTGCCGCTCGAGCTCGGCCATCGCATTCCGGACCGGCTCGGCCCGGACGTCGTCGGCCTTGATCGCGACGACGGCCGGGTCGTTGCCGCCCGGGAAGGCGTCGTCGAACTTCTTCAGCGGCTCGATCTCGGCGATCGAGATGTCGTCGAGCCCGGTCGTGGTCGTGTTCAGGGAGAACGCGGGAATCGTCAGCGCGACGAGGACTGCGCCGGCGGCGAGGGCCGAGATCAGCGGACGCCGAAGCACGGCGGCGAGGATCGCGCCCCAGACCCGGCTCTCGCCGTCCTTGCGCCGGAGCCGGTGCAGGAACGGGATGCGGCCCTTCTCGACCCGGTCGCCGAGCTTGGCGAGCAGGGCGGGAAGCACGGTCAGCGAGCCGATCATTGCGACCGCGACGACCATCATCGTCCCGATCGAGAAGGACATGAACGTCTTGTCGCCGGACAGGAACATCCCTGCCATGGCGATCAGGACGGTGATGCCGGAGATGAGCACGGCGCGGCCCGACGTCGCTGCGGCGGCCTCGAGTGCTGCGTTCTCGCTCCGTCCGGCCGCACGCTCTTCGCGCTCGCGCCGGAGGTAGAAGAGGGAGTAGTCGATGCCGACGGCCAGGCCGATCAGCAGGATCACCTCGGCGATCTGCTCGTCGACCGGAATGAACTGGCTGGGCAGTGCGATCAGGCTCGTGGTCGCGATCACCGCGGTGAGCGCGAGCAGGACGGGGATGAGGGCGGCGACTGCGGAGCCGAAGACCAGCAGCAGGATCACGAGCGTGAGCGGGAGTGCGATCATCCCGGCCGTCTTGAGCATGCTGTTGAAGGCCTCGTCGACCGCCTTGCCCGAGCTGGCGCTGCCGAGCTCGTCGATCTCGAAGCCCGCGTGGCGGGCTGCCGTCTTGTCAACGGCTGCCTCGATCGTCTCGATGTAGAGGATGGCCTCCTCGTAGGTGCCCTGGGGGCTGAACTGCACCATTGCCGAGTGGCCGTCCTTGGAGATCAGGTCGGCGTGACCGGCCTCGAGCGGGGAGTCGAGCTTCCGGACCTTGGGGAAGGCCTCGAGCGTCTTCGTGACGTCCTCGATCGCTGCCTTGAACTTCGGGTCGGAGGCCTTCAGCGTCTTGGACTGGATCAGGACGATCTCGCCCTGCTCGTCCGCGGACTGCGGGAAGCCGGCTTCGATCATCTTGGTGGCGCGTGCGGCCTCGCCGACGGCGAGGTCGTTGTCCTCGAGGTACTTGGTGCCGATCTGTCCGCCGATGAAGACGGACGCGATCACGAAGGCGAGCCAGCCGAAGACTGCGGTCTTCCAGTGGTTCGCGCTCCAGCGGCCCATGCGGGCTGCGAAGTTGTTGCTGTGCTTCAACGGTGACATCCGTGGGGTCCTTTCGTGCGTGCTGGGGTGGATGAGCTCAGGCTGCCTGGGCGCGGGACGGCGCGGAATGCGGCGTCCAGGCCTCTTGCGGTGCGGGCAGCCGCACCGGCTGCGTCGCAGGTGCGCGCAGCCGCGAGGCGACGAGCCAGCCGATGCCGACGACGAGAGCGCCGGCGACGGCGTCGAAGAGGAAGTGGTTCCCGGTCGCGACGATGATCAGGAGCATCAGCGCCGGGTACGCCGCGCCGACGAGCCGCAGCGAGCGGCGCGAGGCGAGCTGCGCGATCGCGACGCCGACGATCAGCGAGTAGCCGAAGTGGAGGCTCGGGACGGCGGCGATCGGGTTGTAGAGGCTGCCGAGCAGGTCCGAGCTCAGGTTGAGCCCGGTGTGGCTCGAGACCGTGTCTGCGAAGCCCAGGTCGGCCAGGCGCGGCGGCGCGGCCGGATAGAGGACGTAGCCGACGAGCGCGAGCGCGGTGCTCACGATCAGCGTCGTGCGCAGGAACGGAAACGCGTGCGGGCGACGGCTGTGCACCCAGATGAGCACACCTGCCGTGCCCGCGAAATGCAGGGCGACGTAGAGGAAGCCGAGGAGCGCGGGCAGTCCGGGCAGCGCGGACGCGAGATCCTGCACGTCGCGCTCGACGAAGAGATGGAGGTGGCGCTCGAGCGCGACGATGTCGGCGGTGTGCGCGCGAGCCGCCACCCAGTCCTCACTCCCGAAACCGCGGACGAGCTCGTAGGCGCCGTACAGGACGGCCAGCGCTGCGAGCTCTATCCGGCCGGGGTAGGGCCGGTCTGCGAGTCTGCGGATGCGGTCGAAGGACATGCCGCCACACTTGCAGCGCACGACGGGCTGGACGATGCGGCCGTCCAGCGTCTTGGGGTGCGGTTATCCGTAGGTCAGTCGCGCAAGAGTGCGAGCACCGCCAGCACGCGCCGGTGATCCTCGGTGCTCGCCGGCAGGCGGAGCTTCACGAAGATGCTCGTGACGTGCTTCTCGACCGCGCGGAGCGTCACGAACAGGCGCTGGGCGATCGCCTGGTTCGAGCGGCCCTCCGCCATCAGCTCGAGCACTTCGCGCTCTCGCGGCGAGAGCCCGTCCAGCGGGTCGTCACGGCGGTGCCTGCCCACGAGCTCGCTGACGACGGTCGGATCGAGCGCAGAGCCGCCCTCCGCGACGCGGCGCACGGCGGCCGAGAACTCTTCCAGGTCGGCGACGCGGTCCTTGAGCAGGTAGCCGACGCTCTCGGCGCTGTCGGAGAGCAGCTCCATTGCGTACCCGGGCTCGACGTACTGGGAGAGGACGAGGACGCCGGTGCCCGCATGGTTCTCTCGGATCTCCTTGGCGGCGCGCAAGCCTTCGTCGGTCTGAGTGGGCGGCATCCGGATGTCGACGACCGCGACGTCGGGTTGGTGCATCGCGACGTGCCGGAGCAGGTCATCGGCGTTTCCGGACTGCGCGACGACGTCGAAGCCGGCTTCCTGCAGGAGCCGAGCAATCCCCTCCCGCAGCAGCACCGAGTCGTCGGCGAGGACGACGCGGACCGGCTTGGCGCCCGGCCGGGCGCGCAGAGGCGGAAAGTCGCCGCCGAGGCCGGGATCGTCGAGTTGAAAGATCCGTTCGGGATCGGGCAGGTCGGGCAGAAGCCAGAGCCCGAGGTCGCGGAAGGTGCAGTCAGGCGTCAGCTCTGCGGCGGAGGTCTCCGACGCCACGATCTGGCCGCCGTGCCCGGCCGAGGCGATCCGCGAGGCGCGGTGGACTGCGACGCCCACGTAGCCGTCCTCGCCGAGCGCCGCGGCGCCGGTGTGGAGCCCGATGCGCACGCGTACCGGGGCCGGCCAGTTGTGACCGCCGAGCCGTCGCTGTGCGTCCGCCGCGGCTACGGCCGCCGCCGCCGGAGTCGCGAAGGCGGCGAAGAGCTCGTCGCCGCGCGAGTCGACCTCGTGGCCGTCCGCTTGCGCGACGGCTTCCCGCAGCAGCCGCCGGACGTCCGCGAGGACGCCCAGCCAGCCGTCGCCGAGGTCATGCGCGAGCCGCGTCGACCCTTCGACGTCCGCGAACAGGAACGTGACGGTGCCGGTGGGGAGCGTGCTCACGCATGAGAGTCTAGGAGTACGTCCTACGCGGCGACGTCCAGCAGCTCGGGATTGCGGCGAGCGGCGTACGCGAACGGGTGGTAGAAGGCGTCCAGCGCGCGCGAGCCTTCGACGGAGACCTCGAAGGTCGCGTCGCTCGCGAGATGGAGCACCTCGACGGCGACGCTGTCGTCCTCCGGCGTCCACCAGAGGACGACGTCGATGCCGTCGCCGCGGCGGTGGGCGAGATCGATTCTGTGGGCGGCGTACATGACTTCCTCCTTGGTTGCGTTCATGACGCCACGTTTTCATGTGGAGACTCCCGCGCCCATGCGGCAGGCTGGCAACCGGGGGTACGGCCTGCCCTACTCTTTTCCGGCAGGCTGCAGGGGGATCTCCGCCCGGACGCAGGTGCCGTCGCCCAGCGGGCTGTCGACGGCAAGCGTGCCGCCGAGAGCCGCGACGCGGTCGGCGAGGCCGCGCAGTCCCGTTCCTCCGGACGCGTCGGCGCCGCCGCAGCCGTCGTCCTCGACCTCGACGACCGCGCGCTCGTCGTCGCGCTGGACGCGAACCTTGGCGTGTGTCGCTCCGGCGTACTTCGCAACGTTGGCCAGCGCCTCGGCAATGACGTAGTACGCCGCGGCCGCCACGGCACGGGGCAGCTCGTCGCCCGGGGTCTCGATCTCGATCGGGATCGCCGAGCGGGTGGCGAGCGTCTCGAGCGCGGCCGCGAGGCCCCGGTCGGTCAAGACAGCGGGATGGATTCCGCGGGCGAGCTCGCGCAGCTCGTCGAGCGCCGCCGCCAGCTCGTCGCGAGCGGCGTCGAGCACCGCTTCCGCGCCGGCGGGATCCGACGCCCACCTTCGACTGCGCCAGGCGAAGCGAGAGCGAGAGCGCGACGAGCCGCTGCTGGGCGCCGTCGTGCAGATTTCGCTCCAGCCGCCGTCGCGCTTCGTCGCCGGCCTCGACGATGCGAGCTCGCGACGCGCGGATCTCCTCCTCTTGCATCCGGCGTTCCGTCACGTCGGCCCCCGAGACGAGGACGACGGTGCGCCCTTCCATGCCGAGGATCTCGCGTGCGCTCCACGACACGATCCGGGTCGAGCCGTCCTTGCAGATCCACGTGGAGTCGATCCGCTCAGTCGGCACGCCGTTCGCAGCGGACGCGATCGCCATGCCGGCGAGATAGCGGTCGTCCGGGTGCAGGAAGTCGAGCAGGTTGCGCCCGATCGCCTCGTCATGCGTCCAGCCGAGCGTCTGCTCGAACGCTGGGTTGGGGCCGTAGTCGTTCACCGTGGCGTCGTCCCACACGCCGATGAGGAAGATCGGGATCGTGTTGGCGACCGTGCTCGCAAAGTCGCGCTCCACCTCCAGCTCGAGCTCGTGCTTCCTCCGCACGGTGATGTCGAGCCCGCCGCAGGTCACGTTCCGGACGTTGCCCTTGTCGTCGTTCAGCGGCGCCGTCGACCAGGCGATCGTCAACTCCTCGCCGACGCGGTTGACGAAGGTGTGCTCGAACGCAGCCGGCCCGTGGAAGGGCGCGGCCGCCTGGAAGCGCTCGCTCGACCCGTCGCGTTCCTCGGGCGCCACGAAGATGTCCCAGAAGTGGCGCCAGCGCACCTCCTCCTGATCGGCGTAGCCGCTCGCTCGCAGCGCGGCGAGGTTCAGGTTCGCGATCCGGCCGTCGCGGTCGAGCCAGCAGAGGAGTGACGGGGAGGTGTTGACGGTCGTCTCCAGGAACTCGATCTGCGAGCGCAGCTCGGCTTGCAGGCGCTCGTTGTCGAGCCAGAGGCCGGCCGCGGCGGAGACGGCGTCGACGAGCTCCGGCTCGTCGCTCAGCATCGGGTCGTGCAGGAAGGCGGCGGTCGGTCGTCCCGCGTGCTCCACGAACGTGACGTTGCGGCTGCCGTCTCCCTCCAACAGCGGCTTTCCTTCGGCCGAGACGTAGCGACCGGGGTCGGGCAACCAGTACGCGATGTCGAGCGTGGGGTCGTTCAGGGCTCCCCTGAGTGCCTCGCGCAGCGGCGTCCCTCGGCTGAGCTCGAGCAGCAGGTCGCCCACGCCGGAGCGCGCGAGGCGGCTCCGCAGCACACCGGCGAGGAACGCCACCGGCACGAGCGCGAATGTGACGAGGAAGACGTAGTAGAGCGGCTCCGAGGCTCCCTCCGCGAAGGCGTCGACGACGAGCTCGAGCACGAGGACGACCATCACGAGCGCGCCGGTTCCGAGCACCGGGCCGAGCGCTCGGCGGAGCGCGCCCCGGGCCCTGACAAAGCGGGCGACGACGATGACGAGGACGGTTATGACGAGCGCGAGCGCAACCAGGCCGATGATCGCGCCGACGACGCTGGAGGCCGTCGCGTTGTCTGCGACGGCAATCGCGCTCTGGCACTCGGGGCAGTCCGGGTCGGGCCGTTCCTCGACCAGGAGCTGGGCCACGGCTGCCGACGAAGACGAGGGTGTACGTCCCCGCCACGAGCCACGCGTCTCGCCGTCCTTGGAGCCTCCCGGACGGGAACGCCAGCAGCAGGTGCACGAACGCCCCGAGCGCGAGGGGGTTGACGAGCAGGCCGAGCGTGAAGATCCAGTCGTTGCTCGATTCGACCAGCGCGCCCAGGAACCAGAAGTAGGCGACGGCGACGAGGAGGATTCCGGTCCGGTTGTCGGGCCGCCGCCACAACGCGATCACGCCCGAGGCCAGGAACGACAGGCCGACGGTGAGCGCCAGGGAGAGGAACGCGCCCTTGTTCTCCTCGTGGTCGCTGGCGAGGACGAACGCGACTCCGATGGCGGCGAGGACGAGACCTCCTGCCGCCAGCGCGACGAGTGTGCGTGCTCTCATCCGAGCAGGTCGGACAGGGCGGTTCCGCTCAGCTCATCCTTTGGGATGAAGCCGCGGGCGCCGCTCTGTTCGATCAGCCCGCCGTAGTCGCACGCGTCCCGGCTCGACACGAGAACGACGGCCGGTGGGCCGCCGTTCAGGTTGAGTTGCCGACAGACGGCGAAGCCGTCCATGTCCGGCAGCTGCACGTCGAGCAGGAGCACGTCCGGATGGAGATCGCGCATGGCCGCAATCGCGGCCGCGCCGTCCTCCGCCTCGCCGACTACCTCGAAACCCTCCGATTCGAGCACCGCGCGTGCGGAGGCGCGGAAGCTCGGATGGTCGTCGGCGATGACTACGGTCGTGGGCATTAGGCGTATCGTGGCAGACCTGCTGGCCGGCGTCTGTACGGGCAACCGTACTCTTACCCAGTTTGCGTTTCGGGCCGAAAGCGGGAGAGAATCGCGGTTTGTCTCTCCGAGAGCACTCGACGGTCGACGACGTCCTCGCGGCGCGTGAGCGCTACGTCGCACGTGGCGTAGCGACGCCGAAGCTGGTCGTCGTCCGCGCCGAAGGCGCCCAGGTCGAGGCGGCAGACGGAACGGTGTACCTCGACTTCGCCGGCGGGATCGCCTGCCAGAACACGGGCCACGGGTTCGCACCGGTCGTGGCTGCGATCCACGAGCAGGTCGACAGGTTCCTGCATCAGTGCTTCATGGTCGGCACGTACGAGCCCTACGTCGAGGTGTGCCGCCGGCTCGCTCAGCACTCGCCCTGCGCGGGCTTCCGAGCAGAAGTCGATCCTCGTCAACAGCGGTGCCGAGGCGGTCGAGAACGCGGTCAAGATCGCCCGCGCGGCGACTGGCCGTCCAGCGGTTGTCGTGTTCGACAAC
The DNA here is from genome assembly GCA_963820565.1 of uncultured Gaiellaceae bacterium. Classification (GTDB taxonomy): domain Bacteria; phylum Actinomycetota; class Thermoleophilia; order Gaiellales; family Gaiellaceae; genus Gaiellasilicea. Next base: position 177,106 of record CAWGAD010000004.1, read on the forward strand.
GGTTTTCACGGCCGCACGCTGTTGACCATGGCGATGACGAGCAAGGTGCGCCCGTACAAGGCGGGGTTCGGCCCGTTCCCCGGCGAGGTCCACCGCACGGTGGCGCCCTACCCGTACCGCGGCATCGACTCCGACGCTGCGATCGCCGCCCTCGAGCATCTGTTCAAGAGCGAGGTCGATGCCGAATCGGTCGCGTGCGTCGTGCTCGAGACCGTGCAGGGCGAGGGCGGCTTCATCCCGATGCCACCCGACTATCCCGCCAGGCTGGCCGAGGTCTGCGCCCGCTACGGCATCCTCTACGTGGCGGACGAAGTCCAGTCGGGCGTGGGGCGGACCGGGCCGATGTGGGCGATCGAGCACTACGACGGCGTTCAGCCCGACCTCCTCGTCTCCGGAAAGTCGCTCGGCGGCGGCCTGCCCCTCGCTGCGGTCACCGGGCGGGCGGAGATCATGGACGCGCCCGGCCCCGGCGGCCTCGGTGGCACGTTCGGCGGCAACCCCGTCTCCTGCGCCGCCGCCGCCGTCGTCCTCGACACCGTTGCGGGGCCGGAGTTCCGTGCCCGCGCCACGGAGCTCGGCAAGACCCTTCGTGCGCGGCTCGACGAGCTCGCCGGACGACACGAGCAGGTCGGCGAGGTGCGCGGCCTCGGGCCGATGCTTGCACTCGAGCTCCGAGAGCAGAGCCCCGACCTCGCGCAGGCGGTGACGGCCGCGGCCTTCGAGCGCGGCCTGCTCCTCCTCGCGTGCGGCCTCTACGGCAACGTCCTGCGCCTGCTGCCGCCGTTGACCGTCACCGACGAGGAGCTCGACCGCGGGCTCGAGATGCTGGAGGAGTCGCTTGCCACAGCAGGCTGAGGTCGACGTCCGCCTCGTCGGCCTGCGCAAGCGGTACGGCGACGTGACCGCCGTCGACGGAATCGACCTCGAGATCGGCCGGGGCGAGTTCTTCACGATGCTCGGCCCGTCGGGCTCGGGCAAGACGACGACGCTCCGCGTCATCGCCGGGTTCGAGCGCCCGGACGAGGGCACGGTCGAGCTCCGCGGCAAGGACGTATCGGGCCTGCCGCCGTACGCGCGGGACGTCAACACCGTCTTTCAGGACTACGCGCTCTTTCCCCACATGACCGTGCAGGAGAACGTCGAGTACGGGCTGCGCGTGAAGAAGGTGCCTCGGGCCGAGCGGCGGCGGCGCGCCGAGGAGGTGCTTGCGCTCGTGCGACTGGAAGGATTCGGCAACCGCAAGCCGGCGCAGCTCTCCGGCGGGCAGCGGCAGCGGGTCGCGCTGGCGCGCGCGCTCGTGAACCGGCCGCAGGCGCTCCTGCTCGACGAGCCGCTCGGCGCGCTCGACCTCAAGCTCCGCCAGCAGCTCCAGGTCGAGCTGAAGCGGATCCAGCAGGAGCTGGGGATCACGTTCGTGTACGTCACGCACGACCAGGAGGAGGCGCTGACGATGAGCGACCGCCTCGCAGTGTTCAACGACGGGAAGATCGAGCAGGTCGGGGCTCCGGCCGAGGTCTACGAGCGGCCGGCGAGCGAGTTCATCGCCGGCTTCGTCGGCGTCTCGAACGTGCTCGAGCGAGCTGGCCGCCGCTTCACGGTGCGGCCCGAGAAGATCCGCATGCTCGGCGACGGCGAGGACCCGGCGCAGGGACGTCAGCGTGGAGCAGGGCACGATTCGCGACGTGGTGTACGTGGGGTCGGTGACCCGCTACCACGTCGAGCTCGACGCTGGTGGTGAGCTGACCGTGGTGAGCCAGAACCTCGAGAGCGGCTCGAGCGAGGTGCTGGAGAGACAGGGAAGCAGGGTCCGGCTCGTTTGGCGGCCGGAGCACGAGTTCGTCATTCAAACCGGGTCGAACGGAGGAGCATGAAGATGCAAAAGATGGGACGTTGGGCAGCGGCGACGCTGGCGACAGTGGCGCTGTGCTTCATGGCCGCGGGATGCGGCGGCGACGACGAGGGCGACGAGGGTGGGGCCGGCACGACCACGGAGGCAAGCGGCACGCCCGAGGGGATGATGCAGACGCTCGGCGCGGGTGAGGGTCAGGTCAACCTGATCGCGTGGGCAGGCTACGTCGAGGACGGCAGCACGGATCCGAAAGTCGACTGGGTGACCGACTTCGAGACCGAGACCGGCTGCCAGGTCAACATCAAGGTCGGCAACACGTCGGACGAGATGGTGACGCTGATGCGGACGGGCCAGTACGACGGTGTCTCGGCTTCCGGCGACGCCAGCCTGAGGCTGATCGCCGCCGGCGACGTCGCTCCGGTGAACACGGATCTGATCGAGAACTACGCGGGCGTCTTCGAGGGGCTCAAGGATCAGCCGCACAACACCGTCGACGGCGTCAACTACGGCGTTCCGCACGGCCGCGGTGCGAACCTGCTCCAGTACCGCACCGACGTCGTCAAGCCCGCGCCCGACTCGTGGAGCGTCGTCTGGGAGGAGAACTCGCCGCACAAGGGCAAGGTGACCGCGTACGACAGCCCGATCTACATCGCGGACGCGGCCGTCTACCTGATGGCGACCCAGCCCGACCTCGGGATCGAGGACCCGTACGAGCTGGACGAGGAGCAGTTCCAGGCCGCCGTCGACCTGCTGAAGCAGCAGCGGGCGAACATCGGCGAGTACTGGTCGGACTACACGAAGCAGATCGCGGCCTTCACCGGCGGCGAGAGCGTGGTGGGGACGACCTGGCAGGTGATCGTGAACGTGCTCGAGGGCGAGAAGGTGCCCGTCGCCGCGGTCCTGCCGAAGGAAGGCTCGACCGGCTGGTCGGACACCTGGATGATCTCGTCCCAGGCCAAGAACCCGAACTGCATGTACCTCTGGATGAACCACATCATCTCGCCGGAGGCGAACGCGGCCGCGACCGAGTACTTCGGCGAGGCTCCTTCGAGCAAGGAGGCGTGCAACTTCACCGCCAACAAGGACCACTGCACGGCGTTCCACGCCGACGACGAGGAGTACTTCGACCAGATCTACTACTGGAAGACGCCCCAGAAGGACTGCGGCGACGACCGGGGCGAGGTCTGCAAGGACTACTCCGAGTGGACGCAAGCCTGGACGGAGATAAAGGGGTAACCCATCTCCGTTCCTGAAGCGACCGAGGCGCCGCCCCACGAATCGCCCGGGGCGGCGCCTCTCTTCCTTCCTGCACCGCCATCCGCGGCTGCGGCTCGGGCTGCTGCTGACGCCTCCGCTCTCATGGCTCCTGCTCGCCTACCTCGGCTCGCTCGCCGTGCTGTTCGTCGCCGCGTTCTGGCGGCTCGATCCCTTCACGTCGCAGGTCGTCCACGACTACGGCTTCCAGAACTTCCGGCTGCTCTGGGAGAGCGACGTCTACCGGACGATCACGCAGCGCACCGTCCTGATCGCAGCGGCCGTGACCGTGACCGACGCGGTGCTCGCGTTTCCGATCGCCTTCTACATGGCGAAGGTCGCGTCTCCGAGGACGCGGAACCTGCTCGTGGTCGCGATCCTGCTGCCGCTCTGGGCGAGCTACCTCGTGAAGGTCTACGCCTGGCGGATCGTGCTCCAGGAGGACGGCCTGCTCAACTGGGTGCTGGCGTCCGTTCGGGCTCTCCGGCCCGGGCTTCGGGAACGTGGCCACGTGGCTCGTCTTCTCGTACCTGTGGCTGCCGTTCATGATCCTCCCCGTCTACGCCGGGCTGGAGCGGATCCCGCGGTCGTTGCTCGAGGCGTCGGCGGACCTCGGCGCGCACGGCGGGCGCACCCTGCGCCGCATCGTCCTGCCGCTGGCGCTGCCGGCCGTTGCGGCCGGCTCGATCTTCACGTTCTCGCTGACGCTCGGCGACTACATCACGCCGCAGCTCGTCTCGAGCACGCAGTTCATCGGCAACGTCGTCTACATCAACGTCGGCGTGGCGAACAACCTCCCCTTCGCGGCGGCGTTCGCGACGGTGCCGGTCGCGGTCATGGTCGTGTACCTGCTGCTGGCGCGGCGCGCCGGGGCCTTCGACAACCTATGACGTCGCGCGCCGGCACCTGGCTCCTGCGTGGCCTGACCGGCTTGACGCTGGCGTTCATCTACCTGCCGCTGCTCGTGATCCTCCTCTACGCCTTCAACGACCGGCGTTCGCTCGTCTGGCCGATCGAAGGGCTGACGACGAAGTGGTTCGGCCGCGCGATCGACAACCCCGGGGTCCGCGACGCGCTGCTCGTGTCGCTGAAGGCCGCGACAGGGGCGACCGTGCTCGCGCTCCTGCTCGGGTCGTTCGCGGCGATGGCCGTGGCGCGGCACCGCTTCTTCGGGCGCGAGGCGATCTCGTTCCTGGTCATCCTTCCGCTGGCGCTGCCCGGGATCGTCACGGGAATGGCGTTGAACGCGACCTTCCGCAACTTGCCGGAGCCGTTCGGCGTCGACCTCGGCCTCTTCACGATCATCGTCGGGCACGCGACGTTCTGCATCGTCGTCGTCTACAACAACGTCGTGGCGCGGCTGCGGCGCACGGCGCCCTCGCTCGAGGAGGCGTCGGCCGATCTGGGCGCCGACGCGTGGCAGACGTTCCGCTTCGTCACGTTCCCGCAGCTGAAGACCGCGTTGCTCGCCGGCGCGCTCCTTGCCTTCGCGCTCAGCTTCGACGAGGTGATCGTGACCACCTTCACCGCCGGCGCCGACCAGACGCTGCCGATCTGGATCCTGAACAACCTCTCGCGGCCGAACCAGCTTCCGATCGTCAACGTCGTCGCGGTCTTCGTGATCCTGCTCTCGATGATCCCGGTCTACTTCGCCTCGAAGCTCTCGAGCGAGTCCGCAGGCGGCGGCACCACTGGTGTCGCAGGCGGTGCTCGCTAGGCCGCGGCAGCTGGGAGCTCGACCACGAACGTCGAGCCTTCGCCGAGCTTCGACTCGACCCAGATCTTCCCGTCCATCCGCCGCACGAGCTCGCGGCAGATGTAGAGCCCGAGGCCCGTGCCGCCGATGCCGCGTGTCATGTCCGGATCGAGCCGGTAGAACTTCTCGAAGATCCGGCGGTGCTCGTTCGACGGGATCCCGAGCCCCACGTCGGCGATCGTGAAGCGGATCCCGCCGTCGCCGTTCGCGACCGAGAGCGCCACGCGACCGCCCTCCGGCGAGTACTTGATCGCGTTGTCGATCAGGTTCACGAGCACCTGGCGCAGCTGGCCGGGGTCGGCCACGACGTGCGGGACGCCGTTCGGCACGTCCAGCTCGAGGTCGATCGAGGCCGGGAGGTGCGTCCTCGCCGCCTCGACGACCGAGCCGGCGAGCTCGACGGGGTCGCAGCGCTCGATTGCCAGCGGTAGCTGGTTCGCGTCGAGCCGGCCCGCGACGAGGAGGTCGTTCACGATCGTGCCGAGCCGGTCCGACTCGGCTGCGATCACGCCGAGCAGCTGCTGCTGGATCTCGGGGTCGAGCTCGATGTCCCGGCGCAGGATCGTCTGAGCCGAGCCGTAGATCGCCGCGAGCGGCGTCCGCAGCTCGTGCGAGACGGTGGCGACGAACTCCGCCTTCAGCTCCTCGAGTGCGCGCTCTTCCGTCAGATCGCGGAACGCGTAGACGGTCCCTTCCTCGAAGCCGACGCCCGACCCGGAGATCCAGAGCTCACGGCCGCCGAACTCGAAGGGAACCGTCTCCGCGCGAACCGGCTCGCCGGGCTTGCTCGCAACCGGAATCAAGGGCGACAGCTCGTTCCACCGGTGCACGACGTCCTCGATGCTCCGGCCGAGCACCTCCTCTTCTGCCATGCCGGTGATCGTCGTCGCTGCCGCGTTCCAGAGCGTGATCACTCCATCCCGGTCGACGAGCACGACGCCGTCGGCGACCGCCTCGAGCGCTCGCGCCGCGCGGCTGCGGCGGTGCGCCTCGTCGTACAGCCTGGCGTTGTCGATCGCCGCCGCGGCGTGGCGGGCGAGCTCCTGCGCCAGCGCGAGGTCGTCCTCGCCGTAGGTGCGGCCCGACTCGGCGGTGACGAGCGTGATCGAGCCGAACACCTCGCCGCGGGCGATGAGCGGCACCGTGACGTACGAGCGCGGACCGATGGCGCGGGCGATCTCGAGCTCGCGGTCGTCGAAGCCGAACAGCCGCAACGCCTCCTCGTCGACATCCGATACGAGCACTGCCTCCTGCGATCTGAGCGCCCGTGCGCCGGCCGCCTCGGACGCGCCCAGCATCGTCGTCTCGAGCTCGCGCGCCAGCGCGACCTGCAGTTGGTCGACGTGCTCGAGCGCGACGCGCTGCAGCCGGCCGTGGACGAAGATGTCGACGGCGCACCAGTCGGCGACGTGCGGGACCGCCAGCCGCGCGACGTCGGCCAGCGTCTGCTCGTAGTCGAGTGAGCTGCCGAGGACCCAGCCCGCCTCGGCGAGGAACCGCTGGCGTTCCTCGGCGAGCTTGCGGTCCTCGATGTCCGTCGCGGTGCCGACCCAGCCGGTCACTTCGCCGGCGTCGCCTCGGAGTGGGCTGCCACGGGCGAGGTGCCAGCGGTAGACGCCGTCGTGGCGGCGCAGGCGGTACTCCAGCTCGAAGTTGTCGCCGCTCGCCAGCGACGCTTCCCAGCGTTCGAGCATCGCAGGGACGTCGTCCGGATGGATCACCTCGCGGGCCGGCGTCTCCTTGCCCCGCTTCATCCCCGTGAGCTCGTACCAGCGCTCGTTGTAGGTCAGCGTCTTGCCCTCCGGGTCCGTCGTCCAGACGATCAGCGGCACCGCCTCTGCGAGCGAGCGGTAGCGCAGCTCGCCCTCGCGCTCTGCCGCGGCGAGCTCCTGCTCGGCGATGAGAGCATCCCGCTGCCTGATCTCGACCGTCTTCTGCCAGAGGTCGATGAAGACGGCCACCTTCGCACGCAGGATGTGCGGGTCGAACGGCTTCATCAGGTAGTCGACGGCGCCCGTCCGGTAGCCGCGGAAGATGTGCTCGGCGTCCTTCGAGATCGCAGTCAGGAAGAGGATCGGGATGTGGCGCGTCCGTTCGCGCCCTTTGATCAGCTCGGCCGTCTGGAAACCGTCCATCCCCGGCATCTGGACGTCGAGCAGGATCGCCGCGAACTCGTCCTGAAGTAGCCGCCGCAGCGCCTCTTCGCCGGACCCGGCCCGGACCAGCTCCTGCCCGAGCGGCTCGAGGATCGCCTCGAGCGCGAGCAGGTTCTCCGGCCGGTCGTCGACGAGCAAGAGCTTTGCCCGGGTCCCGTCGCTCACGGGCAGCACAACCCGTAGAGGAAGGGGCCGATCTCCTCGAGCGGCAGGATCGCGTCGGCCTCCGCCGCCGCGATCGCCGCCTCGGGCATCGTCTTGCGGGTGGCCGTCCGCGGGTCCTGCACGATCCCGACGCCGCCGTTGCGCTTGATCGCAGCGAGACCGGCGGCCCCGTCCGCATTCGCGCCGGTCAGGACGATCGCGACCGCGCGGTCCCGGTACGACTCCGCGACCGATTCGAAGAGGACGTCGATCGACGGCCGCGCGTACTGAACCTTCTCGTCGAGTGAGAGCGCGAACCGGCTTCCGTCGACGAGGAGGTGGTAGTCGGGAGGCGCGACGTAGACGTGGCTCGCCTCGATCGGGTCCTTGTCGTGCGGCTCGGAAACCGGCCGCTCGATGTGGCGCTGCAGCAGGAGCTCGAGCACGCCGCGATTGGACGACGGCGAGCGGTGCTGTGCGATCACGATCGCCTGGTCGAGCTCGGACGGAATCCCCTCCAGCAGCGTTCCCACCGCGTTCAACCCTCCCCAGGACGCCCCGATTGCGATCACCTCGTAATTCATCGAATCTTCCTGAACAGCCGCTCGTCGGCGTCGAGCTCCTCGAACGAGTCCTCGTGCGGCGAGAAGCGGATCGTCTCCTTCTGCCCGAGAGCCAGGACACCGAACACGGCCAGGCTCTCGTAGAAGAGACGGTGCACGCGCTCCTGCAGCGGTGGTGCGAAGTAGATCATCACGTTGCGGCAGGTGATCACGTTGAACTCCTGGAAGGCCGCATCGGATGCGAGGTTGTGCTGCGCGAAGACCACGCCGTCGACGAGGTCCTGCGAGAAGCGGGCGCCGTCGTAGCGGGCGACGTAGTACTCGGAGAAAGAGCGGCTGCCGCCGGCCCGGATGTAGTTCTGGGTGTACTCCTGCATCTTGTCGAGCGGGAAGACGCCGAGCTTGGCGCGCTCGATCACCGCCTCGTTGATGTCGGTCGCGTAGATCCGGACGCGGTCCGACAGGCCTTCCTCGTCGAGGAGGATCGCGAGCGAGTAGACCTCCTCGCCGGTCGAGCACCCGGCCACCCAGACGCGCGAGTACGGATAGGTGCGGAGCACCGGCACCACCTTCGCCCGGAAGGCGAGGAAGAACGTCGGGTCGCGGAACATCGCCGTGACGTTCACCGACAGGTCGAGCAGCAGCCGCTCCATCACTGCCGGGTCGTGCAGGAGCAAGTCCTGCAGGGCGGAGATCGTCTCCACCTTCTCTCCGTCCATCCGCCGCCGCACTCGGCGGCGCAGCGAGGCGGGTGCGTAGTCACGGAAGTCGAAGCCGTAGCGGCGGTGGACACCCTCCAGGAGAAGCTCGATCTCGATCCGCTCGAGATCGAGCTCCCCTGCTCTTTCTACTGGTAGAGCCACACGCGCATCAGGGACAGAAGCTGGTCGGTGTCGACCGGCTTCGTGATGTAGTCGGAGGCACCGGCCGCGATCGAGCGCTCGCGGTCGCCTTTCATCGCCTTCGCGGTCAGGGCGATGATCGGCAGCTTCTCGAACTCGGGCAGCTGCCGGATCGCGTGCGTCGTCTCGTAGCCGTCCAGCTCGGGCATCATCACGTCCATCAGGATCAGGTCGATGTCGCCCGCAGCCTGCAGGCTCTCGATCCCCTCGCGGCCGTTCTCGGCGAACGTGACGTCCATTCCGCGCGCTTCGAGAGCGCTCGCAAGCGCGAAGACGTTGCGCACGTCGTCGTCGACGATGAGGACCTTCTTGCCGTGGAAGACAGCATCCGAGTTGTGCAGCTGCTCGAGCATCTTCCGCTTCGACTCCGGCAGCCTCGACTCGACCCGGTGCAGGAAGAGCGACGTCTCGTCGAGCAGCCGTTCCGGCGAGCGGGCGTCCTTGACCACGATCGTCTCCGCGTAGCGCTTCAGCTTCGTCTCCTCACGGCGGGTCAGGTCCTTGCCGGTGTAGACGATCACGGGCAGGCCGCGCGAGCGGTCCTCCGTCTTCACCTTCTCCAGCAGGTCGAAGCCGGTCATCTTCGGCAGCTTCAGGTCGAGCACCATGCAGTCGAACGGCGGCCCGGAGTCGAGCGCGGCGAGAGCCTCCTCGGACGAGCCGACGGCCACGATCTCGACATCACCGTCGCCGCCGACGAGCTCGACGATCGAATCTCGCTGAGCCTCGTCGTCGTCCACGACGAGCAGCCGCCGGATGTCGCGGTCGATGAACGATTCGATCCCGGCGAAGACCGCCCGGAGCGCCTCGGCCGATGCCGGTTTCTGCACGAACGCCGCCGCGCCTGCCAGCAGTGCCGGCTGGGCCTCGTCGACGGCCGAGACGATGTGCACGGGGATGTGCCGGGTGGTCGGGTGCCGCTTCAGGCGGTCGAGCACCGTCCAGCCGTCGAGCGCCGGCAAGGTCAGATCGAGCACGATCGCATCCGGCCGGAACTCGCGGGCGAGAGCCAGCCCCGTGTCGCCGCGGAGCGCGACGAGCCCCTTGAAACCGTGCTCCCGCGCGATCTCGAGCTCGGTGCGGGCGAAGCCGGCGTCGTCCTCGACGATCAGGACGATCCGGTCACCGGCCTCGATCGAGTCGCGGTCGTCCTCGACCTCGCTCGGGACCAGCAGCACGGGGTCGAAGACAGCGTCGAGCTGCGGCTCGCCTCCGTTCGTCGGCGGGTAGAGCGCCGCCGTCGCCGGCGTCAGCCCGGCGGTCACGTCGCGCAGCAGGTCGGCTCCGGTCTCGGCCAGGGCATGCTCGACGTACTGCTCGGGCAGGTAGAGCGTGAAGGTGCTGCCGACGCCCGGGGTCGAGTCGACGTGGATCTCGCCGCCGAGCAACCGGGCGATCTCGCGGCTGATCGAGAGGCCCAGCCCGGTGCCGCCGTAGCGCCGGCTCGTCGTCCCGTCCGCCTGCTGGAACGCCTCGAAGATCAGGCGGAGCTTCTCGGCTGCGATCCCGACGCCCGTGTCGGCGACCGAGAAGCCGATCACCCGCTCGGCCTTGGCGAGCGACTCGGCCGCGAACTGCTGGTTCTCCGCCTGGGCGACGCGGAGGACGACGCCGCCGGTCTCCGTGAACTTGAACGCGTTCGAGAGCAGGTTCTTCAGCACCTGCTGCAGGCGCTGGCGGTCGGTGACGATCGTCGGCAGCGCGTTCTCGGCGAAGTCGAGCTCGAACTCGAGCCCGTTCTCCTCGGCGACGTGTGCAAACCCCCGCTCGAGCCCGGCGAGCTCGTCCGCGACCGAGACCTCGCCGATGTGCACGTCCATCTTCCCGGCCTCCACCTTCGAGAGGTCGAGGATGTCGTTGATCAGCCCGAGCAGCTCCGAGCCGGCGTTGTGGATCGTGTTCGCGAACTCGATCTGCTTGTCGGTGAGGTTGTCCTCGGTGTTGTCGGCGAGCAGCTTCGCGAGGATCAGGAGTGAGTTGAGCGGCGTCCTCAGCTCGTGCGACATGTTCGCGAGGAACTCGGACTTGTAGCGCGAGGAGAGCGCCAGCTGCTCCGCCTTCTCCTCGAGCGCCCGGCGCGCTTCCTCGATCTCGGCGTTCTTGATCTCGATGCGGCGGTTCTGCTCCTCCAGCTGCTGCGAGCGCTCCTCGAGCTCTTCGTTCGTCTGCTGCAGCTCCTCCTGCTGGGTCTGGAGCAGCTCCTCCGACGCGCGGAGCGTGGCCGTCTGCGCCTCCAATTCGGAGTTCGAGCGCTTCAGCTCGTCCTGCTGCGCCTGCAGCTCCTCCGACTGGCTCTGCAGGTCCTGGGTCAGCTGCTGCGACTGGAGCAGCAGCTCCTCGGTGCGCATGTTCGCCTGGATCGTGTTCAGCACGACCCCGATCGACTCCGAGAGCTGGTCGAGGAAGTCCTGCTGGATCTCGGTGAACGGTGAGAACGACGCGAGCTCGATCACGGCCAGCACCTGCTCCTCGAACAGGACCGGGAGCACGATGATGCTCGTCGGCTCACCCTCGCCGAGGGCAGAGGTGATCTTGATGTAGTCGTCGGGCGCTCGCGTGATCACGATCGGCTTCCGCTCGAGCGCGGACTGCCCGATCAGCGCCTCGCCGACCTTGAAGCGGTTTGCGACCGACTTGCGCTCCTTGTAGCCGTACGTCGCGATCAGGCGCAGCTCCGTCTCCTCCTCGTCGCTGAACTCGGCGACGTAGAAAGCGCCGTGGTGGGCGGCGACGAGGGGAGTGACCTCGCTCATCAGCAGGCGGGCGACCGTCTTCTGGTCGCGCTGCCCCTGGAGCATTCCCGAGAAGCGGGCGAGGTTCGAGTTGAGCCAGTCCTGCGCGGCGTTCCGCTCGGTCGTCTCGCGCAGGTTGCCGATCATCTGGTTGATGTTGTCCTTCAGGTCCGAGACCTCGCCGGCCGCCTCGACCGTGATCGAGCGGGTGAGGTCGCCGGAGGTCACGGCGGTCGAGACGTTCGCGATCGCGCGGAGCTGCGTCGTCAGGGTCTCGGCGAGCTGGTTCACGTTGTCGGTCAGGCCCTTCCACACGCCCGACACGCCCTCGACCTGAGCCTGGACGCCGAGCTTGCCCTCGGTGCCGACCTCCTGGGCGACGCGGGTGACCTCGGCCGCGAACGTCGAGAGCTGGTCGACCATCGTGTTGATCGTCCCGGCGAGCTGGCCGACCTCGCCCTTCGCCTCGACGGTGATCTTCTGCGAGAGGTCGCCCTTGGCGACCGCCGTCGTCACCGCCGCGATGTTGCGCACCTGCGAGGTGAGGTTGCCGGCGAGCAGGTTCACGTTCTCGGTCAGGTCCTTCCAGGTGCCCGACACGCCCGCCACCTCGGCCTGGCCGCCGAGGATGCCCTCGGTGCCGACCTCGCGGGCGACGCGCGTCACCTCGGACGCGAACGCCGAGAGCTGGTCGACCATCGTGTTGATCGTGTCCTTGAGCTCGAGCACCTCGCCCTTCACGTCCACGGTCACCTTCTTCGAGAGGTCGCCGTTCGCCACGGCGGTCGTGACCGTGGCGATGTTGCGCACCTGCTCGGTGAGCGAGGAGGCCATGAAGTTGACGTTGTCGGTCAGGTCGCGCCACGTGCCGGAGACGCCCTCGACCGTCGCCTGGCCGCCCAGGCGGCCCTCGGTGCCGACCTCGCGCGCGACGCGCGTCACCTCGGAGGCGAAGGCGCGGAGCTGGTCGACCATCGTGTTGATCGTGTCCTTGAGCTCGAACACCTCGCCCTTCACGTCCACGGTGATCTTCTTCGAGAGGTCGCCGTTCGCCACCGCCGTCGTGACGGTGGCGATGTTGCGCACCTGCTCGGTGAGCGAGGAGGCCATGAAGTTGACGTTGTCGGTCAGGTCGCGCCAGGTGCCGGAGACGCCCTTCACCTGAGCCTGGCCGCCGAGCTTTCCTTCCGTGCCGACCTCGCGGGCGACGCGCGTGACCTCGGCGGCGAAGCTCGAGAGCTGGTCGACCATCGTGTTGATCGTCGACGCGAGCTGGGCGACCTCGCCCTTCGCCTCGACCGTGATCGTCTGCGAGAGGTCGCCCTTCGCGACGGCCGTCGTCACGTCGGCGATCGCACGCACCTGGTCGGTGAGGTTGTTCGCGAGCTGGTTGACGTTCTCCGTCAGGTCCTTCCAGGTGCCGGAGACACCGACCACCTCGGCCTGGCCGCCCAGCTTGCCCTCGGTGCCGACCTCCTTGGCGACGCGCGTCACCTCGGCGGCGAACGTCGCGAGCTGGTCGACCATCGTGTTGATCGTCTGCTTCAGCTCGAGGATCTCGCCCTTGACGTCGACGGTGACCTTCTTCGAGAGGTCGCCGTTCGCGACGGCGGTCGTGACGTCGGCGATGTTGCGCACCTGGGCGGTGAGCGAGCTCGCCATCGTGTTCACGTTCTGGGTCAGGTCGCGCCAGACGCCGGAGACGTCCTTGACCTCGGCCTCGACGCCGAGCTTGCCCTCGGTGCCGACCTCGCGGGCGACGCGGGTGACCTCGCCGGCGAACGCCGAGAGCTGGTCGACCATCGTGTTGATCGTCCCCTTCAGCTCCGCGATCTCGCCCTTCGCGTCGACGGTGATCTTCTGCGAGAGGTCGCCCTTCGCGACCGCGGTCGTCACGTCGGCGATCGCGCGCACCTGCGTCGTCAGGTTGCCGGCGAGCAGGTTCACGTTGTCGGTCAGGCCGCGCCAGGTGCCGGAGACGCCTTCGACCTCGGCCTGGCCGCCGAGCTTGCCCTCGGTGCCGACCTCCTTCGCGACGCGGGTGACCTCGGCGGCGAAGCTCGAGAGCTGGTCGACCATCGTGTTGATCGTCGAGGCGAGCTGGGCGATCTCGCCCTTCGTCTCGATCGTGATCTTCTGCGTCAGGTCGCCCTTCGCGACCGCGGTCGTCACCTCGGCGATCGAGCGCACCTGGGCCGTCAGGTTGTCGGCCATCAGGTTCACGTTCTCGGTCAGGCCACGCCAGGTGCCGGAGACGCCTTCGACCTGGGCCTGGCCGCCGAGCTTGCCCTCGGTGCCGACCTCTTTCGCGACGCGCGTGACCTCGGCGGCGAAGCTCGAGAGCTGGTCGACCATCGTGTTGATGGTGCTCTTGAGCCGGAGCACCTCGCCGCGGGCGTCGACGGTGATCTTCTTCGAGAGGTCGCCCTGGGCGACTGCCGTCGTCACGTCGGCGATGTTGCGCACCTGGTCGGTGAGGTTGTTCGCGAGCGTGTTCACGTTCTCCGTCAGCCCGCGCCACGTCCCCGAGACGCCTTCGACCTGGGCCTGGCCGCCGAGCTTGCCTTCCGTGCCGACCTCGCGGGCGACGCGCGTCACCTCGGCGGCGAACGTCGCCAGCTGGTCGACCATCGTGTTGATCGTGTCCTTGAGCTCGAGGATCTCGCCCTTGACGTCGACGGTGATCTTCTTCGAGAGGTCGCCGTTCGCGACCGCCGTCGTCACCGCCGCGATGTTGCGCACCTGGCTCGTGAGGTTGCCGGCGAGCGTGTTGACGTTGTCCGTCAGCTCCTTCCAGACGCCCGAGACGCCTTCGACGCGGGCCTGCCCGCCGAGCTTTCCTTCCGTGCCGACCTCGCGGGCGACGCGCGTCACCTCGGCGGCGAACGAGCGCAGCTGGTCGACCATCGTGTTGACGGTCTCCTTCACCTCGAGCACCTCGCCGCGGACGTCGACCGTGATCTTCTTGGAGAGGTCGCCCTGGGCGACTGCCGTCGTCACCTCGGCGATGTTGCGCACCTGGTCGGTGAGGTTGTTCGCGAGCGTGTTCACGTTCTCGGTCAGGTCCTTCCACACACCCGAGACGCCCTCGACCTGCGCCTGGCCGCCGAGCTTGCCCTCGGTGCCGACTTCCTTGGCGACGCGCGTGACCTCGGCCGAGAACGAGCGCAGCTGGTCGACCATCGTGTTGATGGTCTCCTTGAGCTCGAGCACCTCGCCGCGAGCGTCGACGGTGATCTTCTTGGAGAGGTCGCCGTTGGCGACGGAGGTCGTGACGGCGGCGATGTTGCGCACCTGGCCGGTGAGGTTGCCGGCGAGCGTGTTCACGTTCTCCGTCAGGTCCTTCCACACGCCGGAGACGCCGCGCACCTGCGCCTGGCCGCCGAGCTTGCCGTCGGTGCCGACCTCGCGGGCGACGCGCGTGACCTCGTCGGCGAAGCTCGAGAGCTGGTCGACCATCGTGTTGACGGTGTTCTTGAGCTCGAGCACCTCGCCCTTGACGTCGACGGTCACCTTCTTCGAGAGGTCGCCGTTCGCGACCGCCGTCGTCACGTCGGCGATGTTCCGCACCTGCCCGGTCAGGTTCGACGCCATCTGGTTGACCGAGTCGGTGAGGTCCTTCCACGTCCCGGAGACGCCCTTGACCTGCGCCTGGCCGCCGAGCTTGCCCTCGGTGCCGACTTCCTTGGCGACGCGCGTGACCTCGTCCGCGAACGAGGAGAGCTGGTCGACCATGCCGTTCACCGTCGTGCCGATCCGGCGGAACTCGCCGCGTACCGGCTGGCCGTCGATCTGGAGCTGGATCCGCTGCCTCAGGTCGCCTTCGGCGACCGCGTCGATCACGCGCGCGACCTCGATCGTCGGCCGCGCCAGGTTGTCGACCAGCTCGTTGACCGCTCCGACCTTCTCAGCCCACGAGCCAGGCGCCCCCGCGACGCTGGCCCGCTCGTTGATCCGGCCTTCGCGACCCACGACCTTGCTGATCCGGACGAGCTCCTTCGTCACCCGCTGGTTTCGCTCGACGAGCGCGTTGAAGGCGTCTGCGACCTCCGTCAGCGCGCCCTCGGCGCGCAGGCGGACGGAGAAGTCGCCGTCTCGGGCCGCGGCGAGCGCGGCGACGAGCCGGTCGAGCTGCGCATCCGTGAGCGGCGCGGCGCCGTTCCGGGAGTGCGCGCGGGCAGTGGTCGTCCGGGTGGGCCTCTTCGTGCGTCCACCGGAGGTCGGCGCTGAGGGCACGGGTTACTCCTTTGTTCTCGGCGGGGGTCGAGCAAGGAGCTCCTCACGCTCCTGGCGCCGTTATGCCCACTGAGCGGGGATGTTTAACGGCCTCGAACGAGTGAATTACGCCCGGTCGAGCGCCTGCACGAGGTCGCCCCAGAGCGTGTCCACGGGCTCCAGGCCGGCCGAGAGCCGCAACAGGCCCTCCGGGATGCGGTCGCCCTCCCACCGGTACCGGCTCTCGAGCGTGGAGGTGACGCCGCCGAGGCTCGTTGCGTTCACGATCAGCTCGGTGCCGGTCTCGACGCGCCTGGCGGCGGCTCCGTCGGCGACGTCGAAGGACAGCAGGCCGCCGAAGCCGGGATAGCGCACCGTTTGCACCGCCGAGTGCCCGCTGAGGCGCTCGACCAGCACCGCCGCCGTCTCGCTCTGGCGGGCGACGCGCACCTCCAGCGTCTTCAGCCCGCGCAGCAGCAGCCAGGCGGGATCGGGCGCCGCCACGATGCCGGTACGCGTCCGCAGCTCGCGCAGCCGGGTCGCGTGGTCGGAGCTCTTGCAGACCACGGCGCCGAGGAGGACGTCGTGGTGCCCGCCGAGGTACTTGGTCGCCGAGTGGAGCACGAGGTCGCAGCCGAGGCCGAGCGGGCGGAGGTGGACGGGCGTCGCCGCGGTGGCGTCGCAGACGACGAGGCCGGGATGGGCGGCGGCGGCCTCGAAGTCCGGCATCGTCAGGAGCGGGTTCGACGGCGCCTCGATCCAGATGAGATCGGCCTCGGCGGGCGGCGGGCCGGTCTGGTCGAAGAGGACATGGTTGAGCCCCCAGCGCTCGAGCTCGCTCGAGGAGGACGCCGGTGCCGTAGTAGGCGTCCTGCGCCAGCGCGATCGTCGAGCCCGGTGCGAGCAGGCCGAGCACGATTGCGGTCGCGGCGCCCATCCCGGACGAGAAGAGGAGCGCCTCGCCGCCGTCCAGCTCTCCGAGCGCCCGCTCGGCCTCGACCCCGACGGGATGCGCGTTCCGCGCGTAGTAGAACGGCCCTGGCTCGCCGTCGACGTACGGCCACATGGTCGAGCGGTCGAGCGGCGGCTCCATCCGCGCGACTGTACCCACCGCTGAATGAGAGCTTGTGTTGAATCAACACAAACCCCCCTCCAAACGCTTCGCTGCGTGGGCGGGAGAAGCTTGTGTTGAATCAACACAAAGTCAGGCGCCGCCTGCCTGCGGCGCGGGGCGGTCGCGTAGGATCGCCGCGTGACCGAGCGCCAGACCCACACGGTCGAGATCGAGGGAGTCGTCCGCGAGCTGCCGCTGTTCGAGGTGGCGCCGGGTCTGCGCATCGCCGTCTTCAACCTCCTCGGCGACACCGAGGCCGTCGAGGCGGCCGCTCGCGGTCTCGCCCAGAGGCTGGAGGATCGCGGCGGCGAGGTCCTGGTCACCGCCGAGACGAAGAGCGTGCCGCTCGTCTACGAGCTCGCGCGCGTCATGAACAAGCCGTGGGTCGTCCTGCGCAAGGCCTACAAGCCCTACATGGGGGACGCGCCGACCGCAGAGACGGTCTCGATCACGACGGGACACCCGCAGTCGCTCTATCTGGACGAGAAGGATCATCCCCTCGTCCGCGGGAAGCGGGTGATCATCGTCGACGACGTGATCAGCACGGGGAGCACGCTCGAGGGCATGCGGGCGCTCGTCCGCCAGGCGAACGGCGAGATCGTCGCCGAGGCCGCGGTCTTCACCGAGGGCGACGCCGAGGACACGACGGGAATCGTCTCGCTCGGCCACCTGCCGCTCTTCGGCGGGTAGCGGTGACAGAGACGCACGACACGACGGCCGCGAAGCTCGCCTGGCTGCAGGAGCTCTCCGAGCAGGCGGCGCATGCGGGAAACGAGAAGGCGGTCGCGCGCCAGCGGGAGCGGGGGAAGCTGCTCGCGCGCGAGCGGGTGGAGAAGCTGCTCGATCCGGGCTCGTTCGTCGAGCTCGACCGCTACGTCCGCCACCGCAACCCGGACTTCGACTCGATGGAGAACCGGCCCTACGGCGACGCCGTCGTCACCGGCTACGGCGAGATCTTCGGCCGCAAGGTCTTCGTCTTCTCACAGGACTTCACCGTCTTCGGCGGCTCGCTGTCCGAGGTGTTCGCCGAGAAGATCTGCAAGGTGATGGACATGGCCGTCAAGTACGGCTGCCCGGTGATCGGGATCAACGACTCCGGCGGCGCGCGGATCCAGGAAGGCGTCGTCTCGCTCGCCGGCTACGCCGAGATCTTCTGGCGCAACGTGCAGGCCTCGGGGGTGATTCCGCAGCTCTCGCTGATCCTCGGGCCCTGCGCGGGCGGCGCCGTCTACTCGCCCGCGATCACCGACTTCGTGCTCATGGCCGAGGGCAGCTCGTACATGTTCATCACCGGGCCCGACGTCGTGAAGACGGTGACCGGCGAGGAGGTCTCCTTCGAGGAGCTCGGCGGCGCCGGCACGCACGCGTCGAAGTCCGGCGTCGCGCACATCACGGCGGCCGACGAAGAAGCGTGCCTCGAGGACGCGCGCTACCTGCTCTCGTTCCTGCCCCAGTCGAACCAGGAGCGGCCGCCGTACGCCTCTCCCTCGGATCCCGTCGATCGCGAGGCGCCCGAGCTGGACACGTTCATCCCCGACGAGGCGACGAAGCCGTACGACATGAAGCAGGTGATCGCGAAGGTCGTCGACGACGGTGAGTTCCTCGAGGTGCAGCCACTCTTCGCCGAGAACGTCGTCTGCGGGTTCGCGCGACTCGGCGGCCACTCCGTCGGGATCGTCGGCAACCAGCCGAAGGCGCTCGCCGGCGTGCTCGACATCGACGCGTCCGTGAAGGCGGCCCGCTTCGTGCGCACGTGCGACGCCTTCAACATCCCGCTCGTCACCTTCGTCGACGTGCCCGGGTTCCTGCCGGGAACCGAGCAGGAGTGGGGCGGGATCATCCGGCACGGAGCCAAGCTGCTCTACGCCTTCGCCGAGGCGACCGTGCCGAAGCTGACCGTGATCACGCGCAAGGCCTACGGCGGGGCCTACGACGTCATGAGCTCGAAGCACATCCGCGCCGACTTCAACGTCGCCTGGCCGACGGCCGAGGTCGCGGTGATGGGGCCGGAGGGAGCCGTCAACATCATCTTCCGCAGCGAGATCGAGGAGGCGGCCGACCCCGAGGCGCGCCGCGCGGAGCTGATCGCCGACTACAAGGAACGGTTCGCCAACCCCTACCACGCCGCCGAGCGCGGCTACGTCGACGAGGTGATCGAGCCGCGGCGAACGCGGCCGATCCTGATCTCGGCGCTCGAGGTCTCGCTCACGAAGCGCGAGCAGCGCCCCGCACGCAAGCACGGGAACATCCCGCTCTGAGCAGACGCTCTTGGGGAGCCCGAAGGCTCCCCAAGAGCGTGCGCTGTTGCTATTCGACAGCGCGGAGGGCGTCCACGATCCCATGGCCGTAGAAGCCGTTGAACTCCGGCGTGCCCACGCAGAGCGCGTCGAAGCTCGTGCCGCGGCCCTTGTCCGCGTAGCTGTGTAGCCGCGGCTCGGGACACGGAGTGTCCGTCGCCGTGTCTTCGAGGATCTGTTGCGTCGTGTCCGGGTCGAGCGATCGATTCCCGAAGAAGCCCCGACCGTGCTCGCTGACGATCAGAGCGGCCACACCGGCGGCGTGCGGCGAGGCCATCGACGTGCCCTGGATGTACTGGTAGTAGGCACAGGTGCTCCCCTTGCAGTCGCGGAGCACGAACGGCGTGTTCGGCGTTCCGTCTGGATTCATCTCACCGAACTCGCGCGCAACGTTCTCCGGATAGGCGGCGAGGATCAGGTTCGGGATCCCGGCCGCGTTCCGCTGCTCCGGGGTCATCGAGAGGCTCCAGGGATCGTCGCGGAAGAAGCCGCCCGGTGCCGCGACCGTGGTCTGCTCGATGCCGTAGTTCGAGTAGTCCGCCTTCCGCTTCGTCGGCCCGATCGCGTTGATCGAGAGGACGTTGTTCCCCTCGGTCGGTAGGTCGAGGCAGGTGTTGTCGACCGTCCGGTCGTGCTCGGTTCCGGGCGGGAAGTTCGGGCTCTGGCCGTCGAACTTGGTCGGGTCGCCCAGGTCGGTGTCGCCGTTCCCCGATGCGGCGACCAGCGTCACCCCACGTGCGTGCGCGTAGTCGAGCGCCCGCTGGGTTGCCTCGATGACCGTCCGCTGGGCCTGCTGCTGCTCGGGCGTGTCCGCCGGGTTGGCGGTGCAGTTGTAGAGCCACGGGTCGATGAAGTAGCTCATGTTCACGACGTCGATGCCGTGGTCTCCGGCATACGTCAGTGCATCGACCGTCGCCTGCAGGAAGAAGTAGCCCGAGTCCTGACCGGCTCTCAGGTTGACGAGCGTCACCTTCGGAGCGACGCCCGCGACGCCGAGACCGTTGATCGGCGAGGCGACGATGCTCGCGACGTGAGTTCCGTGCGAGTTCTCGTCGACGAAGGCCGAGTCGGTGCACGAGCCATCCGGCTCGTCCTCACACGCGCCGTCGACGAGCGGGATGTCGGTGGTGAAGTTGCGGCTGAGCCTGAAGTTGAAGTTGGGCTCGATGTCCGGGTGACGGCCGTCGACCCCGGTGTCGAGGATTCCGACGAGGACCCGCTTGTCGCCGGGTTGCTTGGCGTACGAGCCCTCAGGGGTGGCGTGAATGAGCCGCATGCCCCACTGCAGATGGGCGAGTGGCTCCGTGCCGACCGCAGCCGCCTGGGCCGCGGCGGCGGTGGGCGAACCGGTCGACGACCTGCGGATCGCCAGGAGTTCCTTCGACGTGAGGTTCGGTCGGCCGAGCGAGTGCGTACGCCCGATCGGCTCGTTCAGGGCGCCGCCGGCGAGCCGCTTCGAGCCGGCGACAGCGGCGAGGAAGTTGGGGTTCGAGGAGACCGCCGTCGCGACCCCGACCCGCCGGTTCTCCCTGACCACTCGACCGCCCGCCGCGGCGACGGCCCCGCGGGCCGCCTCCGGTGACGCATCGGCTCCGTAGACGACCACGTATTCGGCCTGGACGCTCGCCTCGGTTGTCGTCGCCCCCGGGAGGACGGCGACTCCGAGGGCAGCGGCGAGGACGATGACGAACAAGATCCCGCGCATTGGAACCCCCTCCAATTCCGGCACCGTGGAATCGGCGCCACAACGCGGATCTGCCCGCTTCGCGTGCGACTCGAACCCTCGACTTCACGCCGCGTTGGATATATTGCATAGGTAATGCCTAGGCAAACGTTCTCCGCCGCCGAGGCCGCTCGGGCCCTCGGCATCAGTGTCGACACGCTGCGTCGCTGGGACCGGGACGGGAAGATCCGCGTCGAGCGCGACTCGGCCAATCGCCGGGTCGTCGCCGCCGCCGAGGTCGAACGCTTGCGCAGCCCGACCGGTGACGACACGCTCTCCGCCCGCAACCGCTTTCGCGGCGTCGTCCGCTCGGTCGAGCTGGACGGGTTGCTCGCCAAGGTCGAGATCGACGTGACCGAGCCGTCGCGGGTCGTCGCGATCGTCACCCGCGAGTCGGTGGAGGAGCTCGGGTTGAAAGCGGGGATGAGCGCCGCCGGCGTCGTCAAGTCGACCTCCGTGATGGTGGAGCGATGAAGCGCGGGCTTGCTTTTGGTGCCAGCCTTGTGGCCGTCGTCGCCCTTGTCGCCGGTTTCGGGGCCACGCGCGCCGACGGGCCTGTAACCGTCTATGCCGCGGCCTCGCTCACGGATGTGCTGCCGAAGGTCTCGCCTTCCTCGCGCTTCCAGTTCGCAGGCTCGAACCAGCTCGCGCTTCAGATCCAACGCGGCGCACCCGCGGACGTCTTCGCGTCGGCGACCCCCGTCTACACGCAGGATCTCTATCGCAACGGTCTGGTCGAGAAGCCGCGCACGTTCGCGAAGAACTCGCTGGTCCTCGCCGTGCCGCGCTCGAACCCGGCGCGAATCCGCAGCGTCCAGGACCTGGCCAAGCGGCCCCGACTCAAGCTCGTCGTCGCCGGCCAGAAGGTCCCGATCGGGCTCTACACGCGCGAGGTGCTGAAGCGGCTCGGACTGCTCCGCGTCCTCCGCAAGGCTGTGAGCCAGGAGCCGGACGTCAAGGGGATCGTCGGCAAGCTCGCGCTCGGGGAGGCGGACGCGGGCTTCGTCTACGTCACCGACGTTCGGGCTGCTTCCTCCAGGCTGATCGCGATCCCGCTGCCGAAGCGCTCGCAGCCGACCGTTCGCTACGAGATCGCGGTCGTCAAGGGCTCCGAGAACAGGGAGGCCGCACTCGAGCTCGTCGCAGACCTGCTCAGCACCGACGGCCGGCGGGAGCTCGCAAAGGCCGGTTTCGGCCTTCCGTGAGAAGCCTCTTCGGAGTCGCCCTCGCGGTGGCGACGGCCATCGCCCTCTCGTTCCTGCTCCTGCCGATCGTCGCGATCTTCGTCGACATCCCGCCGGGGCGGCTGCTCGACGGGTTGAACGACCCTGCCGCGGTCGACGCCCTGATCGTGACGCTGAAGACGACGCTCGTCGCCAATGCGCTGATCCTGCTCTTCGGAACGCCGGCTGCCTATTTCATCGCCACCCATTCGTTCCGTGCCAAGCCGCTGCTCGTGACCGCGGTCGAGTTGCCGCTCGTGCTGCCGCCCGCAGTCGCCGGTATCGGCCTGCTCTCGGCTTTCGGCCGCTTCGGTCTCCTGGGCGAGACGTTGTCCTTTTTCGGCCTCGAGATCGCGTTCACGCAGCTCGCCGTCGTCCTGGCGGTGACGTTCGTCGCGAGCCCCTTCTACCTCCGGGCCGGCATCTCCGCCTTCGAAGCGGTCGACCCGAGCCTCCCCGCGGCGGCGCGGACCCTCGGCGCCGGCCCCGCGCGAACCTTCTTCCGGGTTGCCCTGCCACTTGCGGCAGGGGGGCTCGGTGCCGGGTGGGCGCTGGCGTTCGCGCGCGGCATCGGCGAGTTCGGCGCGACGATCATGTTCGCGGGGTCGCTCCAGGGGGTCACGCAGACGCTCTCGCTCGCGATCTACGAGCAGTTCGACGTCGACTTCGACGTCGCCCTGGCGATCGGCGCCGAGCTCGTCGTCGTCAGTGCGGCTCTTCTCCTTGCCATCAAGCTGGTGCCTTCGTGGACACGCTCTCCTTCTCCCTCGACCACCCTCTCCGCTCCTTTCGGCTCTCGGTAGCGCTCGAGCTCGGGCGCGAGACGCTCGCGCTCGTCGGGCCATCGGGAGCGGGTAAGTCGAGCGTGCTACGTGCGATCGCAGGGCTGCTGACGCCGGAGCGTGGGTCCGTCGCGCTCGGCCAGCATCGGTGGCTCGACACGGAGGCCGGGATCGAGCTGACGCCGGAGCGTCGCTCGGTCGGCCTCGTCTTCCAGGAGTACGCGCTCTTCCCCCACCTGGACGTCAGGCGCAACGTCGCGTTCGGCGGCCGCGAGCGGGTCGACGAGCTCCTCGAACGCTTCCGCATCTCGCATCTCGCGAGCGCCCGGCCGGGCGACCTCTCCGGCGGCGAGCGTCAGCGCGTCGCCCTGGCGCGGGCGCTCGCCCGCGGTCCGCGCGTGCTGCTGCTGGACGAGCCGCTCTCGGCCCTGGACGCCTACACACGCGCCGCCGTCCGTGGGGAGCTCTCAGAGCTGCTCGCGGAGCTACAGCTCCCGACGCTCCTCGTCACGCACGACTTCGAGGACGCGGCCGCCCTCGCCGACCGGGTCGGCGTGATCGTCGAGGGACAGATCCTTCAGCTCGGGCCCGCGGCCGAGCTGCTCGCCGCGCCGGCCGACGCGTTCGTGGCGAGCTTCACCGGCGCGAATCTCTTGCACGGCACCGCCCGGCCCGGCCTCGACGGTCTGACCGAGGTCGCTCTCGACGCGGGGGGGTCGGCTTGGTCGACCGACGGCGGGGAAGGGAGGGTCGGCCTTGTGGTCTACCCGTGGGACGTCGCGCTGGCCCGAACCGAGCCGATCGACTCGGCCGTCAACCATCTCCGCGGGGACGTGCGCTCGCTCGTCACGCTCGGCAATCGAGTCCGTGTTCGGGTCGGTCCGCTGACGGCGGAGATCACCGCCGCCTCGGCGGAGCGGCTAGGACTGGCGGAGGGGCAGCCCGTCGTCGCCTCCTTCAAGGCGACCGCGTCCAGGCTGGTACCGCTGGGCTAGGCGGAGGCCGCGGCGGCGAGCCACGCCGTGCCGACGCCGAGCTCCTCGGCGAGCGCGGCGACGATCTCCGGGTCGAACTGCGTGCCCGAGCAGCGGGCGAGCTCGGCGATCGCCTCGTCGTCGGTGAGGCGGCCACGGTAGACGCGGTCGGAGGTCATCGCGTCGTAGGCGTCGGCGACGAAGATGATCCTGGCGCCGAGCGGGATCTCGTCGCCGCCGATCCCATCCGGATAGCCGCTGCCGTCCCAGCGCTCGTGGTGGCGCAGAACCCAGTCGGCGACCGGGTCGACGCCGAGGCTCTCCAGCATCCGGAAGCCGATCTGGGGATGGCGCTCGAGCACGAGCCGCTCCGTCTCCGAGAGCGGGCCTGGCTTGCGCAGGATCTCCTCCGGGATCGCGAGCTTGCCGAGGTCGTGCAGGCTGGCGGCGAGCCGCGTCAGCTCCACCTGCTCGCGGTCGGCGCCAAGCCGGGTCGCGAGCCGGGCGGCGAGGTCGGCCACGCGCTCCGAGTGCGAGCCCGTGTAGGCGTCGCGGGCATCGACGGCCTTGGCGAGGCTGGCCGCCGCGCGGAAGCGCGCTGCGCGGTCGGGGCCGGCGGCGAGCCGCTTCAGCTCCGCGATCTCGACCACATCGGGCCGGTAGACGCGAACCTGGTTCTTGCCGTACTCCTTGGCCCAGTAGAGGGCGCTGTCGGCGCGCCGCACGAGCTCGTCGCGAACGACCTCGTCCCGCGGCGCGGTCGCAATGCCGGCACTGACGGTGACCGGTCCCGCGGGAAACAGCTCGACCGAGGCGATTCGCTCCACGATCGCCTGCGCTGCGAGCCGCGCGCCGTCCTCGTCGCGGCCGGGGAGCAGGATCGCGAACTCGTCGCCGCCGAGCCGGAAGGCCTCGCCGCCCTGGCGCAGGTTCGTCGCCAGCTGAGCGAGCACCTTGTCGCCGCCGGGATGGCCGAAGCGGTCGTTGATCCGCTTGAAGTCGTCGATGTCGATCAGGCAGAGGCTGAGCGGATAGCCCTGGGCGCGCGAGTCGGCGAGCTCGTGCTCGAGCCGGTCGTGGAAGTGGCGGTGGTTGCCGAGCCCTGTGAGCGGGTCGGTCAGCGCGAGGCGCATCGCCCGCAACTCCCGGAAGGTCGAACGTTGGTAGAGCGCGATCGCGAGCAGCGGCCCGACGAGGGCGGCCGAGAGCAACGGAGAGCGCTGCCAGAGCACGACGAGCATCAGCGCCGCCGACGCCATCAGGCCGAACGGAAGTGCGGTGATCGCGATGCTGGTGCGCGCGACGCCGACGAACGGCTTGCGCGCGCTGACGCTGACGACGAGGCTGATCAGTGCCAGGTTGACTCCGAAGTGGACGAGCGCGGCCACGATGACCTGAGCGAACAACAGTGCCGCGGCGTGACCACGCAGCGGTGCGATCGCTGCGCCGGCGACGACGGCCGCGATCGTCAGGACCGAGGCGTTGTAGGCGACACGGATCGGCGGCCGGTGCTCGATCAGCTGCATGATCGGCGCGGCGAGGCCGACGATGACGCCCGCCTCCCAGCCGTAGAGGACGATGCTCGCGGTGCAGAAGACGAAGCCGAGCGAGACGCCGCCGGTGTCGATCCCGTCGAGCGGAACCGGGTAACGCTCGGCGAGCGTGGAGGCTGCGAGCAGCCCCGCGATCCCGGCGAGCGTCGCCGCGTCCGGAGGCGAGAGGACGTAGGAGACCGCGGCCGCCGTCGCGACCACGAGGCCCAGCAGTCCGACCGGCAGGACGACAGCCGTGAGCCGCGAGGGCTTTCGAAAGGCCCCCGCGCTCATGGGCTCGGCCTTACCAGCCCCAGGTGAGAAGCTGCCAACCCCACGTGCCTGATGCCGCCGCAAGGCTGGAGAGGACGATGAGAAGTGCGATGAAACGGGTTTTCGACCACTGCAACATGCTTTCGTTTTTCCTTCCTAGCGGGACGCCAGGTCGAGGGGGATTCTGGACCTGCGCGGGTCGGCAGTAATCCCTCGAAGGGGGGATTTGCAGGGAATCCTGCTCACCAGGCGGGCGGCGGTACGCTCAGGATCATGAATGTGCGGATCGAGCCCGAGCCCTCTGCCGAGGAGCGCCAGGCAATCCTCGCCGCGCTCGCCTCCCGCGAGGCCCGTAACCCGATGCCGCCCTTCGCCGTTGAGGAAGCATGTGTTGTCGCTGTGGAGACCATCCCGCCCGGTCCGCCGACGAGCCCTTCTGCCCCATCTGCGTCATCTCGATCAAGGTCGAAGTCGCGCGGGGACTGACACAGCTCTCGGGGTACCTCGCCGCCTGGGCCGCGTTCGGCGAGTGGTGTAGCTCACGCCAACCGGTCTAGCCGGGGCCTGTCAGGCTGCCGTGCCGCGGAGCAGGCGCGGCGCCGAGCGCGCGTAGTCGAGCCCGGAGACCCAGGTGAGCACGAGCGCGACGAGCAGCGCCCACCAGGCGATGCTGTCGCTCCAGGCGCCCGCTGCAGCGAAGCCGCCGAGCGCCGCGGCCACCGCCTGCGCCCAGGTCTTCAGCTTGCCGAGGTCGCGGGCGGCGATGACGACGCCCCGCTCGATCGCCGCCAGCCGCAACCCTGAGATCAGCAGCTCGCGCGCGACGATCGCGGCGACCATCCAGGCCGGCCAGATTCCGTCCTCGATCAGCATGACCAGCACGGCGAGGACGAGCACCTTGTCCGCGATCGGATCGAGCAGCGTGCCCAGCTGCGAGGTGACACCGCGACGCCGGGCGATCCGGCCGTCGAACCAGTCCGTCGCCATCGCGACGCAGAAGAGGGCCGTCGCCCAGTACTCGTTGTGCGGCAGCTCCCAGGCGTACAGGAGCACCACGAGCGGCACCGAGACGGCGCGGGCGACGGTCAGCTGGTCCGGGAGCGTCACGGAAGATGCCTGACCGCGGATTCTCGCACCGCCGATGACGACCCCGACGCGGCGTCGGATCACCGCACTCGCCCTTGGCCAGGCTTCCGGCCTGGCCGGCGTGCGAGTGCGGCGCCCGACTTGGTCTGGGCCGCCCTCGCCGGCACGTCAATCCACGGTCAGGCATCTCCGTGAGAATACGCGGCAGATGGCGCCCTTCTCGAAAGTGCTGGTCGCGAACCGCGGCGAAATCGCGGTCCGCATCTTCCGGACGCTGCGCGAGCTCGGCATCGGCG
This sequence comes from uncultured Gaiellaceae bacterium, assembly GCA_963820565.1. Classification (GTDB taxonomy): domain Bacteria; phylum Actinomycetota; class Thermoleophilia; order Gaiellales; family Gaiellaceae; genus Gaiellasilicea. The sequence continues at coordinate 203,977 of CAWGAD010000004.1, forward strand.
CGGTCGCCGTCTACTCCGAGGCCGACCGCGACGCCCTGCACGTGCGCTCGGCCGACGAGGCCTTTCTGATCGGCCCGGGGCCGGCAGCCGAGAGCTATCTCGTCGCCGAGCGGATCCTCGACGCGGCCGCCCAGGCCGGCGCCGAGGCGATCCATCCTGGCTACGGCTTCCTCGCCGAGAACGCGGCCTTCGCGAGCGCCGTCGAGCAAGCCGGCCTGACCTGGATCGGGCCGCCGAGCGCCGCGATCGAGCTGATGGGCTCGAAGACGCGGGCGCGGACGGCGATGCGCGACGCGGGCGTGCCGATCATCCCCGGCGCGACCGATCCGGTCGAGAGCGTCGACGAGGTGCTCCGGCTCGGCGAGGACGTGGGCTACCCGCTGATCGTCAAGGCCGCGGCGGGCGGCGGCGGCAAGGGGATGAAGCTCGTCGAGAGCCCGGACGAGGCGGAGCGCGCCTTCGAGTCGGCCCAGCGCGAAGGCGAGAAGTACTTCGCCGACGGCCGTGTCTACGTCGAGCGCTACCTCGTCGACCCGCGGCACGTCGAGGTGCAGGTCCTCGCCGACTCGCACGGCAACGTGATCCACCTCGGCGAGCGCGACTGCACGATCCAGCGCCGTCACCAGAAGCTGATCGAGGAGACGCCGTCGCCCGCGGTCGACGAGGCGCTGCGCGAGCGGATCGGCCGGATCGCGGTCGATGCGGCGCGCGCGGCCGGCTACCGCTCGGCCGGGACGATCGAGGGCCTCCTCACCGCGGACGGCGACTACTACTTCATGGAGATGAACACCAGGATTCAGGTCGAGCACACGGTGACCGAGGAGGTGACCGGGATCGACCTCGTGCGCGAGCAGGTGCTGATCGCCGCCGGGCAGCCGCTCTCGGTGCGGCAGGAGGACGTGCAGCTGCGCGGCCACGCGATCGAATGCCGGATCAACGCTGAGGACGTGGCCGCCGGGTTCCTGCCGGCGCCGGGCCGGATCACGCACTATCGCGAGCCGAGCGGACCGGGCGTGCGCGTCGACTCCGGTGTCGTCGCGGGCAGCGAGATCAGCGGCCTGTACGACCCGATGATCGCGAAGCTGATCGTCCACGGCGTCGATCGCGAGCACGCGCGGATGCGGATGCTGCGCGCCCTGGACGAGTTCGAGCTCGGCGGCCCGCCGACGCTGCTCGGCTTCCACCGTGCGCTGCTCTCACACCCGTGCTTCATCGCCGGCGAGACCTGTCACGGCATCGTCGAGTCGGAGGAGCTCGCGGCCAGGGCGGCGGAGCTCACGCACGACGCTCAGGAGGCTGCGTCGACCAACGGTCGCGTGCGGCCGCGCACGACCGCGGTCGAGGTGGGTGGGAAGCGTTTCGACGTCACCGTGCTCGAGCCGGAGCCACCGTGGGTGGAGCTCGCCCGACGCCGCCGCGAGCGCGTTGCAGCCGGGCCCGGCGGCGCCGGCAGCGAAGCCGTCGTCAGCCCGATGCAGGGAACGGTGCTGAAGGTCGAGGTCGCCGACGGGGACGAGATCGAGGCAGGGCGTGTGCTCTGTGTCGTCGAGGCGATGAAGATGGAGAACGAGATCACGGCTCACCGCCGTGGCACCGTCGCAGACCTGTCCGTCGCCCCGGGCGACGCGGTGTCGAGCGGGCAGGTGATCTGCCGCGTCGTCGGCTGACGACAGACCGCTGATGGGCGTGCCCTCAGGGAGGGCATGCGCCAAGCAGCGGCGGCGACGCGACCTGCGTCAAGGCTGGTTTGCCTTGATGCTGGGCGTGGCGCGGCCGATGCGCCGCGCGCAGGCCCCCACTCGGGGGTGCGCTCATTAGCGGTCTGTCGTCAAGTAAACCGTTCTGTTCGGAGACATCGCGCGACCACGGCGAGCCGCTCTCGGCAACCGCAAGCCGCGTCGACACGTGGATCCTGATCGAGTACCGCGGCCTCTGGGCGCACGACGCCGTCGACGGCTCGACGCTGAGCCGGGACGTGAAGGACTATCTCGTCGCCCAGCGGAAGGCGCTCCCGCACGCGAGGATCATCTTCATCCGGCGCCGTGAGCGGCGCGCGCTCGACGGCTTGTGCGCCTTCGTCGCCCACGCGAGCGTCGGCGACCGGCAGCTACGCCGGCTCGACTTCGAGCGCTACGACGACCTGATCGGGCTCGATCTGCGGACGGCGGGCGTCGAGGTCGAGCACCCTCTCTTCCTCGTCTGCACGCATGGCAAGCACGACCGCTGCTGCGCCCGGTACGGCCGGCCGCTCTACAACGCCGTGTGCGAGCAGGTCGACGAGGGCTGGGCCTGGCAGTCGTCGCACATCGGCGGCGACCGCTTCGCCGGCAACCTCGTCACCCTGCCGGACGGCGTCTACTACGGGCGCGTCGATCCGTCGGAGGCCTGGGCGGTGGTCGAGGCTGCGCTCGAAGGGCGGGTCTATCTCCCCTGCTACCGCGGCCGGTCGTGCTACGGCTTCGCAGCCCAGGCCGCGGAGCTCGCCGTGCGCGAGGCGACAGGGCTCCTCGGCGTGGACGAGGTGGTCGTACGCCGGATCGAGGGCGACGGTGAGCGGTGGCACGCGGAAGTGGAAGCGGGCGGAACGGTGCACGACGGTCGACGTGCACCGCGAGGAGGGAGACCCCACGCACCTCACCTGCTCGACGTCTCAGCTCAGGCGGCCGAGCCGTTACGTCGGAGAATCCCCTCGCGTACGAGCCTCTTGAGCAGCACGAGGCGGCCCGCGTCGTCGAGGCCGCCCGGCAGTTGCGAGGCGCTGAAGGGACCGTCGCTCGTGACGACGAACTCGAGCTCCGCGCTCAGCCGCTCCGGAAAGCGGAGTCGCTGTCCTTCGAAGACGAGCGTCGTCCCGTGCAGGTCGGCGATGACGGTGTCGCGCCGTTCGAGCTGAGTCTCGACCGCCAGCTCGTCGAGCGCCTGCAGCTCCGCCGAGCTGCCCGTCCAGGATCGGCCGGCGGCTGAAGACGAAGCGGTCGCGGGCCCGCTCGCGTACCTCCTCCGCGTCGAGCGCGGGCAGCGGCGGTGGCTCCTCGACGTCGATCGCCTGCCGGAATGCGAGGTCGTCCTCGTAGTCGTCGATGGCCGCGCGCGCCTCGTCGACCCAGCGGCGGACGTTGACGCCGACGGTGATGTGCAGCGAATCCGAGCCCGACGTGAGCGCCTGGTGGAGCCAGCCGCGCGGCAGGTACATCGTGTCGCCGGCCTTCAGCGTGACGTCGATGACCGGCTCGCCGGGCGCGCCGAGCGCCGAGCGGTAGCGCTGGTTCTTCAGCGGCAGCTCCAGCACCGGCTCGTAGACGAGCCACCGCTTCTCGCCCGCGACCTGGAGCGAGATCACCTCGTGCGTGTCGTGGTGCACCGGGAGACCCTGCGAGCCTCGGGGCGTGTAGTAGGCGTTCGCCTGGGCGGGATGGCCGAGGAACGCCTCCAGGTGGCGGCAGTAGCGCGCGAGCGGCAGCCAGAGATGATGCAGGCCCTGGAGCACGATCGTCGCTCCGGCTTCGAACTCAGCGAGGACCCGGCGCACGTCGGCGACGCCGGTGAAAGGCGCCGGCCGCCAGGGAAGGTCGGCGGTGTAGCCGGACGGAGTCTCGCCCGCCTTCACCAGGCGGAACGCCGGCGTCCGGATTCCGGTCTCGGTGACGAGCCGCTCGACGTCCCGCACCGAGAGGAGGTCGTCGAAACGTCCCTCCTCGGCCCGCGGGACGACGAGCGGCTTCCGCTCCCAGTGCTCGTCGAAGAACCCCTCGGCGTCGAGCGGCTCGATCGCGCGAGCGAGAGCGCTAGGCGTCGTCGGAGTCCGAGTCGCCCGCGTCCGTGTCTGTGGAGTCACTGTCGTCTGCGTCGCCGTCGGTCGTATCCGTGTCGTCGCCGTCGGCATCGTCGGCCGGTGTGGGCGTGACCTCCTCGTTCCCGACGGTCAGGATCTCGTCGTCGGTCAGCGTTGTCTCGTCGTTCATCGCTCCTCCTCGGGCCGGGGCTCGTGACGAGGCTGAGGTTACAGCGTCACAGCCGGTGCGCGTGGTCGGTGATCCAGACCACGCTTTGCTCCATCCCGGCGGGAGGCTCCCCCATTGCCTGGAAGGGGCCGAACGAGACGCGCAGGTAGCTCCCGTCTGCGAGCGAGCCCGGCCCGGAGAGCGTCGCGCGCCAAGTCTCGCCCGGCTCGAGCGTCGGGGGAGGCTCCGGTTCGATCGTGGCCGCTCGACGAAGCGGCGGCAGCCCGGTCCCCGCAGCCGCCTGCTCGAGCTCGGCGAGGTCGCCCGTCGCAAAGAGCATGAGCCCATAGGCGAGCCGGCTGCCGTCCGCCGCGAATCCGATCCGCGTCGAGTTGGTCACGGCGATGTCGACCGACCAGCCGTCCTTGCGCACCGCCAGCCGGTCGACGACGAACACGAGCCGTTGCCCGGTCGAGGGATAGCTCTCCCGCCACCCGAGCTCCGCCTGCTGCGGCTCGGCCGCGCGAGCTGGTTTGCGCGGCTCCGGCTCCGAGCCTCCGCACCCGGCCAGCCAGAGCACGGCGAGCAGGCAAAGGGTGCGGCGCATCGCCGCAATCTACGCAGCTAGACTCGCGGCCGCTTTGGACCTCTACGAGTATCAGGGCAAGCAGCTCTTCGCGCGCTTCGGCATCCCGGTCTCGGAGGGGCGGCCCGCAACCACGCCCGAGGAGGCGCGCGCGGCGGCCGAGGAGCTCGGCGGGCAGGTCGTCGTCAAGGCCCAGGTGCTCACCGGCGGGCGCGGCAAGGCAGGCGGGATCAAGCTCGCCGACGACCCGGCCGACGCGGAGGAGAAGGCGAGGCAGATCCTCGGCCTCGACATCCGCGGGCACGTCGTGCGCACGCTCTGGATCGAGCGCGCGTCGGAGATCGAGAAGGAGTACTACCTCTCGATCACGTTCGACCGCGGGGTGAAGAAGCCGCTCTTCATGTTCACGACGGAGGGCGGCATGGACATCGAGGAGGTCGCGGAGAAGACGCCCGACGCGCTCGTGCGGCTGCACGTCGATCCGCTCGAAGGCTTCCAGCCCTGGCAGGCGCGGCGGCTCGTCTACGGCGCCGGCGTCGAGGACCCGGGCGAGCAGAAGCAGATCGCGGCGATCGTGGGGAAGCTCTACGAGGCGTTCGTCGGCTGCGACGCGATGCTCTGCGAGATCAATCCGCTGATCGTGACGCCCGACGGCGAGGTGAAGGCGCTCGACTCGAAGTTCACCGTCGACGACAACGCGCTCTACAAGCACCCGGACATCGAGGAGATGCGCGACGACGCTGCGGCCGACCCGCTCGAGCGGCTCGCCCGCGAGAAAGGCGTCACGTACGTGAAGCTCGACGGCGAGGTCGGCATCCTCGGCAACGGCGCCGGGCTCGTGATGTCGACGCTCGACGTGATCGCCCTCGTCGGCGGCCGCCCCGCGAACTTCTGCGACCTCGGCGGCGGCGGCGACGCGGAGGGAGTCGTCGACGCGCTCGAGGTGATCGTGCAGGACCCGCAGGTGAAGTCGATCTTCTTCAACATCTTCGGCGGCATCACGCGCTGCGACGAGGTCGCGCGCGGCATCCTGGAGGCGCTCGAGCGGATGACGATCGAGCAGCCGATCGTCGTGCGCCTCGACGGCACCAACGCCGAGGAAGGGCGGAAGGTGCTCGCCGACGCTGCTCCGGAAGGTCTGTACGTCGAGGCGACGATGCTCGACGGGGCGCGCAAGGCCGTGGAGCTGGCGAAGTGACGGACTGGTCGACCCGCGCCGAGGCGTACCGGAACGCTCCCGAGCAGCGGGAGGGAGCGGACCTCGACCTGATCGTCCGCTGGGCGGAGGGCTCGCAGACCGCGCTCGACGTCGCGACCGGCGGCGGCCATGTCGCGCGGCGCCTGCGCGAGGCGGGTCTCGAGGTCGTCAGCGCCGATCCGGCGCCGGGGATGCAGCCGGACGTGATCTGCCGTGCCGAGGACCTGCCCTTCGCGGACGGCGCCTTCGATCTCGTGGTGACGAGGATCGCGCCACACCATTTCGAGGACATTGCCGGCGCGGTCGCCGAGCTCGCGCGCGTGAGCCGTGACCTCGTCGTCGTCGAGGACACGCTCTACGTCAGCGAGCAGGTCGAGGAGGCGGAGAAGCTGCGCGACCCGACGCACGTCCGCTCCTACTCGGAGGCCGAGTGGCGCTCTTTCCTCGAGGCCGCGGGGCTCGAGGTCGAGGAGGTCGAGGCGTTCGAGAAGCGGCACCCGCTCGAGGCTTGGCTCGCCCGCTCCGGCACGCCCGACGAGGATGCGGTGCGCGTCAAGGAGCTGCTCGCGGATCAGATCGAGGGCGACGAGTACGTCGACACGAAGCTCGTCTTCAAGGCGAGGAAGGCGGGGTAGTGGCGATCATCGTCGACAAGGACACGAAGCTCGTCGTCCAGGGGCTGACCGGCTCGGAGGGCTCCTTCCACGGGCTCCGCAACAAGCGCTACGGCACGCAGGTCGTCGCCGGCGTGACGCCGGGGAAGGGCGGCCAGGACGTGGAGGGGATCCCCGTCTTCGACACCGTCGCCGACGCCGTCGCCGAGACCGGCGCGAACACGACGATGGTCTTCGTCCCGGCCCGCTTCGCCGGTGACGCGATCTACGAGGCGGTCGACGCCGGCATCGGCACGGTCATCTGCATCGCCGAGGGCCTGCCCGCCCACGAGATGCTGCGGATCTACACCTACATCCGGCCGAAGGGCGTGACGATGCTCGGCCCGAACTGCCCGGGCGCGCTCTCGCCCGGCAAGGCGAACGTCGGGATCATCCCGGCCGAGATCTTCACCGAGGGCAACATCGGCCTCGTCTCCCGCTCGGGCACGCTGACGTACCAGATCGGCCACGAGCTGACGCAGATGGGGCTCGGCAACTCCACGATCGTCGGCATCGGCGGCGACCCGATCGTCGGCTCCTCGTTCATCGACGTGCTGGAGAAGTTCGAGGCCGACCCGCAGACCGAGTACGTCGTCATGGTCGGCGAGATCGGCGGCGACGAAGAGGAGAAGGCGGCCGCCTTCATCGAGGCGAGCATGACCAAGCCGGTCGTCGCCTACATCGCCGGCTTCACCGCGCCGCCCGGCAAGACGATGGGCCACGCGGGCGCGATCATCTCCGGCTCCTCCGGCACCGCCGAGGGCAAGAAGCAGGCGCTCGAGGCGAAGGGCATCCGCGTCGGCACCTCGCCGACCGAGGCGGCCGAGATCGTCGCCGAGGTCGCGCGGGGCTGAGTGCCTGCGGACGGGCTGTTCTGTCGCGATGTCGGCGACGGCCCGCCGATCGTCGTCGTGCACGGCGGACCCGAGTTCGACCACGCCTACTTCCTGCCTGAGCTCGACCGGCTCGCAGGCGCGTTCCGTCTCATCTACTACGACCAGCGCGGTCGCGGCAGGTCGGCCGAGGGCGTTCGGCCCGAGCAGATCACGATTCGGTCGGAGGTCGACGACCTGGACCGGGTGCGGAGCCACCACGGGGTGGACTCGGTCGCCGTGCTCGGTCACTCGTGGGGAGGCGTGCTGGCGATGGAGTACGCGGTCCGGCACCCGGAGCGGGTCTCGCACTTGATCTTGATGGGCACCGCTCCCGCGTCGGCCGGCGACTGGCGACTCCTGCGGGAGGCGTTCGCGCGGAATCGGCCGGCCGCCGACCAGGAGGCGATGGACGCCCTGGCGGCGACTGACTCGTACGCGCGCGGCGATCTCGAGGCCGAGGCTGCGTATCTACCGGACCCACTTCAGGATGACTGTGCGCAATCCGGAGCTTCTCGAAGCGCTCGTGGCGCGCCTGCTGTCGAACTACACGGCGGACGGCGTCTTGCTCGCGCGGGCGATCATGCACCGGCTCTCCGACGAGACCTCCCGGTCGGCTGACTGGGACCTGTTTCCCGAGCTGAGGAAGCTCGACGTCCCCACCCTCCTGTTGCACAGCGAACACGACTTCATCCCGGTCGAGCTGGCGGAGCGGATCGCGGACGCGGTCCCGCAGGCACGTCTCTCAGTCCTGCCCGGATGCGGCCACTTCACGTTCCTCGAAGCGCCGGACCTGGTCTTCGAGGAGATCGCCTTCTTCCTCGGGGACTCCTAGACCGACCACCCGGCTTCGAACTCGCGCTGCTTCTCGGTCGGCACGGCGAGTGAGAGCCCGAGCGTCGCGAGCTTCGTGCGCGCGATCTCGCGGTCGAGCTCGTCCGGGAAGCGCTGCAGTCCCGGCGCGAGGCCGCCCTGCGCGAGCAGGTGCACCGAGAGCGCCTGCACCGAGAAGGAGAGGTCCATGATCTCGACCGGGTGGCCGTCGCCGCCCGCGACGTTCGTCTGGCGCCCCTCCGCGAGCACGTAGGCGCGGCGCCCGTCGCCGAGGTCGTGCTCGGTCACGCCCGGCCGCACCTCCTCGCCCGGGCCGAGCCCGTCGATTGCGACCTCACGCTCGTGGTGGCCGCCGTTCGCGATCAGGACGCCGTCCTTGAGGTACTGCAGCGCCTCGGCCGGCACGCAGTCGATCGCACCGGAGGCCGAGATGAGCACGTCCGCGTCCGGCAGCGCCTGCTCGAGCGAGGCGACCCGGTGCCCGTCCATGTGCGCCTCGAGCGCGGCGACCGGATCGATCTCCACCACCGTGACGCGGCCGCCGGCACCACGCGCCGCCCGCGCCAGGCCCTTTCCGACCCAGCCGTAGCCGACGATGCAGAACTCGCGGCCGGGGAAGGTGAGATTGGTGAGCCGGTCGATCGCCGCGAGCGTCGACTGGCCCGTGCCGTAGCGGTTGTCGAAGAGGTGCTTGCAGAGCGCGTCGTTGGCCGCGATCGCCGGGAACGTGAGCTTGCCCGCTGCCTCCATCGCCCGCAGCCGCGCGACGCCGGTCGTCGTCTCCTCGGTCACTCCGGCCAGCTGCGCCGCGACCTCGGGCCGGTGCTCGACGATCCGCGCGGTCAGCTCGGCGCCGTCGTCGACGACGAGCTCCGGCTTCGTGTCCGCCACGGCGAGCAGATCGGCGTCGAACTCCTCGCGCGAGGCGCCGTGCCGCGCGTGCACCTCGATCCCGCGCGCGACCAGCGCCGCGCAGATCGCGTCCTGCGTCGAGCCAGGGTTGGAGCCGGACGCGACCACGTGCGCGCCTGCGTCGGCGAGCAGCGTCGCCAGATACGCCGTCTTGGCCTCCAGGTGGACGACGACGGCGACCCGGCGCCCGCGCAGCGTCCCGTCGGCGAGCCGCTCGCGCGCGAGCCGGTTCAGAACGGGCGAGTGCTTCGGCCACCCACCGGATCCGCTGCTCACCCGCGGCGGCGAGCGCCGGATCGGCGATGTTCGACCGGGCCGCAGCGTCCACGCCGCGAATCTATCCAAGTAACAGACTGTTACTTGGCCGCTCTGGAGCGCGGAACGAAGCGGATGGGCCTAGTAACAGACTGTTACTAGGCCCGGAAGTGCGAGTTAGATCTTGCGGCGGGGCCGGTTCGGGCCCCACTTCGAGTTGCGCCGCTTCGACGCGTAGACGAGCCGCGGCGGTGCCACGGTCATCCCCTCGCTGGCGAACTTCTCGGTGTGACCGAGCATCCGCGCGACGTGGCTGACCTCGGCCTGCTGCTCGGGCAGCACGAGCGTGACGCCGGTGCCGTTCTTGCCCGCGCGGCCGGTGCGGCCGACCCGGTGGACGTACGCGGTGTGCTCCTCCGGCGGGTCGAAGTTGATCACGTGCGTGATGTCGTCGAGGTCGAGCCCGCGGGCGGCGACGTCGGTGGCGACGAGCGTCTTGACCGTGCCCTGCTCGAAGCGCTTCAGCGCGCGCTCGCGCTGGTTCTGGTTCATGTCGCCGTGCATCGCGACCGCCGAGACATCGTGCCGGGCGAGCTTCTGGACGAGCCGGTCGGCGCCGCGCTTGGTGCGGACGAAGACGAGTGCCAGCCCGCTGTCGCGCGCGAGCAGCTCGGCGAGGGTCTCGACCTTGTTCTCAGCCGTGACCGGCACGAACTGGTGGTCGATCTCGCCCTGCTCCTGGTCGATGGTCAGCTGCGCCTCGAAGTGGGACGGGTTCTGCGTGTAGGCCCGCGCGAGCTCGCCGACCTTGCCGTCGAGCGTCGCCGAGAAGAACATCGTCTGCCGTTGCTTCGGCAGGCGGGCGACGATCCGGTCGACCTGGGGCTGGAAGCCCATGTCGAGCATCCGGTCGGCCTCGTCGAGGATGAGCATGCGGACGCCGTCGAGCGAGACGATCCTGCGCTCGACCAGGTCCTGGAGGCGGCCCGGTGTCGCGACGAGGATGTGCGCGTCGCGCGAGGCCTTCGCCTGCGAGCCGATCGAGATGCCGCCGTAGACCGCGGCCACGCGCAGGTCGCAGGCGGGGGCGATGGTGCCGAGCTCGGCGGCCACCTGGGCGGCCAGCTCGCGCGTCGGGACCAGGACGAGCCCGGAGGGACGGCCATCGCTCGGCTGTCAGCCGCTCGACGAGCGGTACCGCAAAGGCGAGTGTCTTGCCGGAGCCCGTCGGCGACTTCGCGAGCACGTCGCGGCCGGCGAGGGCGTCCGGGAGGACGAGGCCCTGAATTCGGAACGGAGCATGGATGTCACGCTCGGCGAGCGCCTGTGCGACGCGCGCCGATACACCCAGCTCCAGGAAAGATTGCATTCGGTTTTGACTCCTTCGTGTTCGGTCGAGATCCGCCTGCCTCGACCGCCTGTGTCAGCACAGGAAAAACCGAAGAAGAACAAACCTCACTGGACAACACAGCGCTGTCCGTGCCCCCAGAGTAGCAGTGGACCTCGGACGCTAGGGTGATCTGCATGATTTCCTTTGCAAGAGGCGCACCGGCGCCGGAGTGCCTGGACTCGGAGCTGCTCGCCGATTGCGCCCGTTCTGCGATCGAAGGCGACCCTTCGGTGCTCGCGTACGGCGCCGGCGGCGGCTACGGGCCGCTGCGGGAGTGGCTCGGCGCGCGGCATGGGGTCGAGCCGGGCGCGCGTCATCGTCACGAACGGCGGCCTCCAGGGCTTCGTCTTCTACGCGGAGGAGCTGCTGGCGGAACGTCCCGGCCGCGTCCTCGTCGAGGCGCCGACCTACGACCGGCCGCTGAAGATCCTCGCCCGCCTCGGAGCCGAGGCCGTGCCGGTGCTCGATGGACGAGCAAGGGCTCGACCCCGACGCGCTGGCGGAGGCACTCGACGCCGGGGAGACGAGCTTCGTCTACACGATCCCGACCTTTCAGAATCCGAGCGGGCGGACACTGTCGACCGCGCGACGCGAGCGGGTCGTCGAGCTCGCGGCGGAACGAGGCGTGCCGGTGCTCGAGGACGATCCGTATGGCCTGGTGCGCTACGAGGGCACGGCGCCGCCGTCGCTGCACGAGCTCGAGGGCGGGAACCTCGTCACCTACGCCTCCTCCTTCTCGAAGACCGTCGCCCCGGGCGTGCGCGTGGGCTGGTTCGTCGCGCCCGCCGACCTGGCAGCGCGGCTCGAGGCCCGCGCCGTCTCGACGTACATCTCGCCGCCGTTCCTCACACAGGCGACCGTGTACGAGCTGATCGACCGAGGCGCGTTCGAGCCCAACCTCGAGCGGATCCGCGGCCTCCTGCGCCTCCGTCGCGACGCGATGCGCGATGCGCTCGAGCGCGAGCTCACCGGTGTGGCGACCTGGAGCGAGCCGGAGGGCGGCTACTTCCTCTGGGTCGATCTCCCGGTCGACTCCGGCGGAGCTGCTCGCCCGCGCCGAGGCGGCGGGCGTCACCTTCGTCAAGGGCTCGGACTTCTATCCGGCCGGCGGCGGCGAGCGGTCTGCGCGGCTGGCGTTCTCATTTGCCTCGCCCTCGGAGATCGGCGAGGGCGTCTCGACGCTCTCCGCGCTCCTGCGCGTCTGACGCCGCCGATAGAGCTGAGAGATCAGCACGCCGCCGATGAGGCCCGCGAGCAGCGAGAGCAGGATCACCCAGATCAGCGAGGTGCGTGCGTCGCCGACGACGAAGTCGACGGACGCTTCCTTGTCGTTGCCGACGACGAAGGCGATCAGGTAGGCGCCGATCAGGATCAGCAGCGCGACTCTGAGCCAGAGTCGGGGCTGCCAGCTGTGCTCGAACTCTTCCCGCTCCATGCGCGGACCTTACTCAGGCAGCGGCGAAATGTGGAGCCGGGACCGGACGGGGGACGAGGCGTGGCTGTCGGGGTGGCTCGAGCACACCGGCCGCCGCGAGGCGGAACGTGGGGCAGGGGGTTTCGCCGGGGAGAGCGCACAGCCCCGCGCGACGGAAATAGCAATCTTTGCAGCTTGCTTCAGTGCGCTTGCCCATGCTTCCCTTCGCTCGTTTCTCGTCCCCTCCGGACAGGGCGGATAATGGCGACGGTCCGGCCAAGGTTCAAGCCCCCTTTTGAGGAAAGTCGTGCACTTTGCGCGGCTTTCGAATCCCGAAAAACTTGCTGTTATCTATGCCTTTTTGGGGACCGTTGCCAGGGCTTGCAACGCCTGTCGAAAACTCTCCACAGCGATCACGCGAAGATCCCCTGCGTAGCGGCGGGCTTCCTCCGCGTTATCCCCAGCCGGAGCGAGGAAGACATCGGCCCCGGAGCGTCGGGCGCCGATGATCTTCTGTTTGATGCCTCCGACCGGCGACACGCGTCCGTCGAGCTCGAGCTCGCCCGTCGCGGCGACGCGGAGGCCGCGGTCGACGTTGCCGCGCAGCTCCTCCACCACGTCGAGCGCGAACGCGAGGCCGGCGGAGGGGCCGCCGACGCCGCCGAGATCGATCGTCACCGGGAGCGGCAGCTCGATGTTCGCGTACTGCTCGACCTGGATGCCGATGATCGGCCGGCCCGGCTCCTCGAGGGCTCTCGATCGTGCCGACCTCGATCGTGCGCGTCGCTCCGCCGGCCCGCACGTCCAGCTTGACCTGTCGCCCGGCTTGTGCTCCGCGATCAGCCGGCGCAGGTCGGCAGGCGTTCGCACGGGCTTCCCGTCGACGGCGACGATCACCTCGGTCGGCTGGAGCTTGCCCTCCGCCGGGGCGTCGGGCGCGACTGCGACGACGAGGGCTCCCTCGGGCTCGGCGCGGACGTCGTAGCCGAGCTCGCGCAGCGCGACCGCTGCAGCGATGCGCTCCGAGCGGTCCATCTGCCGAAGCGTCTGCTCGCGGCGCTGGCTGAAGCTCGAGCCCGGGGGGACGAGCGCGTCCGCCGGCACCAGGTCGGCGCCGTCAGGCCGGACGGCGGCGACGAGATCCTCGAGGACCGAGGCCTGGCGGACGATCACGTCCACGTAGTAGATGCCGCCGGGCGCGTGCGGCTTCTCGCCCTCGACGGTGACCTTGGAGGCGAGCGGCTTCGCCCGGTCCGGCAAGAGGAGGTAGCTGTCCGACGGGAGGAACCACGTGGCACCGACGGCGATGAGGGCGAGGACGAGGCCGACGCCGATCAGACGGAGGGCTTCAGAGCAGGCTCCGCGTCAGGCCGCCGTCGACGCCGATCGTGCTGCCACTGACGTACGAGCCGCGGTCGGAAGCGAGGAAGCAGACGACGTCTCCGACCTCACGGGCCTGGCCGAGCCGTCGCAGCGGGATCGTGGCGAGATCCGCCTCGCTCGGCCCGTCGGGGTAGACCTCCCTGATCCGCTCGGTGTCGATTCGGCCCGGTGCGACGGAGTTGACCGTCACCCCGGCCGGGCCGAGCTCGCGCGCCGCCGTCTTCAGCCAGCCCACGAGGCCGGGGCGGACGGCACTCGAGAGGGCGAGGGTCTCGATCGGCTCCTTGACCGCGCTCGAGGTGATCGCGATCACGCGCCCGTGGCCGCTCGCTTCGAGGTGCGGGCGGCAGAGACGGACGAGCCGGATCGCCGACAGCAGCAGCAGCTCGACGGCCTCCTCCACCATCTCGTCCGTGATCTCGAGCGCGCCGGTTCGCGGCGGTCCGCCCGAGTTGAGCACGAGGATGTCGACGCCGCCGAAGGCCTCCACCGTCGTCGAGACGAGGCGTTCGAGGTCGGCCGGGTTCGTGACGTCGCCGCGCACGGCAAGGGCTCCGAGGCGCTCGGCCTCGCGCTCGAGCACGTCACGCCGGCGCGCGAACATCGCCACGTTCGCTCCCTCGCCCGCGAGCGACTCGGCGCACCCGAGCCCGATCCCTGCGGACGCTCCGCAGACGATCGCCGTGCGTCCGCGGAGGCCCAGGTCCACTAGGTGGTCAGGACGGAGACGACCTCGCGGACGGCGTCCGCGGAGGCCTTCAGCGCCTGCTGCTCCGTGTCGTCGAGGTCGAGCTCCACGATCCGCTCGATCCCCTTCGAGCCGAGCGCGACCGGCACGCCCATGTAGAGGCCTTCGATCCCGTACTCGCCCTCGAGGTAGGCGGTGCAGGGGAGGACGCGCTTCTCGTCGAGGACGATCGCGTCGACCATCTGTGCGGCGGCGGCGCCCGGCGCGTACCAGGCGGAGGTGCCGAGCAGGTTGACGAGCTCGCCGCCTCCCTTCGCGGTTCGCTCGACCATCGCCTGGATCCGCTCCTCGCCGACGAGCTTGCGAAGCGGGATCCCGCCGACGGTCGTGGCCGAGACGACCGGCACCATCTGGTCGCCGTGGCCGCCGAGCACCATCGCGGTCACGTCCTTGATCGACATGCCGGTCTCCCAGGCGATGAAGGCCGAGAAGCGGGCGGTGTCGAGGATGCCGGCCATGCCGAGGACGCGCTGCTTCGGCCAGCCGGACACGTTCATGGCGACGTGGCACATCGCGTCGAGCGGGTTCGAGACGACGATCAGGATCGCGTCCGGGCTGGCGGCGACGACCTGCTCGGTCACCGACTTGACGATCTTCTCGTTGGTCGCCACCAGGTCGTCGCGGCTCATCCCGGGCTGGCGCGGGAGGCCGGCGGTGATGACGACGACCTCGGAGCCGGCCGTCTCCTCGTAGCCGTTCGAGCCCGTCACGCTGGGCTCGTAGCCGAGGACGGCGCCGGCCTGGTCGATGTCGAGAGCCTTGCCCTGCGGGAGGCCGTCCTTGATGTCGACGAGGACGATGTCGGCGTAGTCGCGGCGCGCCAGCTCCTGTGCGCAGGTGGCGCCGACGTTTCCGGCGCCGACGACGGTGACCTTGTGCCTCACGGCAGGACCTCCAGCTTCTCGATGATCGCGTCCGCGACTTCGCTCGTGCCGACCGCGGTCGGGTCGTCGCGCGAAGGCTTCATGTCGTAGGTGACGCTCTCGCCCTCGGCGATCACCTCGGCGATCGCCTGCTCGAGCCGTTCGGCTGCGGCGGTCTCCTCGAGGTGGCGGAGCATCAGCATTCCCGAGAGCATCATCGCCATCGGGTTGACCTTGTTCTGGCCGGCGTACTTCGGGGCTGAGCCGTGCGTCGGCTCGAAGACGGCGGCGTCGTGGCCGAAGTTCGCGCCCGGCGCGAGCCCGAGACCGCCGATCAGGCCGGCGCAGAGGTCGGAGACGATGTCGCCGTAGAGATTCGGCAGCACGAGCACGTCGTACTCCTCGGGCCGCTGCACGAGCTGCATCGAGAGGTTGTCGACGATCCGGTCCTCGAACTCGATGTCGGTGTTCTCGGCGGCGACGTCGCGGGCGACGGCGAGGTAGAGGCCGTCGGTGAACTTCATGATGTTGGCCTTGTGCACGGCCGTGACCTTGCGGCGGCCGTTGCGGCGCGCATAGTCGAAGGCGAACTGGACGATCTGGCGCGTGCCCGTCTCGGAGATCGGCTTGATCGAGATGCCCGAGTCGCGGCGAATGTTGGGATAGCCCTTGCCGGCGAGCCAGTCGAGCAGCTCGTCGGCGTCCTCGGTGCCCTCCTCGAACTCGACGCCCGCGTACAGGTCTTCGGTGTTCTCGCGCACGACGATCAGGTCGACGTCCGCGTAGCGGGAGCGGACGCCCGGGTAGCTCTTGCAGGGGCGCACCTGCCCGTAGAGATCGAGCGCCTTGCGCAGCCCCACGTTGACCGAGCGGAAGCCCCCGCCGACCGGTGTCGTGATCGGTCCCTTCAGCGCGGTCCCGTTCCGGCGAATCGACTCGAGCACGTGCTCCGGGAGCGGGTTGCCCTCGTTCTGCTCCATCACGTCCGTGCCCGCGTGCTGGACGTCCCAGTCGAACTCGACGCCCGTCGCTTCGAGGACCCGGCGGGTCGCCTCGGTCAGCTCGGGGCCGGTGCCGTCGCCTGGGATGAGAGTGACGCGATGGGCCATTCGGCGGCGGACTCTACCGACCGGTTGCGGGGCTGCGTTGCGGGTAATGTCCCCCCGATGGCAGGCCCGAAGAAGTCGGTCGCGCTCTCGGGCGTCACCGTTGCCGAGACGAGCATTTGCTCGATCGACCCCGACGAGGGCGTGCTCATGTACCGCGGCTACGACATCGCCGAGCTCGCCGAGCACGCCAGCTACGAGGAGGTCGCGTACCTCCTGCTCGAGGGCGAGCTGCCCACCGGCGACGAGCTCGACTCGTTCCGCGAGCAGCTGGGCGCGCGTGAGCTCCCCCCGGCGGTGACGACGATCGTGGACGGGAACGCGATGGACGCCTCGCCGATGGAGACGATGCGCACCGCTGTCTCCGCCCTCTCCTTCTCCGATCCGGCCGAGGACGCGATCGACCGCGAGAACGAGCGGCGCAAGGCTGTCGCGCTGATCGCGCAGCTGCCGACGATCGTGGCGCGCTACGAGCGGCGGCGACGCGGCCTGCGCGCGGTCGACCCTGATCCGGCGCTCGGGTACGCAGAGAACTTCCTGACGATGCTGCGCGGCGAGGAGCCGACGGCCGAGGAGGCGCGCGCGTTCGAGATCTCGATGATCCTGCACGCCGAGCACGAGATGAACGCGTCGACCTTCACGGCCCGCGTCGTCGCGGGGACGAACTCGGACCTGCACTCTGCCGTCGTCGCCGCCATCTGCGCGTTGAAGGGGCCGCTGCACGGCGGCGCCAACCAGGCCGCGATGCGGATGTTCGAGGAGTTCGGCTCCCCCGCCGGCGTGGCCGAAGGCGTGCGGGCACGGCTCGAGGCGAAGAAGCCGCTGTACGGCTTCGGGCACCCGCTCTATCGCGCCATGGATCCACGCGCCCCGATCCTGCGGCGCCTCTCGGAGCGGTTCGCGGACGACAGCGAGCCCAACTTCCTCGAGATCGCGATCGCAGCCGAGCGCGAGGCCCGGGAGCAGAAGGGCCTGTGGCCGAACGTCGACCTCTACTCGGGTGTCCTCTACTACGAGCTCGGGATCCCGACCGATCTCTTCATCCCGCTCTTCGAGATGGCCCGCGTCGCCGGGCAGGCGGCACACGTGCTCGAGCAGCATGCCGGCGGGAAGATCATCCGCCCGAGCGCCGAGTACGTCGGCGAGCCGCGCCGCGAGTACCCGGTGCTGGAGCTGCGAGGGGACCGTTGAACGAGTTCAAGCCCGGTCTCGAGGGCGTCGTCGCGTTCGAGACGGAGATCGCGGAGCCCGACCGCGAGGGCGGCGCGCTCCGCTACCGCGGCGTCGACATCGAAGAGCTCGTCGGGCGCTACCACTTCGAGCAGGTCTGGGGCCTGCTCGTCGACGAGAGCTTCGAGCCCGGGCTCCCCGCCGCGGAGCCGTACGAGGGTGGCGGGCTGACGGGCAAGACGCCGGCCGACCTCCAGGCCGTGACGGCGCACCTCGGCGCCGAGTGGGGCGTCCAGAAGCTGATCGACATCTCCGACGACGAGGCCCGCGAGGATCTGCGCCGGCTTTCCGCGCAGTTCATCTCGATCGCGGCGCAGTCGGCGCGGATCGCGGACGGCAACACCGATCGCATCGCGACCCAGACGGTCAAGCAGGGCGAGACGACGGCGGAGCGCTTCCTGCTCGAGTGGCGCGGCGAGGCCGACCCGAAGTGCGTCCAGGCGCTCGACACCTACTGGATCTGCACCTGCGAGCACGGCCTCAACGCCTCCACGTTCGTGGCGCGGATCACCGCCTCGACGGGCTCCGACTGCGCGGCGGCGCTTTCCTCCGCGGTCGGCGCGCTCTCCGGCCCGTTGCACGGAGGCGCTCCGGCCCGGGTGCTGCCGATGCTCGACGCGGCTGCCGAGTCCGGCGACCCCGAGGCCTACGTGGCTGGCCTGATCGAGCGCGGCGAGCGGCTGATGGGCTTCGGACATCGCGTCTACCGCGCCGAGGACCCGCGGGCCCGGTTGCTGAGAAGGACGGCGAAGGAGCTCCACGCACCGCGGTACGAGATCGCCGAGAAGCTCGAGCAGGCGGCGCTGGCGGCGCTGCGCAAGAAGTCGCCCGACAGGCCGCTGGAGACGAACGTCGAGTTCTGGTCGGCCGTCGTCCTCGACGTCGCCGACATCCCGCCGCAGCTCGCGCCGGCGATGTTCGCCTGCTCGCGCACCGCCGGTTGGTCGGCGCACATTCTCGAGCAGAAGAAGCTGAACCGGCTCGTGCGGCCGTCGGCGCGGTACGTCGGCCCGGCCGCTCGCACCGCCTCCGCGATCGGATGACGCTGGCCGAGGCAGCTGCGCAGCGGGCGGACGAGCTCGCCGCCGCCGGCGACGAGCGCGGGCTGGCGACGCTCCGGCAGGAGTGGGACGGAGAGCTCGAGCACGCGGTTCGGAGCGCTGACTACCGCATCAGGGCGCAGGCCTACCGCGCGATCGCGCAGTTCCGCTTCCGCCAGAAGCTCGAGCTCGTCCGGCGCGGCCTCCAGGACGAGAGCCCGGCCGCGCGCGGCTCGGCCCTGATCGCGCTCGAGGGTCTCTCCCGCACGCACCCCGGTGACGTGAACTCGATGCGCGCGCTCCTGCACGAGCTGGCGACGAACGACCCGAATCTCGCAGTCCGGCGGCTGGCGATCGTGTGTCTCAAGAACGGCTCCGCGCAGCGCGAGACGATCCTCGTCCTGAACGGCCTCGCGGACGACGACGAACAGGACGCGGAGCTGCGGAAGACGGCCAAGGCGGTGGCGGCGGCGCTGACGAAGAAAGGCCGCAGCTAGTCGACGACCTCGATGCCGTTCGCCGCGGCGAGCAGCCCGGCGATCTGAACGACGTCGGGCCAGGGCATGCGGACGCCCCGGAGCCGTTCCACGCCCACGAGGTCCGTGAGCTCGCAGCCGCGCAGCTCGCAGCGGTCGAACGTCGCCGTATCGACACTCGCGGCGGCGAGAACGCAGGACTCGAAGCGCACCGAGCTGAGCGTGGCGCCGTAGAAGTCCGCCTCCTCCAGGCGACACTCGCGGAAGACGACGCGCTCGAGTCGCGCGTGCCGCCAGAGCGTCAGATCCAGCCGGCAATCCTCGAAGGAGCAGTCGGTGATCGTCGCTTCGGTGAGGGCGGCGCCGGTGCCCCGCAGTCCGGTCGCCGCCACGCGGGTGAAGGTCGCCTCCAGCGCGCTCAGATTCGCCCAGCTGCCGTCGATCACGACGACGTCCGCGAGGTCGAGTCCACCGGCGGTCGCGCCGGCAAGGTCGACGTCGTGCAGGCGACAGTCGCGCAGTCGCAGGTCGTAGAGCTTTTCGCCGGCGAGATCGACGGCGCGGAGCTCGCGTCCTTCGAGCCGCCGGTCGCGCACGACGTCGTCGGCCACGGCCGGCTCCAGCGACGGGCCGAGATCGGGCGGCGCCGGGAGGGAGGGGCTGCTCGACGGTCACGGGACGAGGCTAGCCCCTCACCGGGCATGATTGACACGTGACTGCGCTCGTCGGAGTGATCATGGGCTCGCGCTCCGACTGGGAGACGATGCGGCACGCCTGCGAGACGCTCGAGGCGCTCGAGGTGCCGTTCGAGCAGAAGGTCGTGTCCGCCCATCGCACTCCGGACCTCCTCTTCGCCTACGCGTCGGCCGCCGAGGGACGCGGCCTGCAGGTGCTGATCGCAGGCGCCGGCGGTGCTGCGCACCTCCCCGGAATGGCCGCGGCGAAGACGGGGCTGCCGGTGCTCGGCGTGCCCGGTCGAGTCGAAGACGCTGAAGGGCATGGACTCGCTGCTCTCGATCGTGCAGATGCCCGCCGGCATCCCGGTGGGCACGCTCGCGATCGGACGGGCAGGCGCGGTCAACGCGGCCTTGCTCGCGGCGGCGATCGTGGCGCGTGGAGACGCAGGCGTGCGCGAGCGGCTCGCCCGCTGGCGCGCGGAGCAGACCGAGGCCGTGCTCGCCGCAGCCCGATCCGGCTGCGTGATCGTCGGCGTCATCGGCGGCGGCCAGCTCGGGCGGATGCTCGCGCTCGCCGGGATCCCGCTCGGGCTCTCGTTTCGGTTCCTCGACCCGGCGTCGGACGCTCCGGCGGGTGAGGTGGGGGAGCTCATCGTCGGCGCGTACGACGACCCGGATCTGCTCGATCGGCTGGCGGACGGCGCGGCCGCGGTCACCTACGAGTTCGAGAACGTCCCGGTCGAGGCGGCGCAGCGGGTCGGTGCGCTCCCGGCCGCGCCGGCGCTCGAGGCCGCGCAGGACCGGCTCGTGGAGAAACAGCTCTTCCGCCGGCTCGGGATCCCGACCGCGCGGATCGACGACGAGGTCGAGACGTTTCCGGCGCTCCTGAAGACGCGACGGCTCGGCTACGACGGAAAGGGACAGCGCCTGGTCGAAACCCGAGTTGCGGGGACTGTCCCCGGACACGTCCTCGAGGAACGTGTCGAGTTCGACCGCGAGCTCTCGTTGCTCGCCGTCCGCGGCCGCGACGGCGACACGCGCTTCTATCCGCTCGTCGAGAACGTCCACGCGGACGGGATCCTGCGAACGTCGCGCGCGCCGGCGGCGGACGCGCCGCAGGCGGAGGCGGAGGAGTACGGGACGCGACTCCTCGACGAGCTCGGCTACGTCGGCGTGCTCGCGCTCGAGCTCTTCGACGTCGGCGGCCGCTTGCTGGCCAACGAGCTCGCGCCGCGCGTGCACAACACCGGTCACTGGACGATCGAGGGCGCCGCGACGAGCCAGTTCGAGAACCACCTGCGCGCGATCCTCGGCTGGCCGCTCGGCTCGACCGACTCGCGTCCCTCGCTGCTCTTCAACCTGATCGGCACCGTGCCGGCGGTGGAGGATGTGCTCGCCGTCACGGGCGCTCACCTGCATCTCTACGGCAAGGAGCCTCGACCCGCGCGCAAGCTCGGGCACGTGACGCTCGTGGAGCCGTCAGCCGCGAGCGAAGCCGCGATCAGTGCGTTGATCTAATGCTGGCGGCAGACGGCGCCGTCGATGGCGCGGCCGCAGGAGGGGCAGATGCGCCGGCGTTGCTTCCGCTCGAGCGCGTGCTTCGTCAGGCCCGAGAAGAACATCGTGTAGCCGATCGCCATCGTCAGGGCGGCGAGGACTGCGAGCTGCGGGTCAAGCGTCATCCGAGGACGTCCTTTGGGAGGTCGTACGTCGTCGCGCATGTGGGTGCGCTCTGAAATACAACTCCCGCCGGCGTCGATCGGATACGTGCGTGTAGAGCTCGGTGGTGGAGAGATCGGCGTGGCCGAGCATCTCCTGGACGCTGCGCAGGTCGGCGCCGCCCTCGAGCAGGTGGGTCGCGAACGAGTGGCGGAGCAGGTGCGGGTGGACGCGCTGCGGCTCGAGGCCTGCCTTCTCGGCGAGACGGCGCAGGATCAGGAAGGCGCCGGCACGCGTGAGCGGCCCGCCGCGTGCGTTGAGGAAGAGCTCGGGACGGTTGCGCCGGTCGAGGTGGGGCCGACCCATCGCGATGTAGCGGCGCAGCGCGTCGACCGCGGGCCGCCCGAGCGGCACGAGCCGCTCCTTCGATCCCTTGCCGAGCGCGCGGACGATGCGGTCCTCGAGGTCGACCGAACGGCGGTGCAACCCGGTGGCCTCGCTGACGCGCAGGCCGGCGCCGTACATGAGCTCGACGAGCGCGCGGTCGCGCATGGCGCGGGGCGTCGTGCCGTTCGCGGCGTCGATCAGGCGCTCGGCCTCGCCGGGTGAGAGCGTCTTCGGCAAGCTGCGGATCCGGCGCGGGAGCTGAAGCGCGGCGGCCGGGTTGTCCTCGCGCACGCCGAGGAGCATCTGGTGCCGGAAGAAGGCGCGGACTGCGGCGACGCGGCGCGCGACGGTCGAGGCTGCGATCCCGTTCGCCCGCAGCTCGGCCAGCCAGCGCTCGAGCTCCTCTGTCGTCGTCGCCGCCGACCGGCCCGTCGCGCCAGGCGGCGAGCTGCATGAGATCCCGCCGGTACGCCTCGACGGTGCGCGGCGCCCGGCGCGCGGCCAGCAGCGCCAGGAAGCCATCGAGATCCGGATCGGGGCGGCTCGTCACGGCCGTCCCCGTTTCCCCGCTGGTGCTCCGCTTCCTCTACGAGCGGGGATGGGAGGAGTCGTAGACCCGGCGTAGACGGCGCGCGTCGACGTGGCTGTAGACCTGCGTCGTCGACAACGACGCGTGCCCGAGCAGCTCCTGGATCGTGCGGAGATCCGCGCCGCCTTCGAGCAGGTGGGTCGCGAACGAATGCCGCAGCCGGTGGGGGTGGGGGAGCAGCCGGCGCAGCGTGCTCGTGTCGAGCCGCCGCCCCCGTGCGGAGAGGAAGAGGGCGTTGTTCGCGCCGCGAGCCAGCGCCGGCCGAGCTTCGCGGAGGTAGCGCGCCACGAGGTGCGCCGCCTCTTCGCCGAGCGGCACGACACGCTCCTTGCCGCCCTTGCCGCGGACGCGCACGTGCTCCTGCTCGAAGTCGACGTCCACGAGGTCGAGCCCAACGGCCTCGGCGCTGCGCAGACCGGCCGAGTAGACGAGCTCGACGAGCGTCAGGTTGCGGAGCGCGAGGGGGCCGTCCCCGGCGAGCGAGTCCAGGATCGACTCCACTTCCTCGCGCTTCGGCGCTTCGGGCAGCCGCTGGGGACGGCGCGGCCCGAGCGAGGCGTCCGGGACGCGCGAGGCGCCGAGCGTGAAACGGAGGAACGACCGGACCGCCGCCAGCTTGCGCGCGATCGTGGCCGGCGCGAGGCCGTTGCGGGCGCGGCCGAGCTCCGACGCGTAGTCGACGAGCACGCGCACGTCGATCTCCTCGACGTCGATCCCGCGCCGGTCGAGCCAGCCGTGGAGCTCGCGCAGATCGGATGCGTACGCCCGGCGGGTCGACTCGGCCAGGGCGGGCGAGGCGAGGTAGCGGTCGATCGCGGTGCCCGTGTCCATGCCGGTCGAGTTCCGACCGTCGTCTTGCGTTCCTGCCATACTGCGGCGCTTCGGGGTCTGAAGGCATGAGTATGCGGGCAAAAATCACGCAAAGAGGTGTGCTCCTGGCAGCGCTCGGCTTCGCGCTGCTGGCAGCTCGCGCCGACCGCGAGCGGCGCGCGCTTCGGCATCGCCGACGACGCGGGCAAGTACGCCGAAGACGGTGGCGCGGCGTTTCTCGCCGACGCCCGCGCGCTCGGCGCCACCGAGATCAGGGTCACCGTTCACTGGGACCCGATGCGCCCGGAGATGATCTTCGAGCAACAGTTCCTCGACCGTTCGCTGCCGATCGCCAAGGAGCGAGGGATCGGTGTCGTCTTCCACGTCTTCCCGCTGAAGGCGACGGCGATGGCGCTGGTGCCGAACGCGGCTGCGAAGTTCGCCTCGTTCCTGCAGCAGCTGGCGCGCGCGTATCCGCAGGTGCGCCACTACGTCATCGGGAACGAGCCGAACCAGCCGCGGTTCTGGCGGCCGCAGTTCTTGCCGGGCGGCCGGCCGGCGGCCGCGGCCGCGTACGTCCGACTCCTGGCGAAGTCGTACGACGCGCTCAAGGAAGTCGACCCCGCCATCCGCGTCATCGGGCTGGGCCTGTCGGGGCGCGGCAACGACTCGCCCTTTGCGCTCTCGAATGCGTCCACCTCACCGGTCCGCTTCCTGCGTGACCTCGGCGCGGCCTACCGCGCGAGCAAGCGCGCGCTGCCCCTGATGGACGAGCTCGGCGTCCACCCCTACCCGAGGTCCGATCGGGATTCCGTTCTCGTCGGCGACCGGTGGCCGAGGGCCGGGGTCGTCAACCTGGCGCGGATCAAGCAAGCGTTCTGGGACGCGTTCGCAGGGACGGGGCAGCCGACGGTCGAGCAGGGGCTTCGGATCCGGATCGACGAGATCGGCTGGCAGGCCGCTGTGCCGGCGAGCCGCCGCGGCGTCTACACGGGCCGCGAGACCTCCGCGGTCACGTCCGAGAAGGCGCAGGCCGACAACTACGCGAAGCTGGTCGCGCTCGCGGCGTGCGACTCGAGCATCTCCGCCGTCTACCTGCTGCATCTGCGCGACGACGCGGATCTCGAGCGGTTCCAGTCCGGCGTGCGGCGGGCTGACGGATCGGCGCGGCCGGCGTACGCGGCGGTGCGCACGGCGGTGGCGAAGGCGCGCCGCGGATGCGCCGGGAAACGGGTGGCCTGGCATCACGCGAAGGTCGTCATCGGCACGCGAGCCCGCTTCCAGACCGGCCTCGCCTCTCGCCTGCGTCGGAGCTGGGGCTTCACCGTGACGGCCGCCGAGGAGGCGACCTACACGGGCGCGATCTTCCCCGCCGCGGCGGCCAGCGCCTCGAGCCGCAGCCTCGCCTCGAAGGGGACGCCGGGCGCGGTGATGCGCACGAGCGGCCGCATCCGTGCGGGCTGGAGCCCCCGGCTGCGCTTCCCCACGCAGTCCCTGAAGCCCGGGCGTTACGTGTACGCGGTCCGCCTCCGCGCAAGCATGAATCCGCGCCGGACGAGCGTCCTCGTCAGCCGGTCTTTCCTCGTCGGGTAGGTTCGCGCCGGCCTAGCCTTCCTGTGGTTGGCAGCGTCCGGTTTCTGTCGTAGCATCGTTGAGGTTCCGGAAGGTTCGGACACGATCGCGCGGCGGCAAACCAACGTGAAGACACCACTGACACGCCCGAGAATTCGAATCGTGCTCGCGCTCGCGGTGCTCGCGGCTGCCACGGTTCTCGCTCCGACCGCGCCCACGGCCGAGCAGCCGCAGGAGTACATCGTCGTCCTCAAGAGCTCCTACAAGGGCAGCGCCGCGACGGTGGCCGCCCAGCGTGCCGGGGCCGTGCACGGCAGCGCGGGATTCGTGTTCGAGCACGCGCTCAAGGGGTTCACGCTCCGGCTGACGCCGACACTCGCCGCGCAGCTCCCGCAGCTCGACGCGAGGGTCGCCTACGTCGAGCGCAACGCACCCGTACACGCTCTCGTAAGTCAGTCCGCGGCGCCGTGGGGGCTTGACCGGATCGACCAGCACACGCTGCCGCTGAACACGACCTACAACTACACGGCGACCGGCGCCGGCGTCACGGCGTACATCGTCGATACGGGCATCCGCTACACGCACACCCAGTTCGGCGGGCGCGCCGCGTTCGGGTTCGACGCGCTTCGGCGGCACCGGTACGGACTGCAACGGCCACGGGACGCACGTCGCCGGCACGGTCGGCGGCGCGACCTACGGCGTTGCGAAGTCCGTCAACCTGGTCGCGGTGCGCGTGCTCGACTGCTCCGGCAACGGCACCAATGCCGGCGTGATCGCAGGCGTCGACTGGGTGACCGCGAACCACGCCGCCGGCGCTCCTGCCGTCGCGAACATGAGCCTCGGCGGCGGCGCTTCGGCCGCCCTCGACGCGGCCGTGTCGAACTCCATCGCCGACGGCGTCACGTATGCGGTCGCGGCCGGGAACGGCAACATCTTCGGGGTCGGAGTGAACGCCTGTAACTCGTCGCCGGCCCGTGTTGCCGGTGCGCTGACGATCAGCGCCACCGACAGCAACGACCGTAAGGCGGCGTGGGCGAACTACGGCGACTGCGTCGACTGGTTCGCGCCGGGCGTCTCGATCATCTCGGCCTGGTCGACGAGCAACACAGCGACGAACACGATCAGCGGCACGTCGATGGCGACTCCGCACACGGCGGGTGTCGCCGCGCTCTATCTCCAGGGTCAGCCGGGCGCGTCGCCGGCCAGCGTGCGCGCAGCCCTCTTCGCTGCGACGACGAAGAGCATCGTCACCTCGGCGAACACGGTGAACAACCACCTGCTCTTCACCGACGGAGGCGGCCCCGGCGGCCCACCGCCACCGCCCGCGCCGGCCTGCTCCAACGGCTCCGACGACGACGGTGACGGCAAGATCGACTTCCCGGCCGATCCGGGCTGCTCGAGCGCGGCGGACACCGACGAGACCGATCCCGCGCCGCCGCCACCGCCCTTGCCGGCCTGCTCCAACGGCTCCGACGACGACGGCGACGGCAAGATCGACTTCCCGGCCGATCCGGGTTGCACGGGGCCGACCGACACGAGCGAGGTCGACCCGCTGCCGCCACCGCCTCTGCCGGCCTGCTCCAACGGCCTGGACGATGACGGCGACGGCAAGGTCGACTTCCCGGCCGACCCGGGCTGCACGAGCGCGTCCGACCCCAGCGAGACCGATCCGACGCCTCCGCCGCCCCCGCCGCCGCCGCGCAGGCGCTAGCGTCACACTCCGAGACGATGGCCATCGGCCTCG
The DNA here is from genome assembly GCA_963820565.1 of uncultured Gaiellaceae bacterium. Taxonomy (GTDB): domain Bacteria; phylum Actinomycetota; class Thermoleophilia; order Gaiellales; family Gaiellaceae; genus Gaiellasilicea. The sequence continues at coordinate 230,316 of CAWGAD010000004.1, forward strand.
CTAGCGGCGCCGAAGCCCGCTGGACCGGTACGCCCGGCCAACGGGCCGTCGTCTGCGTGAACGGTGGCACGGCCGCCGAGGTGCCGGGGACGTGGAGCGCTTCCCTGGAGTGGCTCGTCAAACGGCTCGCCGGCCGCTTCCCGGGCCTCGGCTTTCTCGAGGTGAAGTACCGCGTGAAGTCCTGGCGCCGACTCGACCTCTGCGTCGAGGACGGGCACGCAGCGATTGCTGCCGCCCGCGAAGCGGGCGCGGAGGAGCTGGCGCTGCTGGCCTTCTCGATGGGAGGCGCCGTGGCAGTGCGCAACGCGGCGCAGCACGGCGTCCGCGTCGTCGTCGGCGTCAACCCGTGGCTGCCGCCGGCACTCGAGCTCGAGCCGCTCGTCGGCCGAAGGCTGGCGATCGTGCACGGTGCGCTCGACGCGCCGCTGCCAGGAATCCCGGGTGTGAAGCCGTCGATGTCGAAGAGCGCCTACGAGCGCGCCCTGGCACTGGGCATCGATGCAGAACGGCGCGTTGTCCCGCGTGGGCTCCATGCCGTCGCCCTGCGGCGACGGGGCGGCGGGCTCGTGCCGCTTCCCGGCGCCAGGCGGTACGGAGAGCTCGTCGGTGACGAGCTGGAGCGCTTCTGCGCGTAGGGCTCTACATCGCGATCCGCGCGGTGGTGCGGCTCCTGGCGCGCCTGCTCTACCGGATCGAGGTCGTGGGCCTGGCGCCCGCGGGCCCGTGCGTCGTCGCCGCGAACCACGAGTCGATGCTCGACCCGCTCGTGCTCGCTCTCTCCGCACGCCAGCCTCTTCGCTTCCTCGCGAAGGTCGAGCTGTGGCAGGGGCCGCCGGGCGCGTGGCTGATGAACGCGCTGGGCGGGATCCCGATCCGCCGCGACCGCCGCGACCTCGTCTCGGTCGGTGAGGCGGAGGAGCTGCTGCGAGCGGGGGAGAGCGTCGCGATCTTCCCGCAGGGAACGGTTCGCGGCGGCGCCTGGACGCGCGGCGCCGCTCGTCTCGCCCTGGCGACGGGCGTTCCGCTCGTCCCCGTGCGCATCATCGGCACGGCGAAGGCGCTCTCGCGGCGGCGGGTCGGCTTCCCTCGGATCCGGATCGTCGTCGGCGAGCCGATCGTCGTCGCCGCGGCGAAGCCGACGGTGGCGGCGGCGCGCGAGCTGACGCGGGAGCTCGAGGCGCGGGTCGACGCGCTCCGGTAGTCGCATCCGTACCCTTTCTCTATGCCCCGTGGACGCTCGTTCGACGTGATGGAGCCGCCGGAGCGGCCGGCGGACCCTGCCGTGCGCCGTGCGTACCTCCGTCGGATCGCGGCGCTCTTCCGGCCCTACCGCCGCCGACTCTCGGCGGTGCTCGCGCTGATCGTGCTCTCGTCGGTGCTCGGGTCGATTCCGGCCTTCCTGATCAGAGACGTCTTCGACACCGCCCTGCCCGAGGGCGACCTGCGCCTCCTCAACCTGCTGGTCGCGGGGATGATCGGGCTCGCGGTTCTGACCGGCGCGCTCGGAGTCGTCCAGACCCTGTTCTCGAACCAGGTCGGCCAGCGCGTGATGCACGACCTGCGCACAACGGTCTACGAGCACCTGCAGCGGCTCTCGCTCGCGTTCTTCACGCGCACGCGCACCGGCGAGGTGCAGTCGCGGCTCGCGAACGACATCGGCGGCGTCCAGGAGGTGGTCACCTCCACCGCGACGTCGATCGTCTCCAACGGGACGACCGTGCTCGCGACGGTGATCGCGATGTTCGTGCTCGACTGGCGGCTGACCCTGTTCGCGCTGGCGCTGCTGCCGCTCTTCGTCTGGCTGACCCAGCGGGTCGGCAAACAGCGCCGGAAAGTGGCGAAGGTGCGGCAGGAGTCGATGGCCGACATCTCCAGCCTCGTGCAGGAGTCCCTGTCGGTCTCCGGGATCATGCTCGGCAAGACGATGGGCCGCTCGGGCGAGCTGGCCGGCCGCTTCCGGGACGAGTCGGAGCGACTCGCCGACCTCGAGGTGCGGGCGAGGATGACCGGCCGCTGGATGATGGCGTCGATCCAGACGTCGTTCGCGGTCATGCCGGCGCTCGTCTACCTCTTCGCGGGACATTTCGCCGGCTCCGTCTCGATCGGCACCGTGATCGCGTTCACCACGCTCCAGGCGCGCCTCTTCTTCCCGATCGGCTCGCTGCTCGGCGTCTCGCTCGAGGTGCAGACCTCGCTGGCGCTCTTCGACCGCGTCTTCGAGTACCTCGACCACCCGATCGACATCGAGGAAGGCACTCGCACGCTCACCGACCCCCGCGGCGACGTCGCCTTCGACCACGTCTGGTTCCGCTACGAGGATGGGCCGTGGACGCTGCAGGACGTCTCCTTCGACGTTCCGGCCGGCAGCAAGACGGCGCTCGTCGGCGAGACGGGCTCCGGGAAGACGACGGCGGGCTACCTCGTCGCGCGGCTGTACGACGTCAGCCGCGGCACGGTCACGATCGACGGCATCGACGTGCGCGAGCTCACCTTCGCCTCACTGGCCGCCACCGTCGGCGTCGTCTCGCAGGAGACGTATCTCTTCCATGCGACCGTGCGCGACAACCTCCGCTTCGCGCGGCCGGACGCGAGCGACGAAGAGGTCGAGGAGGCGGCGCGGGCGGCCCAGATCCACGATCTGATCGCGGGCTTGCCCGACGGCTACGAGACCGTCGTCGGCGAGCGCGGCTACCGCTTCTCCGGTGGCGAGCGGCAGCGGATCGCGATCGCCCGGACGATCCTGCGCAACCCGCCGATCCTCGTCCTCGACGAGGCCACGTCGGCGCTCGACACCCAGACCGAGCGCGCCGTGCAGGAGGCGCTGGAGCGGCTCGCCGAGGGCAGGACGACGATTGCGATCGCGCACAGGCTCTCGACGGTGCGGGACGCCGACCAGATCGTCGTGCTCGACCGCGGCAGCGTGGCCGAGATCGGGACGCACGAGGAGCTGCTCGCGGCCGGCGGCCGCTACGCGGCGCTCGTCTCCCGCGACACCGAGGAAGTCCTGAGCTAGAGCTAGGGCGCGAGCACGTTCAGCGTGCCGGTCATGCCTTGCTCTTCGTGGGAGTCGATGCTGCAGAAGTACTCGTAGGTGCCTTTCTTCAGTGTCAGCTCGGTCGTCGTGGTGTCGCCCGGCTCGACGTCGGACGTCTCCCCGACTCCTTTGATCGTGAAGTTGTGCGGGACGGTCCCGTCGTTGCGGAGCGAGATCGTGTACGTGCCCGCCTTGTCGACGATGAGGAACGGCGGCGCGTAGGCGAACTCGCTCGCGAAGACCTCGTAGTCCGCACCCGACGACGTGCCGCCTCCGCCGTCTCCCGTATCGACGGAGCCGCCTTCGGACGCCGCCGCCGCCGCAGCCGGCGGCGAGGAGAACGAACACGACCAGAATCGAGCTGCGCATGCGCTCAGGATAATCCGAGTGCGTCGAGCAGCAAATCGGTGGGCAGCGCGTGGACGGTGTTGCCGTCCCGTCCGGTCATCGTCTCGGCTGCGAGCATGGCGTTCAGGATCGACTCCTCGACGGCGTCGATCACCGCTTCGTAGATGGGGTCGATCCTGCTCTCGTTCAGCATCCGGAGCGGGAAGCTCTGCCTGCTCCGACTCGAGCCCGCGGTTGCCGGTCGCGAAGCAGAGGCCGAAGTCGCCGCTCGAGTGCTCTCCCATCCCGCCGGTGCGGGCGATTCCGAAGCCAACCCGCCGGGCGATTCGTTCGCACTGGATCGGCAGGAGCGGGGCGTCCGTGGCGGCGAGGACGATGATCGAGCCGGCGCCCTCGGCGGCTCCGCGGGCCGGCAGCGGCACGACCTCGGGCCCGATCCGCTCGCCGACGGGAACGCCGTTCACGCGCAGGCGCGGTCGCCGGCCGTGGTTTGCCTGGACGAGGACGCCGACGATCCAGCCATCCTCGACGACGCGAGACGCGGTGCCGATCCCGCCCTTGAAGCCGTGGCACACCATGCCGGTCCCGCCGCCGACGGAGCCCTCCTCGACCCGGCCGCCGCTCGCGCTCGCGAACGCAGCCTCGACGTGCTCGGGCCGGACGTGGAAGCCGTTGATGTCGTTGAGGAAGCCGTCCCAGGTCTCACCGACGACGGGCAGGCTCCAGTCGATCTCGCCCGGTGGCACCTGGGCGATGATCGCGTCCCGCACGACTCCGACCGAGTGCGTGTTGGTGAGCCCGATCGGAGTGGTCAGCAACCCTGAGTCGCGCACCCATTCGAGCCCCGTCAGCTCGCCGTTTCCGTTGATCCGGTGTGCGCCGGCGAAGAACGACTCCGGCGGCGGCACGACCACGGTGACCCCGGTTCGGACGCTCTCGCCCTCGATCAGGGTGGTGTGGCCGACCTTGAGCCCGGGGACGTCGGTGATCGCGTTTTCGGGACCCGAGGGCAGCCGGCCGATGTCGATCTCGAGCTCACGCGCGCGCGGCTTCACGCCGCGGACCCTAGCCGCCAGGCATCCACGACCGCCGACGCTGCCCTTGCGTAGGATGTCCCGCGCGATGGCGACGACGACCAGCAAGGACGGCCTCGTTGGGCTCGCCGAGCACGGGATCGAGCCCTCCGCCAAGGTCTTCCGGAACCCGACGACCTCGATGCTCTACACGCACGCGCTCAAGCGCGGCGATGGGCGCCTGGCGGAAGGCGGCCCGCTCGCAGTCGACACCGGCAAGCACACCGGCCGCTCGCCCAAGGACAAGTTCGTCGTCCGGGAGCCGGGCTCGGAGGAGCGGATCTGGTGGGGCGACGTCAATGCGGAGATCTCGGAGGAGCACTTCGAGGGCCTGCGCGAGAAGGTCGTCGAGCACATCGGCGAGAGCGACGTCTACGTCGTGGACGCATTCGCCGGCGCGGACCCCAAGCACCGGATCGCCGTCCGCATCGTCACGAACCACCCGTACCACGCGCTGTTTGCCAAGACGATGTTCATCGACCCGACCGAGGACGAGCTGCGCGACTTCGAGCCGCAGGCGCTCGTCCTGCACGCGCCTGCGCTCGAGGCCGATCCCGCCGCCGACGGCACCCGTACCGGCACGTTCGTCGTCCTGCATCCGACGCGCGAGGAGGTCTTGATCGGCGGGACGTTCTACGCCGGCGAGATCAAGAAGTCGATCTTCACGCTGATGAACGACCGGCTGCCGCTCGAAGGCGTCTTCCCGATGCACTGCTCGGCCAACGTGGGCGATGCCGGCGACGTCGCGGTGTTCTTCGGGCTCTCCGGCACCGGCAAGACCACGCTCTCCGCCGACCCGGAGCGGCGCCTGATCGGGGACGACGAGCACGGCTGGGGTGACGACGGCGTCTTCAACTTCGAGGGCGGCTGCTACGCGAAGGTGATCAGGCTCTCGGCCGAGGCCGAGCCCGAGATCTACAAGACCACCCGCAGCTACGGCACGATTCTCGAGAACGTCGTCCTCGACGAGCGTGGCGTCGTCGATCTCGACGACGACTCGAAGACCGAGAACACGCGGGCCGCCTACAAGCTCGAGCAGATCGCGAACGTGCTGCCGGCGAAACGCGCCGGCCACCCGCAGTCGGTGATCTTCCTCACCGCTGACGCATTCGGGATCCTGCCGCCGATCGCACGGCTGACGCGCGACCAGGCGATGTACTGGTTCCTCTCCGGCTTCACCGCGAAGCTCGCCGGCACCGAGATCGGCGTCAAGGAGCCGCAGCCCACCTTCTCGGCGTGCTTCGGCGCGCCCTTCCTGCCGCAGTCGCCGGTCGTGTACGCGCGGCTGCTGGCGAAGAAGCTCGACGAGCACGGCGCGAGCGTCTGGCTCGTCAACACGGGCTGGACGGGCGGCCAGTACGGCGAGGGGCAGCGGATGCCGATCCAGGCGACCCGTGCGCTGCTGCGGGCCGCCATCTCCGGTGACCTGGCGGGTGTCGAGTACCGCACCGATCCGCTCTTCGGCTTCAAGGTTCCGGTGGCGGTGCCGGACGTCGATTCCGGCCTGCTGAACCCTCGCCTGACGTGGGCAGACCCAGAGGCGTACGACGAGAAGGCGCGCCAGCTCGCGGAGATGTTCCGCGACAACTTCTCGAAGTTCAAAGCCGACGACAACATCATCGCCGGCGGCCCGCAGATCTAACGCAGCTCTGACGCAGCGCCGAAGGCGTTTCGGATAGCGTCAGCCTCGGTGGACGCGAAGCACGACGTACTCGTGATCGGGGCGGGTTGCGCAGGCATGCGCGCCGCGATCGAGGCTCACGACGCGGGCGCCGACGTCGCGATCGTCTCCAAGCTCCATCCGACCCGCAGCCACTCCGGCGCGGCCGAGGGCGGCATCAACGCGGCGCTCGGAAATGCTTCCGAGGACGACCCGGAGACGCACGCGTTCGACACCGTCAAGGGGTCCGACTACCTCGGCGACCAGGACGCGATCGAGATCCTCTGCAACGAGGCGCCGGATGACGTGTACCAGCTCGAGAACTGGGGCGCCGTCTTCTCGCGCACGGAGGACGGCCGGATCGCGCAGCGACCCTTCGGCGCCGCCGGCGCGCCGCGCACCGCCTACGCCGCCGACATCACGGGCCACGTCCTCATCCAGGTGCTCTACGAGCAGCTCGTCAAGCGCGACATCAAGGTCTACGAGGAGTTCTTCGGCTGGCGGCTCGTGATCGACGGCGACCGCTGTCAGGGCGTGATCGCCTGGGATCTGCTGCACGGCGGCCTCAAGGCGCTCGGCGCGAAGACGACCATCCTCGCCACCGGCGGGGCCGGGCGGCTCTACGTCGGCACGACGAACGCCTATTCCTGCACGGGCGATGCGATGTCGATGGCGCTGCGCGTGGGCGTGCCGCTGAAGGACATGGAGATGATGCAGTTCCACCCGACGACGCTCTCGCCGACGGGCGTGCTCATCACCGAGGGCTGTCGCGGCGAAGGCGCCTACCTCCTCAACTCCGAGGGCGCGCGCTTCCTCGAGCGCTACGCGCCGAACGCGATGGAGCTCGCCTCGCGCGACGTCATCTCCCGCGCGGAGCAAACCGAGATCGACGAGGGACGCGGCGTCGACGGCAACGTGCTCCTCGACCTGCGACATCTCGGCGCCGAGAGGATCATCGAGCGGCTGCCGGGAACGCGCGAGCTCTCGCTCGTCTTCGCCGGCATCGACCCGATCCACGAGCCGATCCCGGTCCGTCCCGGCGCCCACTACCACATGGGCGGCGTCGACACCGACGTCTGGGGCCGGACCTCGCTCGAGGGTCTCTATGCGGCAGGCGAGGTCGCGTGCGTCTCCGTGCACGGGGCGAACCGGCTGGGTGGGAACGCGTTGATGGAGACGATCACGTACGGCAAGCGCGCGGGACGGCACGCGGCGGAGTGGGCGCTCGCGAACACGACCGTCTCGGTGCCTCCGTCGCAGCTCTCCGACGCCGAGCGCGATCTGAAGACCCTGCTCGCGCGCACGAGCGGCGAGCGGCCGTGGCTGATCCGCGACGAGCTCGCGCGGACGATGCACGAGAACTTCGGCGTCTTCCGCCGTGAGGAGCAGATGCTCCGCCAGGGCGAGATCGTCGACGGCCTGCGGGAGCGCTACGAGCACGTCGTCGTCGAGGACAAGGGCGACGTCTTCAACAGCGATCTGACGCAGGCGCTCGAGCTCGAGTTCCTGCTCGAGCTGGCGTCCTGCATGGTCGTCTGCGGCGTGGCGCGCAAGGAGAGCCGAGGCGCGCACTCCCGGCCGTACGACTTTCCCGACCGAGACGACGAGAACTTTCTCAAGCACACGCTCGTGACCTGGCAAGCCGGCAAGCCCGAACCTGGAATGGAAGCCTGTGACGATGACGAAGTGGCAGCCTCAAGAAAGGACGTACTGATGGCCGTCGACGCGACCGCGCACGCGCCCGAGAAGACGATCGACGTTGCGCTCAAGATCTGGCGGTTCGACTCGTCGACGGGGGAGCGTGCGCTCAAGGAATACGAAGTCGAGGCGCCCGAGTGGGTGACCCTCCTCGACGTGCTCGACCTCGTCAAGGACAAGGTCGACGGCTCGCTCGCCTACCGCAAGAGCTGCCGGATGATGATCTGCGGCTCCTGCGGGATGCGGATGGACGGCGCCGCCGTGCTCGCGTGCAAGACGCGCATGTTCGACATCGCGCGCTCCGGCCACGTGCCGGTGATCTCGGCGATGGGGAACCTGCCCATCGTCAAGGACCTCGTCGTCGACATGGATCCGTTCTGGGCCAAGTTCAACGCGATGAAGCCCTACCTGCAGCCGGGCTACGAGGAGCCGCCGGACGGCAAGGAGTTCCTGATCTCACAGGAGCGCATGAACGTGATTCACAAGGAGTCGCTCTGCATCAACTGCGGCTGCTGCGTCTCCGAGTGCAACGCGATGGATGCCGAGCCCGAGTTCCTCGGCCCGCAGGCGCTGGCGAAGGGGATGCGCTTCGTCGGCGACCCGCGCGACTCGGCCGCGGCCGAGCGCCTCGACGAGTACTCGGGCGAGCACGGGATCTGGGAGTGCACGCGCTGCTACTTCTGCAACGAGCGCTGCCCCAAGGGCGTCGACCCGCGCGACGCGATCGCCAAGCTCGGCGCCGAGGCGATGAAGGAGGGCATCGACGACGACCTGGGCGCCAAGCACGCCAAGTGGTTCGTCACCTCCGCGAAGACGACGGGTTGGTTGCGCGAGACCGAGCTCGTGCCGAAGACGCAGGGCGTCATCTCCGCGATCAAGGAGATGAAGTTCGCGATGGGCCTGCTCAAGCACGGCAAGGTGCCGGTGCCGATCCCGCCGCACGTGGCGGAAGGCGTCAAGGAGTCGCGCGCGCTCTACGACCTCGTCAAGGAGCAGGGACGCGACGGCGCGCTCGGGATCGTCCAGGGGGAGCGCGCGCTCTCGCGGCTCGAGCACGACACCGGCCACGGCGACGAGGAACCTCCCGTCGACGAAGGAGTCAGGCGCGTGAGGAAGGTCGCGTACTACAAGGGTTGCCTCGCGTCGCTCTCGGCGAAGGAGCTCGACATCTCGACGCAGGCCCTCTCCCCGAAGGTGGGGCTGGAGCTGATCGAGCTGGAGGCGGTCACGTGCTGTGGCGCCGGCGACATCCACGAGGCCGAGCCGGACTACTACCTGCACCTGAACGCTCGCATCCTCGCCTACGCCGAGGCCACGGGCTGCGACACGCTGATGACGGTCTGCAACGTCTGCACGCTCAACCTGCGGCAGGCGAACCACCAGCTGCAGGGCGACGCCGCGCTGCTCGAGCGAGTCAACGACAACCTCGCCAAGGTCGGCGTCCCCGAGTACACGGGCAAGGTCGAGGTGCTCCACTTCCTCTGGCTCGTCGCCGCCGGCGACGGCTACGACCTGCTGAAGACGGCCGCGCACAAGGGCCTCAAGGGCCTCAAGGTCGCACCCTTCTACGGCTGTCAGATCCTGCGCCCTTCGAAGCTGCTCGGGTTCGAGGATCCCGACAAGCCGTCGTCGCTGGAGCGGATCATCGAGGCGTGCGGCGGCGAGGCGATCGACTATCCCGCGAAGATCAAGTGCTGCGGCTTCCCGATCATCCAGGCGCGCGAGGAGACCGCGCTCGACGAGCTGATCCAGCCGATCGAGCAGGCGAAAGAGGCCGGCGCCGACGCGATGGTGACGCCGTGCCCGCTCTGCCACCTCTCGCTCGACGCCTGGCAGACGAAGCTGAAGAAGAAGACCGGCAAGGACTTCCAGATGCCGATCCTGCACCTCTCGCAGCTGATCGGCGTCGCCGCCGGGCTCACCGACTCGGAGCTGAAGTTCAAGCGCCACGTCGTCTCCGTGGATCCGGTGCTCGAGAAACTCTCTGTGTGAGAGCAAGGTTCCGGCCGCTCCGACGTCTTCATGATTGGAGGGGCGGTTTCGGGGCCGGTGATCCTGGGGGGCGCCGGCCCTGAACATCCTCTGGATCGCGATCGGGGCGGCCGCTCTCGTAGCGGTTGCCCTGGCGTACGGCTGGTTCGAGGCAGGGTGGCTGCGGACGCGAGTGCTCGAGCTGCCGGTCGAGGGCCTGCCGCCGGAGCTCGACGGCGTGCGCATCGCTCACCTCTCGGACTTTCATCTCGGCATGCCGTCGCGCGGGGAAGCGGCAGTGCGCAAGGCCACCGACTGGGTGCGCGAGCGCCGTCCCGACCTCGTCGTCGTCACCGGCGACCTGCTCTCCCGTCCTCGCGGCCGGCCGCGCCTCGACGAGGTCCTGCGCGGGCTCGACGCCTTCGCGGTGCTCGGCAACCACGACGTCGGGGTCACGCGCGATCCGCTGTCGGCACCTGCGGAGCTGACGGGGCTGCCCGCGACGCTGCTGGTCGACGAATCGACGACGCTCGCTTTGCGCGGGAGTCCAAGTCCAGATCGCCGGCGCCGGGCCGCACCCTTGGGGGCCGAGGCCCGAAGCCGACGCCCACGCAAGCCTCAGCATCCTGCTCAGCCACTATCCGACGCTCTCGGTGAGCGGTTATCAGCTCGTGCTCTCCGGCCACATGCACGGGGGGCAGATCGTCATTCCATATCCGGGCGGCAAGCTGCGGCTCGCACATCTCCGCTCGCGCCTGAACGAAGGCGTGTACCGCGAGGGTGGCGTCACGTTGCATGTCTCCCCAGGGCTGGGCACGACCCTGGTCCCGTTCCGGTTCTTCGCGCGACCCGAAGTCACCGAGCTGGTTCTAAGATCAGCGTCGTAGTGGAGGGCCAGTCCCTGATCTCGCCCGACGTCCTCGCGACCTACGCGGCCGATGCGGCGCGCGAGGTGGCAGGCGTTCGCGACCTCGTCGGCAAGGGCGTGAAGGTGGCCCGCGACGAGGGGCGCGTCGGCATCGAGCTTCATCTCATGCTGGAGTGGGGCGCGAACGCCGGCACGGTCGGCGCAGAGGTGCAGACGCACGTCGCCGACTGCCTGGCGCGGATGGCGGACGTGCGTCCCGAGACCGTCGACATCGTCGTGGACGAGTGGCACAGCGCGTCTTCGGCCTGACGGGCGCGACGCTGGAGCGGGCGCCCGCCGTCTGCCAGACGTGCGTCTGGTGGCAGTCGCGGGAAGGCCGGACGGCGGACAAGGAGCGCTGGACGGAGCGGGCTCAGGAGGACTGGGGCGCCTGGGGCGCCATCTACCGCGACGACGACGGCCGCGTCCTCGGCTCGATCCAGTACGGCCCCGCGGAGCTCTTCCCGCGCGCGGCGGAGCTGCCCGCCGGCCCTCCGAGCGACGACGCGGTGCTGGTCACCTGTCTCTACCTCGTCTCCAGCGCCGCGCTGTGGGTGGAGCAGTCGCTCTTCCTCGCCGCGATCGGGGAGGCGCGCGACAAGGGAGCGAAGGCACTCGAGGCGTTCTCGTACCGCTATCCGGAGGGCGAGTCGCGCCTACGAGCGCTTTCTCGTCCACCGCACGGTCTTCCCGCGCGACTTCCTCGCCGACTTCGGCTTCCAGCCGGTGCGGCAGCAGGGCCGGGTCGAGCTCTCGCGGCTCGAGCTCGGCGGCCTCGTCGCCGTCGCCGAGGGCAAGCGGGAGAAGGTGCTCCGCGTCGTCAAGGAGGCGTTCACGCCGGCGCCGGTGCCGCAGCGCCCCTAGCGGCAGCGGCGCGGAGCCTGTGTCCGTGAAAGTCGAGCCGGCGACCGGGACGAAGCGCCAGTCGTACGCGTCGGGGCGGAGAGTCAGCCGCAGGACGCCGTACGTCCGGGCGTTCAGGACCTCGCTCGCGGGGAGCCGGCGGAGAGCGGGGTAGAGGCTGCGCCCGCCGGTGCCGACGACGAACGAACGGATGCCGTCGAGGGGGCGGAAGCGCTCGTAGTGGTGGTCGTGGCCGGCGAGCACGACGTCTGCATCCGCTGCGGCCAGCGTCCGCCAGAGAGGCGCGATCGTCGCGGTCGGAGCCGTGGATGCCCGAGCTGAAGCGCGGATGGTGGAAGTAGGCAAGCGTGCAGCGAGCATCCTGCTTCGCCAGCACGCCTGCGAGCCAGCGCTGCTGTGGCGATCCGTCCTCACAACCGCCGGCCGGGCGGCAGTTGGAGTTGAGCACGACGACGCGCCACGAGCCGAGGCGGTAGGAGTAGTACCCGCGCGAGGGAAGCCGGAAGTAGGCCCGCGCCGGCGCTGCGCCGGGCGTGAGGTACTCGTGGTTCCCGAGCGCAGCCCGCGTTCGGCGCGCGAAAGCGGCGCCAGGAGTAGCACCGCTCGAACTCCGTACTCGTCCCGCGCTCGTAGACCGCGTCGCCCAGTACCGCGATCGTGCCCGGGATCCTCGCGACGAGCGCGGCCGTCGCCTCGTCTCCGGTCGAACGGCAGGACGCGATGTCGCCTGCAGCCACGAGCGTCGGCGCGGGCGCCGGCGCCAGCAGCGACAGCACCGAGAACACGCTCGCAAGGAGGCTCACGCGGGAGCCTCGACCGGTTGGAGGCGGCCGGTCGCCACGTCGAAGACGAAGCCCTCGACCCGATAGTCGTCGGGAAGCAGCGGTGTCGTCCGCAGCCGCCGCACGCTCGCGGCGACGCTCGCCTCGATCTCCTTGAAGGGCAGGAAGTCGAGCCAGCGCGCATCGACGCCCTCACCCTCGAGGTGCTCGTACAGCTCCTCGTTCGTGAACGAGATCATCCCGCACTGCGTGTGCCCGATCACGTAGCCGGTGTTGGTGCCGAGCAGCCGGTTCGAGATCACGAGCGAGCGGAGCGCGTCGTCGGTCGCGACACCGCCGGCGTTCCGGATCACGTGCGCGTCGCCCTCCGCGAGCCCGAGCGCCCGCGCCGGATCGACGCGCGCATCCATGCACGTCAGCACCGCGAGCCGCCTCGCGGGCCGCCGGTCGAGCGAGCCCTTCTCGCCCCAGGTGGCCGCGTAGCGCTCGTTCGCCTCGCGCAGGTCGGCCGGCAGCGGGTTGCTGCACTAGGCGGCGACGCGTTGCTGGTCGAGCAGGAGCTCCGCGATCTGGATCGCGTTGAGCGCCGCACCCTTGCGCAGGTTGTCGCTGACGACGAAGAGCGCGAGGCCGTTCGCGAGGGTCGGGTCCTGGCGGATGCGGCCGACGAGCACGTCGTCGCCGCCCGCGGCCTCGCCCGGCGTCGGGAACTGCTCGAGCCGGATCCCGGGCGCGCCGGCGAGGATCGACGTGGCCTGCTCGGCGGAGAGCGGCTCCTGCGTCTCGACCCAGATCGCCTCGGCGTGGCCGACGAGCACCGGGCACGCGGACGCAGGTCGCGCTCACGGCCAGCAGCGGCAGCTCGAGGATCTTGCGCGTCTCCTCGCGCAGCTTCTCTTCCTCGTCGAACTCGACGCCGTCGAAGTCCCAGTCCATGCGCAGGTCGTTCTCCTCCTGCGACTGCGACCGCAGCCGCTCCATCGCCTGCGCGCCCGCGCCCGAGACCGACTGGTAGGTGGCGACGCGCACGCGAGCGAGCCCGGCGGCGTCGTGCAGCGGCTTCAGCGCGCAGGTGAGGGGGATCGCGCAGCAGTTCGGGTTCGCGACGATGCCCTGGTGCTCGGCGGCGCGGTCGCCGTTCACCTCCGGCACGACGAGCGGGACGCCCGGCTCGAGCCGGTAGGCGGCCGACTTGTCGACGCAGACGGCCCCGCCGCGGACGGCGTGGGGGACGAGCTCGCGGCTCGCCGACGTGCCGACCGAGAAGAGACAGAGGTCGAGGTCGCCCGCCGCGAGCACCTCGGGCGTCGCCTCCTCGACGGTGATCCCGTCCGAGCTCCTTGCCGGCCGAGCGCGCGGAGGCGAACAGGCGCACGTCGCTCGTAGCCGCGCTCGCGCAGCAGCTCGACCGTGATCGTCCCGACGGCGCCGGTCGCGCCGACGACGCCGATCCGCGGGCTAGCCAAGCTCGAACGCCTCGTGGAGCGCCTGCACGGCGCGGTCGACGTCGCTCGACGGGACGTGGCAGGCGATCTTGATCGGCGAGGTGGAGACGATGGTCGCCTCGATCCCGGCCGCTTCGAGCGTCGCGAACGTCTTCGCCGCCACGCCGGGGTGGCTCTTCATGCCGGCGCCGACGAGGCTGACCTTGCCCAGGTCGTCGCGCGAGCTCCAGGAGACGCCGAGCCCGTCGAGCGTGCGCGACGCGTCGTCGCGGTCCTCGACCGGAGCGGAGAAGACGATCTCGGGGCCCGTCTGCACGATCGTGTCCACGTTCACCGACGCCTCGGCGAGCGCGCCGAAGAGCCGCGCCGGCGGTCGTGCCGTCGACCCGGTAGACGGTCTCCTCCCGCTGGTGCACGACGCCTGAGATCAACGCCTTCTCCAGCATCTCCACGCGTCTCCTCCTCGATCCACGTCCCGTCTCCTTCCTCGAAGCTGGAGCGGACGTGCAGGCGGACATTGTGACTGCGCGCGACCTCGATCGAGCGGGTGGCCAGCACGCGGGCGCCGGAGGACGCCATCTCGAGCATCTCGTCGAAGCTGACGCGCGTCAGCTTGCGCGCGGCCGGGACGAGGCGCGGGTCGGCCGAGTAGACGCCCGCGACGTCCGTGTAGATCTCGCAGTGGTCGGCGCCGAGCGCGGCCGCGAGCGCGACCGCGGTCGTGTCGGAGCCGCCGCGGCCGAGCGTCGTCACCTCGAACGCGGTCGAGACGCCCTGGAAGCCGGCGACGAGCACGATCGTCCCCTCGTCGAGCGCCTCGTGGATCCGGCGGGCGCGCACCTCGACGATCTTCGCCTTGCCGTGCACGGTGTCGGTGACGATCCCGGCCTGCGAGCCGGTCAGCGAGATCGCCTCGTGGCCGAGGTCGTGGATCGCCATCGCGGCGAGCGCGCACGAGATCCGCTCGCCGACCGAGACGAGCATGTCGAGCTCGCGTGGATGCGGCGTGGCCGAGATCTGGCCGGCGAGGTCGAGCAGCTCGTCGGTCGTGTGGCCCATCGCGGAGAGGACGCCGACGACGCGGTGGCCCTCCTCGCGGGCGGCCACGAGCCGCGCGGCGACGCGCTTCAGCTTCTCGGCGTCGCGCGACCGACGTGCCGCCGAACTTGATCACGAGCGTGCCGAGATGGGGCGCCGGCGCGTCGGCGTCGACGGCCGGAACGGCTTCGTACTCGGTCGCAGCCATGCGCGGCGAGTGTAGATGAGGCTCCGGCGACGACACGGAAAAGCCCCACAAAAAACACTGAACCGACGAACCCGAAGGCCCGTCGGTTCAGTGCGGGCAATCTAGAGCGGCCGAGGGGCGACCGTCAACTCGGTCGCCGGCAAAAAGCCGCTCTTTGCGGAGAAATCTAGATCTCGCGGCGGCCGGCGAGCGCGCGGCCGAGCGTGACCTCGTCGGCGTACTCGAGGTCGCCGCCGACCGGGAGCCCGCTCGCGAGCCGCGTCACGCGTGGCGCGGTCGCGCAGGCGGTCGGCGAGGTAGGCCGCGGTCGCCTCGCCGGTCATGTTCGGGTTCGTCGCCAGCACGACCTCGGTGATCTCGCCGCCCGCGACGCGGTCGCAGCAGCTCGTCGATCCGCAGGTGCTCGGGCTCGACCCCGTCGAGCGGCGAGAGCGAGCCGCCGAGGACGTGGTAGAGGCCGCGGTACTCGTGGGTGCGCTCGAGCGAGATCACGTCGACCGGCTGCTCGACGACGCAGACGACGGTCCGGTCGCGCCGCTGGTCGAGGCAGATCGAGCAGAGCTCCTCCTCGGTGAGGTTGCCGCACTCGCGGCAGAAGCGCACGCGCTCCTTCACCTCCTCGATCGCGGTGGCCAGCGCGAGCGCCTCGTCCTTGCCGGCGGAGAGGAGGTGGAAGGCGAGCCGCTGGGCCGTGCGCGAGCCGATCCCGGGCAGGCGCGTCAGCTGCGCGACGAGGTTGTCGACGGAGGGGCTCAGCATCCGCGTCAGCCTAGCCGTCCGTTCCGGACGTGACTCGCTCTAGATCTGGGGCTGCGTGGGCTGAGCCTGACCGTTCGGCGGTGGCAGCAGCCCGTTCAGCTGGGCCCAGCGCGCCGCCTCGGTCCGGTTCGACACGCCGAGCTTCCGGTACACGTTCGAGAGGTGGAACTTCACCGTCTGCTGGGTCACCCACAGCATCTTCGCGAGCGTCGCGTTGGAGTGTCCTTCGGCCACGAGCCGGAGGATCTCGCGCTCGCGCGGGGTGAGCCGTGAGCACGTGCGCCTCGTCCTGCTGCCGCCGCCTCCCAGCACGCGTGGCGCCGGGAAGTACACGGAGGGCTGAAACGCCTGCCGGACGGCTGTCGCCAGGTCGTCCGGGTGCGCGGTCTTGACGACGTAGGCGGCAGCGCCGGCGGCGAGGGCCCGGTCGATGTGCTCGACGCTCGTCAGAGACGACACGACGACCACGCGGAGATCCGGCACCGCCTCGCGCGCCTGCGCGATGCACGTGATCCCGTCGATGTCGCCCTCGGCCATCTCGATCCCGGTCAGGAAGACGTCCGGCGATGCTTGGCGATCAGCTCGAGGGCACGCGCACGGCCTGCGTCGCCTTGCCGGCGACGTGCACGTCGATCCGCGCGAGGATTCCCTCGAGCGCTTCGAGCCACAGGGCCTGCCGGTCCAGGAGCACGGCAGTGCGACTGGTCTCCAACAACGAAAGCCGCCTTTCGTTCCTCTCTCCCTTTCCCCGACCTTCTGGGGAGGTCGGACTGTACTTCGGCATGTGGAAAACGACAAGGCTAGGCCTGGAAAACTGCCCGAATATCGGAGGAAAACCCTGGGGATTGCCTGTGGAAAACTCCGAGCCGAGCGGCTAGAGACCGGGCAGACCGAGGCCGCCGAGGCCGCCCGGCAGCATCCCCTGCATCTTCGACTCCATCAGCGCGCTGGCCGAGCGGAGCGCCTCGTTCACGGCGGCGAGGACGAGGTCCGCGAGCATCTCCGGGTCGTCCGGGTCGATCGCCTTCGGGTCGATCGTGATCGCGACGATCTCGCCGCCGCCGGTCGCCTTGACCGTCACCATGCCGCCGCCGGCAGACGCCTCGACGATCTCGTTGGCCGCCTCCTCCTGCAGCCTGCTGCATCTGCGACTGCATCTGCTGCGCCTGCTGCATCAGCTTGTTCATGTCCATCTTGCTCACCTCGAGTCCTCCACTTCCTGGGCGTCGAACTTGTCCTGCAGCATCGAGATCAGGGCCTCCTCGGTGAGCGGCGTCGTCCTCCTCCTCGACCGCGTCGGGCGCGTCGCCGAGCGCGAGCGTGACCGCGAGCCGGTGGCCCGTCACCTCGTAGAGCGCGTCGCGGATGACGCCGACGTTCTTCGGCTCCTCGGCCTGGCGGCGGTGGAAGTCGGCGGTCGCGGGAAACTCGAGCGTCAGCGTCTCGCCTTCGAGCACCGACGGGCCGCGCCTCGCCGAGCAGCGACGCGACGGGAATCGAGCGCGACTGGACCGCGGGAAGGACCGTCCGCTGCCACGCGTCCTGTAGTTGTTCGAGCTCGAGCGGCGGCGCCTCGACGGGGGCTGTGGCCTCTGGCGCGGGCTGCGGCGCGGCCGGTGTCGGCCGCTCGGGCTCGGGCGCGGCAGCCGCGGCAGCGGCGGCCGGCCGCCGGAGCCGGAGCGCCGGTCGCTCGCTGCTCGAGCTGGTCGACGCGGAACGCAAGCGACTCGCGCGAGAGATCGGAGCCCGGGCTGCGTCACCTTCACGAGCGCGAGCTCGAGCGGCAGCCGCGGGTCGGCGCCCTGCCGCGAGTCCTCGACCGCGACCGCGAGCAGGTCGCAGAGGCGGAGCACGGTCGGCGCCGGCAGCTGGTTCGCCTGCTCGCGCAGCCGCTCGCGCGTCTCGTCGGTGACGGGCAGCGAGTCGGGCACGTGGCCCATGTGCTGCACGAGCAGCAGGTGGCGCAGGTGCTCGAGCAGGTCGGTGACGAGCCGGCCGAGGTCCTGGCCCTGCTCGGCGAGCTCCTCGAGGAAGACGAGCGCGCCCGCGGTGTCGCGGTCGACGATCGCGTCGCAGAGGCGGAAGAGCGCGTCCTCCTCGACGGCGCCGAGCAGCTGCAGCACCGACTGGACGTCGATCGTGTTCCCGGTCGCGGAGGCGAGCTGGTCGAGCGTCGAGACGGCGTCGCGGAACGAGCCGCGCGCGCCGCGCGCGATCAGCGCGAGCGCGGCGTCGGGCACCTCGATCTTCTCGGCGTCCGCGATCCGGCGCAGCACGCGGACGAGCTCCGGCAGCCGCGGCCGCGCGAAGACGAACGTCTGGCAGCGCGAGCGCACGGTCGGCAGCACCTTCGCGCAGGTCGGTCGTGCAGAAGACGAAGACGAGGTGCGGCGGCGGCTCCTCGATCAGCTTCAGGAGCGCGTTCCACGCGGCGTCGGTGAGCTGGTGCGCCTCGTCGAGGATGTAGACCTTGTAGCGGCCCTCGGCCGGCTGCAGGATGACGCGCTCGCGGATCTCGCGGATGTCGTCGATCCCGCGCTGCGAGGCGGCGTCCATCTCGATCACGTCGAGCGAGGTGCCGTTCGCGATCGAGACGCAGGCGTGGCAGATCTTGTCCGGCGTCGGCGTCGGCCCGGCCTCGCAGTTGAGCGCCTTCGCGAGGATGCGCGCCATCGAGGTCTTGCCGGTGCCGCGCGGGCCGGCGAAGAGGTACGCCTGCCGGAGCTGCCCGAGCTCGATCGCGTTCCGCAGCGTGCGGACGACCGCCTCCTGGCCGACGACGTCGTCGAAGTCCTGCGGGCGGTACGTGCGGTAGAGCGCGGTCACGCTTCGATTGAATCAGGTATTGCGGGGGCTACGCGAAACGCGACGGCGCGTCTGCCGCTCTATGCGCGAAAGCGGCCGCGGCCGAGGAAGCCGAGCACCAGCAGCACGATCAGGACGATGATCAGAATGGTCAACCAGCTCACGAAGCGCTCCTCGTCTAGGGGATTCCCCACGATCCCCGCATCTCTGCGGCGGCGCGTAACCGCCGATGCGAGTCCTGACCCGGCGCGAGCTGAACCGGGCGCTGCTGGAGCGGCAGCTGCTGCTCGAACGGCGATCGCTGTCGCCTGTGCGCACCGTCGAGCGTCTCGGCGGCCTGCAGGCGCAATGGACGCCGAGCCCGTACCTCTCGCTCTGGGCTCGGCTCGAGCCGTTCGCGCGGGAGGATCTGACGCGCGCGCTGACGCGGCGCAGCCTCGTCAAGGCGCTCGTCCAGCGCGGGACGCTGCACATCGTGACGCCGAGCGACTACCGCGGCGTTCTCGACCGCGCGCCGAGAGCTGGGCGGCGTGCTCTGGCCTCCGTCGTACGAGGCTCTGCTCCCTGCAGCGCGGATCAAGGAGCTCGCGAAGCTCGTCCTGAGCGAGCTCGAGGCCGGCGAGCTCAGCTTCAAGGAGGTGCGGGCACTGCTCGAGCCGCACGAGACGCCCGAAGGTGAACGCGACGTTCCTCTGGCGCCGGGTCCAGGGCCAGGCGAACGTCGTGCACGTACCGCCGTCGGGCATCTGGGGCTACGGCGGCCAGGGTGTCTACACCGGCCTCCCGGGTGAGCAGCCGCCGCCGAGGAGGCGTTCGACCACCTCGTCCGCCGGTATCTCGCCGCGTACGGGCCGGCGACCAAGCAGGACGTCGGCCAGTGGGCCGGCATCCCGCGCCTGGCCCCGATCGCCGAGTCGTTCGAGCGGCTGCGGCTGCGGACGTTCCGGGACGAGCAGGGACGGATGCTCTTCGACCTGCCCCGCGCACCGCTGCCCGACCCCGACACGCCGGCGCCGGTACGCCTGTGCCACGCTTCGACAACCTCGTGCTGTCGCACGCCGACCGTTCCCGCATCCTCGGTGACATCCCTCCCTCGCGCATCGTCACGAAGAACGGGATCGTGCACGCAACGATCCTCGTCGACGGGTTCGTGGCGGGGACCTGGCAGCTCGAGCAGGGCCGCGTGAGGCTCGAGCCCTTCACGCGGTTGGGGCGCGACGTGCGACGTGCGCTGGACGAGGAGGTCGAGCGGCTCGAAGGGTTTGTCGCTTAGGTAGCTACAATCGAGGGTCCAGTATCGCTGGGTGCGGCGTCGGTCCCATTGACGGCGACGAGCTCTACGGTCTCCGCAGCGCGACCACGAAGGAGCTCTCACATGACCACGCCAGGTAGAGACGCCGCCTCGGCCGGCGATGTCGCCTCGCCCCCGAAGGTGAGCGTCGGCCGCCAGGCACTGCGGCGCGAGGTCAATCAGCGCATGCGGGCGCTGCACGACCCGTTCGCCTCGGAGGAGCTCGAGGTCTACTGCGAGTGCGGTCGAGCCGGGTGCAGCGACCGCGTGACGGTGTCGACGCAGACCTACGACGAGCTGCGGCGCGTGCCGACGCACTTTCTCGTCAAGCGAGGCCACGCCACTGACGAGGACCGCGTCGTCGGTGAGTGGGACGAGTTCGTCATCGTCGAGAAGTTCGGCCGGAGCGGGGTCGAGGCGGTCGCGCTCGAACGTAGTCGGGGAAGCTGAGATGCACCGCCCCCTGACCGTCGAGCTTCCGGATGAGGCTCACGCAAGCTCGCTCGGCGCGCAGCTGCAGCCCTTCCACGTCGAGACCGTCCCCGTCGACGGCTACTGGGAGGTTCGTGTTCGGCTGATCGAGCGGAATCCCGAGAGCCGAATCGGAAACGCGCTCACGGCGATCGACGCGTGGCTGGTGACGGCCGAGATCGGGTCGATCCAGGTCCACGTCGACGGGCGGTCGTACACGCTCGCCGGCCCGCCCCCGGCCTAGCGGATCGCCGACGGGTGCAGCAACGGCACGAGCGGCTGCCAGCCTGCACGTAGGACGGCGACCAGCGACGGCGGCGTGATCAGCCGGGCCTGAACGCCGCGCGCGGGCGCGGCCGGCGGGCCGTGTAGCCGGCCGGCGTCCACTGCAGCAACTCGGAGCCGAGCACGAGGTGCGGCGAGTCGTCGCAGAGGACGAATGCGCCGTCGGGAAGCTCGTCGAGCGGCGCGTCGTGGAGGAGGTGCGCACGCGTCCCCGGAGCAACCCGTTCGGTGTGGAGCTGGGCGTCGATCGCATCCACTCCCGCCTGGCCGGGGTGCAGCTCGCTCCAGATCGAGACCAGCCGGTTGTAGTCCTCGCGTCGGCAGAGCGCGCACGCCCGATGGCCCGCGGCGAGGGCGGTCGCCTCGTCGAGAAAGAAGAGCTCGGTGAAGCGACCCGGCTGCAGCAGCGGCGTGCGGTGCCAGCCCTTGAACCGCAGCCGGCAGGAGATCCAGCGCTTGCCGTTGTAGCGGCGGCGGATGTGCCCGGCCGCGTCGTGGAGGCAGCCGCGGTTGCCGTAGACGAGCCCGCGACCCGGGTCTGCGATCAGCTCGCCGAGCGGCGTGACCCGGTTCTGCAGCGGCATCTCCGGGTCAAGTCAATCACGCTTGCGGCGCGGCGAAGACGACGTAGCGATAGGCCGCGCTGCCCGCCGGATGACAGGCCGAGAGCACGAGCCCGCGGAAGCGCAGGATCCAGGTCTCCCAGGGCCGCACGATCGCCGTGCGCCGGACGACGAAGGGGATGCCGTCGACGCGGATCGTGTCTCCGGGTCGCAGCAGCGGCAGGTTGGCGAACGGCCGCTTGTAGGTCGTTCGATGGCCCGCGATCGCCAGCGTGTCGCGATCCTGGAAGTAGGCGTACGGGCCTCCGTTGAGCGTCGGCGCGAGCCGGGCCTGGAGGCCGAGCCTCGGAATCACGAGCGTCGAGCCGCTCGGGGAGGCGGCGG
Organism: uncultured Gaiellaceae bacterium; assembly: GCA_963820565.1. Classification (GTDB taxonomy): domain Bacteria; phylum Actinomycetota; class Thermoleophilia; order Gaiellales; family Gaiellaceae; genus Gaiellasilicea. Next base: position 251,902 of record CAWGAD010000004.1, read on the forward strand.
TGGGGCCGGCCAGAGCCAGCCCCACCGCCGCAACCAGCACGGTGCTAAGGAGTGAACGGAAGCGCACGTGGCTTCGCTGTCTTCGCCGTCGGCTGCTGCTTGACGGTGACCTTCTTTTTCTTCTTCTTGACGACCTTCTTCTTGGCCTTGGCCTTCTTCTTCGACCTTCACCTTGGCCTTCGGAGCAGGCTTGGCCGCTGCGGGCGACGGCACGACCGCCGGCGTCACTGCCGCGAGAGTCGCAAGCGGAGTCGTCTCCACCGGCGGCAGCGGCTCGGTGGGCGGAGGCGGCGGCGGAGGCGTCGCGCAGGTGCCGTTCGCCTCCTTGATCATCCCGGCCGGAACCGTGGCCTGGTTCCCCGCGATGTTCGGGCACTCGTCGGTGGGGGGCGGCGTGCAGGATCCTGTGCCGCCGTTCCGCGCCTTGATCAGGCGCCCCTGAGCGCTGTAGAAGTTCGAGCTTCCCGCCGGGCCGAGTTTCGCGATCACGTCCCCGTAGACGAAGTCGACCTGGTAGTAGCAGTTCGGCACGGCGACGTTGAGCGTGTGGTTCCCGGCGCCGAGCACGACCGTCTTGGAGTCGTGCACGGTCTGCTGATCAGCCGTGTTCGCATCGAAGGTCGGCCCCGGCGCCTTGTAGCTCACCAGCGAGAGCTTGATCTCTGCGCAGCCGGCGGCAACCGTGAAGGACACGGTCGCGGTGCCGTTGGCGATATCGATGTTGCTGCTCGAGCTCACCTGCGCGTTCGCCGCGGACGGGCACTGCGGCGGCGGTGGCGCACAGCCGCTCGTCGGCCGGGTCACCGTCGTCGAGCTCTCCTGGTTGGTGCCGTTGCTCGACCCGGTGCCGTTCGCCCAGGAGCCGATCTCCTTCACGAGGAGCTTGACCGAGTTCACACCGGCCGGAAGCGTGAAGGTGCCGGCGAAGGCGAATCCGTTCGACGACTTGAACTGGCCGCCTCCCACTTGCTGTGGCGCCACAGTGCGCCGTTCGCCTGGACGACGTACACCCGGACGTCGTTGTGCGTCTTCGCCTGCACGTTGCTCGTCTGCCACGCCGACGCTGTGAACGAGACGACGCCCTGGCAGTCCACGCTGCCGCTGATCCGGCCGTGATGCGCGAACGCCGACGGCACGATCGCCAGCGCCGCCATACATGCCAGGACCGTAATGATCCCCACCCTCAATCGAGTCACGATCCCCCCTGAATCCGCAGTTTTGTCGAGCCGCAGCGTCTGGGATCTCTCCCGACGTCTATGCCTATTAAGGGTGAATCCGAGCGGCGCGGACATCCCTCGTGCGAGTGAAGAACCGGCTCAAACGCCCCTCATCCGAGGGATCCTCCGCCCGATCGAGCTACTCGGCCGGTCCCCGCGAGAGATGCTCGTGGATCACGAGCCAGGCATCCCCGGCGCGGCAGAGCACGTTCGTGCCCCGGCCGGTTCCGCCGATCGCTTGCCCGTCGACGGTGCCGGTCCACGTGTACCGGTAGACGCACGCAGCGACATCGTCCGTTCTCGCCAGCCAGCGCAACTGGTCGATCCGATACGTCTCGCCCACGATCGAATCGAAGTTCGCCCTGATCGCCTGTGCGACAGCCTCTTTCCCGACATGGCTCGTCTCGTTGCTGAACCAGTACACGGCCTCGGAATGGACGAGCTGCAGCATCGCCTCGAGGTCGTGAGCCTCGGCGGCCGCCTCGTACGCCGACATCGCTTGTTCCGGGCTCACAACCTCCTCCTGACGCCGATCTCGCGACTTTAGAGATGCGGCGTTCCAGCCGATAGAGACAGCATGACTGAGGCCGACCGGGCGGATCGGCGTCGCTGGCTGCCGCGGCCGTGGCGAGCGCGCGGTCTGCGGCTGCTCGTTTACGCGCTCCCCATAGCCGGCTCGCTCGGCTTCGTTCGCGTTGCAACCTCGATCACCGGCGTGCCGACGAGCTCGTTGTGGATCTTCCTGCTCTGGTGGTGCGCGATGAGCGTGACCGCGACGGTGGTCGTCGCCGTCGGGTTCACGTTCTTCCGTCGGCTGCTGCCACTCGGAGCTCTCCTCGAGCTCTCGCTGGTCTTCCCCGACGAGGCGCCGTCCAGGTTCCGGCTGGCGCTTCGCTCCGGCACCGTCGACAGCCTCGAGGAGCGGCTGCGCTTGATGAAGGCCGCGAACGAGGCGACGACCGCACAGCAGTCCGCCGAGATCCTGCTTCAGCTCGCCGGCACACTCGACGTCCACGACAGGATCACCCGCGGTCACTCGGAACGGGTTCGCGCCTACTCCTACAGCCTCGGCAAGGAGCTCGGCCTGACGGGCGACGACCTCGACCGCCTCAACTGGGCGGCGCTCCTGCACGACATCGGCAAGCTCGAGGTCAGCACCGAGATCCTCAACAAGCCGGGGAGGCCGACGGAGGAGGAGTGGGAGGAGCTGCGCCAACATCCCCTGCACGGCGAGACGCTCGTCGCGCCACTCCGCGAATGGCTCGGATCGTGGACCGATGCTGTCGGCTACCACCACGAGCGCTGGGATGGCGACGGCTATCCGCGGGGGATCGCCGGTGACGAGATCCCGTTCGCCGGACGCATCGTCGCCATCGCGGACGTGTTCGACGTGATCACGTCGACGCGTTCCTACAAGGAGGCCGGGGGCATCACCGAAGCCCGGAAGGAGATCACGCGCTGCTCCGGGACGCAGTTCGACCCACGCCTCGTTCGCGCCTTCGTGAACATCTCCCTCGGCAAGATGCGGCTCGTGACGGGCCCTCTCTCGTGGCTCTCGCACGCGCCTCTCCTCGCCCGCCTGCCGATCACCCCTTCGATCGGCGCCTCCCTCGGCGGTGCCGCCGCACTCGCGACCGCAGCGACAACCGGTCTCGCCAGCCCGCGCGAGATCGCGCAGGCGGCGCCCTTGCGCGAAGCGCACACTTCGCCGGCCGTTGTGTCCCAGGGTGGCCACCGCTTGCCTGCCACCGACGCGGGCGCGCGCTCGCCAAAGCTCAAGCCGGTACCGGCGAAGATCTCGGCCCGGCCGGCGCCGCTGCGCACCAAACCTGCGGCCGAACCGGCGGCGGCAGCTCCGTCCCCAACGGCTGAGCCGGAAACGCAAGCCCCGCCCTCGTCCCCACCCGAGACGCCCGCACCTGCGCCGTCGCCGTCACCGGCTGCGCGGCCGTTCCCGGCGACACCCCTTGTGCCCACCGCTCCTGCAATTCCGGTAGCCCCGGTGACTCCCGTTACTCCGGTAGCCCCGGCTCCGGTCCCTCCTCTAGTTCCGCCGCCCGTCAACCAGGCGCCGAGCTTCGTGGTCGGGCCGAATCAGAGCGTGCTCGAGGACGTGAGCGCCCAGACTGTCACCGGTTGGGCGACCGCGATCTCGCCCGGACCCGCCGGCGAGTCGTCGCAGAACGTCAGCTTCAGCGTCAGCGTCGACGACCCGACGCTGTTCCTTGTGCAGCCGTCCGTCAATCCCAACGGGAGGCTGGTCTACAAGCCTGCGCACGACGCGCACGGTGTTGCCACCGTCACCGTCACGGCTCATGACGACGGCGGCACCTCGGGTGGCGGGAGCGACACGAGCAACGCCGGGTCATTCACGATCACGATCGTCCCCGTCAACGACGCGCCCGGCTTCGCGGGCGGCGCGAATCAAAGTGTGCTCGAGGATGCTGGCGCGCAGTTCAGACCGGGCTGGGCGACGGGTATCTCTCCTGGTCCGGCGGGGGAGTCGTCGCAGACCGTCAGCTTCAGCGTCAGTGTCAGCGATCCGACGCTGTTCGCCGTCCAGCCGGTGGTCGAGGCCAACGGGAAGCTGACCTTCACTCCCGCCGCCAACGCGAACGGCGTCGCGACCGTCACTGTCACCGCCAACGACAACGGTGGGACGGCGGACGGCGGCGATGACAGCAGCAGCCCGGACACGTTCACGCTCACGATCGCCCCTGTCAACGACGAACCCAGCTTCGTCGCGGGCGCCGACCAGGGACTGCTCGAGGACGCCGGTGCTCAGGCGGTCGTGGGCTGGGCCACCGGCATCTCGACGGGTCCGGCAAACGAGTCCTCGCAGGGTGTCAGCTTTTGGATCACCTCGGTCGACGACCCGACGTTGTTCGCCGTCCAGCCGGTGGTCGAGCCCAACGGGAAGCTGACCTTCACTCCTGCCGCCAACGCCAATGGCGTCGCGACGGTGAGTGTGCACATTGACGACGACGGCGGGACCGCGAACGGCGGCGACGACTTCAGTAGCGACCAAACCTTCACGATCACGATCACTCCCGTCAACGACGCGCCGAGCTTCGCTGTCGGGTCGGACCAGATCGCCGTCCTCGGAGCGCTGATCACCGACCCGGGTTGGGCGACCGGTATTTCGGCAGGCCCCGCGGACGAGGCGTCTCAGAACGTCAGCTTCAGCGTCACGAACGACAACCCCGGCATTTTCGCCGTCGACCCGACGATCGCTCCGAACGGGACGCTCAGCTTCAGAGCCGCCCTGCTCGCACTCGGCAGCGCAACCGTGACCGTACGCATCGTCGACAACGGCGGTACCGCCAACGGTGGCAGTGACACGAGCGGCCCGCAGACGTTCACGATCACGGTCATCCTCTAGTCCCTGGTCCTACGGGACCGGTAGCTCCCCTCTGCCATCGACGCAGTCGGCGAGGTAGAGGGCCGTGCCGAGGTCGCCCGTCCAGAGCGTGTAACGGCCGCGCCCGTCCTGCGACCGGTGGCGCTCCATCTGAGCGGCGGCGTGCATGGCGAACGCGCGCGCCCGTCCGAGCCAGCGCTCGTCGCCCGTGCGTGCGAGCAGCGCCAGGAAGGCATATCCGTTCCCCGCGGTGCCGTGGCAGAGGCCCGCGCCCTTCTGCAGCGGCCCGGCTCGCCACGTCAGCTCACCGCCTGCGACCGCGAGGTCCTCGTCGAGGAGATGCGCGAGCGTCGCGACGATCCCCGGCGCGCCATGGCACCACTGCATGCGGATCTGACCGTCCCGGGGTGACTCGAGCCGCTCCATCCCAGCGTACGGCAGCCAGTTGACGAGCCCGTCCTCCTCGACGGCGAAGGGCTGGAGGGTCTCCGAGACGCCCGGGACCTCGCCCAGCGCGAGCACACAGCCCGCGAACCCATGGACAGGGCCGAGGCAGCGGCTGCTGCGCCCGGACAGGCGTTGGGTCCACAGGCCGTCCGCGTCGCGCTGCTCCTGCAACCAGGTGATGCTCGGCGTCACGTCGAGCTCAAGCTCGCTGCCCGCGAGAATCGTGCCGGGGCTGCCCCACATCAGCTCGCACCGCTCGTCGCGCTCGTTCGCGGCGATCAGCTCGGCAAGCCGCTCGAGATTGGCCTGCGACGGCGCGAGCCGCTGGAGCACGAGCCGGATGCCGGTCTGACCCCCCAAGAGGCTGCGCTCGGCGTCCTCGTTCGGGAAGTCGGACGGCGCGTCGACCGATCGCTCCAGGTAGGGGACGTAGTCCCGTCGCAGCTCGACGAAGCCGCGCCGAGCGAGCCGGTGGAATGTGTCCACGACGCCCGCGCCTCCGTCGTACACCGTCCGGAACCGCCTCGCCGGATCGTCGCCCTCGTACAGGTCCCGTGGATGGGCCGGCCAGCCGTCGTCGAATGCGCTCTCCGCGTCGGCGACGATGGCGGCGATCGCCGTTCGCGCCCGCTCAGCGCTCCACGGTTTGTCAGCAAGCGCCTCGTGCGCTTCCGGCGAGTACAGCATCGGGCGATTCTATGATCAGGCAGATGGTGCCAGAGGCCCCGCTCCGACAGACCGACCACGGTCTTGTGGCAACCGGCGAGGGGTGGTTCGTCCTCAACGCCCTTGCGGCCCGCTGGCACCACCGGGACGGGAAGGCGATTCTGCGCTTCGACGGCGAGACGGAGTTCTCGCAGGTCGGGATCAGCGTCGTCGTGCTCGACCCGGGCGAGCCGATGGCGATGTACCACTGGGAAACCGACCAGGAAGACTTCCTCGTGCTCTCGGGTGAAGCCCTGCTTATCGTCGAGGGCGAGGAACGGCCGCTCCGGCAGTGGGACTTCGTCCACTGTCCCGCCGGGACGCAGCACGTGCTCGTCGGCGCCGGCGACGGCGATTGCGCCATCCTCGCCGTCGGCGCGCGAGAGCATCAGACGACGCGTGGCCCCGATGGGACTTTGGAATGGGTCGCGGACTGGGGCGCCTACACGGTGGACGAAGCGGCGCTCCGGCACGACGCGGGAGTCGAGGAGGAGACGACCGACGAGGAGCAGGCGTACGCCCGGTTCCCGGAGCTCGAGCCGACGCGATATCGCGACGGCTCGCTCAGCGAGTAGCAGCCGCGCTCAGCCGCAGCTTGGCGGCCGCCACGGTCGCTGCGGCGCCGACCGGGGAGCCGTTCCGCCACATCCTCACTCGGACGAGCCGCTTGCCGCGCAGACGCTCGATGTTGACGACGTACCGGTCCGGCCCGGACAGTCCGCGCAACCACGCCGCCCGCCTGTCTTGGCGGAGGCCGAACGAGATCACCCGGACCGATCGGAGCTTGCCACGGTGCCGGAAGCTCATCGTCCCGCGCACCTTGACGCCGTTCGACCGCGCGTCGAGACGGCCCGACAGCGCGCTTCCGAGCCGGATCACGCCGTCCGACTCGATGCGACCTTTCGAGTTCGTGACCCGCACGTCGCGCCGCAGACCCGAGCCAAGGTTGAGCATGTCGCCGCGGAAGTTGATCCGGAGCTTGTGGCGGCCGGGGTTCATCGGCGGCATCGGCGTCAGGCCGGCGACGCCGGTGGCATTCGTCGTCAAGACGTAGGCGGTCGGCCCGACCGTGAAGAGCAGTTGCTTGGCCGGCAGGCCGTGATTGCTCTTCTGCACTCCGCGGGTGAGCTGCGCGCCTAGCCGCAGGAAGCCGTAAGGCGCGGCCGAACGGCCGCGAAACGTGACCTTCGTGTGCGACTGCGTGACGGCCGGATCATTGCGTCCCGAGGCCCCGGCCCTCAATCGAGCGAGGGCCGCCAGAAGCTCGCTGCAATTGACACGGCCTTCGTTCACCTCGCGCACGACGTCCCGAAACGGCACGTAGGAGTCCTTGCTCGAGCCATCCGTCCAGAGCAGCCCGGATTGCCAACCACCCAGGTCCTTCTCGTCCCGGATGAGGAAGTTGAAGACGGCTGAGACGTACGGCTGACAGTAGGTCAGCCGGATGCTGTCGGCGAGCTGCGTCGCCTGGTCGGGAGCCGGGCTCTCGTCAGGCGGCTTGGCGGCCGGCGCCTGCGGAACGCGGTCGGGCAACGACCCAGGCCACGTCTCGAAGCCGGTGTAGAGCCCGGTCTTCTCCGCGTCGATCTGGGTCTGGTAGCCGGTTTCGAGATACCAGATCGGCAGGCCGTTGTCCGGCTGCGGCTGGGCCGTACCGTCGAAGGCCTCGTGGAGCACTCGGACGAGTCGGTCGAGGTCGCCGATCGAGACGATCGATTCCTGCGGGTGCGCCGACCATGGGCGCTCGTCCGAGCGAGCGGGATAGGGGTGGTGGCCGAGCGTGTCGAACAGCGGCCGCGTCCGTCCGCTGCGGCGATAGGTGAGCCCCATCTCCCGAATGAAGGCGGTCGGCGAGTGGGAGACGTTCGACAACCCGTTCGGGTTGTCGTTGCCCCAGAGAGACGTCGCCGGTGCGACGACGTTGATCGAGTCGCGAAGGCCGTGCAGGACGTCGTAGCAACGCGCGAGCAGCTCCGTGTAGCGCGCGGGGGCCTCGCTCGTTCCATCGTTCTGGTACTGCGGCCGCCAATACCCGGACAGATTGGGCTCGTTCCAGATGACGATGTCGTTGAGCTGTGGGAACCGTGTGATCAGCCTGCCCACGTAGGCGCAGTACTGCTCCCGCCACGTCGCATCGATCGGCGCCTGTGGCGCGTCCCCGAAGACTGCGACGACGACCCGCATGCCCGCTGCGCCGACGATGGCGCCGTTCAACGCCAGGACGTCGGCCGCGGCGAGGTCCGTCTGGCCGGGTTGCCAGCTGAGCGTGATCCCCATCGCGCCGAGTCCCAGGTCGCGCGCGACCGCGGCTGTTGTCGCAGTCCGCCACTTGAGCCCATCCTCGCGCGCCCCGACGATCATGCCCGGGCCTGCAGCGGCCGGCCCGGTTGCAAGCAGCGCCGTGACCCCGGCGACGAGTAGGAACCTACCGCGCGCCATCACTTCACCCTAGCGCTGCTCGTGAAGCAGAACCAGAGGGTTGAGGTGAAATTCCTGCCACGATCTGGTGGCTCTCTTGAGTGGGCGCACCTGGGATTGAACCAGGGACCTCTCGCGTGTGAAGCGAGCGCTCTCCCGCTGAGCTATGCGCCCGGGACGGACAGAATAGCCGCTGCTACGCTGACTCTTGCCCGGTCGCGCTAGGTGGGGAGTTAGCGGTTCCCTGAACCCGACATCCGCTCCAGCGGGACCGAACGCCGTCCGAGGGCGGCTTCAACGGGATCAGGTCTCGCGCACGTGGCGTCGAAGGTCGGGTTCCGCGCACTGGGAGCATCCGAACCGCGTCAGGTCCGGAAGGAAGCAGCGCTAAGGATTCCCTCTCAGGTGACGCGGCCTCGCCCGACTGGAGCCGGCGACGCGATCACCCCCCGAGGGAGCCACACGACGACGGAGCGCGTGACCGGGCGTTACGTCTTGCCCTCGGGGTATCGCGGCAAGCCGTCGTCCGGGATCTCCTCCCAGCTCACGGCGTAGGCGACGTACTGGTGCCACTGCGGCACGATCCCGGGATCGCCGTCGACCCCGCCGAGCCGGACGCCGAAGAGCGGCGGATCGCCCGCGGTGCGGCTGAAGACCGCCGAGCCGCACCGCGAGCAGAAGAGCTTCGCGGCGCCCCCCTCCGGCTCCCAGGCGCGCAGGTGCTCCTCGCCCGCCACGACGCGGAAGGATCCCGGCGCCGCTCGGGCGTTCGCCGACGCCGCTGCGCCGGTGCGGTGCTGACAGCGCGTGCAGTGGCAGTAGCTCGCCGAGACGAACGGCTCGTCGATCTCGTAGCGGACGGCGCCGCAGCCGCACCCGCCGGTCAGAGGAAGGTCAGGCATCGTCTACTTCAGCTGCCAGACGTCGTCGCGGATCAGGGGAACGATGCCTCCATCCGCCTCGATGCCGTCAACCTCGACCTCGGCGCCGCCGATCATGAAGTCCGTGTGGATCGAGGAGCGGTTGAAGCCGAGCTCGTCGAGCTCGCTGTCGCTCTTCTCCTCGCCGCCCGGAACTGCCTCCAGGATGCCCGAGCCGTAGGCGATGTGGCACGTCGCGTTCTCGTCGAAGAGCGTGTTCAGGAAGACGAGGCCGCTCTTCCCGACCGGCGAGTCGCCGTCGACCAGGGCGACCTCGCCCAGCATCGATGCCGTCTCGTCCTGGCGCAGCTGCTCGCGCACGAGCTCGGCGCCTGCGCTGGCCTCGACTTCGACGACGCGGCCGTTCTCGAAGCGGAGCGACAGGTCGCGGACGATGTTGCCCGAGAGCGCGAGCGGCATCGTCGCCCGCACCGTCCCCTCCGTCCGTCGGCGGTCGGGGCTCGTGAACACCTCCTCGGTCGGGATGTTCGCGACGTGGCGGCGCCCGTCGACGGTCTCGCCGCCCCCGTGGCACCACGTGCCGCCGGCGATGAGCCCGATCGTGAGGTCGGTGCCCGTGCCGCGGAAGCGCACTGCGGCGAGCCGGCGCTCGTTGAGCAGGGTGGCGCGGGCTGCCAGCTTCTCGAGATGCGCATCCCACGCCTGCACGGGATCGGGCTGGTCGAGCCGCGTTGCAGCGCCGACGGCCTCCCAGAGCCGCTCGACGTCCGGCTCGCCGAAGACGGTCTTCGCCCAACCCTCGTTCGGATAGGCAACGATCGTCCAGTTCAGCAACCGCTTGTTGATCGCGTCGAGATAGTGCTCGGTCAAGGCGCGCATCCGGGTCTTGCCGACGAGGCGGCCGTCGAGGTCGGCCAGCAGCTCCGGCTCGGGGTCGCCCGCGATCGCGATCAGCGCGCCGCGCTCGGTCGCGAGATAGTCGATCTGCTCGAGCATCCAGGGAGGCGTCCAGTCGAGGCTGTCCTCGTCGGCATGCTCGATCCTTGCCCGCCGGACGTGCTCGTCCGTGTAGTCGATCGCGACGTAACGGGCACCGCGCTCGTACGCGACCCGTGCGATCGCCCGGACGAGCGGGGTGTGCTCCGGAAGCGCTCGGATCCAGACGACCTGTCCCTCGCCCACGTTCGCGCCGATCTCGACTGTGAGTCGTGCGTATCGCTCGAGCCGGTCCGCGGGCGACATCGCGGGAAGCCTACAGACGCCGTTGGTACCGTCCTGCGGATGGGTTCCACGACCGAGACCCCGGTCCGCAAGCCGAGGGTCGGTGATCCCGGCGGCAACCTGGACGCACCGTGGCAGGTGATCGTCCTCAACGACGACCACAACACGTTCGACGGCGTCGCGCACGCGCTCGCGGCAGTGCTCCCCGGCGTCGGCTTCGAGCAGGGCATGAGCTTCGCGAACCGGATCCACTCGAGCGGCCGGGCCGTCGTCTGGTCGGGGCACAAGGAGCAAGCGGAGCTCTACTGGGAGCAGCTCAAGGACTGGGGGCTGACGATGGCGCCTCTGGACCGAGTCTGACGCTGGTAGGTTCCCGCGCGTGTTGCTCGCGATCACGAACCAGGGGAAGGTCGGGCTGGGGGTACTCGCCGGCCTCCTGATCGTCTTCGCGATCCTCTCCGCGTTCTATTTCCCGCGTCGAAACCCGGACTTCCCGGGCGACCGGCTCGGCCTCTTCATCCTCGTGAGCACGATCCTCTTCGTGGGGACGGTCGCCGGCGTCGTCTTCTTCGCCAAGGAGGAAGAGGAGGCGCACGGGGCAGAGGCCACCGAAACCCATGCCGCGGAGACCGGAGAGGCGCCGACCACCACCGAGGCGGCGCCCAGCGAGCCGGCCGGAGACCCGGCTGCGGGGAAGGCCGTGTTCGCCTCGGCCGGCTGCGGCGGCTGCCACACGCTGGAGGCGGCCGGAGCGACCGGCCAGGTCGGCCCGAATCTGGACGAGGCGAAGCCCGACGCGCAGCTCGTCGTCGACCGCGTCACGAACGGGATGGGAGCGATGCCGTCGTTCAAGGGACAGCTCGACGAGAAGCAGATCCAGGACGTGGCGGCCTTCGTCGTCGACTCCACCGGCGGCTAGATACCCTGTCGCTCGCCCGGAGAGGTGTCCGAGCGGCCGAAGGAGCGCGACTGGAAATCGCGTAAGCGTCGAAAGGCGTTTCGCGGGTTCAAATCCCGCCCTCTCCGCTGGTTTTTCCGTCGCATGCTCTGGCATCCGCAGAAGCGGATGCCAGAGCGCGCAGATCCCTGAAGGGTCGCTTCGCTCCCGTCCTCCCTGAGTAGCGTTGCCGGTGATCTGCCTTTGTGGGAGGAGATTTGGCGCTCGCACGGCACAATAGGTCCGATGGCTACTGAGAACGTCGAACAGTCACTGGCGCGAATCTCGGCCGAGACCACCGTCTCGACCCTGCTCCACACCGCCTGCGAAGAGCTCGTGACGATGCTCGACGCCGCCGGCTGCTCGGTGTCGCGGACGATCGGCGACCTCCTCGTCGAGCTCGCCCAGTGCATGCGCGAGGAGGACTCGCTGCCGCTGGCGCTCTATCTCGTGTCGGACTACCCGCTCACGCAGGAGGTGATCCAGCAGGGCGAGCCGAGGGTCGTCAGCCGCGCCGACCCGAACGCCGACCCAGCCGAGACGGAGTTGCTGGCGCGGCTCGGGTTCGATTCGTTGCTGATGCTGCCGCTGCAGTCGCGCGACCGCTGGGGGTTGGTCGAGATCTACGGCGACGGACGCGAGTTCGGCGCCGAGGAGGTCGAGACCGCGGCCTCGCTCGTCGGCGGGGTCGGCGAGCTTCTGGCCGACCTCGAGAGCGGCGTGCCGAGGACTTAGCCATCGTGGACGCGTCGCTTGCCCGCGAGGCGGGCGCACTCTACGAGCTGCCGGCGAACGAATTCACCTCGGCGCGAAATGCCCGCGCGAAGGCGCTGCGGGAGAAGGAACCCGAGCTCGCGGCCGAGGTGGCGAAGCTGCCGAAGCCGACCGCTGCGGCCGCGGCCGTGAACACGCTGGCGCGCCGCGATCCGTCCGAGGTGCGTGCGCTGATCCAGGCCGGAAAGCGCCTCCGCGACGCGCAGGAACGCGCGGTGTCCGGTCGTGGGGGCGGCGAGAAGCTCCAGGATGCGGTTCGGGAGCACCGCGCTGCCCTCGAGCGAGTGCAGCGTGAGGTGCGGCGGCTGCGCATCTCCGAGTCGGTGCTCGAGCGCGCGGTCTCGACCTTTCGCGCAGCCTCGATCGACCCGGAGCTGCAGCCGCTCCTGGAGCGCGGCTTGCTCGCACGTGAGGTCCAGTCGGCGGGGTTCTCGATCGATCCGAGCCTCGCGGTAGCGCCGCGGACGAAGCAGAAGCCGCCACCGTCGCGGAAAGACACCGGGGAGGAGCGTCGCGCCGCCCGGGCGGCGTTGAAAGCCGCCACCGAGGCGCTGGCAGACGCCCGGAGCGATGCGAAGGCCGCGAAACGAGAGCTCGAGCGCGCCCAGCGCGCGGCGGACAAGGCCGTTCGTGCGGTCGAGGACGCCGAGCGCGAGGTCGAAGAGGCGACGCAGAAGCTGAAGCAGGGCTGAGCGCGTTCGGTCAGCCCAGTTTCGGTCAACCCAGTGCGACGAGCTATCTTCCACGCAGGGGAAAGCACGAACAAGGAGGACGAGGAATGAGCCTGCGGATTGGCGACACGGCACCGGACTTCGAGGCGGACTCGACGGAGGGTCGGATCAGCTTCCACGACTGGATCGGCGACTCCTGGGCGGTGATGTTTTCGCACCCGAAGAACTACACGCCGGTGTGCACGACCGAGCTCGGCTACATGGCGAAGATCAAGCCCGAGTTCGACCGCAGGGGCGTCAAGGTGATCGGGCTCTCGGTCGACCCGGTCGACAGCCATGCCGGCTGGGCGAAGGACATCGAGGAGACGCAGGGACAGGCGCCCAACTTCCCGACGATCGGGGACGCGGACTTCAACGTCTCGAAGCTCTACGGGATGCTGCCTGCTGAGACCTCGGGCGACCCGCTCCAGCGGACGCCGGCCGACAACCAGACTGTCCGCAACGTCTTCGTGATCGGGCCGGACAAGAAGATCAAGCTGATCCTCGTCTATCCGATGACGACGGGCCGCAACTTCGACGAGGTGTTGCGCGTGATCGACTCGCTGCAACTGACCGCCAACCACAAGGTTGCGACTCCGGCGAACTGGCAGCAGGGAGACGACGTGATCATCGCCGGCTCCGTCTCCGACGAGGACGCGAAGCAGACGTATCCGGACGGCTGGGAGTCGCCGAAGCCATACATTCGGATCGTGCCGCAGCCACGCTGATCGGCTGCGGGAAGCAGCGCTACGTCATACGCCTTTCGATGCCGGCCGAGTGGTCGAGCCGGAGGTCGCTCCACGCCGAGTCCCGGCCGGAGCCGCCCACGAGCGTGTCGGCGCGCCCGTCCCAGGCGTAGAGCACGTCGCGACCGGGGCCGCCGTCGAGCCGGTCTGCGCCGCCGCGGCCCACGAGTACGTCGTTCCCCGCGGAGCCCGCCAGGGTGTTTGGGCTGCGGGCTCCCGAGATCCGGTCGTCGAAGCTCGATCCGACGACGTTCTCGATCGCGGTGAGCGAGTCGGAGCCGTCTCCCGCCGCTTGCCCGCGCGCGAGATCGACGATCACGCCGACTCGCAGGTTGGCGGAGAAGAAGCTCGAGAAGTCGGCCGTGTCGGCGCCAGGCCCGCCTCTGAGCCGGTCGTTACCGGCTTGCCCTGCGAGGCGATCCCTGCCGGCGTCGCCCGACATCGTGTCGTCCCCCGCCAGTCCCTGCAGGATGTCGCTGCCGGCGCCGCCGCGGAGGAGGTTCGCGGCGCCGTCGCCGATCAGCAAGTCGGAGCCACGCCCGCCGGTGGCGCTCTCGAGTGCCACGAGCGTGTCGCGGCGGCCCGATACCGACGCGAAGCCGGTGGTCAGGTTGACGATCACTCGTGCGACGAGCGCTCGAGTAGTCGACGACGTCGACGCCTGCGCCGCCGTCGAGCAGGTCGCGGCCGCCGCGCCCCGCGAGCGTGTCGTTCCCTGCTCCGCCGGACAGGATGTTGCTGTTCGTGTTACCGCGCAGCGTGTCCCGGCCTGCTCCGCCGGTCAGGTTCTCGACCCCGCTGAGACTGTCCGTTCCAGCGCCTCCCGTGCTCTGCGGACGGGTGCGGGAGAGATCGACGTTGACTCCGAGCCCGGCCGCGGAGTAGTCGGCCGTGTCGATCCCTTGACCCCCGCTCAGGGTGTCGGCGCCGAGCCCGCCCGTGAGCGTGTCGTCGTCGCCGCCGCCGGCGAGGGTGTTGGCAATGCTGGTTCCCGTGAGCGTGTCGGCGAAGGCAGATCCGGTCACGTTCTCAGCCGAGGCGATCGTGTCGCTGCCGGCACCCAATGTGACCTGCGCGGCCGCGGTCGCCAGGTTGACGGTGACACCGCTGCCCGCAGCCGAGTAGTCCAGCGTGTCGAGGCCCGCGCGGCCGTCGAGTGTGTCGTTGCCGTCGAGACCGGCCAGGGTGTCGTTGCCCCCGTGTCCGGTGAGCACGTTGCTGCCCAACTCTCCGGTGAGGACGTCGTCACCCCCGCCGCCTTCGACATTCTCGATGCCGAGCAACGAGTCGCTTCCGGCTGCACCCGTGCTGGAGCCGGGGACGAGGCCAGTCGCCGGGGCAAGCACGACCGTGACCGGAGCACTGAGCGAGGAGTAGTCGACGGTGTCGGTGCCAAGGTCGCCGTCGATCGCGTCGCTACCGCCGTCCCCGGTGATCGTGTCGTTGCCGGAGTTGCCCGAGATCGCGTTTGCGTTTCCGTCGCCGCCGAGGGTGTCTGCGCCGGTGCCACCGACGAGGCTCTCCAGGGAGACGACCGTGTCCGTTCCCGCGCCGACCGTGTTCTGGGCAGCCGACGAAGCCAGGCTCACCGTAATCGCGGCGGTCACTCCGGAGTAGTCGAGCGTGTCCGACCCGCTACCTCCGTCGAGGGCGTCGTTGCCGGCACCGTCGAAGATCGTGTCGCCGTCGTCACCGCCGAAGACTCGGTCATCGCCGGCCGCTCCCGTGATGCGGTCGCCGCCCGGGCCGCCGGTCAACTCGTTTTCGCCGCCGGCTCCCGTCAGCGTGTCGGCGCCTGACCCGCCGGTTGCGTTTCGACGTCCGCCCCGACATTGTCGCCCTCTCCGGTCTCGCCGTCGTCGGGTGTGCCGTCCATCGTGGCTGTCACTGCGGCAGTGCGTTGGGCATACGTGATGCGGTCGATCCCGCCGCCGCCGGCCATCGTGTCGGACCCGTCCGCCGCGGCGCCCTCGTTGAAGAGGTCGTTCCCGAGCCCTGCCGTCAGGGCGTCGCCGCCCGGCCCACCCGTGAGCGTGTCCTCGTCGGGCCCGCCGGTGAGCGTGTCGTCGCCTGCGCCGCCCGACATCGTGTTGTTGCCGGTTCCGCCCGCGATCGTGTCGTCTCCGTCGCCGCCGCTGAGGCTGTCGACGCCGCTGTCGCCGTTCAGCGTCAGCTGCAAGGTGGTGGCGGATCCGGTGGTCGCGTCGCCGGCGCCCGAGATCGTGTCCAGGCCGGCGCTGCCGTTCACGGTGCCGAGCTCGACCCCGCTCAGCGTCACATCAACGTCGGTGTCGGCGT
>CAWGAD010000005.1:0-476585 GCA_963820565.1 uncultured Gaiellaceae bacterium
TCAGAGCACCGGCGCGACCTACGCCGAGGGCTGCAAGCTCTCGAACACCGAACCGCCGCACACTGATCCCGAAGGCTGCGGCCCTGAGGCCGACTTCGCCGAGGCGGTCGCCGTCGCCAAGGCGGCGGACCAGGTCGTGCTCGCCCTGGGCGAGACGCGCGAGATGAGCGGCGAGGCCGCGACGCGCAGCACGCTCGACCTTCCGGGTAGGCAGGAAGAGCTGATCCGCGCGATCAAGGCCACCGGAAAGCCGTTCGTGGTCGTTCTGTTCAGCGGTCGCCCGCTCGCGCTCGAGGACGTGATCGCAGACGCGCCCGCGATCCTCGAGGCGTGGTTCCCCGGCGTGCAGGGAGGCCCGGCAGTCGCCGACGTCGTGTTCGGGAAGGTGAATCCGGGCGGGAAGCTGCCGGTGTCGTTCCCACGCCGGATCGGTCAGGTGCCGATCTACTACAACCACGAGCCCGCGGGACGCCCCTGTAACCCGGGCGTGAAGTGGAATTCGCGCTACCGCGACATCCCGAGCTGCTCGCCGCTCTACGAGTTCGGCTTCGGGCTCAGCTATACGACGTTCGAGGTCTCGGACCTCCAGCTGAGCTCGTCGACGGTGTCGCGCAACCGCAGCCTCAGCGCCTCCGTGAGCGTGAAGAACACGGGTACCCGCAAGGGTGACGAAGTCGTCCAGCTCTACATCCACGACCCGGTGGCGAGCATCTCGCAACCCGTCCGCCGCCTGCGTGGGTTCGAACGCGTGACGCTGAAGGCGGGCGAGACCCGCCGGGTCAGGTTCACGCTCGACAAGAGCGACTTCGGCTTCTACGACAACCGGGGCAAGTTCGTCGTGGAGACGGGCCAGATCGACGTCTACGCCGGCAACAGCTCGAGCGCAGACCTCGTGCAGTCCTTCACCGTGCAGGGGTAGCTAGGTCGAAGCCAGGGTGGAAAGAGCGAGCGCCGCGCTGATGCGCGGCGCTCGACTCGTCGTACACCGGCTTAGAAAAGATCCGCCTTGAGGATGACTCGGAATCGGCGTTTCGGCCGACGAATCCGTCGCTGCCGCGGCGTAACGTGCACCTCATGAAGCGCACGCTCCTCTTGATCCTCCTCGCCCTCGGGCTCATCATGCTCGCGGTCGGCGGCTGGGCCATCCAGGGTCTTCGCTGGACCCTGAGCGGCGGCCGGGATCGACGCGAGCGCCTCGCCACGGCATGATGCGAGTCATGGACGTGAAGCTGGCTGACGAGTCGCTCAGCGGCTCCTGGCTGTCGACACGGCTCGGCGTCGGCACCCAACGGCTCGACGCGATGCGCCGCGCCGGCGAGTTGCTCGGCGTCCGCCGCCCGGGCGGGCAGGACTACCTCTATCCGGCCTGGCAGTTCGCACCCGACGGACGCCCGCTACCCGTGATCCAGCGGCTCGTGCAGACAGGCCGCGGCCGAGGCATGAGCGACGACCGGCTGTACGAGGTTCTCGCCGCCCGCACCGGCATCTCCGGCGACGAACGCCTCGCCGACGCGTTGCGTGCGGGCCGGGACGAGTACGTGCTCTCGGTCGTCAACACGTCGAGCTAGCGCCATGGCCCTCGTTTCGCTCAACGCCGTTCGCAAGTCGTTCGGCAGCCGAACCGTGCTCGACGGGCTCGACTTCGCGATCGAGCCGCGCGCCCGCGTGGGCGTGATCGGCGCCAACGGCTCCGGCAAGTCGACCATGCTCAAGCTGATCGCCGGGCTGGAGGAGCCCGATGCGGGCACCTCGGTGCGCCGGCGCGGCATCGTCGTCTCCTTCCTGCCACAGCACCCGCTCGGCGACGAGCGGAACGCGCTCGAGACGGTACGGGCGGCACGGCCCGACCTGGACGAGCTCGACCGCGAGCTGCATCGCGTCGCCGACCAGCTCGCCTCGCCGGAGCTCGCCGAAGACCTCGCGAAGATGTCACGCGTCCTGCACCGGCAGGAGGAGCTCGTCGAGCGCTGGGAAGCCGCCGGCGGACCGAGCATCGACGGCCGTGGGCGGGCGATGCTGCTTGACGTGGGGATCGAGGAAGCCGACCTCATCCTGCCGACGAGCGCGCTCTCCGGCGGCCAGCGCAAGCTGATCGCGCTCGCGGCGTGCCTCGCCCAGGATCCCGACGTGCTGCTGCTCGACGAGCCAGAGGCGCACCTCGACGCCGTCGGCCGCTCGCTGCTCGAGCGGCTGCTCGCGTCCTTCGACGGGGCGGCGGTCGCCGTCTCGCACGACCGCTACCTGCTCGACGAGACCGTCAGCCAGATCGCCGAGCTCGACCGCGGCCGCATCCGGATGTGGCCCGGCAACTACTCGGCCTACACGCTGGCGCGCGAGCTCGAGCTGCAGCGGCAGCAGCAGCAGTACGTGACCCAGCAGAAGGAGATCGAGCGGCTCGAGGAGGCCATCCGCCGCTTCAAGGACTGGGCGCACCGGGTCGTCGACGAGCGCCACATCAAGCAGGCGCGGAACAAGCAGCGGCAGATCGACCGGATGGAGAAGGTCGAGCGGCCGGTCCTCGAGCGCCGGAAGATCGCGCTGCGGCTGCGTCCGCACGAACGCGGCGGCCAGCGTGTCTTCGAGCTCCGCCACGTCGGCGTCCAGTTCGGGACCGACGTCGTGCTCGCGGACGTCGAGCTGACGGTCATGCAGGGCGAGCGCGTGGGCTTCGTCGGCGCGAACGGCGCCGGGAAGAGCGTTCTCCTGAAGACCGTCGTCGGCGAGCTCGAGCCGACCGAGGGCGAAGTCTGGGTCGGCCCGTCGATCCGCATCGGCTACCTCGCGCAGGACCAGGAGACGCTCGATCCCGAATCGAGCCCGCTGGACACGGTCCGGCTGGCGCATCGCTGCTCCGAGGGTGAGGCCGTCTCGCTGTTGATGAAGTTCCTTTTTCCCTACGAGCAGGTGCGCCGCGCGAACAAGCTCCTCTCGGGCGGCGAGCGGACTCGTCTGCAGCTGCTCCTGCTGATGCTCCAGCAGCCAAACCTGCTCGTCCTCGACGAGCCGACGAACCACCTCGACATCGACTCGGTCGAGGCGCTCGAGGCCGCGCTGGAGGAGTTTCCCGGCACCGTCTGCGTCATCTCCCACGACCGTTACTTCCTCGACCGCATCGTCGACCGGATCGTCGAGGTCGAGGCCGGCGAGGCGCGCTCCTTCGACGGTAGCTGGTCGGCCTGGTTCGAGCGCCCGCACGCGGGCGCGGGCGTCACCTGCTAGCGTCGCCGCCGGTCAATCCAACCGGAGGGAGACCACGATGCCGTCGCCTCGCCGAGCGCTGCTTCTCGCGCTGTTCGTGCTGCTCACGCTCCTCGCCGTGCCCTCGCTCGCACATGCCGCAAGCGTGCAGCCCCGCCTCGACCTGTCGAGCCCTGAGGGCGGCCCGTTCCCCACCAATCGCTGGACGAAGTTCGACTTCTCCCAGAACACCGGGCTGCGGATCAACCTGCCCAAGCCGGACTGCACGGTGCGCCCGTCCGACTGCGCCGACATCGACGTCCTCAACACGCTCGACGGCTTCAACCTGCAGCCGCGGATCTCGATCCCCTTCACCGGCCCGATCGATCCGGCCAGCGTCTCGAGCTCCAACGTCTTCCTCGTCAGCCTGCCGGACTTCAAGGTGACCGGAATCAACCAGGTCGACTGGGAGGTGGCGACCAACACGCTGCACGTCGAGTCCGATCAGCTGCTGCGCCAGCACACGACCTACATCCTCGTCGTCACGACCGACGTCCGGGACGCATCCGGGGCCAGGATCAAGTCCGCAGTGTTCAAGAACTCGCTGCTCGTGCGCAGGCTTCCGCGGACGATCCTCTCGAAGCTCGCCGTCGCCAGCGTCTTCACGACCCAGAGCGCGACGTCGCTGCTCGAGCAGGTCCGCCGCCAGATCAAGGCATCCACCCCGGCTCCGGCGAGCTTCGAGATCGCGGCCGGCGGCACGCGAACCGTCTTCCCGCTCGCCGGCGTGACCTCGATCCGGTTCTCGGCCCAGACCGGGACCGCGCCGACCTTTGTCGAAGCGCCGAGCTTGACGCCGTTCCTCGTCGGGGTAGGCACCGTCGCGTTCGGGGCGTTCGACGCGCCCGACTACGAGACCGCGTCGAAGGTGATCCCAGCCGTCGGCACCCGCACCGGGGTCGCTGCCGCGCAGGGGACGAATCGCCTCTACTTCAACCTCTTCCTGCCGCCCGGAGCTGCTCCCGCCGGCGGCTGGCCAGTCGCCATCTACGGGCACGGGTTCACGGACAACAAGAACCAGACACCGTTCCTCGTCGCCGGCTCGATGGCCCGCCGGGGAATCGCGACGATCGCGATCAACGTCGTCGGCCACGGTTTCGGCCCGCTGGGCACGCTGACCGTGAACCGCACGACGGGCGTGCCGGTCGTCCTGCCCGCCGGCGGACGCGGGATCAACCAGGACGGGAACACGACGATCGACTCGACCGAGGGCGTCAACGCGGCACCTCCGCAGACGCTCGTCGGCAACCGCGACGGCCTCCGGCAGACGGTGATCGACCTGATGAGCCTCGTGCGCGAGATCGAGGTCGGGATGGACGTCGACGGCAACGGGACGCGCGATCTCGACCCGTCGAAGATCTCGTACTTCGGTCAGTCGTTCGGTGGCATCTACGGCACGAAGTTCCTCGCCGTCGAGCCCAACGTCCGCGTCGGCGTCCCGAACGTCCCGGGCGGGGCGATCATCGAGATCGCCCGGCTCAGCCCTGCGTTCCGCCCCCTGGTGACGCTCAGCCTGATCAACCGGGTGCCGCCGCTGCTCAACCTGCCGGGCTTCGCCTTCAACGAGAACATCCCGCTGCGCAACCAACCGCCCCTGATCGACACGGTCCCGGGCGCGTCCGCGATCCAGCAGCTGATCGAGCGGACGGAGTGGGCGTCGCAGTCGGGCAACCCGGTTGCCTACGCCGTCCACCTGCGGGCGCAGCCGCTCTCCGGCGTGCCGGCGAAGAGCGTGATCCTGCAATTCGCCCGCGGTGACCAGACGGTCCCGAACCCGACCACGTCGGCGATCATCCGGGCCGGAGCTCTGCAGGACCGGACGACGCTCTTCCGCAACGACCTCGCGTTCGCCGCGGACCCGACGTTCCCGAAGAACCCGCACTCGTTCCTGACGAGGCTGCCGGGGCTCGCACCTCCCGGCCCGTCGCTGGTGGCGCTCGCCGCCCAGGATCAGATCGCGCAGTTCATCGCGTCGGGAGGCGCGGTCACCGCCGATCCGGACGGTGCAGGGCCGCTCTTCGAGACGCCGATGGTCGGCGCACCACCGGAGGATCTGGCGTACATCCCCTGAGCACGGACGCCGCCACACGTGAGCTGTTGGAGCTCCTCGAGGCGGGGCCGGGCGACAGTCTGTTGCCCGGCCTCGCCTGGCTTGCCGGCAAGGACATCGAGCTCGACGAGGACGAGCTGCGCGCCGCACTCCGCCGGGCTGAGCTCCTGCTCGCCGCGGGCGGCGACCCGCGGCGCGAGCTGGAGCTCGACGGTCGGGCCGTCAACGCAGTCGCCGCCGATCTGGACGACCCGCGCGCCCGCGACGAGCTCGAGGACGCGCTCGCCCGGCTCGCCGCCGCCTCGGAGGGGTTGGCGGCGGTGAGCGACGGGCTTGCACGGCTGCGTGCGCAGCCGGACCTGGCGTGGCAGAGCTACGCCGGCGCGCTGCTGGCGGAGGCGATCGGCGAGGACTGATCCTCGAGCTCGGACATGCGGCCGACGGACCGGACCGGCGAGAGCAGGATCGGCACCACAGCGAGCACACCACCGATCGCCCCGATCACCATCGTCTCGCGCAAGCCGATCGTCGCGCCGAGCGCGCCGCCGACGAGGCCGCCGAACGGGATCACGCCCCAGACGACGAACCGCCGCGACGCATTCGCGCGGCCGAGGATCCGATCGGGCGTGATCGCCTGGATCAGGCTGATGGCGGTGACGTTGTAGAGGATGCCGCCGAACCCGATGATCAGCATGCTCGCGGTGATGAACGGGATCGCAAGGGCCTTGGGCGCGAGCGCGATCAGGAGCGTTGCCGGGGCAGAAGAGGGCGGCGGCGAGCAGGATCGTCCTGCCCACGCCGAGGCGGTCGCTGATCCGGCGCGCCGTCAGCGCCGCCGCGAGCGTGCCGAGGTTGCCGACGGCGAGCACGACGCCAATCGTCCCGGCGGTCAGCCCGAGCTCGCGGACGGCATAGACGAGCAGGATCGAGAAGACGACATTGCCGAAGAAGTTCGCCAGCGCGACCGATGCCGACCATGCCGCGCTGGTAGCGGTGCGTGAAGACGTAGCGAAGGCCCTCGCCGAGCTCGGCTCTCAACGAACGCCGGTCCGCGCGCGACGGCGTCTCCTCGGTCTTCTTGATCACGCCGAGCAATAGCGCGGAGAAGAGAAAGCTGATCGCGTCGACGAGGATCGCGACCGGAGCGGTCAGCACTGCGACGAGCCCGCCCGCGAGGCCGGGGCCGGCAATGTTGGCCGCCGCTCGGCTGATCTCGAGCTTCGAGTTGCCTTCGACGATCTGGTCCCGCCCGACGAGGGCCGGCAGGTACGACTGGTACGAGACGTCGAAGAAGACAGTCCCGATCCCGCACACGAAGCCGACGACGTACAGCTGCCAGATCGAGAGCGCACCCGCCCAGTACGCGATCGGGATCGTGAGCAGCGCGGCTGCGCGGACGAGGTCGCTGAGAGATCAGGATCGGCCGGCGCCGCAAGCCGGTCGACCCAGACCCCGGCGGGCAGCGTGAAGAGCAGAAACGGCAGGAATTCGACGCTGGTCAGCAGCGCGACCCGGAAGGTGGTCTCCTCGAGGACGAGAATCGCGACGAGCGGCAGCGCCAGGAACGTGACCTGCGTGCCGAACTGGCTGATCGTCTCCGCGCCCCACAGCGCGCGAAAGTCGCGGTGCAGCCATAGACCGCCGGGCCGCCTCATCTCACACGGAGACGGCGGCGGCCCGGGTGATCTCGATGTCGCCGCTGACGGTCTTGGCCTGCAGCCGTGCCTCGGAGCCGCTCGGCGTGTCCGACGGCGAGTCCTTGACGTCGAGCTCGGAGCTGACGTCGCCGCTCGTCGAGTTGGCGTCGATGCGGAGGCGCGTGCCGGCCCGGATGCCGACGCGCACGTCGCCCGAGACGGACTGGAGCCTGATCTGACCCTGCTGCACCGAGCCGATCCGCTGGTCGCCCGAGACGGTCTTGACCGACAGGTCGGCCTGCGCCTCCTTGATCGCGAAGTCGCCGGAGACGAGCGTCGTCGAGACCGGGCCGGTCACCGTCCCCAGGCGGACGTCGCCCGAGACGGTCTGCAGGCTCGCCTCGCCCTCGATCGTGGCGGCGCGGACGTCGCCGCTCGCCGACTGCAGCCGCAGCCCACCGACGTGCTCGACGGCGACGTCGCCGGAGGCCGTCTTGACCTCGACGTCGCCGAGCCGGCCGGTCGCGGCGACGTCGGCGGACGCGGTCGTGCACTCGAGGTCGGTGCCTTCAGGGCAGCGAATGCGGATGCCGACCTGCGGCGTGCGACCGAACGAGATCCAGGCCGGGCCGACGCCGAAGCCCTTGCCGCCGACGCCGATCTCGACCGTGACCTCGTTGCCGTTCAGCTCGACCGTCGCCCGCTCGATCGCCTCGCGGGTCGCGTCGTCGTCGCGGAGCGCCTCGAGCTCGACGGTGGTGCGGCCGGTCTCGCTCGGGTCGACCGAGATCAGGCCGGCGGCGTTCTTGACGCGAAGGCGCGTCTTGCCGGGAGTGTCAAACGCGGTCACGGCGATGTCCCTTCCGGCGCGCCGGCTTGACGACGCGCTCGTCGCGCACGGGGTTGCAGAAATCGGGAACCAGCATGACGCCGGTGCCGTACGGAATCGGGTGAAGACGGGACATGTCTCTCCTCTCCTAGCTGTCCGCGTAGCCGGACAGGCGCCGGCCGGTGCGGACAGAACGGGTGCGTGGCTCGAGCCCGCGCTGAAGCGCGCGCACGATCCAGGCATTGACCGAGGTGCCTTCGAGATTTGCGGCCACCTCGAGCTGCGCCTTCAGACCTTCGGGCAGGCGCAGCGTGATGCGGGCGGAGAAGGCGTCGTCGGGCTCGCGGCCTGCGCGGGCTCCGGCTCCTCCTCCTCTTCGATGTAGACGAGCTCGGGGTCGCGGCCGGCGAGGCGAACCTCGATCCGGCCGGGCACCGAGCCCGACAGCGCGAGCGCGGCCTCGCTGACGACGTCGAGGAGACGCAGGTGCAGCGAGGAGCCGAGCGCCTGAGTGAGCCGGCGGCCGGCCTCCACGGTGGGCTCGTCGGTGGCGAGCGATGCCGCCGCGGCGAGGTCCTCCTGGATCGCGTGAATGTGGTGTGCCATCTGCATGGCTGCACTGTGACATCATTATGATGTCTTGTCAAGTCATTGCTGACACCTTGCCACTGTCAAGACGGCGTCAGGGTCTCTGCCGCACAGACAAGCCATTTCGCGGCTGGTATCGTCAGGCTCCTGTCCCGCGCGCCCAGCCGGGCGCGCATGCTGCGGCCCTCGCGGCCGCGGCAGGGAAGACACCGCACCGCCCACATGAACCACGTCGATCCGCCTGACCTTGCCCTCCGGCCGACGCTGCGCCGGCTCTTCCCACTCTGGTGGGAGCAGCGACGCCTGGTCGCGATCGGGCTTGCCTTCGCGCTCGCGTTCACGGCGTTGTCGATCACGATCCCGTTGCTGGTCCAGCGCCTGATCGACGAGGCGATCGTGGGGCCGTACGAGTCGCGCCTGCTTCCCTACCTGGGCGCGATCTTCGTGCTGGCGCTGATCCGTTTCTTCGTCAACTTCTCGCGCCGGTTCGCGACCGCACGGGTCGGGATCGCCGTCGAGGCACGCCTGCGCGGGATGCTCTACCACGCCTATCTCACCTATCCGCGCGCCTTCTTCGACCGGCACGCGACCGGCGAGGTGATCTCCCGCGCCACGAACGACATCTACCCGGTGCGCTACTTCATCGGCTGGGGCGTCGTGCAGGGAGTGCAGAGCGCGATGATGATCACTGCCGCCGCGATCGTGCTGCTGACGGTGAACGCGCGGCTCGCTCTCTACTCGGCGGTGGCGATGCCGGCGATCGCGTTGCTGACCTGGTTCTTCGCCCACCGTCTCTTCCCGATCTCGCGGCTCGTCCAGGCGAAGAAGGGCCACCTGACCGAGGCGACCGACGAGGCCGTCGTGGGGATCGAGATGGTGCAGGCGTTCGGCCGCGAGGAAGACGTGCGCACGCGCTTCCTCGGCCGGGCCGAGGCGGTGCGGCACGAGACGATGCGGCAGGCGACGGTCGAGGCGAACTTCCTCCCCGGCCTGCTCTTCCTGCCCACGCTCGGGATCGCGGCCGTCCTCTACTTCGGCGGCAAGGACGTGATCGCCGGCGAGCTGACGATCGGCGAGTTCATGCTCTTCATCACGCTCCTGCTCCAGCTCGTCTGGCCGCTCGAGGCGCTCGGCTGGATCATCAACCTCGGCCAGCGTGCGGTCGCGTCGGCCGGCCGCAGCTTCGCGTGGCTGGAAGGGATCCAGCCGCTGCCCGAGGCGGCGGAGCCGAAGCCGCTGCCCGAAGGCCCGCTGCCGGTGCGCTTCGAGGGCGTTCGCTTCGCGTACGGGCGCGAGGCCGAGGTTCTCCGCGGCGTCGACCTTGCGGTCGAGCCGGGGGAGATCGTCGCCGTCTGCGGCTCGACGGGCTCCGGCAAGACGACCCTGCTGAACCTGCTGCCGCGCTTCTACGACCCGACCGGCGGCCGCGTGCTCGTCGGCGGCGTCGACACCCGCGACACGCCGGTCGAGGAGCTGCGGCGAGCCGTCGCGATCGTGACGCAGAAGCCCGTCCTCTTCTCCGTGCTGCTGCGGGAGAACCTGCTCTCGGCACGTCCCGACGCGGACTGGGACGAGGTGCTCGCGGCGTCCGAGGCGGCCGGCGTCTCGACCTTCGTCGACGAGCTGCCGCACGGGTACGACACGCTGATCGGCGAGCGTGGCGTCAACCTCTCCGGCGGCCAGCGCCAGCGCGTCGCTCTGGCGCGGGCGTTGCTCGCCGGCGCGCGCGTGCTCGTTCTCGACGATCCGATGTCGGCTGTCGACACCGAGACCGAGCGGCTGCTCGTCGAGAACCTCCGCCCCGCCGTGGCCGGCCGCACCGTGCTCGTGGCCACGCAGCGGCTCTCCACGATCGGCGTCGCCGACCGCGCGGTCGTGCTCGACGCCGGCGTGATCGTCGAGCAGGGCACGCCACAGGATCTGCTTGCGGCCGGCGGCCTCTTCACCGCCCTCTTCGGAGACGAGCCCGTTGCCGCATAAGCACCGCACCGGCCTGACCCGCCTGTTCCCCTACGCCGCGGAGCGGAAGGGACAGATGGCGTACATCGCCGTGCTCGCCGCGATCTCGGCCGCTGCACCGGTCGCCGGCTGGCACCTGGTCGAGGACGCGATCGACAAGGGCATCAACGCAGACGACGAGCGTCGCCTGCTCCTCGACGTGATCCTCTACATCGGCGTCAACGCCGCCGCCTGGGTGCTCGGGACGCTCGCCTGGCGCGGCCTCGCCAGCATGGGCCAGCGGATCGTGCTCGAGCTGCGGCGCGACCTCTTCCAGCACCTGACCTCGCTGTCGCTCCGCTACTTCTCGCAGCAGAAGGCGGGCTGGATCATCTCGCGCCTGACGAGCGACGTCGACGCCCTCTCGGACGTCCTCAACCAGGGCCTGACGACGCTCGTCGTCAACACGCTCACGTTCGTCGCCGCGATCGCGGGGCTCTTCCTGCTCGACTGGCGGC
Organism: uncultured Gaiellaceae bacterium; assembly: GCA_963820565.1. GTDB lineage: Bacteria > Actinomycetota > Thermoleophilia > Gaiellales > Gaiellaceae > Gaiellasilicea. The sequence continues at coordinate 10,798 of CAWGAD010000005.1, forward strand.
TCGGCCTCGTCGCGCTCTGCGTGCTCCCGCCGGGGATCCTGATCACGCGCTGGTTCCAGCGGGTCTCGCACGAGGCCGCCTCGGACGTGCGGACGAAGATCGCGATCGTCACCGCCCAGCTCGCCGAGTCCGTCTCGGGGATGGCCGTGATCCAGGCGTTCAACCGCGAGCGCGCCTTCCAGGCCGAGTTCGACGGGCTGAACGAGGAGAACCGCCTCTCGAACGTGCGCGTGCAGAAGATCTACTCCGTCTTCTTCCCCGCGATCGAGCTGCTCGGCGTGATCGCGACCGGCGCCGTTCTCTTCGCCGGCGCGCAGCTGACCCAGGCGGGCACGCTCGAGATCGGCACGCTGATCGCCGCGGTCGGCCTGCTCGCGCTCGTCTTCCAGCCGCTGCAGGAGCTCTCGGAGCTGTACGGCCAGGTGCAGGCGGCGAGCGCGGCGATGGACAAGATCAGCTCGGTGCTGGACGCCGAGATCGACGTCGCCGACAAGCCGGGCGCGCGACCGATCGGGCGCATCGACGGGCGGCTCGAGCTCGACCGCGTCACGTTCGCGTACGGGGAGGAGCCGGTGCTGCACGAGCTCGAGATCGCCGTCCCCCCGGGCGGCTGCCTCGCTCTCGTCGGCGAGTCGGGCGGCGGCAAGTCGACGACCGCGAAGCTGATCGCGCGCTTCTACGACCCCGACGAGGGCGCCGTGCGCGTCGACGGAACCGACCTCCGCGACGTCGAGCTCGTCGCCTACCGGCGGCAGCTCGGCGTCGTCCTGCAGGACCCGTTCCTCTTCAGCGGCACGATCGCCGACAACATCCGCTTCGGCAAGCCGGACGCCACCGACGACGAGGTGCGCGCGACAGCGGCCGCGGTCGGCGTCGACCGGGTCGCCGCGCGCCTCGAGCACGGGCTCGAGCACGTCGTCCGCGAGGGTGGCGCCGGCCTCTCGGAGGGCGAGCGCCAGCTGATCTCGATCGCGCGAGCGCTGCTCGCCGACCCGCGCATCCTGATCCTCGACGAGGCGACCTCCAACATCGACCGGCCGACGGAGATCCTGATCGAGCGCGCGTTCGACACGCTGCTCGCGGGCCGGACGTCGATCATCATCGCGCACCGGCTCGCGACGGTTCGCCGCGCCGACGAGATCCTCGTGCTCGAGCACGGCCGCATCGTCCAGCGTGGCACGGAGCAGGAGCTGATGGCCCAGCCGGGAGCGTTCAGGCGCCTCGCGCACCGGCTCGTGGACGATGCGCTGCCGGCGGCCTCCGAAGAGGGCGCGCCGGCAGCGTGATTCCGGCTAGACCTTTTCGAGGTAGGTCAGCTCGGAGCCGCGACACATCATCTTGACGCTGTCGCCGACGGCGAACCGCGCCGCGAGCTTCTCCCCGAGCCCTTCCGGGATCGAGCAGGTCAACGAGCCTGCCTCACCACGGACGCTGACCGAGGCACGCGAGAGCTCCGCGATCTTGCCGTAGAGCTTGTGCTCCTCGCCCGCCGGCTTCGGCTTCTCGGAGGGCTCGTAGCGCTCGAGCCCCGCGAGCTGGCCGCCGAGGCAGTAGATCTTCACCTTGTCGCCGACCTTGAGGCCGGCGAGCTTCGCCGCCTTCTCGGCCGGGACACGGCACGCGAGCGCGCTGGTCGCCCTGGACGACGATGGCCGTCGCCGAGAGCTCCGCGATCGGGCCCGCAGCCATCTGCTTCTCACCGGCAGGCTTCTCCTCGGCCGGCTTCTCCTTCTTCGCGCCGGGCCGCTCGAAGCGGATCAGCGCAGCCTTGCGGCCCTTGTGCCGGACGCAGATCATCCGCACCCGGTCGCCGACCTTCAGCGCGGCTGCCTTCTCGGCCAGCCGGTCTGGAACCGCGCACGTGAGAATCGCATCGCCGACGGTGTTCTCGACCGAGACGGCGTTGGCGTTGACACGCACGACCTGACCCGTGATCCGCAGCTCCTTGCCGTGCATCGCCTGCGCGGGGAGCGCGACGACGAGGGCGAGAAGTCCGGTCAGACAAATTGTTCGCAGCACCTTTTCCTCCTGTGACTACAGCAGGCTTGGTGTATCGCCATCGCGTCGGCGAGGGGCGATCCCTCGCGGGAGTGAAGGGCCGTGAGCAGGAAGACGAGGCGCGGCTACCTAGCGTCAGGCGCGACCGCGGCAAGCGCGCGCGCTCGTCGTCGACGACCTCGAGGTCCCGCTGGTGCTGCCGCAGCTCGTGTGTGAGCTAGTCGCCCCAGTCGAAGTCGCGGGACTTACTCCAGAGACCGGAGTCGTCGCCGTTACTCGACTCGACCGTCACATGCTCGAGGGATTCCTCGCCGGGCCAGGCCAGCGCGGCGGTGTCGAGGCTCACGGCCGGCTCGTCGCCGTCCATGGTCTCCTCCAGCCGGGCCTGCTCCTCGGTCTTGAACAGGGGGTGGTTGTCGAAGGGGTCGTCGATGCGATAGCCGTCGATCGGCATCGCGGGCTCGAGGTCGGCGTTGCGCCGCTTCAACTCGAGGTGGTCTTGGATCACGCGTGCGAAGAGCGAGGGGGTCTCAACCGGCATGGGGCCTCCGTGGTCGGGAGCAGGGACGTCGAGCGTAAGCGCAGGATTGTAGCGCAGGTATCGGCAAATCTCCTGCTTGTGAGGAGTTCTCTCATCGGGGAGTCACCGGATCGTTGCCGGCGTAAACGCAGTCCTTGCCGGCGCGCTTCGCCCGGTAGAGCGCCCCGTCGGCGGCGTCGATCAGCTGCTCGGGCGTGGACGGCGCCGACGCGGCCGCCACGCCGAAGCTCGCGGTCACGGTGAGCGGCACCCCGTCGGCCGAGACGATCATCCGCTCCGCCAGCGCGACCCGGATCCGCTCGGCGACCTGCGCCGCACCCTCGAGATCGGTGCCCGGAAGGATGACGGCAAACTCCTCGCCGCCCCAGCGCGCCGCGATGTCGATCTCGCGCACCGTCTCCCAGAGCGTCTGGGCGAGGTCGCGCAGGACGATGTCGCCGGTGGGATGCCCGTACTTGTCGTTGACGGTCTTGAAGTCGTCGACGTCGGCGAGGATGAGCGCGACGGGACCGCCGAGCCGCTCCGCACGGGTGAGCTCGGTCGCGAGGGATTCGTCCGCCTGGCGGCGGTTCGCGAGACCGGTCAGCCCGTCGACGAGCGCCTGGCGCTCGACGATCCGGTGCAGGCGCGCGTTCTCGAGCGCGACGACCGCCTGGCCCGCGAGCGCGGCACGCCGTCATTCGCTCCTCGGCATCGAACTGCTCGCCGATCAGCATCAGATGACCGAAGCTGCGCCGGCCGGAGGTGAGCTGGAAGTCGAGTCGCTCGCCGCGCGCCGAGAGATCGCCGGTCTCGGCGACCGAACCGTCGTCGCCGATGAAGACGCCGCCGACCGCCTGCGTCGCCTCGACCGCCGATTCGACGATCACGCGCCGGAGCTGCTCCGGGTCGAGGGTCGCCGCGAGCGCGTCACCGAAGCGGACGTTCGCCTCACGGAGGCGCCGGCGCTCGTCCTCGAGGTCGACCATGCGGTCCTCGAGCTGCGACGCCATCTGATTGAAGGCACGCCCGAGCGTGGCGAACTCGTCGCGGCCGCGAACCGGCACGCGCTCGCGCAACCGGCCCGCTGCGATCGAGTTGGCCGCGTCGGCGAGCCGGCTGAGCGAGCCGACGATCGAGCGCCCGGCGATGTAGGCGACGAACGCGATCAAGAGCAGCGAGCCGAGCAGGCCGACCAGGAGCCTGCCGATCACCGAGCGCTTCTCGGACACGATCGCCGAGTTCGGTGTCACGGCGGCCAGCGCGAGCGCGCTCTCGGGCCCGAGTCGCGTGCTGACGACGCGGTAGTTGTGCTCCCCGATCCGGGCGGTGGTGACACGGCCGGCGGGGAAGGCGGCCTGGCCTTCGATCTCTGGCGCTCGACGACGCTGCGACACGGCGATCTGGGCCGATCACGGCCAGCGCGTCCGGAGACGTCAGACCCGAGCGAGTTTGCAGCCTGCGCGCGAACTGCTCGTTGAGCGGAACGGCGGCGACGATCGTCGCCGAGCGGGTTCCGGGGCCGACGAGCGAGACGCTCGTCTCGGCGGCGAGTTCCGGAACGCGACCCACCGTGAAGCCGTCGGGCGTCTCGACCCGCAGCGCGGGAGTCGCACGGAGCAGCTCCGCGAGCGCCGCCCGGTCGCGGCGGGCCACCGCCGCCTGGAAGGCCGGGTTTCGGCCGAGGCGCTCGGCGGCACGCTCAGCGGCCCGGCGCTCATCCTCGTATGCTGCAAGAGCCGCGCTGAGGCCCGCCTCGAGTCGGCTGTCCGCACCACCAGTCACACTGCGTTCGGCTACCTCGCTGAAACCCCAGAAGGCAGCCGCGAGCGGCAGCACCGAGAGCGCCAAAAACGTCCCAACGAGCTTAAATTTGAAGCTACCCAACATGTTGCCCTTCAGTTTCCGATTCCCCTGCCGATACAGTCTTTGAAGACTTTTCGGCAGGGAGGGGGTGGATCATGAGGCCGGCGCTTGTGCGTGCGCTCACCGTAGCGTTCGTCATAGCTGGTGGTGCAGCCGCAATGGCCCTCCCGAAGCTCGTGGTCGACGTCCCCGACTCCGAGCCCGAGGCGATGGAGATCGCCCTCCCCGCTCCGTCGACGCCGACCGTGATCCGCGTGTCGCCCGACATCGGGGCGAGACCTGCGTCGAAGCCCGCCTCGAAGCCGGCGGCGAAGCCTGCCGCCGACTCCTGACGCAAGTCCCGCGGCCGGCACGACCGCACCTACCCAATCCGGTGTCCAACAGCGGTCCGGCGCCACGGGTCAGCACCCCTGCCCGTCCTGCCGCCCCGGCGTCCAAGCCAGCGTCAAGCCGGCAGCCCGCCCATCGACTCCGGCCACGCCCACGAAGCCGGCCGCCCCCAAGCCCCAGCCGAAGCCCCAGCCGACGCCCGCAGCCCCAGCCGACGCCGCAGCCGCAGCCGCAGCCGACGCCCCAGCCGCAACCGACCCCGCAGCCGACGCCCGGGCCGGGACCCGCGATCGTGCCGGTCGCGGTCGTTCCGCCGCCGCCGGTCTCCAGCGGCAGCAAGACCACGCAGCACCGCGGGGACTCACGAGGACGAAGAGGAGTCGGACGAGTCGAGAGAGCGCCCCGGAAAGACGAAGAAGGACAAGCACAAGCACAAGCACAAGCACAAGCCGAAGCCGAAGCCCAAGTTCTTCGACAAGGGGCCTTCGAAGCGGAACAAGCCGGAGCCGCCGCCCGAGCAGCCCACGGCGGCTCCACCCGCCCCCGCACCCGTCGTCGACGACGAGCCCGAGGACGACGGCGACCGCGGCCGCGAGGACGACCACGACGACGACGGTGACGAGCACTCGGACGACGACGGCAACCGCGGTCGGCACGGCGATGACGACGATCGTGACGACGACGATGATGACGACGACGGGCACCGCGGCCGTGGTCACGACGACGACGACGACAACGGACGCGGACGGCGCGGCAGAGGCGGCTGAGCCGACCCGCCGTGGGTTTGCGAAATCGGGGTTGTGAGAAGATGATGGCCCATGCCTAGCCTCCGCCCCACCAGCCCCGTCGGCATCGCCTTCACCGCGTATCACCTCTGGCGGCGGCTACCGCCGGCCCAGCGCAGGCAGGTACTGCGCGTCGCGCGCACGCACGGCACCAAGGTCGCCGCGGCGCTCCTCGCCCGGCGCCGCATTCGCTGAGCGAGTAGCTAGCCGAGGCTTGGGCGAGCTCGACGATTTCGCCCGGGCCGAACAGTCCGACCAGGATGCCGGCGGCGTGGGAACGGCTGTCGTCGCCGAGCGAGGGGTCGAGGAAGACGCGCTCCCCGTAACCGCCGATGTCCTGCACCGCCCACGCATGACGGTAGTAGGAGAGCGCAAGCGGTTCTACCGTCGCTTCGCCGTAGCCTTCGAAGAACCACGCGGTCTCGTGCGGTTCGATGAGACCGGCGCCGATGCCACCGACGACGAACATCAGGTCGCGCTCCTTCGGCGCCAGGACCACCTCGTCCCAGTCGATCAGCCACATCTCTCCGTCACGGTCGATCAGGACGTTCCACGTGTGCAGGTCTGCGTGGCAGAGGACGAGCGGAAGCGACAGAGCCTCAACCAGCGGACCGAGCTCTTCGGTCCGCTCGACCAGCGCGAGGATCTCCGCGCGATGCGTGGCCCAGAATCCCGCAACCTCCTCGGCAACGGGACCGGCGACACTCCGACCGGAGACAGCGAGGTCAACCTGCCGCACGACGTCGACGGCCGCCGGCCGGAAGGTCTCGGTCGCGAGCCGGTCCGACAGGTCGGACGGAAGGACGGTGGCGTGGAGGCGTCGAACCTGATCTCCGAGCGCGAGCCAGTGTCGCTCGACGAGTCCGGCTTCGACGCCGGTGCGACCGTCGATGAGCGGGTAGACCGTGAACGAGAACTCGCCGTCGGCAACCGCGGGCGAGCTCAGGTTCGACAGGATCGGAGCGACGACGCGCGTCAGGCCGCGTTCGAAGGAGATACCGCGCGACGGCGGCGGCCAGCTCGCGCGAGCCGTTCGCGTCACGCACCTTGACGAAGTACCGCGGGCTCGCGGGACCTGTCTCGACCCGATACGCCCACGCGGAGTAGTCCTCGCCGCCTGAGACCAACCCCAGCGAGACGGCGGCGATCCCGTACTGCTCGCGCAACACTGTCGCCAGGGCTTTCTCGCTGACGGCCTGTGCACTCTCCCGGCTAGCTGACCCCGAGCGCCTGGCGGACGATCCGGTCCTGCTCGAGGCGGTGCGCTGTGGGATAGCCCTCGCTCGGGCTCGCCCGCCAGGGACGGCCGGCGAACTGGACCGCGAGATCGTCGGGCGCGGCAGCCTCCAGGCGGTGACGGATCGTCCGCCAGGCGCCCATGTTCTGCGGCTCTTCCTGCGCCCACACGAGCTCGCGCAGATTCGGGTACGCACGCCGTCAGCGCGGCGGTCGGCTCGACCGGGAAGGGATAGAGCTGCTCGAGCCGCGCCACGGCGACCGAGCTCGCCCGGGCCCGGTCCTCGTGTCCCTGGATGTCGTAGTAGATCTTCCCCGAGCAGAGCACCAGCCTCGTCACGTTGCCCTTGTCGGCCTGCGGATCGTCGATCACCGGCTGGAAGCGCCCCTCCGAGAGATCCTCGAGCGTCGAGCTCGCCTGCTTCAGCCGCAGCAGGCCCTTCGGGGTCATCACGACGAGCGGGCGAGCGGTGGCGTCGAGCGCCTGCCGGCGCAGCAGGTGGAAGTACTGCGCCGCGGTGGTGCAGTTCGCGACGCGGATGTTCTCCTGCGCGGCGAGCTGGAGGAACCGCTCCAGCTTCGCGCTCGAGTGCTCCGGCCCGTTGCCCTCGTAGCCGTGCGGGAGCAGCAGCGTCAGGCGCGAGGTCTGGCCCCACTTCGAGAGGCCGGCGACGAGGAACTGGTCGATCACGATCTGGGCGCCGTTGACGAAGTCGCCGAACTGCGCTTCCCAGAGCACGAGCGCATCCGGGGCGGCGACCGCGTAGCCGTACTCGAAGCCGAGGCAGGCGAACTCCGAGAGCGGCGAGTTGTAGATCTCCATCGAGGCGCTCGCCTCGGGCAGATTCTGGATCGGCGCGTAGGTCTCGCCGGTGCGCTGGTCGTGCAGCACGGCGTGGCGGTGCGAGAAGGTGCCGCGCTCGGTGTCCTGGCCGGAGAGGCGGATCGGGATCCCCTCGGTGAGCAGGCTCGCGAACGCGAGACCTTCCGCCTGACCCCAGTCGATCCCGCCCTCCGCGACCGCCTCGCGGCGTCGCTCGAGCTGCTTCAGCAGCTTCGCGTTCGCCTCGAATCCGTCGGGCACGCTGAGCAGCTGTTCGTTCAGCTGGCGCAGCCGGTCGGCCGGGACGGCGGTCACGACGGCCTCGCCCGTGTCGGCCGGGATCCTTCCCTCGCGCGGCTGCGGCGGCGCCGCGATCGACGCCTTCAGGCGCTCGTGCGCCGCCCGCAGCTCCGCCTGGGTCCGCTGGAACACGGCTTCGGCTTCGTCCGGCGTGACGACGCCCTCCTCGATCAGCCGAGCCGAGTAGCGCTCCCGCACGGTCTGCTGGGCGGCGATCTGCTGGACCATCAGCGGTTGCGTGTACGCGGCCTCGTCCTGCTCGTTGTGGCCGAAGCGGCGGTAGCCGATGAGATCGACGACGACGTCGTGACCGAACTCCTGCCGGTACGCCATCGCCAGCCGCACGGCCGCCAACGCAGCCTCGGGGTCGTCGGCGTTCACGTGCACGATCGGGATGTCGAAGCCCTTCGCGAGGTCGCTCGAGTAGCGCGTCGAGCGCCCCTCGGTCGGGATCGGTCGTGAAGCCCACCTGATTGTTGGCGATGATGTGGAGCGTCCCGCCGGTCGTGTAGCCGTCGAGGTTCGAGAGGTTGAGCGTCTCCGCGACCACACCCTGGCCCGCGAAGGACGCGTCCCCGTGGATCAGGATCGGCAGCGCGACCGACGGGTCGTGAATGCCCGCGCCGGAGGAGCGGTCGGTCTGCTCGCCGCGCGTCCAGCCCTCGATGACGGGGTCGACCGCCTCGAGGTGGCTCGGGTTCGGAGCGAGCGTGACCGTGACCTCGCCGGAGCCGGTGGCGCGGGTGCCGCTCGCGGCGAGGTGGTACTTGACGTCGCCGGTGCCGCCCTCGTCGTTGACGACGACCGCTTCGATCGTCCGCTCGCCCTCGAACTCGCGCAGGATCGTCTCGTACGGGCGGCCGATCGTGTGGGCGAGCACGTTGAGCCGGCCGCGGTGCGCCATCCCGATCACGATCTCGTGCGCACCGGCGGCGGCTGAGATCTCGACCGCCTCGTCGAGCATCGGCACCATCACGTCGAGGCCCTCGAGCGAGAACTGCTTCTGACCGAGGAACGCGCGCCGCAGGTACTGCTCGAAGCCCTCGGCTCGCGAGACGAGCTCGAGCAGGCGGATGCTCTCCTCGTGCGTCAGGGGCGTCCGGTAGCGGCCCGACTCGATCGCCTGGCGGAGCCACACTCGCTCCGAGTGGTCCGAGATGTGCTCGATCTCGTAGGCGATCGTGCCGCAGTAGACCTCGCGCAGCTTCGGCAGCACGTCCTTCAGCGTCTCGCCGGGAACGTGCACGCGGATCAGCTTCGCCGGGATGCGCTCCTGGAGCTCGGGAGTCAGCGGCGGCACCAGCCGGGTCTCGTCGAGCGCCGGGTCGCCCATGGGCTCGGAGCCGAGCGGGTCGAGCCGGGCGGCGAGATGGCCGTGCATCCGGATCGCCTTCACGAGCGCCATCGCGGCCGCGACGCCGCCGAGGAGGGTCTCGTCGATCTCCGGCTTGGCCGGGGGCGCCTCGGCGGCCGGTGGCTGCTCTGGCGCGGGAAGCGGCGGCGCGGCCTCGGCGGGCGCCGGGTGGCCGTTGCCGCGCTCGAGCGTCTCGAGCAGGCGCAGGAGGCCGGGATGCGAGGCGACGAGCTCGCTGTCGCCGCTCTCGAAGAGCTCCCGCCACTCCGGCGGGACCGCCTCGGGATTCTCGAGGTAGTCCTCGAGCAGGAGCCGGGCGTACCCGGCGTTCAGCCCGTCGACGTCGTGCGTGCTCACACCAAGTGTTGTACCAGCGTGAAGGCCTAAGCCCTTCTAATAGATCGGATTCTCGGTGATGACCGCGATCGCCATCCCCACCGTCCAGCTGGCCACGCACGCCGCGACCGTCCAGCCGACGAGGCGCTCCTGCCGTGCCGACATCCGGGCGGCGATCAGCGTCAGCACGATCGCGAACGGGATCACCCGGACCGGCCGCCACACGAGTCCGAGGGCGCAGGCGAACATCGCGATCGTCGCCAGCAGCCCGGCGATCGTGTCGGCCTGAGACCAGCGGCCCTGGACGTCCTCGCTCATGTGCCCACCTGCGCGCGGGCGTAGGCGGGCCGCCGGCCGCGACCGCCGCGGGGCAACGGGCCACGCCGGAGCAGGCGCGAGTGACGCCGCCGCCAGTCGCAGCTCGGGCCGTCGGGCAGCGTCGCCACGCGGGCCGCGCCTTCGAACGGCTTTGGCTCGGCCTTGATCGCCCACCACACCACCGCGCAGAGGTAGACGATGGGGATCTTCAGGACCACGAGCATGAAGAAAACCTCCCAAAACACGCTGAGAAGTCTACGCTTGGAGGAGTGTTAGCGTCGGCTCGATGCGGGGAAGGTGAACGTCGATGAGCAGGGAGACCCTTGCGCCGTTGCTCGACGCCGGCGAGGAAGCCGGTTGTCTCAATCTGTCCGAGTTCAGCGCTGCCATTCAGGACCTCGAGCTGGAGGACGAGGAGCTCGAAGCGCTCTACGCCGAGCTCGAGGAGCGTTCGATCACGCTCTCGGACGACTGCGGCCGCGAGACGGCCGGCGACGCGACCTACATCAACGGCGACCTCGCGACCGCGACCACCGACTCGCTCCAGCTCTTCCTCAACGAGGCCGGCCGCTACCCGCTGCTGACCGCAGCCGAGGAGGTCGAGCTCGCGAAGAAGATCGAGCGCGGCGACCTGGCCGCGAAGAACCGGATGATCAACTCCAACCTGCGCCTGGTCGTCTCGATCGCGAAGAAGTACCAGGGCCACGGCCTCTCGCTGCTCGACCTGATCCAGGAGGGCGTGATCGGCCTGATCCGCGCCGTGGAGAAGTTCGACTGGCGCCGCGGCTACAAGTTCTCGACCTACGCGACGTGGTGGATCCGCCAGGCGGTGCAGCGCGGCGTCGCGAACAAGTCCCGCACGATCCGGATCCCCGTCCACATCGCCGACCGCGAGCAGAAGATCGGCCGCGCGGAGCGCGAGCTGGTCGTGAAGCTCGGCCGGCCGCCGACGGACGAGGAGATCTCGAAGGCCTCGAAGATCTCGCTGAAGCACCTGCAGGAGGTTCGCCAGGCCGCGCGAGCGGTGACGAGCCTCGACAAGCCGCTCGGCGACGACAACGACGCCTCGATCGGAGACCTCGTCGGCGTGGCCGAAGGCGGGGTCGAAGAGGAGGTCGAGGTCAGCCTCACCGAGGACACGCTCCACCGCGCTCTGGGCAACCTGCCCGAGCGCGAGCAGGAGGTGCTGACCCTCCGCTACGGGCTCGGAAAGCAGGAGCCGCAGTCGCTGGAGGAGATCGGCCGCAGGCTTGGAATCACACGGGAGCGCGTCCGCCAGATCGAGGCGGCCGCGTTGGAGCGCCTCGCGGTCTCACGCGAGATCGAGGCGCTGCGCACCGCTGCCTGAACCGCTTCCGGAGACCTAACACCGTGCTCACAGAGGCCCGCTAGGGTGGCCGGATTCATCGTTTACAAAGGAGATTGCCCGTGAGACGAGCGACGAAGTTCATCATCCTTGCGGCTCTCGCAACGCTGCTGACACCGGCAGTCGCGAGCGCGGCGCCACGCATGCACGTCGGCTTCCACGACGACCCGAATTTCCGGTACGAGGAGCGCCGCGCCGAGATGCTCGACCAGGCGCGCGCCACGAACGCGACGATCGTCCGCACGCTCGTCACCTGGGCGAACATCGCTCCCACCCGCCCGGCGAACGCGGCGAACCCGTTCGACCCTGCGTACCGCTTCAACGACCTCGACGAGCTCGTGCGCAACACACAGGCTCGCGACATGGAGGTCCTGATCACGATCTGGGGCACGCCCAAGTGGGCGAACGGCGGCAAGACGCCGAACTTCATGCCGACGCGCCTCAGCGACCTGACCGCATTCTCGCGGGCCGTCGCATCACGCTACTCGGGCCGCTTCTCGGGCTTCCCCTTCGTGCGCTTCTACTCGATCTGGAACGAGTCGAACCTGCAGCTCTTCCTCGCGCCCCAGTTCGACGCGAAGGGCAAGTCGGTGGCGCCGCGGAACTACGCGAAGCTGGCCGCGGCCGCCTACTCGGGCATCAAGGCCGGCAACTCGAGCGCCAAGGTCGCGGTCGGCAGCACGTCTTCGGCCGGCCGTGACAAGCCGCTCGCCGGGAAGTCGGCAACGCACTCTCCCGGCCGGTTTGCGCAGCTCGTCGCCGCTGCCAACCCACGGCTGAAGTTCGACGCGTGGGCGCAGCACCCGTATCCGGTGCCCGCCCGCATGAAGCCGTCGCAGAAGGTGAAGTGGCCGAACGTGACGCTGTCGGCATTCCCGAAGTTCGAGGCGTCGCTCGACACGTGGTTCAAGCGCAAGAACGTCCGCATCTGGATCACCGAGTACGGGCACGAGGTGAAGCAGGACGGCGAGCCGAACGGGATCTCGCGCTCCCTGCAGGCCTCCTACGCCGCACAGGCGCTCGCGCTGGCGAAGAAGGATCCGCGGACGGACATGTTCATCTGGTTCGTGTTCCGCGACCACAAGACCAGCGAGTGGCAGAGCGGACTGCGCACGACGACCGGCGCGGCCAAGCCGTCGCTCTCGCGCTTCGCAGCTGCGGCCGCCTCCGTTGACGCGCGCAACGGGCTCTTCACGGTCAAGGGCGGCGTCGCCAGCCCGACCGTCACGGTGCCGCTCCGCGCCTACGCTTCGGGCACGAAGCCGGGCGAGATGGTCGGCTTCAACGTGCGGGTGCGCGACAAGGGCCGGCTTGTGTTCAGCGCTCAGCCCGCGGCGCCGTTCGGCAGGGACACGACCTCGAAGGTGCGCCTGGCCGGCTTCCGGCCGGCGAAGGGGAAGACGTACACGGTCGAGGTCGAGGCCAACGTCTTCAGCGGTGGCGGCATCGTGCTCAAGCGCACGCTGACGCTCGTCGCGACCTAGCCCACTTCGGCCGGCGGGTGGGCCCCGACGTGGGCCTACCCGCCGGCCATACGATCTGCCCATGGCGGCACCGATCCGCGTCGGGACGTGCTCCTGGGCCGACGAAACGCTGACGAAGGTGTGGTATCCGAAGGGCGTTCGCTCCGGCGAGGCACGGATCCGCTACTACGCCGAGCGCTTCGACACGGTCGAGGCGAACTCGACCTACTACCGGCTGCCCGACGCCGAGCTCGTCGGCACCTGGGCCGAGCGGGTACCCGAGGGGTTCACGATGCATGTGAAGGCCTTCGGGCTGATGACACGGCATCCGGTCAAGGTCGAGGCGCTCCCCGAGGACCTGCGCGACGTGATGCCCGTCGATGCGCGAGGCAGGGTCGACCGGCCGCCGCGCGAGCTCAGGGCCGAGGTCTTCCGCCGTTTCGCCCGTGCGCTCGAGCCGTTGCGCGAACGGGGCAAGCTGGGCGGGATCCTGCTCCAGTTTCCGCCCTACGTGGTCTACAAGCCCCTCTCGCTCGACTACATCGAGTGGGCCGCTGACCAGCTGCCGGGTGACGAGCTCCTGCTCGAGTTCCGCCACCGGAGCTGGCTGGACGAGGAGAACCGAGCGCAAACCCTTTCGTTCCTCGAATCGCGCGGGCTCACGTACGTGATCGTCGATGCGCCGAAAACGGACGCCAAGAATCTCGTTCCCACGGTGGTGGCGCGAACGACGAAGACGGCCTATGTCCGCTTCCACGGCCGGAACGCGAGCACCTGGAACAAGCGGACCGGCAGCGCGGCTGAGCGTTTCGACTACCTCTACTCCCAGCAGGAGCTCGAGGAGTGGGTGCCGCCGCTACGCGAGCTCGCAGGCGAGACCGACTCGGTCTACGCGATGTTCAACAACAACGGCCGCTCGGAGATGCCCTCGACGGGCCTCGAAGGCCTGGAGCCCGAAGAGGTTGCCGGCGACCCGGCGAAGGGCGAGGTCGCGCAGGCGGCGGCGAACGCGCTGATGCTGAAGCGACTGCTCAGCTGATCTTGACCAGAGCCTTGCCGCGGTTCTCCCCGCGGAGCATCCCGATGAACGCAGCGGGCGCGTTCTCGAGGCCCTCGGTGACATCCTCGCGGTAGCGGAGCTTCCCCGCCGCCAGCAGACCGCCGAGCCGCCGCAGCCCCTCCGGGAACCGGTGCACGTAGTCGCTGACGAGGAAGCCTTCGAGCCGGGCGCGGAAGACGATCAGGAAGCCGACGTTGCGCGGGGCGAGCTCCGGCTCGGCGAGGTTGTACTGGGAGATCTGGCCGCAGACGGGGACCCGCGCGCCGAGCGCCAGGCGGCGAAAGACGGTTTCGGAGATCGCGCCGCCGACGTTGTCGAAGTAGACGTCGACGCCGTTCGGGCAGGCCTCCTTGAGGGCGGCGTTGACGTCGTCGCGCTTGTAGTCGATCCCGACGTCGTAGCCGTAGAGCTCCTTCAGGTCGGCAACCTTCTCCGCCGATCCTGCGAGACCGACGACCGGGCTGCAGCCGGCGATCTTTGCGAGCTGGCCGACGATCTGGCCGACGGCGCCGGACGCAGCCGAGACCACGACTGCGTCGCCCGGCTTCGGCTTCGCCGACGTCGAAGAGGCCGAAGTAGGCGGTGAGCCCGGTCGCTCCGAGCACGTGCAAGGCGGTCTGCACCGGCGCGAGCGACGGGTCGACCTTCCGCAGCGTGCCGCCGCGGGCGACGGCGTAGTCCTGCCAGCCGAGCTGGCCGACGACCGTGTCGCCGGGCGAGAAGCGGCCGTCGCCGCTCTCGACCACCTCGCCGACGACCTGGCCGGTCATCGGCTCGCCGACCTCGGTCGGCTTCGCGTAGGAGCGGGCCGTGCTCATCCTGCCCCGCATGTACGGGTCGACGGAGAGCCACTGCGAGCGCACGAGCACCTCCCCCGGCGTGGGCTCGGGAATCTCCGACTCGACCAGCGCGAAATCAGAGTCCTTCGGAAAACCGTCGGGCCGCGCCGCCAGCGTGATCTGCCGATTCACGCGCCGACCGTCTCACATTTGCTCTGCGGCGCAAGCAGAAAACCAAGACCCCTAGCTGCGCCCGGCGGTTTCGTCGTTCAGCTCACCAGGTCGCAACCACCCGCGCCGGCCCGCCCGACCCCTGCTCCCAGGGAATGACGCCGACGAACGCCGTCGCGCCTTCGGGAGGGATCTCGCCGAGATTGGCGAGGTTCTCGATCCCGAACCGGTTTGCGGCGAGGAGCGCGACGTGCGCAACGAACGCAGTCGCATTTCCCGGATCGAGGCTGAGCGTGTCGACCCCGATCGCCCCGATCCTGCGCTCGTCGATCAGCCACTCGACCGCGTCCTCGCTCCAGGCAGGGAAGTGCATCGTCCCCGAGGCATCCGTGTTCCGGTACGCCGCCTCGCTCCCGGCTCGCGCGTCCCAGCCCGAGTTCATTGCGACCAGCGAGCCGCGCTTGAGCTTCCCGTGCCTGCGCTCGTAGCGGCGCAGGTCGTCGGTCGTGACAACGGTGTCCGGGTTGCGCGCGGCGCGGTCGGAGATGTCGATCACGGCGATCGGCGCCATCAGCTCTTCGAGCGTGAGCTGCGGCGTCGTGCGGCCGCCGACGATGAAGTGCGCGGGCACGTCCAGGTGCGTCCCCGTGTGCTCCCAGAAGTTCCAGATCTGTCCGTAGAAGCCGTTGACCGGCACGGTCACGTGCGTCTGGCGCGAGGGCCGGGGGACATCAGGGAACATCGGGATCCCGACGCGGAAGAGATGCGTCAGGTCCTGCGCCTTGTTTCCACCGCTCCGACGCCCGGCCGCCAGCGCACCGCCCGGAAGCGCCGCTGCAAGCGCGGCACCCGCGCCTGCAAGCAGCGCCGAACGTCGGTCGAGCCGCGGACCCGTTCCCTCCTCAAGCTGCTCGACCTGGCTGCGAACGGCCTCGATCGTCCCGGGAACGCACATCGAATCCTCCCTCTCGAGTGGTTTGCCCTGCCGAAGCTATGCCTCGAGCCGTCTGTGCTCAAACAGGCCGGCCAATTGGCCCCGGCGACGCCCCTCGCAGCTTCAGGGGTCTTAGCGCGTCACAAATCTGCTTCTGCAGATTTCTGACCTGCGCCAACAAGTGGAGCCAGCCGGGCTCGAACCGGCGACCTTCTGGCTGCCAGCCAGACGCTCTCCCAGCTGAGCTATGGCCCCTGGGACTCGGAGATTGTAGCTAGGACGCTGCGGCTTCGAGCTCGACCGCGGGGACATCGCCCCACAGGTCCTCGAGGCGGTAGAACGCACGTGTTTCGGGCGTGAAGACGTGCAGGACGACGTCGAGGTAGTCGGCGATGATCCACTCCGCCTCCGCCGCCCCGTCGACCGCGCGCGGCAGCTGCCTGCTCTCCTGCTTGAGCTGGCCGTGCACCTCGTCGAAGATCGCCTTCGTCTGGCGCGCGTTGCGGCCGGTGGCGAGCACGAAGAAATCCGTGTAGACGCACACGGGTCTCATGTCGAGGATGACGACGTCTTCCGCCAGCTTCTCCGTTGCGAGAGCGGCGATCCGTCTTGCTTGTTCCAGAGAGCTCAGAGCACTCAGTGTAGCCGGGAACCGCGACTGTCAGGCGGCTGCGTACAAACCGTGCTCGGCGATGTAGGCGGCCACGGCGGGCACGACGAGGCCGTCGGGGGACTCGCCGCTGCGGATCCGCCGGCGGATCTCGGTCGACGACACGGGCTGCGGCTCGAGCTCGAAGACCTCGATCCGGTCCGAGAGCGCCACGGGTGCATAGCCGGGCCGCGTGGCGACACCGAGCCGAGCGAGCTCCAGCACGCGCTCGGGCTGCTTCCAGGTCGGGAAGTCGGCGAGCTGATCGGCCCCGATCAGGAAGATCGGGTCGTCGTAGCGCCGCGCTTCGAGCGCGTCGACGGTGTAACGGTGCTCCTCCGGCTCCACGACCGCGCCGAGCGGCTCGAACGTCAGACGCGCCATCGCCAGGCGATGCTGCACGGGAGCGACCGACGGCTTGTGCGCCGCATCCACGATCACGGTCACGTGAAGCTCGTCGATCCCGAAGTGCTCCATCGCCGCCTCCGCGAGCGCGAGATGACCGACGTGCGGCGGATCGAAGCGGCCGCCGAGGATCCCGGTTACTGCCACTCGAGCGTCTCCTCGCCGATCTCGACGTCCTGACCCTTGCGTGCGCCGGCGGCCTTCAGCACGGCCTCCAGCTCTTCGCCCTGTGGCGCCTCGCCGATGATGCGGAAGCCGCGGTCGGTGCGGTAGATCCGGTACGCACGCCGCGCCGGAGGCTGCGGGCGGTACTCGAGGAAGTCCGGCAGCTCGGGCGCCTCGTCCTCCCGCGGCTCCGGCGCTGCCGGGCAAAGCCGGAAGAGCGCGAACTTGAGCTCGTCGATCCCGGCGCCCGTTGCGCACGAGACGTGGAAGACACCGACGATCCGCTCGTCCTCGACGGGGAACTCGGGCGGCTCGGTGAGCAGATCGATCTTGTTCAGGACAACCGCCTGCGGGCGCTCGTCGAGGCCGGCGCCGTAGAGCGCGAGCTCCCGGTCGATCGTCCGGAACCTCTCCTCGACATCCTCCTCGGAGGCGTCGATCACATGCAGCAGCAGTCGCGCGCGCTCGAGGTGGGCAAGGAACTCGTGGCCGAGCCCGATCCCTTCGCTCGCGCCCTCGATCAGGCCGGGAACGTCGGCGACGGTCAGTTGCGCGCCGTCGGGCGACTCGACCGTGCCGAGCACCGGTGCGAGCGTCGTGAACGGGTACTCCGCGACCTTCGGCTTGGCGTTCGAGAGACGGCGCAGCAGCGACGACTTGCCCGCGTTCGGCAGGCCGGCCATCGCCGCGTCGGCCAGGAGCTTCAGCCGCAGCTCGATCTCGACCTCCTCCCCGGGCTCGCCGACCTCGGCGAAGCGAGGTGTCTGCCGGGTCGGAGTGGCGAAGTGCTGGTTGCCGCGGCCGCCGTGGCCGCCGCGGGCGAGCACGACGCGGGCTTCGGGGCGCGCGAGGTCGGCGACGAGGTCGCCCTCGGGCCCGTAGGCCTGCGTCCCGACCGGGACCGTGAGCTCGATGGACTCGCCGTCCGCGCCGTGCTTGCGGGCGCCGCGACCCGGCTCGCCGCGCCCGGCCCGGAACTTCGTCTTGGCACGGAAGTTGGAGAGGTCGCGCAGCGTGGGGTCGGCTCGGAGGACGACGTCCCCGCCGGTGCCGCCGTCGCCGCCGTCAGGGCCGCCCCTGGGGACGTGCTTCTCCCGCCGGAAGCTCAGCCCTCCGTCGCCGCCGCGGCCGGCGACCACCTGAATGCGTGCGTGGTCGGCGAACACGCGGCTAGCTTAGTAACAGTCTGTTACTTGGCCCGACGGCGCCGTAGCACTGCGCGCGGCCGGCTTGTAACAGTCTGTTACTTGGCTTCGGCTTGCTCGGGGGCGTCGGCCACCGAGATGAAGCGCTTCTCGCCGCTCGTCCGGAACTCGACCGTGCCTTCGCGCATGGCGAAGATGGTGTCGTCGCGGCCGAGACCCGTGCCGGGGCCGGGGCGGAACTTCGTGCCGCGCTGGCGGACGAGGATCATGCCGGCCTTCACCTTCTGGCCGCCGAAGATCTTCACGCCGAGACGCTTCGCGTTCGAGTCGCGACCGTTCCGGGAGGAGCCGAGACCTTTCTTGTGTGCCATCTAGTCCTCCTTCTCCGCGAGCGCCGCTTCGAGTGCCGCGACCGCGCCCTTTCGCTTGGCGTGAGCCTGCTCGTACTCGAGCGCCGCCTCGAGCATCGGCCGGTTCCAGCCGGCTGACTGCTCCTTCACCGCGGCGACCGTCAGGTCCTCGTAGCCGGCGGGCATGCCCTTGACGCGATCGTCGGCGGGCGCCTCGGCCTTGGCGGCCTTCTCTGCCTGCTTGGCAGGCGCGCGCTTCTTGCCGCCGATCGACTCGATCTCGATCTGCGACAGGCTCGCGCGGAAACCGGTGTGCTTCTTGTAGCCGTTCTTCGGCCGGTACTTGCCGATCCGGATCTTGTCGCCCTTCACATCCGCGACGACACGGGCGGTCACGGTCGCGCTGGGCGAGAGATCGGTGCCGCCGTCGCCGCCGATCAGGAGCACGGCCGGCTCGAACGTGTTTCCCGCCCCGTGCTTGAGCCGGTCCACGAGCAGCTTCTCGCCCTCATGGACGCGGTACTGCTTGCCTCCGACGGAGATGATTGCGTAGGTGTTCATAAGCGCAGGAAACGCGGGCGAGCGCCCGCGAGCCGGGGAATTGTAGCGATTGTCAGGCGTCCAGGTCGTCGAGCCACTCGGACATCGGCACGTACTCGTCGGCCGGCGGCTCGGCCCCGTTCCCGGATGCCTCAGCGCTTGCCTTCGCCGGCTCAGCGGGCTCCGTGCCGTTTTCGCTCCCGGCCGCTGCGACTGCGACCGCAGGCTTCTTGCGGTTGCGGCCGCCGCGTGAGCCGCGCCGCGTCTTCTTCTTCGCCGGGGCGGGCTCGGCGCCGTCCGTCTCCTCGGCGACGGCATCGGCCACCTGCTCGGCCGCCTCCTCGTCGACTTGGCTCGGCGGCGGGCTTCGGCTTGGCCGGCGTCCGCTTCCGCGGTGGCTTCTTCTCGACCTCGCCGAGCTCGAAGTCGGGGACGTGGATGCGGGGCGACGCCGGTGACGCAGACTCTGCGGCGTCGGCGGCTTCGGCGCTCTCGCCCTCGGCCGTGGTCGCCGTCGCCGGCTTCTTCTTGCGGTTGCGGCCGCCGCGCGAGCCACGACGCGTCTTCTTCTTCACGGGTGCAGCGGCGTCGCGTCCGCGTCGATTGCCTCAGTCGCCTCGTCCTCTGGCTCGTCGTCGGGCTCGTCCTCGAGCTCGACCTCGCCGGTCTCCGGCTCCTCGATCTCCTCGATCTCCTCGACCTCGTCGGTCTCGACCTCGTCGGTCTCGGCCTCGACCGCCTTCTTGGCGCGGCTCGGCGCCCGCGTCGGCTTCTCGGCCTCGCTCTCGAAGGTGATCGGCTCCGACTCCGGCTCGGTGGCCGTGAGCAGGCTCGCGTAGGCGACACCGTCGAGCACCCGCCCGACGCGCACCTTCGCCTTCTTGCCGACGAGCTTCGCAGCGCCGCCGACGACGACGTCGATGCCGTCGAGCTTGCCGACTGCGGAGCCGGCGTCGTGCTTGTCCAGCTCGACCAGCTTCAGGTCGACCTCGCGACCCTCGGCGACAGGCGCCTCCGGCTGGAGGTCGACGAGCTTGCCCTCGGCGAGCACGGCCGCATGATCCGAGTGGACGCCCTCCTTCGGGACGAGGAAGAAGCGCTTCTTCGTCACTTCCTCGATCTCGGCCAGCCGCCGGCCGCCGGGGCCGACGAGCAGCGCAGCCGTCTTGGGATTCACCTCGACCTGGAACGCCTGGGCGCGGGAGCCTGCCGCCAGCTGGCGCAAGCGCCGCTCGACCTCGAGGGCCGCAGAGGCCTCCGACAGGACGATTCCGTCGCCTGCGCAGGTCGGGCACTTCTTGGTCAGGATCTCGCGCGGGCCGTCGGTGACGTTCTGCCGCGTCATCTCGACCAGGCCGAGCGGCGAGATCTCGACCACGTACGTCTTCGTCCGGTCGCGCTCCAGCTCGGTGCGGAGCGCCTCCTCGACGGTGGCCCGGTTCTTCGGGTTCGCCATGTCGATGAAGTCGATGACGATGATTCCGCCGATGTCGCGCAGCCGCAGCTGGCGCACGACTTCCTTGACCGCCTCGAGGTTGTTCTTCGTGATCGTGTCCTCGAGCCGGCCGGTCGAGTTCTTCGAGCGCGAGCCGACGAAGCGGCCGGTGTTGACGTCGATGACCGTGAACGCCTCGGCGTAGTCGAAGACGAGATAGCCGCCGGACGGCAGGTCGACGCGGCGGTTCAGCGTCGAGCGGATCTCGGCGTCGACGCCCGTCCCCTCGAAGAGCGGCGTCTTCTCCTTGTAGCGGTGGACCCGCTCGAGCATGTGCGGCGACGTCTTCTTCAGGTAGCCGACGATCCGCTTGTAGGTGCGCTCGTGGTCGATCTGGGCGCTCTCGAAGTCGCCGGCGAAGAGGTCGCGGACGATCCGCAGCGGCAGCTCGGCCTCCTGGTAGACGAGCGCGGGCGCCTTCGCCTTCTTCGCGTTCGCCTGGATCGTCTTCCAGAGCCGCTGCAGGAAGACGAGGTCGCGCTCCACGTCCTCGGCGGACGCGCCCTCGGCCGCGGTGCGGACGATGATCCCGCCCTCCTTCACGTCGAGGCCCTTGATGATGTCCTTCAGGCGCGCACGCTCGGTGTCGTCGAGGCGGCGCGAGACGCCGAGCCCCTCGCCCTGCGGGACGAAGACGAGGAAGCGGCCCGGCAGCGAGATCTCGGTGGTGAGCCTCGCACCCTTCGTCTTCATCGGGTCCTTGACGGCCTGGACCATGATCTGCTGGCCGCGCGCGATCAGGTCGGTGATCTTCTTGCCGTGCCGCTTGCCCTCGAGCTCGGGCACGACGATCTCGTCGACGTACAGGAAGCCGTTCTTCTCGAGGCCGATCTCGACGAAGGCCGCCTCCATGCCGGGCAGGACGTTGTCGACCGTGCCGAGATAGATGTTGCCGGCGATCGAGCGGCGCTCCGGGCGCTCGAGGTAGACCTCGGCGACGCGGTCGTCCTCGAGGATGGCGACGCGCTGCTCGCCGACGTCGACGGAGATCAGGAGCTCGCGCTTGGCCTTCGGCAGCGGCGCCCGCTTCTGCGGGACGCGGCGGCGGTTTCCCTGCTGGTTGGCACGGCGCTCCTGCCGCTGGCTGCGCTCGGCCGGCTTGCGCTCACGCTTGGCCGGCTGCGGCCGCTGCTCGGGCTTCTCGTCGGTCTGCGCGGAGGTCGTTGCGGCGCCGGGCTTCTTGCGCCCGCGCCCGCCGCGGCTGCCGCGGCGTCTCTTCTTGGGATCGGTTGCCGCCTCGGTGGCGGCGGTGGACTCAGCCGGTGAGGCTGGGGTGAGCGCCGGGGCCTGCTGTGTTTCCAGCTGTGCCTCCGGCTGCTCGGTCGCTTGCTTGCGCTTTCTGCGGAACCAGGGTGACAAATGCTTCTCCTAGGATGGGCGCGCGCAAAGACACGGCCGCGGAAGCGGCCGGTCGCGCGCTGCGAGTGTTGGTGAAAACCTTAGGCATAGCCTGACGACAGGGTACCAGCCCTGTCAGATGGGCCGCGGACGGCCGCTCCAGGCGGCCGCAGGGCGCAGGCGGGCGCGGCGCGTGCGGACGGCGCGCAACCGCTGCGAGAGGCGGGCCCAGGCCCACGGCTCGACCTCGGCGTAGCGGGACTTGCTCTGAGCGCGCGTCGCCTCGAGGTACTCGAACCAGGCGTCGGCTTCCTCGATCTGCAGTAGCTCTTCGGCGTGCTCGAAACCTGCCATCATCCCGCCTCCTCCCGGTCGCTTCCCGGACACCTTAGGACCCGGACCGGACGGCATCCTCAGCCGGCGAGCGCGTCCTTCGAAACTGCCTGGAAATAGCGCTGTGCGGCCTCACCGAGGGCGCGCGTGCCGACATAGGCGACGCCGCCCTTCACGAGCCAGCCGGCGACCGGCACGACGCCGAGCAGCTGTCGGGCGACCGCCCGGAAGCCGAGGCCGGCTCCGACCGTCGCGAGCACCTCGGGCAGTCGCTGCTGATCGATCTCGACACCGTGCGCGGCGGCAAGACGGAGGACGAGGCGGAGCTGGTTCAGCGTCAGCACCGCGAAGTCGGCGCCCGGAACCCACACCGCGACGCCGATGATCCCGTTCTGGCGCGCGAAGCGCTCGATCAGTGCGTCGGTCAGTGGCTTCCGAATCACCGGCAGGCGCGCGGCGAGCCCCGTGGCGGCCTCGCCGAGGCGCGCCGCGATCACCGCGGCGATCTGCTCGACCGGGAAACCCGAGCCGGGCGGAACCCGGACGACGTCGGTCGGCAGGACGTAGGGGACGTCGAAGGCCTCGGCGCCGGTCTGCACCGCGATCACCGGCACGCCGGCTCGCTTGGCCGCCTTGAGCTCCTGCTCGTCCTCCTGCCGTCGGCGCGCCGCCGAGCACGCGCACGAGCACCGCGGCGTCATCGACCCTGCCGTCGACGCGGACCGCCCTGGGGTCGCCGCCGCGCGCGAGCTCCTTCGCGAGCTGCTCGGCGAGCGGGCCGCTGACGACGAGCGGGCGCGTGTCCTCGGCCGCGGTCCGCAACTCCTTCACCAGGCCCCAGATCGCAAACGGACGACAGCTTCGCCATCAGCGGCGCGGCGCCGGCCGAGGTTGCCGCGCGCGTGGATCGCCTGCAGGACGCCGATCGCGACGAGGTTCGCCGCCATCGAGGAGCCGCCGACGGTGACGAACGGAAGCGGAATTCCCGTCACGGGGGCGATCCCCATCGTCATGCCGACGTTGATGAACACCTGGAAGAGGAAGGCGACCACGATCCCGCCTGCCACGATCGCGCCGAACGCGTCGCGCGCGACCGTGATCACGCGGAGCCCGCGCCAGACGACGAGCAGGTAGAGCCCGAGCAGCAGCGAGGCGCCGAAGAAGCCGCGTTGCTCGGCGAGCGAGGCGAAGACGAAGTCCGTCGCGTGCTCGGGGAGGTAGTCGAGCCGGGTCTGCGTGGCCGCGTCGACCCCGCGTCCGTCGAGCCCGCCTGCTCCGACCGCCGTGATCGACTGCGTGACGTTGTACGTCGCGCCCGAAGGGTCGCTGTCCGGATTGGCAAACCCGGTCAGGCGCTTGGTCTGGTAGGGCTCCAGCACCTCGATCCCGGCCGCGGGCAGGAACCAGACCACGCTCGCGATGACGAGCGCGGCGACCGTCGCCAGCGCGGCGAGATGGCTCCAGCGGACGCCGGCGATGAAGAGGCAGGCGGCGAGCGCCGCGGTGTAGACGAGCGCAGTCCCGAGGTCGGGCTGCTTGAAGACGAGCGCGATCGGAACGAGCGCCAGCCCGATCGCCTGCAGGATCACCTTCGGCTCGTTCAGCCGGCGGATGCGGTCGGCCAGGAATCCCGCCAGGGCGAGGACGAAGAGCAGCTTGCCGAACTCGGAGGGCTGGAACTGGAAGGGCCCGAGCTCGATCCAGCGCTTCGAGCCACGCGTCGTGTCGGCGAGCGGGAAGACGAGCAGCATCAGCAGGAGCGTGACGCCGTAGATCGCCTTCTGCGCCCGGCGATAGCGGTCGGGGTCGATCGCGAGCGCGACGAGGAAGCCGGCGAAGCCGAGTCCCGGCAGCCAGCGCCTGCCGGACGACGTAGTAGTTCTCGTTCCCGGCGACGTCGAACCGGGTGATTCCGGCGACCGCCCACAAGCCGTAGCCGACGAGCGCAGCGACGCCCATGAGCAACAGCCAGTCGAGCCGGCGCAGGAAGCCGAAGACGTCGACGTGCTCGCGGGACGCGGTTCCGGAGGCGTAATCAATCACTCGGAACCACTCCCTGGACGCCGGCCTGCTCCTGGAACCAGTACTCGAACACCTTCAGCGCCGCCGGCGCCGCGGCGGTACCGCCGTGGCCGCCGTTCTCGATCAGGGCGCAGACGACGATCGGCGGCCGCCGGCGCGCCGGTCTTCGTCACGTACGTGCTGCCGTCGAACGGGCCCCAGCCGCACCACCAGGCCTGGTCCTCCTGGTGGCCCACCGGATAGCCGGGCAGGTTGACGACCTTCTCCGCCGTTCCCGTCTTGCCCGCGACCGGCACCGGGAAGCTGCCGAACACGCCTGACGAGGTGCCTTCGGAGTCGTGCGTCGCCTCGTAGAGCCCTTCGCGCACGAAGCTGAGCGCCTCCGGGTTGACGTCGATCGCCTTCGGCGGCGCCGGCGGGAACGGGCGCAGCGTCACCGGCGGCTGCTGGTCGTTCCCCGGCTGCTCGATGCCGGAGACGAGGTAGGGGGTCACGAGCTTGCCGCCGTTCGCGAGCGCGGCGTAGAAGCGCGCCATCTGCAAGGGCGTGACCGTCATGTCCTTCTGGCCGATCGCGAGCTGGATCAGGTCGCCCGGGTTCCACGCCCGGTCCCACGCGGTGCGACCGATGCGCTTGCGCCACGCGGGCGTCGGCAGCAGGCCCGTCGCCTCGCCGCCGATGTCGAGCCCTGCCGGCCTGGCCGAAGCCGAACTTCTTCGCCCACTCCTGCATCGCCGTCCAGTACTTGCGCTCGTTCTCGCCGCGCTCGTAGTAGCGGTTGCCGAGGTCGTAGAAGTACGTGTCGCACGATTGCGAGAGCGCCGTCGTCAAGGTCATCGGCGCGTTCGTGAACTGATTCCAGTTCTTGAACGGGAACTTGTCGAGCCCGTACTCGACGTACGGCGTGCACTGGATGTACTCGTGCGGCGAGAGCAGGCCGTCCGAGATCGCCGCGAGCGCGGTCAGCGGCTTGAACGTCGAGCCGGGCGGGTAGACGCCGGCGATCGCGCGGTTGATCCCCGGGTAGTTGCGCTCCTTCGCCACCTTCTCGACGGTGAGCGGCTCCAGCTTCTTCGGATCGACGCGGCCGACGTAGACCGACGGCTTGTAGGTCGGGTTCGAGGCCATCGCCAGGACGGCGCCGTCACGCGGGTCGAGCGCGACGATCGCGCCGCCGTCCGCGTTCCAGGCCTCGTTCGCCTTGGCCAGCTCGATCCCGTCGAGGAGCGCCCGCTCGGCCGCGCGCTGGAGGCCGATGTCGATCGTGAGCCGCACGCTGTTGCCCGGCTGCGCAGGACGACGCGGCACGTAGGCGCCCTGCGGCCGGCCGAGCGAGTCGACGCGAAGCTGGGCCGCACCGGCCGTGCCGCGGAGGTAGGTGTCGAACGCGGCCTCGACTCCGGTCTTGCCGATCTTCTCGCCGGGCCGGTAGCCCGCCTTCTCCAGCCGCTCGAGCTCCTCGGGCGAGATCTCGCCCACGTAGCCGAGCAGCTGGGCCGCGAGGGCGCGGTGCTCGTAGTCGCGCAGATAGGTCCCGACGACCTCGACCCCGGGGAACTCGTCGCTCCGCTCCTTCAGGGCGGCGACCTGATCCTCGTGCACGGCCGTCTTGACCAGGATCGGTGTCAGCGGGTCGATGCGCCCTTGCTTCAGGGCCTTCGTCAGCTTCGGGAGCGGCACCCGCAGGATCTTCGAGAGCTTCCTGAACATCGCATAGCGCCCCTCCTCCGGCAGGTCGGCCGTCCAGATCTGCACCGCCGTGCCGGGGACGTTCGAGACGATCGTCCTGCCACGGCGGTCGAGGATCGAGCCGCGCGCTGCCTCGACCTGGATCGTCCGCAGCTGGTTGTTCTGCGCGGCGTTCAGGTAGCGGTCGCCCGAGAGCACCTGCAGCGCCCAGAGGCGGAGGAAGAGGATCGCGAAGATGATCAACGCGAGCGCCGCGAGCACGCCGATCCGCAACGCCAGCTGCGGGGTGAAGCGATACGGCTCCGCGACGCGTGGGTCGGGCGGCAGGAACCGGCGCGACGGCGAGCGCCGCTCGCCGTAGAAGCTAGCCAAGGAGCCGCACCTCCGAGACTCGCTCCGCGCCGGTCCATCCCAGTGCCGAGCGACAGAGTGCGTACACCGGCACGCCGAGCGCGAGGTTCAGGAGGACGCTCGGCAGCAGCGTGTCGAAGAGCGCGAGCCGCGCCGACACCTCTTCGCCGAGCAGGAAGTGGAGGCCGAAGCCGGCGTACGCGATCCCGATCGTGGCGACGAGCACGGCGAGCAGCGGCGCGTGCAGCCGGTCGCGCCCCGTGGTCTCGCCGTAGCGGCCGGCCCAGTAGCCGGCGAGCGCGTAGAGCAGCGCCGTGACGCCGAGCGTGTCGAGC
Organism: uncultured Gaiellaceae bacterium; assembly: GCA_963820565.1. GTDB lineage: Bacteria > Actinomycetota > Thermoleophilia > Gaiellales > Gaiellaceae > Gaiellasilicea. Next base: position 37,254 of record CAWGAD010000005.1, read on the forward strand.
GTCATCACGTCGATGAGCAGGCCGCCGAAGAAGCCCGCCGCCGCTCCGGTGATCGAGCCGCGGAGGAAGGCGATCGGGAGCAGAGAGAGCAGCAGCAGATCGGCTGCGCCGCCGCCGATGTCCAGGGAGGCGACGAGGGTCACCTGGAGCAGGGACGCGACGAAGACGATCGCGGCGACGAGCAGGTGGTCGGTCACGGGAGCTGCGGCGCGGGTTTGTTGGAGACGAGCACGAACACCGAGTCGAGGGCCGAGAAGTCGACGTCCGAGCGGATCAGCACCTGCTGGTAGAGGTCGGTGCTGAGCCGGCCGACGAACGTGACCCGGCCGACCATGATTCCCTTCGGGTAGAGCGAGGACAGCTGCCCGGAGCGCCAGCCGGCGGTGACGATCTCGTCGCCGACGTTCACGTTCTCCTTCTTCAAGACGCGGTCGAGCATCAGCGCGCCGCCCGACTGCGGCTCGACGATTCCATCCGCCCGTGTGCGGAGGTCGATCGACGGGACCGCGCTCGACTGGTCGGTGATCAGGCGGACGCGGGCGGCGCCCTCGTTGAGCGTCGTGACGGTGCCGACGAGACCGGCGGCGGTGACCACCGGCGAGCCCTGGACGACGCCGTCGTCGGAGCCGGCCGCGACGACGATCTCCTGCTCGAACGCTCCCGAAGGCTGTGAGATCACCTGCGTCGCGACGCCGACGTAGTCCTCGGGGAACGTCGGCGCGCCCTGGTAGTCGAGCAGCTGCCTGAAGATCACGTTCTGCTGGAGTGCGGACTCGGCCTGGACCACCTGCTGCTTCAGCTGCAGGTTCTCCGCGCGCAGCTGCTCGTTCTCGGAGCGTGCGTTGAAGAGATCCTTCGTCCAGCCGTACGCGTCGCGGAACGGCCGTGCCACCCGCTCGACGGCGATCTCGAGCGGCTGCAGCACGCTGGCGACCGCGCCCTGGGCGTCGTGCAGCGGACCGTTCGCATCTTCCCGGAACGAGACCGTGATCAGGGCAAGCGAGAGCAGGACCAGCGTCCCCAGCACGATCCGGCGCCGGAGGGCGCTGGTGCTGCGGGAGGAGAGCGGTCGCGAGGCGGTTCGCCGGACGGGAAGGCCCAGCACCGCCGATCTTGCGGTGCGGTTGCGTGGCACGAGCGTTTTAGTCTAGCCAGGTCACCGGCAGGTGTTCGCGGCGTGGCACTCTCCAGGGATGCGTGTGCTCGACCGCTCACTCTCGCGTCTGCCCCGCCCGGTTCGCACGCTGGTCGACTGGGCGATCACGATCACGCTCGCCGTACTCATCGTTTTGGCGTTCCAGGCGGAGGTCGCGAAGCCATACCGGATCCCCTCGCGTCGATGGAACCGACGCTGCACTGCGCGAAGCCGAACACCGGATGTCAGGGCCGCTTCTCCGATCGAGTGATCGCAAACCGCCTCATCTACCACTTCCAGGATCCAGCTCGCGGTGACATCGTCGTGTTCGACACGCCGACGGCGGTGCAGAACGCGTGTCCTGCCGGCGGAGTCTTCATCAAGCGGATCGTCGGCCTTCCGGGAGAGGTGGTCTCGATGCGCAACGGACAGGTCTTGATCGACGGCGTCGAGCTGCGCGAGCCGTATCTCCCGGCCGCCTACCGCGGGGCCGAATCCGGCAGCTGGGGGCGCGTCCCCGCCGGCAGCTACTTCGTGCTGGGAGACAACAGGACGATGTCGTGCGACTCACGCCGCTGGGGCACGGTCCCGCGGGGGAAGATCATCGGCCGGGCCGAGATTCGCTACTGGCCGGTCGACCGGATCGGCGACACGTAGGCCCTGAAGCCTAGTAGCGGCCGCGTCCGTTGCGGCCCTTGCGGGCGCGCGCACTGCGGTGGATCGCCTCGAACTCCTCCAGGCTGCGCCCGGAGCCGACCGCGACGCAGGTGAGCGGGCTCTCGGCCAGGTGCACCGGCATCTGGGTCTCGTGGCGCAGGCGCTCGTCGAGGCCGTGCAGAAGGGCGCCGCCGCCGGCGAGGACGATCCCGCGGTCCATGATGTCCGCGGCGAGCTCGGGCGGGGTCTTGTCGAGCGTCGAGCGGATCGCGTCGATGATCTGCGTCACCGGCTCGTCGAGCGCGTGCCGGATCTCCTCCGAGGAGAGGATCACGGTCTTCGGCAGGCCGGTGAGCATGTCGCGCCCGCGCACCTCCGCCTGCACCTCCTCGCGCATGCGGAAGGCAGAGCCGACCTCGAGCTTGATCTCCTCGGCGGTCTGCTGGCCGATCAGGAGCTTGTACTCCTTCTTGATGTGGTTGACGATCGCGTCGTCCATCTCGTCGCCGCCGACACGGAGGCTCTGCGAGACGACGATGCCGCCGAGCGAGATCACGGCGACCTCGGTCGTGCCGCCGCCGATGTCGACGATCATGTTCCCGGTCGGCTCGGCGACCGGTAGGCCGGCGCCGATCGCAGCGGCCATCGGCTCCTCGATCAGATAGGCCTGGCGCGCGCCGGCGGAGAGCGTCGCCTCCTCGACCGCGCGCTTCTCGACACCGGTCACGCCCGACGGGACGCAGACGACGACGCGTGGGTGCGCAAAGCGGTGCTGATGGACCTTCTGGATGAAGTGCCGGAGCATCTGCTCGGTGACGTCGAAGTCGGCGATGACGCCGTCCTTGAGCGGGCGGATCGCCGCGATCGTGCCCGGCGTGCGCCCGAGCATCCGCTTCGCCTCGACACCGACCGCGTGCACCTCGCCGGTGCGCTGGTCGATTGCGACGACCGAGGGCTCGGACAGGACGATGCCGCGACCGCGGACGTAGACGAGTGTGTTGGCGGTCCCGAGGTCCACGGCCATGTCGCGGCCCCCGAAGCCGCTCATCGAGCGAAAGATGCCCATAAGCAGCCACCGAGTGTACCCCGGACCTCCTAGCCGTACCCGTACGCGCCTGGAAAGCGCTCCGCGAGCAGGCGGACGCGAGGCTCGGGGACAGTCCCGGGGACAGTCCCCGAACGAGTCCGCGACAACTTCGAAGCGATTCAGCAACGGATTGGGCGGCAGCGACTTTCGCTGCGTACCCTCGAGAGCAATGGCGCGACTGGCACGCAAGGAGCTCGGCAGCGGTCTGTTCCACGTCACCGCCCGTACGGTTCGCCGTCTCCCGTTGTTCGTGAACGAACGAGACGCGCTCGCCCTGCTGTCGCTTCTCGACCACGTGACCGACAAGATCGCGAGCTGGACCGTTCTGGCGTATTGCTTGATGCCGAATCACTTCCACCTGGTCGTGGAGGCCGAGGTCGCGGAGCTCTCGCTCGCGATGCACCGCATCAACGGCGTCTACGCGCAGCGCTTCAATCGCGTCCACGGCTATCGCGGCCACCTCTTCCAGGGCCGCTTCCACGCGAAACCGATTCGGGACGATGCGTATCTCGCCTGAATCAGTCAGGTACGTCGTGCTGAATCCCGTGCGCGCAGGTCTCTGCGAGCGCCCTGAGCAGTGGCGCTGGAGCAGCTATCGCGCGTCGATCGGGCTCGCGCCGATGCCTCGCTTCCTCTCGCAGGATCGCCTCGCATCGGCGTTCGGAACGTCGCCGGCTGGTGCCGCCCGTGTCCTCTGCGACTTCGTCGACGCGGCGCTCCCCGTGCCGCCCGAGGCGGGGACAGTCCCGGGGACAGTCCCCGGCGGTCGGCGCAGAAGCCGCGGCCTAGCCGTACCCGTACGCGCCCGGAAAGCGCTCCGCGAGCAGGCGGACGAGCAGTGCAGCCGGCAGGCCGACGACGTTCAGGTAGTCGCCCTCGATCCGCTCGACGAGCGCGGCGCCGCGGCCCTGGATCGCGTACGCGCCCGCGCGGCCCTCCCACTCGCCGTGCGCCATGTGCACCGCGAGCTCGCGCGGCGTCAGCTCGCGGAAGGTGACGCGCGTCTCCTCGTGCTCGACGAGCTCCCAGCCTGCCGTGATCAGCGCCAGGCCGGAGACGACGACGTGCGTCTTGCCCGCGAGCTCCTCGAGCATCCACTCGGCCTCCTCGAGCGACGCCGGCTTGCCGAAGATCCGGTCGCCCAGCGCGACCGCGGTGTCGACACCCGAGAACCGGGCGGTGAGGGCCGCCGAGGTGAGCAACCGACCGGGCCTTGCCGCGGGCGTGCTCGCGCACGAGCTCGACTGCGTCCGCGTCCGGTGGGTCGTGCTCGACGTACTCGGGACTGGTGACGTCGAACGGGATCCCGAGCTGGGTGAGGATCTCGCGCCGCTGCGGGCTCGTCGACGCGAGCAGGATCGGGTCGACGACGTGCGTGCTCAGAGGAGCTCGTCGGCGGCGAACCAGAGCGCGATCTCGCGCTGCGCCGACTCGGGCGAATCGGAGCCGTGGACGAGGTTGTTCGGCATCGACGTGGCCAGGTCGCCGCGGATCGTGCCCGGCGCCGCGTCGGCCGGATTCGTGGCGCCGATCGTCGTGCGCATCGTCTTGATCGCCCCCTCGCCCTCGACCACGAGGGCCCAGGTCGGAGCCGAGGTGATGAACTGGACGAGCTCGACGAAGAACGGCTTCTCGGCGTGCTCGGCGTAGTGCTCCTTGCCGAGGCTCTCGCTCACCAGCAGGAGCTTGCCGCCGACGACGGTGAAGCCGCGCCGCTCGATCCGACCGAGGATCTCGCCGGCGAGCAAGCGCTCGACGGCGTCAGGCTTGATCAGGATCAGGGTGCGCTCCACGGCCACGGCCGCGGATGTTACGCAGTAGCGCTCCTGGCGTGTCGCTCGCGGTGCGTAGGCCGGTGGAACAGTACGGAGGTACGGGCCGCCGGCTGGAGCGGCGCGAGGCTGCGCCGGAGGCCGGCTCCGCGGCCGGGAGGCGCAGCCGGCCAGGGCGCTACTGTCGCCCGACGCGCGCTTGCGGGGTGCGGTCCAGGAGTCGCGATCGTGTCGTCGACCCCGGGCAGCGTCGGTGTCGCGACCGGCGTGGCGCAGTGCGGGCAGATCTGCCAGAGCGCCTCGAGCGGGCTCGAGCACTTCACGCACGCCTGCTTCAACCGCGTCGTGCAGACCGGGCAGACGAGGAACGTCGACTCGACCGCGGCGCGGCAGACGGGGCAGTGCAGGTCGCGCTTGGCGAGCCGCTCCTCCATCGCGCGGATCTCGAGCTCGCGCTCGCGCACGTCTTCGATGTACTCCGGCGGCCGGAAGAAGAGGTAGACGATCGGGCCGATGAACGGCACGAGCCCGAGCACGACGGCCATCGCGACGAGCCAGCCGTCCTCGATCCGCCTGCGTGCGTCCTTGTAGACCCAGTACGCCGTCGCGAGCCAGAAGACGACGACGAAGAAACCGGTCAGGTTCCGGATCACCATCCAGGCGCCGGAGTCGAAGAAGTCGTTCACTCCTCCGAGCAGGTCGTCGTTGGTTGTGGTCGCGGCGAGGATCACAAGAGCAGTCTTCCCACCAGATAGCCAATCGCGAACGCGGAACCGACAATGAACACGAGCACCGCGGTCGCAAAAGCGAGCACGGTCACCCGCTCGCGCATCTTCGTCATGTTAGGCGTCGTTCCTTGCGAGGTCGGCGAGAAGATAGAGAGAGCCGGTGACGAGCACCGGCGGTTTCGAGCGGCCCCGGGCGAGCGCAGCCACGGGATCCGGCTCGATCTCGACCTCCTGGAAGTGGTCCGCCGCAAGCCGCGCGAGCTCTGGAGCGGGGAGCGCGCGGTCGTTCGACGACTGGGTCGCCACGAAGCGGCGGCCCCTGGTCGCCAGCGTCGAGAGCATCGCGACGACGTCCTTGTCGCGCAGGATCGAGGCGACGACGGTGTAGTCGTCGCGTTCGAGCCGGGCGACGAGCCAGCGGACGCCGTCGGCGTTGTGAGCGCCGTCGTGGATCTCGTCGCCCCTCCGTTCGAATCGACCGGGCAGCGCGATCTCGACCTCGCGCTCGACCGGCCGGCCGAGAAACGCCTCCGCCGCCTCCCGCGCGCCGCCGAGGACGACGTTCGGCCCGGCGAGATGTGCGAACTCCTCGTCCGGCAGCACGGCGACCGTCCCCTCCTGAACGACGGCGAGCTTCTCGGCGGCGATCTCCTCGCGCGTCTCCCCCAGCACGTCGGTGTGCTCGAGCCCGACGTTCGTGAGCAGGACGACGTGCGACCGGAGCACGTTCGTCGCGTCGAGCCGGCCGCCGAGCCCCGCCTCGACGACCGCGACGTCCACGCCCCGGGCCGCGAACTCCGCGAACGCAGCCGCGCAGATCGTCTCGAACTGCGTCGCCTCCTGCGCCTCGGCCTCGGGCCGGACGCGCGCGACCGCAGCCTCGAAGTCGGCCGGCCGGCCGTCGACGGTGATCCGCTCGGCCCAGCTGCCCACGTGCGGCGACACCGTCGCGCCCACGGACAGCCCTTCGGCCAGCAGGAACGCCTCGATCGTCCGCGTCGCGGTCGACTTCCCGTTCGTGCCGACGACGTGGATCGCCGGGTAGGCGAGATTCGGATCGCCGAGCGCGCCGAGCAGCGTCCGCATCCGCCCGAGCCCGAACTCCTCCGGCCACGGGCTGAGCGACGCGATCCAGGCGGTCGCGTCAGCCAGAGAGGGCATCGAGCTCACGCCGATAGCGGGCGAGCTTCTCGCGCTCGGCCTCGACCACGTCGGGCTTGGCGTTCGCGACGAACTTCTCGTTGGCGAGCATGCGCTCCCCGCGCTCGACCTCCTTGCGCAGGCGCTCGATCTCGGCGTCGGCGTTCCCGTTCGACTTCACCCGCTCGGGCCGGACGACGGCCTCGAAGATCCGCTGCGCGTCGCCCTCGAGCGGGACGGTGACGCCGCTGCGCCGGAAGATCGCGGCCGCCTCCTGGACCTCGTCGAGCGCGTGCAGGTCGGCTGCGTAGGTCTCGTCCGCTTCGGGCCACGCCGACACGATCAGGCGATCGTCGTGGAACTGCGACCAGATCTCCTCGGTCACGTGCGGCAAAACCGGATGGAGCAGCTTCAGCAGCTTCTCGAGCGCGGCCAGCGCCGTCGCGCGCACGTCGTCCTCCGCCAGGCGAGGCTTGATCGCCTCGGCGTACCAGTCGCAGAAGTCGTCGAAGGTGAGGTGGTAGAGCGCGCTCACCGCGGGCGAGAACTCGAACGCCGACCAGTCCCGCTCGACCTCCGCCCGGACGGCATCGAGCCGGGCGAGGATCCAGCGCTCCTCGACCGACGAAGGCCGCTCGGCGGGCTCGACTCGTTCACCGAGCAGGAGCCGGGACACGTTCCAGAGCTTGTTCGTGAGCTTCCGCCCTTCCTCGAGCGGGCCCTCGGTGAAGCGGACGTCCTGGGTCGAGGACATCTTCAGCAGCCCGTAGCGGGTCGCGTCGGCGCCGTGCTTCGCGATCAGGTCGAGCGGGTCGACGCCGGTGCCGAGGCTCTTCGACATCCGGCGCCCGTCGGCGGCCAGGATCGTCGAGTGGATGATCACGTCCGTGAAGGGAATCTCTCCCTGCAGCTCGATCCCCGTCCAGATCATCCGGTTCTCCCAGAGCCGGATGATCTCGCGGGCCGTCGAGTTGACGTCACCCGGGTAGTAGCGCTCGAGCTCGGGCGTCTGCTCCGGCCAGCCCAGCGTCGCGTACGGCCAGAGCGCCGACGAGAACCAGGTGTCGAGGACGTCGGGGTCGCGCTCGAGCTCGGCTGAGCCACACACCGCGCAGGCGTCCGGCGGCGGCCAGGCGCAGGTGACGTGGCCGTCCGGGCAGTACCAGAGCGGCTGCTGGTGACCCCACCAGAGCTGGCGGGAGATGTTCCAGTCGGGAATCTCCTCGAGCGAGCGGATCGCGAACTGGTGCTGCGACTCCGGGTGGTAGCGGACGCGCCGCTCGCGCAGCGCCGTCAGCGCGGGCTTGCGCGGCTCCTCCATCGCGACCCACCACTGCAACGAGACGAGCGGCTCGATCCGCGTGTGGCAGCGCTCGCAGGTGCCGACGGCATGGCGGTAGTGCTCTCGCTTCTCCAGCCAATCGTGGTCCTTCAGCCAGGCGAGGATCGCCTCGTCGGCCTCCTGCTGCGTCTTCCCGGCGAGGTCGCCGGCGTTCTCGTTCATGCGGCCGTCGGGGCCGATCACGGTGATGATCGGCAAGGCGTGGTCGCGGCCGATCTCGAAGTCGGTCGGGTCGTGCCCCGGCGTGATCTTGAGCGCGCCGGTCCCGAACTCCGGGTCGACGCGCTCGTCCGCGATCACCGGGACGATGCGCTCGGCGTACGGGACGACGACGTCCTTGCCGACGGCGTAGCGGTAGCGCTCGTCGTCGGGATGGACGGCCACGGCGACGTCCGCCAGCATCGTCGCGGGACGGACGGTCGCGATCGTGATGTGGCCCGTCCCGTCGACGAGCGGATAGCGGGCGTAGGTGAGCGTGTCGTCCATGTCGACGTGCTCGACCTCGAGATCCGAGATCGCGGTCTCGTGGAAGGGGCACCAGTTGACGATCCGCTCGGCGCGGTAGATCCAGTCCCGGTCCCAGAGGTGGACGAAGAAGCGCATGACGGCCTCGATGTAGCGGTCGTCCATGGTGAAGCGCTCGCGGCTGTAGTCGAGCGAGGCGCCCAGGCGCCGGAACTGACCCATGATCGTGCGGCCGGTCTCGTCCAGGTGCCTCCAGACCCGCTCGACGAACGCCTCCCGGCCGAGCTCCTTACGTCGACGTGCCTTCGCTGGCGAGCTGCTTCTCGACCACGTTCTGCGTCGCGATGCCTGCGTGGTCGTAGCCCGGGCTGCCAGAGCGTGTCGTAGCCCCGCATCCGGTGCCAGCGGATCAGGACGTCCTGGATCGAGCCGTTGAACGCATGGCCCATGTGCAGCGCGCCGGTGACGTTCGGCGGCGGCACGCAGATGACGAACGTCTCGTCGCGCCGCTTGCCCGCGCCGGCGCGGTAGAGGCCCTCGTCCTCCCAGGTGCGCTGCCAGCGCTCCTCGACGCCTTCGGGCTTGTACAGCGGCTCCATCGCCGCATTGTAGGAGCCGCCTAGGCGGCGAGCGGCTCCTTCTTCACCTTGTCCGCGAGGTCGTAGATGAGCCAGGTGGACGACGCGTGCGCATAGAGCGTGCCGTCCTCGCCTTCCAGTCTCGCCTCCGCGGTCGCGACGCGGGAGCCGGGATGGACGACGCTTCCCTCCGCTCGGAGAATCCCCGAGCCGAGCGTCACGGGGTGCACGAAGCTCGTCTTCAGCTCGATCGTCACCGGCGCGATGCCGGCCTCGAGCTTCGAGTGGATCGCGCAGCCCATCACGGTGTCGAGCACGGTCGTGAGGATGCCGCCGTGCACGGCGCCGAGGGTGTTGTAGTGCTCCTCGCGCGGCTCGTAGGCGAAGACGACCCGACCAGGCATGACGTACGTCGGCGCGAAGCCGACGAGCTCGGCGGCCGGCGGCGCCGGGATCAGGCCGGAGGAGATGCGGTGGAGGATCTCGAGCCCGGTGAGGCCGGAGGACAGCGCGGCGGCTTCGGCGGGGTCTTGCCACGTGATCGTGCGCGTGCGGGTCATCGCCCTCTCCTGTCCGTTGCTTTTCGCTACTGACACTAGACGAGTGGGTTGCAAAATGCAACTATGTGCCGATGCACGGACACGACTGGACGCGCGACAACTGCGCCGTGGGGAACACGCTGGCCGTCGTCGGCGAGCGCTGGACGCTGCTCGTGCTCCGCGAGACCTTCCTCGGCGTGCGCCGTTTCGAGCAGCTGCAGCGAAATACGGGCATCGCGCGGAACATCCTCAGCGACCGGCTGAACACGCTCGTGCTGCACGGGATCCTGCGCAAGGAGCTCTACCAGGAGCGGCCGGAGCGGCACGAGTACCGCCTGACCGAGCGAGGCCTCGACCTCTACCCGGTCCTGCTGACGATCATGGACTGGGGCGCGAAGCACGCCGGCGGCCGCGCGATGGTGCTGACGCACAAGAACTGCGGCGCCACGGTGATGCCGCACCTCGCCTGCCCCGAGTGCGGCGAGCAGGTGGCGGCGCGCGACATGCACGCCGTCCGCGACGAAGCGCTCTCGAAGACCGCCTAGGCGCCGCCGGCTCCTCCTGCTCGCGCCCGAGGTGGAGGAAGAACGAGGCGAAGACGCCCGCGATCGCCGACACGAGGCCGAGCGCGATCAGCTCGAGCCCGATGTCGACGATCCGGCCGCCTGTCGTCACCGGGTTCCGCATCTGCGACGAGACCGTGAGCAGCTGCACGGTCGTGAAGAAGAACGCGTCCCAGAGGTTGTGGATCTCACTCCGCGCGACGTCGTCCTCGAAGAGCCACATCAGGATCGTCCCGACGGCATCGGCGACGGCGACGAGCACGAGCGCCGCCAGCAGCCGGCCGCGGAGGACGTGGTGCGCCCGCGGCGGCTTTCGGGCCAGAAACAGGCGCAGGTGGGGCATCGGGTGCACCGCGCGAGGTTCAGCGGCCGACGGCGTAGCCCTGCATGCCGCGCGGATTCGCGCCGGCCTTGAGCAGGCCGTCCGGCTCGCGGGCGACGGCGGTGACACGGCCGAGCGTCCAGGGGCCGGACACCTCGACGTCGTGCCCGCGCCGGCGCAGGTCGTCGGCCACGTCGTCGCCGAAGCGCGACTCGACCGTGACGGAGCGCCGCGCGAAGCCGCGGGGATAGAACGACGAGATCAGGTGGTCGGTGTGGAACTCGGGCGCGTCGATCGCCTGCTGCAGGTCGAGCCCGAGGTCGACGTGGCGGAGGAAGACGTGGAGCGCCCACTGCTCCTGCTGGTCGCCGCCGGGTGTCCCCCAGGCGAGGTACGGCTTCCCGTCTCGAAGCGCGAGGCCGGGGCAGAGCGTCGTCCGCGGCCGTGCGCCTGGGCGGAGCGACGAGGCCAGGCCCTCCTCGAGCCAGAACATCTGCGCGCGGGTGCCGAGCGGCCAGCCCAGCTTCGGGATCACGGGCGAGCTCTGCAGCCAGCCGCCGCTCGGCGTCGCCGAGACCATGTTCCCCCAGCGGTCGACGACGTCGAGGTGGACGGTGTCGCCGCGGGTCGGCTCGCCGGCGCCGGGAGTGATCGCGGCTCCGACGACCGTCGGCAGGTGCCCGAGCCCGGGTCGGTAGTCGTCCGACGCGTCCTCGCCCACGAGCGCCCGCCGCTCGGCGTTGTACTCGGGCGACAGCAGCGTCTCGCAGAGGAACCTCGCCGTCGCCGTAGAGCGCGTCGCGATCGGCGAAGGCGAGCTTCGCGCACTCGGTGACGACGTGCACGAGCTCGGCCGGGGAGAGCTCGGCGAGGTCGAAGCCGTCGAGCAGCGCCAGCTGCTGCAGGCCAACCGGGCCTGCCGCCCACGGCAGCGTCTTGCACACGGTCAGGCCGTGGTACTCGAGCGACGCGACCGGCTCGAGCGTCGCCCGCCAGCGAGCCATGTCGTCGCCCGTCAGGAGCCCGTCCTCCGCCGCGACGAAGCGGTCGATCTCCTCGGCGACGAAGCCTTCGTAGTAGGCGCGGCGCGCCTTCTCGATCTCGTCCTCGCGGGAGCCGCCCCGCGCCTCGTCGAGGATGCGACGGTACGTCGCCGCCAGCGCGGGATTCCGGAAGAGGGCGCCGACCTCGGGCGCGGGGAGGTAGAGCTCGCTCGACCCGGGCCACTCGCTCAGCAGCTCTTCGGTGCTGTCGATCTTCGCGCGGATCGCGGCGAGCAGCGGGAAGCCCTCCTCCGCGTAGCCGATCGCGAACGCGAGCACGTCCTCCAGGCGCCAGGTGCCGAACTGCTCCAGCATCAGCAGCCAGCCGCCGAACGCGCCGGGAACGCACGCGGCGAGGACGCCGGTGCCGGGAACGAGCTCGTGGCCGAGCTCGCGGTAACGCTCGATCGTCGCCGCCGCGGGCGCGACGCCCTGGCCGCAGAGCGCGACCGGCTCGCCCCGCTCGACCGGGAAGAGCAGCGCGGGAACCTCGCCGCCGGGACCGTTCAGGTGCGGCTCGACGACCTGCAGCGTCAGCCCGGTGGCGACGGCGGCGTCGAAGGCGTTGCCGCCGCGCTCGAGCACTGACATCCCCGCCGCGGAGGCGAGCCAATGGGTCGACGCGACCATTCCGAAGGTGCCGCGGAGCTCCGGCCTGGTGGTGAAGCTCACTGGAAGATCAGGCAGGTCGTGGTCCCGTGCGCGAGCAGCTTCCCGGCGGCGTCGGTCAGCTTCCCCTCTGCGGTCGCGACCCGCGAGCCCCCGTGGATGACGATGCCCTCACAGCGAATCACCCCCGTGTCGGCGGTGATCGGACGGACGAAGTTCGTCTTCACCTCGAGCGTCGTGTAGCCGACGCCCCGCTCGAGCGTCGTGTGCACGGCGCACCCCATCGCCGAGTCGAGCAGCGTCAACGCGATGCCGCCGTGCACCGAGCCGATCGGGTTGTAGTGCTGCGGGCCGGGCTCCATCTCGAAGACGGCGCGGCCCGGTTCGGCCGAGACCAAGCGGAAGCCCATCAGCTCCGAGATCGGCGGCGCCGGCAGCTCACCGGCGACGATCGCCTCGATGTAGTCCATCCCGGAGAGCTCGCGGCCCTTCGCGGCGACCTCCCGCGGATCGGCAGCATCGACGTCGGCCATCCGCCGAGCCTATCGACAGAAAGGGCTAGGCCGACTCTTCGGCGAGCGCGTCGGACTCGTCGGCGATGCCGTCGGCGCTCGTGACGAGCGTCGGCTTCAGGCCCTTCGAGATCGTCTCCTTGGTGATCACGCATTTGGAGACGTCCTTGCGCGACGGCAGCTCGAACATCACGTCGAGGAGCGCGTTCTCGATGATCGAGCGCAGGCCGCGGGCGCCGGTCTCGCGCAGCAGCGCCTTGTCGGCGATCTCCCAGAGCGCGTCCTCGCGGAACTCGAGCTCGATCGAGTCGTAGCCGAAGAAGCGCTGGTACTGGCGCGTGAGCGCGTTCTTGGGCTCGGTCAGGATCTGGACGAGGTCGTCGCGGCGCAACTGGTGCACGGCCGAGATGACGGGCAGGCGGCCGATGAACTCCGGGATCAGGCCGAAGCTGAGCAGGTCCTCGGGCATGACGTCGGAGAGCAGCTCGGCGCTCTCCTCGGAATGCTTGGAGCGAACGTCGGCGCCGAAGCCGACCGAGTTCTTGCCGATCCGCCGGCCGATGATCTTGTCGAGCCCGGCGAACGCGCCGCCGCAGATGAAGAGGATGTTCGTCGTGTCGATCGAGAGGAACTCCTGGTGCGGGTGCTTGCGCCCGCCCTGCGGCGGCACCGAGGCCACCGTCCCCTCGAGGATCTTCAGGAGCGCCTGCTGCACGCCCTCGCCCGACACGTCGCGCGTGATCGACGGGTTGTCCGCCTTGCGCGCGATCTTGTCGACCTCGTCGATGTAGATGATCCCGGTCTCGGCCTTCTTGATGTCGAAGTCGGCCGCCTGGATCAGCTTGAGGAGGATGTTCTCGACGTCCTCGCCGACGTAGCCGGCCTCGGTGAGAGCGGTCGCGTCCGCGATCGCGAACGGCACGTTCAGGATGCGCGCCAGCGTCTGCGCCAGCAGCGTCTTCCCGCAGCCCGTCGGCCCGAGCAGGAGGATGTTCGACTTCTGCAGCTCGACGTCGCCGTCCTCCTGACCCATGCGGACGCGCTTGTAGTGGTTGTAGACCGCGACCGCGAGCGTCCGCTTCGCTTCCTCCTGCGAGACGACGTAGTCGTTCAGCACGGAGTAGATGTCGAGCGGGCGCGGCAGGTTGTCGAGGTCGAGCTGCGTCGGAGTCGTCAGCTCCTCGTCGATGATCTCGTTGCAGAGATCGATGCACTCGTCGCAGATGTAGACGCCCGGGCCCGCGATCAGCTTCTTGACCTGCCGTTGGCTCTTGCCGCAGAAGCTGCAGAGGAGCTGTTCGTTGCCTTCGGAAGCGCGGGCCATGTCTTCTTGTACCTCGGTTTCGTGGAAACGGCTAGGTCTAGGACGAAAAGCTGGCGGGCTAGCGGTGTTCGATCACTCTGTCAATGATTCCGTACTCGTTCGCTTCTTGCGCGGTGAGGAAGTAATCGCGCTCCATGTCCTTGGAGACTTTCTCGATGTTCTGGCCGCTGTGGTGGCTGATGATCTCTTCGAGGCGACGCTTCAGCGCGATCGTTTCGCGCGCTGCAATTTCGATGTCGGTCGCCTGTCCCTGGAAGCCGCCCGACACCTGGTGGATCAGGATCTTTGCGTTCGGCAGCGCGAACCGCTTCCCTGCCGCGCCGCCTCCGAGCAGGAGCGCGCCCATGCTCATCGCGATCCCGACACAGGTCGTCTGAATGTCCGGCTTGACGAACTGCATCGTGTCGTAGATCGCCAGGCCGGCATAGACCGAGCCGCCCGGCGAGTTGATGTACATCGAGATGTCCTTGTCCGGGTCCTCCGACTCGAGGTGCAGGAGCTGCGCCACGATCAGGTTCGCGATCTGGTCGTCGACCGGGGTTCCGAGGAAGATGATCCGCTCGTTCAGCAAGCGGGAGTAGATGTCGAACGAGCGCTCGCCACGCGACGTCTGCTCGATCACCATCGGGATCAACGGGCTCATGCAGGCTCCTTGCTTCGAGTCAACTTAGCTTCCAGACACATCAGTTACCGGGGGTCCACAGTTTCGTCTCGGCTTCGGGCTTTTCCTTGTCGGGCGTCCAGATCGCATCGCGGGCGGCGGCCTGCTCCATCGGGATCGGCTTGACCTCGGCGGCGACTCGATCGAGCGCGGCGCGCATGCGCAGGTCCTCGCGCAGGTCCTCGTGGCGGCCGTGCTGCCAGAGGTCCTCGATCAGCGCGTCGGCATCCTCGCCGGCCGCTTCGGCCTGCTCGCGAATGAGCTGCTTGACCTCGTCGTCGGAGATCTCGATGCCGAGCTTGTCGGCGACGGCCTCGAGCGCGAGCTCGCGCGCCACCGAGAGGGCAGCCTCCATCTGCATCGACGCGGTCAGCTGCTCGGCAGTGCGGCCGGTGAGCTGGAGATACGTGTCAGGCGCGATCCCGCGGCGCTCGAGCGAGCGAATGAAGCCCGTGAGCAGCTCGCGCGTGCGCGACTCGACCAGCGGCCCGGCCGGGCTGACCTTGGACTCGACAACGAGCGCATCGACGGCGTTCGCCCGGAACGCGTCCTCGATCTCGGCGTCGAGCTGTTCCTGCAGGCGGCGCTGGATGTCGGCGCGCAGCTCGGCGATCGTGTCGAACTCGCTGGCGGCGCGCGCGAGCTCGTCGTCGAGCTCGGGCAGCACCTTGCCCTTGATCTCCTTGACCGTGATCTCGGCCGTCGCGGTCGAGTCGTCGGCGAGCTCGTAGGTGACGGTCTTCGTCTCGCCGGCCGACGCGCCGACGAGCGCCGCCTCCACCTCCTCCACGAGTCGCCCCGCGCCGAGCTCGACGACCGTGTCGCGCTGCGTCTCGCCGTCGGGCGAGGCGATGTCGACGACGAGGGTGTCTCCTTCCTGGGCCGGGCGGTCCTCGACGGGCACGAGCTCTGCGACCGACTCGCGGAGCGCCTCGAGCTCCTGCGCGACGAGCTCCTCGGGCACCTCCGCATCCGGCTTGCCGACTTCGAGCGTCGTCCAGTCGACGACGTCGACCTTCGGCTGCACCGGCACCGTCGCCGTGAACCGCCAGGGGGCTTCGTCCTCGGTCGGCAGCTCGTAGTCGAACTGGGGCTGCGCGACCGGCCGGATCCGCGCCCGCGCGGCAGCGTTCCAGAACCAGCCGCTGATGTGGCTGTCGACGGCCTCGGCGTAGATGCGCTCCATGCCGAGCCGCTGCTGCAGGATCGGGATCGGCACCTTGCCGGGCCGGAACCCGGGAATCTTGACCGACGAAGCGAGGTCCGACGTGGCGTGCTCGACCGCGTGGTGGACGTCGTGCGCCGGCACATCCACCGTCAGGCGGACGGTATCGCTCCCGAGCTCCTCGACCTGGGTCGTCACTGGGTCGTCACCGGTCCATTCAAGCAGAGGCTTGCCGGGGTGGGTCGAGCTCCAGCGCGAGCCCGGCGACCCGCCGCTCGATCTCGTCGCGGATCTCGCGGACACGTTCGATCGGCTTCCCGGCCGGATCCTCGAGCCCCCAGTCGACGTAGCTCTTGCCCGGGAGCACCGGACAGACGTCACCGCACCCCATCGTCACGACCACGTCCGCCCAGGCGGCATCGGCCTCCGGCTCGAGCTGGCGCGGCGTCCGCCCGGTGAGGTCGTAGCCCAGCTCGGCCATCGCCTCGACGACCTCGGGGTGGAGCTGGGTCTCGGCGCGGCTTCCCGCCGACCGGACCTCGTGGCCGCCGAGTCGCTCGAGAAAGGCCTGCGCCATCTGCGAGCGCCCCGCGTTGCCGATGCAGAGGAAGAGGACGTTCATCGCGAGCGTAGGGTAGCCACGTGCGGCTCTTCATCCTCGTACGCCACGGCCAGACGGAGCTGAACGTGACCCACCGCATCAACGGCGACCCGTCGGTGCACGTCGCACTGACCGCGCAGGGTGAGGCCGAGGCTGAGGCGCTCACGGCACAGCTCGACGGGATCGAGCTCGAGCTCTGCCTGCACACCCGCTTCGACCGCACGCGCCGGACCGCCGAGGTCGCGCTTGCCGGCCGGGAAGTCCCGTTCGAGGTCGAGCCGCTGCTCGACGACATCGACGTCGGCGAGCTCGAGGGCGAGTCGATCGACGACTACCGCGCCTGGAAGCGCGCCCACACGAGGGCCGACGCCTTCCCGGGCGGCGAGAGCCTGGACACCGCTGCGCGCCGCTACGCCGAGGCCTTCGAGCGGCTGCTCGCCCGGCCGGAGCAGCGCATCCTCGTCGTCTGCCACGAGATCCCGGTGCGCTACGCCGTCAATGCCGCCGCCGGCTCCGACGAGCTCGACGGTCCCGCGCACGAGATTCGCAACTGCGTCCCGCACCTGTTCGACGAGGACGGGCTCCGGCGCGCGGCCGAGCGAATCCGGCTGCTTGTGCCGGCTAGGCCTAGGGCGTGGCCGGGGTGGTGTCGGTCGCCTGTGCTTTCCAGACGCCGTTGAGCCCGCTCTGCATGTACGCGTAGAGCGCCGGTGAGATGACGACGTAGAGCACGAGCCCGAGCCAGCCGTTGATCGGCGCCTGCCCGGTCAGGCGCTGGGCCGCCTGGATGCGCTTGAAGGTCGTCACGGTCGTCCAGACCGCGGGGACGATCAGCAGCCCTCCGGGGAAGAGCGCGAGCGTGGACATCGCGGGACTGTCGCCGAGCTCGCTCGTCCCCTTCGCGCGACCGAGGTCGGCCAGCTCGCGGTTGATGAAGTACCACCAGAAGATGACGTAGATGAAGAGCGTGATGACGGACAGAATCGCCACCACCACCGGATTTCGAGTCTTCGCCGTCGAGCCGGCACCCTGAATCGGAATGACTTCTGCCATCGCCAGGCGAGTGTGACCGGCGGATCGGACGGCAGCTGTCGACGCACGGCGACGGCAGGGAAGTGGCCCCGGGAGGAATCGAACCTCCGCGCGCAGGTTCGAAGCCTGCCGCTCTATCCACTGAGCTACGGGGCCGATCCACTGAGCTACGGCTCAGCGCGCGTGCGAGGCCAGGGATGCCGGCGCAGCCGGCTCCCACGCTATCCTGTCCGGGCCGAGGTGGCGGTAGCTCAGTTGGTAGAGCCCCGGGTTGTGGTCCCGGTGGTCGCGGGTTCGAGTCCCGTTCGCCACCCTTCCGTCGCATGATCCGGGATCGCGGAAGCGGATCACGGATCGCGCAGATCCCTGAAGGGTCGCTTCGCTCCCGGCCGGACTCGGAACGAGCTTCGCGCCGGACTATCCTTGGCTGATCCGCGGGCGTGGCGGAACTGGCAGACGCGCCGGGTTTAGGTCCCGGTGGGCTTCGGCCCTTGGAGGTTCAACTCCTCTCGCCCGCATGGTTTTCCGTCGCATGACCCGTGATCCGCGGTAGCGGATCACGGGTCGCGCAAATCCCTGAAGGGTCGCTTCGCTCCCGGGCGAGCCTCCGGCGCCGCGTGGAGCGCCGGAACTCAGCTCCGTTCGCCGGCATTGAGCCGCTCGAGAACGTCCGCGAGCTCGGGCTCGTCCGGGACGGCTTCGGGAGCCTCCGCAGCGAGGGGCGACCGTGCGAGCGCCTCGTACACCGTGGCCATCGCTTCGAACAGGTCCGGCGTCAGCCCGACGGATTGCTGGGTTGCGGCGATCTCGTGCATCTCCCCCACGAAGCGCTCCGCCTTCGTCGCCGAGACGGCGATCTGCCGTCCGGCCCGCTCGATCTGGCGCGGGAACGAGTCCCCGAGATCGTCGAGCACGGGCGCCAGGACGCCATGGGCATGCGCAGTCGCGAGCGCGTGCAGCAGCAGCGCTGTCGACCCCTTGTACATCGACGCCGTGCACATCTTCACGGCCGATGCGAGACCGATCTCGTCGCCGACGACTCGCACGTCGATCCAGTCGGGCGCCGATTCGGCCAACGCGAGCGCCTGAGGGCCGGAGACGTAGACGCGCGTTCGATAGTCGACGCGCGGCGGGCCGCCTGAGATCGAGCCGTCGACGAGCGTCAGACCTGCGGCCGAGAGCGTCTCTCCGAGCAGGCGCACGGTCGCCGGCGAGACCGCATTCCAGTCGGCGACGAGCGGTGTGCCGCCGGTTCGCCCGGCAGCCGCGGCGATTGCGGCAGCCGCCTCCAGCGCCCGGTCGGGAGGAACGATCGAGAGGACCAGATCGGCCTCACCCACGACGGCGTCCAGATCCGGGACCAGCTCGAGGCCGGCCTGCGCGGCAAGTCCCGCTGTCCGCTCACTCCGTCCGGCGAGGGTCGCCACGACCCGGCTGCCGGCGGCACGGTAAGCGGCGCCGACGGCACTCCCCATCGCTCCCGGGCTGACGATCCCGACGGTCTGCACCGGAGGACCATAGATGCGCGAGGCTCGTTGTCCCTGGCTGGCCGGCTCGCCGTTCCTGGCGCGTGGCTGAGCGTGCGCGGCCGGAGGGGATAGTGCGTGAGCACAGACCCGGAGAGCCGTGTGCGCTCAGACGCGCGAGGGCGGCGGAGGCCGGCTCGGCGGGGTGCGCTCAGACGCGCGAGGGCGGCGGAGGCCGGCTCCGCCGGCCGGGAGCCGCCCGGCCAGGGACGGCGAGGCTCGTTGTCCCTGGCTGGCCGGCTCGCCGTTTCTGGCGCGTGGCTGAGCGTGCGCGGCCGGAGGGGATAGTGCGTGAGCACAGACCCGGAGAGCCGTGTGCGCTCAGACGCGCGAGGGCGGCGGAGGCCGGCTCGCGCGGAGGAATAGAATGGAGCGCCGGCCGGGAGCCGCCCGGCCAGGGACGGCGAGTGCGCCCGGCAGGATTCGAACCTGCGACCAACGGCTTAGAAGGCCGTCGCTCTGTCCACTGAGCTACGGGCGCGTCGCGGACAGGGTATCGCCGCGGTGGTTCTAGGTTCTCGCGCCGAAGTCGGACGTGATGATGACGACGTCGCGGCCGCCGAAGACGCCGGGCGCCGCGGGAACGGCCACTGCCGAGAGCCCGACTTCGCGCCAGCTCCGCGTGAGGATGTTCTTGCGGTGCCCCGGGCTTCCCATCCACAGCTTGACCGCGCCGCTGGCGCTGAGCTGTCCGGACGACCAGAGCAGGTTCTCGCCGACGGCCCAGCTGCGATACCCATCCGGGCCGTACCAGCGCTTGACGCGGGCCCAGAACTCCGAGCCGTCACGCGACTCGTGGCTGAAGAAGCCGAACTTGCCCATCGCGCGCGAGTGCGCGTCGGCCGCGGACGAGAGTGGCCGGGAGAGACGGAGCGGTGCGAGCCCGTGGCTGCGGCGAATCGCGTTCAGCTCACCCAGCACGTCGGTCTCGAGCTGGTCGACGGACATGATCGTCCGGACCGGGCTCTGTGCAGAGCTCGCTGCCGCGGCGCCGACGCTCAGAAACGCAAGCGCAACGACGACCGCAGCCCGGGTGAGGCGAAGTCCCACACTGACGTCATCGGACGCGGGAGCCCGCGTTTGATCATCCGAATGGGGGACTGGCGCAAATCAGACGGTCGGCGTCGTCGCCGGGCTCGAAGGCCCGCGCCGTCGGTGCTTCAGCCAGTCCAGCAGGAGCACCTGGATCGTGCCCGCGATCGGGATCGCGGCGAGTGCGCCGACGACGCCGGCGAGCTCGGCCCCGATCAGCACCGCGATCAGCACCACCAGTGGCGAGAGCTGCACCGTGCGGCCGTAGACCACGGGCTGCAGCACGTGGTTCTCGAGCTGCTGGTAGACGATGAAGAACACGAGCACGATGATCCCTGACGTCGTCGAGTCGAGGAACGCGACGGTGGTGACGAGGATGGCCGCGATCGTCGCACCTGCCAGCGGGATCAGGTCGAGAATCGCCACGACGAGTCCGAGCGCGAGCGCGTACGGAACCCCCACGGCCAGGAAGACGGCCGTCGAGACGAAGCCCGCGATGAAGCTGATGAAGAGGTTGCCCGACACGTAGCCGCCGATCGTCCGGTAGATGTCCTGGCCGATGGCGCGCCAGCGCGGCTGCCGTTCCTCGGGCAGCAGGTTGTAGATCCGCTCCGTCCAGGCCGGGCCCTCCAGCAGCATGAACAGGGTCAGGAACGTGATCGTGACCGTCGCGATGACCGCAGTGACGACGCCCCTGGTCACCGCGAGCGCCGTGTCGGAGAGACCGAGCACTCCCGACGCGCCGGCCTCCGAGAGGGCTTCGCGAACTCGCTCGGTGATCTGGTACTCACGCTCCAGGAAGCCAAAGGGGCCTCTACCCGCGGACAGGTCCTCGACGTAGCCGGGCACCGCGTCGACGAAGTCGTTCACCTGCGACACGATCGTCGGCACGATCGTCGCCGCGAGCGCTGCGATCAGCCCGATCGCCCCGATCATCGTGATCGAGACTGCGACGCCGCGACGCTGGATGCCGTGCGCCAATAGCCACTCGACGGCCGGGTTGAGCGCCAGCGCCAGGAAGATCGCGACGAAGATCCAGATCAGCACTCCCCGGGCGGACTGGACGACTTCGATCATCACGACCGCCGCGAGGATGATGCCGAGCACGACGAGGACCGCGCGCGGACGGAAGTAGACCAGACGCTCTTCCAGCATCCCGGCGAGGATAGGTATCGCCGCGGACAGACTGCTTTGCGCAAGCTGAGCATCCGCGGAAGCGGATGCTCAGCGCGCGAAGACCCCTAAAGGGGCCGCTTCGCGGCCCAAGAGCTCCCAATACCTAGCGTGCTTCAGCTCTGCTGGCGGCTCGCGCAGCTCGCCAAGCTGCGCGAAGGTGACGTCGTACGACTGCACCAGCTCGACCTCGACGCTCGCCGTCGTTGTCACCCGGTCCCTCAGCTTCATCCGCGCGGCCTCGTGACGCTCGGCGACCTCCCTGCTCTCCCAGAAGGTGATCACGTGCGTCGTGTCCGTCTCGCCGTTGCCGAGCATGACGAGACCTTCGAATCCGTCGATGTCGCGCAGCCATTCGACCATGGCCTCGCCGACCATGACGTCGATGCCGGGCGTCTGGTCGCCTGGCCCTGTCGTCGTTGTGAGGGTTGCGTACATCAGAGCCGGTGGCGGGAATCGAACCCGCGTAACTAGCTTGGAAGGCTAGGGCTCTACCATTGAGCTACACCGGCGAGAGTGACGTAGCGTAGCCGCCGTGGATCCGTATGCGTGGTCGTGGAATCCCGAGGCACTGGTGATCGTCCCGGCCATGACGCTCGGATATCTGTGGGCGATCCGACGGTTTCCGACGTCCCGCTGGCGCATCGCGAGCTACCTCGTGGCGATGGCGCTGCTGCTCGCGGTGACGATCACGCCGATCGAGACGATCTCGCTCCACTACCTGCTCTCCGTGCACCTGATCCAGAACGTCGTGCTCGCCGAGTGGGCGCCGCTCCTCGTCGCGCTGGGCATCCCGCCGGCGCTCGCAGCGCGCGCGCCGAGGGTGCCGCCTGTCGCCGCGCTCGCGCTCTGGGTCGTCAACTACGGCGTCTGGCATCTGCCCTGGATCTACGACGCCGCCCTCCGTCACCCCCACTCTCTGCTCCACCTCGAGCATGCGCTCTACTTCATCAC
Organism: uncultured Gaiellaceae bacterium; assembly: GCA_963820565.1. Classification (GTDB taxonomy): domain Bacteria; phylum Actinomycetota; class Thermoleophilia; order Gaiellales; family Gaiellaceae; genus Gaiellasilicea. The sequence goes on from CAWGAD010000005.1 coordinate 59,214, forward strand.
CGGCGTGCTGCTGTGGTGGCCGGTGATCCACGGCTCGCTCTCGTCGGGCGCGAAGGCCGCCTACCTCTTCGCCGCCTTCCTGCTGGCGAGCCCGATCGGACTGCTGCTGGCGCTCCTCCCCGAGCCGATCTACGACTTCTACGCGGACGGGCCGGGCCTGTGGGGTCTCTCGGCGCTCTTCGACCAGCAGATCGCCGGCGTTTCCATGGCCGCGGCCGAGGCGGTCGTCTTCTTCGCCGCGTTCGCCGTCTACCTCAACCGCTTCTTCAACGAGCAGGACGCCGCGACTTGAGGACGAATGCCACAAGCATGAATGCGATCCGCCGCTTTCTGAGCTCTCTGCTGGGCTCGAAGCCGGACTCGGCGCCTGCCGAAGAGCGCCGTTCGGGCACGGACCGCCGCAGCGGCGACGACCGCCGCGCGCGCGAAGGCGAGCCGCTCGGCACCGACCGCCGCTCCGGCGAGGACCGCCGCGCCGGCAGCGACCGACGCTCGCCGTAACTACCGCGGAAACTGAGGGTCGAGCCGCCGAAGCGCCTCGACCAGGACGGTCGCGACGGCGAGGTTGCGCACCCAGTTCCGGTCGGCGGGGATGACGTACCAGGGGGCCTGCTCGGTCGACGTTGCCGTGAGAGCCTCCTCGTACGCGCCCGTGTACTCGGTGTAACGCTTGTTCGTCTGCTCATCCTTCGGGTTGTACTTCCAGCGCTTGGTCGGATCGGACATGCGCTCGGCGAACCGCTCGCGCTGCTCCTCCGCCGAGACGTGCAGGAAGCACTTGAGGATCGTCGTGCCTTCGTCGGCGAGCATCCGCTCGAACTCGACGATGCGCTCCGGACGACGCCGCCACACGTCCTCGGGCGCCAGCCCGAGCACGCCCACGGTGACGACGTCCTCGTAGTGGGAGCGGTTGAAGATCCCGATCATCCCGCGAGCCGGGCACTCGGCGTGAACACGCCAGAGGAAGTCGTGCGCGAGCTCGGCCGCGGTCGGCGCCTTGAACGACGTGACGTGACAGCCCTGCGGATTGACGCCCGTGAAGACATGCCGGATCGTCCCGTCCTTGCCGGACGCGTCGAGCCCCTGCAGGACGAGGAGGACGCTCCGGCGTCCTTCCGCGTAGAGGCGCTCCTGCAGCGACCCGAGCTCTTCGAGAAGCGCGTCAAGCTCCTCCTTGGCCTCGTCCTTGCCCGGCAAGCCGAGCGTGTCGCGCGGATCCCGCTGCGCGAGCTCCGCAGCGTGGCCGGGCCGAACGACGAGCGAATCCAGCATGGCCAAACACTATTCGAGCGAGCGCGTGGGTCCGAACCGGGAGCGAAGCGACCCTTCAGGGATCTTCGCGCGCCCAGAATTCCTTCCAAGAGGCGGCGGGCCGCCAAAGGCGGCCCCTTCAGGGATCTTCGCGCGAACGGGAATCTGCTCCCGCAGATTCCCGTTCGCTGCAATAAGTCGGGGCGGCCGGATTCGAACCGGCGGCCTCTCGCTCCCAAAGCGAGTGCGCTACCAGGCTGCGCTACGCCCCGCTCGACTGAGTGTAGAGCCGACCGGCGCTGGTAGCGTCGCGGGCCGTGGCGGACGTCGCGTACATCCCGGGCGAGCCGGGGAGGGAGCGGCGCCCGGCCGTCGGCTACGTGATGGTCATCGCCGCGGCGCTCCTGTTCGCGCTCAACGGCACGGTGTCGAAGGTCGTGCTCCAGTCGGGGATCTCGTCGCTCGAGCTGACGCAGGTGCGCGCGACCGGCGCGTTCCTCGGCTTCGCGCTCGTCCTGGTGGTCTCCCGGCGCGAGAGCCTGCGTCTGACGAGGCGCGAGCTCCCCTATCTGATCGCGTTCGGAATCGCCGGAGTCGCGCTCGTCCAGTGGCTCTACTTCGTCTCGATCGGCCGCCTGCCGATCGGGATCGCGCTGCTGATCGAGTATCTCGCCCCGATCCTGATCGCGATCTGGGCCTGGTCGGTGTACAAGGAGCCGATCCGGAGGCGGATCTGGGCTGCGCTCGTGCTGGCGCTCGTCGGCCTGTCGCTCGTCGTCGAGGTGTGGGGCGGACTGGCGCTCGACGGGCTCGGCGTCGCAGCTGCGCTCGCCGCGGCGGTCGCGTACACGATCTACGTGCTGATGGCGGAGCGCGCTGTGAAGTGGCGCGACCCGGCGTCGCTCACTGCCTACGGGTTCCTCTTCGCGGCGCTCTTCTGGGCCGCCGTGCAGCCGGTCTGGCGGTTCCCCGCCGGGCGTCTCGACGACAGTGTCTCGCTGCTCGGCCACCTGGAGCGGTTCTCGCTCCCGGTCTGGCTGCTCCTGCTCTACATCGTCGTCGCCGGGACGATGGTGACGTTCCTGCTCGTCGCGGCTGCGCTGCGTCACATCTCGGCGACACGTGTCGGAATCGTCGCGATGCTGGAGCCGGTGGCGGCAAGCGCAGTTGCGTTCCTCTGGCTCGGCGAGTCCTTCGGCACGGCCCAGCTGGTGGGGGGTGCGATCGTGCTCGCCGCAATCCTCCTGGCGCAGACGGCCCGTTAACACCGCCCTTACAACCGATCCCCCCGACGGGGGAAGCCTCCATCCGTTATGGTCGCCATCCTTCGCGGTTATGCAGATTTCAACTCATATTTGCAGGCTTTTTCTTGTAATTTTGGTCACGTTCTTGCTGGTGCCGGCCGCCTACGGCGGCCACACTCAGCCAGAGCGAGCGTTCACTGCTCGGCGCTGTCAACGACGTTCGCGCCGCCCACAGCCTCCAGCCGCTGAAGGTGGATGCGAAGCTGCTCGCGACCGCCCGCGCCTACTCGACGACGATGATCCAGCAGGACGTGTTCACCCATGGCTCGTTCGCGGAGCGCCTGACGCGTAGCGGCGCCCGCGGCCCCGCGTTCGGCGAGAACCTCGCCTGGGGCACCGGCCGCCTCGCCGGCGCCCGCAACATCGTCCGCATGTGGATGGAGAGCCCCGGCCACCGCGCGAACCTGCTCCGCCCCGGGTGGACCCGCGTCGGGATCGGAGCCCGCGTCGGCAACTTCCTCGGCTATCCCGGCGCGACGGTCATCACCGCCGACTTCGCCGGTAGCTAGGAAGGCTAGGTCTCGGCCATCAAGGCGCGGAGCTCACTGAGCTTCTCGCGCCGGAGCTCGTCGAGCTCGCCGCGGTTGAGACGGTCGAGCAGCGCCCGCACGAGCGGAGCGAGCTCGACGGGATTGAACGGCTTCGTGATGTAGTCGACGCCGCCGATGTCGAGACCGCGCGCACGGTCGCGGAACTCGGCGCGGGCGGTCAGGAAGATGATCGGGATCGACGACGTGCGTTCGTCCTCGAGCAGCGCTTCGGCGACTCCCCACCCGTCGAGGCCGGGCATCATCACGTCGAGCAGGATCACGTCGGGCTCCTCGGATTGCGCCGCCTCGAGCCCGGAGGGCCCGTCGCCGGCCTCGAGCACGGACATCCCTTCCGCCTCGAGATTCACACGGCAAAGCAGCCGAATCGGCGCTTCGTCGTCGATCACCAGAACCCGCGTCATGCCTGGAGCGCCTCCTACCCGGATCCGTTAGGTCTCAGTCTCCGACGCGCGCAGCTCGAGCACGAACGTCGAGCCACGGCCTTCGTCCGAGTCGACCCAGATCCTGCCGCCCATCGCCTTGACGAGCCCGTCCGCGAGGAAGAGGCCGAGGCCCGTCGCGCCCGCGCCGACGGTGCCGGCGGCGGTGTCGCCGCGGTAGAACTTGCGGAAGATCCGCTCGCGCTCGGCGTGCGGGATCCCGACGCCCTCGTCCTCCACGCTCACCTCGACCGCATCCTCCCGGCGCCGCGCAGCGATCGTGACCGTGCCGCCCGCCGGCGAGTAGCGAATCGCGTTGTCGAGCAGGTGGGCGAGCACCTGGCCGAGCTTGTCGCGATCGGCCTCGGCCGAGAGCGGCTCGTCCGAGAGCGCGACGACGAAGCGGTGCCCGTACTGGCCGTCCACGCGACCGGACTGCCTCGCTGACCACGGCGGCGACGTCGGTCTCGGCGAGCTGGACCTGGGTATCACCGCTGTCGAGCTGGGCCACCGACAGCAGCCGGTCGACGATGGAGGTCAGCCGCTCGGACTCGGACGCGATGTAACGAAGGAACGTCGCCCGCTCCTCATCGCCGAAGAGCACGTCTTGCCGCAGCAGGGTCTCGGCGAAACCGTAGATCGACGTCAACGGCGTGCGCAGCTCGTGGGAGACCGTCGAGACGAAGTCGGACTTCATCCGCTCGACGCTGCGCTCGGCGGAGATGTCGCGGAACGCGTAGATGCGGCCGGCGACAGCGCCCGCTGGATCGGTCATGACGGCCTCGCTGAGCGAGAGCCACACCTCTTCGCCGCCGCGGCGGATCGGGACGAGCGGGCTGCCGCCGAGCACCCATTCGCCGGCCTCGAGCGGTCGGCCCAGGGCCTGCGCCGGCGTCCGCCCGAGTGCCTCGCTCGCCGGCACGCCGGTCACGCGCTCGGCCGCAGGATTCCAGAGCACGACCTCTCCGTCGCGGTCGACCGCGACGATGCCGTCGGCGACGTTGGCGAGGATCGCCTCGCCGCGCTGCTGCTCGTGGCTGACGCCCTGGTAGTGCTCCGCGTTCGAGCGCGCGGTGGCCGCGGTGGCGGCGAGCGCGTTCATCGCTTCCGTCTCCTCCTCGCGCCACTCCCGTGGCCGGCGGCCGTAGACCGCCAGGATGCCCTGGACGGCCTCGTCGGGCCCGACCATCGGCACCCCGAGATAGGCCGCGTAGCCGGCGCCGAGCATCGGGTCGGCATCGAGCAGCCGGCCGTCCGCGCGAACGTCGGTAATCGGCCGCGTCGAACGCGTCTGGACGATGTCGCCGACGAGCCAGCCGGTGGACGGCGCCACCACGCCGACCGCATCGAGCTCGCCGCTGCCCATGGCGGCGCGGACGACGACCTCGTCGCCCTCCAGCAGCCGCACCGACGCTCCGTCCGCGCCGAGCAGCTGCACGGCGTGGCGGACGGTGTGGTCGAGAACGTTGTCCGGGTCGAGCTCGCCTGCGAGCTCGCGGCCGGCCTTGGCAAGCCGCTGGGCGAGCGACCGTGAACGCCGCTCGCGCTCGTAGAGCTCGCTGCGCTCCAGCGCTCCCCGCGCCGCGCCGGCGACGTGGCCCGCGAGCTCGAGCTGACCGTCGTCGAAGACCTCCTCGTCGCGGAAGAAGACGAGGACGAGCCCGAGCTGGTCGCCGCGGGGATCGGGCAGCGGCACCGCGAGCAGCGACTGGATGCCGGCCGCCCCGGCTGGGCGCGCAAGCCCGGCCCCGAAACGGCTGTCGTCGGCGAGCCGCCGCGACGCGAGCACCTTCCCGGCGCGTACGCAGGGCGTCAAGGCGGCCGCGTCCTCGCGCAGGTATCCGGCCAGGTCTTCCGCGAGCTCGTACGCGCCCGCAAGCTCCAGCTCGTCTCCGACGGCCCGGAGCACCGCCGCCGAGTCTCCGCCCAGGGCCTCCGCGGCCGCCTGGGCAACAGCATCGAGGGTCGCTTCGGCCGAGAGCGGCTCGCTCAAGACCGCGGCGATCCGATAGAAGCCGCGCTCGATCTGCGCTTGGCGCTCGCTCTCCTCGAACGCCTCGGCGTTGCGGAGCGCGATCGACGCAAGGCTCGCAAACGCTTCGATCAGCCGCAGGTCCGACTCGTCGAAGCGCCCTGCCTCGCGCGAGCGGACGCCCAGCACGCCTCGGATCTCGCCGAACGACGAGATCGGTGCGTCCATCATCTCGGCGAACTGGGCATCGTCGCCGTCCGCGTCGGCCGTGCGGCGGAGAACGGGCTTCCCGGCGGCGATCGCCTCGCCGATCATCCCCTCGGGCGCGGTGCGGCGGCCGATCTCGGTCTCGGGCAGGCCGAGCACGGCCCGGCAGACGAGCTCCGAGCCTCCGGGAAGCATCGTCCAGCACTCGGCCGTGTCGGCGTTGACGAGCGCGCGCATCTCCTCGACGAGACGTTCGATCACGACGTCGAAGCGAAGGTCGCTCGTCAGCGCTTCGCCGGCCTTCAGCAGCGACTGCTGCTCCGCCAGCCGGCGGCTGCTGTCGCGGAGCAGCCTGCTCGTGTCGATGGCGATCGCCAGCCTCGCGCGCGACCGCTTGCGCAAGTGAGATCTCGGCGGGAGTCCAGTCGGTCGGCTGCGCGCGATGGAAGCCGAGGACGCCGATGACGCGCTCGGAGACCACGATCGGGGTCGCGAGGACCGCGAAGACGTTTCGGTCCGTGTGCTCGCGAATGTCGCCGAGCTGCGCGTCGCTCAATTCCGGCGCCTCGCGCACGTCACGGATCGCCACCGTGCGAGCCTCGCGGACGCAGAGGTTCGACACGGGCAAGCGGCTCGGGTCGCCCAGAGCCTCGACACCCTCCGCTGCCCACTCCACCAGGGTCAAGGCGGCCTCATCCAGCGCGCCCAGGCGGATGTAGCAGCGGTCGACACGGGCTGCCTTCGCCGTCAGCTCGACCGCGACCTGGAGCAGCTCGTCGAGGTCGCGCCGAGAGCGCACCTCGTGCGAGATGCGGGTGATCAGCCGCTCACGCTCGAGCGCGTCCGACAGCGCAGCCGCCGACTGAGCCCGCGCCAGCGCCAGGCCCGCCTCCGCCGCGAGCGTCTGGATCAGCGCGAGCTCCTCCTCGAGAAAGACGCGCGGCTGCCGCATCGCCGCGAACACGACGCCGATCACCTCGTCCCCGGAGCGCATGGGGACGAACGCGCAGCTCTTGACCTTCGCGATCGCGTTGAGCCGGCGGTTGACGATCGCCGAGCTCTCGGCGTCGTAGACCGCGAACGCCGTGCCTTCGCGAACCACGGTGCTGATTCCGGACGGCTCCTGGTCGAGGGCGAGCTCGAGGCCGATCAGCCGTTCGTTGTCGCGGCCGCCGTCGCGGGCCGCGACGATGCGCGCCCGTCGCGTCTCGTGATCGACGAGCGCGAGGTTGGCAAGGTCGAGACCGCACAGCTCTGCCACCTCGTCGAGGAGCTGGCGGGCGATCTCGTCCGTGCCGTCGGCGTCGAGGAGCCGGTGCGAGAACCGGCCGATCCGCTCGAGCTCGCGGTCGCGGAGCGAGGAGCGGCGCTCTGCTTCGCGCGTCCGCTGGACGCCGCTCGCGAGCAGACCGCGATCCGCCCAGTTGCGCGCGACGACGATGGCCGGGACGAGCGCGAGCAGGATGGCGGGGAAGGCGACGAACGCGTTCCCTCCGATCGGCTCCTGGTCGACCAGGATCTGGATCCCGATGACGGCGGCCGCCACGCCCACGCACGGGAACGTCAGCGCGGTCGCAAAACCCGGGTCCCGCACCCGGCCGCCTTCGCGCCGCAGTGCCGCCACCAGGGCGATGCCCACGGTGAGGTAGAGCGCCGCCAGAACGAGCAGCGGCACCGCGTTGAACAGCACCGCCTGAGTCTCTGTGTTCACAGGGCGACAACGCATGATAGTGAGACGGATGCTGGTTTGAAAGATGGGCCGTACGGCCTATTGGAACGCGTCGTGGACAAGCGTTAGCGTGCGTGCACTGGGCGATGCGAACCGCGCTTGCGCGGGGAGCATTCGAAAGGCCCTGCCGCGACGACCCCCCGACGCGGCAGGGCCTTTTGACTTTCCGAAGATACGATCGCTGCGAATGGTCGAACGCGTCCTGCTCGCATCTCCCCGCGGCTACTGCGCCGGCGTCGAACGCGCCGTCGAGACGGTCGAGCTCGCGCTCGAGCACTACGGCCCCCCGGTCTACGTCCGCAAGCAGATCGTCCACAACATCCACGTCGTCCGGGATCTGGAGGCGCGGGGGGCGATCTTCGTCGACTCCGAGTCGGAGGCGCCGGAGGGCTCGACGATCGTCTACTCCGCCCACGGGGTGGCGCCTTCGGTGAACGCTGCCTCGGCGGAGCTCGATCACAACGTGATCGACGCGACCTGCCCGCTCGTGACGAAGGTGCACGTCCAGGCCCGGCGCTACGCGGCCGACGGCTACACCGTCGTTCTGATCGGCCACGCCGGCCACGAGGAGGTCGTCGGGACGATGGGCGAGGCGCCCGAGGCGACGGTGCTCGTCCAGGACGTCGCCGAGGCCGAGGCGCTCGAGCTGCCGGCCGACGCACGGGTCGCCTACATCACGCAGACGACCCTCTCGGTCGACGAGACCGCGGAGATCATCGGCGTGCTGCGCCGTCGCTTCCCCAGCATCCACGCGCCCAAGAAAGAGGACATCTGCTACGCCACCTCCAACCGGCAGTGGGCGGTGAAGGAGATGCTCGAGGAGGTCGAGCTCCTGCTCGTGATCGGCTCGCACAACTCCTCGAACTCGAACCGGCTCGTCGACGTCGCGCGCGCCGGCGGCGTCGCGTCGTATCTGATCGACGACGAAACCGAGATCGACGCGGCGTGGCTGGACGGAGTCACGACCGTCGGCGTCACGTCGGGCGCCTCCGCGCCGGAGAAGCTCGTCAACCGCGTGTGCGACTGGTTCCGCGCCCGTGGGATCGAGCGAATCGAGCCGTTCCGGATGGTCGACGAGGACGTCACCTTCCGGCTTCCCGTCGAGCTCCGCCGCGAGCTCGCGCTCGCCGAGTCGCAGCGCTAGGAGGGTTTGGCGGAATGTCGCTCGTCGCTGGGGTGCGATGCTCGTTCCGAGGCAAGGACGCAGGGAGCGCCGATAGCCGAAGCTATCGGCGCGACTGAGGACGCAGCATCGGGGCGAGCAGCGCGGCCCAGCGACTCAGCCGATATTTCGCCAAACCCTCCTAGCGGTCGACCCGGCGACGGCCCCGGGTCTCGAGCTTGGCGATCATCGGCTCGTCGACGCCGTCGGTCCTCAGCGAGACGGCGAGCACCTCGCGCTTGATCCACTCCTCGTGGCGCTCGACGAGGTCGGCGTGCGAGCGCGGCAGCGTCACCGCGATCCGGTCGGTGAGCTCGAGCCCCTGCTCCTTGCGCATGGCGTTGAGCGTGTGGATCAGGTCGTAGACGCGGCCCTCGAGCTCGAGCTCCGCGTCGAGAGTGGTGTCGAGCGCGATGGTGATGCCCTCCTCCGAGAGGACGGTCCAGCCCTCCTTGCCGGAGCGCTCGACGAGCACCTCGTCGGCGGCCAGGTCGTGACCGAGGACTCTGAAGCCGCCTCCCTCGAGCTGCTCGAACTCACCCGCGGCAAGCGCGGCCCGCACCGCGCCGAGCTCCTTGCCGAGCTTCGGGCCTAGCGCGGGGAGGTGCGGCTTGACGTGCAGCTCGGTCGCCTCGACCGGGCCGAACTCGACCTCCTTGACGCGGAGCTCCTCACGGAGCTCGTCGGCGTGTGGCCTGGCGAGCGGTGCGCCCTCGACGACGAGCCGCCGCAAGGGCTGGCGCAGCTTCAGGCGCGAGGCGGCCCGGACCTGGTGGCCGAGACCGACGACGCGGCGAACCTCCGCGACCTCGGCCAGCAGCTCCTCGTCCGGCTCCGCCACCTCCGGCCAGCCGGCGAGGTGCACCGAGGTGGGCGGCTTCCCGCCGACGTCGCGCACGAGGATCTGCCACAGGTGCTCGGTGAGGAACGGCATGACCGGCGCGACGACGCGGAACGACTGCACGAGCGCGTACCAGAGCACGTGCAGCGCGACGCGGTCGCCCTCCCAGAACCGCCGTCGCGAGCGGCGGATGTACCAGTTGGAGAGCTCGTCGACGAAGTCCTCGTAGGCCCGGATCACGTCGACCGTGAGGTAGGACTCGTACGCCGCGGCCGCGTCGCGGATCAGTGCGTGCGTGCGTTCGATCAGCCACTGGTCGAGCGGCCGCAGCTCGCTCTGCTTCGGCAGGTCGTCCCACGCCGGCCGGAAGGCGTCGACGTTCGCGTAGTCGACGAAGAACTTGACCGAGTTCCAGAGCGTCAGCAGCTTGCGCTGGATCTCGCGGCCGGGGCCGAAGCCGAAGAGGAGGTTCTGGTTCGGCGGCTGCGCGGAGAACTGCCAGCGCATGACGTCGGCCCCCATGCGCGCGAAGGCGTCCTGGGCCTCGATCATGTTCCCCCACGAGCCGTGCATCTCGCGGCCGGTCTCGTCGAGCATCTTCTCGTAGCCGAGCACCTTCCGGTACGGCGCGCGGCCGGTGAGGACGACCGACATGAAGTGCTGCGAGTAAAACCAGAGGCGGATCTGCTCGCGCATCTCCGAGACCCAATCGGCCGGGAACCATTGCTCCCAGTAGGCGTGGTCGTGGAGATCCGCCTTCGTCAGGCCCTTGGCCGCCCCGGTCGCGAATCCCTGCGGGACGAACGAGGGGTTCTCCCAGCCGAGCGTCGAGAAGGGGACGATGCCGGCGTCGAGCCAGACGTCGCCGACCTCGAGCACGCGCCGCACCTCCTCCCCGCACTGTTCGCACGTGATCGGCACGTCGTCGATCCAGGGGCGGCGCAGCTCCTCCAGCTGCTCGAGCCCGCTGAGCGCGCGCGCCTCCAGCTCGGCCTTCGAGCCGATCACGTTCAGGTGGCCGCACTCGCAGGGGTAGAACGGCAGCGGCAGCCCGTAGTAACGGCGACGCGAGATGTTCCAGTCGCCCATGTTCCGGAGCCAGTCGTCCATGCGCTTACCCATGTAGGGGGGCGTCCACTCGACGTCCTGGTTCGCCTCGAGCAGTCGCGGGCGAAGTGCGTCGACCGCGATGAACCAGTCGTCGGAGATCCGGAAGATGAGTGGCGTATCGCAGCGCCAGCAGTGCGGGTATGCGTGCTCGTAGAGGCCTGACCACACCAGCAAGCCGCGCTCGCCGAGGTTGCCGATGAGCTGGTCGGCCGCCTCTGTGGTGGAGAGGCCGTGCAGCCACCCATAGTCGTCGTAGAAGCGCCCCGCCTCGTCGACCGGTGTCAGGACGTCGAGGCCGTGCACCTTCGAGAGCTCGAAGTCCTCGGTGCCGCAGCCCGGGGCAATGTGGACGATCCCGCTGCCCTGGTCGAGCGTGACCTCGTCCCACGGGATCACGCGGTGCTCGACCTGCGCGCCGGGGCCGAGCTCGTCGAAGGGGCCTGTGTAGCGCCAACCCACGAGCTCCTCGCCGCGCTTGCGCTCGACGAAGTCCTCGTCCGGGTACCGGGCGACCGCGACCCACTCGCCTGTGTCGCGCCGTCCGTACTCGGCGTCCGGCTTGACCGCGGCCGCGACATTCGCCGGTAGCGTCCACGGGGTCGTCGTCCAGACGACGAGCGACTCCTTGTCACGGTCGCGCAGCGGCAGGCGAACGAAGAGCGACGGGTCGGCACGGTCCTGGTACACGCCTGACTGCGAGAGCTCGTGCTGCGAGAGCGAGGTGCCGCAGCGCGGGCACCACTCGGTCGAACGATGGCCGAGGTAGAGCCAGCCGTTCTCGTGCACCTGCTTCAGCATCCGCCAGACGTACTCGATGTTCGTGTCGCTGAAGGTGTAGTAGTCGCGGCCCCAGTCCATCCACTGGCCGAGTCGCTTCGAGCCGCGCGTGATCTCCTCCGACGACCAGACGACGACCTCGCGGCAGCGGCGCGCGAACTCGGCGAGCCCGTACTCCTCGATCTCGCGCTTCGAGTTGAGGCCCAGCTGGCGCTCGACGCCCACTTCGATCCAGAGGCCCTGGCAGTCGAAACCGTTCTGATACCGCTGGTGGTATCCGCGCAGCGCCTTGTAGCGCTGGAAGACGTCCTTGAGCGTCCGCCCCCAAGCCGTGTGCAGCGCCAGCGGCTTGTTCGCAGTCACCGGCCCGTCGATGAAGCTGAATCTCGGCCCGCGCCGGTTCTGGTCCCGCAGCCGCTCGAATGTGCCCTCGCGCTCCCAGAGGTCGAGGATCTCGAGCTCGAGCGCGGGGTGGTCGGGCTTGTCCGGCAGGGCTGCGAACATGCGCTCGATTCTAGGGAACAGGCTTCGCGCCGCTGTCGTTTTCAATACCAGAGCGGGGGGAACCCGCTCCTTAACGAACGAAAGGAACTACTGAATGGCAACTGCAGTCAAAGAAGACACGTTCACGCAGGAGGTACTCGAGAGCGACAAGCCCGTGATCGTGGACTTCTGGGCCGAGTGGTGCGGCCCCTGCCACGCGGTTGCGCCGGTGCTCGACAAGATCGTCGAGGAGCGCGACGGCGAGGTGAAGCTCGTCAAGGTGAACATCGACGAGGAGCGCGGGCTGGCCGAGCGCTACGGGATCGCCTCGATCCCCACCATGATCCTCTTCAAGGACGGGCAGCCGGCCGAGATCGCCGTCGGCGCGCAGCCAAAGGGCGCCCTCGAGCGCAGCCTCGGTCTCGCGACCGAATAGCTACCGCTCCGAGGCTTCCTCTCCAGGTCTGGGAACCGGCGCTGCCGCCTGGCTCGCCGGCTCCTCGACCAGATTCAGGACCCGCATGCCGTAGGTGAAGACGACGGCGCCGCCGAGCCACCCGCCGGCCGCGAGCAAGAGGTAGCCGATCAGGGTGAGCACGAACGCGCCGTCGGTGACGACCCCGTCGATGCCGTCGCTGTAGCCCGCCCCGATCGCGACGAGGAAGAACGCGGTCGCGATCAGCATCGCGATCATGTGCGCCGTCGCCGTCCGCCAGAGCGAGGTTCGACGTTCGATCCGGAGCCAGTCGGCGAAGCCCGTGATCGCAGTCGGCACGGTGAAGACCAGGCCGACGATCAGCGCGAGCGTCCACGCCGATGCAGCCTCGTGCTCGGCGATCCCGAGCTTGCTCAGCACGGCGGCGACGGTCGCGAACGTATAGGTGCCGATCGTCGCGCCGGTCAGCGGCGGATGCAGCGGGTGGCCGGGAGCGCCGTGGACAAGAAAGCCGAGCTTCACCCTGCGTCGAGCGTTTCCGCTCTAGCGCGGGAGCAAACTACTCGTCTGCCGTCTCGAGAAAGCCGAGAAACGCGGCGTGCTTGGCCAGAAGAGTCTCCATCTCCGACAGGCCGACAGCGGCCCAGTCCTCGATCCAGGTCTCGGAGAGGTCGTCTTCAATAGTGTGGAGGCCGCGCTCACTCATCTGGCCGAAATGATCGACTCTCGACCCGGTGGGTACATGGGCCGAACGGCCTATCTTTCGGGCCGATCCGGCCTCACTCGATGCAGCGATACCTCATTGTCAACCAGCGCTCCGGCGCGGCCTCTCCCAGCGCCGAGGAACTTCGCGACGCGGCGCAGGACCGCGGCATTCGCGTGCACTTCCTGGAGGACGGCGACGACCTGCAGGAGCTCGCGCGCGGCTCCACTGCGGACGTTCTCGGCATGGCCGGCGGTGACGGCTCGCTGGCGGCGGTCGCGGCCGTGGCGATCGAGAGAGACGTTCCGTTCGTCTGCATTCCCTTTGGGACCCGGAACCACTTCGCCCGGGACCTCGGGCTCGACCGGAACGATCCGCTCGCAGCTCTGGCCGCATTCGACGAAGGCGAAGAGCGCCGTGTCGACGTCGGCCGCGTCGGCGACCGCCTCTTTCTGAACAACGTCTCCCTTGGGCTGTACGCCCTCCTCGTCCACCGCCGCGAGCACCACCGGCGGCGGCGGGAAGCGCTCGCGCGGCTGCGGGCGCTCGCGCTGAGCTTCAGGCATCGCCGCCGCGTGCAGCGCTTCACGATCGACGGGAAGCAGGTCCGAGCCGGACTCGTGCTCGTCGCGAACAACGCGTACACGCTCGACCTGCTGTCGCTCGGCGAGCGGGAGCGCCTCGACGAGGGACGGCTGTACCTCTACATCCCGCACGGCTTGCGCCGCATCACCTGGGAAGAGCGGAGCTGCACGGAGCTCGAGATCGGCTCGCCCCTGCCACGCCTCCGGGCGGCGATCGACGGCGAGCCGGTCGAGCTCGACACACCGCTGGAGTTCCGAATCGAGCCGCAGGCGCTACGCGTGCTGGTGCCCCGCGCGCCAGAGTGAAACGGCCTCCGAGAACGCACTCGGGCCGATGTCCGCGGGCAGCTCGTCCGCGCCGAACCAGCGCAGCTCCAGCACGTCGTCTGCAGCCCGCTCGACGCCGCCGAGCACCCGCGCCCGCCAGAGCAGGCAGAGCACGGTGCGCTCGCCGTGCGGCTGCAGCCACGTCCCGAACAGCTCGCCCGGCTCGACCTCGAGGCCCGTTTCCTCGCGCACCTCTCGCTTCAGCCCCTCGGCCGGAGCCTCGCCCTCCTCGAGGAACCCACCCGGCAGCCCCCAGCACCCCGCGCCGGGATCGAACGCTCGGCGCCCGAGCAGGATCCGGCCGTCCTGCTCGATCAGCGCATGCACCCCGGGCACCGAGTTCGCCCAGGCGACGTAGCCACAGGCCGCGCACGTGAAGCTGGAGCCGCGATGGTCGCCCTCGGCGCCGCAGCGAGGACAGAAGCGCCAGCCGTCGAGGATGCCCATCGGCGGACTCGGTTCGGCGGATGACGGTAGTCGCGTGCCGCGTCACGTGCCTGCCACCGTTCACGAGCTCACGCGCGTCGAGCTCCTCGCCGGCCTGCCGGGCTCGAAGCTGGCAGAGCTTGCGGGCCGGCTCGAGCGCGAGGACGTCGCGGCCGGGCGCCACGGTCGTCCGCGAAGGCGATCCGGGGGAGCGGTTCTACATCGTCCTCTCCGGGATGCTGACCGTCACGCAGGCGGGCGTCGGCGAGCGGCGGATGCTGCGGCCCGGAGACTCGTTCGGCGAGGTCGCGCTCGCAATGGGCATCCCGCGGACGGCATCGGTGCGCGCGGTCACGCCTGCGGTCGTCGCGAGCTGCGACAGCGCGACCTTCGACGAGATCCTGCGGCCGCTCTTTGCCGATGAGTGACGTCCTGCTGCTCCACGCCGGCATCGCCGACCGCCGGATGTGGGCACCTCAGGTCGAGGCGCTCACGGCCGCGGGGCACCGTGCGGTCGTGCCTGATCTGCCGGGCTTCGGGGAGGTCCCGCTCGAGCCGGGGACGATCGCCTATGTCGACTACGCCGCTTCGCTCCTGGACGGGCCGGCGACGGTGGTCGGCTGCTCCTTCGGCGGACGGGTCGCGCTGGAGCTCGCGGTGGCTCGACCAGACCTCGTCGACCGGCTCGTCCTGGTCGGCGCCGGCCTCGGCTCCTGGGAGTGGTCTGAGTCGGCCCAGGCCGGCTTCGCCGAGGAGGAGGAAGCCCTCGAGCGCGGTGACCTCCCAGCGGCCGCAGCCCAGCAGGCGCGGATGTGGCTCGCCGACGACGCCGCACCCGAGGTGCGCGAACTGACCGAGGCGATGACGATTCGCTCCTACGAGCAGCAGCTGCCCGTGGAAGGGAAGGTGCGGGCGGTCTGGCCGGAGCGTTCGGCGGACTCACGGCTCGGCGAGATCGGCGCGCCGACGCTCGTCGTCGTCGGTTCGGAGGATGTCGACGACATCAAGGCGATGGCGGAGCGGCTCGCTGCGGAGATCCCCGCCGCCACGCTGGAGACGATCGAGGGCGCCGGGCACCTGCCGAGCCTCGAACGGCCGGAGGAGCTCAACCGGCTGCTGCTGGACTTCGTTCGCTGACGACTGCGTCGGAGAGCGTCGGCCAGGCCGTCTTCGCCCACTCGTCGAACTCGCGGTCGGTCAGGACCACCAGCGAGAGCGCGCGGTCCGGATCGACCCAGAGGAACGTGCCCGAACCGCCGAAGTGGCCGAACGTGCGCGGCGACGTCAACGTGCCGGACCAGTGCCCGGCCTTGCCGTCCTTGAGCTCGAAGCCGAGGCCCCAGTCCATCGGATCGAAGCGTCCGTAGTCGGGCAGCACACCTGACAGTCCCGGGAACGCGACCGTGGTCGCCTCCGCGAGCGTCTCCCCGGCAACGAGCGTCGGCGCGAGCAGCTCCCGCGCGAGCGCTGCTGCATCGGGCAGCGTCCCGTAGACGTCCGCGCCCGCCGACCCGCGCAGCTCAGCCGACATGCCGAGGGGCGGAAGACGGCCTCGGCGAGGTAGCGCTCGAAGGGCATCTCGGCGCGCTCCGACACGTGGGCGGCGAGCACTTCGAAGCCCTGGTTCGAGTAGATCCGTCGCCGGCCGACCGGTGAGATCGGCGGGCCGTCGTGGAAAGGCAGACCACTCGCGTGGGCGAGCAGGTGCCGGACCGTCGACCCTTCCGGCCCGGCGGCCTCGTCGAGATCGACGACACCCTCCTCGACGGCAACGAGCGTCGCGAGCGCGGTCGTGAGCTTCGTGACCGAGGCCCAGTGGAAGACATGGCCCTCCGGCCCACGGCGTGCGACGACTCCCTCCGGCTGCACAACCGCTGCGGCCGCATGCTCGGCTCCCCAAGCGTCGATCTGGCGCAGGGCGTCCACGGCGTTGGATACTAGATTCATGGAGCGCCGTCTCATCTCGGGGCACTCGCCGATGGAACCCCTCTTTGGCTTCTCCCGCGCGGTCGTCGTCGGCCGCAACGTCTACGTGGCGGGCACCGCGCCGATCCCGAAGGAGGGCGAGCCCCCTGAGGGTGCGTACGAGCAAATGCGGCTCTGCCTCGAGATCGCGGGTGAAGCCCTCGCCAAGGCCGGCGCAGCCTTCGAGGACGTCGTCCGCACGCGGATGTTCATCGTCGATCCCGCGGACTGGCAGGAGATCGCGCGCGCGCACGGCGAGGTGTTCGCGGAGATCCGGCCCGCGTCGACCGCGATCGTGACGAACCTGCTCGACCCGCGCTGGCGGGTCGAGATCGAGGCGGAAGCGGTGCTGCCCTGAGGCTCGCCGGGCTCACCGGTCCTGCCTCGGCTTCGTCTGCTCAGCACAGGTGCTCCCGCTCGTGCTCGCGATCCGTACATTCCTTCCTCCCGCGGAGGGAAGGCTCGTGACCGCATGAAGCAGATCTATCCGCAATCGATCACCGGGAAGGGCGCCGTCCAGGGCGGCAGCGTCCTCGACCACAAGTTCGGCGAGTCCGATCCGTACACGCTCGGCGTCGAGGAGGAGTACATGCTCCTCGACGGCGAGACGTTCGACCTCGTCCAGCACATCGACACCGTGCTCCAGGCGATCACCGGCCACGAGCTCGAGCCCCGTATCAACGCCGAGCTGATGCAGTCGGTGCTCGAGATCGCGACGCCGGTCTGCCGCAACGCCGGCGACGTCCAGCGCGAGCTGCTCAAGCTCCGCGCCTACGTGACCGGGGTGGCGCGCGAGAAAGGCCTCCGCGTCGGCTCGGCCGGCACGCACCCGTTCAGCCTCTTCGAGCGGCAGCGGATCACCGCGCGCGACCGCTACCGCAACCTCGTCGACCAGCTCCAGTACATCGCCCGCCGCGAGTTGATCTTCGGCATGCACGTTCACGTCGCCGTCGACGATCCCGAGAAGGCGATCCAGGTCGTGAACGGCCTGCTGCCCCAGCTCGGACCGCTGCTCGCGCTGTCGTCCTCCTCCCCGTTCTGGCGCGGCGAGCCGACCGGGCTGTCGTCGTCGCGGCAGATGGTCTTCGCCGCCTTCCCCCGCTCCGGCCCGCCGCCGCGCTTCCGCGACTACTCGGACTACGCCGAGGTCGTCGGCCAGCTCGAGCGCACCGGCTGCATCGCCGACTACACCCACATCTGGTGGGACATCCGGCTGCACCCGCGGCTGGGGACGGTCGAGATCAGGATCTGCGACGCGATCACGCGCGTCGAGGATGCGGTCGCGCTCGCCGCCTACTGCCAGGCGCTCGTGAAGCAGCTCTCGGAGCAGTTCGACAGCGGCGAGCAGATCCCGTCGTACCACCGGATTCTCACGACCGAGAACAAGTGGCTCGCTGCCCGCTACGGGCTCGAGGCGCCGGTCATGGACCTCGCCACCGGGGCCCGGAACCGCCTTCCCGTCGCGCAGCTGATCCGCCGAACGCTGAAGGAGATCGCGCCGCATGCACGCGAGCTCGGCTCCGAGCGGGAGCTGGAGGGGATCGGCGAGATCCTGGGCCGCGGCAACGGCTCCGATCGCCAGCTGCGCGTCTTCAACGCCAACCGCGACATCGTCGAGGTCGTCGAGGAGATCGCAAAGGCGACCGAAGCCGTTCCTGCCGCCGCTCCCTAAAGCTCCAGAGCGATCGGCGTGGCTCCCAGACGGGCGAGGAACAGCTTGCCGCCGTCAGGGCTGATCCCGAGGTCGGCGACCTGGCCGCCGTCGGTGTGCAGCCGCTCGGCATAGCCTCGATGCGTGTCGTAGGTCCACACGGCCTCGCCGTTCGTGAAGACGAGGCGTCCGCCGTCCGGGGCGACCGTGGCACGCGTCTCGAACGCTCCAGGTCGGGGCGAGAAGCGCGCCTGGTAGATCAGCTTCGCGGTCGGCAGGTGGATCTCGGCGATTCGGCCTACGTCCGGGTTGGCCGCGAAGAGCGTGCGTCCGTCCGGAGCGAGCGCAAGCGCCCAGCGGCGCAGCTGTGCGACCGTGCAGCGGTTGCACGGCGGCATCTCGATGCAGAGAGGGATGCGGTCGATCAGGTTGAGCGCGTGCACGAAGGCGTGGTTCTTCTTCGTGTCCACGTACAGCGTCAACAACCAGCGGCCGTCGGGCGAGGCGACCGTTCCGGCTGCGACTCCCTGCATCAGCACCGTGCTTCCCTTGGTCGCGAGCGAGCCGGGCAGCATCTGGCCCGCGGCGAGGTCGTAGCCCCGGACCGCGTAGCTGCCGTCGACGTAGTTCTGCTGCAGGAAGAGGAAGTCTCCCTTCGCCGAGACGGTCTCGACCAGGAAGTTCCCCCGCAGCGACACCCGGTGCGCCGTCGTGCCGCTCTTGGTGTCGAGGACGAGCACCTCGGTCTGCCCCCGCGTGAGCGCAACCCAGCGGCCGGTCGCGGAGACGCCTGAGAGCTTCCAGGCACCGTCGACCGGGTAGGACTGCAGCTCGACGCCCGTGTTGGGGCTGAAGCGGCGCAGCTCCCCCGCTCCCATCGCGTAGTAGGCGGATCCGTCCGCCGCCCGGATGCCACCCGGCAGCTCGAAGCGGCGTCCCAGGCTACTGGCGTCGTAGCCGGTGAGAGGCCCGGCAGCGCCGGCCGTGCGGGCCAGGAAGACGGCGGTGTTCGCGGGCGGTTTCGGCGCAGACTCATCGACGGTCGCGCCGCACGCGGCGACGATCGGGACGACGGCGAGTAGTGCTGCGAGACGCTTCATCGGATCCTCCTCGTGACTGTCAGTCGCTGTACACCGCTCGGCCGGTTTCGGGTTCCGGCCTCAGGTGACCGCCTTCCCCGTCGCCGCGTCGAAGCTGACGAGCCGGCCGTCCGCCCGCAGCGCATGGACCCGCCGGTCGCCGGCTCCGAAGCCGAAACCGGTGATCGCTCCGCCGGTCCGGTACGGCCCGCGCACGACCCCGAAGGCGGCGTCGTAGGCCCAGAGGTCGCGCCCCGGGCTGAAGTAGAGCGTGCGTCCGTTTCGGGAGATCGTCCCGGTGAGCGCGGTCGGGCCGCTGCGGTCGCGGGTCGCGGGGAAGCGGGCCGTGCGCACCACCTTCCGCGTCGCCAGGTCGATCTCGGCGACGGCGCCGACGGCCGCGTTCGTCGCGTAGAGACGCTTCCCGTCCGGCGAGAGCGTCAGGCCGTACCGCTTGAGCGCGTCGAAGGCGCCCCCGGACGGAAGGAAGATGCAGAGGGGTGAGCTCCGTACGAGGTCGAGCGCGTGCACGAACGCCACGTTGCGGCCGGTGTTCAGGTAGAGCGTGAGCAGCCAGCGCCCGTCGGGCGAGCCGATCCCGCTCCAGGCCAGGCCGGCCATCACGCTCGGCTCGCCCGCGCCGCGCAGGGGCTTCGAGGCGAGGCGGTCGCGCGTGAGGTCGAAGAGCCGGACGCTGTAGCGGGGCGAGCCCGTCGACGGCAGATGCTCGATCAGGAACAGGCGCTTGCCGTCGCGGGAGACGGTCTCCACCTCGAAGTTCCCGCGCAGGCTCAGCCGGTGGGCGACGCGCTTCGTCACGTTGTTCACGACCACCACGTCCGTGCGCCTGCGCTCTCGGGACTGCTTCGACAGCGCGGCGAAGCCTCCGGTCGGCGAGACGCCCGCGAGCCGCCAGCGGCCGGCGACGACCGTCCAGTCCAAGAGGCTCCCGTCGGCGACGCGATAGCGGGAGACGACCGTGTCGCGCCCTCGCGCTTCCGCGGTCACGTGCGCGCCGCCGTCGGCGGAGCTGATCCCGGCCGGCAGCGAGAACAGCCGCGTGCCCGAATCCGGATCGTAGGCATGGACTGCGCCCCCGACCCCGGCCGGCTGGACGTAGAGGAGCTGCAGCCCGTCCAGGCTGGAGACCTGGCCGCTGCAGGGCGCGGGGCAACCGTTCGCGAGGCCGGTTGCGGGGGCGGGGACGAGAAGCAAGACGGCGAGCACGAAGAGCCGGCGCATCGGATTCCTCCTTCGGTGTCTGGCACGTGTACGGCGGTGGGCCTGCGTGGGGTCCCGGACCTCCGCGGGCAGGCCGGACGTAGAGAAGGCATGGACCGCCGCGAGCTCCTCGCAGCCGCCGCAGCTCCCCTCTTGCTCGGCGTCGTTCCGCGGGCCTTCGCTCAGAGCAGGGGCGGGACGCCGCTGGCGCTCGTGACGGCGGATCTCGAGTCGGCCATCGTCGCGGTCGACCTCTCCGCCGGCACGGTGCACCGGCGGCTGGCGACACCCGCCGATCCGCGCAGCATCGAGAGCCTCGGCGTGATCGGCGCGCTCGTCGCCCACACCGCCGGCGGCCGGATGACCCTGATCGACTCCGAGCTGCGCGTCCGCCCCGTCGCGGGCGACTTCGGCGCCCCGCGCTACACCGCCGTCTCGCCGGATCGACGGCTCGCCTACGTGACCGACTCGGAGCGGCGAGAGGTCGCCGTCGTGGAGATCGGCGGCCGCCGCGTCGTCGGCCGGACGGCGGTCGGAGGGCCGTGCCGCCACATCGGCATCGACCGGGCCGGTAGCCGGCTCTGGGTCGCGCTCGGAAACAAGGCGTCGTCGGTGGTCGTGCTGAGCCTCGCGGAGCCCCGGCGACCGCGCGTCGTCGGGAGGATTCGACCGCCGTTCCTCGCGCACGACGTCGGCTTCACGCCCGGCGGCCGGCGCGTCTGGGTCACGTCGGGCGATCGCGGCCGGGTCGCGATCTACGAGGCGCGCACCGGCGAGCTCGTGCGGACGATCGCCGCCGACGCGCCGCCGCAGCACGTCACCTTCATGGGCGACCGCGCCTTCGTCACGAGCGGCGACGACGCCGTTCTGCGGGTGCACGCGCTCGACGGCCGGCTCCTGCGCTCGGCGCCCGTACCCGTCGGCTCGTTCAACGTCCAGGGATCGTGGGACGAGCCGCGAGCCCGGCGCTGGATCCTGACGCCGTCGCTGTCGGCCGGGACGCTCTCCACCTTCAGCCCGGCCGGCGCGGCGCTGGACGAGCTCCGCGTGGCTCGCTCATCGCACGACGCCTGCTTCATCGTCGGCACGTGAGGGACCTCTCGCTCCCCACCGGCCGTAGAGTCAGCGGATGGGCGCCGGCCGCGACGAGCGCGCCTCCGTGCGCGCGGCGCAGCGGGGATCCGCCTCGGGGATCGAGGCGCTCTTTCGCCTGCACTGGCCGCGCGCGTTCCGCGCCGCCTATCTCGTCGTGCACGACGCGGCCGCTGCCGAGGACATCGCCCAGGAGGCGTTTCTGGCCGCCGTCCGCAACCTCGATCGCTTCGACCGCGGCCGCCCCTTCGGTCCGTGGCTGCACCGCATCGTCGTCAACCGGGCGATCGACTGGACGCGGGCGCGGCAGTTGCGCGCGGAGGCCGAGCTGCAGGACACGATCCCGGCCGTCGACGAGGCCGGCCCGCTCGACGACTCGCTGCTCGCCGCCCTCGCGGCGCTGCCCGCGGAGCACCGCGCCGTGATCGTCCTCCGCCACCTGCTCGAGTACACCCCCGGCGAGATCGCCGAGCTGCTCGGGCTCCCGCGCGGCACCGTCAACTCCCGCCTGCGGCGCGGGCTCGACTCGCTCAAGGAGCAGGTGTGAAGAGAGACCTCGAACGAATCGAGATCCCGGACGGAGCACGAGGCGCGCGAGCGGACGTGGCGGGTCGTCGAGAGCGCGTTCGCCGAGCGCGAGCCGCAGCCGCAGCGGCGCTCGTGGAAGCCGATCGCGGCCGTGGCGCTGGCGGTCGCGGTCGTCGCGGGTCTGCTGAGCCCACCCGGACGCGCGGTGCTCGACGAGATCCGCGAGGTGGTCGGCGTCGAGCAGGCGCAGCCGGCGCTCTTCTCCCTTCCCGCTCCGGGCCGTCTGCTCGTCACGTCGGACGCGGGCGCCTGGGTCGTCGACCGTGACGGCTCGAAGCGGTTGCTCGGGAACTACCGTGAGGCGTCCTGGTCGCCGTTCGGCCGTTTCGTCGTGGCCTCGCGGCAGAACGAGCTCGTGGCGCTCGAGCCGGACGGCGACGTCCGCTGGACGCTCGCGCGACCCGACGTCCGCTTCCCTCGGTGGGGCGGGACGCGGACCGACACGAGGATCGCGTATCTCTCCAGCGGCGAGCTCCGCGTCGTCGTCGGCAACGGCAAGGGCGACCGCCGGCTCGATCCGCAGGCCGCGAACGAGGCGCCGCGCTGGTTGAGCGGTCCCGGGCACCGCCTCGCGTACGCGCGACGCGACGGCTCGATCCGCGTGGTCGACGCCGACACGGGCGCCGTGCTCGATCGCGACGCGCCGTCGGCGCTCGAGGTGAACACCAATCCGAAGGTGGTTCTCCGCGGGATCAACGCCGAGGGAGTCGGAGCGCCGGTGCTCTCGCCCGATCGTCGCTGGGCCGTCGTCGGCTGGCCCGACGCGGATCAGTTCGTCTTCTCGCGGACGCGTGGCCGCCGACAGATCCGCGCGGTCTCGAACGTCTCCGCGCAGTTCCGCTCGCGCTCCTTCCCTACGATCGTGGGGTGGTGCTGCACGCCCTGATCGTCGCCGCGCTCCTCGCGGCACCGGCCGAGCAGCTCGGCCGCTCGTCCGAGGGAAGGCCGATCGAAGTCGTCCACGTCGCCGGCGCCGGGAAGCGGATCCTCGTCGTCGGCTGCATCCACGGAGACGAGTGCGAGGGGATCGAGGTGACGAAGATCCTCGCGCGCTCGAACCCGACCGCGGATCTCTGGCTCGTCCAGCAGCTGAATCCCGACGGCTACGCACGCCGGAGCCGGACGAATGCGAACGGCGTCGACCTCAACCGTGACTTCCTCGCGGCGTCGCAGCGCGAGACGCGGATCGCGCGGAAGCTGATCAGACGGTTGCAAGCCCGACGTGACGCTCTGGTTCCACCAGCCCCAGGCGACGGTGCGCGCGTGGGGTCGAAGCCGGGCGACCGCCCGGCGCTACGCACGGCTCGCCGGTGTGCCGTATCGGTCGCTCGCCTGGCCGCCCGGCAGCGCCTCGCGCTGGCAGAACGGCCTCGGCCAGGTTTCCTTCGTCGTCGAACTGCCGGCCGGCGAGCTCCCCGACTCGGCCGCGCGCAGGTACGCGACGGCAGTGCTGCGGCTGGCTGAGTAGATTCGAGCCGTGTTCTGGCTCGATACCGGGCAGGAGGCCGAGCTCGAGGAGCTGCTCGAGGACGGCCCGGTGCTGCTGCTCTTCTACCTCTTCGACTGGTCGCCCACCTGAACGCAGGAGCTGCGTCTCCTGCGTGACAGGAGAGCCGAGCTCGAGCGGGAGGGCGTGCGCGCGTTCGGCGTCTCACGCGACTCGCACTGGTCGCACCGGGCGTGGAAGGAGTCCCTCGGGATCGACGTGCCGCTGCTCTCCGACTGGAACGGCACGCTCGCGAAGCGGTTCGGCGCGTCGCGGGTGTACCGCTGGATGGAAGGCGTGCCGCGCCGGAGCGCTTTCCTCGTCGGCGAGGACGGTACCGTGCTCGAATCGTGGCGGTACGAGGACTCGGAGGTGCCCGACTTCGACGAGCTGCTCGCCGCCGTGCGGGCGTTGCCGGGCTAGCTGCCGCGCTCTATCTCGCCGCGGGCCTGCTCGCGACGTCGCCTGCTGTCTTCGAGACCGACCGCTTCCTCGGCTACGGCGTCGCCCGAGAGGGCCGCGTCACGCCGGGCGACCATCTCCAGACGATCTACAACCTCTGGCTGCCCGGCCACCAACTGGGGCGCGGCGCCGCACCATGGCTCGATCCCTACAGCTTCCAGCCCGAGGCTGAGGAGCGCGTCAACTTCCCCGCCTGGCCGTTCGCGGTCCTGTTCGGGCCGCTCAAGGCGCTGTTCGGGACGGTCGCGGGCTGGAACGTCTTCCTCCTGCTGACGTACGTCGGCGCCGGCGGCTTCACTGCGCTCTGGTTGCGGGAGCTCGGCCTCCCACGCGGGGCGGCACTCGTCGGCGGGCTCGCGTTCGCGCTGGCGCCGTATCGCGTCGCGCACTCGACCGGCCACCTGCTCGGACCGATCTCGATCCTGCTGCCGCTCGCCCTCTACGGCATCGAGCGGCGGCTCGCCTGGCTCGCCGTGGCGGCGCTCGCGTCGATCCCGCTCTCGGGACAGGTGCATCTTGCGCTGGGCGCGATCCCATTCGTGCTGGCGTACGCAGCAGTTCGCGGCCGGCTGCGGCTCGGGTCGATCGCCGCGGCGGCCGGTGTCGTCGCAGGGGCCGCAGTGTGGGCGCTCTCGATCGACCGCGCACCGACGCGCTCGTTCGCCGAGGTCGAGCGCTACTCGGCCGGCCTCGGCGACTTCCTCAGCCGCGACCCGGGAGCATTCGAGCGCTTCGTCTACCTCGGCTGGCTGGTGCCGCTCGTCGCGGTGGTCGGCTTCGTGGCCTTGTGTTACTGGAACACAAAGTTTCGCTCGCGCTCGTTCGCGGCCGTCCTGGGGCTCGGCGTCCTCGTTCCCGCCCTGCTCGCCCTCGGGGCCAACCTGCCCGGATATGGCTTTCTCTGGCGGCACACGCCGCTCCACTCGACCCGGGTCCCCGAGCGGATGCTGCCGATCGCCTGCCTGTGCCTCGCCGCGCTCGTGGCGCTGGCGCTCGCTTGTGTCACAGAGCTACAAAGTTTCGCTCGCGTGCGCTCGGGGCTCGTCGCCGGGATCGCGCTCGCGCTCGTCGCCGCCGACCTCTGGGTGCCGCTCTACGACCCGCTGAACGCGGACGAGGACAACGCCGTCTACGCAGAGCTCGCCGACGCGCCGGCGGGCCGGCTGCTCGAACGGCCGCCGCTGAGACCCGACGCGTACGCCGGCACCGTCTACGTCTACTACTCGATGCAGGCCCAGCGCGAGCGGCCGCTCGGCTATTCGACCGTGGCCCCGCCGATCGCCTTCCGGACCTGGCAGCTGCTGAAGTGGGCGCCCGGCGACCCGGGGTTGCTGCGCCGGCTCGGCGTCCGGGTCGTCGTGATCTTCCGCGACGGCGTCCCGGTGCGCTACATGCCCATCGAGTGATAGCCCGCGTCGACGTAGAGCGTCGTCCCGGTCACGTTCTTGGCGTCGTCGGAGAGCAGATAGGCGGCCGCGGCGCCGACGTCGTCCGCGTCGATGTGACGCCGTAGCGGCGCGCGCTCGACGAACATCGACTCCATCTCGGTGAAGCCGGCGATCGAACGGGCGGCAAGCGTGCGCACGGGCCCGGCGGAGACGGCGTTGACCCTGATCTCCTTCTCGCCCAGATCCCAGGCGAGGTACTTGACCGAGGCGTCGAGCGTGGCCTTGGCGACGCCCATGACGTTGTAGTGCGGGACGGCGCGCTCACCGCCGAGGTAGGTCATGGTCACGATCGAGCCGCCGCCCGCGGCCGCCATCAGCGGCTCGGCCGCGCGCGCGGCAGCGACAAGCGAGTACGCGCTGATGTCGACGGCCATCCAGAAGCGGTCGCGCGGCGTGTCGGTGAAGCGACCCTCGAGATCCTCGGCCGCGGCGAAGGCGACCGAGTGGACGAGCAGGTCGAGCTTCCCGTCCCAGGCGTCGGCGGTCTCGCGGAAGACGCGCTCCACATCGTCGTCCGAACGCACGTCGCAGGGCGTCACGAGCTGCGAGCCGACCGACGAGGCGAGCTCCCGGACGTTGCCCTCGATTCGCTCACCCTGGAACGTGAATGCCAGCTCGGCCCCCTCGTCGGCGAGCCGCCGCGCGATCGCCCAGGCGATCGAGCGCTTGTTGGCGACGCCGAGGATCAGCGCGCGCTTGCCGTCGAACCTGCCCACGGCGGCGAGTTTACGCAGCCGCGTAGAACTGCGGGTACTCTGCGCTCCGTGCGCCGCCTCGTCGGATTGATCGCTCTTGGCGCGGCGCTGACAGCCGCGGCGTCCGCCGCTGCAGCGTTCCAGCCGATCGAGCGCAGGCACGGCGAGGTCGAGATTTCGCGTGTCCGGGCCGGGACGATCACCGTGCCGCCCGCGCACCGCAGGGGCCGGATCACCGTCATCCTCACGCTCGCGGACCCGCCGCTCGCCGCCTATTCGCGCACCCTGGCCGGCCGGAGCTCCGCGCAGAGGCTGAACACGAAGAGCGTGGCCGCACGGGCCTACGTCGCCAAGCTGGCGCGCGCACAGCGTGCCGCGGCCGCGACGCTGAAGCGCGCGATTCCGACCGCCACGGTCGAGCGCAACTACACCCTGCTCCTGAACGGCATGGCTGTCGAGGTGCCGGTGACCCAGCTCGCGAAGGCCGCGAAGCTCTCGTTCACGCACAAGCTCTACCCGAGCTACCGCTACAACCTCGCGCTCAACCGCAGCCCCGGCCTGATGGGCGCCGACACGCTGATCGCGCGCGGGCGGCGGCTCCGGCGAGGGAATCAAGATCGCGGTCGTCGACGACGGCGTCGACCCCGCCAGCCGCTTCTTCGACTCGACCGGGCTTCAGCTACCCGGCCGGCTTTCCGAAAGGCGGCAAGAAGTGGACGACGCCGAAGGTGATCGTGGCGCGCTCCTTCGTCGGCGCAGGAGCTGACGAGCGAAGCGGGCTCGCGCTCGACCCGGAGGTCTCCTACCACGGCACGCACGTCGCGGGCATCGCGGCCGGGAACGCCCAGACGACCGCACCGGCGGGCAACGACCACAACCAGACGGCCGGGCTCTCGGGCGTCGCGCCACGCGCCCAGATCGGGAACTACCGGGTCTTCAACGTCCCGACCCCGGTCGGACACGTGAGCAACACGCCCGAGATCGTCGCCGCCTTCGAGGCGGCCGTACGCGACGGCATGGACGTGATCAATTTCTCCGGCGGCGGCCCGCAGACCGATCCCGCCAGCGACGCGCTCATCGAGGCGGTGCGAAACGTCTCCGCGGCCGGCGTCGTCCCGGTGATCTCGGCCGGGAACGACCGCGACGACTACGGGCTCGGCACGGCCGGCTCGCCGGGAACCGCGCCCGACGCGATCTCCGTCGCGGCGCTCTCGAACAACCACGTCTTCGCTCCCGCCCTGACCGTCACGGCGCCGGACGCGCCCGCGGCGCTGAAGCGGGTGCCGTTCGTCCGCAGCGCCGACCCGGCGACGCCGGCCGCGTGGGGCTCGAGCGACCAGCAGCTCGTCGACGTCGGCACGATCGTCGGCGTCGACGGCCAGCCGGTGCCACGCAACCTTTGCGGCGAGCCGAAGAACCTCGACGGCGGCCCCACACCGCTGCCGCCCAACTCGCTCACGGGGGCAATCGCGCTCGTCTCGCGCGGCACCTGCACCTTCGCACTGAAGGCCGCGCGCGTGAAGGCGGCCGGCGCGACCGGGCTCGTGATCGTCGACAACCGCTCCGGCGAGGCGAACGGGATCCCGATCCAGCTCGCCGTGCCCGGCGGCATGGTCGCCGACGCCGACGGAGCTGCCATCCGCGCGTACCTGGCCGCCCACGCAGGACGCAGCACCGTCCGGATCGGCCGGCAGCCGGAGGAGCTCGTCACCGGCCGCGGCGGAGTCGTCACCAGCTTCTCGTCCGCCGGCCTGACCGCTTACGGCCACCTGCTGAAGCCGGATGTGGGAGCGCCGGGCGGCCAGATCCTGTCCTCGACGCTCGCGTTCGCCGGCGGGCCGTTCGCCGTCTTCGACGGGACGAGCATGGCCGCACCGCACGTAGCGGGCGTCGTCGCGCTCCTGCGCCAGCGGCATCCGGGCTGGACACCGGGTCAGGTCAAGTCGGCCGTGGTCGCGACGGCCGCCACCGCGTGGGGCGACACCGCGCACACCGTCGAGGCTCCCGTGCTGACGGCCGGTGCCGGGCTCACCGACGTCGTCGCCGCGAACGACCCGAAGATCTTCACCGACCCGGTCTCGCTCTCGTACTCCGATCTGAACGTCAACCGCGGCCAGGCGGGGCGGTCGCTGCTGCTCGGCATCAGCGACGCCGGCGACGGCGCCGGCACGTGGACGATCGAGGTGCGCGCGCAGGCGCAGACGAGCGGCGTCGAGATCATCGTCCCCGGCTCGATCACGCTCGCGCCGGGCGGCGACGTCCAGATTCCCGTGACGGCGCGGGCGAGCGCAGGCGCGGCAGCGGGCGAGACCTACGGCATGCTCATCCTCCGCCGCGGCGCCACGACGAGGAAGGTTCCGTACGCGATGCTCGTGACGCGGCCCGGGCTCGCGTCGGCGCCGGTGCTGCCGCTCGAGCAGTTCCAGGTCGGCACGACGAAGACCGGCGTCTCGCGCGCCTCCGCCTACCGATATCCCGCCGCCGCGTTCGGGCCGTCCCCGAGCTACTTCGGCCCGCCGGTGAACGAGGACGGCGGCGAGAAGCTCTACCGGATCCAGTTGAGCGACCCCTCGGTCAACGTCGGCGCGGCCGTGATCGTCTCCTCGCCGGGCTCGCTCGTGCACCCCTGGATGCTGGGCTCGCCGGACGAGAACGACGTCCAGGGCTACGCCGGCACGCCGGTCAACGTCAACAACCTGACGATCGACTATCCGCTCGACATCGGCGCCGCGGCCGCGGTCTTCCCGCGCACGAAGTCGTACTACGTCTCCGTCGACTCCGGCCGGGATCCATTCACCGGCCAGTCGCTCGCCGGCACCTACGTGCTGCGCGCCTGGGTCAACGACCTGCAGCCGCCGCTGCTCGGCCTGATCACACGGCGCGTTTCCTCCGGGCGCCCGACGCTCGCGCTCCGCGTCGTCGACCTCGGCTCCGGCGTCGATCCGTTCTCGCTGGTGATCGGCTACGGACGGGTGCTCGTCGCGGCCGCTGCCTACGACCACGAGACCGGCGTCGCTCTCTTCCCGATTCCGGGAGACGCACCCGGGCTCAGGGCCGGCAAGCGCCGCCTGGACGCCTCGGGCGCCGACTTCCAGGAGGCGAAGAACGTGGACTCGGTCGGCGACGACCTGCTTCCGAACACCGCGTTCGCCTCCGGGCCCGATCACCGTCGTGAACCGCCCGACCGTCTCCTGGATCGTGCCCGAGACCTCCGAGTGCACGACGGCCCGAACGAGGATGATCGTGATCGCGGACTCGAATCTCGCCGTGCGCTCGGTCCGGTTCTTCCGCGGCGAGAAAGCCCTCGCGACCGTCCGCCGGGGCAGCTCGAATCTCTACAGCGCGAACTGGAACCGCGCCGGCGCTGCGAAGGGCAGATACACGCTGCGCGCGGTCGTCACGGACGCGAAGGGCCGCAAGGCCGAGGCGCAGCGCGTCGTGCGCGTCTGTAAGTAAGGCCAAGGTCGCGCACGTGAAGGTGGCGGTGGTCACCGGCGCCTCGAGCGGGATCGGCGAGGCGACGGCACGCGAGCTGGCGCGCCGCGGCTGGTACTGCGTGCTCATGGCCCGCCGGCAGGAGCGGCTCGAGCCGCTCGCGGCGGAGCTGGGCGGCGAGTTCGAGCTCTGCGACGTCGCCGAGCGCGATCAGGTCGACCGCGCAGCCGCGGCGATCCTCGACGCGCCATCCCCGCATCGACCTGCTCGTCAACAACGCGGGTATCCCCGGCCGCGGCGACTTCTTCGCCCTCGAGCCCGAGCGGATCGAGGCCGTGATCAGGACGAACTACCTCGGCGGCGTCTGGTGCGCGCGGGCTTTCGAGCCGGGCCTGCAGCCGGGCGCGCATGTCGTCAACGTCGTCTCGGTCGCCGGCACGGTCGCGTTCGCCCCGGCGGGGCCGTACGCGGCCTCCAAGCACGCTCAGCTCGCGTTCTCGCGCTCGCTCGCCGGGCTGCTCGGCCCACGCGGCGTGAAGGTGCACACCGTCCTCCCCGGGTTCGTCGAGACCGAGGGCTTTCCGCAGCGCTCGGCGCTGCGGAGCGGGTTCTTCCGCCGCGCTGTGATCACGCGGGAGCTCGTCGCTGAGCGGATCGTGAACGCCGTCGAGTCGGGCAAGCGCGAGCTCTTCGTGCCGCGCTGGTATCGGATCTTCGCGCTCGGCCAGGCCCTCTTCCCCGGCCTCGTCGCACGCCTCGTCGCCCGCTCCGGCTACCGCCGTAAACCCTAGGAGTCGACGATCGAGCGGCGCGCCCGCTCGGGGGAGCTGCGGATGCCGGTCACGAGCTCGTAGCCGATCGTGCTCGGCCACCCGTGCGTGCGCTTCGGCGAGGACACCGTGGCCGAGCAGCGTCACGGGCGTGCCGACGGGCAGCTCGCGGTCGAGCTCGACGGCGAGCGCGTCCATGGAGATCGTGCCGACGACGCGGCGAAGCTCGCCGGCGACGCGCACCTCGGTCCCGGTCAGGTCGCGCCGGAAGCCGTCGGCGTAGCCGACCGGGACGATCCCGATCCAGGTCGGCTCCTCGGCGACGAAGCGGCGTCCGTAGCCGGTCGACTCGCCCGGCTGCAGCTGCCGCACCTGGGCGAGCTCGGAGTCCCAGCGCAGCGCCGGCTCGAGCCCGTCCTCGGCGGGATCGGTGCCGAACGGCGAGATCCCGTAGAGCGCGATCCCGCAGCGCGCGGCGTCGAAGCGCGCGGCGGGGTAGCGCAGCGCGCCGGCGCTGTTCGCGAGATGGCGCGTCAGGTGCGAGTACTCGTCGGTGGCGGCGCGAAAGCGCTCGATCTGCTGCTCCGTGAAGGCGGCGTCACAGTCGGCGGAGGCAAAGTGGCTCATCAGGCCGACGACCTCGCGGCCCGGTGCGGGCAGCTCCGCGAGGCCCCAGCGGCCCATCCCCGTGTCGAGCTTGAGATGGGCACGAATGCCCTCGGGCACCTCGCCGTCGGCGACCACCAGCTCGAGAGCGGCATCGCGGGCCTCGGCGATCTCGCGGCTCGTGGCCGGGCCCATGACGAGGATGCGCACCGCTCCGAGCGCCTGCCGGAGCACGAGCGCTTCCGGGACGGTCGCCACGCAGAGCGCGGTCGCACCGGCGCCCAGCGCCGCGCCGGCCACGTCGACGGCACCGTGCCCGTAGCCGTCGGCCTTGACCACGGCCCAGAGCTCCGACCCCTCGAGCGCGCGCAGGAGCGTCCGGACGTTGCGCCGAATCGCGCCGAGGTCGACGGTGATCTCCGACCGTGCCATCAGAGCGGATCGTACGGACGGAAGTTGCGTGCCAGCTCGGAGACATACCCTCGTCCGAGTCGCTCGCCGTTGGCCGCGACCCAGGAGCGGAAGCTCGCCGTGCCGAGCGGCGGGCGTTCGGAGACGAGCAGGCTCGCCTCGAGGCCCGCCAGCTCTTCCGAGGTGAGCAGCACGTCGCGGCGGACCGCGCCCGCTGCGCGGGCGAGGGCGAGCACGGCTCCGCGCGGCCAGTGCACGATCCGGCACCGCGAGCCCACGGCAGCCCGAACGAGCCGCACGAGCTCTTCGTACGTGAGCGTCTCCGGCCCGGCGGCGTCCACCACGACGTCGTCATCCTGCTCGCCGGCGTCCACACAGATCGAGGCGACGTCCTCCACCGAGACAGGCTGCACGCGATAGCGGCCGTCACCTGCGATCGGAAACAGCGGCGAGCGGCGGAGACCCCAGGCGATGTTGTTGACGAGGATGTCGCGCGGTCCGAAGACGAGCGTCGGGCGCACGATCGCGTGCGAGACGCCCGACTCGACGAGGTCGGCCTCGACCTGCGCCTTGCCGCGGAAGTACGGCAAGCGCGATCCGGCCGAGGGGTTCGTGACGCTGAGGTGGACGATCCGGCGGACACCCGCCTCCCGCGCGGCGGTAACCAGCACGCGCGTGTTCGCGACGGCCCGCTCGAACGTCGTCTCCCCGTGGGCGAAGCGGACCCAGTACGTGTTGTAGAGCACCTCGGCGCCGTCGAGAGCCGCGACGAGCGCGGCACGGTCGGCGAACTGGAGCGGCGCGCACTCGATCTGCGCCGCGAGCGGATCGGCGGGCGCGTCGCGACGCGAGAGCGTGCGCACGTCTCGGCCGCGGCGGAGCAGCTCCTCGGCGATCGCCCGCCCGGTGTACGAGAACGCGCCTGTGACGACGTCCACTACTGGAGCACGTACGGAAGCGCGGCGATCACGTCGCTCGCGATCAGCCCGGCCTGCGGCAGGCTCCGCGCCGCCAGGCCGTGCGCAGTCGCCGCGGCGGCAGCGGCGAGCCGTGGCTCGACGCCCTTGGCGAGGAACGCGGCGACGATCCCCGTGAGCACGTCGCCGGTGCCCGCGGTCGCGAGCCCAGGGGCGGACGCGGCGACGACGAGCACGCCCGCGTCCGGCGAGGCGACGATCGTGTCTGCGCCCTTGAGCAGGCAGACGCCGCCGAACCGCTCGGCCGCGCGCCGGACGGCTTCGAGCCGGTGCGCGTTCACCCACGCCGAGTCCTCGCCCAGCAGGCGTGCGAGCTCTCCGGCATGCGGCGTCAGCACCGCGCGCGGCCCCCAATCTCCCGGCTCGAGCTCGTGCAGCGCGTCCGCGTCGAGCACGATCGCCTGTTCTCCGGCGGCCAGCAGCTCCGTCGCGCAGCGTCGCCGCCTCGTCGGTGCGGCCGAGGCCCGGGCCGATCGCGAGGGCGGCGGCCTTCTCGGCGGCGCCCACAGCGTCCGCCCAGCGTGATCTTGACCGCCTCGAGCAGCTGCGCCTCGACGACGGGGAGCGACCGCTCGGGCACCGCGACGGCGACGTAGCCCGCGTCGGCACGGAAGGCCGCCCGCGCGGCGAGGCACACCGCTCCGGTCAGCCCGGGCGCGCCGCCGACCACGAGAACCGATCCCGCCGTGTACTTGTTGTCCTCCGGCCGCCTGCGCGGAACGACCGCGAGAATCGCCGGTGTCACGAGCTGCGCGGCCGGTCTCGACCGGCTCGAGCCCGATGTCGGCGACGACGACCTCGCCCGCGTGGAAGAGCCCGGGCGCCACGACGAGGCCGACCTTGCGGCCGTGGAAGGTGACGGTCACGGTCGCCCGGACCGCCGCGCCGGCGATCTCGCCGGTCGAGGCGTCGACGCCCGACGGCACGTCGACCGAGACGACCGGTGCGCCGGCCGCGTTGATCCGCTCGATCGTCGCCGCGGCCTCCTCGCGCGGCTCACCGTGGAAGCCGGTGCCGAAGAGCGCGTCGACGATCACGCCCGCCTGCTCGACCGCGGTCGTCTCGACGGCGTCGCGCCCGTGCTCGCGCAGGATGCGGGCGGCGATCCGCCCGTCGCCGCCGTTCGCGCCGCCGCCGCAGACGACTGCGATCCGGCGCGCATCCGGGAACCGCTGCAGCACCTCGTGCGCGACGGCGGCGCCGGCGCGCTCCATCAGCTCCGCGACGTCGTGCCCCTCCTCGGCTGCCCGCGCCTCCTCGGCGGTGTAGAGGGGCTCAAACATCGCCGAGACGACGGCAGACCGCGGACGCGAGCTCGCGCGAATGCGTCATCGAGAGATCGATCCCCCCGGCGCCGACCTGCTCGGCCCACGCGGCGACCCGTCCGGAGAGGCGCACCGACGGCTTCGGCCGCCCGGCGATCTCGATGTCCTTCCACGCGAAGGCGCGTGCGACGCCGAAGCCGAGCGCCTTGCCGACCGCCTCCTTCCCGGCGAAGCGGCCCGCGTAGCTCTCGGCCGGGTTCTTGCGCGAGTCGCAGTACGCCTGCTCGGCCGGCGTGAAACAGCGATCCCGGAAGCCCGCGTAGCGCTCCAGCGAGCGGCGCACCCTCTCGATCTCGATCAGGTCGACGCCGACGCGCGTCACAGCGAGCGTTCGATCCAATCCGGCACGTTGGCGATCGAGCTCAGCACCGCGTCCGGGACGACGCTCGAGCGCTCGACGGCCTCCGGCCGGAACTTGCCGGTCCGGAGCAGGAGCGTCTTCATCCCGAAGAGCTGCGCGCCGCGGACGTCCTGCTCGAGATCGTCCGTCACCATCCACGTCAGCTCGGGCTCGGCGTCGAGGGCGGCGAGCGCGGCCGCGAAGCACGCCGCGCTCGGCTTGCCGATCACGGTCGCTTCGACGCCGGTGGCGTACTCGAGCGCGGCGACGAAGGCGCCGCCGTCCAGCAGCGGCCCGCGCGCCGTCTGCCACCAGGGGTTCTTGTGCAGGCAGTAGAGGGACGCTCCGGCCTGGATCTCCGAGAAGGCGCGGGCAAGGTTCATGTAGCTGAAGACCTGGTTCGACTCCGGGGTCTCGTCGCAGCCGCCGACGAGCACGCAGTCCGCTCCTGTCGCCCACGAGCTCGATCCCGGCTAGGTCGGGGACGATGGCCGGCATCACGAGCGCGTAGACGCGACGACCGCCGAGCTGCTCCGCGGCGGCGATCGGAGTCGTCTGCAGATCGTCGTCGTCGAGCTCGAACCCCAGCCCGCGCAGCTCCTCTGCCAGGGCCGATCGCTGCCGCGACGAGTTGTTCGTCACGAACCGAAGCCTGTGGCCCTCCGCGCGCAACCGCGCGATCGCCTCCACTGCACCCGGGATCGGCTCGCCGGAAACGTGGAGGACGCCGTCGACGTCCAGCAGAATGGCGGCCATGGAGCCGGACTCTATCCGCGTCACCCGTTCCGTCCTATTGCCTCTCGCCGAGGTCGAGCTCCGGTTTTCGCGCTCCAGCGGGCCCGGCGGTCAGCACGCGAACACGTCCGAGACGCGGGTCGAGGCGCTGCTGGACGTCGAGGCGTCTTCCGCGCTCACCGCGGCCCAGAAGCGGCGCGTGCTCGCGAAGGCCGGCCCGACGCTTCGCGCCGTCGCCCAGGACGAGCGCAGCCAGTGGCGGAACCGCGAGCTCGCCGTCGAGCGGCTCGTCGAGCAGCTGCGCGAGGCGCTGAAGGTGCAACGGCGGCGCGTGCCGACGAAACCGACCGCGGCCTCACGCCAGCGGCGGCTCGACACGAAGAAGCGCCGTGGCCAGGTGAAGAAGCTGCGGCGTCCGCCTGCCGACTAGCCCGGAACCTCGTACAGCCGGCCGCCGGTGTTGTCGGCGAGCAGCACGCCGGTCCGGTACGGGACGAGCCCGTGCACGTCGACGCGGCGGCTGGCACGTGAGGGCGTCGTCACCTTTCCGGTCGCAGGGTCGACCCGCCGCAGCGCGGCCATCGTCGGAAAGCCGCGCCGGTCGACGGCGGCATTCCGCGCCGGCACCCAGAGCGACCCGGCTGCAGCGACGACATCGATGCCGCCCGCGCCGATCTCGATCGTCGCCTGGACGTCGCCGGTCTCGGGATCGAGCCGGACGAGGTCCGTGCCGCGGCCGGTCACCCAGAGCGACCCGGCCGCCCACGCGATCCGCTCAGGCGCATCGCCGGGCACCGTCGCAAGCCTCCGCGCACGGTTCGTCGCCGTCTCGATCGCGACGAGCCCGCGGTCGCGGTGATTGATCACCCACGCGCGTCCGCTTTTGAAGACGAGATCGGCCGGCCCGTCGCCGACCGGGATCCGCGCGATCACCCGCCGGCGCGCGGGATCGATGCGCACGACCTCGCCGCTCCGGTCGTCGGCCGACCAGAGGGACCCGTCCCCCACCCAGAGGTTGTAGGGAGCACCCGAACCGGTGCTGATCCGTGCCGTGATCTTCGCGGTGCGGGGATCGATCCGCACGACGACGCCGGCCGTGTCGAGCACCCACACGGCGCCGAGACCGGCGACGAGCGCAATCGGCTGACCCTCCAGCCGCACGGAGCGAAGCAGCCCAGACGGCAGCGACGCCCGCACCAGCCTCGACTCCTCCTTGCAGGCGACCCAGGCGACGCCCTGCTGCATGACGAGCGTCGCCGTCGGCCAGTATGGCCCGGCGCCGGCGCAGGAGCGGTGGCTGCGCGCGCCCGAGAGCGGTATCGGGGCGGCGACGACGAGTGCGAGAACAGCCCCGAGAAGTCGCATTAAACTTCCGTATACCTTGACTACGCTGTTCTGTCAATTCGCGCCGACCGCCTGACCTGCGCGATCATGGAACGGACGTGGACGTGCTCCGCCTCGCAAGCCTGCTCGACGAGCTGCCGCCGGAGCGGACGCGACTGCTCGACAACCTCGGCCGCATCCGCCGCGAGGTCGGCCCGATCACGCCCGAGCTCTCCGATGCGCTCGCCGACCGGATGAACCTGCGCCACGGCGACGTCCACGAGGTCGTCTCGTTCTACTCGTTTCTCCAGGTGCCGGCCGACGCCGTCCGGGTCTGCACGGGGCCGATCTGCGACTGCGCCGGCTCGCGCTCGCTCCTCTCGGAGAGCGCAGTCGAGGTGCCGTGCCTCGGCCACTGCGACCTCGCGCCCGTGGTCCTGCACGGGGACGAGGTTCTCGGCGGTGTCACGCACTCGACCAACGGCTTCCTCGTCGAGCCGGACGAGCTGCGCGAGCCGCCGGAGCTCACCCAGGACGCGGTGCTCGCGCTGCTCGAGGCCTCCGGCCTGACGGGAATGGGCGGTGCGGGCTTCCCCACCTGGCGCAAGTGGGACGCGGTCCGGCGCGAGAGCGCCCCGCGCGTCGTGATCGTCAACGCCGACGAGGGCGAGCCCGGAACGATCAAGGACCGCTACGTGATGGAGCTCCGCCCGCAGCTCCTGCTCGAAGGGCTCGCGGCAGCGATGCGCTTCTGCGAGACGGACGAGGCCTACATCTACCTGCGCGAGGAGTACGCCGCCTCGCGGGCGGTGCTGCAGGCGGCGATCGAGGCACGCGGTCTTCCGGTCGAGCTCGTGATCGGCGCCGGCGCCTACATCTGCGGCGAGGAGACGGCGATGCTGGAGTCGATGGAGGGTCGGCGCGGGATGCCGCGGCTGCGGCCGCCGTTCCCGGCCCAGTCCGGCTACCTCGGCCGGCCGACGCTGATCAACAACGTCGAGACGCTCGCGCATGTCGCCCTGATCCTCCGCGGCGACTGGCAGCCGACGCGCCTCTGGTCGGTCTCCGGCGCCGTCGGCAAGCCGGGCTGCTACCAGGCGCCGCTCGACGTCACGCTGCGCGGCCTGATCGACGACTACGCCGGCGGGCTCACCGCCGAGCCCGGAGCGATCGTGCCCGGCGGCGCCGCGAGCGGGATCTTGCCGCCTGCCGCTCTCGACACGCCCCTCACCCGTGAAGGGCTCGCCGAGTGGGGCTGCGGCGTCGGCTCGGCGGCCGTTCAGGTCTTCCCGAGCACGTACTCGCCCCTGCGGCTGCTCGCCGAGACGATGCGCTTCTTCGCCGAGGAGTCGTGCCAGAAGTGCACGCCGTGCCGGATCGGCAACCGGGCGCTCCACGCCGTCTTCGCAGGCGAACGGACGATGCCGCGCGACACGATGGACGAGTGGCTCGAGGCGATGGCGCTGACGTCGATCTGCGGCCTCGGCCAGGCGGCGCCGATCCCGGTCCGCAACGCGTTCGAGCGCTGGCCCGAGCTGTTCGAGAAGATGTCCCAATGACGGGCGCTGTGATCGAGTTCACGCTCGACGGCCGGAAGGCGACCGCCGCCGACGGCGAGCTGCTCGTCCACGCCGCGGCACGCAACGGCGTCTTCATCCCGACGCTCTGCCACGACGACAAGCTGGAGCCGTACGGCGGCTGCCGCCTGTGCGTCGTCGGCATCGAGGGCGCCCCGCGACCCATGCCGGCCTGCGCGACGCGCGTCGCCGAGGGCATGACGGTCTCCACCAACTCGAACGTGCCGCAGCTGCGGAAGACGCTGACGGAGATGCTCCTCTCCGAGCATCTGAACGCCGATCCGGGCGGGCGGCCGAACGAGCTCGTCGACCTGGCAGAGGAGCTCGGTGCGGAGGCGCCGCTGATCCTCCCGGACGCGAAGCGCGAGCCCTACACCGACCGCAACCGGCTGATGGGCTACGAGCCGGACTCGTGCATCCTCTGCAACCGCTGCGTCCGCTACACGCAGGAGGTGATGCAGTGCTCGGCGCTCTCGCTCGAGGGCCGCGGGCCGGAGGCGCGCATCGTCCCGACCTGGGAGCGCTCGTGGCTCGACACCGAGTGCGAGCTCTGCGGCGGCTGCCTCTCGACCTGCCCGACGGGCGCGATCTACGAGAAGTTCCTCGAGGGCGCCGGGGTCGAGGAGCGGGCGCTGGAGCAGGTGAAGACCACGTGCACCTTCTGCGGGGTCGGCTGCCAGATCGACCTGAACGTCGACCCGGAGACGAAGCGGATCGTCAAGGTGACGTCGAAGCCGGAGTACGTCTCGAACGAGGGCAACCTCTGCGTCAAGGGCCGCTTCGCCTTCAACTTCGTCCACCACCCGGACCGCCTGACCGAGCCGCTCGTCCGCGGCGAGGACGGCGAGCTGCATCCGGCGACCTGGGACGAGGCGCTGCGCGTCGCCGCCGACGGGCTCAAGGGGGTGATGGAACGCCACACGCCCCAGGCGGTCGGAGTGCTCGCCTCCGCTCGGCTGACGAACGAGGAGAACTACCTGATCCAGAAGCTCGCCCGGACCGGGCTCAAGACGCACTCGGTCCACTCGTGCGAGGCCACCTGACACGCTCCCACCCTTTACGGCCTGGTCAGGTCGCTCGGCAGAGGCGCAACCACCAATTCGATCCCCGAGATCGAGAACTGCCGCTTCCTGCTCGTGATCGGCTCGAACACGACCGAGGCGCACCCGGTGCTGGCGCTCCGGATCAAGAAGGCGGTGCGGAACGGCGCCACGCTCGTCGTCGCCGACCCGCGCGCGATCTGGCTGACGAAGCTCGCGAAGCGGCACCTGCAGCTGCGACCGGGCTCGGACGTCTGGCTGCTGAACGCGATCATGCACGTGATCCTCGAGGAGGGCCTGCAGGACGACGAGTACATCGCCGCCAACTGCGAGGACTTCGAGGCGGTGCGCGAGGTCGTCGCGCGCTACGCGCCTGAGGAGGCCGAGCGCTTCACCGGCGTCTCGGCGGAAGCGATCCGGGCGACGGCGCGCGAGTACGCGACCGAGCGCCACGCGGCGATCTTCTACACGCTCGGGATCACCGAGCACGCGTGCGGAGTCGACAACATCTGGTCGCTCGCGAACCTCGTCCTGATGACGGGCCACCTCGGCTACGAGTCGACCGGGCTGAACGCGCTCCGCGGCCAGAACAACGTCCAGGGCCTGAACGACTCGGGCGCGAACCCGCACTACTTCCCGGGCTACCAGCCGTGGGACGACCCCGAGGTGCAGGAGAAGTTCGAGACCGCCTGGGGCGTCGACTTGCCGGAGCGCGCCGGCTACCGGCTCGACCAGATGATGTCCGGCCTCCACGACGGCCGGATCAAGGCTCTCTACCTGATCGGCGAGAACCCGGCCCAGACAGAGCCGAACGCGCACCACGTCGAGGAAGGGCTCGCCAAGCTGGAGTTCGTCGTCGCGCAGGACCTGTTCCTCAACGACACCTCCACCCGCTTCGCGAACGTCGTCTTCCCCGCCTCGAGCTTCGCCGAGAAGGACGGCACCTTCACGAACACCGAGCGCCGGATCAACCGCGTGCGCGCGGGCGTGCCGCTGCCCGGAAACGCGCGGGGCGACCGCGAGATCGTGATCGACCTCGCCCGTGCGCTCGGCTGCAACTGGCCGGAGTATCCGGACGCGGAGTCGGTCTGGAACGAGCTGGCCGACCTCTCGCCCAACTGGTACGGGATTCGCTATCCGCGGATCGAGGAGCACGGGATGCAGTGGCCGTGCCCGTCGCTCGACCATCCCGGGACACAGTTCCTGCACGAGGGCCACCCGTCGCTCCCGTCCGGCAAGGGCAAGTTCCATCCGGTCGAGTACCAGCCGCCGATCGAGGAGCCCGACGCGGAGTATCCTTTCGTGTTGTCAACAGGGAGAACGTTGTACCACTACAACTCGGCGACGATGACCATGCGCGAGAGCGGGATCACGGACAAGCAGGTCGACCCCTTCGTGGAGATCGCGCCGGAGGACGCGTCCTCCCTCGGCGTGGGTGAGGGCGACTGGCTCCGGCTCGTCTCGCGGCGGGGCGATCTTCAGGCTCGCGCCCAGCTCTCCGACCGCGTCTATCCCGGGCTCGTCTGGATGGCGCTCCACTTCGCCGAGGCGAAGGTCAACTGGCTCACGCACGACGTCGGCGACCCGCTGATCGGCACGCCCGAGTACAAGGTGTCCGCAGTGCGGCTCGAGCGGGTGTGAGCTCGCTCGCGCCCGCATTTGCGGAGCCGCTGCTCCGGGGCCGCTTCGGGCGGCCCTACTTCTACCTGGAGCAGTGCGAGACGACGCAGCGGATGCTCGACGCCGCGCAACCGGAGGGTGCGGTGGCGGTGTGCGAGGAGCAGACGGCCGGGCGCGGCCGGATGGGCCGGCGCTGGGAGGCGCCGGCACGGAGCTCGATCCTCGTCTCGATCCTGTTACGGCCGCCGGACGAGCGCCGCGCGGCCGAGCTGACGCTCGTCGCAGGCGTCGCGACCGCGGTCGTCGTGGAGCGGGCGACCGGTCTCGCAGCGCAGCTCAAGTGGCCCAACGACGTCATGCTCGACCGCCGCAAGGTTGCCGGCGGCATCGCCGAGCTGAAGGACGGTGCGGTCGTGCTGGGCATCGGACTGAACGTGAACCAGACGCCCGAGCAGCTCCCACAGGCGACGAAGGCGCCCGCGGGATCGCTCCGCTCGGTCACCGGCCGCGAGTACGAGCGCTGCCCGCTACTCGTCGACCTGCTGCAGGAGCTCGAGCTCCGCTACGACGCCTGGCGCGACGGCGGTCTCGACGCGCTCTACGAGGATCTCGGCGCCCGCGACTTCCTCCGCGGCCGTCGCGTCGACGTCGGCGGCGTCGAGGGCACGGCGCAGATGATCACGCGGGACGGGAGGCTCGAGGTGCAGACGACGTCAGGTCCCGTCCTCGTCGAGAGCGGCGAGGTGCTCTACGAGCGCTGAGAGCT
Source organism: uncultured Gaiellaceae bacterium (assembly GCA_963820565.1). Lineage (GTDB taxonomy): Bacteria > Actinomycetota > Thermoleophilia > Gaiellales > Gaiellaceae > Gaiellasilicea. Next base: position 100,108 of record CAWGAD010000005.1, read on the forward strand.
CCTCCCGCGTGTTGAGGTTCACGAGCTCGTACTCATTGACTTCGAGCACGTTCGGGTTGACGCCCCGTAGCGACAGGTCGTCACTCGCAAGCCGCCGCTCTAGCTCAGGCAGGTCGGCCTTCGAGTAGGCACCTGGGAGCGGGCCGGTCTGAGCCACTGCTTCACGCTCACCGAGCAACCGCAACGTCTCCGGCGTGACGAGCGGGCAGTCGACCGGGAGAAAGACGGCGGTGTCGTGCGCTGCCGCGCGCAGGCCGGCGACGACGCCGGCGATCGGCGCCTGCGGCTCGGCGGGCTCGACGAGCACGGGAAACGGCAGTCCCAGATCCTCCTTGCCGACCGCGATCCGCTCGTCGCACGCCTCGCCGAGGGTCCGCCAGGCCCGCTCGGCGAGCGTCTCGCCCCGCAGCTGCGCCAGTGCCTTCGGGGAGCCGAATCGCGACGACGCTCCCCCGAGCAGGAGCACCCCGGTGAGGCCGCGGCCGCTCAAGAGCGCTTGTGTTGATTCAACACAAACCCCCTCCGCGCCACGCGGAGCCCGCTGGAACGGGCGCGAGCCGCGCCGGCCGGTCGCGCTTGTGTTGATTCAACACAAGCTCTCATGCCTCGATCCGCCACCGCTCCGTGTAGACGTTGAGCGAGCCGTCGCGGACGAAGCCGCAGAGCGTGATTGCCCGGTCGCGGGCCAGCTCGACGGCGAGCGAGGACGGCGCACCGACGGCGACCAGCAAGGGACACCCTGCCACCGCGGCCTTCTGCACGAGCTCGAACGAGAGCCGGCCGCTGACGCAGAGGATCGACTGCGTGAGCGGGAGCAGGCCGTCGAGGAACGCCCGGCCGACGACCTTGTCGAACGCGTTGTGGCGGCCGACGTCCTCGCGAAGACACAGCAGCTCGCCGTCAGCCGTGAACAGGCCGGTGGCATGCAGCCCGCCGGTCGCCTCGAACGCAGCCTGAGCAGCGCGCAGGCGCTCCGGCAGCGTCGTCACGAAGGACGCGGACACGCTGAGGTCGGATTCGACTCGCGGCGCCTCGACCGCGACCGCCTCGAGGGCGCCCTTGCCGCAGACGCCGCACGAGGACGATGTGTAGAAGTGCCTCTGAAGGCGCGAGAGGTCGACGTCGGGCGCATCGAGCTCGACGGTGTTCGCCGCCAGATCGTCGGGAAGCGACGCGGCTCGCGGCGCGAGGCCTTCGGAGATGGCAAAGCCGAGCGCCAGCTCCTCGTCGTGCCCGGGGGTGCGCATCGTCACCGCAACCGGAGCCCCTCCGATCCGGATCTCGAGCGGCTCCTCGACCGCAACGACGTCTCCCGCCTCCCCGCCGGGCACGCGCAGCAACTGCACGCGCGCCGTCGACTGGGGAGGCGCTTTCACCGCCCAAGCGTACCGCGCAGGAAATTGCCCGCTGAGGCATCTAAGGGGGTACGCCATGAGTGATGTATCCCCCGACTTCGGTACCGGCCTCAGAGCCCACCTCGGCCTCGACGCCGCCCAGCTCGAGCTCGCCACAGAACCGGTTGCGCCGCCATTGCAGCCGGTCGCCGTGCTGGTCGAGGACGAGGTCGGGGTAGAGGACAACTCCGGCATGCTGGACGCGCTGGCCGCATTCGAGGCGGAGCTGCGCGAGCGAGAGCGGGCGATCGCCGAGCGCGAGTCGATTCTCGCGAACCGGGCCGGCAGCTTGCTCGCAGCGGCTCTCGCGCTCCACGACGAAGTGCTCGGCGACGCGCAGGCGCGACACGACGACGAGCTCAGCCGCCTGCGGCAGCGGAAGAGCGTGGCCTGACCGGTCGATGGTCGCACGCTTCCGCGAAGATCGACTCTTCCGCTGGAGCCTCTACGGGGCTGCGCCGTTCGTCTGGCTTGCGCTCGCGCTCGTCAATCCGTTCCTGCTGCTGATGGCGCCGCTGGTCGCGCTGGCGCTCTGGGCCGCGATGCGCCGCGGCATGGTCGAGCGGTTCGAGCCGGAAGAGGAGCCCGACTACTTCTAGCTATTCGACCGTGACCGTCTTGGCGAGGTTGCGGGGCTGGTCGACGTTGAGACCACGGATGCGCGCAATCCGGTAGGCCAGCAGCTGGAGCGGGATGATCGCGAGGACCGCCTGCAGGAACTTCGGCGTCTTCGGCACGTAGATGACGTCGTCCGCGTGATGCTGGATGTCTTCGTTGCCGTCCGTCGCGATCGCGATCACATGCGCGCCGCGCGCCCGCACCTCCTGGATGTTCGAGACGAGCTTGTCGTAGACGTGGATGTCGGTCGCGACGACGACGACCGGCGTGTCGTCGTCGAGGAGCGCGATCGGGCCGTGCTTCATCTCGCCGGCCGAGTACGCCTCCGTCGGGATGTAGCTGATCTCCTTCAGCTTCAAAGCGCCCTCGAGCGCGACCGGAAGCCCGATGTGGCGGCCGAGGTAGAGGAAGAACGGCTGGTGCGCGAAGCGCTGCGCGATCTCCTCGATCGGGTGGTCGCCGTCGAGGAACTGGTCGATCTTCGCCGGCAGCTCGTAGACCTTGTCGAGGATGAACGAGATCTCGCCCGGCGGCATCGTCTCGCGGATCTGCGCCAGCTTCAGCGCGACGAGGTAGAGCAGCGAGACCTGCGCCGTGAACGTCTTCGAGGCGGCGACACCGACCTCGAGCCCGCAGCGCGTGTAGAGCACGGAGTCGACCTCGCGCGTGATCTGCGAGCCCATCATGTTCGTGATCGCGACCGTGCGGGCGCCCTTCTCGCGGGCGAGCTTCATCGCCTCGATCGTGTCGCGGGTCTCGCCGGACTGCGAGATCCCGATCACGAGCGTGTTCTCGTCGATGACCGGGTTGCGGTAGATCCATTCGGAGGCGATGTCCGGCTCGACCGGGATCCGCGCCCACTCCTCGATCACGTAGCGCCCGACGACGCCCGCGTGGTACGCGGTGCCGCAGGCGAGGATCACGATCCGGCGCAGCTCACGCAGCTCGTCCTCGGAGTGGCCGAGACCCTCGAGCACGAGCTTGCCGTGCCGGACGCGGTCGCCGATCGTCTCCGCGACGGCCTCCGCCTGCTCGTAGATCTCCTTGAGCATGAACGTCTCGTAGCCGCCCTTCTCGGCGCCCTCGTCGTCCCAGTCGAGCTCGACCGACTCGTGCGTGACCGCGGTGCCGTCGCTGCGGGAGAACACGGCGCCGGCGGGCGTGATCTCGACGATGTCGCCGTCGTCGGGGAACTGCACCTGCCGCGTCTCGCTGAGGAACGCTGCGGCGTTGGAGGCGAGGAACATCTCGCCGCGCCCGATCCCGACGACGAGCGGCGTCTGTTGGCGCGCCGCGACGAGCAGGTCGGGATGGTCGTGGTGGATGACGACGAAGGTGAAGTGGCCCTCGAGCTCGTCGTAGGTCTTCCGCACTGCCTCCGCAAGGTCGCCTGCGTAGTGGCGCTCGATCAGATGGACGACGGTTTCCGCGTCGGTCTCGGAGGTGAACGTGTGGCCGTCTGCGATGAGCCCTTCGCGCAGCTCGCGGTAGTTCTCGATGATCCCATTCAGGACGATCGAGAGCTTCGCGCCGTCGCAGCCGGTCAGCGGGTGTGCATTCGCCTCGGTGACGGCGCCGTGAGTGGCCCAGCGCGTATGGCCGAGCCCGTGCGTGGAGTGCGAGCCGTTGGGCCCGGCCTCGTTCTTCAGGTTCTGGAGATTCCCGACCGCACGGACGTAGTCGAGCCCGTCTTCCTCACGTAGGGCGATCCCGGCGGAGTCGTACCCGCGGTACTCGAGTCGCTCGAGGCCTTGCAGGAGGATTGTCTTGCACTCCCTGGGCCCGACGTATCCGATGATCCCGCACATCCAAGCCCCCCTTTTCCCGATCGACCGGACGTGAAGCTCCCGAGAACGAATAAGAGCCCGGCAAACTCTCCGCTGCAATCACCAATCCCCGCAGCGTCGCGGGCTAGCCGAGCTCCCTCTGGACGAGGGACGCGATCCTAGCACAGAGATCCTGCGCCAACTCGTCCGTTTCGGCCTCCCCGAGCACTCGAATCAGCGGTTCCGTGCCGGAGGCGCGGACGAGCACGCGGCCGCTGCCGTTCAGCTGCGCATTGATGCGTTCCGCCTCGGCGAGGGCGGCTGCCGGCACCTCGCGGCGGGAGACGCGGACGTTCTCCTTCGCCTGCGAATAGCGCGGCATCACGGCCGCGGCCTCGGCGAGCGTGCGCCCCTTGATCGCGGCGCAGAGCAGGAGCGCAGCGGCAAGGCCGTCGCCGGTGACGTGGTCGCGCAGGCAGATCACGTGGCCGGACTGCTCGCCGCCGAGAATCGCGCCTTCGCGCCGCAGCGCCTCGAGCACGTAGCGGTCACCGACCGCGGTCGTGAGGACGCGAATACCGCGCTCTTCCATCAGCCGGTGGAAGCCGAGATTCGTCATCACGGTCACGGCCACCACGTCGACATCGAGGTGGAGCGCCAGGATGGCGAGGATCTGGTCGCCGTCGACGACGTTGCCGTCGCCGTCCACCGCGAGCATGCGGTCGCCGTCGCCGTCGAAGGCGACGCCGAGGTCGTGGCCGCCCGCGCGGACGGTCTCCTGCAGCAGCGCCAGGTCGGTCGCGCCGCAACCCTGGTTGATGTTCTCGCCGTTCGGCTCGACCGCGACGGCCGTGACGTCGGCACCCAACTGCTCGAACGCCTGCGGCGCGATGTCGTAGTAGGCGCCGTTGGCGCAGTCGACGGCGACCTTGAGGCCGGAGAGATCGGTGCCGAAGCGCTCGAGCACGTGTTCGAGGTAGCTGTCCTCGGCGACGCCGACCCGGTCGATCGTTCCCCCGCCGCCCTGGACTTGCCGAGAGACGGGAGCGTCGAGCAGCGCCTCGATCTCCTCCTCCGACGCGTCCGTCAGCTTGCTGCCGCTGCCGTCGAAGAACTTGACCCCGTTGTACTCGGGCGGGTTGTGCGAGGCGGAGATGACGACGCCGAGATCGAGCGCGAGCAGCGCGACGGCCGGCGTCGGCAGCACGCCACCGAGGACGGCGTTGCCGCCTGCGGCGGCGACGCCTCGCGCAAACGCGGCCTCGAGCTCCGGGCCGGAGCCGCGCGTGTCACGCCCGATGAAGACCCGGCCGCGTCCGGACCAGAGCGCGGCGGCTCTTCCGAGCTGCTCGACCAGCTCGACGGTCAGGTCCTGGCCGACGACACCCCGGACGCCGTCCGTTCCAAAGTAGCGGCGCAAGCCGCCGGTTAACGCTTGCTGAACTGGGGCGCTTTGCGGGCTTTGTGCAGGCCGGCCTTCTTGCGCTCGACCTGGCGTGCGTCACGCGTGAGGAAGCCCTCGCGCTTCAGCGGGATCCGCAGCTCCGGATCGGCTTCGACGAGCGCCCGTGCGATGCCATGGCGAACGGCGCCGGCCTGGCCGGACGGCCCGCCGCCGTGCACGCGCACGCGGATGTCGAACGTCCCTTCGACGCCGGCGGTCTTCAGCGGCGCGAGCAGCGACGTGCGGTGCGTCGCGCGCGGGAAGTAGTCCTCGAGCGTCCGGCCGTTGAACCAGGTCTTCCCGTCGCCGGGACGCAGGATCACGCGCGCGACGGACGTCTTGCGCTTGCCGGTGCCGAAATACTGAGCCTGCTCTGCCACTACGAGACCTCCAACGTCTTCGGTGCCTGCGCCTCGTGCGGGTGCACGGGGCCGGCGTAGATCTTCAGCTTGTTGATCTGCTGGCGCGCGAGCCGGTTGCGCGGAAGCATCCCCTTGACCGCCTTGCGCAGCACTTCGGTCGGCCGGCGCTCGAGCTGCTCGCGCAGCGTGCGGATGCGGAGGCCGCCCGGATAGCCGGAATGGCGGTGGTACAGCTTCTGGTCGAGCTTCTGGCCGGTCACCGCGATCTTCTCCGCATTGACGACGACGACGAAGTCGCCCGTGTCGACGTGCGGCGTGTAGGCCGGCTTGTTCTTGCCGCGCAGCGTGTCGGCGATCTGCGTCGCGAGGCGGCCCGAGAGTCTTGCCGTCGGCGTCGACGACGTACCAGTCGCGTGCGATTTCCCCGGGTTTGGCGCTGTAAGTCTTCATTTCACAGGCTGTGTCACTTAACAGACAAAGGGCGCACATCGGGTGCGCCGGCGGCGGATCGTAGCAGAATCCAGGCCGCGGGCAGGGCCACGAAGGCGGTTGCGGCGAAGGCCAGCGCCTCGATTCCGAGCTCGCTGTAGGCGACTCCGCCGAGCAGCACGAGGGCGGCCGCGGTGAAGCTCGAGAGCTGGTCGGTGAAGCCGATCAGCTTGCCGCGCTCCGCGGGAAGCGCCCGGTCCGCGAGCTCCGTGACCGCGGCGACGTAGGAGATGTTCCAGCCGAGCCCGAGCAGGAACAGCGACACGGACATCCAGGCAACGCTCTCGAACCAGGCGAGGCCGAGGGTGGAGAGCGCCATCAGCAGCAGGCCGGCGACCTGGCCCGGACGGCGGCCGACCTTGTCGATCAGCTGGCCGATCACGAGCACGAGGGCGTACATGCCGACGATGTGGAGGCTGATCACCGTGAACACGTCGGCCTGGTGATGCCCGTGGTCGATGACGAGGTAGCCGGTCAGGTTCATCACGGAGACCATCCCGGCGAAGCTCGCGATCGCGGCGACGAGTGACGTGAGCACGCCTGGACGGCGAACGATCTCGCGGAGCGGAGCCGGTTCCTCCTCCACTCCGCCGGCGTCGAAGTGGAGCTTGCGCGCGATCGTGCGCGGATCCGGCCGGACGAGCAGCACGAGCACGAGCCCCACGACCATGATCCCGGCCGCCGCCACCCAGGGGAGCACGAGCGCCTCGGTGTCGAGCTCCTTTCCGGCGAACAGGGGGCGGAAGACGAGAGGCCCGAGGGCGGCGCCGAAGAGTGCGCCGAAGAGGACGTAGGAGATCCCGCGCGCGCGACGCTCCGGCGGGTACATGTCGGCCGCCGCGGCGCGGGCGAGCAGGATCGTCCCCTGCGAGACCCCGACGAGCGCGAAACCCGCGACGACGATGGTGGCCGATTCCACCTCGCAGCCGAGGGCGGTCGTCAGACAGCCGGCGATGCCCGCGACGCAACCGCCGGCGAGCACCGGGATGCGGCCGTGCCGGTCCATCAGGCGCCCGGCCGGCAACGCCGCGAGAGCGCCGGCGGTGAGGAAGATCGCCGGCCCGAGGCCGAGGATTCCCTCGATCCCGGTGACGAGCACGAGCGTCACCGTCGCGACCGCGACGGCGAGCTGGACCATGCCGGAGAGCGACGTCAGCGTCGCCGCGAGCAGGACCGTGTTGCGGCGGATGGGAAAGCTCTCCATCCGCCGCAGCCTATGCAAGCCTACGGCGATGCAGCGCCGGCGCGTCGTCGTCCAGGGGCATGTCCAGGGCGTCTTCTTCCGCGAGACGACACGTCGGCGCGCCCTGACCGCGGGAGTGGCGGGCTGGGTTCGGAACGCGGCGGACGGAAGCGTCGAGGCCGTCTTCGAGGGCGAGCGCGAGGCGGTGGAGCGCCTCGTCGCGTTTGCCCGGGAAGGCCCGCGCGGCTCGCGTGTCGACTGGGTCGACGTGTCGAGCGAAGAGCCCGAGGGGCTCAGCGGCTTCGAGGTGCGCTGACTAGCTCTCGCGGGCGCAGTGACGGTCGCTCGGCCCGACCAGCCGGTCGAAGATCGCGTTGAAGAGGCGATCGGCGGTCGGGTCGAACCGCTTCAGCCCAGAGCCCTCCCACTGGACGACCGGTGTCACGCCCGGGCCCATGACGGTGATGCGGTGCCGCTCGCCGTTGCCCGGGCCGCGCGGTGCGCGAGAGGGGTATCCAGGCGGCGGCGCCTGGGCGACGAAGCTGTAACAGAAGGCGCCGTTGCGCCGGTGCGTGACGATGCCCGTGTCCCGCTTCCAGCCGCGTCCGTAGACCGAGTTGAAGGTGTCGATGTAGACGAAACGCGCGTAGCGGTCCCGTGTAGTTGCGGACGGTGTCCGGAAGCCGTGCACGGGCGTGCCGCGATAGGTGAGCCGCCCGAAGAGGCCCTGCAGGCTGCCGCCGTACGTCCAGTTCGGAGAGACCTCGAGTGACGGCAGCTGACCGCTCCAGTGCGAGACGTGCAGCTCCATGGCGGTCTGGCCGGGCTTGAACGGGTCGACGCCGCGCATCGGCAGCAGACGCTGCCAGCGCTGCAGCGCCCAGTAGGAGCCGTCAGGCGCCTTGCAGGCTGCGACGAGGAAGACGAGCGCCGGCCCGTCGTACGGCCGGCAGCGGTTGCGGAAGGCGCGCACGACGGAGGCTCCTCGCGAGCGCCAGCCGCCGCTGTAGTCGTACCGAAACTGCACCTGCGGCACTCCTGGATCGGGCGCCCGCGCGTCCACGGCGCCCCAGACGAGCACGTCGCGGCGCTGGCCGTTCGACTTCACATAGGTCACGAGCGCCTCGCCGCGCCCGTTGACCTTCAGCGCGAGAAAGCGGACGTCGAGATCGCCGAACTGCTCACTTGCCTGTGCGGGCGACGGGAGCAGGGCGGCGGCGGCAACGGCTGCGGCGGCGGCGATCCGAAGCACGAGCTAGCCACAAGGGTAGCGTCACTCCCACTCGATCGTGGACGGCGGCTTCGAGCTGATGTCGAGGGCGACGCGATTGACCCCCGGGATCTCGTTGATGATGCGGCTCGAGATCGTTTCGAGCAGGTCGTAGGGCAGGCGCGCCCAGTCGGCCGTCATCGCGTCCTCGGAGGTGACGGCGCGGATCACGATCGGGTACGCGTACGTGCGCTCGTCCCCCTGGACGCCGACGGACTTGATCGCCGGCAGCACGGCGAAGCTCTGCCACAGGTCGCGGTAGAGGCCGGCGCGGCGCACCTCCTCCTGCAGGATCGTGTCGGCGCCGCGGAGGATGTCGAGCCGCTCGCGCGTCACCTCGCCGATGATCCGGATCGCGAGTCCCGGCCCGGGGAAGGGCTGGCGCCAGACCATCCGCTCGGGCATCCCCAGCTCCTCGCCGACGCGACGCACCTCATCCTTGAACAGCAGCCGCAGCGGCTCGACCAGCTCCATCGCCATGTCCTCGGGGAGGCCGCCGACGTTGTGGTGCGACTTGATCTTGGCCGCGACTCCCTCCGTCCCGCCGGACTCGATCACGTCCGAGTAAAGGGTGCCCTGGACGAGGAAGCGAGTGTCGCCGAGCTTGCTCGCCTCCTCCTCGAAGACGCGGATGAACTCCTCGCCGATGCGGCGGCGCTTCTCCTCGGGCTCGTCGACGCCCTCGAGCCGTGCGAGAAAGCGCTCCTGCGCCTCGACGTGCACGAGCGGCACCTGGAAGTGGCCGCCGAAGGTCTCGGCGACCTGCTCCGCCTCGTTCGAGCGCATGAAGCCGTGGTCGACGAAGACGCACGTGAGCTGGTCGCCGACCGCCTTGTGCACGAGCAGCGCCGCGACCGCGGAGTCCACACCGCCCGAGAGCGCGCAGAGCACGCGCTCCGAGCCGACCTGCGCGCGGATCCGCTCGACCTGCTCCTCGATCACCGCGGCAGGCGTCCACGCGGGCGGCGCGTCGGCGATGCCGTAGAGGAAGTTCTTCAGCACGTCCTGGCCGTAGGGCGTGTGCACGACCTCCGGGTGGAACTGGACGCCGTAGAGGCCGCGGGCCGGGTGCTCGAAGGCCGCGACCGGCGTCGAGGCCGAGCGCCCGGTGATCTCGGCGCCGGCCGGCGGCGCCACCACCGTGTCGCGGTGGCTCATCCAGACGGTCTGGTGCTCGGGCAGGCCGTTGAAGAGCGCGCCCGCCGCGTCGTCGAGGTCGGTCTTGCCGAACTCGGACGCTCCAGTCCGTGCGACCTCGCCGCCGAGCTCGAGCGCCATCAGCTGGGCGCCGTAGCAGATGCCCAGCGTGGGGATGCCGAGGTCGAACAGCTCCTCGTCGACCCGCGGAGCGCCCTCCGCGTAGACGGACGCAGGCCCGCCCGAGAGGATCAGGGCGACGGGATTGCGGCTGTCGGATCTCCGCCGCGCTGAGCGTGTGCGGCACGAGCTCCGAGTAGACGCGGGCATCGCGGACGCGGCGCGCGATCAGCTGCGCGTACTGGCCGCCCAGGTCGAGCACGAGGACCGGACGCTCCTCGGCGACGGGCTCGGGAACGGGCAGGGGGTGGACGGTTCCCATCTACTGCCGCCGGTAGTTGGGCGAGTCCTTCGTGATCGTGACGTCGTGCGGGTGGCTCTCGCGCAGGCCCGCGCCGGTGATCCGGACGAAGCGCGACTCGAGCTTGAGCGCCTCGACGGTCGGCGCGCCGCAGTACCCCATCGCCTGCCGGAGCCCGCCGACGAGCTGGTAGAGGATCTGCTGCACCGGGCCCTTGTAGGGAACGCGGCCCTCGATCCCCTCGGGCACGAGCTTGTCCACGTCCTCGACGTCGCCCTGGAAGTAGCGGTCCTTCGAGAACGAGCGCGCCTTCATCGCGCCGAGCGAGCCCATGCCGCGGTACTCCTTGAACCGTTCGCCCTGGACGAGGATCACGTCGCCGGGGCTCTCGTCGGTGCCGGCCAGCATCGAGCCGAGCATGACCGTGTCAGCGCCGGCGGCGATGGCCTTCGCGATGTCGCCCGAGGAGGTCATGCCGCCGTCGGCGATCACGGGCACGCCCTGCCGGATCGCGTACTCGGCGCACTCGAAGACCGCGGTGATCTGCGGCACGCCCACGCCGGCGACGACGCGCGTGGTGCAGATCGAGCCGGGGCCGATCCCGCACTTGATCGCGTCCGCGCCCGCGTCGATCAGCGCCTCGGCCGCCTCGGCGGTGGCGATGTTGCCGGCGATCACCTGCACGTCCCACTCCGACTTGACCCGCCGCACCATCTCGATCACGGCTGAGGAGTGGCCGTGCGCGGTGTCGACGACCAGCACGTCGATCTCGGCGCCCACCAGCGCGCCTGCCCGCTCGAACGCGTCCGGACCCACCCCGACCGCGGCGCCGACGCGCAACCTGCCCTGCTCGTCCTTGGTCGCGAGCGGGAACTCGATCCGCTTCCGGATGTCCTTGACCGTGATCAGGCCCTTGAGCCGCCCGTCGGCGTCGACCACGGGCAGCTTCTCGATCTTGTGGCGATGCAGGATCTGATTCGCCTCTTCGAGCGTCGTCCCGACCGGCGCCGTCACGAGGTTGACGCGACGTCATCAGCGCCGAGACCGGCTGCGAGACGTTCGACTCGAAGCGGAGATCGCGGTTGGTCAGGATCCCGACGAGCACGCCGGCGTCGTCGGTGATCGGGACGCCGGAGATGCGGTAGCGCTCCATCAGCGCGAGCGCCTCGGCGACGGAGTCGTCGGGCCGCAGCGTCACCGGCTCGACGATCATCCCCGACTCGGAGCGCTTCACCTTGTCGACCTCGGCGACCTGGTCCGCGATCGAGAGGTTGCGGTGCAGGATGCCGATGCCGCCCTCGCGGGCGAGCGCGATCGCGAGCCGCGCCTCGGTGACCGTGTCCATCGCCGCCGAGACGATCGGGATCTCGAGCGCGATCGTGCGGGTCAGCCGGGTCGCGGTGCGCACGTCGTTCGGCAGCACGGACGACTCCGCGGGAACGAGCAGGACATCGTCGAAGGTGAGGCCCTCGCGGCCGAACTTCTCGTCGTACGAAAGCTCCTGCCCTTCCAAGAAGGACAGGGTAACAGCCTGTTTGGACGGATTCCTCGTGGCTAAGCGGATCTTGGGCCGCGAAGCGGCCCCTTTAGGGGTCTTCGCGCGATGCGCATCCGCTCCCGCGGATGCGCATCTTGCGCAAACAAATCAGACCGCGGCGAGCTCGGCGATGTCGACGCCGGCGATCAGGCGATGGGCCTCGCGCGGGTCGAAGCGGCCCGCACCGACCTCGAGCGTCGAGGCCGCCCCAGCCGCGACGCCGAGGCGCAGCGCTTCCTCGTGCGACTTGCCGGCGAGCTGCGCGGCGATGAACTGGGCGAGCAGGACGTCGCCTGCGCCGACAACGGAGATCGCCTCCACGGACGGGGCGAGCGCCTTGTACCGCTTCACCTGCCGGTCCTCGCGGAAGAGCCCGTAGCAGCCCGACTCGAGCGTGATGTGCACGTTGCGCGCGCCGAGCTCGGCGATCGTGTCCAGCGCCATCAGGAAGTCCTCCTCGTCCTCCAGCTCCTGGCCGACGACGTGCTCGGCCTCGCGCTGGTTCGGCGAGACGAGGAACGGCTCTGCCTCGGTTCCGAGCCGGAGCGGCTGCCCTTCGGAGTCGAGCACGACCGCGACGCCGCGCCGGTTGAGGTCGCGGACGGCCTCGGCGTAGAAGCTCTCGGCGACGCCGCGCGGCAGCGTGCCGGCGAAGACGACGAAGTCGGCTCCGCGCGAGAGGTAGTGCAGCTTCTCGAGCAGCGTCTCGAGCTCGTCCGAGGTCACCTTCGGGCCCCACTCGTTGATCTCGGTGTACGAGCTCTCGGTCGGGTCGACGACTGCGGTCGACGTCCGCGACTCCTCGCCGATGCGGACGAAGTCGTTCAGGATCGCCTCGGCGGTCAGCTCCTCGACGATGCGCGTGCCGGTGCGCCCGCCTGCCAGCCCGGTCGCCACGACCGGCACTTCCAGCCGCTTCAGCGCCCGGGCGATGTTGATCCCCTTGCCGCCCGCGAGCGTGAGCACCTCGCTCGCGCGGTGGCGGTGGCCGAGCTGGAAGTGCGGCACGGTCAGCGTGCGGTCGAGGGCGGCGTTGAGGGTGACGGTGACGATCACGAGAAGAGGCCTCCGAGGTGGTCGAGCGTCCGGCCCGCGTAGAACCCTATGCGTCCGAGCGCGCCCGGCCGGTCGACTGCGTTCGCCGCGACGAGCGGGGAGCGGGCGAGGATGGTGCCGCGGTCGAGCACCTGTACCTCGCCGAGTCTCTGGCCGCGGCGCACCGGGAGCGCGACCTCGACCGGCAGGACGACACGCTCGAGGAGTGGACGCTCGACATGGATGACCCGCAAGGCGGGTTTCGCTGCGACCAGGCGCACAGGATCCTTGCCGTACGCGGTACGAACGCTGCCGTAGCTGCGCGAGCCATCGATCGCCCAGACGGTGCGGTAGCGCGAGAGTCCCCAGGCGAGCAGCCCCGCGAGGTCGCCGTTCCTCCCCTCCCGGGTCTCACCGCCGAGCAGGGTCGCGTAGATGGTGACGCCGCCGCGCCGGGCGGCTGCCACCTGCGACCAGCCGGCGTCGTTCGTGTGGCCCGTCTTGACGCCGAGCAGGTTCGGGAAGGTCGAGAGCAGGTCGTTCCAGTTGTGCAGGCGCCTTCCGGCCGCGGTCGTGTCGACCAGGCGCACGGTGTCGCGGATGAAGGGCTTGTTCATGGCCACGCGCGCCAGCTTGGTCACGTCGCGTGCGCTCGAGACATGGCCCGGCGCGTCGAGCCCGTCGGGGTTGACGAAGTGCGTGTCGGTCATCCCGAGCTGGCGCGCCCGCACGTTCATCATCTCCACGAACCGGGTGACCGAGCCCCGACCGACGTAAGCCGCGACCGCGTTCGCCGCGTCGTTCGCGCTCTGCACGAGCGCCGCCCGGAGGAGATCCCCGAGGGTGACGCGCTCGCCCAGGCGTGAGGTTGATCGTCGACTCGCCGATCGAGGCGGTGAGCTTCGAGACGGTCGCGACCTCGTCGATCGATGCGTGCTCGAGCGCGACGATCGCCGTCATCAGCTTCGTGATCGAGGCCATCGGCAGCTGCTCGCGCTCGTCGAACGCGGCCAGAACCTCGCCGGTGCCGGCGTTCTGGACGAGGTACGCCTCCGCATCCACCGGAGGTGGGGTCGCGGCCGCGACGACCGCCAGAGCAAGCGCCGCAGTGAGAGCGAACAGGAACGCAAGCCGCTTCACGCGGCGGCCACTCTACTTGACCCGGATCCGCTGGCCGACCGTCAGCGCCACCGGGTCGACGTCCGGATTGAGCACGAGCAGCTGCTCGACGGACGTGTCGTAGCGGTCGGCAATGACGGCGAGTGTGTCGCCCGACTGAATCTCGTAGAACTCTGCGCCCGGCGGCACCGCGGTGGTGTCGGTGGTCGTGCCCGCCGGCTCCGTCGTGGACGTCGTCGTCACCGCGGTCGTCACGGGGGAGGTGGCCGGGTCGGCGTTGTCGAGACCCGCTCGAATGAGCAGGACGGCGATCGTCACTGCGACGAGGAAGGCTGCCGGTGCCGCGTACCGCGCGAGCGTCGCGTGGCCGCGGATCACCAGCCGGAGACCGACCAGATCTCGGTGCGCAGCCGCGCCGCCTCGGCGCCCGCCGCCGCCCGCCAGTCGTCGTTGCCGGCGCGGAAGGCATAGATCACCGAGCGGGAGGCCGTCACGAGCGCACTGGCCGGGCCGCTCGTGAACGCGCGGGCGACGTCCGCCAGGGCTCGCGCCCTGCGCGCCCACCCCCGGCAGCAGCAGCACCGAGCGGGGCAGCAGCTTCCTCGCCTCCGCGACGGCGCGCGGCGCGGTCGCGCCGACGACGGCGCCGACGCTCGAGAGGCCGCGGTCGCCGATCAGGTCGGCGCCCCACTCCGCGACGAGCTCCGCCACCTGGTGCCAGACACGACGCCCGTCGGAGAGCGTCAGCTCCTGCACGTCGGCGGCTCCGGAGTTCGAAGTGCGCACGAGGCAGAAGATGCCCGCTCCGTGCAAGCGGCATGCCTGCAGGAACGGCTCGATCGAGTCCTCGCCGAGATAGGTGTTCACCGTCAGCGCGTCGGCGAGCGGCTGCCCGTCGGGACCCGGCTCGAGATAGGCGGTCGCGTACGCGCGGGCGGTCGAGCCGATGTCGCCGCGCTTCCCGTCGGCGATCACGAGCAGACCGGCGTCGCGCGCGTAGCCGCAGACGCGCTCGAGCCCCGCGATCCCGTCCGCGCCGAGCGCCTCGAAGAAGGCCACCTGCGGCTTGACGGCGACGACGTACGGCGCAACCGCGTCGATGATCCCGCAGCTGAAGCGAGCGACCGCGTTCGCGGCCTCGGTCCGGCCGAGCACCGATTCGCCGCGCAGTTCGACCGGCAGCAGGTCGACGCGCGGATCGAGCCCGACGACGAGCTGGCTGCGCTTGCGCTCAACCGCGTCCGCAAGCCGGTCGGCGAAGGTCGCGGTGGCGACGGATGCCATGCAGCAAGACTAGGCAGCAGGGCGGAGCTCTGCCAGCGGCAGCACCTCGAGCTCCGGCGGGGGCCGGCGCAGGAACGACCCGATCAGAGCAGCTCGTCGGCATCCTGGGCTCCGACTGACGTCTCGGCACGGGCGACCGCCGCCAGGACCTGCCTCCGCCTCGACGCGACCCGCCTCGCCGGGCAGCAGCGTGCGCGCGGCGGCGACCCGGCCGCCCGAGACGAAGAAGGCTCGCCGGAAGCCCTGCTCGGCGGCCGGCACGACGAGGCAGAGCTCGAGCGCACGCAGCCGCTCGAGCTCGGCGAGGGCGCCGACGACGTCCTCGAGGGCCGCGATCCGGTCGCGGAGCCGCGCAGCATCCTCGAAGCGGAGGTCGGCAGAGAGGCGCCTGAGCTTCGCGCGGAGCGGTGGCAGCGCCGCCGCCGGCTCGCCCTCCCAGCCCTCCAGCGCGCGAGCCGCGGCCCGTGCGCGAGCCCGGCTCTTGAGCGGGCCATGCGGACCAGGCGTCTCGGTGACGCACCAGCCGGCGCCGCGGCGGCGAAGGTAGACGTAACGGTCGGGGCGCGCGTTGCGCGCGTTCCCCGGCGGCCGCAGCTCGCGCAGGAGCCGGAGCTCCTCCAGCCCCGCCTCGAGCTCGGAGCCGAGCACGCGCCACTCGACTCGCTCGAGCGCGCCGAGCGCCGCCTCGACCGCAGGCCGTGCGCTGCCGGTCGGTGCGGAAGTAGGAGCGCAGCCTGGCTCGGAGGTCGCGGGCACGGCCGACGTAGAGCACCTCGTCGTTGCGGTCGCGGAAGAGGTAGACGCCGGGGTGCGGCGGCGCGCCGGCCACGAGCGAACGCTTCCCTGCCAGCCGCCGCGCACGCGGAGCGGCAAGGTCGACGAGCTGCGCGACGGACTCCGCACCGCGCTCCTGGGCGAGGCCGATCAGCGCCAGCAGGATCTCGGCGGTCGCCTCCGCATCGGCAAGCGCGCGATGGCAGGGCCGGGTGGCGGTGCCGAAGAAGTGCGAGAGCGACGCGAGGCCCATGCGGGGAGTCCGGCCCACGAGCACCCGGCGCGCAAGCCAGAGCGTGTCGACGACCGGCGACGCGATCCGGCGGCCGGTGAGGCGCTCGACCTCGCGGTCGAGGAACGCCATGTCGAAGCGGGCGTTGTGGGCGACGAGAACGGCGTCGCCGGCGAACTCGAGGAAACGGCGGACGGCCAGCTCGACGGGCGGCGCGCTCCGAAGCGCGAGCGGGTCGATGCCCGTCAGGGCTGCGATGGGCGCCGGCAACGGACGGCGCGGGTTCACGAGCGTCTCGAACCGCTCCCCGAGCTCGAGCCCCTGGACTCGGATCGCGCCGATCTCGCAGATGGCGCTCGTGCCCGGCGAGAGCCCCGTCGTCTCGAGGTCGACGACGACGTAGGTCGCCGCCTCGAGGGCGAGCTCCGCGCCTGGAGGGTCGGCCAGGCCGACGCTCGCGCCGCGCCAGGCGAGCCGCACGTCACCCTCGACGACGTCCGCGAGCAGTGAGCGCGCCAGGCCCGCCGGTACGTGCCGGAGCGCATAGAGCGCCCGAGCCGCGTCCTCGGCGGGCACGGAGCCGCGGCGGGCCTCGATGAGCTCCACGAGCCGGTCGGCCGAGTCGAACGCCAGCTGCATGCGTCGAGCCTAGGCGAACATATGTTCGTATGCAAGCTGCTACGCCGGAGAACGAGCCCGGGAGCGAAGCGACCCTTCAGGGGTCTTCGCGGCCGGAATCCGCTTCCGCGGATTCCGGCCTTGCGCAAAAAAGAGGGCCGCACCTGTTGCGGCCCTCTTGAATCGTCGGAGGAGCTGCGGGCCCTAGCGGCCCTTGACCGCCGCCTTCAGCTGGCTTCCGGCCGAGAACTTCGGCACGGTCGCCGCCGGGATGTGGACCTTCTGGCTCGGGTTTCTCGGGTTGACGCCCTCACGAGCGGCGCGCTCGCTGGTCGAGAACTTGCCGAACCCGGTGAAGGTGATTGTGTCGCGCCGCTTGAGTGCGTCGGTCACGCTGTCGAGGACGGCATCCACCGCTGCCGCTGCATCGCGGCGGGAGAGATTCGCTTTCGACGCTACTGCGTCAACAAACTCCTGTTTCGTCACTTGCCACTCCTCCTGTTCGTGGGACGGTCAGAAAACCCGCGAAAACCCTAACAGCCCCGTCGGACTGGCTCAACCATGCGGGTTTGCGGCGGTTTTAGCGGCGCCGACGAGTTCTCCTGCTCGGTAGAGCGAGCGGAGGCGGACGCCGAGGCGGGCGAGCGCGTCGGCTCCGCCCTCCTCGCGATCGACCACGCAGACGGCGTTTCGGACCTCGAGGCCCGCCTCGCGCAGCGCTTCGACGGCCTCGGCGAGAGCGCCCCCGGAGGTGACGACGTCCTCGATCAGGCAGACGAGCTCGCCCTCCTCGAAGGCGCCCTCGAGCCTGTTCGCCGTCCCGTACTCCTTCGCGCTCTCGCGGACGATCACGAACGGCAGGCCCGAGGCGAGCGAGGCCGAAGCGGCGAGCGCGACCGCACCGAGCGCGGGGCCGGCGAGCCGGACCGCGTCGGGCTCGAACTCGCGCGCCGCTGCCGCGAGACGCTCACCGAGCGGGCCGAGCAGCTCCGGCACCGTCTCGAAGCGGTACTTGTCGAGGTAGTAGCTCGAGCGCCGGCCCGAGCGGAGGACGAAGTCGCCCTCGAGCAGCGCGTGCTCGCGGAGCTGCGCGCCGAGCTCGTCCACTAGTGGCCCGGCCGGTGTCGGTTTCGCGGTGATGGCGCGCGAGGTGCAAGCGAGGCTAGGACGCAGGGAGCGCCGATACCGGTTGGTATCGGCGCGACTGAGGACGACGCATCGCGCCGCAGATCGCGCGTCAGCGCCGCACTAACTGTCGCCGGCCGGGCCACTAGAGCGCGGCCCGCGCGATCGCGAGCAGGCGCTCCGCCTCCGGGGTGCCGTGCTCGAGCGTGAGCATCGAGCCGTCGTCGTAGTAGAGGTGGACGCGTTCCCGGCGCTCGTCGCGGCGGCGGGCGAGGTAGAGCAGCGGGCCGACGACGAAGATCAGCAGGGCGAGGAGCCTACGCATCGGTGCGCGCCTTCGTGCTGCGCCGCTTCGGCTTCGGCTTCGGCTTCGCGGGCGTCTCGGCGAGCGCGCGCAGGCAGGTCTTCAGGTCGTAGAAGACGAGGCCGGACGTGGGGTCCGCGCTCGTGGTCGCGACGATGCTCCGGTCCTGGTCTCGGACGACGAACACGCTCCCCTCGCGGAGCGCCACCTCCAGCTGGGTCAGGCTCCGGCCGCCGGCTGCAGTCCGCTCCCGCGCCGTGCCGAGCAAGTCGAGCGCTGCTCGCGCCAGGTGCTCGCTGGGAGCGCCGTCGCCGAGCGTCGAGGCAAGCACGGTGCCGTCGTCGTCGAAGACGACTGCGGCCTCGACCTGCGCGGAGATCTCGGTCAGGTCGGCGAGCGCGCCTGCGGCATCCATGAAGCGGACGCTAACAGAGGCCCATACTGCGGCTGTGCGCCGACCGCTTCGCCCAGCCCGTCGCGAAGTTCTTCGCAGACCGGGGACCTCACCTCGCCGCGATGATCGCCTACTTCGGGCTGCTCTCGTCCGTCTCGCTGATCTTCCTCGCGCTCGCGCTGCTCGGCTTCACCGGCCGGGCGGACGAGTCGAGCTATCTCGTCGAGGAGCTGCAGCAGCTCTTCCCGTCGCAGTCGATCACCGACATCGTGCGCGTCGTCGAGACGATCACCTCGAACGCGACGACGCTCGGGCTCATCGGCGGCGCCTTTCTGCGTCTGGACGTCCCTCTCGCTGTTCAGCGTGCTCGAGTCGGCGTTCAACATCGTCTACGGCCTCCCGAACCGCTCGTTCCTGCGCGGCAAGTTCCTCGCGACGCTCTTCATGGCCGGCTCGCTCGTGGTGCTCTTCGTCGCCCTGGTCGTCGGGTCGATCGGCTTCGACCTGCTGAAACGGTTCGCCCCCGGCTTCGTCGCCAACGACGTGGTCGCGTATGGACTGTCGGTGCTCGTCTCGACGACGGCCGTCTTCGTCTTCCTCGTCGTCGCGTACGAGCGCCTCACCAATGCGAGCTTGACGCTGCGCAAGGTCTGGCCGGGGGCGCTCATCGGCGCCGTGCTCCTGCAAGGGACGTTTCAGGTGCTGCCCGCTCTTCGTCCGCTTTTCGACCGAGGTCGTCGCAGTGCAGGCTCTCGGCGCGTCGGCGCTCCTGCTCGTGTGGCTGTACGTGATGGCGAACGCGATCGTCTTCGGCGCCGAGATCAACTGGTGGTACGGCCGCCGCGACGAGGAGGAAATCGCCGGCCTCGCCTGAGCGCCTAGTAACAGACTGTTACTAAGCCGGAAATTGGGCGAGCAGGGCGCCGGCGGCGCGGGCTCGATGGGAGTTGACCCGCTTCCACTCGTCTCCGAGCTCCGCGACCGTCCTCGACTCGCCCGCCGGGATGAAGATCGGGTCGTAGCCGAAGCCCTCGTCGCCGCGTCGCTCGGACGCGATCGTGCCCTCGAGGATCCCGGTGCCTCGCAGCTCCTCGCCGTCCGGGCCGAGCGCGACGAGCTCGCAGACGTAGCGGGCGCGCCGCTCGTCGACGCCGTCGAGCCGCGCCAGCAGCGCCGCCACCCCGTCGTCGGCCCACCGCGCCGACGCGATTCCGGGCGCGCCGCCGAGCGCAGCCACCTCGATCCCCGAGTCCTCGCCGAGCATCCACGCGTCGGCGTCACCCACCTGACGGCCGAACCGCGCCTTGGCGAGCGCGTTCTCGTAGTAGGTCTCGCCGGTCTCCTCCGGAAACGGCCCCTGCCCGAGCAGCTCGATCTCCCAACCCGGAAGCGCGGCCCGCAGCTCGTCGAGCTTGTGGGAGTTGCCGGACGCCAGCCGCGCCTTCACGGCCTCCACTGCACGCGCTCGACGTCGTCGAGCTTGTTGATCTCCTCGGCGATGCGAGCCGACTCCGTACGCCGCAACGCGCGCAGGACGACGTCGACCGTCCGCTCGTCGCCGAACTCGACGTGGCTGACCTGGCCGCCGAGCTCCTCGATCCGCACGAGCACGTGCGTCGCCTCGTCCCTCGGGGGCGAGCCGGACTCCGAGCTCCGCCTCCTCGGGCCGGACGCGCGCGACGAAGCGCGTCGAGATCAGCTTGAGCGGGCCGAGCGAGATGAGCACGATCACTGCCGCGCCGATGCCGACCGTGTAGTAGCCGGTGCCGGCGGCCATGCCGATCGCGGCCACGACCCACAGCGTCGCCGCCGTCGTCAGGCCGCGCACCGAGATCCCGCGCACGATGATCGCCCCGGCGCCGAGGAAGCCGATCCCGGTGACGATCTGGGCGGCGATCCGCGTCGGGTCGAAGACGACGCCCGAGCTCGTCGAGAACGTCCAGTCCGTCCACGCATACGCCGAGACGAGCGTGAAGACGCAGGCGCCGAGCGAGACGATCAGGTGCGTCCGGAAGCCGGCCTCGTGGTCGCGCAGCTCGCGCTCGAGCCCGATCGCACCGCCGAGCCCGGCCGCGATCAGCAGCCGCAGCAGAGCCTCGGCGGTGGAGAGCTCAGGCACGGACCGCAGCGACGGCGTCGTTCTGCGCTGCGACGATCTCTTCGATCCCGCCGGCCGCGAGGTCGAGCATCGCGTCCAGCTCCTCGCGGGAGAACGGCTCGCGCTCCGCGGTCGCCTGCACCTCGACGAGGCGGCCGTCGGCGGTCATGACGACGTTCATGTCGGTCTCGGCGGTCGAGTCCTCGGAGTAGTCCAGGTCGAGCAGCTGCCGGCCGTCGACGACGCCGACCGAGACCGCGGCGACCTGACCGCTCAGCGCCTTCGAGAGCCCGAAGCGGTCGAGCGCACGCCGGGCCGCGACGTACGCGCCGGAGATCGCCGCGCACCGCGTGCCGCCGTCGGCCTGCAGGACGTCGCAGTCGAGCCAGAGCGTCCGCTCGCCGAGCGCCTCGAAGTCGCAGACCGAGCGGAGCGCACGGCCGATCAGCCGCTGGATCTCGACGGTGCGGCCACCCTGCTTTCCCTTCGCAGCCTCGCGCGCGACGCGCTCGCCCGTCGACGCCGGCAAGAGCGAGTACTCGGCCGTCATCCAGCCGCGGCCGGAGCGGTAGAGCCACCGCGGCACGCCCTCTTCGACCATCGCGGTGCAGAGGACGCGGGTCTTGCCCTGCGAGTAGAGGACGGAGCCGTGCGCCTGCTCGAGCCAGTCCGGCTGCAGGTCGAGCTCGCGCAGCTCGTCGTCGCGGCGGCCGTCGTTCCGGCTCATGCCGCGGCCGCCTCGAGCGTCGCGATCTCCACGTGCTCGACCTCGTCGATCGGCAGCTGCAGGAAGCGGCGGCCCATCGTCCGGAAGGCCTCGGTGTCGCCCGTCGTCAGGAACCGGTAGGCGCCCTCGCGCGCCGGGTCGTTCTCGATCCGCTTGCGCGCCAGCGTCTCGGCGACCTCGCGCGCGGTCTCGTCGGCGGAGAAGACGAGCGTCACGTCACGTCCGAAGACGCGCTGGAGGATCGGCCGGATCAGCGGATAGTGCGTGCAGCCGAGGATGACCGTGTCGACGCCGGCGGCCTTCAGCGGCGCCGCGTACTCGCGCACTGCGGCGGCCGTCTCCTCCGCGAAGGGATCGTCGCCCTCGATCAGCGGCACGAGCCGCGGGCAGACGACGGAAACCACCTCGGCGCCCGCGTCGAGCGCTCGCACGAGCTCCTCGTAGCGGCCACTCGAGACGGTCGCCTGCGTCGCCAGGAGCCCGATCCGCCGGTTGCGGGTGGCCTGCACGGCGGCGTGCGCCTCCGGCGCGATCACGCCGACGACCGGGACGCGCAGCTCGGTCTGGAGCTCCGGCAGCGCCGCGGCGGTGGCCGAGTTGCACGCGACGACGACGAGCTTGACGCCGCGCGCCTCGAGAAACGAGCCGATCTCGCGCGCGAAACGGCGCAGCTCGTCGAGCGGGCGCGGGCCGTACGGCAGCCGGGCGCCGTCGCCCAGATAGACGAAGTCCTCGTGTGGCAGCGTGACGAGGCACTCGTGCAGCACCGTCAGACCGCCGACGCCGGAGTCGAACACGCCGATCGGCCGCTCGTCCATGCCCGGGATTGTAGGAGGGTTCGGCGGAGTGTCGCTCGCGGTGGGGTGCGAGCTAGGCTCGCGCTGTGCGCGTCCTCGCCCTCACCCACGGCCCGAGCGTCGGTCCCGGCGTCTTCGAGGACGCGATCCGCGGCGACGGCCACGACCTCGTGCGCTGGCAGGTGCCCTCGCGCGGGGAGCCGCCGCGAGCGATGCGGCCGCCGACGCGGTGATCGTGCTCGGCGGCGCCATGCACCCCGACGAGGACGAGCTGCACGGCTGGCTCGGCCCGGAGCTCCGCTACCTCCAGGAGCAGCTCGAACGAGGGACGCCGCTCTTCGGCGTCTGCCTCGGGTCGCAGCTGATCGCCAGAGCCGCCGGCGCCGAGGTCTTCCGCGCGGCCGAGTCCGAGGTGGGCTGGCTGCCGGTCGAGCGCACCGAGGCCGGCAGCGACGATCCGGTCACGGCAGCGCTGCCGGAGCGGTTCGAGGCGTTCCAGTGGCATCACTACACCCATGAGCTGCCCGAGGGCGCGGTCGAGCTGGCCCGCAGCCCGGTCTGCACGCAGGCCTTCCGGCTCGGCAACGCCTGGGGCGTCCAGTTCCACCCCGAGGTGCGGGCGGAGCAGGTCGAGTCGTGGCTCGCGGAGGATCCGGCGGACGTCGCCGATCCTGCGGGCCTGCGGCTGGCCACGCGCGAGCGGATCGCGGCCTGGAACGAGCTCGGCCGCGGGCTCTGCTCGGCGTTCCTCCGCGCGGTCTAGCCGAGCTCGGCCGGCAGCGACTCGTCGCGCGACCACTCGTGCCAGGAGCCGCGGTAGTTGGCCGCGCGGTAGCCGAGCGAGCGCAGGACCTCTGCCGCGAGCTCGGAGCGCGAGCCGGAGTGGCAGTACGTGACGAGCTCAGCGTCGGCGGCGTCGCCGAGCCGGTCGCGGATCTGATCCGGCGTGGATGCGAGCAGCTCCTGCACGTCGAGGTGTCTCGCGCCGGGAATCCGCCCTGGGCGCGGGTCGCACGGCGCAACAGCCTCGCCGGTGTACTCACGGCGGCTGCGGACGTCGAGGACGACGAAGCCGTCCTCGCCCAATCTGCGCGCGACTTCCTCGAGCTCTACGTCCACCGGGCCAGCGCTTCGTCGAGGAGGAGGTCGAACTCTGCCGGTCGCTCGAGGCTCGGCAGGTGGCCACAACCAGCGAGCACGACCGCGTCCGGGTCGAAGCCGCGCGCGTCCTCGACCGAGACGTACGGGTCGGCGTCGCCGACGATCGTGAGCGCCCGGTCGCCGAGCGCGCGGTAGGCGGCGCTCGAGTCGGGACGGTCGCGGATCGCCTCGAGCGCCGTCACCAGCTCCTCCTCGGTGCGGTCGAGAGCGATCGGCTCCAGCCGCTCCACCAGCGCAGGATCAGTCTCGGGGCCGAAGAGAAGCTTGCGCATCGACTCCCAGATTCCCTCGGCGCCCCGTTCCCGCGCCAGAGCGATCGTCTCGGCGCGCCGCTCGCGGCGCGACGGCGAGTCGGCGTCCGGGCGCGAGCCGGCGAGCACGAGTCCCGCGATCCGCTCGGGAGCGAGGCGCGCGGCCGCGAGCGCGCAGTAGCCGCCCATCGAGGCGCCGACGACGACGAGCGGGCCCGGATGTGCCTCGAGCACGGCCTCCGCCCATTCGTCCATCGTCTTGCCGAGCCCATAGAGACGCGGCGCCGGAACCTTCCACATCCGCTCGTCGAGCGGTAGCGCGTGCAGGAAGACGACGGTCAGAACGCCGCCAGAAGCTCGACCTCGGCTGCGACCGAAGGCCGCTCGGAGGAGCGCTCGAGCCAACCGGCGAGAGCGGGCCAGGGATCGAGGTCGATTCCGAGCGAGTCGCGAGCGCGCAGGACCCAGGGGAGGAACGCGATGTCGGCCAGACCGAACGCCCGGCCCGTCAGCCAGGGCATCCCTGCCAGCAGCGCGTCGAGCAGGCCGAGCTCGTCCTCGAAGCTCTCGCGCGCACCGTCCTCGCCGCGGCGGAACGCGTAGTACGGCTTCGAGAAGTCGTCGAAGCGGAACACGAGCAGCCGTCCGGCGGCGCGCTCGCCCGGATCGTCCGGCCAGAGCGGCGGCTCTGGATAGCGATCGTTCAGAAACTCCGCGATCACAGCCGACTCCGGCAGGACCCAGCCGTCCTCCTCGAGCACCGGCACCTTGCCGATCGGGTTCTTCTCGTACAGCCAGGCAGGTCGGTCGCGGAGGTCGATCTCGACCGGGTCGTACGGAATGCCTTTCTCGGCGAGCACGATCCGGATCCGGGCGCAGTACGGGCAGCGGGCCGCGTCGTAGAGCGTGATCATCCGCCGTCCCAGCCGTGCTCGGTGCCCTCGAGCCCGATCGCGGACGCGATCTGCGCCAGCAGCTCGTCCGCCGGCGGGAGGTCGGCGTGGCTCTTGGCCGTTCGCGCCGCTGCGCGAACGGCAGCAGGATCGGCGCCGGTGAGCCGCGCGACGACACGTGGGTTCGCTGCCAGCGCGATCGCATCGCCGGGCGGCAGCGGGCCGTAGTGCTCCGGCACGGAGAGGTACTCGTCGACGATGCGACCGGCCTCGAAGAGGACGAAGCGGACGACCTGCTCGTGCTCGACGCCGATTGCGATCACGACGGCGCCCGTGCGCTCCGAGAGCTCGGTCGCGAGGCGGCGCAGCACCGACGGGTCGCGATCGGAGGCGTCTTCGTAGACGGTGATCCAGCCGTTGTGCGGCGGCGTGATGCTGCTGCCGCGGGAGCCGCCCGGCAAGCGAGGCACGAACTGCTGGACTGCGCGCTCGATCCCGCCGAGATCGTCCGACTGCACGTGGATCGACCCGAAGGAACGGCCCTCCCCGACCGTGCGCAACTCGAGCGGCAGGACGAGGTTGCGCGACTCCTCGCGGAATCCGAGCGTCTCGTAGAACGCAAGCGCCTGCGGATCCGCGTTCAGGAAGAGGTGCGTGGCCCCGCGAGCGCGGAGGTTCTCGATCACCGTGTCGACGAGCGCCCTCCCGGTGCCTTGACGCCTTCCCGCATCGGCGACGAAGAGATCGCCGATCCTCGCGAAGTGATCCTCGAGCCAGGCGGTGACGAAGCCGACCGGCTCGCCGTCCTCCTCGGCGAGGAAGAGCGCGTTCGCGTCGAGCGCCCGCTCGAACTCCGCCCGGTTCGTCTCCCAGCTGACGTCCGCCCAGGCGGGCGGCGGTGGGCTCTCGGCCTGCCAGCGGTCCCACAGCGCCTGCAGGGCGTCGAAGTCGTCGGCGGTCGCGTGGCGGATCGTCATGCCGGAGGGAAGAGGCGGAGACCGGTGAGGAGGTAGTGAGCGCTCAGGTTCTCGAAGGGGTGGAAGCGGGC
Source organism: uncultured Gaiellaceae bacterium (assembly GCA_963820565.1). Taxonomy (GTDB): domain Bacteria; phylum Actinomycetota; class Thermoleophilia; order Gaiellales; family Gaiellaceae; genus Gaiellasilicea. The sequence goes on from CAWGAD010000005.1 coordinate 125,589, forward strand.
GGCGAAGGCGCGAACATCGGGCACGTCACCATAGAACGCAGTCACCGCCTTCCGCAGTCCCAGGTCGCCGGCCGGCCACGCATGCGGCCGCGCCAGATGCCGGGCGAGGAACCAGTCTGCGGTCCACTCGCCGAGCCCGCGCAAGCGCCACGAGCCTCGCGATCACTTCCTCGTCGGGCAGCCCGGCGAGCCCGTCCAGGTCGAGGTCACTCCGCGCGAGCCCGACGACGTACTCGGCCTTCCGGTTCGAGAATCCGACGCCGACGAGCTCCGCCTCCGTCGCCTGCGCGACGCGCTCGCGGGTCGGGAACGCGTACGCGTGCTCGTAGGCGACGCCGTAGCGCTCGATGAAGCGGCTCCTGATCGCGGCGGCCGACTGGAGCGAGACCTGCTGCGCCGTGATCGAAGTGACCAGCGCCTCGAACGGATTCGGCTGCAGCGGCGGCCGGAACCCGGGAAGCGCGGCGACGAGCCGGGCGAGCGTCTCGTCGGCGACAGCCCAGTCGCGGAAGTTCTCGAGGTCGAACGGAAGGCCGAGGAAGCGCAGGACCTCGGCTTCGATCGCCGAGTCGTGCGGAGTGACCTCGACGCCTCCCGCCGCCGCCTCGATCCGCACCTCGCGGCCGCCGAAGACGCGATCGATCCCGCCGTCGCGCCAGCGCGTCGCACGGTCGAGGCCGTAGACGTCGAACCGCGCCGTCGAAAGCTCGAAGTCGTACGGCTGCGGCAGGTGGACGAGCACCACAGCATGCTTTCAAGCGGTTGCGGGCGGCTGCCGATAGACCTGGCGTGCGTCGCCTTGCCGCTCATCGCGCTCTCAGCGCTGCTCCTCCCTGCCGCCGCCTCGGCGGCCGGCGAGTCCTGGGCGCAGCCGCAGATCCAGACCGTCGTCGAGGCGGGTCTACTGGCCGACTCCGCCGCCAGGCTTCAAGCCGCAGCGGCCGCTGACGCAGAGAGCACTCGGCGCCGCGTTCGACACTCTTTCGCTCACGTCCGAGGACATCGTCGACTACCGCTACCGCGTGCTCGTGCCCGGCCGGGCCGTCACGATCCGCGAGCTGGACGCCGCCCTCGTCGGCTATCTCGGCCTCGGCGACGCGGCCCGCTCGGTCACCGCCGCTCTCCGCGCTGCGGGCCTCGCGCCCAAGGCCGGCGCCGGCACCGAGACGGTCGCCCGCCTGCTCGGCCTTCGCTTCAACCACCCTGCCGCCAGCGACGCACTCGAGCTCGGCCCCAACGACCCGGCGACGCGCGCCGAGGCCGCCTACTCGCTCGCCCGTCTGCTCGCCCTCTCTGGCTGGGAGCAGGACCAGATCCGCACCGCCGCCGCGGAGATGCTGCTGCCCGAGCTGAACGACGCTCAGCGACAGATCCTGAACCGCGCCGTCTCCTTTGTCGGCAAGCCGTACGTCTGGGGCGGAACGTCGGAGAACCAGCAGCAGCTGTGGGACGGCAAGCGGGTCCCGGGCGGGTTCGACTGCTCGGGCTTCGTCTGGCGGGTCTTCAAGCTGGAGCCGTTCGACGGCGCCTCGGCGCTCGCGACGGTGCTGCGCGGCCGCACCACGTTCGAGATGGCCGGTGAGGTCCCGCCGGCCCAGCGGATCCGCAAGCCAGAGAACCTCTTGCCCGGGGATCTGATCTTCCAGGGCGCCGGCGGCCCGAAGTCGAAGCCGGCGCAGGTCGACCACGCGGCCATCTACCTCGGTGGCGGCTGGTTCGTGCACTCGTCCGGCAACGGCACCACCCTCCATCCGTTCGAAGGGTGGTACCGCGACCGGTTCGCCTGGGCCCGTCGGCCGCTCCGCGAAGCCGGGCTGGGCTAGCCCTACTTCCCGGCGAGCAGCTCCGCCAACTCGCTCAGCGTCGGCAACTCGTCGTCCTTATCAGCTGTGGGAGCCGATGCGCGTTCCGGCTGCGCGCCGGCGCGCGTGAAGCGCCCGTGAAACGAGCCGGCGACACCCGCCGGCAGCGACACGCGGTAGTGCGCCGAGAAGCCACGGAACGTGAAGTGGCTGCCGAGCAGGACCGCCTGAACGCCACGGCCGCAGCTGTACACCACACCCCGCTCCGTCCGCTGCTTCTGGCTGCGAACCTTGCCGAGGCAGCGAACCTTGAGGTCACCGCCGAGGTCGAGGATGCCGAGGTAGCCGCCGCGGCCGGCGATCTTGACCGGCCGCTGGCCGTCCGCCATCGGCATCGTGAGCTCGCCGCCGAAGTAGCCCTGGCCCGCGAGCGACATCGGGCCGGAGACCCTCGTGTCCTTCGCGCCCGCGGCAACGGGAACGAGGAGTGCAACGAGCGCCGCAGCCACGATCGTCTTGATGCTGGTCATACGTGTCCCTCCTGATCGAGATTGCCTCCCGAGTCGAAGCAAGGGCGGCAACGGTCAGGAAGTCGTGCGCGTGCGGTACGGGTTCGGTCAGCGGGCTGTAACGAGAGTTTGTGCGGGGTAGCTCGAACGAGCTATGCGAGCGCTCTGACGACGTCGTCGAGGTCAGCGAAAGGCTCGTAGGCGACCCCGAGCTCGTCGAGATGGGTCGCCAGCGCGTCGCGCGCGAAGACACGCTCGGCCGCCAGCGCCGCGCAGCGGTCCGAGTAGCCGTCGCCGACGTAGATGTAGGACTCGTCGGCGAGGCTGCCGCGCTTGCACGGCTCGCCGCACGTCGCGCACGCGGCCTCGTCGCGAAAGCGGACGACCCAGCCGTCCGGCCGCACGTCGACGCGGTTCGCGAGCACCTCCAGCTCGACTCCCTCCCGCGCCAGCACCGGGTCGATCAGCTCGTGGAAGCCGGCCGAGATCACGAGCGGCTGCAGCGCCGCGAGCTCGTGCAGGCCTGCGCGGACGCGCACGTGCTCGACAACCCAGGCCGCGACCTCGTCGAGCGGCGCCGTGATCGCCGCGAACTCGAGCGCGATCTCCTCGTGCAGCGTCAGGTCGACGCCGACCCGCGGCTCGAGCTCAGCGAGCAGCGCAGGGTCACCGAACTCATGGATCACCTCCACGAGCGAATCGCGGACGGTGATCGTCCCGTCCCAGTCGACGACAAGGCGCACCTAGAGGTGTGAGGTGAGCCCGGCTTCGGTGGGCTCGTGCGGCTCGTACCAGGAGAGGGCGTACTTGCCGTCGTCCAGCTCGCCGGCGAGCTTCGAGAGCCGCAGCGGGTTGAACGTGTCGCACATGACCGCGAGCTCGCCCGTCTCGTGCAGCCCGATCGCCTTCTCGGCGAGCCCGGGCTGCGGTCCGTGCGGCAGGCCCGAGGGGTGCAGCGTGATCGAGCCGACGTCGACGCCCTTGCGCGAGCCGAAGTTGCCGGAGACGTAATAGATCATCTCCTCGCTCTGGAGATTCGAGTGGTGGTACGGGATCGGCACCGCGAGCGGGTCGAAGTCGAGCTTGCGCGGACAGAACGAGCAGATGACGAAGTTGCGGCCGGCGAACGTCTGGTGCGCGGGCGGCGGCTGGTGGATCCGGCCGGTGATCGGCTCGAAGTCGTGGATCGAGAACGTCCACGGATAGAGGTAGCCGTCCCAGCCGACGACGTCGAAGGGGTGGTAGTCGAGCAGGTAGGTCTGGTAGCCGTCGCGCACCCGCACCTTGACCGGGAACTCGCCCTTCTCGCGGTGCGTGTTCAGCTCGGCCGGCGGGTGGATGTCGCGGTGGTAGTACGGCGCTCCCTCGATGATCTGGCCGTACTGGTTCCGGTAGCGGCGCGGGATCTCGATCAGGCCGGGGGTCTCGAAGACGAGGTACCGCTGCTCTCCCTCCGGCCGGAAGCGGTACGTCGTCCCGCGCGGGATGACGACGTAGTCACCGTCCTTGTAGGGCAGGTCGCCGAAGATCGTCTCGAGCGTCCCCGACCCCTCGTGGACGAAGATCACCTCGTCGCCTTCGCCGTTGCGGAAGAAGTAGTCCATCTGCTCGGTGGGCCGGCAGAGCGAGATCTCGACGTCGGCGTTCCACATCAGTAGCCGGCGGCCGGTCACCTCGTCGCCTCCAGGCTCGACGCCCTTCGTGTGCATCATCCGGTGCTGGTGGGTCTCGGGCACCCACTCTTCGCGCACGATCGGCTCGAAGCTCCCGATCTCCTGGACCCGGCAGGGCGACTGCAGGTGGTACAGGATCGATTCGTTGCCGGTGAACCCCTCGAGCCCCATCACCTCTTCGGTGAGCAGGGTGCCGTTGTCGCGGAACTGGATGTGGCGCTTGCGCGGAACATCGCCAAGGCGCTGGTAGAAGGGCATGGCGGGAGGATACCCGGGCGGGCTGGGCTATCCGATCAGCCAACGGGAGATCGTCAAGCGACCATCGCGCCAAGCCTGCCGAGGCCGTCGAGCTCCAGCTCGAGCGGCCCGCTCGGGACGTCTTCGAGCAGCGCGAGCGGCGGCCCGGCGAGCAGGTCGCCCGGCCGCAGCCTGGTGTGCAGCTCCGCCAGGGCGCGCGCGGCCTCCCAGTCGAAGCCGTCGGAGTGCTCCGTGTCGACGAGCGGGCCGAGCAGGAGCGCGAAGTCGCGGTCCTTGGGCGCCGCCAGCTCTGGCGCGCGCCACTCGGCGAGCCCGGTCCAGCCGCCGATTGCGCTGTCCAGGCCGATCACCGCGGCGAGCCGCGTCGCCACGTCGAGACGGCCGGCGGGCCGGGTGATGAACGCGCCCGGCGAGCGGATCGCGCTCGGGTTCGTGAAGGCGAACGTCTGCTCGTCCTCGAACAGCCGCACCGACGGCGGCTCGAGCACCGGTGCGCGCAGGAGCACGTCGTCCAGGGAGTACTCCGCGTGCTCGCGGGCGGCGGAGCCGCCGGTGAAGAACGATTGCAGCGTCTGCGCGGCGAGCTGAACGACGCTGTCGCCGTCGATCCGGCCGGGCCAGCCGCGCTCGAGCTCGAGCTCGAGCGGCGTGAACATGCACAACCTCACGGCTCGGTGTGGACGATCACGTCTGCAACGTCCGGCCGCGCGCGGCGCAGCCGCTCCTCGACCTCGCTCGCGCGCGCATGCGCCTCGGCGAGCGTCGCGCCGGGATCGAGCCCGAGCGTGACGAAGGCGACAACGCCCTGACCGGTACGCACCAGCCGCAACGCGCGCGGTGGGCCGCCGGCGGCGTGCGCAACTGCCGCCTCGAGCTCGGCCGCCTCGACGACCTCGCCCGAGTCCGCCTCCGACAGCGGCTCGAGATGCGTCTGCACCGACGCGATCTCCGGCACCGCACGGCAGATCGCACGCTCGACCTGCTCGGCGATCTCGTGCGCCTCGTCGAGCGGCATGTCGGCCGGGAGCTTGAGATGGAGGGAGAGCTCACTGCCGCCGTCGAGCGTGACGATGCTGAGGTTGTGGATCTCACGCACGTTCGGCACGCTCAGCGCAGCAGCGTGCGCACGCTCGCGCAACGCCGCCTCCGCCCCACCCGGCTCGACGTGGACGACGACATCGCTTCCCGGCAGCGCGCGCTCGAGCGCCTCCTCGACTCGATCGGCCGCGGCGTGGCCCTGTCCGACGGCGGCCCCGGGCGAGACGCGGATGACGACGTCCGCGAACATCCGCCCGGCGGACTGGCGTAGCCGGAGCCGCGACAGCTGGACCGGCGGCTCGACCCCGGCGATCGCAGCACGAGCGGCCGCTTCGATGTCCGCGGGTGCTCGGTCCATCAGCACGTCGACGTTCCGTCGGATCAGGCGTCCCGCGGCCGCGAGCACGAGCGCGGCAACGAAGAGGGCCGCGATCGAGTCGCCGGCCGGGAAGCCCGCGGAGGCCGCGATCAGCCCGCCGAGGACCGCGAGGGTGCCGGCGAAGTCGCTGCCGAAGTGCAAGGCGTTCGACCGCAGCGCCTCGCTCTGATAGCGCCGGGCCGTTTGCGCCGACACGACCGTCCGGGTGAGGTCGATCGCGAGCACGATCCCGATCACCAGGAAGACCCACCACGCAGGGTCGAGCGAGGAATCGATCGCGCCCGTGAGGCGGGCGATGGCGAACCCTGCGACCACCAGGCTGACGAGGCCGAGCACGGCCGCCTCCGCGAGCGCAGCCAGGTGCTCCGCCTTGCCGTGCCCGTACTGGTGTCCCTCGTCGGCCGGCCGGCCGGCGACGCCGATCGCGAAGAACGTGAGGATGGCCGCGACGAGGTCGGTACCGGAATGCAGCGCCTCGGAGATGAGCCCGAGGCTGCCGCTGGCGATGCCGGCGCCGAGCTTCAGCACCGCGAGCGCCGCCGCGGCGACGATGGAGACGAGCGCCGTCCGGCGCTGCGGAGTCATGCCGGGACGCTACAAGTTGCCGCGGAGGGCTTGCTCCCGCTCGATCGACTCGAAGAGCGCCTTGAAATTGCCCTCGCCGAAGGTCGTCGCACCGTGACGCTCGATCACCTCGAAGAAGAGCGTCGGCCGGTCCTGGGCGGTCTTCGTGAAGATCTGGAGCAGGTAGCCGTCCTCGTCGCGGTCGGCCAGGATGCGCAACCGCTTCAGATCGCCGTAGTCCTGTTCGATCTCGCCGACACGTCCCTCGACCTCCTCGTAGTAGGCCTCGGGGGTATCGAGGAAGATGACGCCCTGATCCCTCAGCGTCTCGATCGTCTGCACGATGCTCGAAGACTGGAGCGCGATGTGCTGGACGCCGGGGCCCTCGTTGAACTCGAGGTACTCGTCGATCTGGCTCTTGCGCTTGCCCTCGGCCGGCTCGTTGATCGGGAACTTGATCTTGCCGGAGCCGTCCGCCATCACCTTGCTCATCAGCGCCGAGTACTCGGTCTGGATCTGGTCGTCGCCGAAATGGACGATGTTCGTCATCCCGAAGACCCGCTCGTAGAACTCGACCCAGTGGTTCATCTTCCCCAGCTCGACGTTGCCGACGACGTGGTCGATCGCGATCAGTCCGACGCCGTTGCCGGCGTGGCCGTTCGGGGCGAGCGAGACGTAGCCCGGGAGGTACGGCCCGTGATAGTCGGAGCGGTTGACGAACGTGTGGACGTTCTCGCCGTACGTCGCGATCGTCGCCAGCTCGACCCGGCCGTGCTCGTCCTCGACCCACTGCGGCTCCGAGACCTCCCGTGCGCCGCGCTGGACCGCCTCGCGATAGGCCTGGCCCGCGTCGGGCACCTTCAGCGCGACGTCCTTGGCGGCGTCGCCGTGCGTGGCTGCGAAGCGGACGATCTCGCTGTCGCCACGCAGCCCGCTGGTCACGACGAGCCGGATCTCACCCTGCTCCAGGACGTACGAGGCGCGGTCGCGGACACCCGTCTCCGGGCCTGCGTAGGCGACCCGGTCGAAGCCGAGCGCCTGCTCGTACCAGTACGCCGACTGCTTGGCGTTCCCCACCCAGAGCTCGAGGTGGTCCCAGCCGTCCAGCGGCATGAAATCGGTGCTCGACACGGGCGGAATGTTACTCGGAGGCGGGCGCCGGCGGGCGGCGCCGCGCGGTCAGGATCCCGCCTGCGATCAGGACCCCGCCGACGACCTGGAGCAGCGTCATCCCCTCCGAGAGGAGGACGAGCGCGAAGACCGCTGCGACGAAACGGCTGCAGGTTGGCAACGAGCGTCGCGCGCGACGCACCGATTCGGTGCAGGGCGCGGAACCAGAGCAGGTTCGTGAGCACGAGCGGGCCGAGCGTCGCGAACGCGAGCAAGAGCCACACCTCCCAGCCGACGCCGTAGTCCTGCTCGGCCGCCTGCGGGAAGCCGACGAGCGCGATCAGCACCCACCCGAGCGAGAGCACGACCGCGCTGATCCGCGAGGCCGAGTACCGCTGCATCAGCGGCGCGATCGCGACCGAGTAGCCGGCCCACGTCGCCGCGGTGGCGATTCCGAGCAGGTCGCCGCGCAGGTCGCCGGAGAAGCCGCCGCTCGAGCCGGCGGCGACGAGCCCGACGCCTGCGAACGAGACCGCGGCCGCGATCCAGAACCGGCGTGAGAGCCGCTCGAGCCCGAACGCGAGCCCGATCAGCGCGGCGAAGATCGGCGTCGCGCCCAGGATCAGCGCGATCGTCGAGGCGCTCGTCTTCTCGAGCGCGTAGACGAAGGAGAGCTGGTTCAGCCAGAGGCAGAGAGCTGCCAGCGCGACGAGGCCGAAGTCGCGCCGGCGGATGCGGAGCGTCCGCTCGGCGACGATCGCGATCCCGAGGAAGATCAGGGTCGCGGCGCCGTAGCGCACGGTGGCGTAGGCGAGCGGCTCGAAGCCGTGCGTGAGGATGTAGCGCGTCACCGTCAGGTTCAGCGCCCACAGGACCACCGTCGTGAGGAGCATCAGCTCCAGGCTCGAGGGGCGCCGCATCGGCGGAGCCTATGTTCGTCCGAACTCGTTACGCTTCGGCGCCGATGGCCGAGCCCTCGATCCGCGACATCGACGCTCTCGTCGGCCCCGCGACGCCGCATTTCGCCTACCAGTTGCGGGCGCGCGTCCGCGAGCTGATCGAGGACCTGCCGCCCGACCACCCCGTCCGCCGCTACGGCGAGGAGAAGATGAAGCTGCTCGACGACCTCGGGTATGCCTCGTCCAAGGCCGAAGGCGGCGAGAGGGAGTCGCGCGAGCGCCTCGGCTGGGAACAGCTGCCGAGCGCTGCGCCCGCGTACGACCCGCTGCCGAAGCGGTCATGACATTTAACGGCGCCTCGGTCCTCGTGACCGGTGGCTCGCGGGGGATCGGCAAAGCGATCGCGCTCCGGTTCGCAGGCCTCGGCGCCACACGGGTCGCGATCGGCTACTTCCGCTCCGACCAGGCCGCCGAGGACACGGCGGAAGAGCTCAAAGCGCTCGGCGCAGAGCCGATCCTGATCCGCGGCAACATCTCCTCGAACCGCGTGCTCGAGGAGGTCGAGCTGCTCGGGCCGCTCGACGTGCTCGTCCACAACGCTGCGACCGGCGTGATCAAGCCGGCGCTCGAGACCGAGGACAAGCACTGGGACTGGACGCTGGCCGCGAACTCGCGTGCCCTGCTGGCGCTGACCCGCGTGACGGCGCCTCAGATGCTGCCGGGGGCGTCGATCATCGGCATCTCGAGCCTCGGCTCGCAGCGTGTGCTCGAGAACTACTCGCTGGTTGGCACATCGAAAGCGGCGCTGGAGGCGCTCGTCCGCTATCTCGCAGTCGAGCTCGCGCCGCTCGGGATCAGGGTCAACGCGGTCTCCGGCGGCGTAGTCGACACGGGCGCGCTCGACCACTTTCCCAACCGCGAGGAGATGCTCCGCTTCGGCCGGGACAACCCCGCCGGGCGGCTCGTCACGCCTGAGGACATCGCCGAGGCGGTCACGTTCCTCTGCTCGCCGGAGGCGGAGATGATCCGCGGTCAGACCCTGATCGTCGACGGCGGCTTCTCCTTACGAGCCTGACGCCCCTGGCCGGCCGTGCCTCCCGGCCGGCGGAGCCGGCCTCCGGCACAGCCTCGCGTCGCTCGCGGCGCTCCAGCCGGCGGCCCGTATTCCCATACTGTTCCACCGGCCTCCGCACCGCGAGCGACGCGCCAGGAACGTCAGGAGTCGATGGAGCCGACCGACCACAACCGCCGCGCCTTCGACGACGCCCACCGCACCTCCGAGAACGTGCTCGCGACGCCGGGGATGCCGGACCAGATCCGCGAGCGGCTGCACGGGGCGAGCGGCACGCGCGTGCTGCACCTGCTCTGCGGCACCGGGCGCGAGTCGGTCGACCTCGCCGAGCTCGGGGCGCTCGTCACCGGAGTGGACGACGACCAGGAGGCGATCGATGCCGCGCGCCGTCGCCGTCCGGACCTGCCCTGGGTGCACGCCGACGTCCATTCGCTCCCCCCGGAGCTCATGCTCGGGCGCTGGGATCTCGTCTACCTCGGCTACGGCTCGCTCCCGCGCATCCGCGCCGTCGACGCGTGGGCTCACGGCGTGGCCGCAGCCCTGCGTCCCGGCGGCGTCCTCCTGCTCCACGACGCGCACCCCGCTGCCGCGTGCCTCGACGCCTTCGGGCGCTGGCGCGCCGACTACTTCGCGACCGCCGGGATCGGCGACCTCGTCACCGGCGTGACCGGAGCCGGCCTTGCGCTCCGCGGGCTCGAGGAGTGGCCGGGGAAGGACGCGCGCGTGCCGGGCCACCTCGTGCTCGCCGCGGAGAAGCCCGACGCTTAGGAAGCAGCGGCGCCGGGGACAACCGTCGCATGGGAATCTCAGTCAGCATCCTGTTGATCGCCGTCGGCGCGATCCTCACCTGGGCGGTCACCGCTGAAGCCGAGGGCATCGACATCACCACTGTCGGCGTGATCCTCCTGATCGTCGGCCTCCTGGGCCTCGTCCTCTCGCTGATCTTCTGGTCGAGCTGGGGCGGCTTCCAGCGCCGAACGACCTACGTCGAGGGCGGCCCCGCACGACCGGCTCCGCGGCGCAGCACGACCGTGGTCGAGGAGGAAGACGTCGCTCCCGGCCCGCCGCCTCCGTAAGCCCGGCTAGCCCCTTCGAACGAGCGAACGAGCAAGGTCGCCGGCGACGTAGCCGGCGATCTTGGGGTTCTCCTGCAGCCGGCGCAGCGAGTACTCGTACCACTGCCGGCCGTACGGCACGTAGATGCGGAGGCGGTGTCCGTCGGCGACGATGCGGTCGCCGAGCTCGGGCCGCACTCCGAGGAGCATCTGGAACTCGTACGCGTCCGGCTCGAGGCCTCGCTCGGCGAGCACGTCCGACGCACGGTCGACGAGCCACTCGTCGTGCGTGGCGATCGCCGCGTACGAGCCTCCGTCCAGAAGCACCTCGAGGGCGCGGACGAAGCTGTCCCGGACGGCCTGGTCGTCGCGGAACTGGATCGACTCCGGCTCGATGTAGATGCCCTTGCAGAGCCGGACACTGGCACCGGCGAGCGTCGCCGCATCGGCCACGGTCCGCTTGAGCGACGCCTGGAGCACCGGCCCGACCCGCAGGTGCCCCTCGGCCCGCAGCTCGTGAAAGAGTCGCAGGGTGTCGTCGGTGGTGGAGGAGTCCTCCATGTCGATTCGGACGAAGCGGTTCGTCGGCTCCGCGGCCGCGATCACCGCCTCGACGTTGCGCTTGCAGAGGTCGTAGCCGAGCTTCAGGCCGAGCGCGGTCGGCTTGACGCTGACGTTCGCGTCGAGGTCGTCCCGCTCGAAGGCCTCGAGCGCCGCGACATATTCGGCCGCGATCGCCGCGGCCTCGGAGTCGTGCGCGATCTCCTCACCCAGCACGTCCACCGTCGCCAGCCTCCCGGCGGCGTTCAGCTCGGTGACGACCCGGCGGGCGTCGTCGAGCGTCGGGCCGGCGATGTACGGCGCCGAGATCTTTCGCACGATCCGTTTCGGGACGGCCGGGAGCAGCGTGACGACGGCGCGGTCGAGCAGGCTCACGGTGCGTGAGCCTAACGCTCGCGCATGAACCCCTGGCGAGCGGCGCTGACGAGCGCGACCGCCTCGGGGAAGAGCACGCGCATCGCGTCGCGAAGCGCAACCGCCTGCTCGTCGATGCCGCCGCTCGGCTGCACCTGCTTCAAGCGCGGCCGCCGTCAGCTCGACGGCGGTGTTCAGGGTCAGCGTCGCGAACTGCTCGCGCTGCGCCTCCTGCACCGACTCGGCCTGCTGCGCGGCGAACTCCTGGAGCCCGCGAAGCAGCTCCTCGGGGTCACCGCCGAACGGGAATCCGAATCCGCCACCTTCCATGTCTCGAAAACTAGCTGAGCGGGATCCGGTAAGAGCGCTCGACGTCGCCCCAGAGCGCCTCGACGACGTCGCCGGCGCCCTTCATCGCGGCCGCGAACGGCGATCCCTGAGTCGGACCGCCGAGAATCTCCTCGAGCCGGCGCGTCGCGACGCCGATCTCGTCGAGCCGACTCGGAGTTGCGAGCGTCGGCGGCGCTCCCAGCACACGCTGCAGATCCAACGCGGCCTCCTCGGCCTCTTCGATCCCGGGCGGGCTCTCCGTCACCCGGAGCGCCGCCAGCTGCGAGCGGAGCTCGTCGAGATCGCCGCCGCCCGCCGTCTCCTCGGCCAGCTCGCAGAGGGCGAGGATCGAGACCGCCTCGCGCACGCGCCTGCGGTCGGTCACCGGCTCGCCGGCGGCGTCGAGCGCCAGCCAGGTTCGGCCGCCGTCGGCTTCTTCGAAGGCGCAGAGGTAGATCCGGTCACCGGGCGCAGCCTCCGCGGCGAGCACCGCGTCGGCACCCGAGCGCGTTGCGATCCGCTCGAGCTCCTCGGCCAGCGCCATCGCGCCAGCATAGGAGGACTACCATGGGCCCGTGATCGAGCAGGTCGCACTCGCGCTGGCGGCGCTGGCGTTCACGCTGGCGCTCGTCGCGCTCGTACGAGCGAGGCCGCGCAGGGGCGACCCCGCCGCGGACGCGACCGAGACGCTGAAGGCGCTCGTCGCCGAGGAGACTGCCGCGAGCGCAGAGGAGCTGAAGGCGAGGCTGGCACGGATGCGCGCGGACTCACTCTCGATCCTGGCCGAGGAGGAGCGGCGGATCATCGACACGCGCCGGCGCGAGCTGACCGAGCGCGAGCAGGCGGCGGGCGTCGAGCTCGCGGATGCCCTGGCCGATACCGCGCGCCGCGTCGAGGAGCGCCTCCGCTCCTGGGGCGACGACCTCGACCGAGCACAGCAGAACCTCGAGACCGAGCTCCGCCGGCTCGAGCAGCGGCAGAAGCAGCTGATCGCGGAGGCGGAATCCAGGATCGAGGCTGAGGCGGCCGAGCTCGTCTCGACTTCCGACGAGCAGCGTGCGTCGGTGCTCAGGCTGCGCGAGGAGCTCGAGCGCTCGGCGCAGGCCGCGGTCGCCGAGGCACTGGAGGAGCTCGAGGCGCACACCGGCGAGCGCCGGCGCGTGATCGAGGAGATCGCCGACCGGCTCCGTCGCCGCGAACAGGCGTTGACCGAGCAGGTCGAACGCGGCGAGACCGAGGCGGCACGCCGGATCGAAGCCGCCTTCGCGGACGTCGAGCGCCGCCAGGTCGAGCAGCTACAACGCGTGATCTCGCGTGAGGCCGAGCGCTATGCGGAAGCCGCCGGCGTCCAGTTCGAAGGGGCGATGCGCGCCGCCCGCGAGGAAGCGGCCGTGCGGTTGTCCCGGGAGCTCGAGCGCGCCGTGGACTCGTTCGTCCGCCAGGCCGACATGGTCTTCGCCGAGCGGCTGTCCCACACGGGCGAAGCGGGCCAGCAGCGGCTCGAGCAGCGGCAGCGAACGGCGCTCGCCGAGATGGAACGGCAGCACGAGGAGCTCGTGGCCTCGTTCGCCGACCGCATCCGGGCCGCCGACGGCGAGCTGCGACGGACGCTCGGCGCGTTCGCCGCGGACTCCGAAGCGCAGCGCGCGGCACTGGCGGAGCGGCTCTCCGAGCTCTCGCGCCGGGTGGACGAGTTCTCGAGCCTGCGCCGCTCCTAGCCCGGGCGGACCCCTACCCGGGCAGTTTTCGGGATCCCGTCTTGCGCTAACAAGCAGACGCAGGGATCGTCTGACGGAGCACGAACAGGGCGCACATGGCTGACGGCACAGACCTCATCAACAGGCACAGCGAGAAGGCCAAGGTCGAATCGTGGCGCCTGCACGTCTTGATGGAAGCGGGCTTCCCGCTGCCGCTCGCCGAGAAGCTCGCGGCCGCGTTGGACGCCGACCTGCACGAGGCGGTCCAGCTCGTCCGCAGAGGCTGCGACCCCCGCGTCGCCGCCGAGATCCTCCTCTAACTTGCCGCGCAAGGACACCGGCAAAGCCGGTGCCCGCGCCAGACCCCTAAAGGGGGCCGCCTGCGGCCCACCCGCTCTCAATCGTTTTCGAGGCCAGGCCCGAGCGCGACGAGCAGCGCCCCGAGCGACACGGCCGCCGCCCCGAGCCCGAACGACGCCTTGACGCCGACGGCGTCGATCAGGGTACCGCCGAGCGCCATTCCGACCGAGAACCCGGCGAAGACCGCGGTCGTGATCCACGCGAACGCCTCGGCCGCGGTCCCGCGTGTGGCCACCGCATCGACCAGCCCGTAGGCGGACATGACGACGGGTGCAATCGGCAGGCCGGCGAGAAACGCCAGGACGGCCATGCTCGGGAGCGACCACCCGAGCAGCGGCAGCGCCAGGCCAAGGGCGAGCAGCACCGCGGAGAGGCGCAGCAACCGAAGCGGCGGCATCGTCACCCGCGCACCGGCGACAAGGCCGCCGACGAGGCTTCCGGCAGCGAACAACGACAGTGGAATGCTGCCGAGCTCGGCGCCCCCGTGACCCTCGGCGAAGGCGGGAAACCCGACCTCGGTCGCCCCGAAGCCGAGGCCGAGGCAGGCGGAGAGGCTCACGATCGTGACGACGCCACGCGATTCCAGAGCGCCGAGGATCGACACGGCGTGTTGCTCGTCCGGCCGCCAGGCGCGCACGGGCTCGGCGAGCGCGATCAACATCGTTCCGATGGCGCTCGCCACCGCCGCGACGCCGAGCGCGAGGATCGGTGAGACGACGGCGGTCAGCACGGCGACGAGCAGCGGCCCGACGATGAAGGTGATCTCCTGCAGCGACGCTTCGAGCGCGTACGCCGCAGCGCGTAGCTCGCCGTCGGCGAACAGCCGCGGCCAGAGCGCGCGCAGCGAGGAGCCCACCGGCGGCATCAGCGCACCGGCAGCCCCCGCACAGGCGCCGATGAGCGCGAGCGGTGCGTCGAGCAGCGCCAGCGCGCACACGCCGGCGAGGAGCGCCGGGAAGACCACCGCGCGCCGGAGCAGGATCCGGGTCTGGCCACGACGATCGACGAGCCGGCCCGCAATCGGAGCGCCAACCGCGGTCGCGACGAAGTACGCGCCCGAGACCAGACCCGCCGCCGCGTAGCTGCCGCCGTTCTCGCGCACGAGCAGCAGTAGCGCGAGTCCGATCATGCCCATCGGCAGCCTGGCGAGCAGCCCGCTGACCACGAGCCGCCGCACGTGCGGGACGCGGAAGAGCGCGCCGTAGCGAGCGAGGCCCAGTGGCGGGACGACTTCCGTCACAGTTCCGTCACTGGGCGATCATCTACGCTCGAACCTGATGAAGGTCGAGCCACTGCTCTACGGGGATCGCAAGGTCTACACGGTCGCCGGCTTCAATCGCGGCGTCGCCGAGTGGCTCGCGCGACTGCCGACGCTGTGGATCGAAGGTGAGGTGACGGAGCTCCGCCGCAACGACCGCTGGGGCAGCGTCTTCTTCACGCTCAAGGACTCCGACGACGGCACGTGCCTGCCCGCGTCGATCCCTCGCCGGACGTTCGACGCGCTCAAGCTCGACCTCGCCGAAGGCGAGCGGATCCACGTTCTCGGCCGCGCGGAGCTCTTCGCGGCCAAGGGCGAGTTCCGGCTGCGGGCGCTCTCGCTCGAGCGCTTCGGGCTCGGCGCGCACCTCGCTGCGATCGAGCGGCTGAAGCAGGCGCTCGCCGCCGAAGGGCTCTTCGATGCCGCGCGCAAGCGGCCCCTGCCGCGTTTCCCGCGCCGGATCGGCCTCGTCACCGGCAGCGACGCGGCCGCACGGCGCGACGTGATCACGACGATCCAGACCCGCTTTCCGCCCGCGCGCGTGCTCGTCGCCGAGACACTCGTCCAGGGGCCACGCGCCGCCGCCGGCATCGTCGAGGCGCTGCAGGCGATCGCCCGCGAGCCCGGGATCGACGTCGTCATCCTGACGCGCGGCGGCGGCAGCTTCGACGACCTGCTCCCCTTCAGCGACGAGACGGTCGTGCGGGCCGTCGCGGCGTGTCCCGTCCCGGTCGTCTCGGCGGTCGGGCACGAGCAGGACACACCGCTCTGCGATCTCGCGGCTGACGTGCGAGCGTCGACGCCGACGGCTGCGGGCAAGCTCGTCGTCCCGGACTTCGAGGCGCTGCGCGTCGAGCTCGACCGCGCCCGTAGCTCGCTCGAGCGCTGCGTCCGGCGGGCGATCGTGCGCGAGCGCGAGGGTCTCGCTCGTTCGCGGACCGCCCTCGAGCGCGGTGCTCGCAGGGCGCTCGAGCGCGACCAGCAGCGCCTGGCTCTCCTTCGAGACAGGCTTCGGCGGGGCCCGGCGCTCCTCGTCGAGCGGCGCCGGTCGGTGCTCGAGCGGACCGGCGGCCGCCTCGCCGCGCTCTCACCGCGCGCGACGCTCGGGCGCGGCTACGCGATCGTGCGAGCGGGTGACACGGTGCTGCGCAGCACCGCCGAGGTGGAGCCGGGTGACCAGGTGCAGGTCGAGCTCGCCGAAGGCGGCTTCGGCGCCCGCGTCGAGGACGTCCGTGAGTGAATTGACGTTCGAGACGGCGCAGCAGGAGCTCGAGCAGATCGTCGAGCGCCTGGAGCGCGGGAACGCCGGCCTCGACGAGGCGATCAAGCTCTGGGAGCGTGGCGAGGAGCTGCTGCGCTTCTGCCTCGCGCGGCTCGAGACCGCCGAGGGGACGATCGAGGAGCTCGCCCAGCGCGCAGCGGACGCAGCACCGCTTCCACCGCCGCGTGAGGCCGGTTAGGATCGCGTCGTGGCCGTTCCGTCCGCAGAGACGCTTGCCAGGGTGCCGCTGTTCGCCGGCCTGGAGCCGCGGGACCTCAACCGGATCGCCGAGTCCTTCAAGGAGCGGCACCACTCCGCCGGCGACGCGATCGCGACCGAGGGCCAGGGCGGCGCCGGCTTCTTCATCATCGGCGCCGGGACGGCCAAGGTGACCGTTCGCGGCGAGGAGCGTGCCACGCTCGGCCCCGGCGACTATTTCGGCGAGATCGCACTGATCGACGAGGGCGCGCGCACCGCGACCGTCACCGCCGACTCGGACATGACGACCTACGCGATGACGTTCTGGGAGTTCCGCCCGATCGTCGAGACCGATCCGCGAATCGCGTGGAAGCTCGTCCAGGCACTCGCGCATCGACTGCGCGAGGCCGACGCCCGAACTTAGTGTTGATTCAACACTAAGTCTCGCCCCAGCTCGACGAGGTCGCTGCGGGCGCGCCGAGGGTCGCCGGAGAGCGCGACCGTCTCGGCTCCCGGAACGTCGCCCTCGACGACGCCGCCGAAGACGACGCAGCGCGTGCCGGCCGATCGGCGTGCGACCTCCGCAGGGGCTTTCCCAAGCGCTGTGGTCGCATCGACGCGTCCCTCGCCGGTGACGACGAGGTCGTAGCCGCCGGCGTCGAAGCCGAGGAGGTCGAGCACGATCTCCGCGCCCGGGACCAGCTCGGCGCCGAGGTGCGCAAGCGCCGCCCCGAGACCTCCGGCCGCCCCAGAGCCGGGCTTGTGTTGAATCAACACAAGCTCCTCTCGCCCGGCAAACCGGCGCTCGAGCTCGGCGACCTCAGCCGGCCCGGCGCCCTTCTGGGGGCCGAAGAGCCGCGGCGCCTCCGCGAGCGTGGCGCTGACGTCGCACGCGGCCCGCGCCGGCACCGGCAGCTCCGGGACGACCTCGAGCAAGCCGACGCCGGCGTCCATCGTGGCCGTCCCGCCGAGACAGAAGAGGAGCGCCGATGGCCCTGCGGCAATCGCGGCCGCGACGAGCTCGCCGTACCCCCGGCTCGAAGCGGCCAGCGGGTCGAGCCGCTCCGGGTCGAACGGGACGGCCGCGGCGGCCTCGACCACCGCCGTGCCGTCGGGAAGGAGCAGCCAGCGAGCGACGTCGTGGCGCGCCGAACGCGTCGTGCACCTCTGCCTCGCGCCACTCGCCCCCGAGCGCCGGCCAGAGCGCGTCGGCGGTGCCTTCGCCGCCGTCCGCAACCGGCAGCTCCGTAGCCTCCGCGCCGCCGGAGCGCAAGCCCCTCGCCGAGCGCCGCCGCTGCCTGCGCAGCCGACAGGACGCCCTTGAGGCTAGCCGGACACGCCAGCGCGCGCAGTCGCCACCTCGGCCGAGCCCGCGTGCTCGTCGACAGGCAGGTCGGTCGCCTCCGGCATGTCCCTGAGGCTCGCGAACGAGAGCCCCTCGCGCGCGAGGAAGAGAAGGCCGACGCCGACGCCGACGGACATCTCGAGCACCTGGAGCACGATCCCGAAGGCGAAGCCGGTCGAGTAGGCAACGCCGTACTGAACGAGCGGCAGTGCCACCGCGGCCTGCAGAAGGCCGAAGTTGCCGGGCCAGAGCGGGAAGATCGTGGCGACGTTCATCAGCAGCAGGACGAGCGCGGCTGCGGACAGCGGCGCGTGGATGTCGAACGCACGCATCGCGACGTAGACGGCGAGGAGCTGGAAGAACCAGCCGACGCACTGGAGCATGATCGCGACCACGGCGGCGACGGGCGACCTCAGGACGGCGAGCCCCTGGCGGGCCATGATCAGCAGCCGTCGCAGCTGACCCATGCCGTCGAGCGCGGGCCGGTGGCGGCGCCGGGCGGTGACGACGGCGGCGGTGAAGAGGAGGATGCCGATCGCCGAGACGATGACAAGGCACGTCACCGCCCAGTGCGGGACCTTCGCGGTCGAGATCACGTACGCGACCAGCAGCAGCGCCGGGAAGAGGTCGAAGAGCCGGTGCGCGAAGACGGTGCCGACGAGAGCCCCGCTCGTGCCCGGGCCGTGCGGCAGGTGACGCCTCAGCACGGCGACGCGCGCGAGCTCGCCGATCCGTCCCGGCAGCACCGCGTTCGCGAGCAGGCCGATCGAGAAGGCCGAGAACACGTCGTCGAACCGCGACCGCGGCGGGTCGAGCGCCTGGTCGATCGTGAACCGCCACGCGACCGAGCGCGCGAGCACCGACACGAGGTTGAGCACCATCGCGAAGGCGATCCAGGCCCAGTTGACGAGATCGAATGCGTGGTAGACGACGTTCCAGTCGGGCCCGCGCCACCAGAGCAGCGTGGCCACCGCGAGCACCATCGGGATCAGCAGCGTGCCGCGCACCCAGCGGCTCCGCGGCACCAACTTCACGCGGCCACCGGTGTCCGGACACCGCGAGCGTCGTCGTAGATCGTGACCAGCCGTTGGGCGATGTCGGGCCACGAGTAGCGCTCGATGGCAAGTTCGCGCGCCGCCGCCCCACGTTGCTGCCTGCCGTCCTCGTCCGCGAGCAGCGACGCCACGGCCGCGGCGAGCGCGTCGGGGTCGTCCGGCTGCACCGACAGCGACGTCTCGGGAGTGATCACGTCGCGGTAGCCGGGAATGTCGGACGCCACGACCGGCGTCGCGCAGGCGAACGCGCGCGTCAGCACCATGCCGAAGCTCTCGCCGCCGAGGGACGGCGCCACGAGCGCCTTCGCGGAGACGAGCTCGGCGGTGAGGTCGTCCTGGGTGAGGAAGCCGAGCACGTCGATCCCCTCCTCCGGCACGCGCAGGCGCGTGAGCAGGAGCCGCACCGCCAGAGGGTCGGCGCCGGCGATCCGGAGGCGCGCGCCGGTCTGCTCGCGGATCTGCGGCCAGGCGCGGAGCAGCACCTGGAGCCCCTTCCGCGGCTCCTGCCGGCCCGCGAACACGATGCGATGCTCGCGGCCGCCCGGCTCGACGCCGGCCGGGATCAGCACACCGTTCGGGACGATCTCGTACTCGCCCGGCAGCCAGCGCTGCGCCGAGGCGCGCGCTTGCTCGGAGACCGCGATCCGACGGTCGAGCCGCTCCTCGAGGAAGCCCCAGACCGGCTTCGCGAGCCTCATCCAGCCGAGGTCGCCGCTCGCGTGGTGGGTGCCGACCATCGGCCCGTCCCAGAGCGCGAGCGCCGCGATGCACGGCGTCGGCGTCATCGGCTCGTGCAGGTGCAGCAGGTCGAAGCTCTCCGCCTCCAGCGTCCGGCGGATCCGCAGGATCGAGCGCGGGCTGAGGATGATGTTCGGCAGCGAGCCGTTGGCCGGCACGATCACGGAGCGGCCGATCGCGATCACGCCCGGCGGCGGCTCGCCGTGCCGTCCCACGCGCGGATGCAGGACGCGGGTGAACTGGCCGGGCGGATCGTTGCCCATGATCAGGCGCACGTCGTGGCCGAGCTCCCGCAGGGCAGCTGCCTGCAGCTCTGCGTGTTCCACGACGGCACCCCAGAAGGACCACGAGAACGGGACGACGATGCCCACCTTCATCTCGGCAGAGAGTCTATGCACGTCGTCAGAATGCGTTCGTGCGGCTGGAAGGTGTCCACCACGTCACGCTGATCACCGCCGACGCGCCACGCAACGTCGACTTCTACACACGCGTGCTCGGCCTGCGACTCGTCAAGAAGACGGTCAACCAGGACGATCCGACCGTCTATCACCTCTTTTACGCGGACGAAAAGGGGAGCGCCGGCGCGGACATCACCTTCTTCGAGTATCCCGGCGCGCGGCGCGGTCATGCGGGCGCCGGCATGGTGCACACGATCGTCTGGCGGGTCGGCTCGGAGGAGGCGCTCGACTTCTGGGAGCAGCGACTCGACTCGACCGAGCGGTCCGAGGGCCGACTGAGTCTTCGAGGATCCCGAGGGAGTGCGGCACGAGCTTGCGGTCGTTCAGACGGACGACGAGCCGCTGGTCGCCGAGCACCCGGAGATCCCTCGCGAGCATGCGCTCCAGGGATTCGACGGCGTGCGCGCGTACGCGAGCGATCCCGAGCGCAGCCGCGCGCTGCTCGAGGAGACGCTCGGCTTCGAGTCGCGTGGCGAGAACGAGTGGGAGACCCGCGGCGAACGACGGGGTGGCTTCTACGCGTACGACCCGGCGCCGGCTCAACCCGGTCTCGGCGGCGCCGGCACCGTCCACCACGTCGCCTGGGCGAGCACGATGGACGAGCACGAGGCGTGGCGGCAACGCGTCGCCGAGGCTGGGCTGCGGCCGACGCCCGTGATCGACCGCTTCTACTTCAAGTCGATCTACTTCCGCGAGCCGAACGGGATCCTGTTCGAGATCGCCACACTCGGGCCGGGCTTCGCGACCGACGAGGATCCCGAGCACCTCGGCGAACGTCTCTCGCTGCCGCCGGACTTCGAGCACCTGCGCGAGCAGATCGAGCCGGTGCTGACACCGCTGCCGAACCCGCGCGGGTGACGCAGCACGCCCTCGAGCGACCGGCCGAGGGCGAGCCGCAGGGCACGCTCGTGCTCCTGCACGGGCGCGGCGCCGACGAGCACGACCTCTATCCGCTGCTCGACGCGCTCGACCCGGAGCGGCGGTTGCTCGGATTGACGCCCAGGGGCCTGCACTCGTTGCCGCCGGGGGGCGCCCACTGGTATCGGCTTGCCGGCATCCCGACACCGGACCCCGACACGTTCTGGCCGAGCTTCGAGGCGCTGGCCGGCTGGCTCGACGGGCTCCCCCGCCCGCTCGTCCTGGGCGGCTTCTCGCAGGGGGCGGTGATGAGCTGGGCGCTCGGGCTCGGCCGCGGCACTGCGAAGCGGCCTGCGGCGATCGTCGCGCTCTCCGGCTTCATGCCGTCGTGGACGGGCTCGAGCTCGACCTGACCGGACTCGACGGCTATCCGGTCGCGATCGCGCACGGCTCGCTCGATCCGGTGATCCCGGTCGACTTCAGCCGCGAGGCGCGGGCGGCGGTCGAGGAGGCGGGCGCCGACGTGCTCTACCGCGAGGCGCCGCTCGCGCACACGATCGACCCGCGCATCGTCCCCGAGCTCCGCGACTTCATCTCCCGCGCGGTCGCGTAAGCTCGCGGGGATGTTCGACCAAGGGCTCGCCGAGCTGCACACTCATCTCGGCGGCTCGGTCGCCTCCGAGATCCTCTGGTCGCTCTCGCACGAGCAGGGGATCGCGCTGCCGGTGAAGGACTACTGGGAGTTCGACGCTCTCGTGACCGTCTCTGACCCGCGCGGGGTCGAGAACCTCGACGCGCTCGACCGGATCTACCACTGGACGGAGCTGATCCAGTCGTCCCCGCTCGCGGTCGAGCGCTCGGTACACGCAGCCATCGGCGGCGCCTACCGGAGCCAGCGGATCACGACGCTCGAGCTCCGCTTCAACCCGATGAAGCGCAACCGCGGCGGCGAGCGCGACCTCGACCACATCATCCTCGCCTCCGTGCGCGGCCTCGACCGGGCCTCGCTCGAGTACCCGCAGGTGCGGAGCGGGCTGATCCTGATGATGGACCGCACGTTCGCGACGCGGCAGAACGAGGTCGTGGTCGAGAAGGCGATCCGCTGGGCCTCGCGCGGGGTGGTGGGAATCGACATCGCCGGGCCGCGGCCGGGCGGCGCCCGCTACGACTACACACAGATCAAGCCGATGGTCGAGACGGCGCGTGCCGCCGGCCTCGGCGTCACGATCCACGTGGGCGAGGAAGGCGAGTTCGGCCTGGAGGAGATCGGGGAGGTGGTCGAGCACCTGCGCCCCGATCGGATCGGGCACGGCATTCTCGCGGCCCGTGACAAGGAGCTGATGCGCGTCCTCCGCGACGCCGGCACGGTGCTCGAGATCTGCCCCACCTCGAACCTCCTCACCAGGGCGCTGCCCGACGAGGACGCCATCCGCGAGACCTTCCGCACCTTCGTCGAGAACGACGTCGCGTTCACGATCGCAACCGACGGGCCGGAGATGATGCGAACGCACCTGCGTGACGAGCTCGAGCTCCTCGAGCGGATCGGCGCGCTCTCACGGGACGAGCTCGAGGCGGCGAACGCACGCGGCCACGAAGCCAGCTTCATCGGCCGCTGAGGAATCTCACGCGCGGACGACTCGTTGCGTTCGGTAGACATGGCCGCCCGCTGGAAGCTCTTGATCGCGCTCTGGACCGTCTACCTCGTCTGGGGCTCGACCTACCTCGGGATCAAGCTCTCCGTGCGGACGCTGCCGGCGTTCCTCTCGGCCGGCACCCGCTTCCTGCTCGCGGGTGCGCTGCTGGCGCTGATCCTCCTCGTCCGCGGCCGCAGCATCCGCGTCTCCCGGCGGGAGCTCGCCTCCTCCACCCTGCTCGGGATCGCCCTGCTCGGGCTCGGGGTCGGCCTCGTCACGCTCGCCGAGACGCGGATCGACTCGAGCACCGCGGCAATGATCGCCGGCTCGGTGCCGCTGCAGGTGATCCTCCTGCGCGCGCTCGCGCGGGAGCGGGTCGCGCTCGCGACGCGGCTGAGCGTCGTCGTCGGCCTCGCCGGGCTCGCCCTGATCGTCCTCCCGGGCGGCGACGGCTCGTCGAGCGCGGTCGGGCTCGCGATCGCGCTCGCCGCCACCATCTCCTGGTCGCTCGGCTCCTTCTTCGGCCACCGGCTGCCGCTCCCCGCCGACGGCTTCGTGGCGACGACCTGGGAGATGCTGAGCGCAGGCGTCTTCCTCGTCCTGCTCGGCGTCGCCTCCGGCGAGCTCGGCTCGGCCGATCCGGGCGGGTTCACGCTCGAGTCGATCGCAGCGTGGCTCTACCTCGCCGTCTTCGGCTCGCTGATCGGCTTCACCGCCTACGCCTGGCTGCTCCGGAACGCCCCGATCTCGAAGGTCGTGACGCACCAGTACGTGAACCCGCTCGTGGCGATCCTGCTCGGCGCGCTGCTGCTCGACGAGCAGCTGACGCTCGCCACCGGGATCGGCGCTGCGCTGATCGTCGGCTCGGTCTTCGTCGCGGTACGGCAGGAGAGGCCGCCCGACGCGGCCACGACCACGCAGGCAGCGCCCGCAGACCAGCCGGCCTAGCCGACGGGGCGGATCCTTCCGCTCTCGACGAGCCGCCGTGCCTCACGCGGGGCCGGATGGAAGACCTCGATCTGGAGGTCGCTGCCCTCGTAGGCCAGGTAGACGCTCTGGGGTCTGCTCGTCGTCGTGAACGCGACCGCTCCCGCCGGGGCCTGCACCGGCCGCGCATCGTCCCGGGCGGCTGCCGCCTCGGTGGTGGCGAACGCATCCTCGACCGGATACGTGCCGACGGTGAGGAAGCCTGGGCGCACGTCGCCGACCGTGGCGTCGGCGGTCAGATAGCGGATGTAGGCGCGTCCGTCGCGAGTCTGTGTCAGCTCATAGCGCCTGTTCGCGACCGGCCCCGCCCAGTAGACGACGTGCCCGACCGGGGCCGCCTGCGCCGCGAGCTCCTGACCGTCGGCCGCGACAGACGTCCGGCCGGCGGCATCGGTCTCGGCCGTCGTCGGCTCGGAACCTTCGTCATCCGAGGCGATCCAGACGCCCACACCGACGGCAGCGGCGAGAGCCGCGACCAACCCGGCGGCGAGAAGGAGCAGCCGTCCGCGGCGACCGCTCAACGCGATCGGTGCGCCAGGTACTCCAGCAGGTCGGAACGCGTCAGGATCGCGGTCGGCTTCCCGGCCGCAGCGACGACGACGGCCGCGTTCGGCCCTGAGAGATCGGCGAAGACCTGATCGAGCGTGTCGTCCACGTCCACGGTCGCGAGCGGCGGCTGCATCGCGACCGCCACGTCCTCGTTCAGCGCATCCGGGTCCCTGAAGACCCGGTCGAGCACACCGCGCTCCTGCAACGAGCCGACCACGTCCGCGAGCGAGTCGGTGGCGCCGTCGCGAACGACGGGGAGCTGCGAGATCGAGTAGCGCTGCATCAGCTCGATCGCCTGGCCGACCTTCGCGTGCGACTCGATCGTGACGAGCTCGGGGACTTCGTGCTCCTCGGCGCGCTTGAACCGCAGCACCTCGTCGATCGTGGGCGGCGGCGCCTGCCGCTCGAGAAAGCCGTACTGGAGCATCCACTTGTCGTCGTAGAACTTCGACAGGTAGGACCGGCCCGAGTCGGGGAGGATCGTGAGGATCGTGGCCTCGCGGCCGAAGTCTTTCGCCACCTCGAGGGCCGCCCAGATCGTCGTTCCCGCAGAGCCGCCCGCGAGGATGCCCTCCTCGCGCGCGAGCTGGCGGGCGGTGACGAACGAGTCGCGGTCGGAGACGCGCACCCAGCGGTCGACGATGTCGCGCGACATCGTCTCCGGCCAGGTGTCCTTGCCGATCCCCTCGACGAGGTACGGATGCGTCTCCTCGGAGGTGTAGACGGAGCCCTCGGGATCGGCGCCGACGATCACGATCTCAGGGTTGCGCTCCTTCAGGTAGCGCCCGGCGCCCGAGATCGTGCCGCCCGTGCCGACCGAGACCACGAGCGCGTCGATCTCGCCGCCGGTCTGCTCCCAGATCTCTGGGCCGGTCGTCTCGTAGTGGGCCTCCGGGTTGGCCATGTTCGAGTACTGGTCCGGCTTGAAGCCGCCGGGGATCTCCTCGGCGAGGCGGTCGGAGACCGAGTAGTAGCTCTCGGGCGAGTCGTGCTCGACGGCGGTCGGCGTGATCACGACCTCGGCGCCGTACGCGCGCAGCATCGAGATCTTCTCCTGGCTCATCTTGTCCGGCATCACGAAGATGCAGCGGTAGCCGCGGGCGGCCGCCGCGATCGCCAGTCCGACGCCCGTGTTGCCCGACGTCGGCTCGACGATCGTCCCGCCCGGACGCAGCTTGCCCTCGCGCTCGGCGGCCTCGATCATCGCGAGCCCGATCCGGTCCTTGTTCGAGCCGCCCGGGTTCAGGTACTCGAGCTTCGCGAGCAGTGTGGGCTCGACGTCACGGCCGATCCGGTCGAGCCGGACGATCGGGGTCTCGCCGACGAGGTCGAGCAGCGTTGGATACTCGCGGGCCATCGACGGGCAAGCCTACCGTCCACCGATCGCCGAACCCACGTAACCACCAGCGGTCAAGTCAGCTGCCAGAAGGGGCCGGTCAGCCCCAGCTCGTCCAGGATGGCCTGTGACTCGGCGGGTGTCCGCGGGCGCCAGTCGGGGTCGAGCCGGGTCCACCACCAGCCGCGGGCGAGCTCGTTCAGCTTCGTTGCGCTCATGCTCGCGCCCGCCTCCCAGCCGTTCGCGTCGAGCCAGCGTTGCAGGTGCTCCTCCGACCGGAGGAAGACCATCGTGCTTCAGGTGAAGGCGATGTCGTCCCACCAGCGGCGGGCGGGAACGACGAAATGGACGAGCAGCTCGCCGCCCGAGACCAATTCGCCGCCACGCACCTCGAGGCCGAGCCGCTTGCCGCAGTCCGGGCACTCTGCCTCGATGCGCCCGTCGCCGTGGAGCGCGGCAGGGATCCCGAGCGCGTCCCAGGCGCAGTTCGCGTACCACGAGCGGCCCTCCGCCTCGACGCGATAGGGCGTCTCCACGGCCGAGAACGGATTCAGCATCCGGATCTCGGTCGTGCCCGCGTGGAGCACGAGCGCGTGGGCGTCGTGTAGCCGCTGGTAGGCCGCTTCGGTCTCCTCGAGAGCCAGTCCGAGCGCGGCAGCCGCCTCCGCGGCCGTCTGCGCCCGTCCGTCCCGCACGAAGGAGCCGTACACGTGGTTCCGAATACGCAGGTCGACCTCGTCCACGAGGGCGAGTATCAGCGAAAAGGAGAACTAGATGCAGTTCGGCCTTCGTACGATCCTGCTGCTCGTCGCGGTCGTGCTCTTCGTCCTCGCATGGCTGGTCGACGACAACTTCACCGACTTCCTCACCCTCGGCCTCGCGGCGTTTGCGGGGGCGTTCCTCGTCGAAGCACTCGGCTGGGGCGAGCGGACGTTCGGCACGACGCCGCGGACGTAGAGTCGGCGGGCCGCGAAGCGGCCCCTTTAGGGGTCTCGCGCGATGAGCATCCGCTACTGCGGATGCTCATCCTGCGCAACACAGCTCAATGCCGAAAGTGCCGGCGCCCGGTGAAGACCATCGCGGCGCCGGCGCTCTCGACCGCCGCCGACGACGTCGCTGTCCCGCTTCGAGCCGCCCGGCTGGATCAGAGCGGACACGCCCGCGTCGAGCGCGAGTCG
This sequence comes from uncultured Gaiellaceae bacterium, assembly GCA_963820565.1. Taxonomy (GTDB): domain Bacteria; phylum Actinomycetota; class Thermoleophilia; order Gaiellales; family Gaiellaceae; genus Gaiellasilicea. Next base: position 152,105 of record CAWGAD010000005.1, read on the forward strand.
CGGCCCGTCCGGGAACGGGAAGAACGCGTCGGAGGCGAGTGACGCGCCGACGAGCGAGTGTCCGTGCTCGGCCGCCTTCTCGACCGCGATGCGGACGGCGTCGACGCGGCTCATCTGGCCGGCGCCGATCCCGACGGTCTGCAGGTCCTTCGCGATCACGATCGCGTTCGAGCTGACGTGCTTGCAGACGCGCCACGCGAAGAGCAGGTCACCCCATTGCGTCTCGTCGGGCTCGCCGGCGACGACCTGCATGCCCTCGCGGTCGGCGACATCCCAGTCGCGGTCCTGCACGAGCAGGCCGCCGAGCACGCGCTTGTAGTCCCGCTCCGAGGCCTCCGGCTGCCGGCGCTCGAGGTCGTTCAGGATCCGGATCGACTCCTTGCGCACGAGCGCCTCCATCGCCACCTCGTCGTAGCCGGGCGCGAAGAGCACCTCGACGAACTGCTCCGCGAGCCGCTCACCGAGCGCGGCGCTGACGCCGCGGTTCAGGACGATGACGCCGCCGTAGGCGGAGAGCGGATCGGCGGCCAGGGCGAACTCGTACGCCTCCTCGATCGAGGCGCCGACGGCGACCCCACACGGGTTGGCGTGCTTGACGATCACGCAGGCCGGGAGCGTGAACTCCCGCACGGCGAGCCGGCCCGCGTTCAGGTCGTTCAGGTTGTTGAACGAGAGCTCGCGGCCGTGCAGCTGCTCCACGCGCGCGAGCAGGTGCGTGCGGGCTCCGCGTTCGGAGTAGTAGGCCGCGTCCTGGTGCGGGTTCTCGCCGTAGGCCAGGTCGCGCTCCTTCTCGAACACCGGCGTGAAGACCGGCGGAAACGCCTGCCTGCCGGCGAACCAGGACGCGATCGCCGCCTCGTAGGCCGCTGAGGTCGCGAACGCGGTCGCGGCAAGCTGCCGCCGCGGTCGAGCGAGAGCTCCCCCGCCTTCCGAAGCTCGGCGAGCACCGGCTCGTAGTCCTCCGGCCGGCAGACCGGAGCGACGTGCGCGAAGTTCTTCGCCGCAGCGCGGAGCATCGACGGCCCGCCGACGTCGATCATCTCGACCGCGTCCTCCTCGCGAACGCCGTGCTCGCGCGCCACCCGCTCGAACGGGTAGAGATTGACGCAGACGAGATCGATCGGCTCGATCGCGTGCTCCTCGAGAGCCGAGACGTCCGTGTCCACATCGCGCCGGGCGAGGATGCCGGCGTGGATCGCCGGGTGGAGGGTCTTCACCCGCCCGTCCAGCAGCTCCGGAAACTCGGTCAGGCTCTCGACGCGAGTCACGGGCAGACCGAGCTCCTCGATGTGCGCGGCTGTGCCGCCGCTCGCGATCAGCTCCCAGTCGAGCGAGGCCAGCCCCTTGACGAAGCCGTCGAGCTCCCCCTTGTCGTAGACCGAGATCAGCGCGCGCACAGCTCGCCCACCACGCTCGGCAGCAGCCGGTGCTCGACTGCGTGGATCCGCTCGGCGAGCGTCTCGCGCGGCTCGACCGGCACCGGCTCCTGGACGATGACCGTGCCTGTGTCGAGGCCTTCGTCGACGAGGTGCACGGTGACGCCGGTCGTCTCCACGCCGGCCGCGAGCGCTTCGTCGATGGCGCGCACGCCGGGAAACTCCGGCAGCAGCGACGGGTGGACATTGACGATCCGCTCCGGGAAGCGAGCGAGGAAGCCGGGCGTCAGCAGCTGCATGTAGCCCGCGCAGACAACGAACTCTCACTCCGTGCTCTTGCAGCCAGTTCGCCATCGTCGCGTCGCGTGCCTCGCGTGACTCGAACCCGGCCAGCTCGAAGACCTCGCTGGCCACGCCTGCCCGTTCGGCACGCTGCAGCGCCGGCGCGCCGGGCCGGTTGGAAGCGACGGCCAGCACGGGCAAACCCGCGTCGAGCAGTGCCTGCAGGTTCGAGCCCTCCCCGCTGACGAGCACGCCGATCACGCGTCGACGATCCGCCCGATCACGAGGTCCGGCCGGATCAGGCTCCGGCAGGACTGCGCAGTAGCCGATCCCGAGGTTGAAGACGCGGCGCAGCTCCTCCTCGTCGACGTGGCGGGCAAGCCAGTGGAACACCGGCGGGCGCTCCCAGGCGTCCCAGTCGATCTGCGCGCGGAGGCCGTCGGGCACGACGCGGCTGAGATTGCCCTCGATGCCGCCACCGGTGACGTGGGCAAACGCGTGCGCGTCCTGGCGCAGCCGGCGGACGTCGTCGAGATAGAGCCGCGTCGGCGCCAGCAGGTCCGGCCCGTCGTAGTCCTCCAGCTCGAGCACGCGGCGGACGAGGGTGAAGCCGTTCGCGTGCACGCCTGCGGAAGGCAGACCGACGACGACGTCCCCCTCCAGCACGGCGGACCCGTCGATCACGCGGTCGCGGTCGACGATGCCCACGCACGTCGCCGCGAAGTCGAGCTCCCCCTCGCGATAGACGCCCGGAAGCTCGGCGGTCTCGCCGCCGATCAGCGCCACGCCCGCTTCGCGGCAGACGTCGGCTGCTCCCTCGACGAGCTCGGCCACCTGCTCCAGGTCGAGTCGGTTCGCCGCCACGTAGTCGAGCAGGATCAGCGGGTCGGCGCCGCACGTGATCACGTCGTTGATGCAGTGCGCCGCCATGTCCGCGCCACACGCGCGCAGAGCGCCGCGCCGGCGCGCGACGATCGGCTTCGTCCCGATCGAGTCCGTGGAGGCCGCGAGCAGCCGGCGGTCGTCGAGCGCGTGCAGCCCCGCGAACGCGCCGAAGCCGCTCGCACCGGTCGACTCGACCGCCGCGCGCAACCGCTCGACGATCCCCTCGGCCGTCGCGAGCGAGACCCCGGCGGCGGCGTACGTCGGGTCTTCGGTCACGCGCTGAGTCTATGAGGTCGGGCGGAGCACGCTGGTCAAGCGTTACGTCAAGAGCTCGGCGTGGAGTTGCGGCCGCCCCTGCGGCCCGCCGGGGAGGAAGCGGACGATCGAGTTGCCGATCGGGACACTCGTGCCGTCGCGCTCCACGTCGAGCAGCTCGGCGAGCACGTTTGCCTTCGCTTCGGGATCGTCCGCGAGCAGGTGGAGCTCGCTGAGCGTGAGCTCCTCGTTCGACGCGAGCAGCTCCTCGAGCCACTCGCGCGGCGGGTGGATCTCGAGCCGGTAGCCGGCGTTCGTCGCGACGAACGTGCGCCGGCCGCCGTGGGCCTGGATGCGCAGCTCGCGCTCGACGGCACGGTCGACCACCTCCTGGAACTCGTCCTCGTCGAGCGCCAGCCCGAGATGGTCGACGCGCGGCAGGTCCCACTGCCCGGGCTGCACGACGACGTTGACCGAGCCGCGCTCGAGCTCGGTGAGTCGGAGCTTGAATCCCATCCCGTCGAGCTCCTCCCACGACAGGCCGGGCTCGAACGACTGGTAGTCGTCGCCGATCCGCCCGTGGCGCGCGACCAGCCGGAACGCAAGCTTGCCCACGTAGCGCGCCTCCACCTGTCGCACCAGGTTCGTGACGAGGTGGTAGTGGAAGAGGTGCACGGGCGGCGATTCTAGAGTGGTGGCGTGCTGACCGAGTGGACGTTCGATCCCCTGCAACTCGCGCCGGTCCTGTTGGCCGCCGTCGCCTACGGGATGCGCGCGCGCACGCTCCACCGCAGCGGCACGCCGGTCCCGAGGTGGCGCGTCGCCCTCTTCTCGCTCGGGATCGTGTTGCTCGTGCTCGCCTTCGCCTCGCCCGTCGCGGCAATCGGCGAGCGAGGAGCTGTTCAGCTCCCACATGCTCCAGCACGTCGTCATCGGCGACCTGGCGCCCCTCTGCCTGCTCGCGGGGCTCTCGGGCCCGATGCTGCGCCCGCTGCTGGCACTCAGGCCGGTCGAGCGCCTGCGCGTGCTCGCCAATCCCGCGGTCGCGCTGCCGATCTGGGCGCTGAACCTCTACCTCTGGCACGTCCCGTTCCTGTACGAGGCGGCAGTCCACCACTCGGTCGTGCATGCGCTCGAGCACATCTGCTTCTTCACCGCCGGCGTGATCATGTGGCTGCCGGTGCTCGAGACGCTGCCCGCGCCGGAGTGGTTCGGGACCGGGCCGAAGCTCGCCTACATCGCGGTCGTCCGCCTGGTCGAGACGCTGCTCGGCAACGTCTTCGTCTGGTCCGGCGCGGTCTTCTACGACGTCTACGCGAGCGGCGACGAGCTCTGGGGGATCTCGCCGCTGCGGGACCAGGGTCTCGCGGGTGCGGTGATGATGATCGAGGGCTCGCTGGTCACGATCGCGGCGCTGTCCTGGCTCTTCCTGCGGATGGCGCAGGAAGGCGAGCTGCGGCAGGAGCTCCTCGAACGCGGGCTGGATCCACGGGTCGTACAACGCGCAGTCCGCTACGGCCGCGCGCAGGAGCTTTCCGAGCGCCGCTGAACTCGTTCGCATGCGCACAAGCGGCGTGCACCACGTCGACCTGGTCGTCTCCTCGATCGAGCGCAGCCTGCCCTTCTATCGCGACCTCCTCGGACCGCTCGGCTTCAACCGCATCGGCGAGGTCGAAGGCGAGCGCGGCGAGACGATCTGGTACTTCGGCGGGCCGGGCAGCGCGATCGGCGTCCGGCAGGCGCAGAACCTCGGCGGCATCGACCGCTACAGCGTCGGTCTCCACCACCTGGCTCTGGCGGCGCCGTCACGCGCGGTGGTCGACGAGCGGCACGCCTGGCTCGTGAGCTCCGGCGCGGAGATCGAGACGCCGCCGGACGAGTACACCTACATCCCGGGGTACTACGCCGTGTTCTTCTACGACCCGGACGGGATCAAGCTCGAGATCGTCCACGTACCGGGGCTCGCCGCCTGAGACTGATCGAAGGTGACGGGCGCGACGGGCCCCTCCACCTTCAACTCGGCGATCGCTTTCAGGCAGTCGGTTCGGCTCTGTAGGGCGCAGAGACGGCGGCAGCTTCCCCACGCTCGGTCACGGCGGCCCACCACCACTGTCCCTCTTGATTCGAGCGGACGACGATGCGCATTCCGAAACTATCGGCTGAACACCGGACGGAGATGAGTTCTTCACACTGTGACGCGCGCGAGCTTACGTTCGAAGTTCGCGCGAGCCCGCTCTGCGAGCGGTGCCCGGAGCAACCTGCTGCAGCAGCTCCGGAGCCGGTTCCGGGTCGTACCAGACGTCCATCATCTCGACCACCGTCGGATGCTCCTCACCGGCGTCGATCCGCTCGACCGGTTGGCCGGCGGCAATCTCGCCCGGCTCCAGCACGCGCACGTAGAGACCCGGACGCCGCGCCTCGGCGAACCGCTTCACCCACTCCGGCTGCTCCATCCGGGTCGCGAAGACCGAGCACGGAATCCGCGGCGCCGTCACCTCGACGAGCACCGGGCCGAGACGGAAGCGAGCGCCGATCCGCACGGGCTCAGCGCCGAAGCTCGAGAGCGTGACGGTCTCGCCGAAGGTCCCCGGCGCAGGAGCCGCACCGAGCTCGGTCGCCCACCACGCGTAGTCCTCGGAGCTGTAGAGGTAGAGCGCCTGGTCGACGCCGCCGTGGTTCTCCTCGTCCGCGACGACGTCGCCGGCGAGCCCGAGCGTGCCGGCGTAGCCGCGCTCGACCGGCGCCTTGCGAATCCCGGTCGAGACCGTGCGCGCGCCGAGCTTCATCAGCTCCGCCCGGCCGGCGTTCACGGAGACGACCCGCACTTACGTGTGCGCGGACTCGAAGCGCAGCTTCGCGAAGTTCCGCTCGTCCGGAACGCGCGTCGGATACTCCCGGGTGAAGCAGGCCCGGCAGACCGACGCCTCCGGCAACCGCGTCGACGCCTGCATCCCCTCGAGCGAGAGGTAATGGAGCGAGGTGGCGCCGATCAGCTCGCGCATCTGCTCGACCGAACGATGAGCGGCCGCGAGCTGCTCCTCGTCGGCCATGTCGATCCCGTAGAAGCAGGGCGAGACGATCGGCGGCGAGGAGACGCGCACGTGCACCTCGGCCGCGCCGGCTTCGAAGAGCATCGCCACGAGCTGGCGCATCGTGCTGCCGCGGACGATCGAGTCGTCGACGATCACGAGCCGCTTGCCGGAGACCTCGGCCAGCGGGTTGAACTTCATCTTGATCCCCTGCTGCCGCAGGGCCTCGTCCGGCTGGATGAACGTGCGGCCGACGTAGCGGTTCTTGATCAGCCCCTCGCTGTACGGGATCCCGGAGGCACGTGAGAACCCGACCGCGGCCGGAGTCCCCGAGTCGGGGATCGGCATGACGAGGTCGGCCTCGGCCGGAGCCTCGGCCGCGAGCCGCTCGCCCATCCGCACGCGGACGCCGTGCACCTCGGCGCCGGCGAGCGTCGAGTCGGGACGTGCGAAGTACACGTGCTCGAAGATGCAGAGCGCCTGCCGGCCTTCCGGCAGAGCCTGCGTCGCCTGCAGCCCGTCCTCGTCGATCACGACGACCTCGCCCGGCCGGACGTCGCGCTCGTAGGTGGCGCCGATCAGGTCCAGCGCACAGGTCTCGGACGCGAGCACCCAGTCCTCTCCGAGCCGGCCGAGCGCAAGCGGCCGGATGCCGTGCGGGTCGCGGAAGCCGACGAGCTTGCCCTCCGCGAGCGCGACCACGGAGTAGGCGCCCTCGAGCCGCGCCATCGCCTGCGCCACGGCCTGCGGCAGCTCGGCCGCGTCGTGCGCGATCAGCGCCGCGATCGCCTCGGTGTCGGAGGTCGCGTCGAGGACGATCCCGGCGGCCGCGAGCGCGTCGCGCACCTCGGCGGTGTTGGTCAGGTTGCCGTTGTGGCCGAGCGCGACCGTCCGCGCGCTGCCGTGATGGACGAGCGGCTGTGCGTTCGCCCAGGCGTTCGCGCCGGTCGTCGAATAGCGGGTGTGCCCGATCGCGACGTCCCCGGGAAGCGCCTGCAGCTGCTCCTCGTCGAAGACCTGCGCGACGAGGCCCATGTCGCGGATGGCGGTGAGCCGGCCGCGGTCCGAGACGGCGATGCCGGCCGCCTCCTGGCCGCGGTGCTGCAGCGCGAAGAGGCCGAAGTAGGAGATCCGCGCCACATCGCGGTCTGCCGAGCGGATGCCGAAGACGCCGCACATCAGGCGTACGCCTCGCGCAGGTCGTCGAGCCCGAGCCCGAGCAGAGTGTCGCCGCCGACGACTCCGAGGCGGCGGAGCGGGACGCCGCCGAGGCTGTCGACGACGTCGGGGGCGCAGGCGAGCACGGCCTGTCCACCGCCTTCGCCGAACCAGGCGCGGCGATCGTCCGGGAGCTTCAGGTCGGTTCCGAGGCCGGAGTGGATCGCCGCCTCGGCCAGCGCGACCGCGAGGCCGCCGGCGGAGACGTCGTGCACGAGCGAGCAGCGCGGCGCCGCGCGCCAGAGGAACTCGACGAGCGCGGCCTCGGCGGCGAGATCGAGCCGCGCCGGGAGGCCGCCCACCTCGCCGAAGCGGGCCTGGTACTCCGAGCCGGCGAACGCCACCGGCGATGCTCCGGCGAGCAGGATCACGTCCCCTTCCCGCCAGACGCCGGGCACGGCGCGCACGTCCTCCAGGAGCCCGACGCAGCCGACGACCGGCGTCGGGTCGATCGCGCGCCCGTCCGTCTCGTTGTAGAGCGACACGTTGCCGGAGACGATCGGGACGCGCAGCGCCTCGCAGGCCTCGGCCATCCCCTCGATCGACTCCGCCAGCTCCCAGGCGACCTCGCCCTTCTCCGGGTTGCCGAAGTTGAGGCAGTCGGTGAAGCCGATCGGCTCGGCGCCGGTGCAGGCGACGTTCCGCGCTGCTTCGAGCACGGCGAGCGCGCCGCCCGTCCACGGCGAGAGCCGTCCCATCCGGCTCGTCCCGTCGAGCGAGACGGCGAGCCCGCGATAGCCGGGGCGCAGGCGCAGGACGGCGGCGTCGAGGCCCGGCCGCCGCACCGTGCGCGAGCCGACGAGCTGGTCGTACCGGCGATAGATCCAGGCGCGGCTGCGCAGGTTCGGCGAGGCGAGCAGCTCGAGCAGCGCCTGCGGCGCGTCTGGCGCCTCCGGGTCGGCGACGGGCTGCGGCTCCGGTCGCGGCGTCGGCTCGACCCGGTAGCGCGGGCAGTCGTCGGTGAGGAAGCGGGCCGGGATCTCGCCCACGACCTCGTCCTCCCACAGCGCCCGCAGGAGGCCGGTGTCGGTGACCTCGCCGATGACCGCGTTGTGGAGCTCCCAGCGCTCGCAGACGGCGAGCACGGCGTCGAGCATCTGCGGCCGCACGACCGCGACCATCCGCTCCTGGCTCTCGCTGATCATCACCTCCCAGGGCTCCATCCCCTCCTCTCGCAGGGGCACGGCGTCGAGCCTGAGGTCGATCCCGCACTCGCGCGCCATCTCCGAGAGCGACGAGGCAAGGCCGGCCGCGCCGCAGTCCTGCAGCGACTCGACCAGGCCGGACTCGACGAGCTCGACCGAGACTTCGATCAGCTTCTTGCCCGTGAACGGGTCGCCGACCTGGACGCTCGGCCGCTTGTCGGCATCGTCCTCGCCGAGCTCCTGGCTCGCGAGCACCGAGGCGCCGCCGATGCCGTCGCGGCCCGTGGTGGCGCCGTAGAGGACGACGAGGTTGCCGGGGCCGGTCGCGCCGGCGCGCGTGACCCGGTCGGCGGGCAGGAGCCCGACGCACATCGCGTTCACGAGCACGTTGTCGCGATAGGTGTCGTCGAAGACGGCCTCGCCGCCGACCGTCGGCACGCCCACCGAGTTCCCGTAGGCGCCGATCCCCGCCACCGCGCGGTCGAAGCGCGGGTCGTCGGGCGCGAAACGAAGCCCGTCGAGGAGCGCCACCGGCCGAGCGCCCATCGCGATGATGTCGCGCAGGATCCCGCCCACTCCGGTCGCCGCTCCCTGGAACGGCTCGACCGCGGACGGGTGGTTGTGGCTCTCGACCTTGAAGCAGACGGCCTCGCCGTCTCCGAGATCGAGCACGCCTGCATTCTCACCGGGGCCCTGCAAGACGCGTTTACCCGAGGAGGGAAGCCGCTTGAGCAGGAGGGCAGAGTGCTTGTAGCCGCAGTGCTCCGACCAGAGGAGCGAGAAGACCGCCAGCTCGAAATGGTTCGGCTCGCGCGCGAGCAGCTCGACGATGCGCGACAGCTCCCCGTCGGTCAGTCCGAGAGCTCGATGAATGTGCTTTTCGGCGACCTGCGACAGGTGACTCAGTGTAGTCGGGAAGCACGACGGCGGTCGCCGCGTTTTCAACTCACATGAGCCGGCGGCACTCAGTCATGCTGCTGGCGCTCGCCGCGATCTGGGGCTCGTCCTTCATGTTCATCGAGATCGCGCTCCGCGACCTCGCGCCCTCGACGCTGATCCTGCTGCGGATGGGCTCGGGCGCGGTGGCGCTCGCCGTGTACGTGCGGCTCGCCGGCCACTCCTTCGCGGCCCTGCGCCCGTACGCCCTGCCGCTCGCGCTGCTCGGCCTCGTCAACACGGCCGTCCCGTTCTTCCTGATCGCGTGGGGCCAGCAGTACATCGACTCGGGGCTGGCCGCGATCTTCAACGCGGCGGCGCCGCTGTTCACGGCGATCTTCGCGATCGCCTACGACCAGAGCCAGCGCGTCACGGGGCTCCGCCTCGCCGGCGTGGTCGTCGGCTTCGGCGGCGTCGTGCTCCTCGTCGGCTTCGAGCTCTCCGGGAGCGAGCGCGCCGTCGCGGGTGCCCTCGCCGTCGTGCTCGCTGCGGCCTGCTACGGGATCGGCGGCCTGTACGCGGGCCGGCGGTTCCCCGGACTGCCGCCGTCGCTCGTCGCCCTCGGCACGCTCGTCTGGGCGACGGTCTACGTGGCGCCGTTCGGTGTCGCGCAGGCGTCCATGCTCGGCTGGGAGGCATTCGTCTCCGTCCTCTACCTCGGCGTCGCGGCGACCGGCGTCGCCTACCTCCTCTACTTCGGCCTCATCGCCGGCGCAGGCGCGTCGAAGGCGGTCCTCGTCACGTACCTCGTGCCCTCGCTGGCGCTCGTCTACGGCGCGGTCTTCCTCGACGAACAGGTGACGGCGCTCGCCCTCGACCGGCCTGGCGCTCGTGCTGGCAGGCGTCGCGCTGGGCACCGGGTCAATCGGCGGAGCTACCGTGAAGCGATGAACCGCTACTGGCCGCTCTTGCTCCTGCTCGCCGCCGTCTGGGGCGCCTCGTACCTGTTCATCAAGGTCGCCGTGGACGAGATCGCGCCCGCGCCGATGATGGCCGTGCGGACGCTCCTCGCCGCCGCCGTCCTGCTCGCGTTCGTGGTCTGGCGCTTCGGCCGCACGCGCGCGGTCGCGGAGCTGCGCGCCGCCTGGCGCCATTGCCTCGTTCTCGGCGTCCTGAACGCCGCGGTGCCGTTCTGGCTGATCGCGTGGGGCGAGCAGCACATCGACTCGGGGCTCGCGGCGGTCGTCCAGGCGTCGGTGCCGATCTTCAACGCGCTGCTGATCCTGCGCTTCCTGCCGCACGAGAAGCTGAGCGGAACACGCGCGCTCGGCCTCGCGATCGGGATCGTCGGCGTCGCCGTCGTGACGGGCATCCATCCCGAGGGCGGCAGTCTCGCCATCCTCGGCGCGCTCGCGGTCGTCCTCTCCTCGATCTCCTATGCCGGCGCCGGTGTCTACGGGCAGCGCGCGGTCTCCGGCACCGCCGGCCCGGTGCTCGCCGCGGGGTCGATGCTCGCGGGCGGGCTGATCCTGACGCCGCTCGCGCTCTTCCAGCTGCCGAGCAGCGTTCCGTCGCTCGAGGCGATCGCCTCCGTGCTCGCGCTCTCGCTGCTCGGCACCGCACTCGCGCAGCTCGTTCTCTTCCGCGTGCTCGCCCTGCACGGGTCGGCGCGGCTGTCGCTCGTGACCTACCTGATGCCCGGCTTCGCCCTCTTCTACGGCGCGCTGATCCTCGACGAGCAGATCACCGCGTCGACGCTCGGCGGCCTCGCCCTGATCCTCGGCGGCGTCGCGCTCGCCTCCGGCGCCGTACGCCTGCCCCGACGCCGCGCCGCCGTGACCGTGCGGCCGTGACCGTCTCGATCCGCGCGGCGACCGCCGACGACGTCGACTTCCTCACCGATCTCTACGCCGACGAGGACGTGCGCCCCTTCCTCGCCGCAGCCGGCTCGTACGACCGGGACGGCGTCGCCGAGAAGGTCGCCAGAGATCCCGAAGCGGGCGGTGTGATGGTGGTCGAGCTCGACGGTGAGCGAGCAGGCGCGATGGCCTGGGACGTCACCAACCGGCGCAGCCGGATCGTCCGCGTGAGCGGCCTCGCCGTGCACCCGCGCTTCCGCGGCCGCAGGCTCGCAGACGACGCCGCGCGCCTCTTCCAGCAGCACCTGATCCGCGACGCTCGGCTTCCATCGGATCGAGCTCGAGGTCTACGGCTTCAACGAACGGGCCCAGCGACATGCGGAGCGCTCGGGCTTCGTCCGCGAGGGCGTGAAGCGCAACGCGTACCGCCGCGGCGACGGCTGGGTCGACAGCGTGCTCTACGCGCTCGTGGAGGAAGACTTGGAGCCGAGGTAGGCGCTCAGGAGCTCACCCGTCTGCGGGAGGTCGCGGCGCAGGCTGTAGACGTTCTCGTCCTCGTCTCGGATGGTGACGAAGCCGGCCTGCCTGAGGATCGCCAGGTGGTGGTGCGCGGTGGACTTCGCGACGCCGAGCTCGGTCGCCGCCTCGCTGAGCTTCAGCGGGCCGTCGCTCAAGCGCCGCAGCAGCTTCAGCCGCCCCTCGTCCCCGAGCGCCTTGTAGACGCGCGCCACCTCGGCCGGCGAGGCGCCTTCGTCGGGCGCCGGGGCGATCGGGTAGCAAAAGATCTTGACGCCCTTGTGCTCCCAGAGGATCACCCAGGGCCGCATCCACCAGCTCGGGAAGAACGCGATCGTCCGGATCGAGGGCGCCGGCGTGTACTGGTAGCCGCTCGTGGCCAGCTCGACGAGCTGCTCCGGCGAGTGACGCTTCGCGAGCGCCCGCTTCGCCTCCGCGTCGCGCTCGGCCGCCTGCGCGCCACTCCTGCTCGTGCGGCGCGAAGACATGCTCGTACCAACGCGGCAGCAGGTCGACCAGCCGCGCCTTCACCTCGTCCGCGCCGAGCTCGAGCAGGCTCCGGACCATGTCGTGCTTCTCCGACCACTCGCTGAGCGACTGCAGGAACTCTTCCTGGGCGGCCTTGTCTCCGGTCGCGGCGCGCTTGATCACGTCGGACGACGAGAGATGCTCGTGCGCACTCCCGTAGTGCCCGAAGAGATGCAGCTTCACCTCGACGGGATCCGTCGCCTCGAGCTGTTCCATGAAGCGCTCGAAGGTCCGCGGCTTCGGCGTCTCGTAGACGATCCCGAGCAGGTGAGCAGCCACCTTGTGCGAGCCGAGCAGCATCGAGTCGACGGCCTCGACCAGGTCCGGCGGCACCGTCTCGAGCCGGGCGCGTAGCCAGTCCTGCCCGAGGTCGAAGGTTTCGTGGTCTGCGCGGTCGCCGACCGCGCAGATGCTCATCAGCACCTCGGCCGCCTCGGCGATGTCGATCTCGATCTCGATCCCGGTCGGACGGGAGAGGTCGAGCACCGGTGAGCGTGAGCTACGTTCGATAGCCATCTAACGGACGCAGCGTAGCGGGTAACAAACCTCTTGACAAGGCCATGGACGTTCGATAAGTTTCGAACAGTTCAAGTAAGTCGAACGCGTCAGGAGACCCACATGCACCTCTCCACAGAGCTTCTCCACCAGCTCACCACCGACCGGCAGCAGGATCGGCACTCGGCGGCGTCCGCCCAGCGGCTCGCCGAGCCGAGCCCGGCCCGCAGGCGAATCGCGCGCTCGCTTCGACGCGCGGCGGACCGGCTCGACGCTTCGGCTTCGACGGTCACGGTGAGTAACGCGCTCCCGGGACGCGGCTATGGCCGCGTCCCGGGTTAGCGCCCCTTCAGAAATCCTTCGACCAGCTCCTTGACCCGAGCGGAGCCGGCCACGAGCGCGATGCCGTGCAGCGTTCCCGGGACGATCTCGAGCCGCTTGTCGGCCGACGCGGTCGCCGCGTGCAGCTTGCGCGCATCCTCTGAGAAGTCGAAGCCGGCGTTGTCGTCTCCTTCGGCCGCGACGTAGAGCACCGGCAGCTTCAGCCGCGGCGCCGTCGCGACCGCGTTCATCCCCCGGAACCGTGCGGGCGCCGAGATGCTGACGACGCCGTCCACGGCCGGCTTGACGTTCACGCCTGCGACGAGCGAGGCGATCCCGCCCATCGAGGCGCCGACGAGGACGACCTTGCGCTTGCCGAGCTTGCGCATCTCCTTCGCCGCCGCCGCGAGGTCGGCCGCGAACCTGTTCTCGGCGCTGCCGGTTCGGTACTGCGACTCGCCGTAGCCGCGGAAGTCGAGCGCGAGGACCGAGAACCCCCGCGCAGCCAGGCGGCGAGCGTACGGCATCCAGTCACAGAGGTCGCCTTCGGACTGGTGCGCGAGGATGACCGCCGTGGCGCCCTTCCCCAGCCGGTGCCCGACGAGCTTCGTGCCGTCCGCGGCTTGGAACCGGAGCTCGCCGCCGCGGATGCACGAATGCGAAGCGCGCTCGCTGCCGGCGCCGGCCGCAGGAGAGAGAGCGAAGGCCGCCAGAGCGAGGGTCAGGAGGATGCGCCTCATCTATCCCATGTTTATCAGGGCTACATCAGTCCGACAAGGCGTCAGACGATGCGACCGCCGCTCGGCGTCACCTCGATCACGTCCTCGACGCGGATGCCGAAGCTGCCGTCGACGAGGATCGACGGCTCGTCGGTGAACGTCATTCCGGCCTCGAGCGGCGTCTGCTCCTCGACCGAGAGGAACGGCCGCTCGTGCACGTCGAGCCCGATCGCGTGGCCCATCCGGTGGCGGAAGCCTTCGCCCAAGCCCGCGGCCTCGATCGGCGCGCGGCAGGCGGCGTTCACCTCGGCGGCCGGCACACCGGTCTTCGCGGCGGCTCGGCCGGCCTCCTGGGCCTCGAGCAGGACGCTTGCGCGCGTCCTCCCACCCGGCCGGCGGCTCGCCGCACGGAATCGTGCGGCCGAAGTCGGAGCAGTAGCCGTCGACGACGGCACCGAAGTCGAAGAGGACGACCTCGCCCTCCTCGAGCGGGTCGAGCGCCGTCGGCCCACCGGAGTCGAGCCGGCGCTCGCCCCAGGTGAAGATGTGGGTCGGGAAGGAGGGGCAGCGCGAGCCGCGGACGCGGAGCTGATGCTCGACCTCCTCGACCAGGCTCGTCATGCTCACGCCGGCGACGACGCTCGGCGCCGCCGCGTCCATCGCCTCCCGCGCGATCAGGCACGCCTGCGCCATCAGCTCGAGCTCGCTCGGCGACTTGACGCGGCGCAGCTCGTTCACGAGCGACGACCCTTCGGAGAGCTCCACGCCGGGCGCCGCCTGCAGCAGCTCGATCACCGTCTCGGCCCAGACACGCTGGCCGAGCGCGATCCGGCGGGGCGAGCCGAGGCTCCGGACGGCGTCGCGCGAACGACGCGCGGCCGTCGCCGTCCTCCCGCACCACCTGCGCGCCCGGCGGCGCGACGCCGTCGAGGTGGAAGTCGACGACCATCCGCGGCAGCACGTAGACCGGCTCCCGGCCCGGCGCGAAGAACGCGCCGGCGACCCAGCCGTGTGCATACGAGATCTGCCCGAAGCTCGGCAGGTCGCGCTGGATTCCCGTCAGGTACTCGAGGTCGGACGACGGCGGGACGAAGAGTGCATCGAGCCCGCGCGCCGCGAGCACTGCGCCGAGCCGGTCGCGCCGAGCCGCATACTCTTCGTTCGAAATCGCCACGACCGCGGAGGATGCACGAAATGGAGCTCATCCACACCTGCTATCGGATCACCGACATCGACCGCTCGGTCGCGTTCTACGAAGCGCTTGGCTTCGAGGAGCGGGCCAGGATGCCGATCCGCGAGGAGGCGATCAACGTCTTCATGGGCCTGCCCGGCGACGGCGACCGGCTCGAGCTGACCTACAACTTCGGCGTCGACTCGTACGAGGTCGGAACCGGCTACGGCCACATCGCGATCACCGTCGACGACATGGACGCGACTCTGGGACGCCTGGCCGCCCAGGGGATCGAGCCGGAGCGCCCGAAGTACCAGGTCCGCGAGGGCGGCTCGTTCATCGCGTTCGTCCGTGATCCGGACGATTATCGCGTCGAGCTGATCGAGCGCGGCCGGACGTAAGTGTCGTCCCAAAGGGGTGATGCGCGGCCGTGAGGCGCGACGGAACATCTCGGGGTGGCCGGTGGAGCGGGAAGGCTCGGGGTTACGGCGCGGCTCTCCGGAGTGGCGCTGCTGGGGCTGCTCTCCGCCCTGGCGCTCGGCTCGTGCGGTGGGGAAGGCGGCGAGGCAATCGCGACCGGGACGATCACGCGCTCGCTGCCGAGCGTGCCCGCAGCCACTGAATCGGTGACACTCACCGAGGCCGGGCCTGCGGTCACCGAGACGGTGATATTGACGGAAACGGCGCCGGCCGTAACAGACGCTGCTCCCGCCGCGACGGAGACGGTGACTCTGACGGAGACCGCGCCGGCCGTGACGGAGACCGTGACCGTGCCCGAAACCGCCCCGACCGCCGCGACGACCGCGCCGCCGGTGACGGTCACCGAGACGCTCACTGTCACGACGACGCCGGGCGTGAGCCCTGGCGCCGCGGCCGCGGCCGGCGCCGCCGCGGCCTCCGAGGACGAGGACGGGCTCACGAGTACGGAGTGGGGCTGGGTCGCGTTCGGCCTGCTCGCCGCGGCGGTCGTGATCGGCGGGATCGTCGTGTGGCTGAGGCGGCGCTCGGCGGCAAAGCCGAGCGACACAGCGCCGCCCTCGCCCGACCTGGGCTAGGGCTCGCGCTCAATCACGACGACCGGGATCTCGCGCTCCGTGCGGGTCGCGTACGTGTCGTAGTGCGGCCAGATCTCGGCCATCGACCGCCAGAGCCTGTCCCGCTCGTCCCCGGCGGTCGTACGGGCCCGCCCCCGGAAGCGGTCCCCCTTCACCTGCAGCTCGACCTCCGGCTGCTTGACGAGGTTGCGGTACCAGCCCGGATGCTCGGGCGCGCCGCCCTGAGAGGCCACGATCACGAAGTCCTCGCCGTCACGGCCGAAGATGAGCGGCGTCGTCGTCGGCTTGCCGGTCCGGCGGCCCGTCGTCGTCAGCAGCAGCGTCGGCGCGCCGTTCCAGATGTAGCCGACGTCGCCGTCCGTCTCGCGGTAGCGGCGGACGTGCTCCTGGCCGTAGAGCGAGCGGTCGATCACGAAGCGGAGCGTAGCGAGAGGTCAGGCTTCGCTCCCGCCGCTCCGATCGCAATACTTGTGCCATGACCGAGTTGGTTCAGCACCTGACCACCGACGAGCTCGAGGCCGGCCTACCCGAGATCCTCCGCTCGCCGGCCGCCGAGGGCACTGTCGAGCTGATCGTCTGCCGACCCGCCGAGGGTGAGCGCCAGGTGCTCGCTGAGGCCGAGCTCGATCTCGAGGAGGGTCTCGTCGGCGACATGTGGCGCGCCCGCGGCAGCAGCCGCACGAGCGACCGCTCGGCGAACCCGCTGGCGCAGGTGACGGTGATGAACGCACGGGTCGTCGACCTCGTCGCCGCGCAGGATCGCGAGCGCTGGGCTCTCGCCGGCGACCAGTTCTACGTGGACTTCGACCTCTCCGAGGCGAACGTCCCGGCCGGGCACCCGGCTCGCACTCGGCACGGCCGTCCTCGAGGTGACCGCCGAGCTGCACACCGGTTGCGTCAAGTTCAGCGCCCGCTTCGGCAAGGACGCGCACCGGTTCGTGAACACGAAGACGCACCGGCACCTCCACCTGCGGGGCATCAACACGCGCGTCGTCGAGCCCGGCGTGGTTCGCCGCGGCGACACGATCCGCAAGCTCTAGCGCTTCGCGGACTTCTTGCGCCGCGCCGCCGGCTTCTTGCGGCTGGGCGGGCGCTTCGCGCGGACCGAGCTCCTGCTCTTGGCGGAGTCGACGGAGGCCTTGAGCGCTGCGAGCAGGTCGGCCGGCTCCTCTTCCTCCTCGGTCGGCACGGCTGCGATCGTCTCGCCCTTCTTCTTCGCCTTGATCACGGCCAGCAGCGCCTCGCGGTAGGTGTCCTCGTACTGCTCCGGCTCGAACGTGCCGGTGAACTTCTCGATCAGCGCGGTCGCCATGTCCAGCTCCGCCTTCGCCACCCTGGCCTTCTTGGGCGCGATCTCGTCGATCGGACGGATCTCGTCGTGGAAGAACATCTGCTCGAGCGTGATCACGCCCTCGCGGACGCGGAGGCAGCCGAGATGCTGACGCTCCCGCATCACGTACTTCGCGACGGCGGCGAGCTCCGTGCGCTCCATCGCCTCGCGCAGGAGCGAGTAGACCTTCTCCCCGTCCTTCTGAGGACCGAGGTAGTAGGTCCGCTCGAAGTAGATCGGGTCGATCTCCTCGTAGGGAACGAAGTCGGAGATCTCGATCGTCTTGACGCCTTCGGTCTTCGCCGCCGCGAAGTCCTCGTCCGTGAGCGGGACGAGCTCGTCCTTCTTGACCTCGAACGCCTTCACGATCTCGTCGTCCGGCACGGGTTTCTCTTCCGCCTTGCAGATCTTCTGATAGCCGATGCGGCCGCCGTCCGGCTCGTGCACCAGGTGGAAGCGGAGGTCCTTCTCCTCGATCGCGCTGTACATGCGAACGGGGACGTTGACGAGGCCGAACGAGATTGCGCCGCTCCAGATCGCTCTCGGCATATGGAGACAACGGCTGGAGCAATCGTTTCGGATTCCGGGGCGAACACGTGACAGTCCCGTTGCGGCTGGCCCCGTAGCGTGGCCGACATGAAGAGCGACGCGATCCGGGCGGCGACTCCGTGGGGAGCAGCGACGCTCGTCGAAGAGCTGCGGCTGCCGCAACAGGCAGGCGACAAGCGGTTCGCGTCCCTCGTGCAACTGCTCGAGACGGGCAAGGGCGAGCGGCTCGTGCGCTTTGCGTATGCCACCGACGGCGTCGCGCGGCGCGGCCCGGTGACGCTGCGTGTCCGCGATCTCGAACGGCTGCG
This sequence comes from uncultured Gaiellaceae bacterium, assembly GCA_963820565.1. GTDB lineage: Bacteria > Actinomycetota > Thermoleophilia > Gaiellales > Gaiellaceae > Gaiellasilicea. The sequence continues at coordinate 170,022 of CAWGAD010000005.1, forward strand.
GGCTGGGCTCGCGAAGCATCCGGGGCTCGAGGAGGCCCTACGGCTCTGAGGCAGCCCGCTCCGTCAGGCAGCGGTGAGCGTGCGCGCGCGGGCGGCGTCGACGAGTGCTGCGAGCAGCAACGCACCGTCGCCGGAACCGAGCAGCGGGTCGACCGCATGCTCGGGATGCGGCATCAGGCCGAGCACGTTGCGCTCCTCGTTGCACACGCCCGCGACATCGCCGACCGAGCCGTTGCAATCCTCGGCATAGCGGAGCACGAGCTGGCCCGACGCTTCCAGCTCGGCGTAGAGCTCCTCGTTCGCGTACCACGCGCCCTCGCCGTGCTTCACGGGAATCGTCAGCTCCTGACCCGCTTCGCAGCGGGCGGTGAAGATCGTGTCGGTCCGCTCGACGGCGATCCGGACGTCGCGGCAGATGAACTCGAGGTCGCGGTTCGGGCGCAGGACTCCCGGGAGCAGGCCGGCCTCGCAGAGGATCTGGAAACCGTTGCAGATCCCGAGCACTGGGCCACCGTCGGCTGCGAACTGCCGGACGGTGTCGAGAATCGGGGCGAAGCGCGCAATCGCGCCGCAGCGCAGGTAGTCGCCGTACGAGAAGCCTCCCGGCAGCACGACCGCGCCCGTCTCCCGCGGGAGCTCTGTCTCGGCATGCCAGACGAGTTGCGCGTCGGCGCCGAGCGCGCCGAGGGCCCAGGCCGCGTCGCGGTCGTCGTTCGAGCCGGGAAAGACCAGCACAGCGATCCGCGGGCGCATGCTCACGACTCCTCCACCTCGATCTCGAAGCTCTCGATCAGCGGGTTCGCGAGCAGCTCCTGGCACATCCTTTCGACCTGTGCCTTCGCCTCCTGCGTCGTCGGAGCGTCCACGTCGAGATCGACGAGCCGGCCGACTCGAGCACCGCCGACCGAGAACCCGAGCTTGCGCAGCGACCCCTCCACCGCCTCGCCCTGGGGATCGAGGATCCCCTGCTTCGGGCGCACGAGGACGGTCACTCTCACCGCAGCACGACCTGCGGGTCGGCGAGGTACGTGTCGAAGGCAAGCCCCGTCAACAATTCGAACGCCTCGACGTACCGTGCGCGGGTGCCCGCGACGACGTCCGCAGGTACCTCTGGCCCTGGGGAGGTCTTGTCCCAGCCGAGGCTCTCGGTGTAGTCCCGGACGTACTGCTTGTCGAAGGACTGCTGTGGGCCGCCCGGCACGTACCCCTCGGCGGGCCAAAAGCGGGAGGAGTCCGGCGTCAGCGCCTCGTCGCCGAGAACAAGGGCTCCGTCCGGATCGAGGCCGAGCTCGAACTTGGTGTCCGCGAGGATGATCCCGCGCGCCTCGGCGTGCGCGGCGGCGAAGCGGTAGAGCGCGAGCGCGATCGCCTCGACCTCGGCCCAACGCTCCGCGCCGACGAGCTCGGCGGCGGTCTCGGCGTCGATGTTCTCGTCGTGCCCTGACTGCGCCTTCGTCGCGGGGGTGACGATCGGGGTCGGCAGACGCGCGGATTCCAGGAGCCCGGCCGGAAGCTCGAGCCCGCAGACGGCACCCGTGCGGAGGTAGTCCTTCCAGCCGGAACCCGGAGAGGTAGCCGCGCACGACGACCTCGACCGGAAGCATCTCGAGGCGCCGGCACTCGAGCGAGCGGCCGTCGTCGCGCAGGGCGAGCAGGTGGTTCGGGACGATGCCGCTCGTCCGGGCGAACCAGAAGGCCGAGAGCCCCGTGAGGACGCGGCCCTTGTCGGGCACCTCCGTCGGCAGGATCACGTCGAACACCGAGATCCGGTCGGAGGCGACGAGCAGCAGGCGTTCCTCGTCGAGCGCGTAGAGCTCGCGCACCTTGCCGCTGCCGAGATGCACGGCGCCCTCAGGCATGCACGTGCTCTTCGCGCAGTGCGGCCAGGCGCTCGAACACGACGTCGACGTGACGCGTGTACGCGGTCAGGTCGAAGACCGCATCGAGGTCGACGCGGCTTGCGAGCTCGGCGTCGCCGCGGACGAGCTCGGGAAAGTCGAGCCCCTCGTCCCAGGCGCGCATCGCCTGGCGCTGGACGAGACGGTAGGCCTCATCGCGGGGCAGGCCCGCGTCGACGAGCGCGAGCAGGAGCCGCTGGCTGAAGTAGAGGCGATGGCTCGCGTCGAGGTTCTCGCGCATCCGCTCCGCGCGGACGACGAGCCCCTCCAGCAGCCAGGCGAAGCGGTCGAGCATGTAGTCGACCGCGAGGAAGGCGTCCGGCAGGACGATCCGCTCCGCCGAGGAGTGGGAGATGTCCCGCTCATGCCAGAGCGCGACGTTCTCGAGTCCCGTGATCGCCGCGCTCCGGACGACACGCGCGAGCCCGCAGATCCGCTCGGAGACGATCGGGTTCCGCTTGTGCGGCATCGCCGACGACCCCTTCTGGCCGCTGCCGAAAGGCTCCTCGACCTCGCGCACCTCGGTCCGCGCGAGATGCCGGATCTCGACCGCGAAGCGCTCCAGCGACGCGGCGAGCAACGCCAGCGCGTTCAGCACCTCCGCGTGACGGTCGCGCTGGAGAATCTGCGTCGAGCTCGGCGCCGGCTCGAGCCCCAGCCGCTCGCAGGCGATCCGCTCGACCTCCGGGTCGGCGGCGGAGTAGGTGCCGACGGCGCCTGAGAGCTTGCCGACCCGCATCGTCTCGAGCGCGCGCGCCACCCGCGCACGATCGCGCTCGAGCGCAAACGCCCAGCCCGCGAGCTTGAGACCGAAGGTCGTCGGCTCGGCGTGGACGCCGTGTGTACGGCCGATCGTCAGCGTCGCGCGGTGCTCCTCGGCGCGCGCGGTGACTGCGACGAGCGCTCGCTCGAGGCCGGCCAGGATCAACGCTCCCGCCTCTCGAATCTGCAGGGAGAGCGCCGTGTCGAGCACGTCCGACGAGGTGAGGCCGTAGTGGAACCAGCGGCCCTCCTCGCCGAGTTGCGCGGCGACCGCGTCCACGAATGCGGCGACGTCGTGATGTGTGTGCGCCTCGATCTCGGCCACACGCTCGGGCGACGGCGGCGTCGCGCGCTCGCGAATCGTCTCGACCGCCTCGCGCGGAACGACTCCCGTCTCGGCCCAGCCTTCGAGTGCGGCCAGCTCGACCTCGAGCCAGCGAGCGAGCTTCGTCTCGTCCGACCAGATCGCCGACATGGCCGGGCGGGAGTAGCGCGAAATCACTCGAGCGAGTCTAGCGTCCGTCCCGGCCGCTCGACCCGCGTCAGCCGCGCGCGGCCGAAGCCGCCGACGCGATGTCGCTGCGGTAGCGGGCGCCCGCGAACCTGATCTTCCCGGCGCCCGCGTAGGCCTGCTCGCGCGCGTCGGCGATCGTGGAGCCGGTGCCGGTGACGCCGAGGATCCGCCCCCCGTTCGTGACGAGCCGCTCGCCGTGGAGGGCGGTGCCGGCGTGGAAGACGAGCGCGCCCGTCGCCTCCGCTTCCTCGATCCCCTCGATCGTCGTGCCGCTGTCGGAGCGCGCCGGATAGTCGCCGCCGGCGAGCACGACCGTCACCGCCGCCTGCTCCGATGCCGTGAGCTCGACCCCGGCGAGCTCGCCGCCGCCGGCCGCGGCCAGCGCGCCGAGGAAATCGCCTTCGAGCCGGGGCACGATCGACTGGGTCTCGGGATCACCGAAGCGGCAGTTGAACTCGAGCACCTTCGGGCCCGTCCTCGGTCAGCATCAGGCCGGCGAAGAGCACGCCGACGAACGGCGAACCGCGGCGTCCAAGCTCTTCCACCACCGGCCGGTGGATCCGGTCGACGAGCTCCGCCACCTCCTCGGCGACCGAAGCCGGGGACCGGCGAGAACGAGCCCATGCCGCCCGTGTTCAGACCGGTGTCGCCGTCCCCGACTCGCTTGAAGTCTTGCGCGGGAGCCAGCGGCACGACGGTGCGGCCGTCCGCGAGCGCGAACACCGAGACCTCGTCGCCCGCAAGCCGCTCCTCGATCACGATCGGGCCGGGGAAGGCGGCGGCGGCCCGCAGCCCTTTGTCCAGGTCTTCGGCGGTCTCGCAGACGAAGACGCCCTTGCCGGCGGCGAGCCCGTCGACCTTGACCACGCAGGGCGCGCGCGCGACCGCGAGCGTCTCGGCGGTGGGCACACCGGCTGCGGCCATGACCTCCTTGGCGAAGCTCTTTGAGCCCTCGATCCGCGCAGCTGCGCGTCCGGGGCCGAAGACCGCGACTCCGTTGCGGCGGAGCTCGTCGGCAACCCCTGCCACCAGCGGCGCTTCGGGCCCGATCACCGCGAGATCGACACCGAGGCTGCGGGCGAGACCGAGCAGGCTCTCGCCGTCCTCGGCGCGCACCGGGTGGCAGTCGCCAAGCCGTGCGATCCCCGGGTTGCCCGGCGCAGCGTGCAGCGCGCTCAGCCCCGGCGCCTGGGCGAGCTTCCAGGCGAGAGCATGCTCACGCCCGCCCGACCCGACCAGGAGCACCTTCACCGCGGCCGAGTCTACTTCTCGAGTTTGACGAGCGCCGCTGCGGCGCATCACCGTCCTGTGGACGACATCCAGGAACCAGGCCTCAACCTGCAGGAGTGGGAGACCCGCTGGGCTGAGCTCGAGGAGGAGCTCGCCGAGGATCCCGCGGGCGCGCTGCCGGAGGCCTGCGACCTGATCCAGGAGGTCCTCGGGATCGACGACGAGCCGAACGACGAGTTCGAGAAAGCGTTCCAGGCAGCCCGTGAGGTCGCCGATGCGATCGAACGCGACGAGGACGTCGACCCGGGCGACATCGGCGCCGCGATCGAGAACCTCCGTTTTATCCGCGAGTCGTTCCGGGCCGGCGACGCCGGCTAGGCGGCCGTGACGCGCTCGAGCGCCGCGACCACGATCGGGTCGAACTGCGCGCCTGCGCAGCGCCGCAGCTCCGCCAGCGCCTCCGCCGCCGAGCGACCCTGACGGTAGGGGCGGTCGGTCGTGATCGCGCTGTAGGCGTCGCAGCAGCAGACGATCCGAGCGACGAGCGGGATCTGTTCGCCCGTGAGCCCGTCCGGGTAGCCGCCGCCGTCGAACCGCTCGTGACACGAGCGGACCAGGTGCCCGACGTTCCCGAGGACGCCGCCGACGCGGTCGAGCATCTCCTCGCCGATCACCGTGTGCGTCTCGACGATCGCACGCTCCTCGGGAGTGAGCGGCCCCGGCTTGTTGATGATCTCGTTCGGGATCCGGATCTTCCCCACGTCGTGCAGAAGCGCAACGAATTCAGTGTCGCGACGGCCGCGCGAATCGAGCCCGAGCTCCTCCGCGACGGAGATCGAAAGCGAGACGACGTCGCGGCTGTGCGAGCCCGTGTAGGCGTCATCCGCCTCGACGACGTCGCCGAGCAGGAGCGCGGTGCCGCGGTAGGCGTGGCTGAGCTCGAGCGCGTTGTCGACGCGGGCGCGCCGTTCGCGCGCGAACGTGCGCAGCAGGCCGGCGAGCGGCAGCACGAGCAGAAGCGACGCCGGATTCTCGACCGCGGCCAGTGCAGTCAGCAGGCCGACGGGAGCGAGCGCCGCGTCGACTGCCCAGGTGACGCTCATGTAACCGAGCAGCAAGCGCAACGAGATCCCGAGCGCGAGCCGCTCGTGCGTCGCCGCGCTCGCGAATTCGAACGCGAACTGGGCGCCGAGTGCGATCACGTAGATCGGCCAGTCGCTGAGGGTCGGCGCCGCTTCGCCGAAGGCGGCGAGCACGAGTACCGGGCCGAGCGAGTAGAACGCGTTGCCGAGCCGGACGAAGACGCGCTCGGCCTGGATCCTGCCCTCGAGGATCTCGGCGATGTTCGCGAGCATGATCCCGGCCGCGACTGCGAACGGCACGAGTCCCAACGGCAGCACGAAGAGCATCGGCACGAACAGGATCTGCGTCGGCACCGCCAGCCCTGAACCGACCTCGAACTCGATCCGGTAGGCGAGCGCGTAGGCGCCGACGAGCAGCACCACCGTCCAGGGCGCGGGGGAGCGTGCCGACTCGGTCAGGACCAGAAGCAGCCCCGCGACGACGAGGAACACCGTGCCGGGGAAGACATTCGCCCAGAGCTCGCGCCGGGCAAGCCGTGAGCCCCGGCGCGCGCGCCCGTCCTCGATCAAGACCTCCGTGCCGGGGTCGAATTCGGCCGCACTGCTCACGAAAGCGGATATCGGGATCCGCGCGACGCCGCATTCGCGCCGACTTCACTCGATCGAGGGATTCTGCGATTTCAGCGTGCCGTCACCCACAGGGGTGATTGCCGCATCGCCGCCGACGCAGAAACTGCGAGCACTGCGGCAAGCGGCACAAGGGAGAGAGGAATCATGGGCATTGCGGCTACAACACGTTTTGGGCTCCGGCACCTCCTGGCGGCCGGTGCAGCGCTCTGCGCGCTGCTCGCTTTCGGCCCCTCACCAGCAGCGGCGAGCGACGGATCGCTCCTCGGCTGCGGCTACACGGCCTCGAATCCGTTCCTCCGCTTCATCGACCCGCTGCCGTACACGCTGATGCCCGGCGGCGACTTCGAGTCGGGCGCCGCGGGCTGGAAGCTCTCGGGCGGTGCGCGCGTGACCGACGGCAGCGAGCCGTGGAACGTCACCGGCAAGGCGGGCTCGCGTTCGCTCCTGCTTCCCCCGGGAAGCTCGGCGACGAGCCCGGCGATGTGCATGGGCCTCGTCCTTCCGGTCGTGCGCTTCTTCTCGAGCGGCGGCGCCGCGCTCTCAACCCTGCACGTCGAGGCGCTCTACACGGACAAGGCCGGGCGGCAGAAGTCGATACTCCTGCTGCCTGTCGGGCTCCCGTCGAAGTCGTGGGTCCCGACGCTGCCGATGCTCCAGCTCGGCGGGCTGCTGAACACATTGACGCTGAACGGACTGACCTCCAATATCGCGCTCCGCTTCACCCCGCGCGGGCTCCTGTTCGGCAGCGGCACCTGGAAGATCGACGACGTCTACGTCGATCCCTGGAAGACGATCTAGCTCCAGCGGCTCCTACGACGCGCGCGCGAGCACCTGCTCGCGCGCCGCGCCGGTCCCGACCAGCTCGACCGGCACGCCCAGCTCCCGTTCGACGCGCTCGACGTAGGTGCGCGCCGCCTCGGGCAGGTCGGCCAGGGTTGCACAGTCGTCGAGCGGCTCGGTCCAACCGGGCACCGTCTCGAAGACCGGCTCGGCGTGGTGGAACTCGCTCTGGTGTGCGGGGAAGTCGCGCGTCTCCGTCCCGTCGGGCAACCGGTAGGCGACGCAGATCTCGAGGTCGTCGAAGGTCGAGAGCACGTCGAGCTTCGTCAGGGCGAGCGAGGTGATCCCGTTCAGGCGCACGGCGTAGCGCAGCGCGACGAGGTCGAGCCAGCCGGGCCGGCGCTCGCGGCCGGTGACGGTGCCGAACTCCTGGCCGAGCTCGCGCACCTGCGCGCCGACCTGGTCGTCCATCTCGCTCGGGAACGGCCCGGCGCCGACACGCGTCACGTATGCCTTCGACACGCCGAGCACTTCGTCGATGCGGGTCGGCCCGATCCCGATCCCCGTCGCCGCCGCGCCCGCGATCGGGTTCGACGACGTCACGAACGGATAGGTGCCGTGGTCGAGGTCGAGCAGCGTCCCCTGCGCACCCTCGAGCAAGACGCGCTGCCCGTCCGCGAGCGCACGGTCGACGAGCAGCGACGTGTCGGCGACGAACGCCCGCAGCCGCTGCGCGAAGGTCTCGTGAGTGGTGACGACGTCGTCGAGCTCGAACGGGTCCTGCTCGTAGACCCGCTCGAGCCAGATGTTCTTCTCGGCGAGCGCGACCTCGATCTTCTGCCGCAGGATCTTCGGGTCGAGCAGGTCCTGGACGCGGATCCCGATCCGCGCGGCCTTGTCGGCGTAGGCCGGCCCGATCCCGCGCCGCGTCGTCCCGATCTGGAGCTTGCCGAGGCGCTTCTCACTGGCTCCGTCGATCGCGATGTGCCACGGCATGATCACGTGCGCGTTGCCCGAGACGCGCAGCGGCTCGGACGAGATGCCGCGCGCCTCGAGATCGTCGATCTCCTGCAGGAGCACGCCGGGGTCGACGACGCAGCCGGCGCCGAGCACGCTGACCTTGCCCGAGAGGATCCCGGACGGGAGGTGGCGGAACTTGAACGTCTCGCCGTCGACGATCACGGTGTGACCGGCGTTGGGGCCGCCCTGGTAGCGGCAGACGACGTCCGATTCCTGCGCGAGCAGGTCGACGATCTTGCCCTTGCCCTCGTCGCCCCACTGCGCGCCGACGATCACGGTGGCGGGCATGGGCAGAGTCTGCCCGATCTATGCGGACGTCACGCCTACGCGGCGGCGAGGTCCGCGAACTTCGCGTAGCGCTTGAGGAAGGAGAGCTTGATCGTGTCGGTGGGGCCGTTGCGGTGCTTCGCGAGGATCAGCTCGGCGATCCCCTGCGAGTCCGACTCCTCACCGTTGTAGTACTCGTCGCGGTAGACGAAGCCGACGAGGTCGGCGTCCTGCTCGATCGAGCCGGACTCGCGCAGGTCGGAGAGGATCGGCCGCTTGTCGTGCCGTTGCTCGACTGCACGCGAGAGCTGCGAGAGGGCGAGGATCGGCACTTCGAGGTCGCGGGCGAGCACCTTCAGCTGGCGCGAGATCTGCGAGACCTCCTGGACGCGGTTCTCCGAGTTGCCGCCCGAGGTCATCAGCTGGAGGTAGTCGACGATGATCAGGCCGAGCTTCGGCTCGCGGGACTTCAGCCGCCGCGACTTCGAGCGGATCTCCATCATCGTCACCGAGCCGGTGTCGTCGACCCAGATCGGCGCCTTCATCAGCTTGTCGCAGGCGGCGGTGAGGCGCGGCCAGTCCTCCGGCTTCAGCTTCCCCGTGCGCAGGCTCTGCGACTCGACCTTGGCCTCGGCGCACATCATCCGCTGCGTCACCTCGCTCTTCGACATCTCGAGCGTGAAGAGCGCGACGGGGATCTCGTGCCGGACGGCGAGGTTCTGCGCCATGTTCAGCGCGAGCGCCGACTTTCCCATCGACGGACGGGCCGCGATGATGATCAGGTTGCCCGGCTGGAATCCGGAGGTGAGCTTGTCGAGCTCCTTGAAGCCGGTCGGGATGCCCGTCACGTCGGCGCCGGCTTCGTACAGGTGCATGATCCGCTCGAAGCTCTCCTTCAGCAGCCCTTCGATGTGGCTGAAGTCGCTGGTGACGCGCTGCTGGGCGAGGTCGAAGACGATCTGCTCGGCGCGGTCGACGAGGTCGGTCGTCTCGCCGGGCCGGTCCTGCCCGAGCCTTGCGATCTCCGAGCCGGCCCGAACGAGGCCGCGCAGCGTCGCCATCTCGCGCACGATCCGGGCGTAGTGAGCCGCGTTCGCCGTCGCGGGCACGAGCGCGGCGAGCTCGTGGATGCGGGCGCGGCCGCCGACCTGCTCGAGCTCGCCGCGCTCCTCGAGCGAGTCGACGAGCGTGATCGCGTCGACGGGCTCGCCCTGCTGGTAGAGCGCCAGGCAGGCCCGGTAGACGGTGCCGTGGCTCTCGCGGTAGAAGTCCTCCGCGGAGAGGATCTCCGTCACCGCGCCGATCGCGCCGGGCGAGATCAGCATCGCGCCGAGGACCGACTCCTCGGCCTCGAGATTCTGGGGTGGGACGTGCGGCGTCTGAAGGCCCGAGGTGGGCGGAGCTGCGACCTGGGCCATGTCCTTACTCAACATGACGTGTCAAGCGGCACGTGTGCAGGGAAAAGAAACGCATGTTCGCACCCTATCCACAGGTGCGGATGGTCTTTCCTCAGGAGCCCGGCACGAACTTGCCGCTCGCAGCGGGAAGTTCGCACCGCCCTCCACAGCGTGTGGAGGGCGGTGTGAACAACTCTAGGTCCGCTCCTCCGGCTCCTCTTGCTCCGCCGGCGCCGCGTCCTCGGCGGCCGCCTCGGGCTCGTCCGCCTGACCAGCTTCAGCAGCTGCCGCTGCCTCAGCTTCGGCCTCCTCGGCCTTGTCGGCAGCCTCGAGCTCGGCCTCCAGCACCGCCTCGGACTCGGCGCGATGCGCGTCGGCCTCCGCCTGCGCCGCCGCGGCCGCCTCGGCCTCGGCCGCTTCCATCGCGGCGAGCTCTTCCTCGGGCGGCAGCTCCCCGCCCTCGGGGACGACGAGGGTCTTCACCTCGGCGGTGATGTCCTCGAAGACCTGGATCGGGATCGTGTAGCGACCGATCCGCCTGATCGAGTCGGTGCCGATCTTCTTGCGGTCGACGCGGATCTTGCGCGTCCGCCAGAGCTCGTCGGCGATGTCGGTCGTCGTGACCGAGCCGAAGAGCGCGCCGGTCGGCCCCGACTTGACGTCGAAGCTGAGCACGGTCTTGTTCAGCAGCTCGGCGATCTCGTTCGCCTGCTCGGCCGTCCGGGCCTCGTGGCGGGCACGCTGCTCGTCGCGCTTCTGCAGTTCGGCAACCCGGCCGGCGGTGGCCGGCTCGGCGAGCTTGCGCGGGAGCAGGAAGTTGCGGGCATAGCCCCTGGCGACGTTGACGACCTCACCGCGGAGGCCGACGTTGTCGACGTCGCTGAGGAGGATGACCTCCATCGCTACCGCGCCTCCACGTAGGGCAGCAGCGCCATCTCGCGGGCCCGCTTGACGGCCACCGCGACCTGCCGCTGGTGGCGCCGGCAGGCGCCGGTGATGCGGCGGTTCCGGATCTTCCCCTTCTCCGAGATGTAGCGCCGGAGCTGGTTCAGGTTCTTGTAGTCGACCTCTTCGACCTTGTCCTTGCAGAAGAGGCAGCTCTTGCGGCGGCCCGGGGCCATCGCGGAGCCGGGACGCTTGCGCGTCTGCTGGGTTTTCGGTTGTGCCATCTGCGTCTCTCTCCTAGAAGGGGATGTCGTCGTCGGCCGCAGCGGCCGCGGGGAAGTCCTCGGTAGCCGGCGCTGCTGCGCCCTGCGGCACGAACTGCCCGCCGCCGTCTCCGCCGGCGTCACGCCCGCCGAGGAACTGGACGTTGTCGGCGACGACCTCGACCGACTGCCGCTTGGTGCCGTCCTGGGCGTCCCACTCGCGCCACGTGAGCTTGCCCTGGACGCCGACCGGGCGGCCCTTGGCGAGGTACTGGGCGCAGTTCTCCGCCGTGCGGCCCCACACGGTGACGTCGAAGTAGTAGGCCGCGTCCTGCCATTCCTCACCGCGCTTGACGCGGTCGTTCACCGCGACGCGCAGGGTCGTGACGGCCGTGCCGGACGGCGTGTGGCGCAACTCGGGATCCTTCGTCAGGTTGCCGACGAGGACGACGCTGTTGATGTTCTGGGGCATTACTCCTCCTCCAGCGAGGTGTCGATCGGGTCGACGACATCCTCGCGCGCCGGGCCGCCCACCGCTACCGGCTGAGTCGAACCAGGCTTGTAACGACGGGTCGCCAGGTACCGCATGACGTCGTCGTCGATCTTGAGGACGCGGGCGATCTCGTCCAGGGTCTCGCCGTCGGTGCTGAAGGACAGCAGGTGGTACACACCGTCGGTCTTCTTGTTGATCTCGTAGGCGAGCTTGCGGCGGCCCCAGACGTCCTGGCCGTCCCACGTCCCGCCGTTCTTCTCGACGAGGTCGCGGGTGCGCTTGACGATCGCCTCCTGCCGCTCGTCGGGCAGGTCGGGGTCCAGCATGAGCAGAATCTCGTAGTCGGTCACGTTCCCGGTCTCCTTCCGTCAGGCTTCCTTTGGGCTTAGGCGGCCTCGCCGGCCAGCGGGCGCGGGAACGGCGCACGCGAGACGAGGCAGGAAGCGGCAGACAGAGTAGCATCGCCCCTGGCCGGCCTCGCCTCCCGGCCGGCGGAGCCGGCCTCCGCCGACCTCGCGCCAGGAACGCGGGTTACGATCAGCGCCATGGGCAGGGCACTGGCATGGCTGGGCGGCGCGTTCGGGCTCGCGTGGCTCTGGCAGCGGTTGCGACCACGGCCGGAGCCGCAACACCAGCCGGTCGAGGCCGACCCGGCCGCCGAGCTGCGCTCGCGGCTCGAGCAGGCTCGCGAGGCCGCGGACGACCGCGACGAGTTCGACGCCGCCGAAGGCCAACCGGTCGACGAGGTCGGCGAGCCGCGCTCGATCGAGGAGCGGCGGCAGGCGATCCACGAGAAGGCTCAGCAGGCGCTCGGCGAGATGCGGGAGCGCGAATAGTCTGCGCAAGGTGAGCATCCGCAGGAGCGGATGCTCACCGCGCGAAAACCCCTAAAGGGGCCGCCCGCGGCCCAAGAGCACCAGGCTCGATCGTTTGAGAGGGGCAGGCTTCTCGGGCCGCGCGGCATACTGAAGAGAGATGAGCAAGCTGCCGCAGACCGGCGATCTGCCGCACTCGGCCGAGGGCTACGAGCCGGCGCGCGTCGAGGAGGCGTTCGCGGAGTTCGCGGAGCGCGTGCGTGAGCTCGAGTCGGTCGCGGCCGCGCTACGCGGGGAACTGAAGACACTCCGGGCCGAGCGAGCCGCTCCCGCGCCCTTCGAGGACGAAGCGTGGCCCAATGCCGGCCAGGCGCCCTCGCCCGACTGGGTCGCGTCGGTGCCTGCGCCCTTCTCGCGCGCTCCCGCCGTGCCGCGGCTCGTGCTCGAAGGTGCGTTCCTGCTGCTCGTCGGCCTCCTCGCCGGCCTCGCCGACCTCTCTGCCGCGTGGATCGTGCTCGTGATGGCGGTGGCATGGGTGCTCGTCGCGCTCGCAGAGTGGGCCGCCTCGGCGAAGCGGGCGCGCTGGCGGCTCGACGAGATCGCTCCGTCACTCGACGCGACCGGCCAGCCCGCCTCCGACAGCACCGGCCCCTGGGACGTGCCGGTGGTCGAGGCGACGGCGATCGAGGATGCCGAGTCGGAGTCGAAGACGATCGTGACCAAGCTTCCGCCCGCCGAGCCCGAGCCCGAAGCCCAGGCCACGCCCGCCGAGGCCCCGCGCCGGGGTCTGGCACGCCTGCGGCGCTCCGCCAAACCCTCCTAGCTCCGAACGAATTCGCCGACCGCCGCGGCGAGCGCGCCGGCGACCTTCTCCTGGTAGGCGGCCGACCGCAGTAGCGCGGCCTCGCGCCGGTTCGACATGAACCCCGTTTCGACGAGCACGGCCGGGACATCCGCCCAGTTGAAGCCGGTCAGGTCGGCGCGCTCGACGACGCCGAGATCGCGGGCACGGGTTGCGGCAACGAGCCGGCGCTGGAGGAGTCGCCCGGCGCGGCGGCTCGCCGCGTGGATGTCGTCCGTCCAGCCGCGTCTCAGGGCGGGTACGAGCGTCGAGACGCCGTGCACGCCCGGGTCGCTCGAGCCGTCGGCGTGGATCCGCACCATCAGCGCAGCGCGGCGATCGTTGCAGAAACGGGCCCGTTCCCGGTTGCCGCCGCGGTAGCCCGCGCGGGTGCGCGTCATGGCCACTCGGTAGCCACGCGCCAGCAGCAGAGCCTGCGTTCTCCTGGCAATCGCAAGCGCGACCGGAGCCTCACCGGCTGCACCGCCCGGATCCTTGATCTTCAGCGTGGCCGAGCCGGGTCCGATCGGCTCGGACTGGCGTCCGACCTCGGGCGCGGTGCCGTGGCCGGGGTCGAGGCAGATCAAGGTTGCGGCTGCGATCTCGGCGAGCAGAAGCTCACCGTAGCTCGACGCTGCTCAGTCGTTCGGGTCGAACTCCCGATGGGCGCAGTCGGGACAGAAGATCAGCACGCCGTCACCGTCCGGCTCGAGATACGCGCGCCAGCCCCTGGCGCCTTCGTCTCGATTGCCGCACTCGAGACACTCGAGCACGATTGAGACATGCTGCTGCGGATTGTTGCTCGGCACTAACGGCCTCCTTTTGCCTGCGTGACGCGCGGGGCACCATCTCAGGAGTGCCGCGCGCCCTTCAAGGCAACATTCCGCAACGAGCGGTTTTTTCCTCGCTCACAACGCTCGCAGGGCGGCCAGCTGCTCGGCCGACGGCTCCCACTCCCCAGCTGCTGCGTTCGCGCGCACCTGCTCGGGCTTCGTCGCGCCCGCGATCACCGAGGCGATCGCGGGCTGGGCCGCGAGCCCGCCGATCGCGAGCTCGAGCAGCGAGACGCCGAGATCGCTCCCGAGCTCCTCCAGTTGCTCGACGCGGACGAGCCGATCCTCGTCGAGCTCGCGCCCGTGCAGGCGCGTCCCCTCCGGCGGCGGCTCCCCGCGCCGGTACTTGCCGGTGAGGAGACCGCTCGCGAGCGGGAAGTAGGGGATGAAGCCGATCCCGAGCCGCTCGCGATACCGGCAGGAGCTCCCGCTCGGCCTCGCGGGCCAGCCACGAGTACTCGCTCTGCTCGGAGACGAACGGCGTCAGCCCGCGCTCGGCGGCGACGGCGTGCGCCTCCTCGACCATCGCGGGGGTGAAGTTCGAGGAGCCGATCGCCCGCACCTTGCCCTCCTGCACGAGCTCGTCGAGCGCGGCGAGCGTCTCCTCGACCGGCGTGACGCCGTCAGGACGGTGGTACTGGTAGAGGTCGATCCAGTCGGTCTGGAGGCGCCGCAGCGATGCCTCGATCGCCTTGCGGATGTACGGCCGGGCGCCGCGGGCGGTCTCGCCGTCGCCGAGGTCGTGACCGAACTTCGTCGCCAGCACCACCCGGTCGCGGCGTCCGGCGAGCGCGCGCCCGATGATCTCCTCGCTGCCGCCGCGGTTGCCGTAGACGTCGGCCGTGTCGAGGAAGTCGATGCCGGAGTCCAGCGCCGCGTCGATGACGGCGCGCGAGGCGGCCTCGTCGATCCTGCCGCCGAAGTTGTTCGTGCCGAGCCCGACGACGGAGACGTCGAGGGTCGAGCTGCCGAGCCGGCGCCTGCGCATGAACGAGACCCTAGAGAAACGACGGAGCGGCCCCGGAGTCGAACCGAGCAAGCCGTGGGTTGCACGACCGGGCCGATTTTGAAGACCGGCTGGGCCACCGGGCCCGTGCCGCTCCGCCCGCAGGCTAGCGGCACGGGCCCCGACGGCACTAGCCGGGAACGACGCGGACCTGCACGAGCCGCCGCGCCGACACACCCGCGAGCAGGTTCTCGCCCGCCTTGCGGGCGCGGAGGAAGAACTGCACCGCCGTATTGCGGACGATCGGCAGGCGTGCAGTTGCCCGGAACGTGATCGTCGCGATCCCCCTCGCGTCGGTCGTCGTCTCCGCGGACGTGTTCACGCGCCCGAAGGGAACGCCTTCCGCGAGCACGAGTGCTCCCTGGACGAGCCGGGCACGCGTGTCGGTCACGCGCACACGCATCGTCACGACCTCCCGGCGGTTGTGAATCGCGGTCGGCGAGAACGTCACGGCCGAGATCAGCAGACGCTCGGGCAACGAGATGCTCGCGATCGAGACGACCGTTCCGGCACCGCCGGTCGGAGTCGCCCGCACGACACCGGTGGCGTTCGACGTCTTGCGCGTGCGGCCGAGGGGATTGATCGCAGTCACCTCGACCCGGAGCGTCCGCCCGAGGTCGGCCGAGCGGACGCCGAAGATGCTGCCGGTCGCACCGGCGATCGCAGCGCAGGCGCCGCCCGCCGGATCGCACTGCTGCCACTGAAACGTGAACCGGTCCGGGATGTTCGACCAGGTCCCGGGGTTCGCTGTCAGCTCCTGACCGATAGCCACCGAGCCTGCGATCGACGGCTCGCGTGATCAGCTGCGGCGCCGCGTTGTCGCCGATCACGGGACTCGGCTTGGAGTTGGCGGTGCGCGCGCCGTCGGCGTTTCTCGCCGTCACCCGCACGAGCACCGTCCGACCGACGTCGGCCTGCACGAGCCGGTAGCGCTGCGCCGTGGCGCCGGCGATGTTCCCGCAGGCGTTGCCGTTCGACGTCACACCGGAGCCAGCGGTACGCGAACGACGTCGGGTTGTTCGCCCAGACCCCGTTGCCGGCGGTGAGGGTCGTGCCCTGGCGGAACGGGCTTCCCTCGATCGTCGGCTGCGACGTCTCGCGCGGCGGAGCAGCCCGTGCGGTCGCGGCGGCCGTCAGGGCCACCAGGATGGCGATGAGCAGCATCCAGGCCGGGCCGGATCGCAACGCTCGTCTATTGGTCATGGTCAATCTCCCTCTTCGAGTGAAAATGCACAAGCACGTTCTTACATTCGCGGAGCGGTCGGAAACGGCCACTTACCAGGCTTTACAGAGAATTTGCGCAGGGCTGACGCAGCGCGAATGCACAAGCCAGCGCGTGTAAGCGTCCTGTGAAACCGAGCCAAATGCCGTTATTCGACGCGGCCGGTCGGACAGAGGGTGCCCAACGCACCATTTCGAGGAGGGTACCCATGCACCGCAGAACGAAGACAGCAATCCTCGCGCTCGGGAGCGCACTGCTCCTGATCGCGGCCGTGGCCGGGCTCGCCGAGACCGGCGACGCGGCCCAGCAGGTGGCGCCGTCGAACCAGTCGCCGCCGACCATCTCGGGCACGCCCGAGGAGGCCAAGACGCTGACGACGAGCAATGGGACGTGGGGCGGCACCGCGCCGATCACGTTCACGTACTCGTGGCGGCGTTGCGACGCGCGACGGCGGCAGTTGCGCCCAGATCGGCGGCGCGACCCAGAGCACGTACGTGCTGAAGAAGGTCGACGTCGGCAACACGATCCGCTCCCGCGTGACCGCGCGGAACAGCGACGGCTCGTCGAGCCGCGACGTCGGTCCCCAGCGCCGTCGTCCGGGCGGCTCCGATCCTGCCCAGCGGTTGCGCCGGCAACGCACCGATCCCGATCGCCAGCGTCTCCCCGCCCGAGCGGCTGCTCGTCGACGGCCAGTCGATCAGTCCGAGCGTGGTCGGTCGCTCGTCTCAGACCGTCACCGTCCGCGCGCACGTCTCGTGCAACGGCAAGCCCGTGCAAGGGGCGCTCGTGCTCGCGGAAGCGGTGCCGTTCAACCAGTACACCCGGCCCACCGAGGCGGCGACCGGCGCGGACGGCTGGGCCCAGCTGACGATGACACAGCTGAGCGGTTTTCCGGCAGCCGGCCGGCAGCAGCTGCTGGTCGTGTTCTTCCGCGCCCGCAAGAGCGGCGAGAACCTCCTCGGAGGCGTCTCGACCCGCCGGCTCGTCTCGTTCCCGGTCGACCTGCGGCGCTAGCGGCACCGATCCGTGGGAGGGCTCCGGTCCTCCCACGGATCACCGCCCGCGTGCGAAGATCGGCCGCATGGCGCATCTGAGGCTGATCGACGTCGAGGCGGCCACCGGCCAGCTCAAAGAGGAGTACGACGCCGCGATCGGCCGTGCCGGCAAGGTGTTCAACATCGTCAAGGCCATGAGCCTGCGGCCGGGCGTGCTCCACTCCTCGATGGAGCTCTACAAGGGGATCATGTTCGGCCCTTCCGGGCTCTCGCGGCAGGAGCGGGAGCTGCTCGCCGTCGTCGTCTCGTGCCAGAACGACTGCCACTACTGAATCCGTGCACACGCAGACGACCTCCGTGCAGAGGACGCCGACGAAGAGCTCGCGCGGCACGCGGCGCACGACTACCGGCAGGCCGACCTGCCGCCGCCGGTGCGGGCGCTCTGCGACTACGCCGTCAAGCTCACCCGGTCGCCGGCGTCGGTCGGCGCCGCCGACGCGGACGAGCTGCGGGCGCATGGCTGGGACGATCCCGCGATCCACGACGCGATCCAGGTGATCGCCTACTTCAACTACATCAACCGCATTGCCGAAGGCGTCGGGATCGGTCCCGAGCCCGAGTGGCGCGCCGAAGGGAGCTGAGCGATGGCCGGCTTCACGATCATGCACCTGGACGAGTTCGAGCGCCCGTTCCCGAAGTGGGCGCTCGCACGCAAGTCGCTCGGGGTCGAGAGCTTCGGGATGAACGTCGTCGAGCTGCCGCCCGGCGAGACGATCCCCGAGCACACCGAGATCGAGCGCGACCAGGAGGAGGTGTTCATCACCCTCTCCGGTGACGCCGTCTTCGTCGTCGACGGCGAGGAGCATCCGGCTCCGGCAGGCACGTTCTGCCGGCTCGACCCGGAGCCGCAGCGGACGGTCGTCAACCGCAGTGACTCGGACGCCGTCGTGCTGATCGTCTCGGCCCCGCGAACAAGCGGCTACGAGTCGATGGGTTGGGCCTAGTGCGGGCCCCGGTTGTCGCGGCGTGCGTGCAGGTCGAGCCGGCGATCTTCGACCGGGCGCGCACGCTCGACCTCGTGGCTGAACGGACCGCAGAGGCCGCGGGTGCCGGAGCGGCGCTCGTGGTCTTCCCCGAGACCTTCGTGCCCGCCTACCCGTCCTCGGTGTGGGCCAAGGCGCTCGCCGGCTGGGGCGAGCCGGGGGCGAAAGAGGCGTTCGCGCTCCTGCACCGCGAGTCGCTCGAGCTGCCGAGCGCCGATGCCGACCGGCTTGCGGCGACGGCGCGGGAGCACGGCGTCTGGCTCGTCATCGGGGTCAACGAGCTCGACCCCGAGCAGCCAGGGACGCTCTACAACTCACTTCTCTACTACTCACCCGAGGGCGAGCTGGCGCTGCACCACCGCAAGCTCGTGCCGACCAACCACGAGCGCCTCGTCTGGGGGCAGGGCGACGGGCGCGGCCTCCGCGCGATCGAGACCTCGCTCGGGCGGATGGGCGGCCTGATCTGCTGGGAGAACTACATGCCGCTGGCGCGCTTCTCGCTCTACGAGTCGGGCGTCGAGATCTACATCGCCTCGACCGCAGACGACGGAGACTCGTGGCAGGCGACGCTCCAGCACATCGCGCTCGAGTCGCGCTCGTTCGTCGTCGCGCCGAGTCACTTCCAGCGCGCCGGCTCCTATCCCGACGACTTCCCGCTGGCGTCGTTGCTCGAGGGCCGGGACATCCTCGGCCGGGGCGGCTCGGCGATCCTGGCGCCGGACGGGAGCTACCTCGCCGGCCCGCTCTACGACGAGGAGGGGATCCTCTACGCCGAGCTCGAGCCGGACGCGCTCCTGCAGGCGCGGCAGCGCTTCGACCCCTCCGGCCACTACCACCGGCCGGACGTGCTCAAGCTGACCGTGACGCCGAACGCCTGAGAACGCGGCGGTCGCCGACGCGGCGGGTGACGCCGTCGGCGTCGAGGCGCTCCAGCAGCAGCTGCGCATCGCGCCGGCCGCAACCCGCGAGGTCTCTGAAGCGGGCGAGCGCGATCTCGCCGGCCGTCTCGCACTCCTCGACGACGAGCGAGCGAGCACGCTCGTACGCCGCTGCCGAGACCGCCCAGCCGTCACCGAGGCGGACGAGCCGGCCCTCTCGCTCGAGGAACCGCGCCAGCTCTGCGTCCTCCACCTTCAGCGCGCCCGGCTCGGAGTCCGCGAGCGCGTCCTCCAGCGTTCGCGCTTCCACCTCCCGCTCGCCGAGCGAGCCTCGCGCGCCGGGGAGGTAGAGCCGCGAGCCACGGCGCTCGAACGGGAGCAGCGGGAGGACGTCCCTGGCCCAGGGCTCGGTCGGCGCGGGCACGCCCGGGTCGAGCGGATCGGCCGCCGCGAGCGCCTGCTCGAGCGAGGCGCGGAGCTCGTCCACCCACGCCGGCGCGAACTCCCAGCGGCCGTCTCGGAGCACTGGCGCGTAGACCGGCGCCTCACCTCGTTCCGTCTGCGCGAAGCGCTCGGCGTCCGCGTGCCGCGGCGGCGACGGATCGAGGACGAGCGCGCCGCCGACCGTGGTCTCGCCGCGCAGGACGACACGGTCGCCGCGCGCGGCGACGACCGGTGAGGAGAGGCGCAGCTGCGCGTAGCTCTCCCCCGCCCGCACCACCCGCGCCGCGAACGCTCCGGTCCCGTGATGGACGCGCAACCGCGCCCCGTCCGCGATCGGCTCGAGCTCGTCCAGCACGACATCGAGGCGATAGGACGGCACGAAGGCGCCAGGTGCGACGAGCGCATCGCCGCGCCGCAGCTCGCTGCGCTCCACTCCCGGCAGCGCGAGCGCGACGCGCTGACCGGCCCCGGCGCGCTCGACCGGCCGCTCGTGCACCTGGACGCTGCGCACCCGCACCTCCCGTCCGCCCGGCTCGGCGCGGAGAACGTCTCCCTCCCCGACCGAGCCCGACCAGAGCGTCCCGGTCGCGACGGTGCCGATCCCGCGCAGCGAGAAGACCCGGTCGACGAAGAGCCGCGCCGGCGCGTCCACCTCGTGTTCCTGTTCCACTGAATCGGCCGCGCGGGTCAGAGCCGCGCGGAGGTCGTCGAGACCGGCGCCCGTCTTCGCGCTGACGGCGACAACCTCGACACCGGGGACGAGCTCACGCGCCTCCTCGAGGGCCAGCTCGATCGTGTCCGCGTCGACGGCGTCGGCCTTCGTCACCGCGACGACTCCGTGCTCGATCCCAAGCAGCGAGAGGATCGCGAGGTGCTCGCGCGTCTGCGGCCGGGCACCCTCGCCGCCGTCGACGACGAGCAGGAAGAGGTCGATCCCGGTCGCGCCGGCGACCATGTTGCGGACGAAGCGCTCGTGGCCGGGCACGTCGATCAGCGAGAGCCGGCGTCCATCCGGAAGGTCGAGCGGCGCGTAGCCGAGGTCGATCGAGATGCCACGCTCCTGCTCCTCCGGCAGCCGGTCCGTGTCCTTGCCGGTCAGCGCCCGGACGAGCCACGTCTTGCCGTGGTCGATGTGGCCGGCAGTCCCTACCGTGAGCGGCATGCGAGCACCGCCTGCGCGGCTTCGTCGGCCTCGGCGTCGGTGAGCGTGCGGCAGTCGAGCAGCGTGCGGCCGTCACGGACGACCGCGATCACGGGCGGCTCGTGGCCGCGCAGCGCTGCCGCGAGCTCCTCCTCGACGGCGCACGCGAAGCTCGGCAGCTCGGCGAGCGGCAGCGCGCCGCCGCCGACCCGCGCCACGGTCTCCTCGACCGCGCCGCCGGTGGCCGTTGCCAGCCGTTCCGCCCGGGCGCGGACGGCGTCGGCCGGCTCGCGCAGCATCCGCACGACCGGGATCTCCTCCGGCCGCTCGAGATAGAGCCGCAGCGTCCCCTCGAGCGCCGCCAGCGTCAGCTTGTCGGAGCGCAGGGCACGGTGGAGTGGATGCCGGCGCAACCGCTCGACGAGGTCGGCGCGGCCGGCGACGATCCCGGCCTGCGGGCCGCCGAGCAGCTTGTCGCCGGAGAAGCAGACGAGGTCGGCGCCCGCCGCGAGCGCGGCAGCCGGTGTCGGCTCGCCCTCGACGTCGACGAGCGCGCCCGAGCCGAGGTCGTCGAGGAGCGGCAGCCCGTGCCGCTGCGCAACCGCAGCCAGCTCCTCGACCCGCGGCTGCTCCGTGAAGCCGACGACCCGGAAGTTGGACTGGTGGACACGCAGTAGCAGTGCCGTCTCGGGGCCGATCGCGCCCTCGTAGTCCGCCGCGCGGGTGCGATTGGTCGTGCCGACCTCGACGAGCCGAGCACCGGAGCGGGCGAGCACGTCCGGGATCCGGAAGCCGTCGCCGATCTCGATCAGCTCGCCGCGAGAGACAACGACCTCGCGTCCTTCGGCCAGAGCAGCGAGCGCGAGCAGCACCGCGGCGGCGTTGTTGTTGACGACGATCGCCGCCTCCGCACCGGTCAGCCGGCGGAGCAGCGGCGCCAGGTGATCCTGGCGTGAGCCGCGCGAGCCGGTCGAAAGGTCGTATTCGAGGTTGGAGTAACCCGCGGCCGCTCGGACCTGCTCGAGGGCGGCCTCCGCCAGCGGCGCCCGGCCAAGGTTCGTGTGCACCAGCACGCCGGTCGCGTTGAGCACGCGGCGAAGGGCGGGCCGACGCGCAGCGACGAGCGCTTCCTCGAGCCGCACGCCCAGGTCGCCAGGCTCGGCACCGGCCCGGATCTCCTCCCGCGCGCGCTCGAGAACGGCGCGTGCGGCCTCGACGGCGAGCGGATCGTCGACACCGCGGACGAGTTCATCGACGGAGGGAAGGTCGCGAAGCCTCACGCGCCTGAGTGTAAAGGCGCGAAATGCGGCTATTTTGAGAACGTGAGACGCATCCGGCTGATCGCCGTCCTGACCTTCGCGGCTCTCGCGGGAGCAGCGGTGGCCGTCGTGGCTGCGCGCGACGCCGTCTACTGGGAGCGCCCGCTCCCCGGTGTCGCCGTCCGCGAGGTGCAGCTGGCCGGCGGCATCGAGGTTCGAGTGGCCGGCAAGCCGTACTCGGTCGACCCACGGACACTGCTTCGCGTCGACGAGGCGGCGACCGCAGCCGCAGCCACGCAGCGCGGTCGCGACTCGTTCCTGACCCGGGTTCGTGCGCTCGTCGACCCGACGCCGCCGACGCTGCAGGTGAATCCCGTGCTCGTTCCGGCGGCATCGAGCGAGACGCTGCTCTCCGGCCTGGAGCGCGGCCTGCCCAAGGCGCGGCGCGCACAGGTCTCGATCGAGCGCGTCTGGCCGTCCCGGCCGGGAGAGCGGATCGACGGGCCGGCGTTTCTGGCGGCTCTGCGGTCCGCGGTGCTCGGAGGCGAGCATTCGTTTGCCGCGCCACTTCGGCACGTCGAGCCGGAGCTGCAGACACCAGCGGCCGAGGAGGCCCTCGCCGCAGCGAGGGAGCTCGTCGCCGAGCCGGTCGCGCTTTCGTTCCAGGGCCAGGACGTCGGCACGCTCCAGCCGGCACGGCTCGAGAAGCTCGTCCGCTTCCGCCCCGACGGCGACCGTTTCCGGATCACGTTCGCACCGGACCGGATCGCGAAGGCAGTCGAGCCGTACCTGGCGAAGTGGCGGCAGCGCGCGGTGAACGCGCGCTTCGTCGTCGACGGCGCGCGAGTGCGGCTCAGCCCGTCACGCCCCGGGCTCGCGCCCGACGGCCCGTGGATCGCGGACTCGCTCACCACTGCGGCCTCCTCGTCGATCCGGCGCGCCTCGCTGCGCCTGAAACAGACGCGCGCCGATCTGACCACGCGCGAGGCGGAGAAGCTCGGCATCCGCGAGCAGGTCTCGACGTTCACGACCGATATGGGCACGTCGTCGTCGAACCGGATCCACAACGTGCAACTGATGGCGGAGTTCATCGACGGCACGGTCGTGCGTCCGGGCGACACGTTCTCGTTCAACGAGTCGGTCGGCCCTCGCACGGCCGAGCGCGGCTTCCGCGAGGGACAGATGATCGTCGGCTCGCTGCTCCTGCCCGCGATCGGCGGCGGCGTCTGCCAGACGGCGACGACGCTCTTCAACAACGCCTTCGAGCTCGGCCTCCCGATCGTCGAGCGGCACAACCACAGCTTCTACATCTCGCACTACCCGATGGGCCGCGATGCCACCGTCTCGTGGGGCGGGCCCGACTTCGCGTTCAAGAACGACCTCAAGACCGGCATCCTGATCAAGACGCGATACACCGATTCGACGCTGACGTTCAGCTTCTTCGGGACCGACCCGAAGCGCCGCGTCGTCTCGTCGACCGGCCCGCGGGTGAACTGGCGCTCACCGAGAACGACCTACGCCCTCGATCCGTATGCGCCGCGCGGCTCGGTGCGCACGGTCTCGGGCTCGAACCAGTCCGGCTTCGACGTCACGGTCGCGCGCAAGGTTTACGACCACGGGAAGCTGAAGCGGCGGGACACGTTCACGAGCGCGTACATCGCCGTCGGCCCCACCCAGATCTACGGTCCCGGCCGTTCGATCCCAGGCCCGTACTTCGTGCTTCCGCGCGTCTAGCGGCCGAGGCTACTGCGCATCGGCCTTCTCCGGCTCGGCCGGCGAGGAGGCGATGTTGCGTTCCTCCCACGCCTCGACGATCAGCCGCACCGCCTCATCCGGATCGTCGGTGACGTGCAGCAAATCGAGGTCGTTCGGGGAGATCATCCCGTCCGCGAGCACCTCGTCGCGCGTCCACTGGAGCAGCTCCTGCCAGTAGTCCGAATCGAACAGGACGACGGGGAAGTTGAGCACCTTCCCGGTCTGGATCAGCGTCAGCGACTCGAAGAGCTCGTCGAGCGTTCCGAAGCCGCCGGGGAAGATGACGAAGCCCTCCGCCGCCTTCACGAACATCGTCTTGCGTGCGTAGAAGTGCTTGAACGTCATCGCGATGTCGCAATACGGGTTGATGCCTTGCTCGTGCGGCAGGGCGATGTTGAAGCCGACCGACAGGCCGCCGCCCTCCTTGCAGCCCCGGTTCGCGGCCTCCATCACACCGGGGCCGCCGCCGGTGACGACGGCGAAACCGGCATCGGCGAAGAGCCTCCCCGTCTCCCGGGCAGAGCGGTACGGCGCGCTCTCGGCATCCACTCGCGCCGAGCCGAAGACCGACACCGCCGGGCGGTCGATCTCGAGCACCTTCTGGAACCCACCGAGAAACTCGGCGGCGATGACCGCGACGTCGTTCGCCAGGTCGGAGTGCGTTCGCTCGAGGAGCCGCCGGTCGCTTGCTGCCACTAGATTTCGCGCTCGACGTACGCACCGCTCATGCCGAGCGTCAGCAGCGCTGCGAGCGTGATGTAGGCGACTCCGGTGACGATGCGTTGTGTCCGCGTGACGCTGTAGTAGGCCGCCGACTGCGGATCCGCGCGGTGCTGCCAGCGGCGCCAGGACTCGATTCCGCCGAGCACGAGGATCAGGATCAGGATTGGGTTCGGAGCCACGATTGCGAGCCCGACGAGCAGGATCAGGCCGACGATCCAGAGCGCCGGATGGATCGAGGCGACGATCCGGCCGCCGTCGAGCGGCGAGATCGGCGCCAGGTTGAAGAGATTGAGGAAGAAGCCGGTGAAGCCCAGCGCGACGAGCAGCCCCGAGTCGTAGTACTCGCCGACGCCCCAGACCGCCGCGGCGCCGAGGCCGCCGACGATCGGCCCTGCGATCGCGACCTTCGCCTCGTTCCAGGCGTTGTCCGGCAGCTGCTTGAGCGTGATCAGGGCGCCGAGGAAGGGGATGAACATCGGCGCCGAAACGGGCAGCCCCTGGTGCTTCGCCTCGGCAACGTGGCCCAGCTCGTGCACGAGCAGCAGCAGCACGAACCCGACCGCGAACTGCCAGCCCCAGAGCAGCGCGTAGGCGCCGATCGAGACCAGCATCGACCCAGCGACCGTGAAGAGCTTGAACTTGAAGATCGCCGCGAAGATGAACTTCAGCTTCCAGAAGAGGAAGACGACCGCGGCGATCGGCGCCCAGAGCTTGCGCAGGACGTCGCGGAGCGTCGTTCCGTGCTTGACGGGCGAGTACTCGTACTCGGGCTCGACTTCGCGCGGAGCGTAGGGGTCGTACTGGGTCACTTGCTCAGAGTACTCGTCACCCCCGGACACACCCTTGAGCGGATTGCGAGCGGTTCTTGAGCGCACCCGGCCAACGTGGATGGCGTCGATCCGATCAGGAGGAAGAAGATGAACCGACAGTCGAGAGTTCCCCTGCTCCTCGCAGTCGCCGTCGCCGCCTGCTTCGTCGCCCTTGCGGCCCATGTGCCCGGTGCTCCCGCCGCCCGCAACGCAAGCGATCGCGGCGAGTGCGGGCTACCCGCCTGGATCCACGTCCTGACCGGTCGCTGGGGCGACGACTGCCGCTGAGGAAAGGATCTCTTCGATGACCGACTCGGGCGCGGCCACCCCTGCCGCGAACGCCGCGTCGTACGCCGCCTGCCCGAGTGCCGGCTGCAGCCGCTCCACGACCTGGTCGAGAAACTCCTGCTCCTGCCAGTCGACCGAGGCTCCGGTCCTGCGCCGGATCCCGGCCGCAGCGCCGAGGAGCCTCACCGCAAGCGTCAGATCGCCGTCGTGCTCCGGGGCAGGTGCAAGCCAGACACAGCAGGACGCGAGCTTGTCGTGGAAGCCGAGGCGTGTGTAGAGCTCCATCGCTTCGGCCAGCTGCGCACGGCCGACCTCGAAGCGGCCGAGCCGCAGGTTCATGTCGCCGAGCCCCAGCAGCGCTCCCGCGTGGTACTCGCGATGATCTGCGCGCCGGGCGGTCTCGACGCTCTCCTCGTAGATCGCCACGCCGCCCTCGAAGTCCTCGAGCTCGGCCGCAACCACGCCCAGATTCGAGAGCGCCAGAGCCAGGTGCGCGTCGTTCTCCAGCTTCCGCGCCAGCGCCGCGCTCTGCTCCCACCACTCGCGCGCGCCCTCGCGGTTGCGGCGGCTGTATTCGATGCAGCCGAGCAGGATCAGGAGGCGGTAGCGCTCGTTCTCGTCGACCTCGCCTGCGAGGAGTGGCAGGGCTTCCTCGGCACGCTTGCCGGCAATGTCGAAGTCGCCCTGACGCCACTCGAGCGTCGCGAGCTTGCGCAGGACCTGGGCGCGCAGAAGGGACGGTATCTCCCGCGCCGACGCGGGCGCGAGCGTCTCCTCGAGCCAGGCGCGGCCTTCGGCAAGGTGACCGCGCACGAGCCAGAACTGGGAGACGGCGGCCGCGAGCCGGAAGCGCAGCTCGGTCGATCCGGTCTCCGCCGCGAAGGCGAGCGCAGCGCGGTAGTTGTCGTGCTCCCGTTCAAAGGTCGCGTACACCTCGTCGACCGCCTCAGTGGGAAGGGCGATCACGAGCTCCTCGCCGAGCTCGCGGAAGTACTCGGCATGGCGGCGCCGCACGTCCATTGCGTCGCCGCGAGCGTGAAGGCGTTCGACGGCGTACTCGCGGATCGTCTGGAGCATCCGGTAGCGGCCGTCGTCGGCGCGTCTGACGAGGCTGGCGCCGACGAGCCCGGCAAGGTGCTCGGCCGCCTCAGTGCCGGACACCTCCTCGACGGCCGCGCGAGTGAAGCCGCCGGCGAACGCACCGAGGTCTGCGAACAGCCGCTGCTCGTCGGGCTCGAGCAGGTCGTGGCTCCAGCCGATCGCCGCCCGAAGCGTGCGCTGCCGTTCCGGCAGGTCGCGCGCACCCTTCGACGCGAGCTCGAGCCTGTCGTCGAGCGAGGAGGTCAGCTCGGCCGGCGTCAGCTCAGCTGTGCGAGCGGCGACGAGCTCGATCGCCAGCGGGAGCCCGTCCAGGCGGCGGCAGATGTCGGCCACGAGCGGCCCTGGCGGGGGCTCGCGTCCGGCGGCGCGCGCACGACCCACGAAGAGGGCCTCGGCGTCGGCGGCGGGGAGTGGCGGGATCTCCAGCTCGTGCTCGCCGTAGACGCGCAGCCGCGCGCGGCTCGTGGTGAGTACCCGCAGCCCCGGCGCTGCCTGGAGCAGCTCTCCCACCACCGGAGCCGCCTCGAGCAGCTGCTCGAAGTTGTCGAGGAGCAGCAGCACGTCGCGGCCTCGAAGCTCCTCCGCCAGGGTCTCCTCCGCCAACCCGAGCGCCTGCGCGATCGCGGGCCGTACGAGTGCCGGATCGACCAGAGCGGCGAGACCGACGAACCAGACGCCGTCGGCGAACGCCGCGGCGAGTTCGTGTGCCGCCTGCAAGGCGACGCGTGTCTTGCCCGCACCCCCTGGACCGGTGAGCGTGACGAGCCGGGTCTCGCCGCCCACCAGGCCCGACACCGCGTCGACCTCGGCGCGGCGGCCGACGAGGGGAGTCGCCGGGGCGGGCAGATGCCGACGCTCGCGTAGCGACTCCGGCTCGACGTCGAGGGAGCCGTCCTGGCGCAGGATCGCCCCCTGAAGTGCCCGCAACTCTGCCCCTGGCTCGAGCCCGAGTTCGTCGAGTGCAGTGCGGATCTCGGCGTAGGCATCGAGCGCGTCGGCCTGCCGGCCGGCTCGATACAGCCCGAGCATGAGCACGGCACGCAGGCGCTCCCGCAGCGGGTGCTCGACGGCGAGCCGTTCGAGCTCCGGCAAATCGGCCGCGCGACCGAGCGCAAGCGCAGCCTCGGCGCGATCCTCGAGTGCAGAGACACGCAGATCCTCCAGCCGGTCCCGCTCGGCGCGGGTTGCGGCGTCGTCGTGGCCGGCGAGAGCCGGGCCTCGCCAGAGCGCGAGCGCCTCTTCGAGCGAACCGAGCGCCTCGGCGTGGCGCCCGGACGCGCGGTGTGCTCCAGCAGCCTCCAGCAGCGCCTCGAATTGTTGAGCGTCGAGCCCGTCGACGCGGAGCGAATACGCCTCGCCGTGCCGCTCGATCTCGAGGCCGGCCTTGCGCAGTTGCGAGACGTACACCTGCAGCGCGTGCGCGGCGCTGGCCGGCGGCCGCTCACCCCAGACCGCGTCGATCAGCTGCCCGGTCGAGACCGGCACGCCACGGCCGAGCGCCAGGGAGACGAGCAGCGCGCGTGGCTTGGGGCCGCCCTCGAACGGCTCCCCTCCCACTTCGAGCGGTCCGAGTATCCGGACCTCCACGACCCCCTCCTCGTTGAGCTTCCGTTGAGCGCATTCTGAGCGCTCCGCGCGACGGTGTGGGAGTCATCAGCACAGGAGGAACGTCATGCAACGGAGATACCGGCGACGACGCCGTCAGCTGCGCAGGAGCTTGTGGGGCTGGCTGCGCCTCTACGACCCCTGGCCGATCCACTCTTCGCCGCCCTCGTAGACCTCTTTCTTCCAGAGCGGCACCGTCTGCTTGAGCGTGTCGATCGCCTCCTTGCACGCGGCGAGCGCGGCTGCGCGGTGCGGTGAGGAAACAGCGATCGCGACGCTCGGCTCGCCGATCTCCACCCGCCCGATCCGGTGGTGGATCGCGACCGCACTGAGGTCGTGCCGTGCCGCGAGCTCGGCTGCCAGCTCCGCCATCGTCTCCTCGGCCATGCCCTCGTAGGCCTCGTACTCGAGGTAGAGGACGTCGCGATCACGTGAGCGGTTGCGGACGGTGCCGAGGAACGTGGCGATCGCGCCGGCCTCGTCGCGCCGCACCTCCCGCACGACGGCGTCGAGCGAGAGCGGCTCGCCGGTGAGGCGGAAATCGCCGCCGGAGACAGGTGGAATCAGCGCGACCACGTCCCCGTCGGAGAGCGCCGACTCGGCGGATGCGTACGCCTTGTTGACGGCGTAGAGGAGGCCTGGAGGCTCGTCACCGAGATCGAGCTCGCCCCAGACGTCGGCGACCTTCGCCCCGTCGGCCAGCTCGAGCTCCCGCGCGCCCGTGCCCGCGCGCTCGCGCAGACCGGCGAAGAGGCGGATGCTCACGTGCACGCCCGAACCCTAGCCACGGGTTGCCTCCGGGCACCTGTCATGTTACGTATCGCTCATGCCGGTCTCGGCACCGCCCAGGACGAACCTGAACGACCGCGTCTACGAGACGCTCAAGCAGCGGCTCGTGCGCCGCGAGCTCGGCCCCGGCGAGAAGGTGAGCCTGCACGAGCTCGCCGCAACGCTCAGCGTCTCGCGCAGCCCCGTCCACCACGCCCTCACACGCCTCGTCGCAGAAGGGCTGCTGAGCGTGAAGTCGCGGCGCGGCTACTACGTGACCGCGCTGACCGAGTCGACGATCGCCGAGGGCTACGACGTCAGGCTCGCACTCGAGCTCCAGGCGGCCGAGGCGGCGGTCGGTCGGGCCGGCCGGGACGGGCTGCGCCGCTTCCGCGACCTGCACGAGCGCACGGTCGCGGCCGTCTCGCACACCGAGTGGGACGAGGCGAACGCCGCCTTCCACGAGCACCAGGTCGACCTGGCCGGCAACGACCTGCTCTCGCGCTTCTATCGCGACCTGTCGGTCAACTTGATGATGCAGGTGATTCGCGGCGGCAAGCTCGAGGCCGCGTCCAACCTCCCGACGGAGCACGAGGCGATCGTGGACGCCTACGAGGCCGGCGACCTGGCCGCCGCGCAAGCGGCGATCCGGGCCCACATCGCCAGCGGGCGCCGCATCGCGCTGGACGCGATCGAGACCGCCGGGGGTCTGCTCTAGCCGTAGCATCCCTCCCGTGACGCGGGAGACCGACTCCGGGATCGAGATCGAGCCCGTCTACGGCGACGGGGAGCGGCCCGGCGAGTTCCCGTTCACGCGAGGCCCGTATCCGAACATGTATCGCGGGCGGCCGTGGACGATCCGGCAGTACGCGGGCTTCGGCTCGGCAGAGGAGACGAACGCTCGCTTCCGCTACTTGCTCGACCGCGGCCAGACGGGCATCTCGGTCGCCTTCGACCTGCCGACGCAGCTCGGCTACGACTCCGACGACTCGCACGCGGTCGGCGAGGTCGGTCGCACCGGCGTCGCGATCGACTCGATCGAGGACATGCGGCTGCTGCTTGCCGGGATCCCGCTCGACGAGGTGTCCACCTCGATGACGATCAACGCGCCCGCCGCGCTGCTGCTCCTGCTCTACGAGCTCGTCGCCGAGGAGCAGGGCGTTCCAGGGACGGCGCTTCGCGGCACGGTGCAGAACGACATCCTCAAGGAGTACATCGCCCGCGGGAACTACATCTATCCGCCGCGGCCCTCGATGCGGATCACGACCGACCTCTTCGCGTACTGCGCCGAGCGGCTGCCGAGCTGGAACACGATCTCGATCTCCGGGTACCACATCCGAGAAGCCGGCTCGACAGCGGTCCAGGAGCTCGCCTTCACGCTCGCGAACGGGATCGCCTACGGCGAGGCGGCGGTCGCGGCCGGGCTTTCGCCTGACGACTTCGGCGAGCGCCTCTCCTTCTTCTTCAATGCGCACAACCACTTCTTCCAGGAGGTGGCGAAGTTCCGTGCGGCGCGGCGGCTGTGGGCCACGATCATGCGCGACCGCTTCGGCGCCACGAACCCGAAGGCCCAGGCGCTCCGCTTTCACGCGCAGACGGGCGGCTCGACCCTGACCGCCCAGCAGCCGGAGAACAACGTCGTGCGCGTCGCCATCCAGGCGCTGTCCGCGATTGCCGGCGGCGCGCAGAGCCTGCACACGAACGGGTTCGACGAGGCGCTCGCGCTCCCGACCGAGCGCTCGGCCCGGATCGCGCTCCGCACGCAGCAGATCCTCGCCGCCGAGGCCGGCACGACCGACACCGCCGACCCACTCGGCGGCTCCTACTTCATCGAGGCGCTGACCGACGAGCTCGAGGAGCAGGCCCGCGAGCTGATCGATCGGATCGACGAGCTCGGCGGCGCCGTGGCTGCGGTCGAGCAGGGGTTCGTGCAACGCGAGATCGAGGAGGCCGCCTTCCGCTGGAACCAACAGGTCGAGTCGGGAGAGCGGGTCATCGTCGGGGTGAACAAGTTCAACGATCACGGCGAGGAGGAGGTCGAACTGCTCCGGATCGACCCCGAGGCGGAACAGCGCCAGCTCGACCGCACCGCGCGAGTGCGCGCGGAGCGCGACGCGCAGCAGGCGGAGAGCACGCTCGCCGAGGTACGGCGCGTCGCGGCGGGCAACGAGAACCTGCTCCCACCGATGCGGGAGGCGCTGCGTGCCCGCGTCACGATCGGTGAGATCTCGAATGCGCTCCGTGACGAGTTCGGCACCTTCGACGCCCAGCACTAGCCCTCCTCGCTAGGGGCAGATCGTCATCCCGAAGCCCAGGTCGACCTCGTCCTCGTCGGCACACGGGTAGATGCCGCGATGCCTCGTCGGCACCTCGTGCCGCGCGACGACTTCACCCGCACGCCCGTGCTCGACGATTGCTTCGAGACGCCGACCCAGCGCGTGGTGCGCGGACGGGATCGTGGCGAGCAGGAAGCCATCGACCGGGCGGAGCACGGTGGTGTCACCGTCCTCATAGACGAGCTCGACCGTCTCGGTCGCGGCTGCAACCGTGCAGCACACGCTCACCGTGGATCCGCCCTGCGCGCTGAGCGGTCGCGAGTTGGGGAACTTCGGCGAGTTGCAACCGCCGCCGCTGTTGTAGGCGTAGCAGAGCTTGTCGCCGGGAGCAGGCGCCGTCACCAGCGTCCAGCGCGCGCCCGACTCGGCGCGGAAGTCGAACAGCGTTCGCTTCTGGGTTCGGTCCGCGATCTGCGGCAGGCCGTCCGGGCCCGATTCCCAGCGTGGATCCTGGTACCTGAACTCGTGCCGCACGACCTCGTCCCCGTCACCGTCCAGCGCGACGAGGAACTTGGCCCGGTGCCCCTCGCTCGGCGTCTCCGGCGCCACCTCGTAGGCATAGAAGCCGGCGTCGATCGGCGGCGAGACCCACACGATTGGGATCTCGACCTCCCGGCCGTCCTCGTAGCGGAGCTCGAGCCTTTCGATCTTCGGGTCGAGCACGTGACCGGAGACGAGCGTCGGCCCCTCAGCGCTCTCGAGCCCGGTGACACCGAGCGCCCGCTGGTCCGGACGCATCCTGCCGCAGCTCCCCATCCGCCCCTCCCACAGCCAGCAGAAGCCGCCGTTCTGCGTCGGCGCCACGAACAGCGCGCGAACCTTGCCGTCGAGCTTTCGCTCCAACACCTTGCGCGTCTCTTCGTGGATCACATTCGGCCCGAGCCCGACCGGAGCCGCGATCCCCATGCGCGCAAACTGGATCTGCGTGCGCTCCGGAGCCGGCTCGGACTCGAAGAAGGAGACGATCGTCCGGTGCAGCCCGAGCGCAGGCGCGGCGACGACGATCGCCAGCGCTGCGGCGACGGCCAGAGCGACCCGGCGCCTTCCCGCCGGTCGCAGCGTCCGAGCCGACTGCGTCGTCGCGATCGCATCGGCGATCGCGAGCAGCTCGGGCTCATCGTGGAGCAACGCGACGAGATCGTGGTCGAAGGCGACAGACGTCATGGCTCGATCCCTTCCTTCTGGAGCTGTTCTCTGACCGTGCTCAGGGCGCGGGCGAACCGCATCTTGCAGGCCGCTTCGCTCGCGCCTACCTGCGCGGCGATGCCGGCGAACGGGCGGCCTTCGAGCAGCCGCAGGACGACGATCTCGCGCTGACCGTCGGGCAGGCTTCGCAGCGCGTCCCTGATCGCAGAGGTGACCCGAGGGCCGTACTCGTCCGTGCGCGCCGGGGTGGCCGCCTCGGCGAGCGGGACCTCGGATCCGCGGCGCTCCCGGCGCCGCGCCTCGTCGATCAGCCGCCGCTCGGCCACGGTATACAGCCACGCAAGCGCCGGCGCTTCGTCCAGGCGCGCCCGGCTCAAGTGCTCGGCCGCCACCACGAAGACCGACTGGGCCAGGTCCTCGGCCTGTTCGTGCGAGTCGGTGCGGCGACGCACGTAGCGGTAGATCCGTCCGTAGTGCTCCCGGAACGCAGCCTCGGATACGTCGTCCACCCTCTCTCTGACGCTCGGACCCGCGAAAGGTAACGCCGAAGCGATTGACGGACCGCGGTTCTCCGCACAGGATGAGTGCGGGGAGAGGGGGATTGGCGGCGTGGTGTCTTGGCGGCATCCGCGGACTCGAGAGCTGGCGGACCAGCTGATCGAGGACGCGCAGAGTTTTCGCGAGCGGTGCGCCGCGTGGCTGCGCGCGCGGAGACGGCGCATCGCCGGTCTCCTCACCAACGGCGACCCTGCCGGCCGCTGACGAGCCGCCAATCCTGCCCTTGACGAACCGCCCCGTCCCGCACACAGTGAGCGCGGGGAAAGGGGGACGGGGACCGGTGGTGTCGTGGGCACATCAGCGGACTCGGGAGCTGGCGGACCAGCTTCTCGATGACGCGCAGACGTTTCGGCAGCGGTGCACTGACTGCGTGGCCGGCTTGCGCCGCGCGGGCCTAGCGGCCGTCGCGACACTCGATGCCGGCTGGGTGGTCGGCGAGAGCATCGGCCGGATGCACCCCGGCCAGCACGACGATGACGACTAGCCGAACGTCGTCACCGGGGCGTCCCTGCTACGCCGACGCGCCCGAGTAACGGCGGAGGCCGAACCCCCACCACCAGCGCGTGAGCGCGAAGAGCGCAGCGCAAAAGCCTGCCGCGAGCGCGACCGTCGACCACTCGAGCCGCCCGGTCGCGGCCTCGGCGGGGACGGTGATCGCGAAGGCGATCGGGATCAGAAAGGTGACGCCGAGCCGGAGCCAGATCGGGTAGATCGAGACCGGCCAGCGGCCCGTCTGGTAGACGCCGTCGAAGAGCTCCATGATGCTCCAGACGTTCACGATCCAGAACGCGAGCGTTGCGATCACGAGCCAGAAGCAGTAGATCGTGACCGCGCCGACGGCGAGCATCGCCAGGAAGAGGAGCCAGTCGCCGGCGCTAACCGCGTGGTCGAGCCCGGAGAGGCCGTAGCCGAGCACGGCTGCGCCGGAGATCACGTCGACGGAGCGCCAGATCTGGACGTCGCGGATGCTGACGAGGACCTGCGAGTCCTCCGGCTTCGTCAGCGCGAAGTCGAGCTTGCCGTCGCGCACCTCCTCCATCAGCCGTTGCATGTTCGGCTGGATCGTCGTCCTGATCACGCCGCCGAGCAGGATCTGGATCCCCATCACGACGAGCAGCTCCGACTCGCTCCAGCCGTTCAGCGCGTCGGTCTGCGAGTAGACGAGCTTCAGGACGACGATCGCCGTCGCGACCGAGACCGCCGACTGGAGCAGCTGGATGAAGAAGTTCGCCCGGTACTGGAGCTCGTTCATCGAGCCGACGCGGAAGAAGAGCCAGGCGAGACGGGCTGCCCTCAATTCCCCACCGCCGAGTAGCGCCTGACCGCGAAGCGCCAAACCAGCATCGCGAGGCCGGTCAGGACCGCGATCCACAGGGCCTGCGCCGCGAGCCCGCCGAGCAGCTCACGCGTGGAGTAGTCACCGACGAGGGCCTGGATCGGGAAGTAGAACGACCACTGGAACGGCAGGAAGCCTGCGACGTCCTGAGCCCATTGCGGCATGAACTCGAGCGGCACCAGCCGGCCGGAGAGGAGCAGCTCGAGTGCGATGAAGACCTCGAAGATCGCGCTCACCCTCGTCGTCCAGAAGGTGATCATCCCGAGCGTCGAGAGGAACATCGTCCTGATCAGGTAGGCGCCCCAGATCGCGACCGAGAAGACGGCGACCTCGAGCAGCGTCGGGTCGAGCACCGGGTCGAAGA
The DNA here is from genome assembly GCA_963820565.1 of uncultured Gaiellaceae bacterium. Classification (GTDB taxonomy): domain Bacteria; phylum Actinomycetota; class Thermoleophilia; order Gaiellales; family Gaiellaceae; genus Gaiellasilicea. The sequence goes on from CAWGAD010000005.1 coordinate 204,509, forward strand.
CGAGCCAGAGCACGGCCGCGATCGGCAGCCAGAAGATGATCGTCGGGATCTTCCAGCCCGCGAACGCGGCGATGTCGTCGTGCAGCGGGTGGAGCGGGCGCAGCAGCGCCGCCGAGAGCTGGCCCTCGCGGATCCGCCACTCCCACCCGTACGGCGTGAAGACGATGTTCATGTTCCGCACGAGCGTCCAGACGATGTAGTAGGCGGCGATCTGCCCGGTCGACACCCCTTCCACCGCACCGCCCTGCTGCTCGGCGATCGTCGTCCAGACGACGAGATAGACGATCGGCTCCGCGAGCATCCCGATCAGCCAGAAGTAGGTGGCGGTGCGGTACTGGAACTCGCTCTGGATCTGCGTCCGTCCGCGGGTGACGTAGAAGTCGAAGTACGACCGGACCCTGCCGACCTCTGCCGTGCTCCGCCCCGCTCCGGCGACGGCAAAGCCGACGCCTCCGCTACTGGGCGGCTCCGTCGAGCCTACGCCGCTCACTCCTTCTCCTGCGCGAAGACGAGCTCGATCACGTCCTCGATCGGCGGATCCTCGACGGTCAGATCGGCGACGTCCTGCTCCGCGAGCAGGCGTGCCGTCACCCGCGCCGTCTCGGCCCGGGGAACGCGCAGCTTGATGCGCCCCTCGTCGCTCTCGACCACCTCGCCGTAGGCGGAGAGGTCGGCGACGCCGTCCTCCAGCTCGACGTCGATCGTCTTCCAGGCGGCGAGGCTGTCGCCCAGCCGCGCGAGCGGTCCGTCGAAGAGGATCCGGCCGTGGTGGATGACGACGACGCGCTTGCAGAGCGCCTCGACGTCGGCCATGTAGTGGCTCGTCAGCAGCACGGTCGCCTCGTAGCGCTGGTTGTACACGGCGATGAACGAACGGATCCGCTTCTGCATCGTCACGTCGAGCCCGATCGTCGGCTCGTCGAGGAAGAGCACCTGCGGCCGGTGGAGCAGCGAGCCGACGATCTCGACCTTCATCCGCTCGCCGAGCGACAGCTGGCGTACCGGCTTGCGGACGAGGTCGCCGACGTCGAGCAGGTCGATCAGCTCGTCGCGCAGCTGCAGGAACTCGGGCCGCTGGATCCGGTAGATGGCGCGGTTCAGCTCGAACGAGTCGAGCGCGGGCAGATCCCACTGGAGCTGGTTGCGGTTGCCCATCACGAGCGTGATCCGGCGCAGGAAGTCCCGCTCCCGCTTCGAGGGCACGAAGCCCAGCACCCGCGCCTCGCCTGAGGTCGGGTAGAGCAGCCCGGAGAGCATCTTCAGCGTCGTCGTCTTGCCGGCGCCGTTCGGGCCGAGGAAGCCGACGACCTCGCCCTGGGTGATCTCGAAGCTGACGTCGTCGACGGCGCGCACCTCGCGGTGCTGCCGGCGGAAGAGGCTGCGCATGGCCGCGCGCAGGCCCGCCTCGCGCTCCGGGACGAGGAAGGTCTTGTTCAGATCGGCGACGCGGACGGCGGGTTCGGCCACTGGCAGAACCTAGATGATGAGCCGGTGCGCATCCTGCTCCTCTCGCAGATGTACCCGTCGGCCGCGGCGCCCGACTTCGGCGTCTTCGTCCAGGGACTCGAGCGCGAGCTCGCGGCGCGCGGGCATGAGCTGGAACGCGTCGTGCTCGACCGACGTGGCGGTGGCAAGCTGCGTCATCTGCGGCTCGCGGGCCGGGCGATCCGCGCCGCTCGCCGCTTCCGCCCCGACGTCGTCTACGCGCACTTCCTCTTCCCCACGGGCCTGTCCGGCCTCCTCGCCGCGCGAGCGGCGCGCGCTCCGCTCGTCGTCACCGCACACGGCCAGGACGTCGCGAACCTGACCCGTTATCCCTTCGTCCGGCCGCCGACGCGGCGGGTCGTGAAGGGGGCGGCTGCCGTGATCGCAGTCTCCGACTGGCTCCGCCGCCGGCTCGAGGAGTCCCTGCCGGCGGCAAGCGGGAAGACGGAGGTCGTCAACTGCGGCGTCGACCTCGACAGCTTCCGGCCGCTCGAGCGAGCGGCCGGTCCGTCGCCCGCGTTCGTGTGCGTCGGCTCGCTGATCGAGCGCAAGAACGTCGTCCGGCTCGCGAGCGCCTTCGGCCGGCTCGGCGACGGGACGCTCACCTTCGTCGGCGACGGCCCGCTGCGGCCACAGCTGCATGGCCGGCCGAACGTCACCGTCACCGGGTACGTGCCGCACGAGGTCGTGCCCGGCTACCTGGCTGCCGCGGACGTCCTCTGCCAGCCGAGCCTCGTCGAGCCCTTCGGGCAGGCGACGCTCGAGGCGCTCGCCGCCGCCCGGACCGTGGTCGCGACCAGGATCGGCGGGCCGCCGGAGTTCGTCCCGCCCGGCGCCGGTGTCCTCGTCGATCCAGCCGACGAGGACGCGCTCGTGGAAGCGCTCCGCGAGGCAGCGGCACTGCCGGTCCCGAACCCGACGGCGCGGGCCGCGGCCGAGCTCCACGACCTCAGGGCTCAGGCTGGCCGGGTCGAGGCGATCCTCGAGCAAGCCGTTCGAGATCGGCGAGCCTGATCTCCACCAGCGGCCGCACCTTGTCCTCGATCCCGGCCTCGCGCGCGAGCTCGAGCGCCTGCTCGTAGCTCTGGCGGGCCTTCTCGGCGGAGACTCCCTGCTTCAGCCGGTTGTCGCCGGTCACGAGCAGCCGCTGAATCTTCGCGCGCGTCTCGTCCCCCGGGGGGTTCACAGCCGTAGCCTAACCAGGCAAGATGACCGTGGGTCTCGAAAAAACTTGGGTAAACGCCGTCAGCCACCGGTCCGCGTGCTCATCGCGGACGATCATCGCCTGTTCGCAGAAGCGCTCGAAGCCGTGCTCGCGACCGAGGAGCGGATCGTCGTCGTCGGCCGGGCTGCGGACGGCATGGAGGCCGTCGAGCTCGCGCGCGAGTTGTCGCCGGACGTCGTCGCGCTCGACATCAGCATGCCGGTGATGGACGGCTTCGAAGCCGCCGCCGAGCTGGAGACCTTCGAGCGGCCGCCGGCCGTGCTGATGCTGACCGGCTCGAACGCGCCCGAGGACATCGACCGCGCGCGCCGGATCGGGGTCAAGGGCTACATCACGAAGGACGCGATCGCCGCTCGACTCGTCGATGCGATCCTCACGGCAGCCGCTCCTCGTTAGCTACCCTGCTCGCGTGCTTCCCGTCGCTGCTGTCTTCCAGGTCCTCGTCTCCGTCGCGCTGCTGGCGCTGATCCTCATGCACTCCGGCCGCGACGCGGGCCTCGGCGGCATGGGCTTCACCCCTGCCTCGCAGGGCGGAACGCACATCGTCGAGCGCAACCTGACCCGGCTGACGGTCGTCGTCGCGACCATCTTCTTCCTGAACAGCGTGTTGCTCTACCGCCTGCTCGCCTAGGGCTACACTGATCGTCCCCGCGCTGGTGGCGGAATTGGTAGACGCGCAAGGTTGAGGGCCTTGTGGCCTTAGGGCCGTGGAGGTTCAAGTCCTCTCCAGCGCATGCGGGGATGGGGCGCCGGTGACGGCGTCCCGTTCCTTTGGGCGGTTAGGGTCGAAGCCATGCGCTCGCGGCGGACGATCACCGTGATTGGCTGTCACGCCGGCGGCGAGATCGGGAACGTCGTCGTCGGCGGCGTCCTGCCTCCCCGCGGCGCGACGGTCTTCGAGCAGATGCAGACGCTGCAGCGCGAGGGCGACTGGCTCCGTCGCTTGCTCCTGCGCGAGCCGCGCGGCAGCGTTGCGGCTCACGCCAACCTGCTCGTGCCCGCCACGCGCCCGGATTGCGACGCGGGGTTCATCATCATGGAGCCCACCGAGTATCCGGCGATGTCGGGCTCGAACACGATCTGCACGACGACCGTCCTGCTCGAGACCGGAATCGTCGAGATGCAGGAGCCCGAGACCGTCGTCCGCCTGGAAGCGCCGGGCGGAATCGTCGAAGCGCGCGCGGTCTGCCGTGACGGCCGCTGCGAGAGCGTCGAGTTCACGAACGTCCCGTGCTTCGCCGACCGGCTGGATGCGCCACTCGAGGTCGAGGGCTTCGGAACCTTGACGGTGGACGTCGCCTACGGCGGCATGTGGTACGCGATCGCCGACGCCCAGGCGCTCGGCTTCGCGATCGAGCCGCACGAGGCGCGCGACCTCTCGCTGGCGGGTGAGGCGATCCGGGTGGCCGCTCGGGAGCAGCTTCCGTGCTCACACCCGGAGAACCCGGCGATCGCCGGAGTGAGCATCGTGCAGATCGCAGCACCGTGGCAGGGCGTCGGCAAGGAGACGAGGAACGCCGTCGTCGTCGCTCCTGGACGGCTCGATCGCTCGGCCACGGGAACCGGGCTGTCCGCGCGGATGGCGGTCCTCCACGCTCGCGGCCTGCTGGGCGTGGGCGAGGCGATGACGCACGTGTCTGCGCTCGGGTCGCCGTTCGAGGGCCGCATCGTCGAGGAGACGCGCGTGGCCGATCGGGTCGCGATCGTGCCCGCGATTCGAGGCAGCGCCTGGATCACCGGGATCTCCCAGTACTTCGTCGACCCGTCAGACCCGTTCCCCGAGGGCTACCTGCTCTCGGATACGTGGGGCGTCAGCGGCCTCGACTCACAGCCATAGCCCGGCGCGGGGCTTGACGTCATCCGGAAGGATCTCTAGCCTTCAGAGCGAACACACGTTCGACAACTCTCACCGGAGGCGCAATGTCTGCCGCACAGCTGACCGCACGGCAACAGGAGATCTGGCAGTACCTCGTCGACTACGTCGACCGGCACGGCTACCCCCCGACCGTGCGCGAGATCGGCGAGGCGGTCGGGCTGGCCTCGCCCTCGACCGTGCATGCGCACCTGGCGAACCTCGAGCGGGCAGGCCTGCTCAAGCGCGATCCGACCAAGCCGCGCGCGCTCGACCTGATCGGCCATAGGCGCGAGTCCCGAGCCGACGACCGCGAAGCGGAGCTGCCGAAGCTGCCGCTGCTCGGTCAGATCGCGGCGGGTAGCCCGCTGCTCGCCGAGGAGAACATCGAGGACACGCTCGCCGTACCCGAGCCACTCGGCCGCCGCGCCGACTTCCTGCTCCGCGTCAAGGGCGAGTCGATGATCAACGCCGGCATCCTCGACGGCGACGTTCTCGTCGTGCAGCGTGCGCAGGACGCACGCAACGGTGAGATCGTGGTCGCCCTCGTCGGCGACGACGAGCTCGCCGACGAGGCAACCGTGAAGACGTTCTACCGCGAGGGCGACCGCGTCCGGCTCCAGCCCGAGAACGACACGCTCGAGCCGATCTACGCCGACTTCGTCCAGATCCTCGGCAAGGTGACAGGGGTCTTCCGGACTCTCTGATGAGCGTCGCGTCCTTCAACCGCACCCTCGACCAGGAGCTGTCGGCGATCGCGCGCGGCGCCAGCTTCGAGTGCCTCGTCTGCGGCGAGTTCCTGCTCAAGCGGCCGGTCGCACATGCCTGCCTCGAATGCGGCACGCTCCTCTGCGACGGTCTCGAAATTCCACAATCCGAGCTAGAATTCGTGGCGCAGGCCGGGTGACCGCGTCGTCTCCTTCGGGAGGCGCCGAGGAAAGTCCGGACACCGAAGGGCAGGACGCTGGGGAAATCCCAGGCGGCGAAAGCCGACGGAAAGTGGAACAGAAAGCAAACCGCCGACGGAGCATTCTCCGGAGGCTCCGGCGGTAAGGGTGAAACGGTGGGGTAAGAGCCCACCAGCGTCGTGGCGACACGGCGGCTCGTCAAACCCCGTCCGGTGCAAGGTGAAGCAGATCCCGTTGACGCGGCCCGCCGAGGGATCGGGTACACCGCTCGAGCCGTGAGGCAACTCCCGGCCTAGAGGGATGGTCACCCTCGACAGAATCCGGCTTAGAGGCCTGCTAACGAAGAGCCCCGCAACTGCGGGGCTCTTCCATGCCGATGACTTCGGTCGGTAGGCACGGTCTGATGGTGTGATGCACGGCACCGATCACACAGTGGAGGAAAAGTCATGAGGAAGATCACCGCAGGCCTGTTCATCTCGCTCGACGGCGTCGTCGAGGCGCCCGATCAGTGGCACTTCCCGTACTTCAACGAGGAGATGGGCGCCGCCGTCGACGCCACCCTCGGCGCAGCCGACACCGTCCTCTTCGGCCGCACGACCTACGACAGCTTCGCCGGGGCGTGGCCGGCGCGCGAGGCGGCCGGCGAGGAGGACGCCGGCTTCGCCAAGAAGCTCGGTGACGCTCGCAAGATCGTCGCGTCGAGCCAGAAGCTCGAGCTCACCTGGCGAAACTCCGAACAGCTCGAAGGCGATCTCGTCGAGACCGTGGCCGCCCTGAAGAACGAGCCGGGTGGCAACATCGCGCTGAGCGGCTCGGTCTCGGTCGTCCGCCAGCTGCTGGCCGCCGGTCTTCTGGACGAGCTGCACCTGCTGGTGCATCCGATCGCCGTTCGCAAGGGCATGCGGCTGTTCGACGAGGGCGAGACGCCGATCCCGCTGAGGCTGATCTCGTCCGAGACCTTCGAGACCGGCGTTCTGAACCTCGTCTACGGACCGGCCGAGTCGACCGGCGACGCCACCTACGAGGACGCCAAGGCCAAACTGCCCCAAGCAGGGAAGTAGGGCGTTACTAAAACCGCTTTCGGGCCATATCTGATTCATCCAGGCTTGACTTCGCTCTGAGGTAGGCGTATAAACGAAACCGTTTTCGGAGCCGCCGAACCAAGGAGCAGCAATTTCCAGCATCCGTGAGGTCGCGAAGTTGAGCGGGGTCTCCGTCGCGACGGTGTCCCGCGTCTTCAACGGCTACACGGACGTCAGCAACGAGACGCGCCAGCGCGTGCTCGCCAACGCGCGCAAGCTCGACTACACCCCCAACGCGGCGGCGCGCACGCTCGCGAAGCGCACCTCGCAGCTGATCGGGGTGATCCTGTACACGGGCGAAGAGCATCCGGATCTTCAGCATCCGTTCTTCCTCGAAGTGCTCACGGGCCTGAAGCATTCGCTCGGAGAGAACGGATACGACCTGCTCCTGTTCGCGCACGAGCAGCCCGGGGTGGGCGGCGGCCCGCACGCGTACGCCCGCCGCGCCCGCCACCACGGCGTCGACGGCGTCATCGTGCTCGCCGTCGACGACGCAGAGGAGCCGGAGCTGCAGAAGCTGATCGCCTCCGGCACCCCCGTCGTCGCCGTCGACCTCGAGCTTGCCGGGAACCGCGCGAGCTACGTCGCCTCGGACAACCTCGGTGGCGCCCGGCTCGCGGTCCGGCACCTGTACGACCTCGGCCATCGGCGCATCGGCACGATCGCAGGGCTCGCACACACAAAGCCGGCCGCGGACCGGCTGCTCGGCTACCGCGCGGAACTGCAGGAGCTCGGCCTCGACCCACGCCCGGAGTACGAGGCGGAGGGGGACTTCTACATGGAGACCGGCGAGGCTGCGATGCGCGAGTTGTTGGCGTTGCCGGAGCCGCCGACGGCGGTCTTCGCGGCCTCGGACATGATGGCCGTCGGCGCGATCAAGGCGCTCGAGGACGCGGGCTTCAGCTGCCCCGGGGACATCGCAATCGTCGGCTTCGACGACATTCAGCTCGCAGAGCTCGTCAGCCCGCCGCTCACCACGATCCGTCAGGACAAGCGAGGACTCGGAGAGGCAGCGGCCCGATCGCTGGTGCGGCTGATCGACGACACTCAGACGGTTCCACCCGTCTGGATGCTGCCGGTCGAGCTCGTCGTGCGCGAGTCGTGTGGCGCTCAGAAGGAGGTGGCGTCAAACCTGAGTTGACGGCACGTGCTCGACCAGACCCGACAATGGTTCCGCTCGCGGAACGAACAGAGGGAGACACAGGATGGGAAGCAAGGTGAATAGGCCGTGGCGCCGCCGCCGGGCGCTCGCCACGGTTCTCGTCGTAACCGCGATCGCCGGCGTCGGCTATGCCGCGACCGGCGCATCCGGCAAGAGCACCGGAGGCGACGTCACATTGACCGTCAGCCTCTTCGGTGACTTCGGCTACCACGATCTCTACAAGCAATACGAAGCAGCACATCCGGGTGTGACGATCAAGGAGTCGATCCAGGACTTCGCAGTCCACCATTCCAACCTCGCGAAGAGTGTGGCCACCGGCGCCGGCGCAGCCGACGTCGAGGCGATCGAGGTCGGGTTCATCGCGCAGTTCAAGGAGCAGCCCGACAACTTCGTCAACCTGCGCCAGTACGGAGCCGGCGCGCTCAAGAATCGCTGGCTGAACTGGAAGTGGGCGCAGGGGCTCGGGCGCAAGGGCGAGGTCGTCGGCCTCGGCACCGACGTCGGAAGCCTTGCGATCTGCTACCGGCGTGACCTGTTCCAGAAGGCCGGGCTGCCGACGAACCGCGCGGCGGTCTCGAGGCTCTGGCCGACCTGGCGCGCGTTCATCCAGGCCGGGCAGCGCTTCCAGGCGAAGGCGCCGAAGGGAGTCAACTTCTTCGACTCCGGCAGCAACGTCTACAACGCGATCGTCGGCCAGGCCACGCCGGCGTACTACGACGCGTCCGGAAAGGTCATCGTCGCGACGAACCCGAAGGTGAAGGCGGCGTGGGATCTGACCATGCTGGGGATCGCCAACGGTGAGTCGGCGGGCTTCGCAGCCTTCTCGAACGACTGGAACACGGGCTACAAGAAGGGCAGCTTCGCGACCGTGACGTGCCCCGCGTGGATGATGGGGTACATCCAGGGCCAGGCTCCGGCGACCAAGGGCAAGTGGGACATCGCCGCCACGCCGGGCACCGGCGGTAACTGGGGCGGCTCCTACCTGGCCGTGCCCAAGCAGTCGAAGAACGCCGCGGTCGCAGCCGACCTGGTCAAGTTCCTGACCTCGCCGGCCTCCGAGGCGTACATCTTCAAGCAGACCGGCAACCTGCCCAGCCAGCCGACGCTCTTGAAGAGCAAGGCCGTGGCCGGGTTCAAGAACCCGTTCTTCAACAACGCCCCGGTCGGGCAGATCTTTGCGAATTCGGCTCTGAGGCTGAAGCCGCAGATCATCGGCCCGCAGCAGGGTGCGATCCAGACGGCGGCCTCGAACGCGATCCAGCGGGTGGAACAGAAGAAGCAGTCCCCCGCGAAGTCGTGGGCCCAGTTCCTCAAGGACGTCAAGGCCGTCACGTAGCGGCTCCGGGCGTGCCGGGCCAAGCCCTCCGGCCCGGCACGCCCGTCCGCGAAAAGCGAGAGGATGAAGAGACCGAGATGAGCGACGGAGCGGCAACCGCATCCACGCCTGCGGTTCGACGCCGGAGCGCGACGCGCCGGCGCCTGCGCCGGGTCGACGCGAAGGTCTCCCCCTACCTGTACATCGCGCCGTTCTTCATCCTCTTCGCGATCTTCGGGATCTTTCCGCTCCTCTACACCGCCTGGGTCTCGCTGACCGACCGCAATCTGCTCGAGCACGAAGCGAACTTCATCGGGCTCGACAACTACACGGCCCTGATGCACGACGAGTACTTCTGGCACGCGGTCGTGAACACGATGGGGATCTGGGTGCTCTCGACGATCCCGCAGCTCGTCCTGGCGCTCGTGATCGCCCACGTCCTCAACCGGAGCCTCCGCGTCCGCACCTTCTTCCGGATGAGCATCCTGCTCCCGCAGGTGACCTCGCTCGTCGCGGTGGCGCTGATCTTCACGCAGCTCTTCGGCTACCGGTACGGGCTCGTCAACTACGTCCTGAACCAGGTCGGGATCGAGAACGTGAACTGGGAGGCGGGTCGGCTGTCGTCCTGGGTCGCGCTCTCGACGATGGTCACCTGGCGCTGGGTCGGCTACAACGCGCTGCTCTACCTCGCCGCGATGCAGTCGATCCCGGACGAGCTGTACGAGGCGTCGGCCGTCGACGGCGCCCGCAGCTGGCGGCAGTTCATCCACGTCACGGTCCCGATGCTGCGGCCGACGATCATCTTCACGGTCATCATCTCGACGATCGGCGGATTGCAGCTCTTCACGGAGCCGTTCCTCTTCCAGCCGGTCCAGAGCGGGAGCACGGGCGGCTCGGCGCGCCAGTACCAGACCGTCGCGATGTACCTCTACGAGAAGGCGTTCGGCGGCTCCCAGTTCGACTTCGGCTACGCGGCCGCGATCGCGTGGTGCCTGTTCCTGTTCATCGCAGTCATCTCCTTCGTCAACTACCTGCTCGTGCGCAGGATCAGATCGGCGGACGCGTGAGCGTCGCGAGCCTTCAGCTCGCTCCCGTGGGGGAAACCATGTTTCCCCCACGAGCGCCCTCTTCTGCTTTGTGGGGGAACTTCCAAGTTCCCCCACACCCCCTAAGCTCATTGGCCCAGGAACGGCCAATGAGCGTGATGCCGTATCGGCTGCGGATGCCCGCTCGGGGAAAGCGGAGGCGCACCTACAAGCGCGGCGGCCCCCTGACGTACCTCCTCCTCCTGGTGCTCGTCGCCTTCTCCGTCTTCCCCCTCTACTGGTCGTTCGTCGTCGCCTCGCACGACAACTCGGCGCTCGGCGCCTACCCGCCGGTGCTGACGCCGGGCGGCAACTTCCGGGACAACGTCGACCGCCTCTTCAACGCCGGGATCGTGAACGTCGACTTCGCGAAGGCGATGATCAACTCGGCGATCGTCGCCAGCGTCGTCACCGCGTCGGTCGTCTTCTTCAGCGCGCTCGCCGGCTTCGCGTTCGCCAAGCTCGCCTTCCGCGGCCAGAAGCTCCTGTTCGTGGTCGTGATCGCGACGCTGATCGTCCCGGTGCAGCTCGGCGTGATCCCGCTCTACATCCAGATGGCCCACTTCGGGTGGATCAACCACCTGCAGGCGGTGATCGCGCCGTTCCTCGTCTCCGCCTTCGGCGTCTTCCTGATGCGCCAGTACATCTCCGGCGCGGTGCCGAACGAGCTGATCGACGCGGCGCGCGTGGACGGCTGCCACACGTGGCGCGTCTTCTGGCACGTGATCCTGCCCGCCGTGCGCCCGATCGCCGCCGTGCTCGGGCTCCTCACCTTCATGAACACGTGGAACGACTTCTTCTGGCCGCTGATCGTGCTCACTCCGCACAACCCGACGGTGCAGGTCGCCGTCTCGACGCTTGCAGGCGCGCAGTACGTGCCGGACTACGCGCTCATCCTCACCGGCACCTTCGTCTCGATCTTGCCCCTGTTCGTCGTCTTCATCGTGCTCGGCAGGCAGATCATCGGCGGGATCATGAAAGGAGCCGTGAAAGGATGAGCTTCCCCAAGGACTTCGTCTGGGGGGCCGCTACGGCCGCGTTCCAGATCGAGGGAGCGACCACGGTCGACGGCCGCGGCGAGTCGATCTGGGACCGGTTCGCGCACACGCCGGGCAAGGTCCAGAACGGCGACACCGGCGACCCTGCCTGCGAGCACTACTACCGCTGGGAGGAGGACCTCGACCTGATCTCGTCGCTCGGCCTCCGCGCCTATCGATTCTCGATCTCGTGGCCTCGGATCCAGCCGAACGGCCGCGGCCCCGCCAACCAGAAGGGGATCGACTTCTATCGCCGTCTGGTCGAAGGGCTGCTCGAGCGCGACATCTCGCCGCTGGCGACGCTCTACCACTGGGATCTGCCGCAGGCTCTCGAGGACGAGGGCGGCTGGGCGTCGCGTGATGTCGTCGAGCGCTTCGTCGAATACGCCCAGCTCGTCTTCGCAGGCCTCGGCGACGTCGTCCAGGACTGGACGACGCACAACGAGCCCTACGTGACGTCCTTCCTCGGCTACGCCTTCGGCACGAAAGCTCCGGGCGCCACCGACTGGCCCCGCGCACTCCGCGCCTCGCACCACGTGCTGCTCTCGCACGGCGCCGTCGTGAAGGCGATGCGGGAGAGCGGCACGGACAATCGGATCGGGATCACGCTCGACCTGAGCGTCGTCCGACCGGGTCGCGACCGCGACGACGACCGGGAGGCCGCGATGCGGCTCGACGGGCACCACAACCGCTGGTTCCTGGAGCCGATCTTCCACGGTGCCTACCCCGCCGACCTGCTCGAGCTCTACGAGGAGCGCTTCGGAGCGTTCGACGCCGTCCAGCCCGGTGACCTGGAGACGATCGCGCAGCCGCTCGACTTCCTCGGCGTCAACTTCTACCGGCCCAACGTCGTCATGGCGGACGCTGACGGCTCCGTCCTCGGCATTCGCGACGTGCCGCTCGACGGAGAGACGACCGCGATGGGGTGGCCGATCGTCCCGTCGGCGTTGACCGAGCTGCTCGTCCGCCTGGGGAGCGACTACGGCGGCGTTCCGCTCCTGATCACCGAGAACGGCGCCGCGTTCGACGACAGGCTCAACGGCACGGAGGTCGTCGAGGATCCCCGCCGGGTGGCGTACATCAAGGGCCACCTGGCGGCAACTGAGCAGGCGATCGCGGCGGGCGTCGACGTCCGCGGCTACTACGTCTGGTCGCTGCTGGACAACTTCGAATGGGAGCACGGATACTCGCAGCGGTTCGGAATCGTCTACGTCGACTTCGAGACCCAGCAACGGATCCCGAAACGAAGCGCGCTCTGGTATCGCGACCGCGTCGCCCGGGCGAGGAATGGGGACGGCTGAGATGGCGAGCATCGACTTCAGTGAGCTGACCAAGGTCTTCGACGACGGTACGGTCGCCGTCGACGCCGTCAACCTCAGCATCGCCGACGGGGAGTTCGTCGTCCTGGTCGGGCCTTCCGGCTCGGGCAAGACCACAGTCCTCCGGATGGCGGCAGGTCTGGAAGACCCGACGAAGGGCGAGGTGAAGATCGGCGGTGAGACCGTGAACGACGTCGACCCGCAGGATCGAAACATCGCGATGGTGTTCCAGAACTACGCCCTCTACCCGCACATGACGGTCTACGAGAACATGGCTTTCGGGCTGCGGCTGCACAAGATGCGCAAGGACGACATCCGGGCGCGGGTAGGCCCGGCGGCGGAGATGCTCGGCCTGACCGACCTGCTGAAGCGGAAGCCGGGGCAGCTCTCCGGCGGCCAGCGACAGCGCGTGGCGATGGGCCGCGCGATCGTGCGCGAGCCGGACGCACTGCTGATGGACGAGCCGCTCTCGAACCTCGACGCCAAGCTCCGCGTCGAAATGCGCTCCTATGTCGCCTTCCTGCACCAGCGCGTAAAGACGACGACGCTCTACGTCACCCACGACCAGACCGAGGCGATGACCATGGGCGACCGCGTCGCGGTGATGCGCGCGGGCCGGGTGGAGCAGTGCGACGTACCGCAGAGGCTCTACGACCGCCCTGCCAACCTGTTCGTCGCCGGCTTCATCGGCTCACCGGCCATGAACCTCGTCCACTCGCGTCTCACCGAGGAAAACGGCGCCCTGTCCGTCGCGTTCGGCAACACGGAGCTCCACCTGTCGCGAACGCTGCTGGAGCGGCGCCCGCAGTTGCGCGACCACGTCGGCCGCAGCGTCATTCTCGGAGTCCGCCCGGAGGACATCGAGGACGCGGCGTTCGTCCCGGGAATGAACGGCGCGTCCCTCGACGTCGACATCTCGCTCGCCGAGCCGATGGGCGCCGAGGTGATCGCGTACTTCTCCATGGCGGCCGAGGCGATCCACGGTCGCGGCGACGTCTTCGAGCTGGTGACGCCGGAGGCCGCCGCGGCGACCCTGACGGCACGCCTGAATCCGCGCTCGGTCGCGCAAACCGGGAAGCGACTCCGCCTCGCCGTCGACGTCGACAGGCTCCACTTCTTCGACGCGGAGACCGAGCAAGCGATCTGGTAGGCCTCAGTCGCCCGAGTCGGCCGCCTCGGTGTCCTCGGCTCGGGACGGGGCGAAGCTGCCGCCGGCCGCCATGATCTGCTGTGGCCGCACCCACTCGTTCATCAGCTCGAACCCGTTCGCACGCGAGATCGCCTCGAGCAGCGGCGCCGCCCAGAGGTGCTCGATCAGCGCGACGGCAGCGGTCGTGTTGTTCGTCAGCAGCTGCTCGAGCCGAAAGGCGTCCTGGTCGTCGAAGAGGTGCCCGTCCATCAACTCGGCCATTCCCGCGAGCGCACCCCCTTCGACTCCTGCGAGCCCGTCGGCCGCGAAGCCGGCGAGCGCACCCATCGCCTCGCCGAACTTCAATGCCTCCTCCCAGTCCAGATCGCTGGCCTTGAGGTGGGCAATGGCGCCGGTGCTGTCCCGGCGCACCAGCAAGAGGTCGATGATGCGGACGACCCCGGCGGCCTTCAGTCGTTCGAGCTCCGGCAGGATCTCCCCGCGGAACCGATTGCCGTCGAAGGCGACGACGAGCATCTGGACCGGCCCGAAGCTCATCCGTCGAGTCTCGACGATCTCGCCAAGCCTCGAATCATGCTGTCTGGATGATTCAGTGCCCGGAAGGCCCGGCCCCTGAGCCGCAACGTCGGGGCCGGACACTCCGGGTGGGGAAGGCAAGAAGGCGATCAGGATCTTCGAGCCCCGGAGCAGAGTGCCGATCAGGTGTGTCGGCGGCGTGACCCATCTGCGTCAATTCCGCGGCGCTAACGTAGGTCTGTGACCCTCTCTCCCCCGCGCCTGCCTCCACCCGCCGAGTGGGCGGACACGAAGCTGACGCTGCATCTCTGGGCGCAGATCGTCGGGAAGATCCGCATGGCGTCGTCGGCGCCCAAGAACCATTGGTGGCACGTCCCTCTCTACGTCAGCGTCCGCGGGCTCACGACCAGGCGCCTGCATGCAGCGGACGGGGTCAGCTTCGAGATCGAGTTCGACGTTCTCCGGCATCAGCTCGAGGTCGAGACCGATCGAGGTGCGAGCGAGTCGTTTCCGCTCCACGACGGCCTTTCGGTCGCGGAGTTCGACCAGCAGCTCCACGCGATGCTCGCCCGCCTGGACGTGGACGTTCCGATTCGCGAGCTTCCGTACGGGATCGCCGTCACGACACCGTTCCCGGCCGACCGCGAGCACGCACGGTACGACCCCGAGATCGCGCAGACGCTGTGGCGCGCGTTCGCCTGGTCGGACGGGATCCTGGACGAGTTCGCCGGCTGGTACTGCGGCAAGACGAGCCCCGTCCATCTCTTCTGGCACGGGCTCGACCTCGCCGTGACGCGGTTCGGCGGCGGCCGCGCGCCGGCATTGCCCGATGCCGACCCGGTCACCCAGGAGGCGTACTCGCACGACGTGATCTCGTTCGGGTTCTGGCTCGGTGACGAAACGGTCCCCGCCCCCAGCTTCTACTCGTACACGGCGCCCGAGCCCGCCGGTCTGCGCGAGCACGCGCTCCATCCCGACTCGGCGATCTGGGCAGATCAGGGTGCCGGCTCGCTCGCACGGGTCGCGTACGAGGACGTTCGCGCGGCCCCGGACCCGAGAGCGACCCTGCTGAGCTTCTTCGAGAGCGCCTACGTCGCAGGTGCCACCGCCGCCGGCTGGGATCGATCCGAGCTCGCCTCCACCTGGTGCCCCGAGCCGGCCGAGATCGAGCGTCTCAGTCGGGAAGCAGCGGCATCGACAGGCCCGCCTCGCGACCGATGAGCACGGCCCGGGTGATCGCGGTCGATCCGTAGCGGTCCAGGATCTCGTCGACCGCCGCGTCGAGATCGCCCGCGCGATAGCTCCCGTAGGGCAGCCCGAGCTGGACGACGCGGTCGTCGTCGAGGTTGGCGAGAGCCAGCCCGACGAGCGTGATGCCCTGACGCTCGATCAGAGGCATCGCGGACGCGAGCAGCCACCTCGCCGTCGCGAGGATCACCTGGGTCTGAGCAGTCGCCTGCGGCAACGTGTGCGACCGGGTCGCCCGCGAGAAGTCGTCGAAGCGCAGCCGAAGCACGACCGTGCGGCAGACTCGCCGCGCTCCCCGCAGCCGGCGCGCGACGCGGTCGACGATCGCGATCAGGATCGCGTCGAGCGCCTCCGGCGACTTCGGTGAGCGGCCGAGCGCCCGCTGCGAGCCGATCGAGCCTCGGCGGCGGCCGACCTGCACGGGCCGCGGATCGTAGTTGTGCGCCAGAGCGTGCAGATGCCTTCCCGATGCCCGCCCGAGCATCGAGACGAGCGTCGCCTCAGCGAGCTCCGCGACCTGACCGACGGTCGTGATTCCGCGTTCGTGCAGCTTGGCCGCCGTCACCCGGCCGACGCCCCAGAGCCGCTCGACCGGGAGCGGGTGCAAGAAGTCGAGCTCGCCGTCCGGCGGCACCACGAGCAGGCCGTCGGGCTTCGCGACGGCGCTTGCCACCTTCGCGAGAAACTTCGTCCTGGCCACGCCGACCGTGATCGGCAAGCCGACCTGCTCGCGCACGTCCCGGCGCAACCGCACCGCGATGTCGGC
Source organism: uncultured Gaiellaceae bacterium (assembly GCA_963820565.1). Taxonomy (GTDB): domain Bacteria; phylum Actinomycetota; class Thermoleophilia; order Gaiellales; family Gaiellaceae; genus Gaiellasilicea. The sequence goes on from CAWGAD010000005.1 coordinate 220,659, forward strand.
CGGCGGCCCGGCGAGCCGCCTCATCCCGCGGACGTCGAGGAACGCCTCGTCGATCGACAGGCCCTCGACCGCGGGCGTCGCCTGCTCGAAGACCTCGAACATCGCCTTGCTCGCCTCCGAATAGGCCGACATCCGCGGCGCGACGACAACGGCCTGGGGGCACAGCCGGCGGGCCAGCCTGCCGCCCATCGCGGTGCGGATGCCGTACGCCTTCGCCTCGTAGCTGGCCGCCAGCACGACCCCGACGCCGACGATGACGGGGCGTCCCCGGAGCTTCGGGTTGTCCCGCTGCTCGACCGACGCAAAGAACGCGTCGACGTCGGCGTGGAGGATCTCCGCTTCGTTCGACACGAACATATGTTCGCACTCGCCCGGAGCGGGCGCTACCTTGATCTCGATCATGCTCCGAACGTCCGCTCTCCTCGCCGCGGTCGGTCGCAACGATCTCGCTTGCCGCAGGCGACGGCACGAACGCCACGGCCCGCGCCGGCTGCGCTGCTGCGCAACGGCACAGCGCCCGTCTCAGCGCCCCGTTTCGTCCGAACGATCGCCACCGGCGAGACGGGCTGGTTCGCCTCTCCCTCGCTGGTCGATCTCAACGGCGACGGCAGGCTCGAGATCGTCGCGCCCTTCTATTCCACATTCGTCTTCGATGCCAAGGGCCGTCTGCTGGGCAAGGGGACGGCGACGAAGGGCCGCGTCTACGCCCCGGGCGTGGTCGCCGACCTCGACGGCGACAAGGTGCCGGAGATCGTCGTCGGCGGCAACGAGGGAACCGTGGCGGCGTACGAGCTCCGCGGCGGCAGCCTGAAGCTGGAGCCCGGCTGGCCGGCGTCGACGTGCAGCGGCGGCCAGTGCCCGGAGGCGCGGGGCATGGCCGCGGCGGATCTCGACGGCGACGGCCGGATCGAGATCGTGGTGACGACGACGAACACGTCGCCGACCGGGTCGCAGGTGTTCGTGTTCGACGCCAGGGGCTCGGTCTACCGGCCGCAAGGGCGCTCCGGCGACGGCCTGGCCTCGTTTCAACACGCTTCGCGGCACGGGCAACGACGCCGGCTTCAACGGCGCTCGGCAACCACGGGTACGGCGCCTACGGCGAAAACGTCGGGATCGGGAACCTCGACGACGACCCACAGCTCGAAGTCGTTGTCACCTTCGACAACCATCAGATCAACGTCTTCAACCACGACGGCACGTCGGTGCTCGCATCCCCGTGGTTCCGGAATCGCGACAACCGTTACAGCGGGCGCCGGCTCGGCTGGGGTCAGTTCATCCGATGGCTGAACCCGGTGGTCGAGGACCGCCACTACCACCAGCACGTCGGCCCGTGGCCGGATGTGCGCAAGTCGATGTGGCTGCAGTGGACGGCCTCGCCGCCGTCCATCGCCGACCTCGACCGGGACGGACGGAACGAGGTGATCGGACTGCCGAACGCGGAGCTGAAGGAACCGTACGAGACCCAGGCGTACGCGTTCATGGTGCTCGACGGGGCGCACAAGGGAGGAGCACGGTCGGCACGCAGGCACGCGGGGTTCGTGACGCTGCCGCTCTCCGCGAAGCCCGCCGTGCGCCCGGACGGCGACTGGTATCCGCCCAGCGGCATCCCTGCTCCCACGGTGGTCGACATCGCCGGCGATCCGCGGCCGGAGATCGTCGCCTCCGTTCCCGACGGTTTCGTCTACGCCGTCGCGCCGACGGGCAAGCGGCTCTGGCGCTACGACTACGCGAGCGGCGCAGCGAAGACGTTCGCCTCCGAGGTCGTCGCGGCCGACCTGAACCGCGACGGGACGCCGGAGCTCGTCTTCGGCACCTACGCGCTCGCCCCGGGTTCAGGCCGCCTGGTCGTGCTCTCCGCCGCCGGCAAGCGGCTTTTCGACTTCCGGCTGCCACGCCAGGGGAGGAACGGGAACGGCATCGGCGCTCCGGCCGCCCCCTCGATCGGCGATCTCGACAAGGACGGGCGGCTGGAGATCGTGCTGTCGACCTTCGACCACGGCATCGACGTGTTCCGGGTCCCGGGCTCCGGCACCAACTGCCTGCCCTGGCCCACGGGACGCGGCAACACACTGCGAAACGGAAACGGCCCGGCGACCGCTCGCTGACCTAGCCCCGGTCCCTACCCCCGGCTCAGCGGCAGCGACGCCGTGACGGTCGTGCCCCGGCCCGCCGGGCTGACGATCACGAGCGTCCCACCTGCGGCTTCGGCACGGTCGCGAAGGCCGATCAGGCCCGATCCAGCCGAGGTGTCGACACCACCGCGGCCGTCATCCCTGACCTCGACCCGGACGATGCCGGTTGTGCGCTCGATCGTGACGGTTGCGCGCGTCGCCTGCGCGTGCTTGACGATGTTGGTGAGCGCCTCCGCGACGATGAAGTAGGCGGTCGCCTCGACATGGCCCTCGAAACGCTCGTCCGGCACCTGCAGCTCGACCGGGACTGAGAGGCGGGCGCCGAGAGCGGTGAGCGCGTCGGGCAGGCCATGATCGGTGAGCGCGCGCGGATGCAGCCCCCGCGCGAGCTCGCGCAGCTCCTCGAGGCCGGCGTCCAGTTCGGTACCGGCGACGCCGAGCAAGTTGCTCGCCGACTCGAGATCGGTGCCCAACCGGGTCTGCGCGGCGCGCAGCGTCATCGCCGCCGCCACCAGCCGTTGCTGCGCACCGTCGTGCAGGTTCCGCTCGAGCTTCTGACGCTGCTCGTCGCCGGCTCGGACGATGCGTGCACGCGACGCCTGCAGATCCGCGCGGGCCTGAGCGCTCGCGACGGCGAGCGACACGAGCTCGCAGAAGGCACCAAGCCTCACCTCGGACTCGTCCGGAAGGCGATCCTCGCTCCCGATCGAGACGGCGCCCCAAGGGGTTCCAGCGACGACGATCGGGGCAGCGACGGTGCAGCGGTAGCCGCTCCGCAGCAGCATCTCGGCAAGCTCGCCGCTCTCCGCCCCCCAATCGTCGACGCGGGCGGGCACGCCCGAGTCGCGCGCGCGGCCGATCGACGTGGTCTCGTCTGCGAGCAGCCGAGTACCCAGCGGAAACGGGTCGATCCCGTCCCGGTTGTAGCGGCCGACGATCGTGGCGGTGTCGTCCCCCTCGTAGCGCCAGACGGCCGACGCGTTCACGTCCAGCACGCGGGCGCACTCCGCGGACACCGCCATGAAGATGTTCTCCGGGCTCGCCTCCGACGCGACCAACGTGGCCACCCTGCGGAGAGCCCGCTGCTCCTGGGCGAGCCGACCGACCTCGGCGAGCTTGGCCTCGGGGTGGCCTTCCAGGACCCGGTCGCGGTCCTCGGCGGTCCTCGGCCGGTCGGTGAGGTCGATGCCGGAGGTGACGAGATACGCAATCGATCCGTCAGGCCCCTTCACGGGGTTGTTCGACCACGCGATCAGCCGCCGGTCGCCGTCCTTCGTCTGCCAATGGCCGACCTGTGGGCTCGCGTGTCCCGTCTTCCAGATGAACGCGAGCACCTCGCGAAACGCCTCTGCCTCTTCGCGCGGGATGACGGAGTCGAAGAGCTGTCGGCCGAGCACCTCGTCGCGCTTGAAGCCGGACGCGCGCTCACACGCCTCGTTGAAGAGCATCACGCGACCGTGCCGATCGAGCACGCAGACGAGCGACTGCGTGGTCTGGGTCAGGACTTCGGCGAACGCGTCGCCGAACTCGAAGTTGCTCTTGCTCGGCGCGTCGTCCATTCAGAGGAATGAGGTTAGCTCCGGATCGGCGAGAAACGAGCCGCGAGTTCCGTACACAGGCTTTGCACTCTCCTGACACGCGGTGCTACGGTTCGTGACATGCGCACGCTCCTCGCCGTGCTCGCTCTCGCTCTCGCTGCTCCTGCAGCGGCCGCGGACGATCCCGGCACGTTCGGAATGGCCCAGCGCGGCAGCTTGAGGATCGTCAGCGGCGTCCTGCTCAACCCGAGCGGCGGCGAGATGAAGGGCGTCTGGATCGACACGAAGCAGGGATGCCGCGTCAGGCGCACGCTGCGCGTCTCGATTCAGATCGATCTCGTCGTCCCCGCCGGCAACACGATCAGAGTGAAACGGAGCCGCACCGGCCTCGTCGACAACTGCGCCGAGGGCGGTCCGAACTTCGGCTTCGACCTCGCGCCGAAGGCGTACAAGATGGCCTGCGCGAACGGCCGCTGGAAGCCGGGCCGTTACTCGATGACGACGAAGACGCTCGACGTCCGCTCGGGCATCAGCGCCCAGGCGAGCCTGTACCACCAGGTCACGCGCCGCTGCTGAGCCGCTAGCGCGCGGAGGACGACTCTCGAGCGACGTGCCGCGGCCCGGCCGAGCACGAAGCGTGAAGCCGCCGTCGATCGTCTGCGCGCGCTGGCGCATGTTCTTGAGGCCCTGGCCGGCGGCTGCTTCCTCGCCGTCGAAGCCGACACCGTCGTCGCGCACGCTGACGATCCGGCGGCCCAGCCGCTGGCCGATCCAGACGTCGGCGCGCTGGGCGCCGGCGTGCTTGCGCACGTTGGCGAGCCCTTCCTGCACGATCCGGAAGACCTCGATCTGCTCGTCCGGGGCAAGCAGGATCGACGGGTCGATCTCGACATCGACCTCGAGGGCGCCGTCGGCGGTGAGGAACTCGATGTAGCGGCGAAGAGCGGCGTCGAAGGGAGCCGTGCCGCTTGCGGAGGACAGCGCAAGCACGGCGAAGCGCGCCTCCTGCTGGGCGGCCGCAGCGGCTTCCTTCAGCTTCGGCAAGGTCTGCTCGAGCGGCGCGCCGGCCTCGAGCATGCTCGCGTGCGTCGAGACGGCAAAGAGGTACTGCGCGAGGCCGTCGTGAATCTCCCGGGCCACGCGGGCGCGCTCCTCCGCGACGGCGCGCCCGAACTCGGCGAAGCTGATCGCGCGCCACACGCCGACGAGCAGGAGCCCGTAGGAGAGCACCCGGAGGAAGTCGCCCTGCGAGACGAAGTCGCTCGAGACGTCCGGCGTCAGCACGTAGTGCAGCTCCGCGAAGAGGGTCAACGTGGCGCCGAGCGCCAGCCAGCTGTCGAGGTCCTCACCGAGCCTGCGGTAGCGAATGCTGAAGCCGATCACGGCGATGAGCGCGAGCAGTGCGAGGAACGAGGTCGCGACCGTGAGCTCGAACGCACGGCCGCCGCCGCCCGAGGGATCGAGGAGGCTGGCGCTGAAGCCGCGCAACGGCAGCCAGATCGCGCACAGCGCGATCAGCAGCATCGCGATCCCGGCGAGGAGAGCGCGCTTGCGAGCGACGATCCGCGGCGCCGGCACGAGCGGCGCGATCGCGATCAGCGTCGCGGCGAGGACGCGCGAGCCGATCGCCGCCCACGCTTCCGGGGCGCCCTGGTTCGAGCCGCCGAGCACCGGAACGACGGAGAAGGCGAGCGTCCCGACGCCGGCGACGCAGAACCCGGCAGCCAGAAGCAGGTCGAGCACCCGCCCCTCGACGGAGAAACGGACGCCGGCGAGGATCGCGACGATCGTCGCCGCGAGGACGACCGCGGTGTCCAGGACGAGGCGGCCCTCGGGCAGCTCGTAGGTGTTCCGGAGGATCGGATTCGTCAGGAACAGAGCCGTCGCCGAGCCCAACAGGGCGACCAGCAGCAGCTCGCCGACGAGCCACGACTCGAACGTGTCCTTAGCGTTCTTCTGCACGTCACCCTAATCGGCACCGGGTGCGCTGCCGATGAGGGGAAGATGTCCGAGCGGATCCTCGTCGTCGACGACCATCCCCTCACCCGGGATGCCCTCGCCTCGCTGCTCACCGCGGGCGGCTTCGACGTGGTCGGCGAGGCTGCCGACGGCGTCGAGGCGCTCGAGCTCGCACAGTCGCTCCAGCCGGACCTCGTCCTGCTCGACCTCTCGATGCCGGGCCTCGACGGGCTCTCCGCCCTGCCCCGCCTGCGGGCGGCGGCGCCGGGCTGCGAGGTCGTCGTCCTCACCGCTTCCGGCACCGAGGAGAATCTGCTCAGCGCCATCCGCGCAGGTGCAGCCGGCTATCTGCTGAAGAGCGAGCCGCCCGAGCGCATCGTCACGTTTCTCCGCGGCGTTGCCAACGGCGAGGCCGCGCTCTCCGGCGAAGTTGCCCGGCGGCTGCTCGATCAGGTGCGGACGGGCGGCCGCTTCGGCGGCGGCGTCCCGGACGACATCGCGCACACGCTCTCCGCCCGCGAAGTCGAAGTGCTCCTCCTGCTCGACGAGCACCTCTCGACCGACGACATCGCCAAGCGGCTCTTCATCTCCGAGCACACGGTGCGCTCGCACGTGAAGAGCATGCTGCGCAAGCTCGGGGTCTCGTCGCGCCGCGACGCGCTCGAACAGCTCGCGCTCGCCCGGCGCTGACGCAAGTCAGATCCCCCAGCGTGGGGGATGCCGTTCACGAATTCTGGGCGATGAGAACCCTGGCCGGATCGACGATCATGTGCGTACGCGATCTCTTTCCGAGGAACCGCGGTGCGGCACGTGGCAGAACGGTCGGCGCAAGCCGGCCGTTCCTCGTTCAGGAGCCGTCCTCGGAGGCGAAGCCCTGCTGCGCCGCGTCCACGAGGCCCGGCAACGTGGCCAGGTTGTACCCGCCTTCGAGCACGGCAGCGAGTCGTGGCGCGAGCGCCGCGCAGCGCTGCGAGAGCTCGCGGAAGCCGGCCTCCGACACCTCCATCCCGCCCAGCGGGTCCTCCGAGTGCGCGTCGAATCCGGCCGACACGAGCAGCAGGTCCGGCGCGAACGCTCGCACCGCAGGTTCGACGGCCGACTCGAAGGCGGCGCGGTACTCGGCGTCGCCCGACCCGGCCGGCAGCGGCAGGTTGAGCGTCAGTCTCGTCGCTCGTCCCAGGCCCGCCCGTTCCCGGGTAGAACGGCCACTGGTGCAGCGAGACGAAGAGGACCGAGTCGTCCTCGCGGAAGATCGCTTCGGTGCCGTTCCCGTGGTGGACGTCGTAGTCGACGATCGCGACCCGGGAGAGCCCGAGCTCAGCCTGCGCGTAGCGGGCGGCGACGGCGACGTTGTTCACGAGGCAGAACCCCATCGCGCGGTCGGCCAACGCGTGGTGGCCGGGAGGACGAACGAGCGCGAACCCGTTCCGGTCGACCGCCTCGAGGGCGATGCCTGCTGCCAGCGTCGCCGCCTCCCAGGACGTCGGCGAGGCCGTCGTGTCGGCATCGAGGAGCACGGGTCGATCGATCGAGCGGAGCAACGCGAGGTGACCGGCCGTGTGCACGCGGCCGAGCTGCTCGTCGGTCGCTGTTCGCTCGACCGTCTCGCCGCCGAGCCCGAGCAGCCGGTCCTGGCGCTCGGGATGCTCTCCGGTCGGGTGCAACCGCGCCAGCGCGGGATTCGTCAGGAGCTCGACAGCGTCTCCATCCGCTCGGAGAGCCGTCCGAGCCCCCACTGCCTCGCGAGCTCGGCGCCGCGGGCCCAGGTCGGCTCCTGGTCGTCGAGCGGTGGGAGCGGAGCATCCGCGTCCATGGTCGCGACGCGCCGGTAGAGACGCAGCGCCTCGGCCTCGGCCGAGAAACGGCCGTCGGCGAGCGCGTCCTCGAGGCTGCCGTACTGCGCGAGCAGGTCGGCTGCGGTCTTGGGGCCGACGCCACGAGCGCCCGGGATCTTGTCGGAGGGATCGCCGCGCAGCGCGATGAAGTCCGGCACCTGGGCAGGCTCGACGCCGTAGCGGTCGCGCACCTCGGCCGGCCCGATCCGGGCGAGCGGGCCGCCGCCCCGCTGCGGCTGCAGCACCGTCGTGCGCTCGCTGACGAGCTGGAACGTGTCGCGGTCGCCGCTGGCAACGAGCGCCTCGCCGCCGCGTGCCTCCTCGAAGGCGACGCCCGCAGCGAGGAAGTCGTCCGCCTCGTAGCCGTCGGCCTTCGCGGCGGCGAACCCCATCGCCTCGACGAGCTGGGGCGCCAGGTCGAGCTGCTCCAGCAGCGCCTGATCGAACACGCGACCGCTCTGGTAGCTCTCGAGCGCGACGTGGCGATAGGTCGGGACGGTGAGCGTGTCCCACGCAACGAGCACCGCGCGAGGGCCCTCCTCCTCCCACAGCCGAACGAGCAGGTTTCCGACCCCGACGAGCAGCCCAGCCGGCCCGCCGTCGGCGCGCCGGATCGTCTTCGGCAACGCGTGATACGAGCGGTGCGCGAACGAGTCGCCGTCGACGATCAGCAGCGGTTTCATGCCGACTTCTCGAGCTCGCCGATCGCGGCCATCAGCCGCTCCGTCGCCACCTGCGGCGCGTCTTCTCGTCCGGCGAGATCGTCCAGCTGGCACCGGCGGCCCGTAGGCGACGCGGAGCTGCGCGAGCTTCCCGATCCGGTCGGTGCCGACGATGCCCACGGGGATGAGCGGCACGCCTGCCTCGAGCGCGATCCGGGCAGCTCCCGTGTGCGCCCGCGCCTCGTACTTCTTGCGCAGGCCCTTCTTCCGCCGCGTCCCCTCCGGGAACATGACGACGATGTGGCCCTCGCGCGCGAGCTGCGTCGCCGTCTCGATCGCCTCGGTGTCGGCCATCCCGCGGCGGACGGGAAAGGCGCCGGCCGCCGTCGCGAACTGCTTGAACGGCGTCCAGAAGAGCTCGGACTTGGCCATGAAACGGAGGTAACGCCGTGGGAAGAGCGGCAGCCCGAGCGGCCACGGATCGAAGTTGGAGTTGTGGTTCGCAGCGAGCACGAAGCCACCCTCCGGCAGGTTGTCACGCCCTTTTGCGCGCAGCCGAAAGAGGCCGTAGAGCAACGGCCAGCTCAACGTGGCAACGAGGATGTAGACGGGACTGGGCCGGGGCGCCACGAACAGGAGTATTCCAACCCGCCGCTAAGGTGATGCGCGTGTCAACCGGCGCAAAGAACCCGAAGAAGCTCGTTATCGTCGAGAGCCCCGCGAAGGCGAAGACCATCGCGGGCTACCTCGGCGACGGCTTTCTGGTCGAGTCGAGCATCGGCCACATCCGCGACCTCCCGAACCGCGCGTCGGACATTCCGAAGGAGATGCGCGGCAAGTACGGCACCCTCGGCGTCGCGATCGAGGAGGACTTCGAGCCGTACTACATCGTCGACGCCGACAAGAAGCGCGTCGTCGCCGACCTGAAGCGCAAGCTCAAGGACGTCGACGAGCTCCTGCTCGCAACAGACGAAGACCGCGAGGGCGAGGCGATCGCCTGGCATCTGCTCCAGGAGCTGAAGCCGAAGGTGCCCGTCCGCCGGATGGTCTTCCACGAGATCACGCGCGACGCAATCCAGCGGGCGCTCGGCGAGACACGCGAGGTCGACAAGCGGCTCGTCGACGCCCAGGAGACGCGGCGCATCCTCGACCGGCTCTACGGCTACGAAGTCTCGCCGGTGCTCTGGAAGAAGGTCATGCAGGGACTCTCGGCCGGGCGCGTGCAGTCGGTGGCCGTCCGGCTCGTCGTCGAGCGGGAGCGCGAGCGGCGAGCCTTCGTGTCCGCCGAGTACTGGGACATCAAAGGGCTGTTCGACCCCGGTTCCTTCGAGGCTCGGCTCGCAGCGCTGGACGGAAAGCGCGTCGTTCAGGGCCGCGACTTCGCCCAGAACGGCACGCTCAAGTCCGCTGACCTCGCCCGTCTCGACGAGACGGCGGCGCGCGAGCTCGCCGCGGAGCTCGAGGGCGTCACGTTCGCGGTCCGCTCGGCCGACGAGAAGCCGTACACGCGCCGGCCCGCCGCGCCGTTCATGACCTCGACGCTGCAGCAGGAGGCGAGCCGCAAGCTGCGCTTCGCTGCGCAGACGACGATGCGCGTCGCCCAGCGCCTGTACGAGAACGGCTACATCACCTACATGCGCACCGACTCGACGACGCTGTCCGAGTCGGCGCTCGCCGCAGCGCGCAAGCAGGCGGTCGAGCTCTACGGCGCCGACTCGATCCCGGAAGCGCCGCGCCAGTACACGCGCAAGGTGAAGAACGCACAGGAGGCACACGAGGCGATTCGCCCCGCCGGTGACTCGTTCCGGACGCCGAAGCAGCTGGAGCGCGAGCTGAACCGCGACGAGCTGGCGCTCTACGACCTGATCTGGAAGCGCACGCTCGCCTCGCAGATGGCCGACGCACGCGGGCCTCACCGTCACCTTGCGCCTGGGCGCGACGACTCCGTCCGGCCGCGACGCCGAGTTCTCCGCCTCCGGCACCGTGATCACCTTCCGCGGCTTCCTGGCCGCGTACGAGGAGAGCCGCGACGAGGAGCAGGCCGCACCGGAGGAGGAGCGCCCGCTGCCCCACCTCAAGCCCGGCGACGAGCTGCGCGCTCTCACACTCGAGCCCGAGGGCCACGCCACCACGCCGCCCGCGCGCTACACCGAGGCCAGCCTCGTCCAGGCGCTCGAGGAGCGCGGCATCGGCCGCCCCTCGACGTACGCCTCGATCATGGGCACGATCCTCGACCGCGGTTACGTCTTCAAGCGCGGCACCGCCCTGGTCCCGTCCTTCCTCGCCTTCGCCGTCACCGGCCTGCTCGAGCAGCACTTCACGAAGCTCGTCGACTACGACTTCACCGCCAAGATGGAGGACGATCTCGACGGGATCGCCGCCGGCGACCAGCAGCGCGTCGACTGGCTGCGCCACTTCTACTACGGCACCGACGGCGTCGGCGACGAGGGCCTGCACAGCCTCGTCTCCGACCTCGGCGAGATCGACGCGCGCGCCGTCAACTCGCTGCCGATCGGCGACGGGATCGTGCTGCGCGTCGGCCGGTACGGCCCCTACGTCGAGCGCAACGACGAGCGCGCGAGCGTGCCGGAGGACATGGCCCCGGACGAGCTCACGGTCGAGAAGGCCACCGAGCTGCTGGCCGCGCCGGCGGGCGACCGAGCGCTCGGCACGCATCCGGAGTGGGGCCGCGAGATCTCGGTCCGCACCGGCCGCTACGGCCCGTACGTGACGGAGACGCTCGAGGAGGGAGCGACCGAGAAACCGCGCGCCGCCTCCCTCTTCAAGTCGATGTCTCCGGAGACGGTCACCCTCGACGAGGCCGTGCGCCTGCTCTCGCTGCCCCGCTCGCTCGGGAACGACCCGGCGGACGGCGAGGAGGTCACCGCCCAGAACGGCCGCTACGGCCCGTACGTGAAGAAGGGCGCCGACTCACGCTCGCTCGAGACCGAGGAGCAGCTCTTCACGATCACGCTCGAGGACGCGCTCGCCCTGCTCGCCCAGCCGAAGCCGCGCCGTGGCCGGGGCGAGGCGAAGCCGCCGCTCCGCGAGCTCGGGGCCGACCCGGTCAGCGGCAAGCCGGTGGTGCTCAAGGAGGGCCGTTTCGGCCCGTACGTCACCGACGGCGAGACGAACGCAAGCCTCCGACGCGGCGACGACCCCGAATCGGTCACGATCGAACGGGCGGCCGAGCTGCTCGCCGATCGCCGCTCGAAGGGCCCGGCGCCGAAGCGGAAGCGCAGCGGCGGCCGCCGATCTGCCGCGTAAGCTCAACGTACGTGCAAACTTTTAGGTACTTCCGGCGTCTGTCTTAGTGAGGGCGCGCTCAGAGCGCTAGCGTGGCTCGCGCACAAACCGATTTCCGCCCTCACCGGAATAGATCGACAGGGCTCAACGTTTGAGCTTGTAACACGCCTTAGGGGCCGGTACCCCCTGGCAAAAGCAGGAGCAACAGCTTATGGTGCGTAAGTTTGTAGCCGCCGCCGAAGTAGCACCCGAAAGGACTGACGTTTCTCTTTGACGCAGAATCAGCTGATCGAATTGATTGAGTCGGAGCAGGTCAAGGCGCTCGTCGAGCGCTCGGAGGAGCGTGGGTTCATCGAGCCCACCGAGTTCGAGGCGTTCGTGCTCGAGCACGACCTGAACGACGAGGAAACGGAACAGCTCACCCGCGAGCTGGAGACTCTCGGCCTGGAGGTCGGGCAGTCGCGCGCAGCCAAGGAGAAGGAGACGAAGGACGCCGACAAGGAGAAGGACACCGAGGCCGAGCCGGCTCCGGTGGCGTCCGTGGCCACAGGCGCTGCGGACAGCCTGCAGCTCTTCCTCGCCGACGTCGGCCGCCACAAGCTCCTGAACGCCGCCGAGGAGGTCCAGCTCGCGAAGCTGATCGAGCGCGGCGACGTGGTTGCCAAGCGGACGATGATCGAGTCGAACCTCCGGCTCGTCGTCTCGATCGCCAAGGGCTACCGCGGCCTCGGCGTGCCGTTCCTCGACCTGATCCAGGAAGGAACGCTGGGCCTGAACCGCGCGGTCGAGAAGTTCGACTGGCGGCGTGGCTTCAAGTTCTCGACCTACGCGACCTGGTGGATCCGCCAGTCGGTGCAGCGCGCCGTCGCCAACCATGCGCGGACGATCCGCGTGCCCGTCCACGTCGTCGAGCGGCAGCAGAAGCTGTCGCGCGCGGCGCGCCGGCTCGAGGTCGAGCTGGGCCGCGAGGCGACGAAGGAGGAGCTCGCCGAGGCAACTGGGCTTCCGCTCCAGCACGTCGACGAGGCGCTGGGCGCCGCTCACGCGTCGGTCTCGCTGAACCAGACGGTCGGCGCCGACGACGAGGGCGAGCTCGGCGACCTGTTCGCCGACCGCGAGGCCGCGGACCCGTTCGACGAGGCAGAGGAGTCGCTGCGCAAGCAGGGCGTCCGCCGGGCGCTCGACGCCCTCCCGGAGCGGGAGCGGCGCATCCTCGAGCTGCGGTTCGGCTTCGAGGGCGAGCCCTGGACGCTCGAGGCGATCGGGCACGAGCTCGACCTGACGCGCGAGCGCGTCCGCCAGCTCGAGGGCCAGGCGCTCTCGCGGCTCGCGGCATTGCGCGACTTGGCCTCGCTCGCCGCGTAAGCGACAAACGAAGCTCACAAAGGGCGGCTTATGCCGCCCTTTGTCGTTCCTGTGCAGAAATCCGATTTGCGCCCGCGGGACGAACTCCTGGATACTCCCGCTGAACCCGGGAGCATCGAAAGGAGACAACTTGAGGATCAAGTGGCACAGGCTGCTGATGCTGCTCGTCGTGGCGATGCTCGCCGTCGCGGCGGCCGGCTGTGGCGGCGATGACGACGAGGCATCAGGTACGACGACGGAGGAAGGCAGCGGGGCGACAGGTGGGACGCTCGTCTTCAGCGGCGCCTCCGACCCCGTCGCGCTCGACGGCGCACTCGTCTCGGACGGTGAGTCGCTCCGCGTGATCACCCAGATCTTCGAGACGCTGGTGGCGCTCAAGCCAGGGACGACCGAGCCCGAGCCCGGCCTCGCAGAGAGCTGGTCGGCCAACGACGACGGCACCGTCTGGACGTTCAAGATTCGCCAGGGCGTCACGTTCCACGACGGCGAGACGCTCGACGCGGAGGCGGTCTGCTTCAACTTCGACCGCTGGTTCAACTTCAAAGGGGCGCTCCAGAATCCGGGCGCGACCTATTACTGGCAGGTCGTCTTCGGCGGCTTCTCCACCTACAACAAGGACAGTGGAGCGCCCGAGGACAGCCTGTACAAGAGCTGCTCCGCGACAGACGCGTCGACCGCGGTCCTGACGCTGACGAAGCCGTCGGCGACGTTCATCCCAGCCCTCTCGCAGCAGGCGTTCTCGATCGCCAGCCCGAAGGCGCTGACGGAGTTCAAGGCCGACGAGGGCACCACCGACGCCGACGGCGTCTTCAGCCCGAGCGGCACGTTCGCAACCGAGCACCCGATCGGGACCGGCCCCTTCAAGTTCGACTCGTGGGTGCGGAACGACCGGATCACGCTCTCGAAGTACGACGACTACTGGGGCGACAAGGCGAAGATCGACACGCTGATCATCCGGCCGATCGCCGACAACGCCGCACGCCTGCAGGCACTGCAGACGGGCGAGATCCAGGGCTACGACCTGGTCGAGCCGCAGGACATCGCCACGATCGAGGCCGACTCGAACCTGCAGATCATCGACCGGCCCGCGTTCAACGTGGCCTACGTCGGCTTCAACATCGCGAAGAAGCCGACCGACGACGTGAAGGTGCGCGAGGCAATCGCGTACGGACTCGACCGCCAGGCGGTCGTGGACAACTTCTACTCCGGCCGGGCCGTGGTGGCGAAGGAGTTCATGCCGCCGGAGGTCGTCGGCTACGCGGATGACGTCCCGGAGTACACCTACGACCCGGAGAAGGCGAAGCAGATCCTGACGGACGCCGGCTACACGCTCCCGGTCGCGCTCGAGTTCTGGTATCCGACGGACGTCTCGCGTCCGTACATGCCGGACCCGAAGCGGAACTTCGAGGCGTTCGCCGCGAGCCTGAACAAGTCGGGCTTCAAGGTGACGCCAAAGAGCGCTCCGTGGAACCCGGACTACCTGGGCCGCGCTGACGAAGGCAACGCAGGCAACCTGCGCATGCTCGGCTGGACCGGCGACTACGGCGACGCGGACAACTTCATCGGCACGTTCTTCCAGAGCCCGCAGAAGGCCTGGGGAACGACGACGAAGCCGCTCACCGAGATCGAGAAGCTCCTGAACGACGCTGAGATCGAGACGGAGCAGTCCGAGCGGGAGTCGCTGTACCAGGAGGCGAACCGGCAGATCATGACCCAGCTGCCAGGCGTCCCCTACGCGCACTCCAAGCCCGCACTCGCCTTCTCGGCGAAGGTCAAGGGCTACATCGCAAGTCCGACGACGAACGAGCTGTTCTCGACGGTAACGATCGAGGAATAAGTAGGAGGGAAGCTAGAGTCCGGCGGACGACATGCTGCGCTTCGTCGTCCGCCGGCTCTTGCTCCTTGTCCCGATCCTGCTCGGGCTCTCGATCCTGGTCTTCCTCTGGATCAGGGCCTTACCGGGCAGCGCCGGCGACTGCGCTCCTCGGGTGAGCGCGCGACGGCCGAGGCCGTCGCCGCGGTGCAGGAGCAGTACGGCCTCGAACGACCCGATCCACGAGCAGTACTGGGCTCGTATCTGAAGTCAGACTCGTCAGCCGCGACTTCGGAACGACTCGATCACGTCGCGACGACCGGTGTTCGACGAGTTCACGCAGCGCTTCCCGGCCACGATCGAGCTCGCGGTCGCGGCGATGCTCTTCTCGGTCCTCTTCGGGATCCCACTCGGATTCTTCGCCGCCAAGCGCTACGGGGGTGTTTTCGACCACTTAAGCCTCGTCGGCTCGCTGCTCGGCATCTCGATCCCGATCTTCTTCCTCGCGATCATCCTCAAGTACATCTTCGCGGTGCAGCTCGGCCTGGTTACCGACGGTCGGGAGGATGAGCGTGCTGATCACGATCGAGCACCCGACGAACTTCTACATCCTCGATTCGATCATCGCGGGCAACCCTGAAGCACTCTGGGACACGATCAAGCATCTGATCCTGCCCGCGATCGCGCTGGGCTCGATCCCGCTGGCCATCATCGCGCGCATCACGCGCGCCTCGGTGCTCGACGTCCAGAACGAGGACTACGTTCGCACCGCCCGCGCGAAGGGCGTCTCACCGGGGCTCGTCGACCGCCGCCACGTGCTGAGGAACGCGCTCCTGCCGATCACGACGATCATCGGCCTCCAGGCGGGACTGCTGCTCTCCGGCGCCGTCCTGACGGAGAGCGTGTTCGCCTTTCCGGGGATCGGCACCTGGCTCGTCGAGGCGATCGAAGCGAGGAACTATCCCGTGCTCCAGGGCGGGATCCTCTTCATCGCGGTCGTGTTCGTGCTCGTGAACCTGGTCGTCGACATCTCGTACGCGCTCCTCAACCCCAGGATCCGGCTCAGTTGAGCCTCGCCGAGATCGAAGCCCGAGAGATCGGCCTCGAGCCGGCGGCCGGCGGCCTCTGGAGCGACGCCTGGCGACGGCTGCGGCGCAACCCAGGAGCCTTGGTCGGCTTCTGCCTGGTGGGGCTCTTCGTCGTCGTGGCGCTGTTCGCACCGTGGATCGCTCCGGAGGACCCGCGCACCGGCGACCTCTCGCGCCTCGGCGGCAGCTGCTGCCCCGGTCCGTCAGCCGAGCACTGGTTCGGGATCGACCAGCAGGGTCGCGACGAGCTCTCGCGCATCATCTACGGCGCCCGCTTCTCGCTCCTGATCGGCGTCGTCTCGGTGGCGGTCGGACTGTCCATCGGCCTGATCCTCGGCTCGATCGCCGGCTACGTCGGCGGCATCGTCGACTCCGTGATCATGAGGCTGATGGACATCATGCTCTCGATCCCCGGCCTCCTGCTGGCGATCGGGATCGTCGCGATGCTCGGCCCGGGCCTGTTCCAGATCATGATCGCGGTGGGCGTGACGCAGATACCGATCTTCGCGAGGCTCATGCGCGGATCGATCCTCGGGCAGCGGGACAACGATTTCGTGCTCGCGGCACGTTCGATCGGCGTGCCACGCCGGACGATCCTGGCGTCGCACATCCTGCCGAACGCGATCTCGCCCGTGATCGTGCAGGCGACGCTCGCACTCGCGACCGCGATCATCGAGGTCGCCGGGCTCGGTTACCTCGGCCTCGGGCCGCAGGATCCGTCCACGCCCGAGTGGGGGACGATGCTCACCGACACGACTCGCTACCTCCAGACCGCCCCGCACCTGGCGATCATCCCCGGGATCGCGATCATCATCTCCGTGCTCGGCTTCAACCTGATCGGCGACGGCTTGCGCGAAGCGCTCGACCCGAAGTTGAGGGGTCGTGGCTAGAGAGCCTCTGCTCACAGTCGAGGACCTGCACGTCCGCTTCGGCACCGAGCGGGGGCTCGTGCACGCGGTCAACGGCGTGTCCTTCGACATCGCGCCGGGCGAGACGCTCGGCATCGTCGGCGAGTCCGGCTGCGGCAAGAGCGTCACCTCGCTGGCGATCCTGGGGATCCTCAGCCGCAACGCGCGCGTCACGAACGGGCGGGCGCTCTTCGGCGACCGCGACCTGCTCGCCATGAACGACGAGCAGCTCCGGTCGATCCGCGGCCGGGAGATCGCGATGATCTTCCAGGACCCGATGACCTCGCTGAACCCGGTCCTCACGATCGGCCGGCAGATCCGCGAGGCGCTCGAGACCCACTTCGGGATGGGCCGCGAGCAGGCCGACAAGCGCGCCACCGAGCTGCTCGACCAGGTCGGGATCCCGGGCGCGAAGCAGCGTCTGAAGGACTACCCGCACCAGTTCTCGGGCGGCATGCGCCAGCGCGCGATGATCGCCATGGCGCTCGCGTGCGAGCCGAAGCTGCTGATCGCCGACGAGCCGACCACCGCGCTCGACGTGACGATCCAGGCGCAGATCCTGGAGCTGCTGAGGACGCTCGTCTCCGAGCGCGACACGGCGTTGATCCTGATCACACACGACCTCGGCGTCGTCGCCGGCATGTGCGAGCGCGTGAACGTCATGTACGCCGGCATGTTCATGGAGACCGGCAGCGCCGACCAGCTCTTCGCCACCCCGCGCCACCCGTACACGCTCGGACTGCTCCAGAGCGTGCCCCGAATCGACGCCGGCCGCCGCCAGCGGCTGCAGCCCATCCCCGGCGCACCGCGAAACATGCTCAGCCCGCCGGCGGCGTGCCCCTTCGCGCCGCGCTGCCGGTTCGAGGTCGAGCAGTCCCGGCTGGAGGTACCGCCGCTCAAGGAGCTGGAGCGCGGTCAGCACGTCCGCTGCTTCAACCCCGTGCCGGCGGACGAGTGGCAGCGCACCCGGCTCGGCGGCGCCGCGTGAGCACAACGGCGGCAACGCGCTCGTCGAGGTCGAGGATCTTCGCGTCTGGTTCCCGATCCGCAGCGGCATCCTGCTGGACCGCCACGTCGGCGACGTCAAGGCGGTCGACGGGGTCTCGCTGACGATCAAGCGCGGCGAGACGCTCGGGCTCGTCGGCGAGTCGGGCTGCGGCAAGTCGACCGTCGGGCGCGCGCTGCTGCGCCTGTACGACCCCACCGGAGGCAAGATCGTCTTCGACGGCACCGACATCACGCACATGGGCGAGAACGAGCTGCGGCCGCTGCGCCGGCGGATGCAGATGATCTTCCAGGACCCGTATGCCTCGCTGAACCCGCGCCACTCGGTCGGGCGCATGGTCGGCGAGCCTCTGCGCGTGCACGGCCGCGGCGGCAAGGACCTCGGCAAGACGGTGCGCGAGCTGCTCGAGGTGGTCGGGCTGCCGCAAGATGCAGCGTCGCGCTACCCGCACGAGTTCTCCGGCGGCCAGCGTCAGCGGATCGGCCTCGCCCGCGCGCTCGCGCTCAATCCGGACTTCCTCGTCTGCGACGAGCCGGTCTCGGCGCTCGACGTCTCGATCCAGGCACAGATCGTCAACCTGATGGAGCAGCTTCAGACCGACTTCGACCTCACGTACCTGTTCATCGCGCACGACCTGGCCGTCGTCCGGCACATCTCCGACCGGATCGCGGTCATGTACCTGGGCCAGATCATGGAGCTCTCTCCCGCCGACGACCTCTACGACAACCCGCTCCACCCGTACACGATCTCGCTCCTGTCGGCGATCCCGATCCCCGACCCGGTGGTGGAGCGCCAGCGCACGTCGATCCTGCTCCAGGGCGATCTCCCCAGCCCTGCGAATCCGCCGGGTGCGTGCCGCTTCCACACCCGCTGCCCGTACGTCCAGCCGACGCGCTGCGCCGACGACGAGCCGAAGCTCCGCCCGCTGGAGGGCCATCTCGTCAAGTGCCACTACGCCGAGAAGATCAAGGCAGGCGAGATCCAGCCGCAGCAGCGCGAGGTGCTGTTCGAGCCCGGCGCCCCGGTCCCCGCCTACGAGCCGCCGGTCGTCTGATGATCCTGCGCGACGTTCGCGACGAGGATCTCGACGTGTTCTTCGAGCACTGGGTCGACCCCGAGTCGAACAGAATGGCGGCCTTCACGGCCGAGAATCCCAACGACCGTGAGGCGTTCGACGCTCGCTGGGCGCGGTTGCGCGCCAACGACGAGAACACGCACAGGACGATCGAGGTGGACGGTGTCGTCGTCGGTGTGATCTCGAGCTGGACGCAGGACGGCGACCGCGAGGTCACGTACTGGCTCGGCCGCGAGCACTGGGGCAAGGGCCTCGCCACGCAGGCGCTCGCCGCGTTCCTCGAGATCGAGACGGCACGGCCGCTCTACGGCGTTGCCGCAGCCGACAACGCAGGCTCGCTGCGCGTGCTGGAGAAGTGCGGCTTCGAGCGCGTCGGCGAAACGAGGGGATACGCGAACGCACGTGGCGAGGAGATCGATGAGCTGATTCTGAGGCTGTCGTGACCGACGCGACCAACGTCTGGGACGACGTTCCCGACTGGGGCGGGCTCGGGGCGCGCCGGCTCGCTCGCTCGGCCTCGAACGGCCTCGGCGCCTCGATCTGGGAGCTCCAGCCCGGCTCGACGCAGTTCGTCTACCACTTCCACCACGGCTCCGAGGAGCTGCTCATCGTCCTCCGCGGCCGCCCCACCGTCCGCATGCACGACGGCGACCGGCAGCTCGAGGAGGGCGACGTCGTCCCGTTCCCGCGCGGCCCGGAGGGCGGCCACCAGGTCCGGAACGACAGCGACGCGACGACGCGGGTCCTCATCGTCTCCACGAACGCGAGCCCCGACGTCGCGGAGTACCCAAGCTCTGGGAAGGTTGCGACGATCCTGGACGGCGACCACCGCTACCACCGCGCCGCCGACGAGGTCGAGCACGCGGGCGCCGAGTAGCTACGCGGCCAGCGCCTTCCGCTCGACCATCTTGTCGATCAGCCCGTAGCCGAGCGCCTCGTCGGGCGTCATGAAGCGGTCGCGGTCGATGTCGGCCATCACCTGCTCGAACGGCTGGCCGGTGTGCTTGGCGAGGATCTCGGCCATGCGGCGCGTCATCGAGAGCACCTCCTGCGCATGGATCTCGATGTCGGCCGGGGTGCCGCGGAAGCCGGCGGAGCCCTGGTGGATCATCATCTTCGCGTTCGGAAGCGCCATCCGCTTCCCGGGCGCGCCGCCGGCCAGGACCATCGCCGCCGCCGACATGCCCATCCCGACGCAGATCGTGCAGACGTCCGGCTTGACGTACTGCACCGCGTCGTAGATCGCCATCCCCGCGTACGCCGAGCCGCCCGGAGAGTTGATGTACAGCGAGATGTCCTTGTCGGGATCCTCCGCTTCGAGGAAGAGCATCTGGGCGACGATCACGTTCGCGATCTCGTCGTCGACCTCGCGGCCGAGGAAGACGATCCGCTCCCGCAGCAGGCGCGAGTAGATGTCGAACGAGCGCTCGTAGCGGCCATCGGCTTCGACGACCATCGGGATCAGCGGGCTCACGCCGGCTCCTTCCGTTAAAGTGCAACCATTGGGTTGCATCACTATACGCAACCGTAGGGTTGCGCGACAAGGGAGGCGATCGTGGAGGTGACGCGCGAGGTCGTGCTCGAGGCTCCGGTGGAGGAGGTCTGGGCGGCACTCACCGAGCCGGAGCTGCTCGAGGAGTGGTTCGCCAACGACGTCGAGCTCGATCTCGAGCCGGGCGGCGACGGCGTCTTCCGCTGGGACGACGGGGACGAGCGCCACGCGGTGGTCGAAGAGGTCGATCCCGAACGGCGCTTCACCTTCACCTGGGACGACGGTCACGTCGAGATCGACCTGGAAGAGGTCGACGGCGGCACGCGCGTGCTCGTCACCGAGACGGCCGGCGCCGGCTGGGCCACCGCGCTCTCGCTCCACGCACTCGCCTACGCACACGCTTGAGCGACGTCTTCGACGCGCTGGGTGACCCGACGCGGCGCCATCTCGTCGAGGCGCTCGCGCGGCACGAGGCTACGGCGACGCAGCTGGCCTCCGAGCTGCCTGTGACCCGCCAGGCTGTCTCGAAGCACCTCGTCGCACTGCGGGAGGCGGGGCTCGTCGATTCGCGCAAGCAGGGCCGGGAGACGCTCTACCACCTGAACCGGGACTCACTCGACGCCGCGGCGCTGTGGATCGCCCGGGTCGGCGGCGAGTGGGACGCGAGGCTCGAGCGGCTGCGCGGTCTCGTGCGGTCGCGCCGTGCCTGAGCTCTGCTCGTGCGCGCTCGAGGTGGCGCCGCTCCACGCCGAGCCGGACGCGTCGTCGGAGCAGGTGACGCAGGCGCTCCGCGGCGAGCCGCTCGCGGTTGCCGAGCGCCGGGGCGGTTGGGCGCGCGTGACGACCGCCTACCACTATCCCGGCTGGATCGCCGCCGGCGCGCTCTCGCAGGAGCCGCCCGGCGACTGGCTGCCTCCGGTTCGCGACGGCGACCCGGTCGAGGAGGCGCGGGCCTATCTCGGAGCGCCGTACCTGTGGGGCGGGATGAGCGAGCACGGGATCGACTGCTCCGGCCTCGTGCACATGGCGTGGCGGCGGCTCGGCTCGCTCGTGCCGCGCGACGCGCACGAGCAGGAGGCGGTGGGCGTCCCGATCGACGAGCCGCAATACGGCGATCTCGCCACCTACGGCGCCGAGCGGACAACCCACATCGCCTTCTGGCTCGGCGAGCGGCGCATCCTCCACGCCGCCGGCGGCCGTTCGGTGGTCGAGGAGGAGGAACCACCCGACCTACGTGAGGTTCGACGAGGTTTCGTAAGGCTTGTTGCCTCCCTCGATCGGAGTCCCTCGATCGAGCTAAAGACCCCTGGCCGGCAGGCCGATATCGGGGTCGTGGACGCTGCAGAGCGCCAAGAGATCCTCAACCGCTACATGGACCACAGTCGCCGCTTCGAGGCGGCTGCGGCCAGGCGATCCAACGGCAGCGCCGAGGTGATCCCGTTCACCGCGCCGATGCGCGAGCTCGAGCAGGAGCCGACGATGCGCGAGATCGAGGTGCTGCAGCTCGTCGCGGACGGCCTCGTCAACCGCGAGATCGGCCAGCGCCTCTTCCTCTCGGAGGAGACGGTCAAGTCGCACGTCCGCCATCTGCTCGCGAAGCTGCAGGCCCGTAGCCGGGCCCATGCCGTCGCCGTCGGCTATCGCCGCGGCCTCATCGGCTAGCTAACAGCACTCTCCACAGCTTCGGACCAGGCAGACGCGCCGAGGCGGCGTACCCCAGCGCGGTCTGCAGATCTCCTAGCCGAACTATCCCCTGAATCCACAGCCTGTGGAGAACCACCCTTACGAGGGATGTCTCCTACGCTGAAGAACAGGAGGATTTGTCAGCTTTACCAGGACTTGCCACCGCCGACGAGCATCGCCAAAAGCGAGGCAGCGCCGACGAGTGACACGAGGCGAGTCTTCAAACTAATCACGATGACCTCCACAATCGAGGAACTAACGGCTCGCCGATCGTATAACCCTTTTGGGGGAGAAAGCAAGCTTTTCTGAAGATGCGGCAGATTCAGATCACACAGCGGAGTCAGCAAGAAACCCGGTCAGTAGTCTGGGCAGGGTTGCTCACTGTGGTAGCGGTGGCGACTTACGCTGCCCTTTTGGCGAGCGGCTACTCACTGCCCCAGTGGTGGATCATTGCCGCCCTCGCAGTTGTTTCCGGTCTGGCAGAGCGTCATGGCGTCGCGCTGTTCGGCGACCGTCAGAACGGGATTGAGATCGCCGTCTCGTTTGTGCCACTGGCATTCGCTGCTGTCGCCTTCGGCCCGCTAGCAGCATTCGCCGTCGGGGCGCTCGGAATTCTCGCGGACTTCCGGGCTCCTCATCTTCGATGGGCCGTCTATACGTGCGCCCGCGCGCTCACCGGAGCCGGGGCTGGGCTCGCCGCGGCGGCGATCTACAGCGGTTCCTCTACGAGCGTTCTTTGCGAATTGTTGTGGCCGTTACCGCCGCTGCGCTTGCGTATCTACTAGTCGATGTGGTGGCCAACATGGCGACATTGGCCGTACGAGGATCCGCATCACCATTCTCGTATCCGCGCGCCACTGTGCCGCTCTTCTTGCTTGCGATCCCTCTGTACGTCCCCCTGGTTGCTTTCCTGGTGTGGGGTTACGAGCAGTACTCCTTCGCCGTGGTGGGGACGTTCTTCATTCCAGTTCTTGCACTTCAGCGCGTCGCCCATCTCTATCAGGAGCAGCGCGCGGCAGCTCGCGGCTTGTCGGACGCTTACCAGCGGCTTGAGCAGGCGCACCTGTCGTTCGCCGCGGCCCTCATCGCTACCTTGGACGCACGGGATCGCTATACGGCCGGCCACTCGGCAGCCGTGGCCATCTACTCACGCGACATTGCTGCACGTATGGACCTTTCGCCCGATCTACAGCAGCGCATTCATCTTGCGGGACTCGTTCATGACATCGGAAAGATTGGTCTTCCGCCGGGTCTCCTTGAGAAGGAGGGCCCTCTGACGCTCGAGGAGAGACGCGTCATGCAAACGCACTCGGAAATCGGCGCTGGAATTCTTGAGAAAGTCGAGGACTACGGCGATGTGGCCGCGATCGTTCGCCACCATCACGAGCGCATGGACGGGAACGGCTACCCCAACGGGGTTTCCGGGGAAGAGATCCCGCTTCTCTCCAGGATCATCGCGGTGGCGGATGCGTATAACGCAATGACCTCCGATCGCCCGTACGCGAGGCCATGCCAAGCCGTGTGGCCCGCATGCGATTGGCACAGGCCGTTGGCACGCAGTTCGACACGTCAGTCGTCGCTGCATTCGAAGCAATCCTCGCGACTGCGGACGAGGATTACAGACTCGGCAAACGGCCCGACTTTGACTTCTCCTCCGGTGGCGATGGCCACCGGGAAGTGTCGACGCCAGCCGCCGTTGCAGCCGTTGGATTTGCGTGACCCAAATTGCTCGGGCTGAATGTCTGTGCGGCGGCCCTCGGATCAGGCTGCCGTTTCTAGCGCACTCATGACGCTCTCGAGGAAAGCCGCCTAGTCTCGATCGAGCTGTCCTGCACGGGTGGCTGCGGCAGCCCTCGAACTCACGCCGAGCTTCTCGAAAATGTGCCTGACGTGAACCTTCACGGTCACCGGGCTGATGAACAATGCTGCACCGATCTCTCGGTTCGTCAAGCCCTGGGCAAGCAGCGCAAGGACCTCCTTCTCACGCGGAGAGAGAGTGTGCACTGAGTGGTTAGGGGGTGACGCGCCTGGCGCGATGCCCCGTGCATCCCCTGCGGTTGTGAGAACCCGAAGCAGATCGTCGTGCGTCCCCGGATCCTCAAGCAGGCATGCGATGAGTTCTGGGGTTCCACGATAAGCGGAAACGAACGGCTCGATGATTCCTGAGCGCACCGTGCTTGCAAGGGCAGATCGTGCGTGACCAAGTGCGTCGCCGTGCTCAGAATCCCGAAGCGCAGCTATCGCTTCCGCCGCATGCGAACTCACTGTCCCTTCAATGCATCTCGACTCTTGGCGTGCTCCGATGGCTAACGCTCTAGCACGTGCGGCTTCTCCCACTGCCGCCAGCGCGACGGCGTATGCGGAAGCCAATTCGGCCCTGAGAGACTTCGTCATTGAGTCCGCAGGGTCGAAGGCACGCGAGAGCGCCAAGTCGTAAGCTCCCTGTGCCGCATACAGCCGAGTTCGAAGTGCCCAAGCAATGTGATACGCCGTGCGGTCCCCGGCTCCCAAGGCTCGCTCTTCTGCTTCGTTGAGCAGCTCCTCGGCCCCAGCGTATGAGTGCCGGCTGAACCCAACAAGCGCTTGAACGATCAGCGAGTACGGCACGATGAAGTCGAGTCTGTGGCGCTCCGCGTCATCGACCTGCTCAGCGGATAGCTCAAGCGCCTCCGCGTGATGGCCCATTGCTGCAAGCGTGTAGCTGAACACGTTCCTGAATGAGCAGCGCGAGATTGGATCTCGGACTAGGCGCAATAGTTGTCTAGCTGTCCGTCCCTGCTCAAGACTAATCGGTGAACCAAACCGTGTTTCCAGAGTGAGCAAACGGCACGTGTACACGACTCGCTCCTCTGGCTCGAGCATTTCGATCGGACCCAAGGCTTCGACGAGAGCTAGTGCGTCGTTGCTCTCCATATCGATTGCTGCTGCAAGTTCGCCATATGCGGCCGCGCGCCGATGCTCCTGTGTCTCTGCGAGTTTTCCCGCTGTCCGATAGTACGCAGTTGCCTCGACCTCCCTCGACGCGGCATGTGCTGCGCGTCCGGCAATGAGATTTCCCCGCACCGCAAGAGGCTTCGCAGTGCGCAGGTCGCTCGCGGCGAGCCCAGCAAGTGCTTCGGATTCGTAGAACCGTCCTTCCCGAAAGGCAAGTTCAGCTGACAGGACGCGAACGGCAGGCGACTCATCTGGTACGCCGGGAAGCCATCTGCTTAGAGTGGTGGTCCTTCCAGAGGAGAGCAACGGATCCAGCGAAAGGGCGAGCAGATCCTCAATCGAATCAGGCTGATGCCTGTGCGCCACTTCGAAGGCTTCGTCCCATAACGCGTGGTTGATCAAGTTACGCATTGCGCGCGAGACGATCGCGTGCTTGATTTCGAGGGATTCCTCTTCGAGCTTTCGCTCGAGGAACGTGCGCAGCAAGGGATGCATGTCCAGGCGTCCGTCAGCTGCCTCGGTCAGGAAACCGCTGTCAACCCCTGCCTGGACCACTCGCTCTGCCTCTTCGGGACGAAGCTGCTGAAGCGCAAGCCGGCGGCCGGCGACGTCGTAGAGCGCAAGCTCGCACAGAGCACGCCTGACGCTGGGATCGATGCGCTGGTAGATCTCCTCCGCGAAGAAACCGTAGAGATGCGGCGTCGCGGTCAGCTCGGGCGGCGGCGCCGACGAGAGAGCAGCCAATCCGAGCACCGCGGGCCACCCCTGAGCGAGCTCGACCAGTTCGCTCGGGTTCCTGCCACTCCCCGCCAGCAGGTCGCGAGCCTCCGCATCGGTCATGGCGAGCGCCTCGCGGTCCAGCTCGAAGACTTCGCCGTAGAGAATCCTCCTCGACGACGCCCAAGTCGGACGACGCCTGGTCATCACGATCAGGTTCAGCGGCGCCTCCAGTAGGAGGCTCTCGACGAATCGCTCTGCGGGCGCTGTGCCGGCGATCATCTGGTAGTCGTCGAACACGAGCCATGCGTCAGCGGGCCACTCGGCCAGGTCGCCGGCGAGCATCCCCGCCAGGACGTCGGCCTCGTCCTCGGGCCGCGGAGTGATCGGCAGCCGCTCCATCAGCGCCTCGCCACTCCCCGGGACGAGAGTGGCCACCGCACCTCTGAGCCCCGCCGCAAGTGCCGCCACGTCCACCGACGCTTGGGAACCCGTGTACCAAGTCGCCGTCTTCCCGACCAGCCACTGGCGCACGAGTGTCGTCTTCCCGTACCCCGCGGGCGCGATCAGCAGCTTGAAGCGGCCCTGGCTGTTGTCGAGCAGGCGCGTCAGTCGGGGCCGCTCGATGGTTCGGCGGCGCCTGAGCTGACTCGTCGTCGCAGTGCCCTCGCCCATGTCTTCGTGACGGGTGCCACAAATCCCAGACTCCGCAGCGTACCTCGCTCCGGCTCGCATGAATAGGCGTGCCCGCGGCCAGTACGGCCGCGGACACGCCTGCCGTCAGCTCCCCGACCTGGGAGGGCCGAGGCCGTCCGCGAGAGGGTCATCGCCGGTCAAGCTCCTGTACGCGATCGGAAGCTGTCGCCGACGTCGCACGCCGAGCTTCTGCCGAAGCACGTCGCAATGCGCCTTCACCGTCCGGGGGGAGATACCGAGCCGCTCCGAGACCTCGTCGTTCGAGCAGCCGGCGGCGATGAGGACGATCACATCACGCTGCCTTTCGGTGATCGGCGGATACCTCTCGACTGTCTCTTTCGCCATGCGTGCAGGCTATTGCCGACGCCGACGCCGCACCATTGCCCGTCGGATGTAATCCAGGGCGTAACCGGCCGGTAGCCTGCAACCCCCATGTTGAGCGGCATCGACCACGTCCAGCTCGCCGCCCCGGCCGGGTGCGAGGACGACGCGCGGGCCTTCTTCGGCGAGCTGCTCGGGCTCGACGAGATCGAGAAGCCCGAGGCGCTGCGGGCTCGCGGCGGCGCCTGGTTCCAGGTCGGCGCCCAGCAGTTGCACGTCGGCGTCGAGCCGGGCTTCGCGCCGGCGCGCAAGGCGCACCCGGCCTTCATCGGTCCCGCAGTACGACGAGCTGCTGAACCGCCTGCGGGCCGCGCGCGTAGAAATCACCGAAGACCAGGCGATTCCGGGGGTTAGCCGCTGCTACATCACCGACCCATGGGGCAATCGGCTCGAGCTTGTTGCCAATTGAAAAACACGTGCAAACTGCCGATAACCGCACCGTGGCCACCACCCCTCCTTACGAGCGGCTCCTCATCGTCGACGACGAGGAGCAGATCCGCACGCTGCTCGCACGCCTGCTGAGCACGCAGGGCTACGAGTGCCTGACCGCCGAGGACGCGGCCGACGCGCGCCGGGTGCTGGACGAGACGCAGGTCGCGCTCGTGCTCAGCGACGTCAACATGCCCGGCGAGTCGGGCCTCGACTTCACGCGCGAGGTGC
Organism: uncultured Gaiellaceae bacterium; assembly: GCA_963820565.1. Lineage (GTDB taxonomy): Bacteria > Actinomycetota > Thermoleophilia > Gaiellales > Gaiellaceae > Gaiellasilicea. The sequence goes on from CAWGAD010000005.1 coordinate 247,849, forward strand.
TCGCGCAGTACCCCGACACGGCCGTCGTCATGGTCACCGGGATGGACGATCGCCGCTACGCCGACGTCGCGATCGAGCTGGGCGCCTACGGCTACATCCTGAAGCCGTTCAAGCCGAACGAGCTGATCATCAACGTCGGCAACGCACTCCGCCGGCGCGCGCTCGAGATCGAGAACCGCGGTCACCGCGAGCAGCTCGAGCAAACCGTGCTCGACCGGACGTCGGCGCTACGCGACACGATCGCTCAGCTGGAGAGCTCCGACTCCGAGCTGCGGCACCTGCGCGAGGAGACGATTCGCCGGCTCTCGTCGGCGGCCGAGTTCCGCAACCAGGAGACGGGCGAGCACATCCTCCGCATGAGCCTCTACTGCTCGTTGCTGGCGCGGCTCGCGTCGATCGACCCCGAGCGCGCCGAGATGATCCGGATCGCCAGCCCGATGCACGACGTCGGCAAGCTCGGCATCCCCGACCGGATCCTGCTCAAGCCGGGCCGCCTCACCGACGAGGAGCGCACGGTGATGGAAGGCCACGCCGAGATGGGCTACCGCATCCTCGCCGGCTCGGACGTCGAGCTGCTCGAGCTCGCCGCCCTGATGGCGCTCACCCACCACGAGCGGATCGACGGCACCGGCTACCCACGCGGCCTCGCGGGCGACGAGATCCCGATCGAAGGCCGCATCGCCGCCATCGCCGACGTCTTCGACGCGCTCACCTCCGACCGCGTCTATCGCGCCGCCTTCCAGCCCGACGAGGCGCGGGCGATGATGGAGGAAGGGCGCGGCACGCAGTTCGACGCCGACCTGCTCGACCTCTTCTTCGAAGCGTTCGACGACGTCGTCGCGATCAGGCGCTCCGCCACCTCGGGCAGCGCCGACCAGTCGTACGCGGTCGCGCTGACGCACGCCGCCGTCCGCTCGCGCTCGTAGCTCAAGCCCGCCGCGTCGCTGCCGATTACCCGGCCATCGGCATGAGCATTCCGCACCCGTACGTGATTCCCGACAGGCCGCCGGCCGACCTGCTCGCCGAGCTCGACGAGGCGACGCGGGTCCTGGACGCGATGACCGCGAGGGCCGAGGAGCTCACGCTGGGCATGGACCAGCAGACGCGCGGCCTGTGGATCGAGCACCGCGACCGGCAGGGGAATCACCAGCTGTCACCGACGCAACTGTTCGCCATGCTCGCCGGTAAGTAAGCGGGCTACGCTCCGCGCGTGTCTTCCTTCGACGTCGAGGTTGTGGTCGTCGGCGCCGGCGTGATGGGGCTCGCGACCGCGCGGGCGCTGGCGCGGGCGGGGCGAGACGTCGTCGTCCTGGAGCAGTTCGAGCTCGGGCACGAGCTCGGCTCGAGTCACGGCGGCTCGCGCATCATCCGGCTCTCGTACCCCGAGGAGCGCTGGGTGCGGCTCGCACAGGAGTCGTATCCGCTCTGGCGCGAGCTCGAGGCTGAGCTCGGACGGCCGCTGCTCGAGCTCCACGGCACGCTCGACGTCGGCAACTGGGAGCCGAATCGCGATGCGCTCGCCGCGTGTGGCGTCGGCTTCGAGATCCTCGACGGCACTGAGATCGAGCGCCGCTTTCCGGTTCGACTGGAGCCGGAGACGAGCGGGCTCTTCCAGGAGGACGGTGGGATCGTCTATGCCGACCTCGCACTCGAGGCTCTGCTCGCCTCGGCGAGGGACGGCGGGCGCGGAGGTTCGGGAGAACGTGCGGGTCGACGTCGGTCGAGGAGGAAGCCGATTCCGTCACGGTCGCCGGCGTGCGGGCACGCGCGGTCGTCGTCACCGCGGGAGCCTGGGCGCCCAAGCTCTTCGGCGTCGATGCGAACCCGACGCGCGAGACGGTGTCGTACTTCACCCAGGCGGAGCCCGTGCCGTCGGTGCTCGACATGACGAGCGGCCGACAGGCGTACTCGCTGATCGCGCCTGTGGGCAAGCTCAAGGCAGGGCTGCACCAGACCGGGCCGACGATCGACCCCGACGAGACGGGCGGCCCCGACCCGGAGATCGCCGAGCGGACGGCGGCATGGGTGTCGCATCGCTTCCCCGAGGCGGGAGAGGTGCTGTCGCTCGAGACCTGCCTCTACACGATCCGCGAGCACGACGAGTTCCTGCTCGAGCGGCGCGGCCGCGTCGTCCTCGGCTCGCCGTGCAGCGGGCACGGCTTCAAGTTCGCGCCGGTGATCGGGCAGCGCCTCGCGGCGCTCGCACTCGAAGCGCTCTAGCGGAAGAGGTCGCGCTCCTCGGGGATCACGAGGTCGTGGCCGGTGCCGTCGCCGCGCGCGTCGATCCCGCGGATGACGGCGGCCGGGATCCCCTTCACCTTCCCCATCACGAGCTCGGCGGCCGCGGCGAGCTCGTCGGCGATGGCGATCTGCGTCGCGTGGAGCACGTAGCCGGCGCTGTCGCGCGTGCCGCGGAGGTCGAGCAGAGCCGTGAGGCCGGCGACGCCGAGCGCCACCTCCACCGTTCCCTGCCGGAACGGGCGGCCGAACGAGTCGCTGACGATGACGCCGACGTCGCGGCCGGTGCGCTCGCGGAGACCGTCGCGGATCGCGGCCGCCGAGGCGTCGCAGTCGAGCGGGAGCAGCACGACCGTTCCCTCCCCTTTGGCGTTCGAGGCGTCGACGCCGGCGGACGCGGAGACGAAGCCGTGTCGCGTCTCGGCGATGATCAGCGGCGGCCGGACGCGGATGACGCGCGCGCTCTCGCGCAGGATCACCTCGGTGTGGCGCGGGTCGCGTCCCTCCTCGGTGAGCTCGTGGGCGCGCGGCGACGCCTCGATCTCGTCCAGCCGGACGATGCGCCCCTCGGCCTTCGAGACCGCTTTCTGCGCGACGACGAGCACGTCGGCGTCCTCGAACCCACCCGACCGCTCCGCGGCCTCGGCGAAGAGCGCAACGAGATCGTCGCCCTCCTCGATCTCCGGGATGCCCTCGAGCGGGATGACCCGGATCTCTGCGCTCACGGGAGGCCGGTGACGCGCAGGCCGGCGTGAGCCTTGTAGCGCTTGTTCACGTTCACGATCACCGCGGTCATGCCCTCGAGCGCGCGGGCGCTCGCGAGCGGGCCGCAGTCGACCGCGCGGCCGGAGACGAGCTTGCCGGCCAGCTCGAGCGCGAGCTCCTTCGCGAGGGCGTCGTCCCCGCAGACGAGCGCGTCCTCGTCGGGCGGCGCCTCGGCGAGGTTCGACGCGGCCAGCGAGTGGAGGCCGGCGACGACGGGGGCATCGAGCTCATCCTGGATCCGGCGGGCGATCGAGGTTGCGTCGAGGCACGGCTTGACGCCGCCGGGGCCGAAGGTGAGCTCCGCGCAGACCGAGAGGACCGGCGTCGAGCCGATCGACGGGCGCAGATCGCGCGCGGTGTCGACAGCCGCATCGGCGTTGACCGCGAAGACGACCAGGTCGACGCCCCGGACGGCGTCGTCGTTGTTGGCACCCTCGGCGCCGACCGCCGCGGCGGCCTCGCGGGCGCGCTCGGCGTCGCGCGAGCCGATCACGACGTCGACGCCGGCATCCACCAGCCGCTTGGCCACGGCCTGGCCGAAGCTGCCCGTCCCGCCGACGACGGCGACTCTCACGCCGCCGCCTGCGAGGACGGCCTCGGCGAGCCGGCGCGACGCGTCGAGATCGGTCATCAGCGTCTGCGTGACGACCCTGCGCACGGCGAGCGGGCCGGCCGGGTCGGACTCGTCGACGACGAGCGCGTCGATCAGGCCCTCGTAGCAGCCGGCGACGTGCTCCGGTGTCGTGCCGCCCGCCATCCGCGCGAGCATACGGTCTGCCGGCCCTTTGACCGCGCGGCCGCCGACGAGCGGGCTGACCGCGACACAGGGAACGCGGCGGCCGGAGACGGCGGCGCGGATCTCCTCGACGGCGAGGATCGGCCAGATGCTCACGTAGGGGTTCGAGGGCGCGATCACGATCGCGTCGGCTTCGGCGAGGGCGTCGAGCACGCCGGGCGCGGGGCTTGCCTCGCCCTCGAAGTGGACGCCGTCGACCTCGTCGCGGTGGCCGCGCGCGACAAACCACTCCTGCAGGGCGAAGCTCCCGGCCTCCGTGTCGATCCACGTGCGCAGGCGATCGTCGGTCGCCGGCAGGATCGTCGCCTCGATCCCGAGCGCTCGGGCCAACCTGGCCGTGACGGCCGAGAGCGGCTCGCCCGCACGCAGCGCCTGCGTACGCACGAGGTGCAGGCCGAGGTCGCGGTCGCCGAGGCGGAACCAGTCCTCGCCGCCGAGCGTGGTCACCGTTCCGAGCGCCTCCCAGGTCTCGCCGGCCCGGCCCCAGCCGCGCTCCTCGTCGTGCAGCCCGGCGAGGGCGTAGAGAACGCTGTCGAGGTCCGGCGAGACGGCCATCCCGAGCACCTCCAGGTCGTCGCCGACGTTCCCGATCACGGTCACGTCGCGCGGATCCATCGCGGCGACGAGGCCGCGGGCGAAGCGGCCGCCGCCGACTCCGCCGGAGAGCAGGACGACCTTCACGGGCCGTCGAGCTGCCCGAGCGCAACCTGCGTCCGCGGGCCGGCCCGGAGACCGAGGCGATGGAGATCTTCGAGCGTGTCGACGTCGTCGGAGAGATTCGGAATCGCCGCCGAGACAGCGGTGACGCCGAACCCCTCGGCGTGGTCGCGGAAGCGCGCCGCGCTGCCGCCGCCGTAGAGAGGTGCGAACAGCGACGCCCGCGGCAGCGCCAGCGCGTTCGTCGTCCCATCCGCCGCTTCCACGAGCCCGAGCGCACCGAGGTCGGCCGCGCCGGCGAGGGTGCGCAGGTCGTGCGGGACGGCGCAGGGGACGTCCGCGTTCACGACGAGCACGGTGCCGTTGTCCGTCTCCTCGAGAGCGGCTGCCACGGCCGCGCCCTGGCCGCCGCCGGGATCGTCGACGATCTCGGCGCCGAGCTCCTCGGCGAGCGTGCGAGCCGCCGCGTCGTTCGTGACGAGGACCGTCCGCCCGGTCGCGACGGCCGCTGTGAGCACGTCGCCGAGCATCGCCAGCGCCAGCTGGTCGCGCACATCCTGAGGCGCGTCGAGCCGTTGCTTGGCGGACTCGCCGCGGAAGGGGACGACGATCTGTGCCATGGGAAAGACTCTAGTCATGGACAACGGAGCCCTGGCCGAGAGACTCGAAGCCTTCGCGGCCCTGCTCGACCTGAACGGCTCCAGCTACTACACCGTGCGCGCGTATCGGCGCGCGGCCGACCTGATCCGCTCGACCCCGGTCGACGTCGACAAGCTCGTGCGCGCGGGGCGCGTCCGCGAGCTCGCCGGCATCGGGCCCGGGATCGAGGCACGTCTGCGCGAGCTCGTCGAGACCGGTGAGCTCGCCGAGCTGCGCGAGCTCGAGGAACAGACGCTGCCGGAGCTCGTGGGCGTGGCGCGGCTGCTCGGCCTCTCGACCAAGCGGATGCGCGAGCTCGGCCACGGCCTCGGCATCCGCACGCTCGCGGAGCTGCGCGAGGCCGCCGCGGCAGGACGGCTCGAAAGCGTGCCCGGGATCGGGCCGAAGACCGCAGCGCGGATCGAGTCCGGCCTCGCGGAGCTGTCGACTGCGCGACCGCAGCGCGGAATGCTGCTGAACCAGGCCCAGGCGCTCGTCGGCGAGATCGCCGGCGCGCTCGGCGGCGAACCGGCGGGAGATCCGCGACGCGCATGCGAGCTGTCGACGCGGTTCGCGGTCGTCGTGCCAAGTAACAGTCTGTTACTTGGCGTCGAGAAGCTGCCGCAGATCGTGGCCGTGCTCGAGCGCGACGAGCACCGCGTGGTCGGCGTCACCGCCGACGGCTACCCCGTCGAGGTCGTCGCAGCGCCGCCGGAGAGCTTCGGCACCGCTCTCCTGCCGCGCGACCGGCTCGCCGGAGTACGTCGCCTCGCTGGGCGAGCTGCCCGGCGCGGCCACGGAGGTCGACGTGTACCGAGCGCTCGGCCGTCCCTTCCGGCCGCCGGAGCTCCGCGAGGTCGAGGCGGACGATCCGCCGGCCGACCTGCTCGAGCTGGCGCACGTCCGCGGCGACTTGCACGTGCACTCGACCGCGTCCGACGGCAAGGCGACGGTCGAGGAGATGGGCCGTGCCGCCCGCGAGCTCGGCTACGAGTACCTGGCGATCTGCGACCACACGCGGAACGTGCGCGTGGTGCCCGGCCTCGACGCCGACGACATCCGCCGCCAGGCCGAGGAGATCGCCGCGGCGAACGAGCTGCTGGCTCCGTTCAGGATCCTGCGCGGAAGCGAGTGCGACATCCTGCCCGACGGCTCGCTCGACCTCCCCGACGACGTCCTCGCCGAGCTCGAGTGGGTGCAGATCAGCCTGCACGCGGGTCAGCGCTTGGGGCGGCAGGCGCTGACCGACAGCGTCGTCGAGGCGATGCAGCATCCGGCTGCCTCGTGCCTCTCGCACCCGAAGGGCCGGATCCTCAACCACCGGCCCGAGAACGCGCTCGACCTGGAGCGCGTCTTCGAGGTCGCGCTCGAGACCGGCGTCGCGCTGGAGGTGAACGGCCTGTCGCCTCGCCTCGACCTCTCCGGGACGCACGTGCGCGAGGCGCTCGCAGCGGGCGTGCCGATCGTTTGCTCGACCGACGCCCACTCGACGCGCGGCCTCGGGAACATGGAGCTGTCCGTGGCGACGGCGCGGCGGGGCGGCGCACCGCGGAGCGCCGTGCTCAACACGCTCTCGCTGGACGAGCTCCTACGCCGCAGACAGGTCTGAGCCCGGCCCGCGCTGGACGTACTCGTGCACCTCGTACCAGTGGGTGCTGCGCAGCGCTTCCGCGACCTCGCGATCCGTGTGCGCGTCGTAGTAGACGTGGTGCTCGAGGTCGCAGCAGATCGCGACGTCACTGAGCGAGACGTGGGTGATCGCCGTCAGCACCTCGACGGGCAGCTGCGCCTCGGCGACCGTGTAGTGCATGAATTGAAGATCCGGAGCGAGCTCCATCAGCTGGGGCCAGTCCGGGCAGGTGCGGGAGCTCATGGCGAATCTCGGTTTTCTCCCCGGCCGACCAGCTCCCTTCCAGCCGCACGACACCCCGCTCCTCGCCGGCCGGGTAGACGCGGAAGACGAGCGCCTCGTCGAGCCAGTGCAAGACCCGTTCGCTCGCTGCGTCCGCGAGCCCGAGCCGCAGATGGAAACGGCCGTCCGAGAGCGGTAGGCGATCGACGTCGTAGCGGAGGTCCCGCGTCCCCTCCGCCCAGCCGACGCCGGCCGTGTCCAGCGAGTCCGAGGCGACGAGCAACCCCGCCTCGTCGCGGAGCTCGAGCTGGAGCCGCGGCGGTGCGATTCCGTTCTGCGCCGCGATGTGGAGGCGGAGCGAGAACGGCTCGCCGGCCAGAAACTGCTGCCGCTCGGCTCCCTCGGAGCCGACGAGCTGGGCCGACGTGATCGTCGCCTCGCCGCTTCCCCACTCGCGCAGACCGGCGGCACGCTCGGCCGGGTCGGCCTCGGCGGCGAGGACGCGCCGGTAGCGAACGATCGCCTCGTGCGTCGGGCCGTCGAACTCCAGCCGCCCCTCGCGCAGCAGCACCGCGCGCTCGCACAGCCGCTCGACCTGCGTGGCGTCGTGCGAGACGAAGACGATCGTGCCGCCGCGCTGCTTGAACTCGAAGACCTTCCCGAAGCACTTGCGCTGGAACGCCTCGTCGCCGACCGCGAAGACCTCGTCGAGCAAGAGCACGTCGGCGTCGAGGTGCGCGGCGATCGCGAAGCCGAGCCGCATGTACATCCCGGACGAGTACGTGCGGACGGGCCGGTCGATCGCGTCCTCCAGCTCGGCGAAGGCGACGATCTCGTCGAAGCGCTCGCGGATCTGCGACCGCTTGAGCCCATAGATCGCGCCGTTCAGGAAGACGTTCTCGCGTCCGGAGAAGTCGGGATGAAAGCCGGCGCCGAGCTCGAGTAGCGACCCGATCCTCCGCCCGCCTCGACGCGACCCTCCGTCGGCTTGATGATCCCGGCGATCAGTCGGAGCAGCGTCGACTTGCCCGAGCCGTTGCGCCCGACGAGCCCGACCGCCTCGCCCGGCTCGATCCCGAACGAGACGTTCTGCAACGCCTGGACGTCGTACGCCTCGGTGCGCCCGCCTGAGGACGAAGAGCTCCTTGAGGCTGCGGGCCTCGTTCGCGCGGACACGGAAGCGGCGCGAGACCCCCTCGACGCGGATCTGGCCGGTCTTCACGTCACAGACGGTACAGCTGCGACACGCCGGACCAGCCCAGCGAGCACCCGATGAACGCCGGGTCTGCGTTCGGCAGCTCGATCCGGTCGAGCGCGAGGCCCAGCTCGGCCGCCTTGTCCTGGGCCTCGACGTCGATGTCCCAGCTGATCTCGAGGTGGTCGGCGACGAAGCCGATCGGCGCGACGAGCACCTCGCGGACGCCGTCAGGCCGCCAGCGACTCGAGGTGGTCGAGGATGTCAGGCCCGAGCCATGGCTCGCCGGTCGGCGACTCGCTCTGGAAGGAGAAGGACCACTCCTGCAGGCCGGCCTTCTCGGCGACGAGCCGCGCCGTCTCGAGCAGCTCGTCCTGGTAGGGATCGCCCTCGGCCAGGATCCGCGCCGGAAGCGAGTGCGCCGTGAAGACGACATGGGCGCTCGTGCCGGTGACTCGCTCTGCGATGAGGTCGACGAGTCCCGGCTCGTCCCCCCAGCGCTCGACGAACCTGACGTCGGCGCGGCCGTCGACGGCCTCCACGAGCTGCGCGCGGTACTTCCCGATCGACATCCCGGAGTAGTGGGGCGCCAGCACGAGCCCGACGATCGTGTCGGCGCCGCGATGAAGCGCCTGCTCGACCGCAGCCGCGATCCGCGGCTGCCAGTGGCGCATGCCGGTGAAGACGGGCACACCGAGCTCGGTCTCGAGCGCCGCCCGCGTCGCCTCGGTGATCTCGTTCAGCGGGTTCGACTCCTCGATCCCGAGCCGCTGATAGCGCGCGACGAGGTCGTCGAGGCGCTCGGGCGAGATCGGGCGGCCACCGCGGATGTCGGCGTAGTACGCGGGAACGTCCTCCAGCCGGTCCGGTGAGCCGTACGCCATCAGCACCACGGCCGTGCTCATGCCGGCACGCGGGCGGTCTGCTCGTGGACGAATGCCCGCAGGCGGCCGAGCACGTCCGGATCGGTGTCGGGCATGACGCCGTGGCCGAGGTTGAAGATGTGGCCCGGGCGGCCGGCAGCGCGCGCGAGCACGTCGAGCGTCGCCGCCTCGACGCGTTCCCAGGGACCGAAGAGGATCGCGCCGTCGAGGTTCCCCTGCACACCGTGCTCCTCGCCGACGACATTCCAGCCCCAGTCGAGCGGGATCCGCCAGTCGAGCCCGATCACGTCGCCGCCGGCGTCGCGCATCTGCTCGAGCAGTGTGGCGGTACCGGTGCCGAAGTGGATCGTCGGGACGTCGACGGCGGCGAGGATGCGAGCCGAGTACGGCTGCACGAACTCCTCGTAGTCCTGTGGCGAGAGCGCGCCGACCCAGGAGTCGAACAGCTGGATCACGTCCGCGCCCGCGCGTACCTGGCCGCCGATGTAGCGGGAGAAGGCGTCGGTCAGCTTCTCCATCAGCGCATGCCAGGTCTGCGGCTCGGCGTACATCATCCGCTTCACGTTCAGGAACTCGCGGCTCGGCTTGCCCTCGATCAGGTAGCCGGCGACGGTGAACGGACCGCCGCAGAAGCCGATCACGGCCTGGTCGGGACGCAGTTCGCGGCGGACGATCGAAACGGCTTCGAGGATGAACGGCACCGCTTCCTCCGGCTCCGGAACCGTCAGCTTCTCGACGTCGGCCAGCGATTGGATCGGCCGCTCGATCACGGGGCCGACGTTCTCGACGAGCTCGACGTTCACGCCCATGCCGAGCAACGGCAGCATGATGTCCGCGAACATCACCGCCGCGTCGACGTCGTGGCGGCGGACCGGCTGCAGCGTCACCTCCGCGCAGAGCTCCGGCTCGTAGCAGACCTCGAAGAGCGAGTGCGTCTTGCGAATCTCGCGGTACTCCGGCAGCGAGCGGCCTGCCTGGCGCATGAACCAGACCGGCGTGCGCTCGGTCGGCTCGAGGCGAGCGGCGCGGACGAGGAGCGGTTCTGGCACGGAAGTAGGCTATCCAGCGCATGGAGCCTGTCGGCGAGCATCCCGTGCCGGTGGGGCCGCTCGCGGTCCGCTGGCTTGCGTACGAGCTGCCGGCCTTCCGGGCGGGAACGACTGGGATCGGACGGGTCTCGCTGCGGAACGATGGCTCGGCACCGTGGCGCTCACGCGGAGAGGCGGGCGTGCAGCTCTCCTACCACTGGCTCGACGACCGCGGCAACGCGATCGTCTGGGACGGCCCGCGTGTCGCGTTCGAGCGGCTGGTCGCTCCCGGCGAGGAGGTCGAGCTGGCGGTCGAGCTGCGGGCGCCGCAGCCTCCCGGCCGCTACCGCCTCGCGTTCGACCTCGTCGAGGAGTTCCGCTTCTGGTTCGAGGAGATCGGCTCGTCGCCGCTCCGCCTCGACGTCGACGTGCTGCCGCGAATCGACGAGCGACGGCTGGCGGTCGTCGTGCGCGGTGGGGACAGCGAGGAGACTGCAAGCGCGTTGGCACTGCAGGAGGAGCCGGTGGTCGACGAGGACGCCGTCGCAGTCGCGTACCTCGTCGCGGGTGCGTCGCCCGCGCCGGACTGGTCGCGCCGGGTCCTGGACGCGCACGCCGAAGGCTTCGCCGCCGTCGGCGGTTCGATCGAGACGCCGGAGCGGGCGCTGCGGCCGTGGGCCCCCGGCGGCGGGCGCAACCCCGCGTTCGCGCATCCGCTCCTTCTCCCCTCACTCCTCACCGGGCTCGAGCCGGGCGAGCACGAAGGGCTGCCCGCCTACGTGCCGGAGGACGACGAGCCCGCGATCTTCGACGGCCGGATCAGACTTCGACTGCCACGCGGTCGTCCACGCGGCTGAAGACGACTGCTCCGAGCGCGAGCGCCAGGACGGCGGCAATGGCGAGATAGATCGTGTCGCCCGTGGAGGGGATCTCGCCGTAGTAGAGCGGGTCGCGCACGGCCTCGACCGCCGGCGTCAGCGGGTTGCCGTAGTGGATCAGGTCGACGAGGCGCGGATGGTCGCTCACGCCCGGAATGGTCTCGAGCGAGTAGAGCACGGGTGTGAGGAAGAACCACGGGAGCAGCAGCGCGGCAACGAGGTGCTCGACATCGCGGTAGATCGCGTTCAGGGATGCGACCGCGAGCGCGAGTCCGGCGACGACACAGACGGCGAGCGCAGCGAACGGCAGCGCCAGCCAGGCGGTATCGCGGGCGGCGGGCACGTAGACGAGGCTGAGCACGATGACGATCGCCAGCATCACGGCGAAGCCGACGAGCTGAGTCGCGACCATCGAGAGCGGCACCAGCTGTCGCGGGAAGCGCACCTTGCGAATCAGGTTCGCGTTCTCGATCAGGCTCCGAGCGGCCGATTGGACCGACGTTGAGAAGAACACCCAGACCGGTAGGCCGGCGAGCAGGAAGAGCCAGTAGTGCTCGGTATTCGCCGGCTGGATCTTCAGCATGACGCTGAAGACGAACAGGTAGACGAGCAGCAGCACGATCGGGTGCGCAAGCGACCAGAGCAGCCCGAGCGCCGACCCCTTGTACTTGGCTCGCAGATCGCGCCGGAACAGGCTGCCGAACAGCTCGCGGTAGCGGAAGAGGTCAGCGTAGACCGTCACGGGCAGGCACTAGTCTAGGCGTCGTGCCTCCTCACACGGCTCTAACAGGGCTGGCGTACCCTTTGCGCCAGTGAGCGCGATCGTCACGCTCGCGGCGCTTCCCGTCGCGGCGCTCGTTCTGTGGGCGCTGCTCCGCTCAGACGTTGGGCGCAGGCTCGTCGCCGAGCCGACCGGCGAGCGCTGGCACGAGAGCACGACACCGACCTTCGGCGGCGTGGGCATCTTCGCGGGCTTCGCCGCCGGAGTCCTGATCGCAGTGGCCGCCGGGGCGGTCGAGCCCTCGTCGGAGCTCTTCGGCGTGCTTGGCGGGTCTGCGCTCTTGTTCGTCGCCGGGCTCGCTGGACGATCTCTACACGCTCCGACCGGTCGCGAAGCTGGCGGCCCAGTTCGGCGCCGCCGGCATCGTGCTCGCGTCCGGCCTGACCGTGGAGATCGTCGGCAACGACGTGCTCGCAACCGCGCTCGGGCTGATCTGGCTCGTCGGGATCACGAACGCCTTCAATCTCCTCGACAACATGGACGGACTCGCTGCGTCGCTGGCGGTCGTCTCCTGCGCGGTGTTCGCCGTCGATGCGATCGCGGAGGACTCCGGCGATCTCAGCCTCGTCATCGCGCTCGCGCTCGGGGGCGCCTGCCTCGGCTTCCTCCGATTCAACTTGCGGCCAGGTCGCCGTGCCGCCGTGTTCATGGGCGACTCGGGCAGCCAGGTGATCGGCTTCGGCCTTGCCTCGCTCGCGCTCGCGTCGAGCTGGACCACCGCCGGCGCAACTCTGACCAGCATCCTGTTGCCCCTGCTCGTGCTCGCGATTCCGATTCTCGACACGACGCTCGTGACGGTGCGGCGAACGCTCGAACGCCGACCGGTGACGCAGGGCGGCACGGACCACTCCTCTCACCGGCTCGTCTACTACGGACTCTCGGAGCCGCAGGCCGTCGCGGCGCTGACGCTGCTCGCCGCGCTTCTGGGCGCGACGGCGCTCGCGTACAACGTGCTCTCGAACGCGCGCATCACGGCGGTCGGCGTGCTCGTCTCGTTCGTCGTGCTCGTGCAGTTCGCGAGCTTCCTCGGCGATCTGGAGGAGCGGTCGAGGCGCCAGGAGCCGGGACCGCCGCCTCCGCTCTGGCGCGCCTTCTTCTCCAATCCGCGCCGGCTCGTCGAGGTGCTCGTCGACTTCACCGCCATCTGCACGTCGTTCCTGGCCGCGTACTTCCTCCAGGTCGACGGAGGCGGAACGGACGTTCAGAAGGCCATCTTCCTGACGACGCTGCCGGTTCTTCTTGCCGTCCGCTACGTCCTCTTCGTGCTGTTCGGGATCTACCGCCGCGTGTGGCGGTTTGCCTCCGCTCGCGACTTGCTCGCGATCGCAGCCGCCGTCGCGCTGTCGGTCCCGCTGACCGTCGGGATCGTCGCGGCGCTGCGATCGCTCGAGACCTTCCCGCTCGAGATCTTTCTCATCGATGCGTTGTTCTGTGTCGTCCTCGTGGGGAGCTCGCGCCTGGTGCTACGGCTGCTGCCGCAACTCAGCGAGATCAGGCGCCGCGGCGAGCGCCGGCGTGTCCTGATCGTGGGCGCCGGGCGCTCGGGCCGTGCTCTCGCCCGTGAGCTGGCCGAGACGCCGGATCAGCAAGTGGTCGGATTCCTGGACGACAACGCGGCGGTGCGCAAGCGGCGAGTGCTCGGGGTCAAGGTGCTCGGGGGTCTCGACGGAGCTGAGGCCCACATCCGCTCGACGCGGCCGGATGACGTGCTCGTCACCATCCCGGGCATCTCGGCCGGCCGGCTGGACGCACTCGTCGCGGCATGCGCCGACGCCGGCGTCGCGTGTCGCTTCGTCCGCCGCGAGATCGAGTCGCCGCCGGCGCTTGTGAAAACCTCCGCCGAGTGACCACGGCCGTCGACGAGCGAGGAGAACGTCTGTCGGCCGGCGCGGCGCGGTTCGTCCTCGCCTTCGCCTACCTCTGCGTGACCGCTCTGTACGCGTGGCAGGCGTCCGGACGCCTCTCGCCGACGATTTTCTCCGACGAGATCGAGTTCACCCAGATCTCGCGTGGGATTGCGGAGAACGGCGTTCCGTCCCGCCTCGGGGAACCGAGCGGCTTCGAGAGCCTCTACACGTACGTGGTCGCACCGGCTTGGTGGCTCGACAACACCGAGCAAGCCTGGGAGGTCGCCAAGCTGATCGGCGTGCTCGTCATGAGCGCGGCGATCTTCCCCGCCTACGGGCTCGCGCGCTTCGTCGTCTCCCGGCCGTGGGCCTTGGGCGCGGCGATCGTCGCCGTGGCTGCGCCTCCGCTGGCCTATGCGCCCTACCTCCTGGACGAGCCGCTCGCGTATCCGGTCTCGACCGCCGCACTGTGGGCGATCACTGCGGCGGTCGCCCGGCCGAGCGCACGTCTCTTCGGGCTCGCGCTCGCGCTCTGCGTCGCAGGGTTGCTCGTCCGAGGGCAACTGGGTGTGCTCCTGGTCGTGCTCGCCGCCGCCGCTTTCACGGTGCTGTGGAGGACCGCCCGCTTCCGCAGTTGGCGCGCGACGTGGTCGGCCGGCGACTGGCTGGGAGCGGTGATGCTCGCCGTTGGCGTTGCGATCGTCGCAAGTGCCGCTGCCGGACACCAGTCCGAGCCGTGGTACCGCTCAACCGCCTTCTTCAAGCAGCGCATGCTCGACCACGGCATGTGGTCGCTCGCCGCGATGGCAATCGGACTGGGCGTGCTGCCCATCATTGCGTGCGTCGCGGCATTCCTCTCCCGGTCCCTTCGCGCGACGAACGAGGGTCGAGCTTTCGTTGTCGTGGGCGTAACGGCGTTCGTCGGCTTCGGGTTCTACGCGGCGGTCAAGGGGGCGTACCTGTCGACCGAATTGGGTTTGTTCATCGTCGAGCGAAACGTGATCTATCTCGTCCCGGTCGCGCTGGCCGCAACCTCGGCCGTTCTCGCCCGCCCGATCGCCACCGTCTGGGGTCTCGCCGCCGGGCTTCTGATCTGTCTGATCCTCGTCCTCAACGCCGAGTTCAGACTGGACCAGTATCCGTACTTCGAGGCGCCGAGCCTTGCGATCGGGGCGCTCGCGAACCGGAACTTCGCCTGGGACCACATCGACGTCGAGCGTGCGCTCGTCATCGCTGCGCTCGTGTCCGTCGCACTCCTCGTGCTGCGGTGGCGAGTCCGGTCGCAGATCGTCGGTCTCGGCGTTGCCCTCGTCGCGGCAGTCGCCGTGGCTTCGTGGTCGCTGACGACAGAGGTGTACGCGGCCCGTGGCCTGAATCTGTTCGCGGAGCGCCTCCACGGCAGCACACCGCGGCCGGTCGACTGGGTCGACCGCGCAACCGGGGGTGAGCCGACGCTCTACCTCGGCCAGCACATCAACGACGCGAACCCAATCTGGCTGCTCGAGTTCTGGAACCGATCGGTCGACAAGATCT
The DNA here is from genome assembly GCA_963820565.1 of uncultured Gaiellaceae bacterium. Lineage (GTDB taxonomy): Bacteria > Actinomycetota > Thermoleophilia > Gaiellales > Gaiellaceae > Gaiellasilicea. The sequence continues at coordinate 262,942 of CAWGAD010000005.1, forward strand.
GGAGCCTCGACGGCACTGCGCCCCTGCCGACGCTGTCGCCCGACCTTGGGGCACCGGACGGGACGCTCAGCCCTGCCCCCGATGTGGAGTGGGTCGTCACCGGCAACGGTGTCGAGGTGGTGGGGGAGCGGATCGGCGAACCTCACGGCAACGCGACGCTCTTCCACGTCACGCCGCCGGTTCGACTCCGGTACGCAGTGAACGGCGTCGCCACCGACGGGTGGATGGGAGCGCACGCCAGCTTCTCGCAATACGCGCCGGACGATGGCGTCTCCCGCGGCTTCGCGAACATCGTGGTGTCGCGGCAGGGCGCGTGCTCGGAGGCCTTGCCGCCCGCAGAGGTCGTAGTCCGGGTGGGGAGCGTGGTCGTTCGCGACAAGCAGCCGGCCATGGGCCGCCTGTACCAGGAGGTCCGGCGGACGCTCGAGCCGTGCGGCATCCAGCCGATCAAGGTCCTCGCAACGGTTCCGTATCACGTCGACGTGACCGTTTCACCCACGTTCGTTCCGGCGGAGATCGACGCCGGGAGCGGTGACGTTCGTGAGCTCGGGGCTCAGGTTGGCTTCAGCTTCGAACGATTCGAGAGGTGAGTCAGCGCACCGCGCGAAGGCGCTCCGGATGCTTGCGTAGGAAGCGGAGCATCCCGCGGGCGTGCCAGAGCGTGTGGCGCGAGAGGAACCGCTTGTCGATCACCGCGGCGTAGTCGTGCCGCGCGACCGCCTCGGGGACGAGCCACCGCTCCCAGCCCGCCTGCGCCGCGCGGTAGGCGACGTCGATGTCCTCGACGTAGTGGCGGTAGCCGGCGTCCCAGCCGCCGATCTGCTCGAGCATGCGGCGGCGCATCAGCAGGCACGCGCCGCCGAGCAGCCAATCGCCCTGCACCGGCTCTGCGGGCCGGGTGCCGTAGTGGGACGTCTGGTGCTCGTAGGGCTTGCGGAGCAGGCGTAGCGGCGTCCGGCGCCAGATCGTGCCGAGCACGGTCGGGAAGCGGCGCAGGCTCGGCTGCCAGGTGCCGTCGGGCCAGAGCACGAGCGGCCCGACGAGGCCCGCGCGTGGATGCTCGTCCGCGAAACGGGCGAGCAGCTCGATGGCACCAGGCTCGGGCACGGCGTCTGGATTGGAGACGAGCACGTAGTCGCCGACGGTGGACACGACGCCGAGGTTGACGTTCGCGGCGAACGGGAGCGGGCGGGGGTTTTCGAGCACACGCGCGCCAGCAGGCACCGTGCCGACGCTGCCGGGAGTGTTCGCGATCACGAGCAGGTCGTCGACCTGCGGCACGAGTGCCGGCAAGGAGCGTTCGAGCTCGGCGGCGTGGCCGTGCGAGACGACGACGGCGGCGACGCTCACCGGCCGAGCACCTCCCGGTAGACCTCGAGCGTCCGGCGGGCCGTCTCGTCCCAGCTGAACCGCCGAGCACGCTCGAGCCCGGCGGCGACGAGCCGATCGCGCTCGGCTACTGCTCGGCGGATCCCTTCCGCGAGCCCGCTCTCGTCGGCCCAGACGGCGGCGTCACCGGCGACCTCCCGTAGCGCCGGCTCGGGGGCGGCGACCACGGGCGTGCCACTCGCCATGGCCTCGAGCACGGGCAGCCCGAAGCCCTCGTAGCGGGACGGCTGCACCAGGCAGGCAGCTCCCTGGTAGAGGCGGACGAGCTCGTCCTGCTCGACGTAGCCGACGACCCGTGCGCCGCGCTGCTCCAGCTCGCGCGCCAGCGCCTCGTCCTTCCGCGGCCCGGCGACGACGAGGGGGAGGCCGACTTCCTCAGCCGCCGCCAGCGCCGCGAGCGGGTTCTTCCGCTCCTGCACCGCGCCGACGACGAGCACGTAGTCGCCTTGCAACAACGTGTTGCTGGGCGTGAAGGCGGGATCGACACCGTTGGGGGTCACGACGATCCTCTCGTCGGCGAGACCGTAGAGCTCGCGCAAGTCGCGGCGCGTTCGCTCGGAGACGGTCAGCACCCTCACCGCCTTGCGTGCCGCCCGAGGCACGAACGTCTTGAAGACGAATCGGTCCTTGCGCTTCATCAGCGCCGGCTCGCGCTCGAACGAGAGGTCGTGGATCGTGACGATGCTCGGACAAGGCGAGAACAAGGGGCACTGCGTACTGGAAGTGAGCGAGATCCGCGCGGAGGCGGCGGAGCGCGCGCGGAACGGCGAAGGCCATTCGCAACTCCTGCGGCCTCGTTCGCACTGCGACCGGCTCGATCCCGTCGGGTACGAGCTCCGGGTGACGGGTCAGCGCCGCGATCCGCAGGCCCGCTTCGGGCGCCAGCGGCGCGAGTCCCCGCAGGAGGTTGAGGACGTAGGTCTCATCGCCAGTGCGATGGCGCCCGAGCACGTCGGCGTCGACGACGACGAGTTGCTCGCTCATCCGAGCGCTTTCCGGTAGCCGGCTACGGCTGCGTCGACAGCACGTTCCCAGGTGTAGTGACGAGCTCGGTCGAGGCCCGCGGGGACGAGCTCGTTGCGCCGCCGGTCAGCCTCGTCGATCCCCGCGGCGATCGAGGCCACGTCGAGCGGATCGACGAGCACGGCCGCACCGTCCGTCACCTCGGCCATCGCGCTCGCCGCACTCGTGACCACCGGCGTCCCGCAGGCCATCGCCTCGAGCGCAGGAATGCCGAAGCCTTCGTAGAGCGACGGGAAGACGAGCGCGCGCGCACCCCGATAGGCGGCAGCGAGCTCGGCGTCGTCGATCCGACCCAGCCACGTGACGTGCGCGCCGCCGACGGAGGTCTCGCCCCAGCCGGACGCACCCACGAGCCTCAGCTGCACCCCGGCCCGCGCGGTCGCCTCGACGACCCGCGCCAGATTCTTCCGCGGCTCGAGCGTGCCCACAGCGAGGACGTACTCGCCCTCGGCACTTTCACCCTCCGCGCTGAAGACGGGCTCGAGCGCGTTCGGCACGACGTCGATTCGGTCGGGATCGACGCCGGCGAGCTCGGCGGTCTCCCGTTTCGAGAACTCCGACACGGCGAAGACCCGGTCGACGGCCCGCAGCGTCGGCCGCAACGCAGTCCGACCGTAGAGCCGCGTCCACGCCGGGAACACCTCCGGTTGCCGGAGCACCGCCAGATCGTGCACGGTCAGGATCGTCGGCACCCGCGCCCGCGGCGGCGCGCGGAAGATCGTGCAGTGGAGGACGTCGACCCCTGCCCGAGCCGCGGCGCGAGGCAGCAGGCCCGGATACCAGAGGACGTCCCGGGCGACAGCGGTGAGCCGCCCGGCCCCGCCCCAGGTCAGCGGCACCACGTTCACGTCGTCTCGCGCCTCGAGCCCGCGCCGCAGACCGCTCACCCAGCGTGCCGTGCCTGCACGCGTCTGGAGCAACGGCGCCACGTCGAGCCCCACCTTCATGCGATCTCCTCGAATGCCTGGAGGTGGATCTCGCCGCAGCGGCGCCAGGTGAACTGCGAGGCGTGGGCGAGCCCGGCGGCGACGAGCTCTTCGCGCCGCTCGAGCGCGTCCCGGATGCCGGAGGCGATCGCGTCGGCATTCTCGGGGTCGACCCGCACGGCCGCCCGGCCGCAGGCCTCGTCCATCGACGGATGCGAGGACGCTACGACGGGCACCCCGCACGCCATCGCCTCGACGATCGGCATCCCGAAGCCCTCGAACAGAGACGGGTAGACGAACACGGCCGCGCCGCGCATGAGCCGCGGCACCTCCTCCTCCGGGACGAAGCCGAGCTTGAGGATTGCCGGGTCGTCCGCAAGCTCCTGGCCGCCCCAGCCCGCGCCGCCCGCAACCGCAAGCGCAAGCTCGTCTCGGAGCTGCCGCCACGCCTCGACGAGAGTCCCGAGGTTCTTGCGCGGCTCGAGCGTGGCAAGACTGAGGAGATACGGCCGGCCGAGCTCGGCCCGCTCACCGTCCGCCGTGTAGGCCGGCGGGACGCCCGGCGGCGCGACCCGGATCCGCTCCGCCGGAACGCCGAGAAGCTCTTGCACGTCGCGGCCGGTGTACTCCGAGTTGACGAAGACGACGTCGCACTCGGCCGTACGCGCGTACTTGTAGCCGTGCATCGAGCGCGTACGCGGCGTCACCCACTCGGGAAACCGGAGCGGCACCAGGTCGTGCACCATCGTCGAGCGGATGCCGCGGCGCTGCGGCGGCACGACCCAGTCGCTGAAGTGGAGGGCGTCCACGGGGCCGAGCCAGCGCTCGACAGGCGGGCGGCCGAGACGGCTCCAGGCCATCCGGAAGGCGTGCGACCACGGGAGGACGATCGTCCGCACGTCCACCGGCAAGCCCGCCAGCGCCTCGTGGATCAGCCTGCGTCCCCGCAGCCGCGTCGGTGCGAACGCGATCAGCTCGTGCCGACCGCCCGCAACCTCGGCGAGCCCGGTGAGCGAGCCGAGGACGTAGTTGCCGATGCCGGTCCGCGGGTGCGAGAGCGGGCTGACGTCGAACGCGATCCTCACGGCTCGTAGAAGAAGTCATTGAAGTGAGCGCCGAGCTCGCGCTCGTCACCGTTGCCCGGCACTTTCGTCGTCGCGACCCTGAACAGCACACGGCAGGTGCCGTTCTCGGGTGTGATCGGGACGGCCATGCTGACGGCGTCCGCGGCGGAATCCGCACGACGCCGCACGACCTTCCCACCCACCGTGGCGGTCACGATCTGATCCTCGTCGAAGAGCTGCGGGTCGCTCGTGAGCGAGACGGTCAGCGTCCCGCCTCGGCACCGCTCGCGCGTCCACGTGACGGTGCGGCCGGACCAGGTGTCCTCCGGATAGCGGCCCTCGATCGTCGTCTCGGTGACCACGAGCGGCTGGCGGACCCGCCACACCGTCACGCCGACCGGGTCGTGGGCGAGCGCCACACCGTCGGGCGCGATCACGTCCTCGCTCACGAGGTACGGGACGTCGACGCGATCGCCGTCGACCGTGCGGATCTCGCCGGACGCTTCGTCCACGACGACCTCCGTCTCCGCCAGGTAGCCCGGCGTCCGGCCGCCGACGAAGTAGATCGGCACCGACCGCGCGGTTGAAGAACTCGTTCTGGTTGACCGCGAACCGGTCCGTGACACCCGTCCAGACGAAGGCTGCGCGTGCTCCGTCCGGAAGGGCACGGTCGATCCAGTCGCGCTGCCCGCCGCGGATTCCCTGGAAGACCGCACCGGCCGAGACTCGTGCAGACGGGAAGCCGTACTCGCCCTCCCAGACGTTGTAGGAGATCGCCGCGAAGAAGAGGAGCGGTCGCCGCCGGGAGTACGGCCGCCCAGCGGCGCGGCACCAGCAAGAAGAGCGCCGCAGCGACCAGACCCCCCGCGAGCACCGTCGCATCGACCGAGTCGAAGAGCAGGGAGCCGTACGCGTCCCAGATCGGGAGCAGCATGAGCGTGTCCGAGAAGGCGCTGTCGTTGATGAACTGCTCGAACGGGATCGTCAGCGGCAGCAACGCTGCACCGACGGCGATCGGCAGTGCGACCCACCGGGGCCGCGGTAGCCCGCGGTCGACCCACACGAGCAGCGCGATCAGGAAGAAGGGGGCGACCACGAAGGTGTTGCGCTCCTGGATCCGGATCGCGAAGACCGATGCGAACGCCCCGACGACGAGCAGCACCGAAACCGTCAGGGTGACCCCCGCGGCGAGAAACGGCGCGAGTGTGGGCTCGAGCCGGCGAGCGAGCACGACGAGCAGGACGAAGGCGGCGAAGGGCAGGACGCCGAGGTAGAGGTCGAGCTCGGCAAGGTGGTAGAGGAAGTAGCGGGCGACCGTCTCCGGGTCGTACGACCGGTCGCGGACGACCGAGTAGGCGCCGAGCAGGTCCGTGAGCGAGCGGCCGCGCGCGACCTGCGCGACGACCAGTAACAGTCCACCGACGACGACGACGCCGTACAGCAGCCGGAGGCGTCTCAGCGCCGGCCACACCGGCTGCCGGCCGAGCCACGCGGCGAGGATGGGCGCGACCACGATCGCGGGGAGGAAGGCCACGGCCTGCACACGCGTCGCGAACAGCAGCCCCACTGCGGCGAGCAGGCCCAGCTGCCGGGCGGTCGTGGGCTGCTCGAGCACGAGCACGAGCAGCAGCGAGGCGACCAGGAAGAGCGGATAGAAGACGTTCTCCGTCATCACGGTGCCCGTGTAGACGAACGACGGCAGCGCGACCGCAAGCAGGGCCGCGACGAGCGACAGCCCCGGCGCGAGCACCCGTCGCGCGAGGAGGTAGGCGGGCACCGCAGCCAAGGACATGTAGAGAGCGTTGAGCGTCTTCACGGCCGCGTATGCGTCCGTCAGCGAGTCGAAGAGCCAGTAAGCCGGGCTGATCAGGATCGGATAGACGAGGCTGAACCCGCCGGCGGGCACGTCGCGCACCTGAAAGCCGTCCCCGGCTGCGAAGCTGCGCGCGAGCTCCGAGTAGATGAGCTCGTCGACCATGATGAACGGGCCGACCATCGCGCGCGCGAGCCACGCCCGCAGCAGGAACGAACAGGTGACGATCGCCGCCAGCCACGCCCACACAGGGACGCGGCGCAAGCTACCGACCAAGCTCGACCTCGGCCAGGCGTTGCGCCAGCTCCGCCGCTTCCGGCGAGCCGGGCTCGATCCCGACGTCCGACGCCGCGGCGGCAACGTCGCTCAGAACCGCGTCAGCGACGGCCTCGCCGCCGGCCGCCTGCTCGAGTGCCGCGACGTAGAGATCGGCGCTGCGCGCGAGATCGTGCTCCCGCCTGACGAGCTCGAGCGCAGCGGAGGACATCGCAGCACGTACGGCCTCGTCGCGCGCGAGCAGCTCGAGCGCCGCGTAGAGCGTCTCGGTCTCGCGCTCGTCGACCGGCACCCTGAGCGCGACCGAGTCGGGGAGCTCGGCGAACCAGCCGACGTCGCTGACGACCACCGGCTTCCCGAGCGACAGCTGCCGGATGACGCTGCCCGACGTCTCGCCCATCGTCGGCGCGCGCAGATTGACGCAGACGTCACAGGCGGCCATCAGCGCCCAGAGCCGGTCCTCCTCGACGTACGCCTCCCGGGTGATGCCCTCGCCGGACAGGCCGAGCCGCTGCAGCCGCCGTTCGAGGTCGAACCCCGGCGAGACGGAGCCGACGAGCAGAAGTTGCGCGTCCGGCCGTTCGCTGCGTAGGCGGGCAAACGCCTCCAGCAGCTGCGGGATTCGCTTGCTTGCGTTCACGTTCCCGAACGAGCCGATCAGCGGGCTGCCCTCGACGCGGGCCGGCTCGACTGCCGGCACCTCCCAGGCGGGGTGCGGGATCCGCCAGATCGGGCCCTCGAACCCAGCTGCCCGCGCCCGCTCCTCGACATACCGGGAGTGGACGATCACGCCCGTGGCCAGTCCGAGCACCTCGCCGGCCAGGTGGAAGTCCTCGGGTCGGCTCTCCCAGAGCGGCGGGATCCTCTTGTCGAGCACACCGTGCCCGAGCAGGCGGCCGACGACCCCGCCCTCCCGCTCCATTGCGTCCAGATAGCCATGACCGTCGCGGCGGCCAATGGTCAGCCCGGCGACCAGGTGATGAAGGACGAAGTCGTGCAGAACGACGACACCGGGCCGCTTGCGAAGGGCGTCGACGATCCAGCCGTGCGCGTCGGGGTTGTTGCCGACGTGGTAGAGCGAGAGATCGGTGCCGCGGACCGGTCGGCTGCGGCCGCGGCGGACGACCTGGACGTCGATCCGCTCCTGCAGCGCCGGCAGCAGGAGGGCGCTGTAGTCGGCGATACCGGACCGCTCCGGCGGCATCGGGCTGTAGTAGGCGACCTTCATCCCAGGAGTCTGTCGATGCAGCCGTCCCACGTGACGCGCTCGGCGATCTCCCTGCCGGCGCGACCGTAGGCGCGCGCCTCGTCGGGATGCTCGCGGAGCCGCCCCGCGGCGCGGGCGAGCTCGGCGGCGTCGGGAGCGGTGACGAGCCCCGTCCGCCCGTCTGTGACCACCTCGAGCGGCCCGCCCGCGTCGCTCGTCGTCAGCACGGGCTTCTCGGACAGGAACGCCTCGTAGGGGACCATCCCGAAGTCCTCGTCGACCGGCGCGTAGTAGACGGCGAGACACCGTGCGTACAGCGAGGCGAGCTCGGCTTCGTCGATGCGGCCGGTGAACTCGGCGCGGCCGTTCAAGCCGCGCTCGCGCGCGATCCCTTCCAGGCGCTCGCGGTCGGGCCCGTCACCGGTCACGACGACGCGCAGGGTCGGGTCGAGCGCGGCCGCCTCGAGCAGCAGGTCGATCCGCTTCGCCCGGTCGAGCCTGTTCACGGAGAGGACGAAGTCGCCGTACTCGTCGCAGCGGTAGGGCAGCTCCTGCGGCGGGTGCGGCATCACCTCGGCCGGGAGCCCGGTCGAGCGCTCGATCCGGTCGGCGACGTTCTGCGACGTTGCGAAGAGCCGCTTCGCCTCCTCGAGCGCGATCCGGTCCAGGCGTTGGACCGAGCGCCGCAACGCTCGGTCCGTCGGTTCTTCGGAGAACTGCCCCAGATCGGTTCGGTCCAGCTCGTAGGCCTGCCGGAACTGATGCAGCACCCAGACGCGCTTGTTGGGATGGCGGACGCAGTACGAGGGGAACTTCGTCGCCACGACGAGGTCGATCGGGCGGCCGTCGGACTCGGTCAGATCGAGCAGCCGCCAGAGGAAAGCCTGGTCGAGCACGCGTGTCCCGGGGTACCACTTGAACGGGACCGTGACGAGCTCGGCCTCGTGCTCGCGGGCGCGCAGCTCGTCTACGAGCGTGTCCGCGAAGATCTCGGCGCCCGCCGCGAACGAACGGGCACCTGCGGCGCGCAGACTGCGATCCTCATTGACGCTGCTTCAGCTGGGCCTCGAGCTGCGCAACACGCGCCTCGAGGTCGTCGATCAACCGCAGCGCGGCCGCGTTGAACGAACGCTGGTCGTAGGCGACCGGCTCGACGTACCAGCGCATCAGCTTTCGCAGCACTGCCTTCGCCGGCGTGCCGACACCGCCGCGGACGCCGGGACGAAGCCTGAGCGAGCGGTCGGCCGAGACGGGCCAGAGGCGCTCGGCCTCGGCGCGGGCGGCGTGGCGGTCGTCGCCGCCGCGAGAGTCCCCGGGCGCGGCGCCGGAGCGGCGTACCTCTTGCTTCAGCTGCTCGAAGAGCGCTGCGACGTCGGGGTCGCCGTTCGACGAAATCCCTGCAAGCTCGCTCTTTTCACCGATCGGCTCGGACATTGGGCGATTGTACCCGGCAAGCGGGATAGGCTCCTCCGATGCGGGTCGGGATCAGCCTGCTCACGCTCGTCCCCGGCGAGGTCGGCGGGGCCGAGACGTCCGCGCGCGGGCTCTGTCGCGGCCTGGCCGAGGTGGGGACGCTCGACGAGGTCGCGTTTACGCCTCCCGCAGCACCCGGAGCGGGCGAGGGACTGCCCGAGGTCGAGGTGCCCGAGTACAGGCAGGCACACAGCTTGCGCGAGCGCGCGGTCGCGATGGCGTACGCGAAGGTGCGGCCCGGCCGCCTGCGCGAGCGGTTCGGGCAGCTCGATGCGGTCCATTACCCGCTGACGATCGCGCTTCCCCGGCTTGAGGTCCCGACCGCCGTGACCGTCCACGACCTCCAGCACCTCGATCACCCCGAGCTCTTCTCCCGAGCAGAGCGGATGTTTCGCGCGCGGATGCACGAGGGCTCCGCGCGGCATGCGGACGCCGTGATCGTGCCGAGCCAGTTCGTCCGGCGACGTGCAATCGAGCTGCTCGGTCTCTCGCCCGAGCGCGTCCACGCGATCCCGTGGGGCCTCGATCACGATCAGTTCAGGACGGGCGAGGACGAGCGGGAGCAGTTCCTCCTCTATCCGGCCCGACCGTGGCCGCACAAGAACCACGCGCGGCTGCTGCAGGCGTTCGCGCTCCTGCGCAAGGAGCGGCCCGAGCTCAAGCTCGTCCTCACGGGCGGCCGTCACAAGGGCGGTCCCGCCCCACCGGGGGTCGACGTGCGCGGTCTCGTCTCGGCGGATGAGCTCGCGTCGCTCTACCGGCGCGCGGCCTGCCTCGTCTTTCCCAGCCTGTACGAGGGCTTCGGGCAGCCGCCGCTGGAGGCGATGGCGTCAGGCTGCCCGGTCGCGGCTTCGAACATTCCGGCCGTGGCGGAGGCGTGCGGCGAGGCTGCAGCGCTCTTCGACCCCAACAGCGCGGAAGACATGGCCGCCGTGGTCGCCGGGCGTCCTCGACGCGCCGCTTCGGTTCACCTATGCAGGGCTCGAGCGCGCCCGCGGCTTCACCTGGGCGGAGACGGCACGTCGGCACGAGGCCGTCTACCGCTCGATCGGGTAGCGCGCCGCGATCACCCGCTCGTCCGGCTCTTGCGCTGACGCCATCCAGGGCTGCAGGTCGCGCGCCGGGTCGGGCTTCTCGATCGCGAACGCGAACAGGTTCGCCTGACTCGGCAGGACGCGCGTGATGCCACCGACGAGCGGGCGCGCGAGGCGCAGCACCGCGGCCCGCGGGCCGCGCGCCGACGAGACCAGGACGTCCGGCAGCTCGAACTCGCGGAAGAAGCGGATCCGATGGCGCGCGTGCGGTGCGAACGAGGCGACGGTCTTCTCGACCTCCCGCTCGGTCCACCGGTAGACGAAGTTCGGCGTGCTCGTGTTCGCGACGCCGCCCGAGCGCAGCCCGTGCGCCGCGACGGCGCCGAGCTCGTAGTCGTCGACGGCACCGAGCCGAACGCCGAGACGCATCAGTGCACTGTCACGGCTCTCGAGCGCGAGGACGGCGACGCGTGCGACGCGATAGAGCTCGAGCAATGCGCGGTGCGGTGAGCGGCAGTGGTGGAGCCCCGCGCTGACGAGTGTGAGGTCGAACGAGCCGTCTGCGTACGTCAGCTGCTCGGCGTCCTGTCGTTCCCACCTGAACGGCGCCAGTGCGCCGTCGTCCCCCGCGGCGTCGACGTTGGTGATCGTCACGTCCGTGAAGCCGGCGCCGGCGAGCGCGTCCCGGTCGGCGGCGCCGCCACAGCTGACGAGGACGGACATGCCGCGATCGAGCAGACCCTCCTCGAGCAGCCTGGCCAGGACGCTGCTGTAGAAGCCGCGGCGGGGCTCAGTCACGATCCGGGGCCACGAAGTAGCGCAGCGTCCGCACGGCGCCGTTCTCGTGCGGCTCCAGACGCAGCAGCCGCGCTCCTTCGAGCTCGAGGAGCTCACGCATCGCCGACTCCGAGACGGCAGTCATCCGCATCGGCGTGAGTCGCGTCCGCCGGAGGATCGTGTCGTCGGAGACTCCGAGGTGGCGGAGCACGCCGTAGAGCCGCCGCGTCACGGCCAGCCGGTACCGGAAGCTGATCCAGGCGGGCACTCCGAAGACGACGAGCCCGTCCGGGGCGGCGACGCGGAGGAACTCGGCGACGTACTGCTTCACCATCGTCGCGTCGGGCAAGTGCTGCAGGACGAGGCTCGAGTAGACGAAGTCGAACTCGCCGTCGCCGAACTGGCGGAGATCGGGGGCTCCGGAGACGCGGAACTCGCAGCCGGCGACGTCCGCGTTCAGTTGGGACGCCTTCTCGACCATCGACTCGGAGATGTCGACGCCGATCGCGGTGTCGAACCTCAGGGCGAGCGCACGCGTGAGTCTTCCCGCGCCGCACCCGAAGTCGAGCGCGCGGCGCCGCCTCGCCGGCCGAGCCAGGGGTTCCGCAGCCTCGAGCACGCCGCGAATCTCAGCTTCACCCGTGGCCAGGAACTCGCCGCGGTCCCAGGAACCGCCGCGTTTGCGGGGATGCGTCAGGACGGCCCACAGGGGGTCGACCTGTGCAAGTGTTTCCCATTCGGCTCGGTCGCGCTCCAACGTCATCAGGCGAGCACCCGATGGTATGCGGCGGCGAGACGGCCGGCGGCGGCTTCGAGCGAGTAGCGCTGCACGAGCTCCGGATCGTGCTCTTCGCGCCGCCCGGGTGGATGCGCGAGCGGGCCCTCGTCCAGCAGCCGCGCCAGCTCGACCCAGTCGCCCGGCGCGAAGAGCTGCGCACTGCGCCCGACGACCTCCGGAATCGCGCCGCTCGTGCTCGCGATGATCGGCGCGCCGGCCGCCATCGCCTCCGCAAGCACCATCCCGAATTGCTCCTCCCAGAGCGGGATCGGGAGGCTGCCGAGGACGACGCAGGACGCGGCGGCGAACACGGCCGGCATCTCGGCGTATGCCACCGAGCGGATCTCGACACGGTCGCCGAGGCCAAGCTCTGCGGCGTAGCGAAGGAGGCGCTCCCGCTCCGGGCCGGAGCCGACGAGGAGGACGCGCGGGCGCTGCCGCAGCGTGGCGACGGCGCGGAGGACGTCGTAGTGACCCTTCTCCCAGACGAGGCGGCCGGGCGAGACGATCACGTGCTCCGTCGCGCGGCTCGGCGCGCGCGCTGCGGAATCGCTCGACGTCGACTCCGGGGTAGGAGACCTCGATCCGGTCCTCCTCCGCGCCCTCGAGCAGCAGGCAGCGCCGCGCGCGCTCGGTGGCCGCCAGGAAGAGATCGGTGTGCGCCAGCGCTTCGCGCCGGTAAGCGCGGCCGCGAGCGGCACGGAAGGTGTCGCGAAACGGAATCGTCTCCCAGACCGTCAGCACGAGCCGGAAGCCGAGGCGCTCCTTCAGCGCAGCGGGCTGACCGCTGAACCAGACGCCGAGCTCGGCCGAGTGGACGATCGCCGCGCCGGTGAGGTGGCGCTCGAGGTCGCGGTAGCGGTCGCCCGGGAGGAGCGTTGCGAGCTCTCCGAGCCGCCCTCTCGGCAGCCGGTCGCGCACGGCCTTGCCCCGGACGACGGGCAGGGAGAGATCCTCCAGGTCGTAGCGGTTCGAGCCGGTGACGAGGACGGAGACGTCGAACTCGTCCGCGCAGCAGCTCCCAGGGCCGCAGGTCCCACGGGTTCGCGTTGTGGCCGCGCAGGACGAGGACACGCGGCCGGCTCACAGCGGCTTCCGTCCTCGCAGCGCGGGGACGACCTCGGGTGGGATCGCGCCGAACGCGAACGCGGCGCCGACGAATGCGGCGGCGGCGAGAGGCGCTGCGATCCACGCGGACACCGGGATCAGCGCGACGAGCGCCCCGACGACCGCGGCCGCGAGCACTCGTGGCAGAAAACCGAGCTGTGGCGTCACGTCGCGGTCGGAGCGGGCAAGGACTCGCAGGAGGAGCAGTGCGAGCACGGCTTCGGTCGCGACAGCGGCGGCGGCCCCGCCGATCCCCTCGTACGCGTGCACGAGGACGAGACCGAGCACGATCACGAGCGCCAGCGCGAACGCGTTGGCGACGGCGACGTCCCGCTGACGCCGGAGCGAGACGAGCCCGAGCGTCAGCACCTGGCTGACGAAGACGCCGAGCAGCGCGAACGCGAGCACGCGCAGGATCGGAGCGGCATCGCGGTACTCCTCGCCGCCGAGCAGCAGGATCGCCTGCTCCGCGAGCACGACGGTGACGAGCACGACCAGGACCGAGGCGAGCACCGCCGCCTCGATCGTCCGCTGCAGCGCGTAGCGCAGGCGGGGCCGGTCCTCCGCGCCCGCGACGGCCAGCAGCGGCAGCGCCACGGCGAGGACGATCGTCGGGATCCCGAGCAGGATCTCGAAGATGCGGAACGCCGTTGCGAAGAGCCCGGTCTCGCGTTCGTCGGTCTGCACCGAGACGAGGATCACGAGCAGCCGAAGGTAGACGACGTTCATCGCGATCGCCGCCGCGATCGGCAGCGACTCCCGCAGCAGCGTGCCGGCGGTCCGCCGGTCGATCGTCGGCCGGACGACGGCGACGACGAGCGACGTCAGGGCGAGCACGACGATCCCGACCGCGATCTGGACGCCGAAGAACGGGAGGAGCGACGCCCCGGCGAGGACGAGCACTGCGACGCCGACCAGCGTCAGGGCGTGCCGCAGCGTCTCGAAGAGCGTGATCGCGCCGAGCTTCAGCTCGATCGCGAGCGGCATCATCAGCGTCGACTGGGTGTTCAGCAGCAGGACGCCGAGCCCGGCGAGCGCCGTGCCGGCGACGACGACGCCTGGATAGCCCGCGACCGCGGCGAACGCGATCGCGACCAGGACACCGACGGCGGTGAGCAAGATCCGCAGGCCGACGAGGTTGCGCAGGAGCGCGGGCCGCTCGGCCGCCGGCAGGATCGCGAGCTCGCGGCTGCCGACGGCGGTCAGGCCGGCGTCCGTCACCGCGGAGACGATCCCGATCAGCGCGACGACGATCCCGTAGCGGCCGAAGTCGTCGACGCCGAGGTGACGGAGGAGCAGGACGGACGTGCCCGCGCCGAGCAGGATCCCGGCCGCGTACCCGGTGCCGCGCAGCGCACCGCCGCGGATCACCTTGCCGCCTGCCTCGCCCGTCCTGAGGATGTCGATTTGCCCGTCGACCGTCACGTATCGTCAACCGTAATGAAGGCCTGGGTCGTCATCCCGACGCTGAACGGGCGCGAACGGCTGCTGCGGACGCTCGAGAGCCTCGAGCGGCAGACGGCCGAGGCCGACGTTGTCGTCGTCGACAACGCATCGACCGACGGAACCGCCGAGGCGGTCGCCGAGCGCTTCCCGGCGGTGCGTGTCGTCAGGAACGAGCGCAACCTCGGCTTCGGAGCGGCGATCAACCGCGCTGCGCTCGACCTCGACGGCGATGTGCTCGTGCTCGTGAACAACGACGTGGTCTGCGAGCCCGAGTTTCGTCGAGCGGATCACGCAGCCTTTCGCGGACGCAGCGATCGGGATGGTCGGCTGGCGTGCTGCTGCAGGCGTCCGCGCCGGAGCTGATCGACTCCGCGGGAATCGAGCTCGATACGACACTCGGCTCCTGGGATCACCTCTGGAACCGGCCGCTTGGAGACCTCGAAGGCGCCGCCGACCCGGTCGGGCCCTGCGGTGGGGCAGCGGCATACCGCCTGGCGCCGTTCCAGGAGCTCGGCGGCTTCGACGAGACGCTCTTCGCCTACTGGGAGGACGTCGACCTGGCGCTGCGCTTCCGCGAGGCCGGCTGGCGTTGCGTGCTCGCGGCCGATGCACGCGCCCTGCACGAGCACGGCCAGACGGTCGGGGCGGCCTCACCTGGGGCGCGGCGGCTCGAGGCCTTCGGTCGCGGCTACGTCCTCGCCAAGTACCGCGTGGGCGGGCGCAATCCCCTCCGCCGCGCGATGATCGCTGCACTCGACTGGCCGGTCCTCGCCGTGCACCTGGTCGTCCGCCGCGAGGCCGGCCCCGGTCGCGAGCGGCTCCGCGCCCGGGCGCTCGGCCTACGGGCTCCGGCCCAACGAGCGCCACTCGAGCTTGCGACAGTCAGCTTCGGCGAGGCGTTGCGGCCGACAAGCCGGGCAGCTGCGACTACGCGTCTCGGGCGGCCTGCCCGCTCACTTCACGGACGGTGCGCGAGCGCCGAGAGCTGGTACGCCAGAAACTCCGGGCTCCGGCCGCGACTGAGCCGCGCCGCGAAGCGCGAGACCGGTCGCAACGCACCGAAATCGACGCCGTCGACCGTCCAGCCCGTCGACTCGAGCAGTTCGACGAGATCGCGCCGTGTGAACCAGCGCAGGTGTGTGACGTCGCGGTGCTCGGCCGGCGTGTAGCCGAAGGTCCCGCGCAGCGCGAGATCGCGCAGCAGCGTCCAGTGGCGGGCGTTCGGGATCGAGACGTGCACGCGCGCTCCGGGTGCGGCGACACCGTGCAACCGGCGCAGCACCTCCCAGGGATCGACGAGGTGCTCGAGCACGTCGTAGAGGAGGATCGTGTCGAACGGCCCCGTCAGTCCGGCGAGCTCGGACTCGACCGGGCCTGCGCGCACCTCGTCGAGCGACTCCGCGGCCGCTGCGGCGGCTGCCTCCTCGATCTCCACGCCTGAGATCCAGGTCGCCCCAGCCTCGCGAAGGCCGTGCGACGTGCCGCCGAAGCCGCAGCCGACGTCGAGCACGCGGCCGAGCGGGCGCGGCAGCATCGCGACGAGCTCGGCGCGGTCCTGCTCGAAGTACCCGGCCGGCTTCACGCGCGGGTGCAGCGCAGGTTGACGTAGTCGCTCGTCCACGGCTGGGAGAGCGGTGCGGCACGGCCCGCTTCCTCGTCGATCCACTCGACGCGATAGCCGTGGCCCTCGAGCACGGAGATCAGCTCCTCGCTCGACGAGCCGGCCGCCTCGAGCAGCTGCGGAAAGCACTCGGTGAAGACGGCCGCCGGCGGCTCTGACCCCGACAGCAGCCCCGCCATTCCTCGCAACGCAGCCGACTCGCCGCCCTCGACGTCGAGCTTCACGACGTCGATCGGCCCGGCAATCTCCTCGTCGGCCCGCACGACCTCGACCTCGACCGGCACGGCATCGGAGGCGGCCAGGTCGACGAGGCTGCTCGTGTCGTCCCGGACGAAGAAGCGCGCCCGTCCCGCACTTTCCCCGAGCGCCTTCGGGATCACCTCGACGCGCTCGGCGACGCCGTTCGCGACCAGGTTCTCGCGCAGGGCCGGGTGCACGTCCACGTTCGGCTCGAACGCGATCACGCGGCCGTTCGGTCCCACCGCCCTCGCGGCATGGACCGTGACGAAGCCAAGGTGCGCTCCACCCTCGAGCACCGTGCCGCCGGGCGGGACGGCCTCGGCCAGCAGGCGCACGAACGTCTGCTCGCGACCCTGCTCGAGCAGCTCACGGGCGTAGTGGAGGTGCGACAGGCTCGTGCCGCCGAGGCGGACGCCGTCGACGTCGAGCACGAAGCGCTCGAACGGGCGGCCGACGCGCGGGGCTAGCCTGTCGACCAGGAAGCCGAGCCGCAGCCGCCGTGCGACGCCGGCAATCCGCTCCAGCGCGGTGAGTGTCGCGAGCTTCCACCGCACGATCCATCGACCCTAGCCGATAGCCTTTCGACCGCTGCCGATGAGCGATTCCATCTGGACCCCAGCAGGGCACGACGAGATCCGGCGCGAGTTCGGCGACGTCTACGGCGGCCGCACGGTCCTCGTGACCGGTGCGGACGGCTTCATGGGCTCGCACCTGACCGACGCCCTCGTCGAGCTCGGCGCCAACGTGCACGCATTCGTGCGCGCGACATCGAGCGGCGCGCTGAACAACGTCTCGCATCTGCGGAACCGCCTGAAGGTCCACTTCGCCGACCTGACCGACAAGACGTCGATCGACTACCTCGTCAAGGAGTTGTGCAAGGCGCCCGACAAGCCGTACGTCTTCCACCTCGGCGCGCAGGCGCACGTCGGCGAGTCGTGGCACCGGCCGTACGAGACGGTGATGGCGAACACGATCGGGACGGTCAACCTGCTCCAGTCGATCGTCGACTGGGGGCTCGAGCTGGAGAAGTTCGACACGGCCGGCACCTCGGAGGAGTACGGCAACGTCCGCGAGTCCGTCGAGCACCACCACGACTTCGACGACGCGGGCGGGCTGATCCTGCACGAGCGCTCGCCGATCAATCCGAAGTCGATCTACGCGACCTCGAAGGTCGCCGCCGACTTCTTCACGATGAACTACCACGACGCCTTCGGCGTGCCGGGCGTCGTCACGCGCATGTTCAACAACTACGGACCGCGCCAGAACCCGCGCTACGTGACAGGAACGATCATCACGCAGGCGCTGACGCGGCCTCAGATCGAGCTGGGCGCGCTCGAGCCGCTCCGTGACTTCTGCTTCTGCACGGACGGCGTCCGAGGACACCTCACCGTCGCTGCCCACGGTGTGCCTGGAGACGTCTACGTCTACGGCCAGGGCTCGAACATCTCGATGGCCGAGTGGGCCGACCTGATCCTGCGCACCGGCGTCGAGCACGGCTTCTGGACCGACGACCGTCAGATCGTCATCGACGAGAGCCGCTTGCGCCCCGGAGTCACCGACGTGATGGCGCTCAAGGTCGGCTACGAGAAGCTGCACCGCGAGACCGGCTGGGAGCCGAAGGTGTCGTGGGAGGAAGGTGTCCTCCGCACGATCGCCTGGTACGCGGAAAACCGCGAGCGCTGGCTCGGACGCGTCGACTGGCACGGTGCGGTCGACGTCCCGATCTCGCGATGAGCGTCGCTCGCGAGCAGCCGGCCGTCCTCCGCCAGGACGAGCTCGTCGAGCGCGACGGGATCTACCACCCGAAGGACGAGTCGGAGCTGTCTGAATACAGGCGACGCTGGGAGGACGAGGCGGTGGAGGACCACGTGCGCTCGGCAGTCGCCGGAGGCGGCACCGAGCGGCTCGATTACGAGACCCTCACCGGCAAGATCTCACCGGTCTGGTCGATTGTTCCCCGCGGCGGCACGTTCGGCACGGTGCTCGAGATCGGATCCGGCTACGGGCGCATCCCGCTGTACCTGGCACGAGAGCGGGACGTGACGTGGTCGACCTACTGCGCCGTCGACATCTCGGAGACGATGCTCGCGCGGTTCGTCGAATACCGGGAACGATTTGCGCCCGCGGAGAGCCGGCTCTATCCGATCTGCATCTCCGCGGACCGGCTCCCGCTCGAGGACGACAGCGTCGACCTCGCGTTGTCCAGCGCCGTCTTTCTGCACATGGGCAAGAGCTTCGTCGCGGACGCGCTCCGCGAGATCGCCCGCACGCTGAAGCCTGGCGGCGACTTCGTCTTCGACGTCTCGTTCCCGAACGCGCGCAACCCGCCGAACCTCCTGCCGCGCTTGAAGCCGCACCGCTTTCGGCCGCCCAACTTCATGAAGTACTGGACGCGCAAGGAAATCGAGGAGCTGTTCGAGGAGACGGGTCTCGCGGCCAAGGCGGGCGGTTTCACGATCGAGCCCGGCGCCTACGCGCTGCTACCGAAGCACATCGGCCCGCTGGCGATCCCGCTGGCTCGGCGGGTGAACCGCACTGTCGAGGCCGCGCCCGCACGACTGCACGGCCTGCTCGCCGCGACGTACACGGCGTACAGCCCTGGACTGCGGGCGTGAGAGCACTCGTCACTGGAGGCGGAGGGTTCGTCGGCTCGCGGCTCGTCGAGCGGCTCGAGTCTGAAGGGCACGACGTCTTCGCGGCCCGCCGCCGCGACTATGACCTGACCACCATGGACGCTGCCGCGCGGCTCTTCGACGACGCGCGCCCGGAGCTCGTCTTCCATCTCGCCGCCGAAGTGGGCGGCATCGGCGCGAATCGCGCGAATCCGGGCCGCTACTGGTACGCGAACCTGATGATGGGGGCACACGTACTGGAGCAGTCGAGGCTGCACGAGGTCGGGAAGCTCGTGATCGCCGGCACCGTCTGCTCGTATCCGAAGCGCACGCCGGTGCCCTTCAACGAGGACGAGCTCTGGAACGGCTTCCCGGAGGAGACGAATGCGCCGTACGGCGTGGCCAAGAAGGCGGTGCTGGTGGGCGCGCAGGCCTACCGCGATCAGTACGGCCTCCGCACTGCGTACCTGATGCCGGCGAACCTCTACGGCCCGGGCGACAACTTCCACGAGACGAACGCGCACGTGATTCCCGATCTGATCCGGAAAATGCTCGAGGGCCGGAATGAGATCGTGCTCTGGGGCGACGGCACACCGACCCGGGAGTTCCTCTACGTCGACGACTGCGTCGAGGGACTCGCGCTCGCGGCTGCGCGGCACGACGGGCGGGAGCCGGTGAACCTCGGCACGGGCGACGAGATCTCGATCCGCAACCTTGCCGAGCTCGTCGCCGACGTCACAGGCTTCGAGGGCCAGATCACCTGGGACACATCGATGCCGAACGGGCAGCCGCGTCGCGCACTCGATACGAGCCGCGCCCGCGAGCTCTTCGGTTGGGAGGCGAGAACGCCGCTACGCGAGGGTCTCGAGCGGACCGTCGCCTGGTACCGGTCGCGACACGCAGCGCATGCAGGCGCCTGACGCCGCGCCGACGCGGGTTCTGCCCACGTTGGCTGGATACGGGCGGCGCACCGCGGACGCGGCGCTGCAGGGAGTGTCGGCGCTGGCGAGCCGACCGTGTCGCGACGCTGGCCGTGCTTGCGGTCGTGCAGTGGCTCGCGATCCTCGCCTTCGCGTTGACGGTCCGTCACAACGGCTGGCTCTTCTACCAGGGCGGCGACCAGCTCTGGCTCCTGACGACCGGCTGGCTGCTCGGCAGCGGCGAGCTCGCTCCGACCTATATCGGCTACAGCTGGCCGCTCGCGGTCGCGCCGATCATGCAGCTCACCGGGACCGAGCTTCGTCACGGCGATGCCGCCGGTGATCGCGCTCAACGTCCTCGTGCTCGGGCCGCTGGCGCTGTGGGCGATCTACGGCCTCGCGGCGCGGATCGCGGGACGTGCGTTCGGGCTCCTCGCGCGCCGCCGTGTGGGTCGTGCTGCCGTTCGCTGTCATTCCACTCTGGCGCGACGACTATCACGAGCGCTACATCGAGCAGTTCCTGCCGGGCGCGCTCGGGCTGACGGGTCTCGCGGACTTCCAGTCGATGGTCCTCCTGCTCGTGGGCGCCCTGCTCTTCTGGCGCGCGCTCGAGACCCGCGCTGCCCTCGACGCCGTGGCGGCCGGGCTGGTGATCGGATTCGCCATCGGCATGAAGCCGTCGAACGGCCTCTTCCTGGCCGCGCCGGTCGTCGCGGCGGTGCTGATGCGGAACGTCCGCGTGCTGCTTCCGTTCGGGCTCGCCCTGCTTGCCTGCGCTGCTGACGCTGGCGCTGTGGAAGGAGCGTGGGCTCGGCTCCTTGCCTGCGTTCGCCTTCGAGGAGACGCGACTGGCGACCACGATGGCCGTCAATCTCCCTTCGGTCGACCGGTACGTCGATCTCGACTGGGCGAACCTCCACGACAACGCCAACCACCTGCGCGAGTACTTCTGGAGTGCGCGCCTGCTCGAGTGGCTCCCGATCGCCGGCGCGATCGGAGTCGCGCGCCGGTCGCTGCCGCTGGCCGGGCTCCTCGCGACCTGGTTCGGCGTGATTCTCATCGTCAAAGGGACGACTCCGCTCTCGACGGTCTCCTCCGGCAGCTTCTTCCGGTTCCTCATGCCCGGCTATCCCGCCTACTTCCTGCTGGCGATGTCGACGCTGCTGCTCGTCCCTACGCTCGGTGCGCAGACTCGCGCGGAGATGGCCGCATCGACCCGCCCGCAGGCTCGACCGCAGGCTCGTGGCAGGGCTCGGGGTAGCTCTGGCGCTCGTCCCGCTGGTCGTAGTCGCGCTCGTGAGCCCGATCGACTCTCCGGCGAAGGCGATCGGGGTCAACGGTCTCCTCACGCCCGTTGACAAGGGCATCGACGTGAACGTCCGCGCGGACGGCGAGGCCCGCGTCCTCAGCTGGACGCATCCGTCGACAGGCTCGACCGACGTCTTCTACCGCGTCTTCAGGACCGATCTGAGCGGCACCGACGTCGCGTGCGTGCCTCGCAAAGGCGCGCGCGAGTGCAATCTCGCAGATGGTGCTGCTCGGGACGACGCGCGAGCGCCGCTGGCGCGACGGGTCACCGCCCGCTGGCTCGCTCTACCGGATCGGCGTGGCGGCGAACTCGAAAAACGACCCCGAAGGCGGCGACGTCGCGACGATCAGCGCGCCGATCGCCGGCTAGTCCGGCGGCTCGCTCTTGGACGGACGCGCTCTCGGGCGGCTCGCCCTTGGGTCGCGACGCGCTCTTCGAGGAGCGCCACGCGCTGCGCGAGGATCGAGTTCTGGTCGGAAAGGCGCGAGATCACCGTCGAGTAATGGAGCAGGACGACGAGGATGAAGAGCGTCGCCACCGCGAAGAGCACCGCCGGCGGATAGGTCGTGACGCCCACCCACCCCGCGATCGTGTTCAGGCCGCCACGCCAGACGGAGAGCACGAGCAGCACGACCCCGGTCGCGAGCCAGAGCAGCGCGTAGCGCTCGCGCAACCGCCTGCTGCGGATCAGCTCCAGCACGACGAGGATCAACAGGATCGACGCGATCGAGGCCGCAATCGAGACGCGGAGCGAGGTCATGCCTTCTCCAAGGGAACGGTGTAGCGCCGGAAGAGCCCGACGAAGAGCGCCAGCAGCACCTTGATGACGTAGTAGAGGGAGCCGAGCGTGGTGATCGACGAGCGGCCATGCTCGCGCTCGCGCATCCGCGCCGGCACCTCGAGCAGCCGCAGCTGGTGCTTGATCACCATCACGGTCGCCTCCACCTCCGGGTAGTCGTGCGGGTAGTCGGCCGCGAAGAGCCGGATCCCGCGCAGGTTCAACGCCTGGAAGCCGGATGTGGTGTCCGTGACGCGCTGGCCGACGAGCAGCGAGACGATGCGAGCGAAGAAGCCGATGCCGAGCCGTCGAGCGAGCGGCGGCCGGTACTCGCCGGAAGCACCGGCGAAGCGCGAGCCGACGACGATGTCGGCCTCGCCGGCGAGCAGAGGCGCGATCAGCTTCGGCAACTCGGCGGGATCGTGCTGGCCGTCGCCGTCCAGTCGTACCGCCAGCCCGTAACCATGCTCGAGCGCGTACTTGAAGCCGGTCTGGACCGCGCCCCCGATCCCGAGATTGAACGGAAGCCGAACGACAGCCGCGCCCGCAGCGTACGCGGCCGCCGACGTGCCGTCGGGCGACCCGTCGTCCACTACGACCACGTCCAGGTCGAGCCCCGCGGCGAGGATCTCGGAGACGACCAAGCCGATCGCCCCCTCCTCGCGGTAGGCCGGAACGATCGCGATCCGGCGACGCTCAGGCACGGCTCGCGGCGGGCCGGGCAAGCCCGATCAGGTCGAGCAGCTGCTCCGCCCGGTGGGCGTAGGTGTGCTCGTCGAGGACTCGCTCGCGGGCGCGTGCGCCCATGGCCTCCGCCTGCCCCGGATCGGCGAGCAGCTCGCGATAGGCGGCGAGCGCCTCGTCGGCGTCGTTGACCACGAGCAGCTCCTGGCCGGGCTCGAACCAGCGCTCGATCCCCTCGTACGGATTCGAGACGATCGCGGCGCCCGCGGAGGCGAGCTCGAACGGGCGGCAGGAGGACGAGGCCCGGACGCTCGCGTGCGACCGTCGCGTGATGTTCAGGTTGATCCGCGACGCCGAGATCGCGTGCGCAAAGGCGTTGAAGGGGACGTCGCCGACGAGCCAGGCGCGGCCCGTGTCGCCCTGGAAGTCGCGGCCGCCGAGCGCGAACTCGAGCTCCGGCGCGGCGCGGCTGGGCTCCCCCACCATCGCGGCCATCCAGTCGCGCCGGAACTTGTCGCCGTAGCCGTAGAAGAAGACGTCGTGCAGCTTCTCGACCTGGCGAGGCGCAAAGAACTCGGGGTCGGCCGCCCAGAAGACCGCCTCGGCGCGGCGCGCGCCCAGCTCGAGCAGGCTCGGCAACCCGCCCTCGGAGTTCGAGACGACGAGGTCGTACTCGGACGGATCGGCGCCGTGGTAGTAGTTGAACCCCGTGTCCATGCCGCCGAACTCCGGCAGGCTCATCGGCACGTCACCGTCGTAGAAGATCACCGGGACGCCGAACCGCTCGCGCAAGAAGGTCGGGATCCCGCGGAAGTGCGCCATCGGGACGGTGAAGAAGATCACCGCGTCGACGTCCTTCTCCTGCTCCAGCACGTTGGTCAGGTGGCGGCGCCAGCGGGGCGTGACCCACCGCCAGATGGCTTCGCGGGTCGCCTTGTCGAAGGTGGAGTCCTCGGGGCTCTCCTCGCCTCGCCGCAGGTAGCGGTCGCCTTTCAGCCGCGCGAGACCGCCTCGGACTGCGGCGAAGCTCTCGCCCTCGACGCGGGTCGGGTTCGGCGCCGTCCGCCACCAGGGCGACTCGACCGGCCGGCCGCGATAGGGCGTCACGATCAGGTCGACGCCGACCTCGTACAGGCCCTTCCAGAGCTGCCACCACGCCGGGGTGCAGCCGTAGCGGAAGTCGAGGTCGACCGCAGACGCGACCGCGAGGATCTTCGGCGCCTTCATCGCGGGAAGTCTACGGTCGCGGGATGAAGGACTAGTAAGCGCCGCGGCGGGAGAAGATCGCGGGGATCGTCCTGACGAGGATCGAGATGTCGAGCCAGATCGACCAGTTCTCGATGTAGTAGAAGTCCAGCCGCACCAGGTCGTCGAAGTTCAGGTTCGAGCGGCCCGAGATCTGCCAGAGCCCGGTGATGCCCGGCAGGACGTGGTAGCGCTTGCGGTGCCACGGCTCGAGCTGGCGAGAAGTCGCGCAGAGGAAGCGGGCGCGGGCCGACGAGGCTCATCTCGCCGCGGAGGACGTTCAGGACCTGTGGCACCTCGTCGAGCGAGAGACGCCGCAGCACCTGCCCGACGCGCGTCACGCGAGGGTCGTCGCGGATCTTGAACAGAGCGCCTCCGGCCTCGTTTTGGTCCTCGAGCACCAACTGCTGCTCGGCGGCGCCCTCGACCATCGTCCGGAACTTGAGCATCCCGAACTCCCGCTCGCCCACACCTACCCGCCGGTCCCGGTAGAGAACCGGGCCGCGCGAGTCGAGCTTGATCGCGAGGGCGATCAGCGCCCACAAAGGCAGCCCGATCAGCAGCACGAGGACACTGACGCCGACATCGAAGACCTTCTTGACGACCCAGTCGGTGCCGGCGAGCACGGGCGGGCGGAGCTCGAAGAGCGGCGCACCCTGTCCGGGCACGTACTCGCCCCGCTGCAGCAGGAGGTCTGTGGTCGTCGGCGCGATGCGCACGCGCACGCCCGACCGGTGCGCGGTCTCGACGAGGTCGAGCAGCGTCTCCTCGTCGAGGTCGCCCTCGTTGAGGATGATCTCGTCCGGACGCACTCGGTTCAGCTGCTCTTCGAGCGAGCCGTCCCGCCCCGGGTCGAAAGCGCCGACGAACTGATACGCGACGAGCCTGCCGGAGGCGCCGAGCAGCCGGTGCAGCTTGTCGAGCCCTTCGTCGCCCGCCACCAGCAGGACGCGACGGCGCACATGCAGGAGGCGCTGCAACTCGAGGGTCACGGAGTCGTAGGCGGCTCGGAGGCCGCCGATCACGAGCGCGCACGTGACGCACGCGGTCGGGATCAGCCCTGACGTGGTGAAGTCGTAGCCCGTGCCGATGCCGAACGCGAGCGTGATCGCGGCGACGAGCAGGAGCGACGACACGACCCGCCCGAAGCCCGCGCGGCGTTCCCTGCGCGCGTAGAGGCCGGCCTGCCAGAACACGAGCAGCGTGATCGGGATCAGGAAGGGGAGCCACTCGGCCGGTCCGGCGTTCCAGAGCAGGTTCCACAGGATCTCGTCGCGGAAGACGAGGCTGCGGAGCACGAGCGCGGCGTAAAGCCCGAGTGCGAGGCCGAGGGTGTCGAGCGCGGCGAGGGTGACGATCGCAAACAGGCGGCGGCCGAACTCGCGCAGCGTGCCGCGCGCGAGGAAGTACGGCCGGGAGGCGCGGACGTCTCGCCCGGAGTCCTCGAGCACAGTCGGCTCGGTCGGCCGTGTCACCACGCGCAAAAGCTTACTCTGGCACTACGCCGGTAACGGCCCCGACGACGGCATCGGCCCAGTGCTCGACGGAGTGTCCGGCGACGACTCGACTCCGGAGCTCGACGCCGATCTCGGCCCGCGTCTCCGGGCCGGCCGCCGCGAGGGCCAGGAGCCTGTCGGCCAGTTGACCGGGATCGCGCGGCCGGAACCGCAGCTCGAGCGGCAGGCCACCGAGAAACTCGCTCAGCGCCTCGTTGCTCGCGAGCACCGGCACGCCGGAGGCCGCTGCCTCGTAAACGACCTTGTCGAGCGTGTCGCTGCCACGCGGCTGGGTTGCGCTGATGAGGGCGTCAGCGGCACCGAGGAGGGCCGGCAGCTTGGCTCGGGGCAGCGGCGGCTCGATGCGAACGCGGGACTTGAGCGCTGGGGAGGCCGAGACAGCGGCCTCGAGCTCCGCGCGATGCGCCCGCTCGTCCTCGGTCAGCTGCGGGCCACGGATCTCCAACTCGGCGTCGAGCCCTCGCGCGAGTGCCAGTTCGAGAGCCTCGAGCATCGTGTCGTAGCCCTTCCAGCGCGCAGTCCGGCCGAGGGCGAGCAGCTGCAATGGCCCTTCTGGCGCGTGCGCCTCAGCAGGGACGAACTGCTCGACGTCGATCGCATGGCCGATGCCGCGCACCTTCGACGACTCGAGCGGGAACGAGCGCCGGTCGACGCTGAGCACCACATCGGCGAGGGCCGTCGCCAGCTTCAGGAGCCTGCCGGCGTGCCAGTGCGTGTACCAGAGCGCGAGCCGGACTCCGAACAGCTTCGCGAGCGGTGCGGCGAGCACGAGGTAGAGCGGCACCATGTGGACGAGGATCGCGTCCGGTCTCGTCGAGGAGGGACGCACGAGACCCGCCAGCGCGCGCAGAAACCGGATCGCCCGGCGGCTGCGACTGGCGGCGCCGAAGGTGTGGAAGCTGAACGTTCCCCGGCAAGTCGTGGCCTCCCACGGAGTCGCAGAGGACGTCAACCGTCTCGCACCGTGCTGCGAGCGCGCGCAGGACGTCCACCGTCTGCGCCAGCGCAGGATGGTCGGCGTCGACCGTCTGGGTCACGAAGAGGAGACGCAAGTCAGCGAGCCGTGCCGGCGACTGCGGCGTCGATGAGGGAACGAAGGTCTCGGGCGAAGTCCTCAGGCGTCGCATCCCAATCCGCGAAGCGCACGTGGGCAGCGGCGCCAAGGCGCTGGGCGAGCTCGCGGTCCTGCAGGATCTGACCCAGCTTCCGGGCGAGCACCTCGTCGTCGAACGGGGGCACGAGGAACCCCTCGACGCCGTCCGTGATCAGATCGGGAATGCCTCCGCCATCGGTGCCGACGACCGCGCGGCCACGGGCAAATGCCTCGATCACGACCCGGCCGAGTCCCTCGGGATACGAGGGGAGCACGAGCGCAGTCGACCTGTCGAGCGCCAGGGCGACCTCCGTGGGCTCGAGCCAGGCGTGGTACTCCACCCGGTCCGGGAACTCGTCGAGCAGCCGCTTGACGATCGCGAGCTGAGAGCCCCGGCCGACGATGACGAGCCGAGCATCCGGCTGGTCCGGCGCCAGCAGCCGCCACGCCGCCGCGAGCCCTTCGACGTTCTTGTAGGGCTCGAGCGAGCCGACGAAGAGCAGCGTCGGCTGCTCGGGCAATGGCGCAACGGGCCGCTCCGTGAAGGCCGAGAGGTCGGTGTAGGCGGTGAAGCTCGTGCTCGGCGGCCGGCCCCGGACGTCCTCGACGAGCTGCGCGGTGAAGGTCGAGACCGCTCGGGTCGCGTCGGCGTGCCGGACGCCGTACTCCGCGGCTCGGTCGACCAGACGTGCAACGAGCTTGCGCGCGGGCGACCCGTACGAGCGGGTGAACGTGCGCCAGTCGCCGTGCACCTCGACGATCACCGGCGGACGAAAGCGGGTCAGCGACCGGCCCATGAGGGCAGCCGCGCCGACGATGGGGTCCGAGGCGACGAGCGCCGAGGGTCGATACACCTTGACCTCCCGCCGGACTCGCAACGGCAGGCGGAGGTAGAAGATCAGGCCGTCCAGCACGCTGGGGTGGAATGGTTTGGCGAGCCGAAAGCGCTCGTCGCTCGCGGCGCTGTCGCTCGCAGCCGCGCCGAGAATTCGAAAGTCGAGCTCCTTCTCCACCGCGTCCCACTTGCGCGCGAGCCAGTCCGGCAGCGGTAGCCGGTAGCGCATGCGGCCCACGAAGAGGACGCGTCGCCGCTCGGTGGTCATCGCGCAGCCTCCTCGAGCAGCGCCTCGAGCCGGCCGTAGATGACTTCGCTCGAGATCGCAGCGACGGACGGCTTCGCTGCGCCCGCCAAGCGCTCTCTCAACCCATCCTCGTCGAGGATCCGGCTGATCGCGCCGGCGAGCGCCTCGGGCTGGCCCGGCGGGGCGAGGAGTCCGTTCTCCCCGTCGTGCACAACCTCCGGAACGCCGCCGACCCGCGTCGCGACGACCGGAACGCCGACGGACAGAGCCTCAACCGCAGCGTGCGGGAGGTTCTCGTAGTCGCTCGAGAGGAGCGCAGCAGTCGCGCCCGCGACGATCTCCAACGCGTCGTCGCGGGAGCGCGCGCCGCGGAACTCGATCCGGTCGCCGGCGCCGGACCCTGCTGCGCGCCGTTCGAGCTCGGTCCGTTCCGGGCCGTCACCCACGAGCACGAGCCGCGCCGCCGGCACCTGGGCGATCGCGTCGATCGCGGTGCCGAGAGCCTTTGCGCGAGTCAGCCTGCCGACGAAGACGAACGTCCCGGGCTCGAGCTGCTCGGCGGCGATCTCGCGCGGCGGCGGCGCGGGGTTCGTCAACACGTGGATCTCGCGGTCTCCCAACCCCCAGCCGGCTGCAATCCGGGCCAGATACGCGCTCGGCGCGACGATGACCGAGGCACGTCGCAACGAGAGTGTCCGCAATGCCTTCAAGACCCGCACGGGGCGGGAACGAGCCTGCTGGAACTCCTCCAGCGTGCCGGAGAAGAGGCGGTAGCGCTGCGCTCGCTCGTAGGCCGGGTCGGAGACGAGCTTGGCGACGAACGGACGCCGCGCCAGGGTCGCCGCGAGCGCAGCGGCGGCGTAGGTCGACGAGGCGTAGAGAACGTCGGCGCGGCGGGCGGCTTGCGCTCCCCGCAGCGCGACCAGCCCATAGCGCACCGGAAAGGGAAACCGGCGCGAGACGACCACCACCTCGCACGGCCTCTCGGCGGGCTCGCCGTCCCCCATCGTGACGACGCGAACCTCGTGTCCGTGACTGACCAGGAAGCGGGAAAAGTCCGGCCCGTGCGTTGCAGGCCCACCCACGTCAGGCGGCCAGATGCCGGTCAGGAAAGCGATGCGCATGCGGTTCAAGCCGGCGCGCCGCGCACCGGACAGCGGTGCCTATCATAGTGGCTCCTCATGCCCGGCCTTCTGCCAAGAGCCCTGGGGCAGTCGGTTCGGGACGGCTCTTTCGTCGTCTTCCTCGCGACCGTGCTGCTCTGCCTGTTGCGCGCCCGCGACCTGCCGAGCGTCTCGATCGGCGTTGCCGGCACCAGCGTCTCGATCGGGCTCACCGACATCGCCCTCGTCGTGACCGCCGTGCTGGCGCTGCGGCGAGCTCCGTGCACGCCGCCCGCTGCCGTCGCCATTTCTCCTCGCAGCCGCGATGGCATTCGCCGGGCTCATGCTCCTTTCCTCATTGACGAACGGCGCGGTCGCGATCGTCGCCACCGGAACGCTCGTGGAGCTCGCGGCGCTCACGCTCGGCGCTGCTGCTTTCGTCAACACGCGCGAGCGGCTGCAAGCGCTGCTCGTCGCCGTCGCCGCCTTCGCAACGGTGGCCGTTGCCTGGGGGCTGATCGGCTTCCTCACAGCCGACCAGGGACGTCAGGGATCGTTCATGGGCGAGCACGACCTGGCGGCGCTCGCGACGATGGTGCTCGCAGTCGGCCTCGTCCGCCTGCACGCGCGCCGTGGCAACCCGGGTGTGCTCGCGCTCCTCGGCATCGTCGTCGGCGTCGTCGGCGTCGTCCTCGGCGCTTCGCTCGCCAGCGTGCTGGGCGTCTACCTCGCGGCAGCGGTCGTCCTGCTGATTGCCAAGCGCCGCGGCGACTTCCGCCTCATGGCGCTGCTCGCAACACTGGCCGTCGCGGGCGCGGCGACCGCAGGCACGCTGGCACTGCGCCAGGGCGATCTCGACTTCCTGCAATCGTGGTTCGGTCCGCCGGCGGAGACGCCCGGCCAGTACGCGGCCAGCTGGAGCCAGCGGCTGATCTTCACCTACATCGGTGGACGCGTCTTCCTCGACCAGCCGGTCCTCGGTACCGGCTGGTACGGCGAGCTGCCACCGAAGGAGTACGCGCAGTACCTCCCGGACGCACGCGAGCGCTTCTCGGACCAGCCGCCCCACTACTTCCCCAGCGCGACGGGCACGTTCATCCCGCAGCAGACGTACGACCAGGTGCTCTATGAGCTCGGGCTCGTCGGCGTGGCCTTCTTTCTCGCTCTCGCCGCCGCGGCTGCCTGGCGCGCCGCTGCTGCGACGCGTCGGCGCGACCCCGAGTGGGCATACGTCCCGGCCGCCTGGCTGGCGTCGCTCGCCGGGGTGCTGGCCGGGGCGGCGCTCTACGGCGGCTCGCCCCTGGCTACGATCTTCTGGCTCACGCTCGGCGTGGTCGCGGCCGAGCCGGAGGACGCATGAGCCGCCCACTCTCAATCGTGCACGTCATCGCCCGGCTGAACGTCGGCGGCGCCGCCCTCCACGTGCTTCAGCTCGCGCAGGAGCAGCGGAAGCGCGGACACGAGGTCGTCGTGGTCGCAGGCACGCTCGCAACGGGCGAGGAGTCGATGGACTACATAGCCGAGGAGCTCGGCGTCGACGTGATCAAGCTTCCCGCTCTGCAGCGAGAGCTGTCGCCGAGAGCCGACGTGACCGCGATCGTGCAGCTGCGATCGCTCATTCGACGCCGCCGGCCCGACGTTCTCCACACGCACACGGCGAAGGCAGGCGGAACGGGCAGGATCGCCGCACTCCTCGCCGGCCGCGCCCGGCCCCGAGTTCTCGTTCACACCTACCACGGACACGTGCTCAGCGGCTACTTCTCTCCCCGCTGGGAGCGTCTCTTCCGCTGGGCCGAACGACTGCTCGCGCGTTCGACGGACACCCTCGTCGCCGTCAGCAACGAGGTGCGGGACGACCTCGTCCGCTTCGGCGTCGCTCGGCCAGAGCGTTTCGAAGTCGTTCTCCTACGGGTTCTCGTGGGCACCGGTGAACGACGCCGACACAGAGGCGAGATCGAGGATCCGGCATCAACTCGGCCTCGCCGAGGAGACGTTCGTGATCGGCTGGGCGGGCCGGCTGACCGCGATCAAGCGCCCGCTCGACCTCGTCCGAACGCTCCAACGTGTGCTGGACGACGGTATCGACGCGGTGCTGGTCGTGGTCGGAGACGGGGAGCTCCGCCGCGAGACGGAAGCGCTGGCGCGCGAGCTCGGCCTCTCCGATCGAACCCACTTCGTCGGCTTCCAGCGACCCATCCGCGACTGGTATGCGGCGTTCGACGCCTCCCTGCTCACGTCGGCGAACGAGGGAACACCGGTCGTCGCCATCGAGTCGCTCGCGGCCGAGCGCCCGGTGGTCGCGACTCGAGCCGGCGGAACGAGCACCGTCGTCTCCGAGGGACGCACCGGTTTCCTCGTGCCGATCGGCGACATCGACGGATTGGCGAGCAGGCTCGTTCAGCTCGCGCGCGATCCTGAGCTGCGGGCGCGCCTGGGCAAAGCAGGCGCAGCCGACGTCCTGGAGCGGTTCGCGACGACGCGCATGGCCGACGAGCTCGACAGCATCTACACGAGAGAGCGCCCGTGAGGGTGCTGCACGTCCACAAGGTCAAGGGCGTCAGCGGCTCGGAGGGCCACTTGCTCGCACTCCTGCCGGCGTTGCGCGCAGCCGGTGTCGACGCACGCTTTCTCGGCCTCGACGTGCCCGGCAGCGACGCGCCACGCTTCTACGCGCGGCTCGACGAGCTCGGCGTCCCTTACCGACAGGTGCGCTGCGGCTGGGACGTGTCTCCCAGGATGACGCGCGACGTCGTCCGCGCGGTGCGGGCGGAGCGACCGGACCTCCTCCACACGCACCTCGTCCACGCCGACGTCTACGGCGCGATCGCCGCCAAGGCTGCCCGCGCTCCGTATGTCTCGACCCGGCACAACGACGACCGCTACCTCCTCGGCCCGTTCCGGTACGTCGACCGCGGTTTCGCGCGCGGCGCCCGCCGCCTGATCGCGATCTCGGACGCGGTTCGCAGCTTCCTCGAGGCGGCCGGCCATGATCCGGCGAAGCTGACCACGATCCACTACGGCCTCGACTCGCCGCCTGCCGCCGCATCGGTTCCGACGCCGGCGGAGGCGGGCATCCCGCCCGAGGCGCCGCTCGCACTCGCAGTCGGCAGGCTGATCGAGCAGAAGGATCACGCGACGCTGCTGCAGGCCTTCGCCCTCGTCCGCCAGAGCCAGCCGGATGCGCGGCTGGCGATTCTCGGCTCGGGGGCGCTCGAGACGGAGACGCGCGCCCTTGCGGAGTCGCTCGGGCTCGACGGCGCGCTGACGTTGCCGGGCCGCACCGAGATCCGCGACTGGCTGGAGCGGGCGGACGTCTTCGTCCACACTTCCCGCTGGGAGGGGTTCGGCATCGTCCTGCTGGAGGCGATGCTCGCGTCGCTGCCGGTCGTCGCCACGCGCGTCAGCGCGGTCCCGGAGGTCGTCGTCGACGGCAAGACCGGCGCTCTCGTCGAAGCCGGCGACGTCGAGGGCGTCGCCCGCGAGCTGGGCGCGCTCCTCGGCGAGCCGGGACGGGCGAAGCGCCTGGGCAAGGCGGGCCAGCAGCGAGCGCGCTCCGAGTTCTCGGTCGAGCGAATGACCGCCCGCACGATTGCGGTCTACCGGGAGGCGCTGGCTTAGGCCTCGGCCGGCTCTGGGACACCTTCGGGGCGGCCGCGGAGCGTCCGGCTGATGACGGCCCGCTCCTCTTCCTCGAGTCCGAACCGCCAGATCAGCACGCCGGCCGAGGCCAGCCAGGCGATCCCGAGCGGGAGCAGCTCGCGCAGCGTGTCCGGCTCGAAGGCCCGTGCGACCAGCACGAGAACGACGAAGGCGGCGGCAAGCGCCGGCAGCACCGGCCGCAGCGCCGCCCGCAGGAACGTCGACAGCGGAATCCCCGCCGCAGGAGCAGCGAGCACCGGCACCACGTAGAGCAGGACCCCGAGATCCGTCACGAGCGTCGCCAGAGCCACACCCCAGAGCCCGATGGTCTGGGCAAGCGTCACCGAGAGGGCGACGTTGATCGTGACCGCGACGATCAGTGCCCGCGCAGTCCGCTGCTGGAGACCCCGTGCGATCAGGTACTGCGTGAGCAGATAGATCGGCTGGTGGATCAGAACGACGACGGCGAGCAGTGCCAGCACGGGCGAGCTCTCGCCGTACCCCTCGCCCACCCAGCCCTCGATCAGCAGGTCGGGGATCAGGAGGAGAGGCAGCGCGAGGACGAGGGCCGCCGCGATGCTGCCGCGGAGGCCGATCAGCAGGAGGCGCCGCTGACGCACCACGTCGCCGGACCCCTCGTGCTCGGCGAACGCTGGGAAGAGGAGGTTCGCGCCGACAGGCCGCTGCGATGCTGCCGCGCAGGCCAATCAGCAGGAGCCGCCTCTGACGCACGACGTCGCCGGACCCCTCGTGCTCGGCGAAGGCCGGGAAGAGAAGGTTCGCGCCGACGCTGCACAGCCCGAACGCGAGCGCGAAGAGCCTTGCGGGGAGTGCGTACTGCGTCGCGGCCAGCGCGCCGAGCACGATGCCGACCACGACGACGTCGGTCGAGAAGACGACCTTGCCCGCGACGTGGACGAGGAAGTTGCTCGAGCTGACCGAAGCGAGATTCCGAACTCGCTCGCGCGTCACGTACGAGCGGCGGAGAGCCAGGTCGGGGAACTCCCGCTTCAGCCAGAAGAGGGGCATGCCGAGCCGGACGAGCGTGACGAGGAGCGTGAGCGCGCCGAGGAGCACGAGCCCGCCGCCGCGCGGAATGAAGATGGCCACCAGGACGGCGTAGAGGACCGTCCCGACAAAGTTGCCGAGGTTCTGGACGTCGAAGCGCTGGTGAGCGCCGAGCAGGTTGAAGACCAGCCCAAGCGGAAAGCGCGCCGCGAGCGAGAGCGTGACGAGGAACGTCGCGATCCGTGCGTCCCAGAGCAGCTCGTCCGGCGTCTCGATCAGGAGCGGCACGAGCCACGAGAGCACCGCGCCGGCCACGAGCGTGATGACGCCGATGACCGCGTAGAGCACGAGCGCAACCGAGGCCACCTGGTTCGTCTCCTCCGGCGCGCGGCGACCGCGCGCCTCCGCGGCGAAGCGGACGACGGACGGGCCGAGCCCGAAGTCGAGGAGGGCGAGGAACATCGTGATCGAGCCGATGAACGCCCAGATCCCGAAGCCGGTGTCCTCGAGCGCGTGCAGCGTGATCGGCGTGACGACGAGGCCGGAGACGATCGAGACGGCGTACACCGCATAGACGCCCAGCGCGTTGCGGCGGAGGAACCTCACGACGAGACAGCGGCGACGACGTGGAAGTTCGCCGTCAGCGACCCCGGGCGTGGCTCCTGCAGCGACCGGATGCGGCCGTCGAGCGCCGCGGCCGACCGGTTCAGAAGCCAGACCGGGCCACGCGCGAGCGCTGTCCGCCGCAGCGCGATCTCGACGTAGGTGCCGAGCAGCATCGCCAGGCAGGTCGCCGTGCCGGCGCCCGGCGTCACTTCGACGGACTGCCAGTCGGCGCCTTCCTCGAAGAGCCGGGCGAGGCCACGGTGCGTCCAGCGCCAGTAGTCCTCCGGAGAGGGGTGGTAGACCTGGACGCCGTGCGTGGACGCGAGGACGCGCCCGCCGGGGGCGGTCACACGTCGCAGCTCGCGCACGGCCTGGGCAGGGTCGTCGCAGTGCTCGAGAACCTGCGTGCAGAGGACGAGGTCGAAGCTGGCGTCCGGGACCGGAAGGGCCTCGACGGGCCCGCGCAGCTCGGCCACAGGGTTGTCGACGACGTCGACGCCGATGTACTCGCTCGCCCGGTCGGCGAAGAAGGGGTAGTACGGCTTCGGTCCGCAGCCGACGTCGAGGACGCGGTAGGACTCGCCGGCGGCTATCGCCTGCTCCTGCAACCAGGCCGCGAGGGGCGCGCGAACGGCCCAGGTCGGGGAGCTCATCGGCGGCCGCCGCCGCTCCTCCCCAGGCCAGTCCAGACTACTCACGGCACAGAACCTAACCAACCGATCCGCTAGGGTCGCGACCGTGAGTCGCAGGGTCCTCGTCACCGGCGGCGCGGGGTTCATCGGCAGCAACCTCGTCCGCGCACTCCTCGACCGCGGGGACAACGTCCGCGTCCTCGACAATTTCTCGACCGGCAACCGCAGGAACCTCAACGGGCTCGAGGACGACGTCGAGGTGATCGAGGGCGAGCTGCGGAGCTACGAACGCGTGCACAACGCCGTGCGCGGCGTCGAGCTCGTCTTCCACCAGGGGGCGCTGCCCTCGGTGCCACGGTCGGTGCAGGATCCGCTGACGACGAGCGCCGTCACGATCGAGGGAACCCTGAACGTCCTGCTCGCGGCGCGGGACGAGGACGTCCGACGGGTGGTGTTCGCGTCGTCGTCGTCGGTCTACGGCAACACCGGCACGTTGCCGCGAACGGAAACGCAACAGCCCGATCCGATCTCGCCCTACGCCGTCGCCAAACTGGCAGCGGAGCGGTACTGCGTCAGCTTCCACCGCGTCTACGGGCTGGAGACGGTCGCGCTCCGCTACTTCAACGTCTTCGGGCCACGGCAGGACCCGACGTCGCAGTACGCCGCCGTGGTGCCCCGCTTCATCGCCGCCGTCGACGACGGCCAGCCGGTGCCGATCTACGGCGACGGCACCCAGTCGCGCGACTTCACCTACGTCGAGAACGTCGTCCAGGCCAACCTGCTCGCGGCCGACCGCGACGGCGCCGGAGGCACCGTGCTGAACATCGCCACCGGCCGGCAGGCAACCGTGAACGAGCTCGCCGAGGCGATCGGCTCCGTGCTCGGGAAGCCCGTCGAGAAGGAGTACCTGCCGACCCGCACCGGGGACGTGACCGACTCGTGGGCGGACGTCGGCGAGGCGCGGACGGTGCTCGGCTACGAGGCGGCGGTCGAGCTCGAGGACGGCCTCCGGCGCACGGCCGAGGCGCTGCTCGTCTCCTAGGACAGTTGCGTTATCGTGCCCCGGATGCCCCAGGACGTCGCCGGATCCGCGAATGACACCGTCGAGGGGTGGCTCTCGGAGGAGTACCGGGGACTGCCGAACGACGACGCGAGAATCGCCGCCATTCGCAGCGAGCTCGACTCGGTCGGAATCGTCGAGCTGAGAGACTTCCTCACGGCCGACGCCCACGCGCTCCTCAAGCAGCAGATCCTCGACCTCGAGAGCGCAGCGACGAGCAGCACTGCCGACAGCAACAAGAAGTACGCCCTGAAGGGCGAGCAGCTCCGTGGGACGGTCGTCGGCGAGCTGGCGCGCTCGGAGTTCATCCTCGGATTCGTCAACAGCGTCCTGGCGCCCGTGCTCGACGATCCGATCCGCACCGAAGAGGTCGTACCGGGGATCAACATCATGCGAGGCCCCGGCGACGTGACCGCGTACCACTTCGACGGCACGTACCTGAACATCATCCTTCCGGTGATCGTCCCCAAGATCAGCGGCGAGCGACGCGGTCAGCTGATCGCGTACCCGAACATCAGATCCTTCAAGAGGACGTTCTGGGACACAAAGGTCGTGACGGCCCTGGCGCGCATCAAGCCGCTGCACCGGATCTGGCGTCGCCAGGAGGTCGACTACAGCGAGCGCGGCGCGTATCTCTTCTACGGCTACCGCACGCTCCATGGAGTCGAGTCCCCGGCCGAGGCCGGGCTCCGCTGCGTCACGAACATGACCGTCGGGCCGCGCTTCCGCTGAGCTAGCGAGCTAGCCGCGCAGCTTCTGGAACGCGGCGAAGGCGGGCTTCCTCGCCCCGCTCGCCGTCAGCAACCCGGACTGCCAGCCCTCGTCGGTGAGCCGGCGCTCGTCGCGGAGCAGGAACCAGATGAACATGTCGATCCGCGGGTTCCGCTTGGCGATCCCGTACGCCTGCGTGAGGTATTGCGCCTGCTTCGCCCACGAGACGCCGATGATCCGGTCGGGCGGGTTCGTCTGGTAGCCGTACTCCGTGATCCAGATGCGCTTGTTGCCGTAGAGCCGCGTCACCTCTTTGACGAGCACGTTGATGTTGCCGAGGGTGACCGCAGTCGCAGCGTTCCCGTGGATACCCGGCGGGGGCGGCGTGCTCGGGGTCTCCTTCGGGCCGCCGTAGTACGGGTGGTGCGCGTAGGCGTCGAAGCCGGTCGCGCCCGCCTTCTTCATCGCGCGAAGGAACGGCAGCGGCGAGACGGCCGGGCGGATCGAGTTCGGATTGTTGTTCCCGCGTGGCCCCGTGACGCCGCAGGCGACCTTCGAGGCGCCGACGGTCGTCTTGCGGACGCCCTTGACGACCGCGTTGCAGATCTTCGCGTAGTCGATCCCGCTCTGGATCACGAACTTGCCGCCGACCTTGCGGTACTGGGGGCGGAGGAAGGCGGGGTTGTTCGGCTCGCTCCAGGCGAGCCAACTGCGCACCGCCGGCAGGGTGCGGCCGTCGGCAGCCTTGAACGTGCCGCTGTAGCGGCGGGCGGCCGCGGTCGCGAAGCGCTCGAGGTCGAGCACGTTCCGCGGGATGCGGTTCACCCCCGCGCCGCCGTTCGCCCAGGGCGGCGTGCCGATCACGGAGAACACGACCTTCATCCCAAACTGCGCCGCGTAGTTGACCGTGCGGTCGTACACCGACCAGTTGTAGGCGGGATCGTTCGGATTCATCGGGTTCACCGGCCGCCGCCTCGCCACGCCGAGGGGGCCGCCCCAGACGAGGTTGACGCGAATCACCTGCGTGTTGAGCGTCCTCAGCATCGGGAAGACCTGATCCGGGTTCCCGTAGTTGAACGACGAGTCGTCGAAGAGCCCGTGCTGGAGGAAGCGCGACGCACCGGCTGCCGGCACGCAAAGGCCGGCGACCGCGACGACGGCGGCCGCCAGGGCCACGAAGCGCCTAGACAACGAAGGAGTCCGCTGAGAGGAAGAGGCGAAGGCGACGAAGGCCCTCGTCGAGCGAGACCTCGGGCTCCCACCCGAGCAGCTGGCGCGCCCTCGTGATGTCGGGCTCGCGCACCTTGGGATCGTCGGTCGGCAACGCCTCGTGGAGGATCTCGCTGTCGCTCTCCCAGATCTCGAGCACCTTCTCGGCCAGCTGGAGCAGCGTGAACTCCTGCGGGTTGCCGATGTTCACCGGCATGTGCTCGCCGCTCTCGGCGAGCAGCACGAGCCCGCGGATCAGGTCGTCGACGTAGCAGAAGCTCCGCGTCTGGGAGCCGTCGCCGAAGACCGTCAGCGGCTTCCGCTCCATCGCCTGGCGGACGAACGTCGGGATCGCGCGGCCGTCGTGCGGGCGCATGCGGGGGCCGTAGGTGTTGAAGATCCGGACGATCGCCGTGTCGACACCCTGCTGGCGGTGGTACGCCATCGTCATCGCCTCGGCGTAGCGCTTCGCCTCGTCGTAGACGCCGCGGGGGCCGATCGGGTTGACATGACCCCAGTACGTCTCGGGCTGCGGATGCACCTGCGGATCTCCGTAGACCTCGCTGGTTGAGGCGAGCAGGAAGCGCGCGCGCTTCCACTTCGCGAGGCCGAGCGCGTTGTGCGTCCCGTACGACCCGACCTTCAGCGTCTGGAGCGGCAGGCGGAGGTAGTCGATGGGGCTCGCCGGGCTGGCGAGGTGGTAGACGAAGTCGATCGGCTCGTCGATCTCGAGATGCGACGTGAGGTCGTGGTGCAGGAAGACGAACTCATCGGCGCGGTTGTGCTCGACGTTCTGGAGCGACCCGGTTTCGAGGTTGTCGACGCAGAGCACCCGGTGGCCGCGCTCGAGCAGCGCGTCGCAGAGATGGGAGCCGAGGAAGCCGGCGCCGCCGGTGACTACCGAGGTTGGCACCGCGGCATCATAGCCCGGCCCTTCGGCCGTGCCCCCAACCCTTACGAATCGCTTACTCGCCGCCGTTCGAGGCCCCTCGTACACTGGCCGTCATGCTCGTCGCGAGCGTCCTCTCGATGCTCCTCCCCGGCGCAGGACAGATCTACGTGGGCGCGCGTCGGCGCGGCGTCGTGCTGCTCGGCCTCACCGCAGTTGCGCTGCTGGTC
This sequence comes from uncultured Gaiellaceae bacterium, assembly GCA_963820565.1. Classification (GTDB taxonomy): domain Bacteria; phylum Actinomycetota; class Thermoleophilia; order Gaiellales; family Gaiellaceae; genus Gaiellasilicea. The sequence goes on from CAWGAD010000005.1 coordinate 301,443, forward strand.
CTGCTCGCGCTCGCAGGCTGGGCGCCGCTGTCCGTCGACCGGACGCTCGTCGCCGCGGTGCTGGTCGCGGACCTGGCGCTCCTGGCCTTGCGCCTCTTCGCCGTGCTCGACGTCTGGCGCGGCGGCGTCGCCGGGCTTGTGCTGCTCGCGGCGCTGACAGCCGCGCCGCACGTCGCCGCCGGGTGGGTGACCGTACGCAGCTACGACGTGCTCGAGAGCGTCTTCGCCGACGAGGAACCGACCGACGTCCTCCACCAGGACCTGTTCGCCATTTCGTCGATCCCGTTGCCGACGCCGGGTCGCGAGCGATGCCTGGGAGGTCGCGCTCGTGGAGCAGCTCGGACCTGGGGAGGTGGCGCCGCTCGAGCACGGAACGCTCGCGCAACAGTCGAAGCCGTGGACGACGATCATGCTGCTCGGCACCGACGAAGGCCCGGGCAACTGGGGCGCGCGGACGGACACGATCATCCTCGCCGCCGCTCCAGCACGGGACGGGCCGCGCGGCGGCGTTCGGCGTGCCGCGCAATCTCGCGCAGGTGCCCGCCGGGCCGAAGGGCAAGCCTTTCCGGGAACCGCTGAATGCGCTCTACGGCGTCGGCGGCGCGAGCGCGGTCAAGCAGGCCGTCTCACGGCTGCTCGGCATTCGGGTCGACTACTACGCCCTCGTCAACCTGCGCGGCTTCGCCGATCTGGTCGACGCGCTCGGCGGCGTCGAGATCGATGTGAAGGAGCGGCTCGTCGACGAGGTGACCCGGCCGGCGTGGGGCGAGCCGAAGCCGCGGATCGACGTCGTCCCGGGCCGCACCTACCGCTTCTACGGGCGCGAGGCGCTCGCGTACGTTCGCTCGCGAAAGGACTCGAGCGACTACACGCGGATGGCGCGGCAGCGCTGCTTCCTCAGCGCGATGGCGGCGCAGCTCGACCCGGTCCGGGTCCTCCGCAACTTCGGCTCGCTCGCGAAGACGATCGAGACGAACGTGCACACCGACATCCCCCTCAACCGGCTGCCCACGCTCGTCCGGCTCGTGAGCTCGATCGAGCCGAAGCGGACGCTGACCGTCACGTTCGGGCTCGACTACTTCTTCGCCCGTCGCATCCAGGACCGCTACCCGGTACCCAACCTGAGCCGGATGCGCACGACCGTGCGCAGGGCGATCCTGCAACCCAGCCTGCTCGAGCGGACCGGGAAGGCGAAGACGGCGCAAAGCAGTTGCTGAGGTTTACCGTCTGACGCCGCGCAACAGAATGACCCCCATGCTCCTGATCCTGCTGCTCATCATCCTGGTGCTCGCGCTCGGCGGCGGCATCTTCGTGAGCAAGTTCCTCTTCCTGCTGCTGCTCCTGCTGCTCCTGCTGCTGCTCTTCCGCGGCCGCGTCTAGGCGAGCGCCTCAGCGCAGGTCCTTGTTCGACTCCATGTCGAACCACATCGCAAAGAGCGTGAACTGACTCCCTGAGATCAGGAGCAGCGCGACGAGGACGATCGTCGGCGTCGTGATCGCGTTCCCCTGCAGGCGGAGGATCACCTCGACGACGCCGAGCAGGAGGCCGGCCATGGTCATCAGGATCCCGAGCGCGTAGAAGAAGACGAGCGGGTGGAAGTCGCGGATGACGTACTTCTCGCGCAGCCGCCAGAAGAACCCCTTCACCAGGAGCCACGAGATGCGCGGGACGACGCGGCGCAGCTTGATCCCCGACTGCTCGCCGACGCCGTAGACCGGCCGCGAGGGGAAGTCGCGCACGCGCGCGTTCCAGACGTTCAGGTGCACGAGCATGTCGTTCGGGAAGCCGTAGCCGCGGTAGATGCGGTCGAGGTCGAGCTGGGCGAGCATCGGCCGCGAGATCGCCGTGTAGCCCGTCTGCGAGTCGGCCACGTGCCAGTAGCCCGAGGCGATCTTCGTCAGCAGCGAGAGGACCGCGTTGCCGAGGTAGCGCGTTCGCGGGATCAGCTTCCACGCCTCGCCGGTGACGAGCCGGTTCGCCTTTGCGTAGTCGACCTCGCCGCGCGCGACGGGCTCGACGAGCGTGAGCAGGTCGGCGGGATCCATCTGGTTGTCCGCGGCCATCACGCAGACGACGTCGAGCCCTTCTGCGAGCGCGCGCCCGTACCCGGTCACGATCGCGGCGCCGACGCCGCCGTTGCGCTCGCGCGGGACGAGCTCGACCCGCGGATCGGGAGAGGACTGCACCGCCACCGCGGTCCCGTCGGTGGACGCATCGTCGACGACGAGGATCCGGTCGACGAACTCCGGGATCCCGGCGAGCGTCTCCCCGATCAGCTGCTCCTCGTCGTGGGCGGGGACGACGACCCCGACGCGCTTCCCGTCGACCATGGCCTTAGGCGGTGCGGGCGCGGCGCGCGAGGAACGGATCGGCGAGGAGCGCCGCCGCGCAGCCGAGCAGCAGCCCGATCAGGCCGCCGATGAGCGCTCCGTTGCGGCCGCTGCGCGCCGTCGTCTTCACGGCCGCGGCCGGCTCGACCACCTGCGCCTTCTCGACGTTCTCCGCGAGCGCGAGCTGCTGCTGGACGTCGGACTGGAGATCGAGCAGCTGGCCCCGCCGCGCCTGCGCGTTGTCCAGCGCGCTGAGGACGACGAGCTTGTCGAGCGACGCCGAGCCCCGGCTCGTTGACCGCCTGCTCCGCAGCACTGATCCGCGGCACGAGCGTGTTCAGCTGCGTCCTGGATCGACTCGAGCTGCTCGTTGAAGGCCTCGATCTTCGTGTCGACGTACTGCGCCGAGGTGCGCGCGATCACCTCCTGCGCCAGCGCGTCGGCCGCCCGCTCGGCCTTGCGCGGCTGCGCCGCGATCACCTTGATCGTGACGAGCGGCGCTCCCGTCGGCCGCGCGCCGGGCCCGGACGCGCCGACGGTCTGCGTGCTGACCTTGCCGCGCAGCGCGCGAACGGGCAGGTCGGCGGCGAGCAGCCGCCTTCCGCGAGCGCGCTCTCGGAGCGGATGATCTCGGAGACCGCGCGCGGGTTCGTGAGGAAGCTCTGCACGGGCGCGCCCCCGTTCGGCGAGAACGGCTGCCCCATCGCGACGAGCGTCTCGGCCTCGTAGACCTTGCCGCCGCCGAGCGCGAGCGCGAATCCGATCACGAGCCCGAGCACGGTTCCGAGCACGGGCAGCCACCAGCGGGAGGCGATCCGTTCCCAGACGGAACGGAGGTCGACTTCCTGCTCGGCGTCGGGATCGGGCACTGGTGCGGGGCGAGTCACGGCGGCGACTTACCTCTCCACGAGCCCGTAGAGGCGCGCGTGACCGACCAGGTAGACGCGCTCGTGGTCGGCGACGACGCCGCGTACTTCCCGTCTCGAATACGTCCAGACCTGCTTGCCGGTTCGCGCGTCGAGCGCGAACGTCGCCGTTGAACGTCGCGAAGTAGACGACGCCGTCCATGACGGTCGGCGAGCCGGAGATCTTCCCGCCCGACCTGAAGCGCCAGCGAACGTCTCCGGTCGCGGCGTCGAACGCGTAGAAGCGGCTGTCGTACGAACCGACGAAGACGCGTCTGCGCCAGACGGCCGGCGAGCTGTAGACGTAGACGCCGGTCCGGTGCGACCACAGCAGCCGGCCGCTGGCGGCGCCGAAGGAATACATCTTCCCGTCGGTCGCGCCGATGTAGACGCGCCCGTAGGCGATCGCGGGAGTCGAGTAGAAGCGGCCGCGATTGCCGAGCCGCTGTTGCGTGCCCGCACGCCACAGCTGCCTGCCGGTCCGTGCGTTCAAGGCGTAGAGATGGTGGTCGTACGAGCCGACGAGACACACGCCCGCCCGAGGCCGCGAGCCCTCCCTTCACCTCACCGTCCGTCTGGAACGTCCAGAGCCGGCGGCCCGTCCGCGGATCGAAGGCGTAGACCCTCCCGCTCCAGTCGCCGACGTAGACCCGCCCGCGGTGTACGAGCGGCGACGACTCGGAGGGCGCGAGCTTCTTGCGCCAGCGCACCTTCGCCGGTGTCGGCGTTGAAAGCGATCAGCTCGCCGTCCTGCGCGCGTCCGCGGACGTTGTGCCGGTACAGGAACGTGTGGAAGACCGTGCGGCCCGCAATGGTCGGGGAGGACGCTTGAACCCGGCCCGAGCGGTATTGCCAGACGAGCTTGCCGGTCTTCGCATTGACGGCGAAGAGGACGCCGTCGTTGTTGGCGAAGTACAGGCGCCCGAACGCGATCGCGGGAGGAAACTCCACGAGCGAACGGCCGGGAAAGCCCCACATTGCACGGTAGGGCGGCCGGTGCGCATAGGGCGACACCCCGGCCCGGGTCGGTGTCGTACTTGAAGGTCGGCCAGGCGATGCCCTCGGCAGGAGCCGGCGGCGGCTCGGGCTTCGGCGCCTCGGTGGTGACGAACTCGACCGTGGAGGAGCCGCGGACGTCCTTCGCCTGGTCGCGCTTGTAGAGGACGTAGCCCGCGAGCACGCCGGCGAGCAGCAAGAGCAACGCGGCCAGCGCCGCCAGCCAGCGCTTCATGCTTTGGGCTCGACGGCCCACACCCGCGAGTAGCCGTGCAGGAGCAGGCGGCGGCCGTTGCCGGACACCGGGACGTACTCGCCGTGCGGGAACCTGAGCATGACGCGGCCGCTCTTGGCGTCGACGCCCGTGATCCGGCCCCAGGTCGAGCCGGCGTAGGCGACGCCGGCGACGACAACGGCGGCGCCGGAGACGGGTCCGCCCGCCGAGACGCTCCAGAGCACGCGGCCGTTCTTCGCCGAGACCGAGTAGAAGCGGCCGTTGTAGGAGCCGAAGAAGACACGCCCGGCCCAGACGGCCGGCGAGGAGTAGACGTAGCCGCCGGTGCCGACCCGCCAGAGATAGCGGCCGCCGGTCGTGAACGCGGTGAGGCTGTTGCCGGTCGACGACGGGACGAAGACGCGCCCTCCCGCCACGGCCGGAGTCCCGTAGATACGGCCGTTGACCGCGCTGACCCAGCGGCGCTTGCCGGTGCGCGTCGCGAGAGCGTGCAGACGGCCGCCGTAGTCGCCGATGTAGAGCGTCTTGCCCGCGATGGCCGCGCTCGACGTGATCTTGTGACCGGTGCGATAGCTCCAGCGGAGCTTCCGCCGCTGGAGGTCGAGCGCGTAGACGCGCCCGTTCCAGGCACCGAAGTAGTCGAGGCCGCCGTGGATGACCGGCGACGACTCGATCGACGAGCCGATGCGGACATGCCAGCGCAGCCTGCCGTTGCGGCGATCGAGCACTCGCACGATCCCGTCCATCCCGTGAACGACGAGGTCGTTGCCGGCGATCGCCGGGGAGGACGCCATCTTGCCGCCGGGCGGATCGTGCTTCCAGATCACCTTGCCGTTGCGCATGTCAAGCGCGTAGACGTGACCCTTGTAGTTCGCGACGTACCCGACACCGTCTGCAACGACGGCCGGAAACTCGACGAGGGCGCCGACGCCGCGCGACCAGACGACCTTGAACGGCGGTCTGACCTTGATGTCTGCGTGCGCCTGCGTCCGGCGCGTGTTGGCGCCGTACATCGGCCACTGCAGTGACTGGCGGAAGAGACGGATCGTCACCCGGCGGCGCTGCTTGAAGGGCATGCGGACGGTCCGCATCCCGTACCCCGGCTTGGAGACGCGAACCGGGAATGCGGCCCGGCGCTTGACCCGCACATAGGCGAGGCCGCGCGGGTTCGCGTACCCGGCGCGGTTGCCGATCACGACCCTCGCGCCCTTGACGCGGGCGAGCGTGTCCCCGTCGACGACGGTGACGAGCACGTTGGCCGCCTGGGTGTGCTCGCGGACCGCCTTTGCAACCGGCGGATCGGCCGGAGCGAGGACCGGCGCGGTCTCAGGAGGTGCGGTCTCCTCCGAGTCGGCGGAGCACGCTGCCGCCAGGCCCAACAGGGCCACACTTGCCACGATGAGGCGGGTCACGCCTCGCCGGGCTCGCCTGCGACCGGCTCTGGGAGCTCCTCTGCGAACGGCTCCAACGTACCGTCGCGACCGGTCGTCAACCACAGATGAGAGAAGAAGCGGGTCATCACCACTCCGGCACGGAACTCGCCTAGCATCGGCTCTGGGCGCTCGCCTCGGGCGAGCTCGAGTGCCAGCTCAGGGTAACGGCTGCCCGCAGCGAGAGGCACCGGAAAACCGCCTCCAAACCGAAGATTTACATCCGTGACGGGCAGGGACCCGTCGGGCTCGCGAAAGCACTGCACGTTGGCCGGCCCCTTGACGCCGATCGTCTCCGCGACGCGGCGCGCGTGCTCGATCAGCTCCCAGTCCTTGATCGCCACGCCCTTGATCGACTCGCCGCCCTTCGACTGGATCATCGTCCGCGGGATCGCGTTCAGGCAGCGGCCGTCGAGGTCGCAGAAGACGTCGACCGAGAACTCCTCGCCGTGGCAGCACTCCTGCACGAACGAGTCGACCTTCGTGTAGCCGAGAAAGAAGTCGAGCTCGCCGCGGTCGTGCGCCCGGTAGATGTGACGGGAGCCGAAGCCGTCGCGGACCTTGACGAGGAGCGGATAGCGGGCATCCTCGGGCACCTCGTCCGGAAGCCAGCTGCGCGGGCTCGCGATCCCATGCTCCTCGAAGAAGCTGTGCGCCAGGTACTTGTCGGCCATTCGCTCGCACACCTCGGGGTCGGGCACGAGCGCCAGGGCGGGACCGAGGGCCTCGCGTGAGCGCGCCAGCAGGATCTGGTCGAGATCGGTGAGCGGGACGATCAGGCGGACGTCGTGCTCCGCGACGAGCCCGGCGAGCGCCGGGATGTAGCCGGGATCGTCCACGCGCGGAACGAGGGCGTGGTGGTCGGCGTGGTAGAGCGCCGGCGCGAGCGGGTCGAGGTCGGTCGCGATCGTCGTCGCGCCCGCCCGGCCGAACGCCGAGACGATGTCGACTCGCTGCCCTGCGCACGTGAAGAGAACCGCCGTCACGGGACGAGGTTAGTGCTTCCAGCCGCCCGGTATTGCCCTTGTACGTGCCGCCGAAGAGGGCCAGCGGCGTCCGCAGGAGGATCAGCAGGTCGGTGCGCGGCGAGCGGTGGTCGACGTACCAGACGTCGAGCTCGATCCGCTCGTCCCACGAGAGCGAGGCCCGCCCTTGGATCTGGGCCCAGCCGGTGATCCCGGGCAGCACGTCGAGCCGGCGCCGCTGGCGGTCGTCGTAGCGCTCGACCTGGTAGCGGAGCGTCGGGCGCGGCCCGATCAGGCTCATCTCACCGCGGACGACGTTCCAGAGCTGCGGCAGCTCGTCGATCGAGGTGCGGCGCAGGAAGCGGCCGACGCGCGTGATCCGCGAGTCGCCCTTGTCGACGGCGTAGCCGGCACCCTGTCCCTCCGCGCCGACGATCATCGTCCGCAGCTTCAGGAGCTCGAAGTCCTGACCGTCCTTGCCGACGCGGGTCTGCTTGAAGAGGACCGGCCCGCGATCCTCGAGCTTGACGGCCAGAGCGGCCAGCGCGAGCACGGGGCTCGCGAGCGCAAGCCCGGTGCCCGCGATCGCGACGTCGAGCGTGCGGTTCAGCGCGTGCCTTCCGCCGCTTCCCACGTCGCGGGGACGCCGCGGCGCAGGTAGTTCCAGAGCGCCACGACCGTCGCCCAGGTGACGAGCACGTAGTAGCGGGCGATCCCGACGCCGAGGGCTGCGGCAGCGATCAGCACGAGCTGCGCGGCGAACACGACCTGGTAGACGAGCCCTTCGCGAAGGAGCGCGACCGAGGTCGCGAGCAGCAGCAGGTGGAGGACGCCGCTGCCGTAGCGCAGCACCCGGTGCGAGATCACCTCGACCAGGTAGCCGGGCGGCAGCCGCTTCAGCATCGAGCCGCGCAGGGTGATCTCCCAGCAGTGCTCGAACATCCGCACCTTGCGCCGGTACTCGGTCTCGTTCGACGGCGTCGGCTTCTCGAACGCCTGCGCGTCCGGCTCGTAGACCGCGCGCCGCCCGGCCTGCACCATCCGGTACGGGAGCGAGAGGTCGTGCCCCCACTTCGGATCGACCTCGACGTAGTCCGAGCGGCGCACCGCATAGATGGAGCCGTTGCCGCCCGTGATCGAGCCGAGCCGCGACTCCGCCGCCCGCTGCGCGAGCTCGTAGGCCCAGTAGACCCCCTCGCGGTTCGAGCCGTCGGCCGCCTCGAGCACGAGCCTGCCGCAGGCGTAGGCGACCTCGGGATCGGCGAAGTTGGCGACGAGCTTTCGGAGGGCGTCAGGCGCCCAGGTCGCGTTCGCGTCCGAGAAGGCGAGGATCTCGCCGCTCGTCTCGCGAACGGCCCGGTTCTGGGCGGCGACCTTGCCGCCGCGCGGGTTCACGATCAGTCGCACCCGGTCCCCGAAGCGCGCGACGAGCTCGTGCGTCCGGTCGTTCGAGGCGTCCGAGGTGACGACGATCTCCAGCTTGTCGGCCGGGTAGTCGAGCGCGAGCAGGTTCTCGAGCCGCCGCTCGATCACCGCCTCCTCGTTGTAGGCGGCGACGATCACCGTCACCGCCGGCTCGATCGGCTCGGCCGCCACCCGGCGCGTGCGCACGCGTGCGAGCGCGGTCGCGACAAGCGGATAGAGCACGTGCGTCCAGGCGAGCGCGCCGAAAGAAAGCCAGAACAGGGCTTTGACCACGATCACGCCGCCGAGTGTAGTGAGAGGCGGCGGTAGGATCCGCGGCGTGTCGGCCCGCGTCTGCTTCGTCGTCGGCGCCCGGCCGAACTTCATGAAGTCGGCCCCCGTGTACCGGGAGTTGGCGTCCCTCGACCCCTCGCTCGAGCTCGTGCTCGTCCACACGGGCCAGCACTACGACGAGCTGATGTCGGACGTCTTCTTCGCGGAGCTCGGGATCCCGCAGCCGGACGAGCACCTCGGCGTCGGCTCGGGCACGCACGCCGAGCAGACCGCGAAGGCGCTCGTCGGCGTCGAGCGGGTGCTGCGCGAGCGCGAGATCGACCTCTGCGTCGTCGCCGGCGACGTCAACTCGACGCTCGCGGGCGCACTCGCTGCGGTGAAAGCCGGGGTGGAGCTCGCCCACATCGAGTCGGGTCTGCGCAGCTTCGACCGCACGATGCCGGAGGAGCACAACCGCAAGCTGACCGACCACCTCAGCGACGTTCTGCTCGTGCACTCCGACGAAGGCGTCGTCAACCTGAGCCGCGAGGGCATCGACCCTGCTGCGGTGCATCTCGTGGGGAACACGATGATCGACTCGCTCCTCGAGCACCTGGAGCCCGCGCGAACGCGGAAGCCCTGGGAGGCGTTCGGCGTCGAGCCGGGCACGTACGGGCTCGTGACGCTGCACCGGCCCGCGCTCGTCGACGAGCCCGACCGGCTCGAAGCGGTCACCGACGGGCTGATCGCGCTCGCCGCGGACTTCCCCGTCGTCTTCCCCGTCCATCCGCGCACCGGCGCCCGGCTCGAGGCGAGCGGCGGCGACGGTCGACTGCGCGACGCGGGCGTGCATGTGAGCCCGCCGCTCGGCTATCTCGACTTCCTCGGTCTCGAGGCGGAGGCGGCCTTCGTCGCCACCGATTCGGGCGGCGTGCAGGAGGAGACGTCCTTTCTCGGCGTTCGCTGTTTCACGCTGCGCGACTCGAACGAGCGCCTCGTCACCGAGGAGCTCGGGACGAACACTCGCCTCGGCGCACGGCCGGAGCGGTTGGCGGAGATCCCGAGCCTGCTCGCGCGCCCAAAGCCGGGCGACGTGATCCCGGGGTGGGACGGCCACGCGGGCGCGCGGGCCGCCGCGGTGCTGCGCGACTTCCTCAGTCGCTGACCGCGCGGCTGCGATCGCTCGCCGCGTCGCGACTCACAGGCGCACGAGGCGGCGATCAGTCGGCGGTAACGCTCGATCGCGATCTCGCGATCCGCCTCAGCCTCGACGTACGCCCGCCCGCGCCGGCCCATCTCCTCGAGGTCGTAGCTTGCCGCCGCGAACGTCGCGGATGCGCCGGCGAGCAGCTCCGGTCGGCCCGGCGGGATCACGACCCCGCAGCCGACGTCACGCACGATCTGCGCCGTCTCGCTGTCCTCGTCGACGGCCACGATCACCGGCCGGCCGACCGCGAGGATGCCGTAGAGGCGGCTCGGGACGACGTAACCGGCGAGGCCGCGGGCGAGCCCGACGAAGTGGACGTCGGCCGCTCGAGAGCGACTCCGGCAGACGCTCACGAGGCTGGTACGGGAGGAACGGACCTTGTCGGCCTCGAGGCGGGTCGCCAAGGCGACGTAATCCGCGTGGCGAGCGCCGGACCCGACCAGCACGACCGCTCAGGTCGTCGAGCTCTCGCAGGTGCGTGGCGGCGTGGAGGAGGTGTCGAGGTCCTGGGCGTGGCCGACATTGCCGGAGTGCATGACGACGAACCGGTCGACGAAGCCGTGCTCGCGCGCCCAGCCGTTCGTCCGCGCTGCGGGGTGATAGCTGCTTGGTGTCCGTCCAGTTCGGAATGACGGTGATCGCGTCCTTGCGACGCCCTTCGCCACCAGTCGCCGCCTCATCCGCTCTCCGATCGCGACGACACGGGTCGCGGCGAGAGGCCGAACCGGACCAGGCGGTCGAGCACGCCGACGAGGAAGGGGTTGTCGAGCCGACCGAGCGCGACCGCGATCTCGGGGAAGACGTCCTGGGTGACGACCACGAGCGGCACGCGATGCCTGCGCGACGACCACGACACCGATCGCGAGACGAACGGTGGGTCGGAGAGGCACAGAACGAGGTCCGGCCGCGGCCGGCGCAGGCCCGCCAGAGCGCCAGCACGACGAAGCTGAGGTAGTTGAAGCCTCGAAGCGCGAGCCGGCTCCGGTCGAACGCCGTCGACCCGACGCGGACGATGTGGACGCCGTTCCGCACCGTCCGCTCCGGCTTGGGCGCGGCGTAGACGGTGCCGGTCACGACGGTCACGTCGTAGTCGTCGGCGAGCGCCTCGCAGAGCTCGGTCAGGAGCTGCGCCGTCGACTCGTGGCCGGGCGCGTAGTACTGGTTGAGGACGAGCAAGGAGGGCCGAGGCGGCGGCATCACCGGCGGATGTTATTCGGGCGCTGGAGCGCCGCGACGCCTGCGGCGCAGGAAGCTCCGCATGGAATCGAGCTCCTCCCACTCCGCCGGCCAGAGGCACGCAGCAGCGATGCCGGCGGCTGTGATCGCACCGGCGACGGCGACGACGAGGCTCGGCAGGTCGGTTCCAACCCCGAGCCCGACCTTCACGACACCGAGCGCGAGAACGACCGGGGCGGCGCGTGCCGCTGCGGGGAGAACCGCCCTGACGACGATCGTCCAAAGCCGGATGTCGAGCCGCTGGGCGATGAATACGGTCGACGCGAGCCCGCCGGTCACCTGGCCGATGCGCAAACGCGAGCGCGACCCCGGGGACGCCGAGCGCGCTTCGGAGCGGGAAGACGATCGCGAGGTAGACGATCAGCGCCACGACCTCCTGCAGCACGAGACCGCGAAAGAGGTTGAGGGCCCCGAACAGGCGGGATGCGTAGATCGTCAGCATCCAGCCGAGCAGCGCCAGCGAGAAGGCGACGAGGGACTGCTGCACTGCGACGAGCGACGTCTCTGTCACCGCGTCACGGCCGAAGAGGACCTCCGCGATCTCGGTGCTGAAGAGCGCCATGTACGCAGCCGACACGGCCGTCACGAACAGCGTCAGCCGGAGCCCCGAGACGAATCGGCCGCGGACGTAGTCGACCGCGTCTGCAGCGTGCGCACGCAGCAGGCTCGGATAAACGCCTGCACCGATCGCCTGGCCGAGGATGGCCGGCGTGTACGCCACGCCGCGCGCGTACGAGATCGACGCGACGGCGCCGACGCCGAGTGGGGCAGTGAGCACGCGTTCGATCAGCACGAAGACCTGGCCGCCGATGACACCGCTCGCGGCCGACGCCGAGAGCTTGCGCCAGAGCGACAACACCTCTCGGACGGCCCAGCGCGTGGGCGGCGCGAAGATCGCGCTGCGACCGATCGACACGATCTCGATCACGAGCAGGAGCAGCGCAACGCCGTACCCGGTCGAGACCGCGAGGCCGATCCACACCACACCGCCGCCGAGCGCCACCACGACGGCGGTGAGCACAAGCCCGACGATCGTGGCCGCTGCACTCCGCAGGGCGGGCCAGACGTAGCGCTCGTAGTGGAGGAGAGGCGCCGCGCAATAGGTGCCGAGACCGAAGAAGAGACCGACCGGCGCGAAGGCGATCCAGGGCAGCAGGCTGGCGGTGCCGGCCGGAGTCGTACGCGGGACGAAGACCGCGACGGCGATGAGGTAGACGACGGTGAGCGCCCCGAGGACGAAGGCCGCGATCCACAGCCCGGCCGAGAACACCTGCCTCGCCTCTGCGTCGCCTTCACGCGCAGCCCGCGGCAGGACGACCGCGGCGAGCGCCTCGCCCACCACGTTTCCGATCAGGAGCGGGACGATGGAGGCGATGAAGTACAGGTCGGCACGGGTCGTCGAGCCGAGGACGGCGGCGATCAGGAGGATCTGGCCGAACGCACCGGCACGTTCGAGCAGACGCCCGGCGAGCAGCATCAGCCCGATGAACGACGCCGATCGTTCGGCGAAGGAGCGCCGCTGGGTCCTCTCTTCCACGCGAGCAGTCTGACTATGTAGCCGCCGGTAGAGTCCGCGCCCGGTGCGCGTCCTCATCGTCGACACCTACTACCCGACTTTCCTGAAGTCGCACTACAGCCGGTCGCCGGGCCTCGAGGCGCAGCCGTACGCCGCGCAGTGGCGCGCGCTGATGGACACCTTCTTCGGAACCGCCGACGCGTACTCGCACAACCTCGCGGCGCTCGGACACGAGGCGCACGAGGTCGTCGTCAACTGCGAGCCGCTCCAGGCGGCGTGGGCACGCGAGCACGAGCTCGGCCCGCGCGGCGACGCGGCCGAAGACGATCCTGCTCGCGCAGGTCGGCGACTTCGAGCCCGACGTCGTCTACGTCCAGCACGTCCACCACCTGAGCGACGCCACGCTCGCGACAGCTCAAGCGGCAGGGCCGGCTCCTCGTCGGCCAGATCGCGACCGAGCCGCCCAGCCTCGAGCGGCTGAGGACGTTCGACCTCCTCGTCACCTGCCTGCCGTCGTTCGTCACCCGCTTCAACGCCGCCGGGGTTCGCACCGAGCTGCTGCGCCTCGCGTTCGACGAGCGGGCTGCTGACCGAGGTCGGTGCAGGCAGGCAGCGCTGTCCGTGATGCCGTCTTCGTCGGCTCGCTCGGCCGGACCCAACACCGGCGATCGAACGCGCTGCTCGCCAGAGCCGCTCGCGACGTGCCGATCGAGTTCTGGGGCTACGGCGGCCGCCTCTGGCCGCCGTGGTCGCCGGTCAAGCGACGGTACCGCGGGCAGGCGTGGGGACTCGAGATGTACCGGCTCCTCGCCGAGGCGCGGGTCGTGATCAACCGCCACGGCAGCATCGCCGGACCGTACGCGGTCAACATGCGCATGTACGAGGCGACCGGGATGGGCGCGCTTGCTGCGTCACCGACAACGGGGAGCAGCTCGGCGACGTCTTCGTGCCCGGCGTCGAAGCGGTGTCCTACGGCTCCGCCGGGGAGCTCGTCGATCGGCTCGAGCACTACCTCCGCACGAGGACGAGCGCGCGGCGATCGCCGCCGCGGGCCAGACCCGGACCCTTCGAGACCACACCTACGGCAAGCGGATGCGCGAGCTCGTCTCGATGCTGGAGGACGCGGCCGCCTGACGTCGGACCAGGAAGCTCTCGAGCACCTGCTACCGTCGTCGCCGATGGACTCGGCGGCGGTCAACGTCGTGGGGACGAGCGGGACGGCTGACGGCGCTCGTCCTTCGCTCGTGGCCGATGTGGCTCGTCGCGTTCTCGCTGAACGGCTTCTTCCTCTACCTCGCCGTGCTGGAGTGCGTCGACATCGGCGCGACCACGCCGCTCACGGCACGTACTACAGCCTCCTCGGCGCCGGCCTGCTCGCGACGGCGTGGCACCGGCGGGAGATCATCGACCGTGTGCGCCTGCGGGACTCGGCGAGCTCCGGTCACCGTGTGCCTGGCGGCGGCCACCGCGCTGTCCGGGTGGTTCCTGCTCAACACCGCGCTGCTGTCGGACGGCCCGCTCGCACGGCGGCTGGCCGGCCTGCTCGTCGCTCTGGACGATCCCGACCGCACTCGTCGCGCTGTCCACTGCGGCCGCGGGAGCTGACCGCCGCTGGCGCAGGCGCTCGTCGCGCTGGCGCTGCTCCTGGTCCCGATCGAGGCCCTGGCGATCACGCGCGCCGGCACCGACGTCTTCCGCTTCAGTCCGATCGCCGACCTGGACGTCATCTCGGCCGGCCTGATCCCGGCGGTCGGAGCCGTCGCGGCGCTCTCGCTCCGGCCCGCGTCAGCTCGTGGCCAGATCCTGCAGCTCGCGATCGTGACGGTGCTCGTCGCGGCGGCGGTCGTGCCGGGTCCCGCGGGCCGGTGCTCGCGCTCGTCGGCCGCGACGCTTGGCGCTCGTGCTGATCCGGCCGCCTCGGCTCGCCGCCGCGGCCGGCGTGGCCGTGGCCCTCGGGCTCGTCGGCGGGTCTGCCATCGGCTCGAACATCGGCTCGCTCGGTTACCTCACGTCGACTCCCGCGTCCGAGTCGTTCGATCACCCGGACGGCCGGGCGAGATCGCGACCGCCGATCTCGACGCTGTCGGTTCGCCGGCACTGGATCGAGGACGCGGTTCGCGAGACGCCGGAGCGGCCGATCTTCGGCCACGGCGTCGGCATGTTCGAGGACAACACGCCGGAAGCGCGGCTGATGGGCGTCGACGGGCAGCGCACCTACCCGCACAACACGTTCGTCGAGGCGGCGTACTCGTTGGGCGTGCTCGGTCTGCTCGCCTACGTCGCCTTCGTCGGGTCGGCGGCTGGTGGCGCTCGTCGCGGTCGTCCGCAGCCGGGCCGAGAGCAGCGAGCCGGCGGTTCCTTCGCGCTCGCGCTCGGCGTGTTCGCGTTCGTGAACACGAACGTCAGCGGCGAGATCGGCTCGGACGCACTGCTCTGGTCGGCGGTGGCGGTCGCCCTGGCGCTCTACGCCGAGTCGACGCGATCCGCCCGCGGCCGGCACGAGGGGCTAGGCGCCGACGACGAAGTCGCTATCCTCCGTTGCCGATGAGCATCGAGATCGTCGAGCACGACGGCGTCACGTACGCCGAGGTGATCCGTGCCGACCTCCGGGTGACGACGACGCAGTTCTTCTCGCCGCCCGGAGTCGTCGTTCCAGTTCGGCCTCCTCGCGCACGAGGCCGGCTACCGGGAGCCGCGCGCATTACCACAAGTCGTTCGAGCGCCGGATCGAGGATCTTCAGCAGATGTTCGTCGTCCAGCGCGGGGTCGTCGACGTCGAGCTCTACACCGACGACGGCCGCCTCTTCCGCGTCATCAGGCTCGAGGCCGGCGACGCGATCGTGCTCGTCCGCGGCGTCCATGCGATCCATGTGATCGAGGACTTCCAGGCGCTGAGCGTGAAGCAGGGCCCCTTCTTCGGCGATGAGGTGGACAAGGTCGAAGTCGTCGTCGAAACCGCCGCGTGATCCCGGTCTACGAGCCGTTCATCGGTGAGGAGGAGGCCGAGGCCGTCGCCCAGGCGGTCCGCGCGGGCGAGATCTCGGCTCGTTCGGCGAGAACCTCCCCGCCTTCGAGCAGGAGTTCGCCGACGTTCGTCGGCTCCCGCCACGGGGTCGCGATGTCGAGCGGCACGACCGCGCTGCAGCTCGCCGTGCAGGCGCTCGACCTGGCGCCGGGCGACGAGGTGCTCGTCAGCGCGTCGACGAACATCGCGACGGCGCTCGCCGCGTTCCACAACGGCGCCGTCGCCGTCCCTGTCGACTCCGAGCGGGTCACCTGGAATCTCGACCTCGACCTCGTCGAGGACCTGTCACGCCGAGGACGAAGGCGATCATCCCCGTCCACCTCTTCGGCCATCCGGTCGACATGGACGCGCTCATGGCGATCGCCGACCGGCACGGGCTCGCCGTGATCGAGGACTGCGCCGAGTCGCACGGCGCGACCGTCCGCGGACGCCAGACCGGCTCGTTCGGGACGATGTCCTGCTTCAGCTTCTATGCCAACAAGATCGTCACGACCGGCGAGGGCGGGATGGTGCTCACGACGACGACGACCTCGCCGAACGGCTGCGGCTGCTGCGCAACCTCGCCTTCACGCAGCCCCGCTTCTTCCACGAGCAGCCCGGCCACAACTTCCGCATGACCGGCTACCAGGCGGCGATGGGCCGGGTCCAGGTGGCGAAGATCGACCGCATCCTGGCGGAGAAGCGACGCGTCGCCGCGGCCTACACGCGTCTGCTCGCCGAGGTCCCCGGGATCACCACCCCGGTGGAGCAGCCGTGGGCCGAGCACGTCTACTGGATGTACGGGATTCTCGTCGAGGACGAGTTCGGCCTGCACGCGCGACGAGGTCGCAGCGGCGCTCGCGCGAACGCGGCGTCGAGACGCGGACGTTCTTCTGCCCGATGAACCTGCAGCCGTTCCTCCGCGACCAGCCGGGATTCCGCGACGTTCCCTGCCCGGTCGCCGAGGAGCTCTGGCAGCGCGGGCTGTACCTGCCTTCGTCCCCGTCGTTGAGCGACGACGAGGTCGCGGACGTCGCGTCGCTCCTCGTCGAGCTGTCCGCAGTCCGCTCGTGAACTCGTACACGGGCCTGCACGCCCGCGTCTACGACGAGATCTACGCGGAGAAGCCCTACGCCGAGGAGGCACGCTTCGTCCACGAGCTCGCCGGCGCGCCGGGAGGCAAGCTCCTCGACGTCGCGTGCGGCACCGGGCGTCATGCGCTCGCCTTCGCCGACCTCGGCTACGAGGTCACGGCCACCGACATCAACGACGAACTCCTCGACGCGGGCCGCGCCGCGGCGGGAGATCGGGTTCGCTTCGTCCAGGGCGACATGTGCCGACCTCGACGTGCCCGGCGGGCCGTTCGACCTCGTCACGTGCCTGTTCGACTCGATCGGCTACGCCGCAGGACGACGACCGCGTCGTCGCTGCCCTCCGGTCGCTCGGCCGGCACGTGACCGCCGACGGAACGGATCGTCGTCGAGTTCCTCCACGCGCCGGCACTCGTCCGCGGCGCCGACCCGGTGCGCGTGAAGCGTCTGCGCTCCGCGACGGCCGCGAGCTCGTGCGCGTGTCCGAGACGACGATCGACGTCGAGCGGATGCTGATGCACGTCCGCTACGAGCTCTGGGCGCTGGATGGCGACGCCACCGTCGAGCACGAGGTCGAGGTGCAGACGAACCGCGCCTTCACCGTTCCCGAGATGCGGCTGCTCGCCGACACTGCCGGGCCTGCAGGTCCGTGCGCTCGTGCCGGCCTACACCGACGGCGCGATCGGAGCTGGACACGTTCCACGTCCTGCTGGTCGCCGGGTCGCCGTGTGAAGGTCGCGGTGATCGTCACCGAGGTCGGGCGCGGGATCGGCGGCCGCTTCACCTTCCAGGAGATGCTTGCTCGCGGCGGTCGAGCGGATCCAGGCAGAGACGCCGCCACGAGTTCGTGGTCTACCACGCCGGCTACAACCGCTACACGGAAGGGCCCGCTGCTCTGGCATGCGCGCCGGCTCGCGACGGTCGGCGCGACGCTCGCGCTGCGAGCCGTGCACGACATCCAGGACGCGTTGGTGGGAACGCGGCTCCTCCACGTGCCGACGCCGCTCGAGCGGCGGCTCGCTGCCGAGACCGATCGACCTCGTCTGGTTCCCGACCTATGTCGAGGACGTGAACCTTCCCTTCGTCTGCCAGGTCTTCGACCTCGAGCACCGGATGAAGCCGTGGTTCCCCGAGGTGAGCGGGCACGGCGAGTGGGAGCATCGCGAGCGCCACTACCGCCGCTTCCTGCCCAAGGCGACGAGGGTGATCGTGGCCGGGCGAGACCGGGCGCGAGCAGGTCGTGCGCTTCTTCGGCGTCGCGCCGGAGAACTGCCTGCCGCTGAAGCACCCGACCCCGGACTTCGCCCTCGCGCGGCCGAGGCGGAGCCACGGCCCGCAGAGCTCATCGGTCGCCGCGCGCGATCGAGCCTCCGCTACCTGTTCTATCCGGGGCAGTTCTGGGCCCACAAGAACCATGCGGCCGTCCTCGACGCGCTCGCCGAGGTGCGGTCGCGCGGCGAGAACCTGTCGCTCGTCGCTCGTCGGCTCGGACAAGGGCCAGCTCGCCCACGTGCGCGCCCAGATCCAGGCGCGAGGCCTCGACGACGCCGTGCACATCCTCGGCTACGTCGACGAGGACGAGCTGGTCGGCCTGTATCAGCATGCCCACGCGCTCGTGTATCTGAGCCGGTTCGGCCCGGAGAACCTGCCGCCGCTCGAAGCGTTCGCGCTCGGCTGCCCCGTCGTCGTCGCGGACGTCCCGGGCGCCGCGGAGCAGCTCGGAGATGCCGGGCTCGTCGTCGACGCCGACGACCCATCGGCCGTCGCGGACGCGATCCAACGCGTCGGCAGCTGCCGAGGGAGCGGACGCGCCTCGTCAACGCGGGGAAGGCCCGAGCGGCCGCGTGGACGGCGGACGACTACCTCCGCGGCCTGGTCTCCTTCCTCGATCAGTTCGAGCGCGAGCGCAGGCTCTGGGAGTAGACCGAGCAGGGCGCTATATCCTGCCCCGATGCCAGCGCCCGCACTTCGCCGCGCCCGCCTGCGCCGCCACCTCGGGCGCCCGGCGCGGAGTCGTCGAGCACGCCGTCGGCGGGGGGCGGCTACGCGAGCGTCTGCTCCTGCGCGCGCTCGGCGCCCACTACGCTTCGCGGCTCCGGCGCGAGTGGCTCTGGACGGACGAGCCGCCGCACTTCTTCGACCACCGCATCGGCGCGTTCGACCTCGCCTTCGGCTCGGCGAAGAGCGGCCCGTATCCGTGGTTCCGTGCCTTCTTCGCCGCCGAGGTGATCCGCGACGGAGACGTCCTGCTCGACATCGGCTAGCGGTGACGGCTTCTTCACGGCGCGGTTCCTGGCGCCCCGCTGCCAGGCAGTCGACGGGCTCGACGTCGATCCCGCCGCGATCGAGACCGCGCAGCGTGAGAACGCCGCTGCGAACGTCCACTACCACCTGACGGATGCCGTCGACGAGCCGTTTCCGCGCCTGCGCTACGACGTGATCGTCTGGGACGGCGCGCTCGGCCATTTCTCGCCCGAAGCGACGACGACGTCCTCGACAAGATCCGGGACGCGCTCGCGCCGGACGGGATCTTCTGCGGCTCGGAGTCGCTCGGCGCGGAAGGCGTCGACCACCTCCAGTTCTTCGCCGAGCGTGGAGGACCTCCACGCGCTTCTCGGCGGCACTTTCCGCACGTCTGGGTGCGTGAGGTCAGCTACCGGACCGGTCGGCACGACCGGCGGGAGGCGTACTGGCGCGCGAGCACCGAGACGCGCCCGGCACGAAGCGGCGTCGTCGGCGTGAGGCGCGCCGGCCGAGCGGCCGGTCTCGCGCGCCGCGCGGTTCGCATGCCCGACGCGATCGCGGAGCTCCAGGCGCAGATCGGAGCGCTCCAGTGCCGGTGGGTCGCGGGGCTGCGGCCCGATGAGATCGAGCGCGCCGAGTTTCGAGTCTTCTCCCAGTTCGGCGAGGACGGGATCATCCAGTTTCTCGTCCAGCGGGTGCCGATCGCGAACCAGGTCTTCGTCGAGTTCGGCGTCGAGGACTACGCGGAGTCGAACACGCGGTTCCTGCTCGTGCACGACGCCTGGCGCGGGCTGATCGTCGACGCCGGCGACAGCGCACCGGCGCGTTCCTCGAGGACAGCCGGCTCGACTGGCGCACGACGGTCGACGCAGCGACCGCGTTCATCGATCGCGACAACGTGAACGACGTCATCCGCGCCGGTGGAGTCAGCGGCGAGATCGGGCTGCTCTCGATCGACATCGACGGCAACGACTACTGGGTGCTCGACGCGATCGACTCCGTGTCGCCGCAGATCCTCGTCGCCGAGTACAACAGCCTCTTCGGGCCCGAGCGCGCAGTGACCGTTCCGTACGACCCCGGCGTTCGTTCGAGGCGAGAAGCACTACTCGCACCTCTACTGGGGGCATCGCTGGCGGCGCTCGTACGCGCGGCGGATCGGAAGGGTCTCGCGCTCGTCGGCGGCAACCGCGCGGGCAACAACGCGTTCTTCGTCCGTCGCGACGCTCTCGGCGAGATTCCCGAGCGGACGGCCGCGCAGTGCTGGCGTCCGGCGCAGTTCCGAGAGTCGCGCGGCCCGGACGGTGAGCTCACGTTCCTGTCGACGACGCCGAGAAGCTGAGCCTGTTGCGCGATCTGCTGCTGGTCGACCTCGACGACGGCGGAGGCGAGCACACGATCGCTGAGCTGTACGGCGTGTAGGTGCGCTCCGGCCTCGCGATCGCCGCGGTCGTCGTCGTGGCCGGCCTCACGTACGGCCGGCTCTACTACGGCGTCGACTTCACCGACGAGGCGTTCTACGTCGCGGTCCCCTACCGGTTCGTCCTCGGCGCGCAGCCGCTCGTCGACGAGACGAACATCGTCCAGCAGACGCCTGCGCTGCTGCTCTATCCGTTCGTCGCGCTCTGGAACTGGCTCGTCGGCCTCGAGGGGATCGTCCTCTACGCGCGCCACCTGCACTTCCTCTTCACGGCTGGCGTCGCCGCCACTGTCTTCGTCTCGCTGCGGCGGCTGCTCGACGACGCCTTCTCCGAGCGCGGTCTATCGCGACCGCGGCGGTCGCGTTCGTGCCCTTCGGAATCCACGGACTGAGCTACAACACGTTCGCGAGCGGCTTCTTCACGGCCGGCTGCTTCCTCGGGGCTGCCTGGGCGATGACGGGACGGCGAGGCCTCCTCGTCGGCGCCGGCTGCGCGCACGGGCTTGCGATCTTCACCTACCCGACGTTCGTGCTCCCGGTCGCGTGTTGCTTCGCCGTGCTCTACGCGAGCACTCGCGGCCGCGTTCGCTGCGCGCACTCGCGCCCGGTGCTGGTGCCGGCGGCAGCCGCGACGTCGCAACCGTCGCGTTCTTCGTCCACAGAGGCATCGGCACGATCGACGACCTCGTCACAGCAGACGTCCGAGTTCGGCGACCAGGGCGGCGGTCTCGGCGAGCTCGCCGACATCGTCTCGTTCGTCTGGACGAGCTTCACCCACAAGTACGTGGCCGCCGCGCTGCTGATCGCGGCCGCCGTAGCGCGCCGTCTGGCGGCCGGGCGCGGCTCTGGCTACCGCTGCTTCTCCTGCCGCTCGCTGCGCTGCCGGCGGATCTGCGCACGTCGGCGTCTGCGAACGTCTACGTGACCAGCTTCGCGCTGCTCGCGCCCTTCGTCTTCTTGTTGGCTTCGCGACTCCGCCCTCGGAAGAAGGCTGCTCCTGCTCGTCTGGCTGCCCGCAGCCGTCGCGGGAGTGACGACCGCGCTGAGCAGCGCGAACGGTCCGATCAACGTCGCGATCGGGTTCTTCCCGGCCCTGATCGTCGACGGCCGTCCTGATCGCGTCTCGTACTCGAACGCGTGCGCCTGGGCGGACTTCGCACCTGGCCGTCGTCCTCCTTGCCGTCGGCGTCGCGCTGCAGTACCTGAGCGTGTACCGCGACGCGGGCATCCAGCAGCTGACGACGCCGGTCGGCGACGGCGCCTACGCCGGCATCTACACGACGTCGGCGAAGCGTGACTTCCTGACGGCGCTCGACCGCGACCTCGACGGCCGCCTCCGGGCCCGACTGCCGGATCGTCTTCTACGACACTTTCCCGGCCGGCTATCTCCTCGGCCATGGCCGGCCGGCGACCAACGCCACCTGGCTCCTCGACGTCGCGGAAGATCAGCGAGACCCGCTATCAGCGCCTGCTGCTCGACTACTACGAGCGGCACGGTGGGCTTCCCGACATCGCCGTCCGGCTCGATCGGATCCCGCTCACGGCGTCGACGCGATTGCGCAGACCTACGCGGAGCACGAGCCGCTCGAGCAAGCGTTCCGAGGGACCCGGTATGCCGCCGTCCGGGTGCGGGACGACTACCGGATCATGCGCGCGCGTCAGTCGACGTGTCGGCGCCGTGACCTGCTCGCGAATCGCATACGCCGGCCGGTCCATCGTCCGTACGTGGACGCGGCCGAGGTACTCGCCGATGATGCCGAGGGTCAGGAGCTGCGTACCCGAGAAGATCGCGATCATCGACAGCCAGGAACGGGAAGCCGGGAACGGGATTTCCCTCGATCGCGAGCCGGACGACGACATAGACGAGGATGACCAGCGCCGAGCAACGTGCTGAACGAGGCCGAGGAGGCTCGCCAGCCGCAGCGGCCGGGTCGAGAAGCCGGTGAGCATGGTCAGGGCGAGCGAGGCGAGCTTGCCGAAGGAGTACGTCGATGGGCCGGACTGCCGCTCGGCGTGGTCGACTTCGACTGGAGGAAAAGCGGCTCGTCGCCCAGCTGAGCAGCACGTCGATCGAGACGTACGGCCCGCGCGAACGACGGCGAACGCGTCTCGGAGCGGCGTGCGAAGGGCGCGAAACGGGCCGACGGAGTCGGCGACTGTCGCCCATCGAGCTTCGGAGGCTGTAGCGGACGATGCTGCGCTGCGACGTTGCGCCAGCGCTTGTGTTGGCGCACGTTCGGGGTCCCGTAGACGACGTCGTACCCCTCGTCGAGGTGCTCCAGGAGCCGCGGGATCTCTTCGGGCGGGTTCTGGAGGTCGTCGTCGAGCGTGACGATGACGTCACCTCGAGCCGCACGAATGCCGGCGAGCAGCGCGTTGTGCTGCCCGAAGTTCCGGGCCAGGTCGAGCCCGCGCACGTCGGGCCGTTCGGCCGCGAGCTCGCACCATCTTTCTGCCAGCTCGCGTCCGTGCTGCCGTCGTTGACCAGGACGATCTCGTACTCGCGTCCGCCGAGCGCCCGCCCGATCCGCTCGCACCAGGACGTCGAGCGTGCCGGCGCTGTTGTAGACCGGCACGACCACCGAGACCGTGCCGAGCGCGCCCGCGACGGTCACGTGCCGCGCACGGGTTCCCGGGAACGCTCGGCGCGAAGGGCGTGCTCGACCGCGGCGACGACCCGCTCGATCTCCGTCTCGCCCATGCCGACCCACAACGGCAGGCGTAGGACGCGCTCGCTTGCCTCGACGGTGTTGGCGAGGTCGCCATAGGCGCGGCCGAACCGCCGGCCCGCCGCCGACGAGTGCAGAGGCACGTAGTGGAAGAGCGCAGCGATGCTCTCAGCGCGGAGCTCCTCGATCATGCGGTCGCGACCGGCCTGGTCGGGGAGGAGCAAGTAGTAGAGATGGCCGTTGTGCGCGCAGTGCTCCGGCACGATCGGCCGGCGCAGCAGCCCGTCGGCCTCGAGCGCGGCGAACGCGTCGTCGTACGCGGTCCAGATCGCCATCCGGGCGGCCCGGATGTCGTCTGCTGCCTCCAGCTGCGCCCACAGGAACGCCGCGTTGATCTCGCTCAGCAGGAAGGACGAGCCGACGTCGACCCAGCTGTACTTGTCGACCTCGCCGCGGAAGAAGCTGCGCGCGATCGTGCCCTTCTCCCGCATGATCTCGGCCCGCTCGACGTGGGCCGGCGCGTTGATCAGCAGCGCGCCGCCCTCGCCGCACATGACGTTCTTCGTCTCGTGGAAGCTGAGGGCCGAGAATCGCAGTCGCCGCCGACCGGCCGCCCGCGGTAGCGTCGAGCCGATCGCCTGCGCCGCATCCTCGATCAGGACGAGGTCGTGTCGTCGGCGATCGCCGCGAGCGCATCCAGCTCGGCAGGCGACGCCGGCGTAGTGCACCGGGACGATGGCCTTCGTGCGCTCGGTGATGGCCGCCTCGACCAGCTCGCTCGTCGAGGTTGAGCGTGTCCGTCGCGGATGTCGACGAAGACCGGAATCGCGCCGCGCAGCACGAACGCCGTTGCCGTCGACGAGAACGTGAACGAGGGCATGATCACCTCGTCGCCCGGCTCCGATCTCGGCCAGCAGGACGCCGCGAGCTCGAGCGCAGCGGTGCAGGACGGCGTCAGCAGCGCGCGGTGAGCGCCGGTCCGGTGCTCGAGCCACTCCTCGCAGCGCTGCCCGAACGGGCCGTTGCCGGAGAGTTGTAGCCCGTCGATCGCCTCGGCGATGTACTCGAACTCCCGCCCAGCCGCATACGGACGGTTGAAGGGGATGTCGACGTGAAAGCGTTGCATCTGGCTCGGGAGGCTCACACGATAGACGCTGGTCCGGCGGCGCCTAGGACGTGACCGAGCTAGCCTGTGCCCGTGGCGGGCTCGACGCAGCGCAGCAGCCTCTCTGCGGCCGAGATCCGGGCGCACTGGTCCGCTCAGGCGTCGCAGCATGGACTTCAGCCGACGAGCTCCTGGTCGGACTGGCGTGCGATCGAGCTCGAGATCGAGGCGATCTCGCGGTCGCTCGGCAGCGGGCAGGACGTGCTCGACGCGGGCTGCGCGACTGGGTACTCGACCGCCCGGTACGCCGCGGTCACCGAGGGTCCGTGCTCGGCGTGGACTACGTGCCCGAGATGGTCGAGCGCGCGCTCGAGCGTCGGAGCAGCCTGCCCGCCGAGGTCGGCTCGCGGTTGGAGTTTCGCGTTGGTGACGTGCGCGAGTTGGACCTGGACGACGACTCGTTCGACCGCGTGATCTCGACGCGCGTCGTGATCAACCTGGGCGAGCGCCCCGAGCAAGCGCGCGCGCTCGGCGAGTACGCGCGCGTGCTCCGGCCGGGAGGCCTGCTCCTGCTCTCCGAAGCGACCATCCAGGGACTCGAGCGGCTGAATGCGCTTCGGTCCGAGTGGGGTCTGCCTGCGATCGGGATCCCGGGTTTCAATCTGTACCTCGACGAGGAGCTTCTGCCGGAGGCGGCGGGGCCGGAGTTGGAGCTCGAACGGGTCGAGAACTTCGCAAGCTCGTACTTCGTCGCGACGCGGCTGCTGAAGCCCCTGCTGGCCAACGTCAGCTCTGCGGACGTCGATGTGGCCGACCCGGATGCCGAGTTCAATCGGTGGGCGGCCCAGCTACCGGCCGCGGGCGACTACGGCACGCAGAAGCTCTTCGTCTTCCGCAAGCGCGGGTAGGCGTCAGGGCCGACGCGGCCGCGCAACGCACAAGAGGTACGCGTGGTGCACTGAAAATCGCTCCTCGTGCTCGATCACGAAGTCCCGTTCCAGCGCGGCCAGCAGCTCCTCAGCGCTGCGAGGGTACGAGCCCCGGTCGATCGACCAGAGCATCCGGCTGCGGAGGCGTCCGACTCGCAGCGGGTCGATGAACACGAGGCTCGTCGTCACCACGGAACGCAGCCCCGACGTGAACCGGGCCAGCCCGGCGTCGTCGAGGTGGTGGACGAGGAACGTGCAGAGCGCATGGTCGAACGAATCGGGAGCGAACTCGAGCCTGGTCGCGTCGCCGAGCATCGTCGTGACGCCCGGCCACTTGTCCTTCAGTCGGGCGAGCTTGTCGGGATCGAGATCGAGCGCGACGTACTCGGCGGGTTCGGAGACGACGCCGACATAGCCACCGGTTCCGGCGCCGACGTCGAGCACGCGCCTGCCGGAGAACGCCTGCGTGTGCGGTCGGAGGCGCTCCCGCACTCTTCCCGCCCCCGCGGCAGCCTGCACGGCGTCGTACACGCGCGGGTTGTGCACAAGCTCGCGGAGACCCATCAGGCCGATGCTACGGCGGCGCTCTCGTACAGCCGGCCGAAGGTCCGCTCCGGCCCGATCGGCCGATCGAGCTGCACGCTCTCGTCGCCGCGGCTCCGAGCTGGGCAAGACGTCGCCGGGTCGGCAAGGAGCTGCTCGACCGCCTCACGCAGTGCGGCCACGTCGCCGGGCGGCGACGAGCAGCCCGACACGCCGTCCTATCGTCGACCGAGCCCGCCCACGGCGGTCGCGACCACCGGCCGGCCGTACGCCATCGCCTCGCGCGCGACCACGCCGTAGCCCTCACGCCGAGAGGGGACACAGACGACCGCCGCTCGCTCGTAGTACGGGCCGAGTTCGCCCCGCGGCACGAAGCCGACCGCCTCCGGAACCTCGACCGGCCCGGCGCCGACGATCACGCGCGGCAGCCCCTCGGTCGCCTCGAGGAACTCCGCGATCCCCTTCTCCGGCGAGAGGCGGCCGACGAAGAGGACGTGCGGCGGCTCGTCCGGCTCGCCGACGGTCTCCGGGATCTCGACCGGGCTCGGCACGACGCGCACCTCGCGCGCGCCCGAGGTCGCGCGCGGCGCCGGCCAGGAACTCCGATGCCACGATCACCAACCTCGCCCGACGTACCAGCGGCCGAAAGAGCCACGGCAGCCGCTGCGCGAGCTCGGCGTCCGTACCCCAGAGCTGGACGACGAACGGCTTACCGGTCGCGACCGCCGCCAGCGCTGAGGGGAGCCAGTGCGCATGCACGAGATCGGCGTCACGTGCGGCGCGTCGTGCGGCGCGCGCGAACGAGACCAGGAATGCGGGCAGGAGCAGCACGAGCCACGGGCGGCGCCGCAGGTTCCCCACGATCCCGTGGCCATACGCGATCCCGAAGTGCCGGAACGACGCCGGCGAGACGACCTCCACGTCGACGCCCTCGGCGCGCACCGCCTCGACGGCGTCGCGGACGAACAACCCGGCGACGTCCCGCTCGTCGCGCGGGTACGACGTCGTCAGGACGACCACCTTCACGTCAGACGGCGAGCGAAGACGATCGGGGCCGCGAGCGCGAGCATCGCGAAGGCGAAGAAGTAGTAGAACGACATCGTCAGGTAGAAGGCGTTCGAGGCGATCGTGCCGACGAGCGCGGCAGTCATTCCCCACGCGAGCGGCCTGATCCGCCGCGACTCGAGCGCTCTCCCGATCGCCCGCAGCCGATGCAGGCGCTTGAACATGTAGACGAGGAAGGCGACGAAGAGCGCCGTGCCCACGACGCCCGTCTCGACGAGCGTGGCCACGTAGAACGAGTGCGGGCCGAAGTTCGTCCGGCCGGTGACGAACTCGTAGTAGACGGAGAAGTTGTTCAGGCCGAGCCCGAAGAGCGGATTCGAGCTGAGCACGTCCGGGATGAAGCCGTAGACGTCGAAGTGCGTCGACGTGCCCTTGCGCGGAGGTGTCGACGCGCGAGCGCAGCACTTGCTCGAAGAACTCCCAGCGCGCCGCGAGCACGACGCCGAGCACGGCCACCACCCCGGCCAGCGGCACCAGCAGGTCGGCGCTTCGGAGCTTGCGCCGGTACGGGACCGCGAGCACGAGCAGCCCGGCGCCGAGCCCGAGCAGCCCCGAGCGGGAGAGCGTCGCCAGCTCGACGACGAGCAGGAACGCGAGCACGCCCGCGAGCGGCCACTTCAGCCAATGCCCCCGCTCCAGCCGCAGGTAGAGCGGCGTCAGCACGAGCAGCGGGATCACGAGCTCGATCCCGAGGTGGTTCGGATCGCCGGTGAGCGCGTTCGGCCGGAAGACGCTCGCGCCTTCGATCGCGCCGTAGATGTTGATCTGGCTGGCGCCGCCCGTGATCGGCGAGAGGAGCGACTGGTCGAGGTTGATGCCCAGCACCTCCGCGGTGCCGAGCTGCACGATTCCGTAGACCGCGTTCGCGACGAAGCCGCCCATGAACGTGGCGAACGCGGCCCAGTAGAAGCGCTCGCTTCGCCGCGCGAGGTAGGCGATCCCGGCGACGAGGAAGAGGAAGTGGAGCAGGAACTTGACCATCCCCTTCGCCCACTGCGCGAGCGCCTGCTCGGTGCCGAGGTTGTAGAAGCCGATCAGGTAGACGGTCAGGAAGGCGAGGAAGAAGAGCGCGGCGGCCGCAGCTCCCCAGGCAAGTCGCCGGTCGCCCGTGCCGAGGCGGGTCGCGGCGAAGACGACGAGGAAGACCGCGGTGAGGACGTCGGAGAGGCTGAGCGTCCCGGCCACCTCCCACTGCAGCTTCGCGAACGTGACCGTGAACAGGGTCGCGAAGAAGAGCGCGTCGACGACCGGGCTCGGCTTGGCTCTGGTCACAGCTCGTGCAGGAGCTCGGCCAGCTCTTCCGCCCGGGCGCGCCGCGAGAGCTTGTGGCGCGTCGCTTCGGGGATCGAGGTCGCGGCAAGGCCGCCGTTGGCGAAGCGGTCGTGCAGCTCCTCGAGCGCCACCTTCAGCGCCTCCACGTCGTCCGGCGGCGCGACCACGCCCGCACCGGTCTCGCGGATCAGCTCGGCTGCGGCGCCGTCCGGCGGCACGGCGGCGAGGATCGGCCGCTCCGCCGCCAGATACTCGAACACCTTCCCGGAGAGGACGCCTTTGCCGCGGCCGCCGGCGTCCGGGATCAGGAGCAGCAGCGCCTCCGAGTCGCGCTGGAGCTCGAGCGAAGCCTGCCGGGGCGCGTACGGGATCAGCTGGAGCCGGTCTTCGAGCCCCCGCTCCTGCGCCCACACGCGGTCGGACGAACGGAAGTCGCCGAGGAAGCGCGCCTGCACGTCGAGGCCGGACTCGTCGAGCGCGGTCAGGAACGGACGCGGATCCCGCTTGCCGAAGAAGCTGCCGGTGTGCGTGATCCGAAAGCGCTTGCCGGGCGTGTAGTCGAGGCCCGCGAAGTCGTCGAAGTCGCAGCCGTTCGAGATCGTCACGACCTTTCCCGTCGGGCTGAAGCCGCGCGCCTCCTCCGCGATCGCGTCGGAGACGCAGGTGATTGCGTCCGCCGAGCGGGCGACGAGCCGCGCCACGCCGCCGTCGACCTTCTCCTTCGCGCGCACCGCGAAGCTCTCCGAGCGCCGGTGCGGGTGCGCGACCAGCGAGTCGCGTAGGTCGGCGACCCACTTCGCGCCCGTCGCCTTCTTCACCGCGGCGCCGACGAAGTGGATCGAGTTCGGAGGCGAGGTCGTGATGACGACGTCGATCTTCTCCCTGCGCGCGATCCGGATCGCGGCCGGGATCGCGGTCAGGTTCCAGCTCACGTTCTCGTCCGGGACGAGCAGCCGCCGCGAGGCGAGCCGCGTCAGGACGAGCGCGCGCTCGAGCCCCTCCTTGCCGTGCAGCTCCTCGGCCGGCCTGCGGCCCTTCGGCCCCAGGTAGCGGGCGCGGTGCACCCAGGCCTGGGTCGGCGCACGCAGGTTCGCGTCCTCGTGGATCCACTTCGGGTTGTCGGGGGCGAGCACGTGCGTCTCGATCCCGAGCGCCGGCAGGTACTGGGCGAACTTGAGCGGGCGCTGGACGCCGCCGCCGCCCGCGGGCGGCCAGTAGAGCGAGACGAGCAGCACTTTCACGCGCCCGATGCTACTCGGGCCGTACATTCACGTCGTGGCGTTCCTCGGCGTCGACGTCGGCGGCACCTTCACAGACGCCGTCCTTCTCGACGGCGACGAGCTGCGGACGGCGAAGGTGCCGACGGCGCGGCGGCAGGAGGACTCCGTGCTGGCCGCCGCCGAGGCCGTCGGCGCACGCGAGCTGGAGCGGTTCACGCACGGGACGACGATCGCCACGAATGCGCTGCTCGAGCGGCGTGGCGCGCGGACCGCGCTGGTCGCGACGGCCGGGTTCGAGCACGTCCTCCATCTGCGCCGCCAGGACCGAGCCCACCTCTATCGGCTCTGCGCGCAGCATCCGGAGCCGCTCGTCCCGCTCGAGCGCTCGCACGGCGTCCGCGGGCGGATGGGCCCGAGCGGGGAGCTCGAGCCGCTCGACCTCGGCGTCGCTGCCCGACCTCGACGGCGTCGAGGCGATCGCGATCTGCTTGCTCTTCTCCTTTCGCGATGCCGCACACGAGAGCGCTGTCGCCGACGAGCTGCGCCGCCGCCACCCTGATGCGCACGTCGTCGCGTCCTTCGAGTCGGCGCCCGAGTTCCGCGAGTACGAGCGCGCGTCGACGACGGCGGCCGACGCCTACCTCGGGCCGCTGCTCGGGCGCTACCTGCGGGCGCTCGCGGAGCGTTGCGCCGAGGCCGGCCTGCCGGAGCCGCTCGTGATGCGCTCGTCCGGCGGCGTCGCGCCGCTCGAGGAGGCGGCGGCGCACGCGGCGCGGGCGCTCCTCTCCGGCCCGGCCGCAGGCGTCGTCGGCGCGAGCCGGCTCGCCCGCCTGGCCGGGATCGAGAACGCGATCGCATTCGACATGGGCGGCACCTCGACCGACGTCTGCGCGATCGTCGGCGGCGAGGCATCCCGCTCGAGCGAGCGGCTCGTCGGCGGCCTGCCGATCAGACTGCCGACGCTCGACGTCCACACGGTCGGCGCCGGCGGCGGCTCGATCGTCTGGCGCGATGCCGGCGGCGCGCTGCGCGTCGGGCCGGAGAGCGCCGGCGCCGATCCTGGGCCGGCTTGCTACGGCCGCGGCGGCGAGCGGCCGACGGTCACCGATGCGAACCTGCTCCTCGGCCGGTTGCCGCAGCGGCTGGCCGGCGGGCTCGAGCTCGACGCGGCCGCCGCGGAGCACGCTCTTGCGCGGGTAGGCGCCGCGCCCGCCGACGTGATCGAGGTCGTGAACGCCGAGATGCTCGCTGCGCTCCGCGTCGTCTCGGTCGAGCGTGGCCTCGACCCGCGCGACTTCGCCCTCGTCGCGTTCGGCGGGGCGGGCGCGTTGCACGCCTGTGCGCTCGCGGAGGAGCTCGAGATCGCGACGGTGCTCGTCCCGGCGGCGGCCGGCGTCCTCTCGGCGCTCGGCCTCGCCGTCGGCGACGAGCGCCGCGACGAGGTGCGCTCGCTCGTCGTGCCGCTGGCTGAAGCGGAGCTTCCGAGCGAGGGCGAGGCCGATGTCCGCTATGCCGGCCAGTCGTTCGAGCTGACGGTCCCGGTCGAGGACGACGTTGCCGAGGGGTTCCACCGGGCGCACGAGGAGCGCTACGGCTACGCCGATCGAGACCGGCCGCTCGAGCTCGTCGCGGTGCGAACCGCCCGCGTGACGCCCGGGCCGGAGCTGCGTCTACCACCCACTCCCGCCCGCGGGCCGGTGACGGGCGTCGTGGAGCTGGACGGCTCGACCGCCTGGATCCCGGCCGGCTGGGTCGGCAACTGGCGCGACGGCTCGCTCGTGGTGACCCGCGCGTGAACGTCCAGCTACAGGTGATCGGCTTTGCGCTCCGCGCGGTGGCGGAGGAGATGGGCGCTGCGCTGATCCGCTCCGCGTTCTCCGCGAACATCAAGGAGCGCCGCGACTGCTCGACGGCGATCTTCGACGTCGACGGACGGATGGTCGCCCAGGCCGAGCACATCCCCGTCCATCTCGGCGCGATGCCGGCATCCGTGGCCGCGGTGATCGCGTGCGATCCGGGCCCGGACGACGTCTTCATCCTCAACGACCCGTACGCAGGCGGCACGCACCTGCCGGACATCACGCTCGTGTCGCGCACGGAGCTCGGCTTCGCCGCGACACGCGCGCATCACGCCGACGTGGGCGGCTCGGTGCCGGGGAGCATGCCCGCCGACTCGCGCACGTTGGCCGAGGAGGGCGTCGTCATCCCGCCGACACGACTCGACGAGCGAACGCTCGACGCGCTCGTCGCTCAGATGCGCAACCCGGACGAGCGGCGAGGAGACCTGCGGGCGCAGCTGGCCGCGCAGCGGCTCGGCGCGCGCCGGATTGCGGAGCTGTGCGCGCGCCGCGGCCGTGACGAGGTCACGGCGGCGATGGGCGAGCTCCTCTCGTACTCCGAGCGCCGCGTTCGCGCCGGCATCGCCGCGCTCCCGGACGGCCGGTACGAGGCAACCGACGTGCTCGAGACGGCCGACGGAGAGCTCGAGCTCCGCGCGGCGGTCACCGTCGCCGGCGACGAGCTCGAGATCGACTTCGCCGGCACGGCGCCGCAACACGACGGCAACCTCAACTGCCCGCTCGCCGTCACCCACTCCGCCTGCCTCTTCGTCGTCCGCTGCCTCACCGATCCCGACGTGCCCGCCTCAGCCGGTGCGCTCGCGCCCGTCAGCGTCATCGCTCCGGAAGGCTGCCTCGTCAACGCGCTCCCGCCCGCCGCCGTCGCCGCCGGGAACGTCGAGACGTCGAGCCGGATCGTCGACGTGCTCTTCCGCGCCTTCGGCCTCGCGGTGCCGGTGCCCGCCCAGGGGCAGGGGACGATGAACAACGTCATCCTCGGCAACGAGCGCTTCACCTACTACGAGACGATCGGCGGCGGCCAGGGCGCCTGCCCCGATGCAGACGGGCCTTCGGGCGTGCATGTCGCGATGTCGAACACGCTCTCGACGCCGACGGAGGCGCTCGAGCTCGCCTACCCGCTCCGGGTCGAGCGCCATGCGCTGCGACTCGGCTCGGGCGGCGCCGGCCTGCACCGCGGCGGCGACGGCGTCGTTCGCGAGCTGCACGTGCTCGAGGCGTGCAGCCTCTCGCTCCTCTCCCAGCGCCGGCGGATCGCGCCGGCAGGCGTCGAGGGCGGCTCCGACGGCGCGCCGGGCCGGAATCACGTCAACGGCGACGAGCTGCCGCCGTTCGCCTCACGCGAGCTCGAACCGGGTGACGTGCTGACGGTCGAGACGCCCGGCGGCGGCGGCTACGGCAGCACGTAGAGCGTGTAGCGGCCGTCCCGGTAGACGCTGTCGGCTTGCGGGACGACCTCGAAGCGGTTGCGGTCGACCACCAGCCACTGAGCGCCCGCCCGGCGCGGGATCGCGAGGTCGCCGGTCTCGAAGAAGCGCACGTTCTCGTCCCGCCGCTCGTACGGCCGGTTCTCCTCGGTGTCGGCGACGTGGCTGGGCGGCGCGGCGGCGATGTAGACCGGCGCGTAGGCGGCAATCCGGTAGCTCGTCTCGAGATCCGAGTAGACGGTGTCGCCCGGCG
Source organism: uncultured Gaiellaceae bacterium (assembly GCA_963820565.1). Lineage (GTDB taxonomy): Bacteria > Actinomycetota > Thermoleophilia > Gaiellales > Gaiellaceae > Gaiellasilicea. The sequence continues at coordinate 334,036 of CAWGAD010000005.1, forward strand.
GAACGTCCTCGCGTAGCGCCTCGATCAGGCCCGGCGTGAGCGGATTCGGCAGCCGTGCCTTGGACGGGCTCCAGTTCGCCGCAGCGTGGATTGCGACCGGGAGGATGAAGAGCGCGGCCGCGACGCCGACGATGCCGGCCGGCCGCTCGATGGCGGGGCGGCGCCAGAGGCCGTAGACGAGTGCAACGACGGCGCCGCCAACCGCGAACCACGTCACGAAGGCAGGCCCGCCCTGGTCGAGCCGGTAGGCGAACTCGCCCGGATAGAGCAACTGCAGTGCGATCCCGCCCGCGAGCGCCGCCGGCAGCAGCAACCAGCGGAGCAGCGCGGCGAGAACGGCGAGCCCGCCTGCGAACGCGAAGGCGGCCGGCCAGAACCCTGCGGTGCGGCGCGACTGCGAGATCGAGACGAGGTCGGAGAAGGCGACGAAGAGCGGCGGCACGAGCATGACCGCGGCGACGGCGAGGAAGCCGCCGAGCACGTAGGCAGCCCAGCGCCGCCGCAGGGCGAGGCCGGCGAGCGGGACGAGGAGGAGCGCGGCGATCGCGATCGCTCCCGCCCGCCCGAACACCTCGGGCGCGAGCCGGTAGCTGGTGTCCGAGAAGACGTCGAGCTGGCCTGCGTACTGCTCGAACGCGCGCTGGAGCTCGTTCTTCGCCGGCGCATGCGAGGCGGTGTCGCGCACAACGGGCAGCAGCCACAGAAGGTAAGCGCCGGCAGGGGCGACGAGCGCCGCCAGCGCGGCGGTGATCCGTTTCGCCTCCCTCCGCTCGACGAGCGAGCGGACGACGAGGAAGCCGGAGAACGGGAGCCAGAGAAAGATCGCGTACGTCGGATGGACGACGGCGAGCACCAGCCCGGCCGCCGCGACCGAGGCGAGCACGCCGCGTGTCGGCCGCTCGACGTAGGCAAACGCAAGCGCCAACGCCGCGGGGAGCAGGATCTGCCGAGAGGCCGTGGCCGGGAGCCCGAGCGCCGTGTACGCGCCGCCGTGCGCGGGGGCGAGCGCCGTCACTCCCACTTGCGCGCACACGACCGCGACCGCAGGCCCGACTCGGCGGAAGAGCGCGTAGCCCGCCTCGTAGGCGACGAGCAGCGCGACCGGCGCGAGCACCGAGGCCTCGTGCAGGACGACGTCCGCCGGATCGACGAACGCCACACGCGCGACGAGCGCCAGGAACCCGTGCCAGAGCGGGAAGGCGTAGCCGGGGTGGAGCCCGCCGTCGGCGAACTCGTTGACGGCGTCGAGCGAGAGCGAGTCGAAGGCGTCGAGCTTCCGCACACGCGCGAGGTGGAAGAGCCCGTCGCCGCCGATCTCGCCCGCAACGTGCCAGAGCAGGATCCCGAGCACGACGCCCGCTCCGAGCACCCAGATCCGACCCGGGACCCGCTCCGGCCGCGGGGCGCGCAGCGCGAACGGAAGCGCGGCCAGGCCGGCCACGAGCAGCAGCACGAGCGTCAGCGTCAGCGATGCAGAGACGAGAAACGTGAGGCTGAGCGCTCCGAAGAGCAGCGCCAACGACCATGCCACGGTCACGGCCGCCCCGCGCAGTCCGAGCGCCCTGGCGACGACGGCGCCGGGAAGGAAGAGGATCCCGGTCGCCAGCGCGAGCCGCAGCAGCATCATCGTTCGAGGAGCTCCGGCACCGGCCCGGACCCGAGCCAGTCGGCTGCCTCGCGGTACATCCGGCCACGCTCGTCCCGGAACAGCCGGCCGCGCAACCGCAGCGCCAGACGAAGCTCTCGCCGCGCGCGCTCGGCATAGCGGACGCCGCGGTGCTTGGCGAGAAAGCGGAGATGGCCGCGCACGTTCTCCCGGAACATGCGACCACCGTGCGAGGCGCCGCCGACGTGCACGCACTCGGCGCCGGGGTAGAAGAGCACCTTCCAGCCCGCCTCGCGAAAGCGCTGGCACCAGTCGGTCTCCTCACTGAAGAGGAAGAAGGCCTCGTCGAGCGGGCCGACCTGATCGACCGCCTCGCGCCGCACGAGCATGCACGCGCCCATCACGACCTCGACCTCACGCTCCTCGTCATGCGCGAATCCGCCGGCATAGAACGCATTCAGGAGCCGCGACCCCGGCGCGAGCTTGCGCAGGAAGAAGTACTCCGTCGCGAGGCGCCAGAGCGTCGGCACCCCGCGCACCGAGCGCTGCAGCGTCCCGTCCACGTTCAGCAGCTTCGGCCCGATCACGGCTGCCTCCGGGCGTGAGTCGGCGAAGCGGACGAGCCGGGCGAGCGAGCCCTCGGTCATCCACGCGTCGGCGTTCAGGATCAGGAAGTAGCGGCCGGACGCGACGGCCATGCCGGCGTTCCAGCCGGCTGCGAGACCGAGGTTCGCCTGCTCGATCAGCGTCGCCTCGGGAAAGAGCTCGCGGACGACCTCCGCCGTGCCGTCGGTGGAGCCGTTGTCGACGACGACCGTCTCCTCCCCGCGGACGCTCTCGAGCGCACGCTCGACCCACGGCAGCGCGTTGTAGGTGACGACGACGACGCTGGTGTCAGGCATGACTCGCACTCGGCTTGCCGCGGAGCCCCTCCCACAGCAGGATCAGGCCGCCCGGCGCCGCCATCGCGAGGGTGACGAGGAAGAAGAGGAATCCGGCCGCGAAGGCCTGGTCGGGGTCGACGCCGACGCCGCCCAGGAAGCTGACGAAGAACGCCTCCCGCACGGCGAAGCCGTTGAGCGTGAACGGGACGAGCAGGACGAGGAAGAAGAGCGGGCCCATCACGTAATAGATGCGCGGTGAGAGGTCGATCCCGACGGACTGTGCGGTTGCCCAGATCGCGAGCACGCGCACGGCCTGGATCGCGACTGTGAACACGAACAGCGCGAGCAGGAGCCCACTGCGGTCACGAAACTCGTGCACGCCGTCGTAGACCGCGCGGACCGGCCGCTCGAGCCGCAGCCGCTTCAGCAGCGGCGTCGTCAGCCGCAGCAGCGGCCTGGCGGAGCGTGCGAAGAAGAGAAAGCCGAGCAGGATCGTTCCGAACACGAACGCGCCCTCGATCCAGAGATAGGCGCCCACGTCGTAGCGACCGATCGCAAGCAGGAACCCGACCGCGCCGAGCAGGACGGTCGCCGCGCCGCCGAGCGCGCGCTCGAGCAGGATGATCGCCGAGATGGCGCCGAGCCGCGCCGGATGGCGGCGCGACGTCTCGAGGATCCGCACGGCGTCGCCGCCGACCGCGGTCGGCAGGATCTGACCCGCCGTATACGAGACGAAGTACGCCCGCGTCAGCCAGGGCAGCCGTTCGCGCATGCCCTGCGAGGCCATGAGGCGCCGCCAGCGCTCGGCCATCGGCACCACCGTCACGATCATGATCACGGCCGCAAGCGCGAACCACCACGGATCGGCGTCGGCGAGCACGTCGGCGGTCGCGCCGATGTCGATCTTCCAGACGAGATACGCGACGGCGAGTCCGGTGAGCGCGAGCGTCGCGAGCACCCGCAGCGAGCGGCTCATGCGGCGCTGTCGCGAATCCGCAGGAGCGCCTCGAGCACGTCCGCGATGTCGCCGTCCGAGTGCGCCGGCGAGAGCGGCAGCGAGAGGATCTCGGCGCCGGCGCGCTCGGCGACCGGGAGCGAGGGCTGGTCGGGGAAGCGCTCGCGGTACCAGGTGAGCCGGTGCACGGGCAGGAAGTGGATCGAGGTCGAGATCCGCTCGGCGGTGAGCGCGCGCTGGGCCTCGTCGCGCGTCAGGCCGAACCGCTCGGCGTCGATGCGAACGACGTAGAGATGAAGCGCATGCGTGTCGCGCGGGTCGCGCTCGAGCGGCTCGATCCCGTCGATGCCGGCGATCCCCTCGTCGTAGAGAGCGAACTGCCGCTCGCGCGCAGCGGTGTGCTCGGGCAGCTTGTCGAGCTGGACGAGCGCGATCGCCGCGAGCACGTCGGAGAGGTTGGCCTTGTAGCCGGGGACGGTGAGGTCGTAGAGCGAGCCGTCGCCGCGGCGCATCAGCCTCAGGTTCCGGATCGCGTCCGCCACCTCGTCGCTCGATCGTCGAGACGAGGCCGCCCTCGCCTGCGGCGATGTTCTTGGTCGCGTAGAGCGAGAAGCAGGTCGCGTCCGAGAGACCGCCGAGCTTGCGCCCGCGATAGGCGCTCTCGGCGGCGTGCGCGGCGTCCTCGATCACCGGGAGCCCGAGCGCCCAGATCGGATCGAGGTCGCAGGGCTGCCCGGCGAGGTGGACGGGCATGATCGCCTTCGTCTTCTCGGTCACCGCCGCGGCGACCAGCGCCGGGTCGATGTTCAGGTCGCCCTCACGGACGTCGACGAACACCGGCTTCGCGCCCGTGTGGACGATCACGTTCGCCGTTGCCGGCCACGTGATCGGGCTCGTGATCACCTCGTCGTCCGGGCCGACGCCGAGCGCCACGAGCGCGAGATGCAGCGCAGCGGTGCCCGACGCGACCGCGAGCACGTGCTTCGCCTCCAGGTACTCGGCCATCCGCTCCTCGAGCAGCGCCGCCCGCGGTCCGGTCGTGAGCCAGCCGGAGCGGAGCGTCTCGGCGACGGCTTCGATCTCCTCCTCGCCGATCGAGGGCGGCTGGAAGCCGAGTGGTGTCTCGCGCGTCATTCGACGACGAAGCGTATTTCGTCGGCGGCGGCACGAGCGCGGGCGAGCGCGTCGTCACGGCTGTCGCCGACCGCGATCACGGCTCCCGCCCGGTCGGGGCCGCGCAGGAGCGGTCCGAAGCGGTGGCCCGGCTCGCGGTAGATCCGCACGTCGAGGACTCCCTCCGACGCGTGCGCCGCCTCCCGTCCCTCGACCTCGCGCAAGACCCCCTCGGGCGCGACGAGGAAGAGGACGCACCCGCCGCCCACGGAGAGCTTGTGTTGAATCAACACAAACCTTCTCGCCGAGCGCGAAGTCGAGCGCGAGGTCGTTCAGCCGCACTCCAGTCACCGCCTCGACGAGCTCCGCATCGTGTCCGCCCCCCAGCCGCGCCGCCAGTTCAAGCACTCGTGGGCCATCGGGCCCGATCCGGATCTGCGTGTACGTCGGGCCGTTCCGGATCGCCGAGGGCGTCGGCAGCGGCGCGCGCCGCCTCGATCGAGCTTTGTGTTGATTCAACACAAGGCCACGCGTGCGCCAGCGCCACCCCGAACGCGGGCGGGTCGGCCGTGATCCGGTCGGTCACGGTCAGCGGATGAAAGACGCCGTCGATGCTGACCGCGTTGACCGTGACCTCGGGCCCGTCGATGAACTCCTCGACGATGTAGGCGCCGTTGCGTGACGCCGCGAGCGCCGCTTCGACCGCGGCCGGGATCTCGGACTCGGTGCGCACGAACGTCAGCCCGCGCTGCCCCTGGCGGTCGGGCGCCTTGACGACACACGGCGCCTTCGGCTCCTCGAGCAGCCGCGGCTGCGCCACGCCCGCTTCGGCGAACCGCTCACGCTGTCGCTGCTTGGAGGTCGAGAGTGCGGCCGTCGCGGCGTCGATGGGATGCGGCAGCAGCATCCGCTCGGCGATGCGCGCGGCGATGCCGACGGGCCAGTCCGCCCCGGGCGACACGATTGCGTCGATGTTCTCCGCGCGCGCCAGCCGGTCGACGTCGGGCTCCTCCTCGCTCGAGACGAGCGCGCGCTTGTCCGCATACGCGAAGCCCGGCGCCGAGGCGTTGCTGTCGACCGCGATCACATAGAGGCCGCGCTCACGCGCCGCCCGCAGGAGCCCGATCTGCGCCGCACCTGCGCCTAGGACGAGGAGACGCGGACGCGCGCCGTCTGCGCCCGCCGCCTGATCTCTCTCCACCAGACCTCGTTCTCGCGGTACCACTCGACAGTCCGCTCCAGGCCCTGCTCGAAGCTCGTGCGGGCGCGCCAGCCGGTCAGATCCGCCAGCTTGTCGGTCGACCCGATGTGCCGGTCGACCTGGCCGAGGCGCTCCTCGACGAACACCCGCTCGACGTCGACGCCCACCGCCGCCACCACCGCGTCGGCGACGTCCTGCACGGAGATGTCGATCCCGGTGGCGACGTTCACGACCTCGCCTGCGAGCGAGTCGATGTCGGCGGCGATGATCGCCTCGATCGCCTCGGCGTCGTCGTCGACGTAGAGCCAGTCTCGGCTTGCGTGGCCGTCGCCGTGGATCGTCAGCGGCTCGCCGGAGAGCGCCTGCGTGATGAAGCGCGGAATCACCTTCTCCGGATGCTGGCGCGGCCCGTAGTTGTTGAACGGGCGCACGATCACGATCGGCAGGCCGTAGGTGACGAAGTACGAGTAGGCGAGCCGGTCGCCGCCCGCCTTGGTCGCCGCGTACGGCGAGCGCGGGTTCAGCGGGTGCTCCTCGTCCATCGGCGCGTACTCCGCCGTCCCGTAGACCTCGCTCGAAGAGATGAGGATGAAGCGCTCGACGGGAGTTCGCCGGATCGCGTCGAGCAGGATCTGGGTGCCCTCGACGTTCGTCGTCACGAACTCGGACGCGCCCTCCTCGATCGACTTCTCCACGTGCGACTCGGCGGCCGCGTTCACGATCACGTCCACCCCGGCGACGATCTTCGCGACCAGCTCGGCGTCACGGATGTCGCCGTGCACGAACGAGAGCCGCTCGTGGCTCATCACGTCGGCGAGGTTCTCGAGGTTGCCCGCGTACGTGAGCGCGTCGAGGGAGACCACCTCGTGATCGGTGTTCGCCAGCAGGTGGCGGATCATGTTCGACGAGATGAACCCCGCCCCGCCGGTCACCAGAACGCGTTTGCTCAAAGCTCCTCCGAGATCGTGTAGAGAGGTCGTCCGTCGACCTCCCGCTGGATTCTGCCCAAGTACTCGCCCACGAGCGCGAGGATGAAGCCCTGGATGCCCAGCACGAACAGGACGAGCGACGCCGCCGAGCAGCGGTCCAGGGAAGTCCGAGCGGTCGATCCAGTACCAGACGCCGTAGACGCCGAGGCCGGTGGCGAGCAGCGTGCAGACGATCCCGAGCGTCACTCCCGATCCACTGGATCGGCTGCGGCCAGAAGCCGGCGAGCACGTGCAGCGCCAGCCGGGTCAGGCGCAGCGGCGAGTAGCGCGAGGCGCCCGAGCGGGGCGCATGCCCGACGTCCACCTCGACGACCGAAGCACCGGCTGAGAGGACGAGCGCCTTCGTGAACTTCTGCTTCCCGATCGCCGGCAGCACCGGCTCGACCGCGGTGCGCCGGTACGCGTTGAAGGCACAACCGAAGTCGGAGATCGAGACGCCGGTGAAGCGGCGCAGCATCCCGTTGATCAGCCGCGACGGCAGCGTCCGCCCCCACGAGTCGTTCCGCGCCGCGCGGCGGCCGCTCGCGACATCCGCGCCGGCCTCGACCGCGGCGACGAGCTTCGGAATGTCCTCGGGCTCGTTCTGGAGGTCGCCGTCCATCGTCACCACGATCCCGCCGCGGGCTCGCGCCAGCCCTGCGTGCATCGCCGGGTGCTGGCCGAAGTTGCGCTTGAAGCGGACGGCCCGCACGCGCGGATCGGCGGCGTGCACCCGTTCGACCGCTGCCCACGTGCCGTCCGTCGAGCCGTCGTCGACGAGGATCAGCTCGAACGGCCGTCCGTCCAGGGCCGTTACGGTGCGCCGGTAGAGCTCCTCGACCGAGCCCTGTTCGTTCAGGAGCGTGACGACGACGGAGAGGTCGGGATCGGCCATGGGCGGAGAGGAGCGTACCGACGCAGTCTGGCGCGACGTGCATCGCGGCCGGGTCTGGCGCGCACAGGCCTGCCGGATCGTGGAGGACTCGACCGAGGCGATCGCGCTCTGGATGCCGCCGGGGGCACCCGCGATGCTTCCCGTGGACGAGTACGGTGCGCGCATCCGGATCCCGCGCGAGACCTGGGTGCTCGAGCCTGCGACCGCGAGCAACGACGCGGTCTGCGTCGCCCGACCGGGTCGTGGACACTCGATCTATCCGCACTGGAGGGACGGCCGGTTCGCGTACTGGTACGTGAACTTCGAGCAGCCGCTGCGGCGGTCGCCCGTCGGCTTCGACACGTTCGACCAGAAGCTCGACCTGATCGTCCAGCCGGACGGGAGTTACCGGTGGAAGGACGAGGACGAGCTCGAGCAGGCCGCCGCGCTCGGGCTGCTCGACGCGGACGAGGTGCGGGCGGAGGCGCAGCGCGTCCTCGAGGAGTGGCCGTTCCCGACCGGCTGGGAGGACTGGCGGCCGGATCCAGCGTGGCCGATCCCGCAGTTACCCACTGGCTGGGACCGCGTGTGAGCCGGCGCGGGCCGCTCGCCGCGTTCATCGCACTCGGAGTCCTCTGGGGCGGTTGGGCCGCGCTCGTCCCCGCGGTGCAGTCCGCGGTCGGCGCGTCGAAGGGCACGCTTGGACTGGCGCTCCTCTTCGTCGCCGTCGGCTCGCTGCCTGCGATGCTCCTGACGGGTCGTGAGCTCGACCGCCGCGGAACGCGGATCCTGCCGTGGCTCATCGTCTGCCTCGCGGTCGCGGCGACGCTGCCGGCCTTCGCCGATTCGGTGCCTGCGCTCGCGCTGTCGCTGCTCGCCATCGGCGTCGGCACCGGCGCCACCGACGTCGCGATGAACGCGGCTGTCTCCGAGCTCGAGGCGCGTCGAGGGCACGCGGCTGATGCAGCTCGCGCATGCGCTGTACTCGGCAGGTGTCCTCGTCGGAGCACTCGCGGTCGGTCTGGCCCGCGAGGCGGGAGCGGGACGCCTCGAGGTGCTCGGCGGGATCGCAGTCGTGCTCCTCGGCGGCGGCGGCGCTGAACCTCCGACATGAGCCGGTCGGAGCGGCGACCGGCGCCGACGCGCGGGCCGCGACTGAACCGCGCCGCGATGCCGATCGGAGCTCATCTGCGGTGCGGCCTTCGTGATCGAGGGCGGGATGGAGAACTGGGGCGCGATCTTCCTGGAGCGCGACCTCGATGCGTCTCCCGCTGTCAGCGCGCTCGCACCCGCCGCCTACGGCGGCGCGATGATGCTCGGACGCTTCTCGGGCCAGTGGCTCGAGAAGCGTCTGCGCGACACGGTCCTGCTTGCCGGCGCGATGGTGGTCGCACTTGCGGGGCTCGCGGGGCGGCGCTCGCCCCCAACGTCCCAGGTGGCGATCGCCGCGTTCTTCGTCGGCGGAGCCGGTATCTCGATCGCGGCGCCGACGCTCTTCGGGGCCGGCGGCCGGATGACCTCTCCGGAGGAGCGAGGCAGCGCACTCGCCACGGTGACGACGCTCGGCTACCTCGGATTCCTCATCGGACCGCCGATCGTGGGCGGCCTCGCCGAAGCCGTCAGCCTGCGAGTGGCGTTCGCTGCCCTCGCCCTCGTGGCCGCCGCGCTCGTGCGTCGTCGCGCCAGCCGGCTCGGCCTTGACAGACGTGTCCCAGGGACAGACCCTGGGACACGTCCCGAATAGACCGTTCTAGGCGGAGTCGAGCGCGGCCACCCGCGCCTCGGCGCTGCGCTTGCCGGGCACGGCCAGGGCGACCAGCGCCCCGACGCCGACGACGGCCGCGCCGACCCACGTCGCCGCGACGAGCCCGTCGCTGAAGACCTCCGGCGACTCGTACCCGCCCGTGCGGATGAAGATCGAGGCCAGGACGGCGACACCGAAGACGCCGCCGACCTCGCGGATCGCGTTCGACGCACCGGACGCCTTGCCCTCGTCGCGGAGGCCGACGCTGCTGAGGACGATGTTCGCCACGGGCGCGAAGAACATCCCCATCCCGATACCCGAGACGATGAACGGGCCGACGAGCGACGAATAGCCGACGTCGGCGGTCGACACGGCCGCGATCCAGCCGAGCCCGATCGCCTGCAGCGCAAGACCGCCTGCGAGGAAGGGACGGCCCGCCGATCCGGTCGGAGAGCGCACCCGCGATCGGCGCGACCAGCATCGGCATCGCCGTCCACGGCAGCACGCGCAGCCCGGCCTCGAACGGCGAGTAGCCCTGCGCCGTCTGGAAGAACTGGGAGAGCAGGAAGATCGAGCCGAACATGCCGAAGTACATCGCGAGCGAGGCGCCGTTCGCAGCCGAGAAGGCGCGGTCCTTGAAGAAGCGCAGCGGCAGCATCGGCTGCTTGGCGCGCGCCTCCCACGCGACGAACGCGGCGAGCAGGACGACACCTGCGGTGAGCGAGGCGACGATCTGAGGGCTGCCCCACCCGTCCCCGTTGCCGTGGACGAGACCCCAGACGAGACCGAGCAGGCCGCCGCTCGCGAGCCCGAGACCGGGCAGGTCGAGTGCCGTGTCCGGCCCGTGGCTCTCCGTCAGCAGGCGCGAGAGCGGCAGCACGGCGAGCCCGATCGGGACGTTCAGCCAGAAGATCCACTGCCAGGCGATCCCGTCGACCACGGCCCCGCCGACGAGCGGGCCCGCCGCCACCGCCAGGCCGGCGATCCCGGACCAGGCGCCCAGCGCGACGCCGCGCCGCTCGGCGGGAAAGGCCGCTGAGAGGAGCGTCAGCGTCAGCGGCGTCACGATCGCGCCGCCGATGCCCTGCACCGCGCGCGCCGCGATCAGCGCCTCCATCGAGGGAGCAAGCGCCGCGGCCGCAGACGCCGCCGTGAAGATGGCGAGTCCGATGATGAACATGCGGCGGCGGCCGAAGCGGTCGCCGAGTGCGGCTCCGGTCAGGAGGAAGACGGCGAAGGTGAGCGTGTACGCGTTCACCGTCCATTCGAGCTCCTCGATCGTCGCGCCGAGGTCGGTGCGGATCACCGGCAGTGCGGTCGAGACGACGAGGTTGTCGAGCACGACCATGAAGAGCGCCACCGAGGTGATCGCGAACGTCCAGGTGGTCTTGGTCTTGCTGGTCATCTGAGCGTCCTTTCTGAGTAACTGGTTACTTTCATCTCGGTCGAAAAAAACGCGGCTACTCGGGCCGGCAGCCGGCGATCAGGCGATCGCCCCACGGGGTGGGCTCCTCGAAGAGCTGCATCGCGCTCAAGACATTGAGCAGCATTCCCTTGGCGAAAAAGGTGCTGACGACCTCGGGCGACTCGCCGGAGACGCGCTCGACGAGCTCCACGAGATCGCGCCAGACCCGGCGTACGCCCTCGCGCACGTCCGGGTCCTCGCAGGCGGCGAAGCACTGCAGCATCAGCTGCAGGCGCTCGCGATCCGCGATCATGCTCTGATAGGCGTCGCCCATTGCCAGCAGTGCCTCCTGGCCCGTCTTGCCCCGCGAGGCCTGCTCGAACAGCTGGTAGACCTCCTCCATCTTGCGCTCGGCCGTGGCGCGGTACAGCTCCTTCTTGGTGCCGAAGAGCCGGAAGAGATACGGCTGCGAGATGCCCGCCGCTTTCGCGATCGCGTCGGTCGAGCCGCCGTAGAGGCCCTTGCGGGAGAACTCGCTCGCCGCAGCCTCGAGCACGGCCTCGCGCCGCTCGTTCGCCGTTTGCCTGGGTACGACGGTGCTCATAGTTAGTGAATAGTTACTTACACCGGCACGCTTGTCAAGCAAAACGTGCGACGCCCGCCGCGACGCGGTCGAGATCGTCGTCTGTGAGGCGGGAGTGGAGCGGCAAGGCGAGCGCACGGTCGAAGGCCGCGTCAGCACCAGGAAACGGTCCCTGGTCGCGGTAGGCGGAGAAGCCGGTGCAGCGCGTACGTCCCGATCTGCACCTCGATCCCCTCGGCCCGCAACTCCGGCAGCGCCTCGTCCTTGCGATCGAGCCGGACGACGTACGCCTGCCAGCCGTGCGTGTCGCCCTCGTCGGCCGACGGGATGTCGACCACCCCACGGAGCCGCTCCGTGTAACCCGCTGCAACCCGCGTCCGTTCCGCGAGGAGGTCGTCGAGCCGGCGCAGCTGCGGGATCCCCACTGCACAGAGGATGTCGGCGAGCCGGTAGTTCGTCGAGGGCACGACGATGTCCGAGTCGGGCCCGATCCCGTGGTGGCGCAGGCGGCGAATCGACGCTGCGAGCTCGGCGTCGTTCGTCGTCACGGCGCCGCCCTCGCCGGTCGTGACGATCTTGCGCGGGTGGAAGGAGAGGCAGCCGAGCGCGCCGAGGCCACCGCAGGGCATCCCGCGCCAGCGGGCGCCGAGCGCGCCCGCGGCGTCCTCGAGCAGCAGCACTTCCGGAGAGACGGCGCTCTGCAACGCCTCCCAGTCGAGCGGCCGCCCGAAGAGATGCACCGCGAGCACGGCCTTCGTGCGCGGCGTGACGGCGTCGTAGACCTTGTCGAGGTCGAGGTTGAACGTCGCGGGATCGACGTCGACCAGCACCGGCGTCGCGCCCGCGAGCCGCACCACGTTCGCGGTCGCCGGGAACGTGTACGCGGGGACGATCACCTCGTCGCCTGCGCCGAGCTCGAGCGCGAGCACGGCGAGATGGAGGGCGGCGGTGCCGTTCGAGACCGCCACCGCGTGCTCGACCCCGCACGCCGCTGCGACGAGCTGCTCGAGCTCGTCCACCTTCGGCCCCATCGTCAGCGCGCCCGACTCGAAGACGGCGCGCACCTCGGCCAGCTCGGCTTCGCCAAGCTCCGGGAACGCTAGGCGGATGGGCTCAGTGCCTTCTCTCGATACCACGCGATCGTCTTCTCGAGACCCTCGTCGAGATCGACCTTCGCCTCGAAGCCCAGCACCTCGCGCGCCTTCTCGACGTTCGGGATCCGCAGCTCGACGTCGGCGTAGTGCAGCGGCTGGAAGGTGATCTCCACCTCTGCGCCGGTGAGCCGTCTGATCCGCAGCGCGAGGTCGTAGATCGTCACCGTCGCGCGCGGATTGCCGATGTTGAAGGCCTGCCCGACCGCATCCGGGTGCTCGAGTGCCGCGAGCGTGCCGGCGACCATGTCGTCGACGTAGCACCAGGACCGGATCTGGGAGCCGTCGCCGTGGATGACGAGGTCGCGCCCGGCGAGGGCGTTCTCGATGAAGGCTCGGATCGCGCCGCCGCCGATCTGCCCTGGGCCGAAGACGTTGAACGGGTGCACGGTCACCGCGGGGAGGCCGAGCTCGTCGTGGTAGGCGTGCGCCATGTGCTCGCCGGCGAGCTTCGAGACCGCGTAGGTCCAGCGCGCCTCGCCGACCGAGCCGATCGTCGACACCTGGCCTTCCTCGACCCGGAAGGCGTGCGTGCCGAAGACCTCGCTCGTCGAGAAGTCGATGAAGCGCTCCAGTGTGTCGAGCGTGCCGACGGCGGCCTCGAGCAGGTTGTAGGTGCCGATCACGTTCACGCGCATCGTCCGCACCGGGCTCTCGAGGACGGTGTCGACGCCCGCGATCGCAGCGCAGTGGACGATGTGCGTCGCCCCCGCCGAGAGCTCGCGCATCGCGTCCAGGTCGAGGACGTCCGCCTGGTGGAAGGTGAAGTTCGGGTGCTCGGCGAGCGCCGTGCCCGAAAGCGCGTCGCGGTGGAGGTTGTCCGCCGCGATCACCTGGTTGTCGTCGACCAGCCTCCGCGCGAGCGTCGTGCCGATGAAACCGGCGCCGCCGGTGACGAATATCCGCTTGCCTACAAGCATTCCGCGGCGAGTCTATCGACGCGCTACCCTTTAGCCCCGATGCGGATCGCCGTCCTCATCGCCGCCCTCGTCGCCGTTGTGGGTTGCGGCGCCAGCACCGCCGGAACGTCGACGCCGTCGACCGAGCTCCGGGTCTCGTACTTCCCGGAGGGACGTGCGGCGACCTCCGCCGGCGAGCGCGACGCTCTGGACGCTCCGCTGCGGGCCGACGGGCGGCACCCTGCCCAAGCGCGCCGCCGCTTGCCAGAAGCTCGACACGCTGAAGAACCCCTTCGCGCCGCTCCCCAAGGACTTGCAGTGCACGGACATCTACGGCGGCGACGAGCAGGCGTTGATCACGGGCACGCACGACGGGCGCCGGGTCTGGGTCATGCTCGGCCGGCGCAACGGCTGCGAGATCGCACGTTGGAGGAAGCTCGCGTTCCTCCTCTCCGGCGCGTCCAGCTCGAGCTCGTAGCCCGTACCGCGCGCGAGACCGCGCGGATAGCATCGCCCGCGACGTGAGCACGGTCCTCTTCGTCGGCGCGGGGCGCCACCAACGTCGCGCGATCCTGCGTGCGAAGGAGCTCGGCCATCGCGTCGTCGCGGTCGACCGCAACCCGGATGCGCCAGGCCTCGCGGTGGCGGACGCCGGCGAGGCGGTGGACTTCACCGACGTCGCCGCCGTCACGGATGTTGCCCGCCGCCATGCGGTCGACGGCGTCCTGACGGTGTCGGCCGACCGCGCTGTGCCGGTGGTGGCCGCCGTCGCGGCGGAGCTAGGGCTGCCGGGAATCGGCAACGACACAGCGCACCTGATGACCCACAAGATCGCAATGCGGAGGACACTCGCCGACGCCGGCGTGCCGCAGCCGCAGTTCGCCGGAGCGCGCGACCTCCAGAGCGCGCGCGCGGCGCTCGAAACTGCCGGCGCTCCTGCGGTGCTCAAGCCCGCCGACTCGGGCGGGCAGCGCGGCATCTTCTACATCGAGTCGCAGGACGAGCTCGACGCCCACCTGCACGTCGCCCTCGCCGAGTCGCAGACCGACGAGGCGATCGTCGAGAGCTTCCACGACGGTCTCGAGCTGAACGGGATCGTGATCGCCCGGGGCGGTGAGGCCTTCCCGCTCACGCTCTCCGACCGCTTGCGCCCGCCCGGGATCGGCTTCGGCGTCGGCTGGATCCACGTGTACCCGGCGTCGATCTACGGCGACGTGCTCGCAGAGGCCGAGCGGATCGCCGTCCACGCCGTCCACGCGCTCGGGCTGCGCGACGGGATCGCATTCCCGCAGCTGATCGTCTCCGACGACGGCTCGGTCCGGGTGGTCGAGGTGGCGGCGCGCATCCCCGGCGGACAGATGGCCGACCTCGTCCGACATGCCGTCGGCGTCGACCTCGTCGAGGTAGCGGTGCGCCAGGCGCTCGGCGAGCCGATTCCGGACGAGCTCGTGCTGCCGAGCTTCAAGCAGCCCCTCGCGATCCGCTTCCTCACCGCGCAACCCGGCCCGCTCCCGACCGGAAAGGTGGTGTCCGTCGGCTCGCTCGACCCCGTGCTCGCCGCCGAGGGAGTCGTGCAGGCGGACACGTATCTCCAGGTCGGTGAGACGATTCGCCCCGTGCGGCTGGACGGTGACCGGCGCGGCTACGTGATCGCGACCGCGGACAACTCGGTCGAGGCGCTCCGGCGCGCCGAGGACGCGGCGCGGCTCCTGGAGGTGGTGGTCGAGTGAGCTGCTCCTTCGACCTCGATCACTACGCCGAGCTGCTCGACGCGGCGAAGGCGGGCGGCTACCGGTTCGCGTTCTTCGAGGGGACGCCGGCCGAAGGTGACCTGATCCTGCGGCACGACGTCGACCTCTCGCTCGACGCCGCGGTGCGGCTGGCCGAGCTCGAAGCCGCGGCGGGCGCTGCCGCCACGTACTTCCTGATGACCGGCTCCGTCTTCTACAACCTGGGCTCGCCCGAGGGCGAGAGCGCGATCGCACGGCTGCGCGAGCTCGGGCACCGGGTCGGCCTGCATGCCGTCTACCCGCGCCTCGACCTCGACGATCGTTTCGACCCGGTCGTGGCCTGGCACAACCCCGATCCCGACTACATGAGCGCTCCGGTCGAGGGCGCGCTGAACGTGATGGAACCGCCCTGGTTCGACCCCGAGACGTACCGCTCCGACTCGAACCAGCACTGGCGCTCCGGCTGCCCGCACGAGGAGCTGCGCGCCGGCTCGTTTCCGTGGCTGCAGCTGCTGACGCACCCCGAGATCTGGGTCTACCCGGGAACGCGGATGGGCGAGACGATGCGCGCGATGCTCGAGGAGGAGAAGGAGCGGCGCCTCGACCAGCTCGCGGCGGACCGGATCGACCTCTCATGAAGGACGTCACCGTCCTCGTCTCCGCCTCGGGTGCTCCCGGCACGGCCGCGCTCCTGAAAGGGCTGCGCGCCAACGGCGAGCGCACCGTGCGCCTCGTCGGCACCGACATGAGCGAGCGCTCGGTCGGCCGCCACCTCTGCGACGCGTTCCACCTCGTGCCTGCGGGCTCCGATCCCGACCTTTGCCGACGCGATGCTGGACGTCGTCGAACGCGAGGGCGTCGACGTCGTCCTGCCGCAGTCGTCCTTCGACCTCGAAGGGCTCGCCGCGCACCGCGATCGCTTCCCGGTGCCCGTGCTCGTCTCGTCGCCGGACACGATCCATCGCTCCAACGACAAGGCCGAGACCTACGCGCTGCTGCAGCGGCT
This sequence comes from uncultured Gaiellaceae bacterium, assembly GCA_963820565.1. Classification (GTDB taxonomy): domain Bacteria; phylum Actinomycetota; class Thermoleophilia; order Gaiellales; family Gaiellaceae; genus Gaiellasilicea. Next base: position 350,155 of record CAWGAD010000005.1, read on the forward strand.
CGGCGTGAAAGGGCCGGACTTCCGCCGCGTCAACGGCGCGGAACAGGTCGGAGCTGCCGCGAAGGAGCTCGGCTACCCCGACCGGCCCGTCTGCTTCAAGCCGGTCTTCTCCTCCGGCTCGCGCGGCTTCCGCATCCTCGACCCCACGGTCGATCGAGCGCACCAGCTCCTGCACGAGCGGCCCGGCTCGGTGGCGATGCGGCTGGAGGAGGCCCTGGAGCTGCTGCCGGCCGAGGGCGGCCCCGACCTGCTCGTGATGGAGCTCGCGACCGGCGGCGAGCGCACGATCGACGGGATCGCCGACGGCAAGCGCGTCGTCCTCGGTCACCCGAAGACGCGCGAGGCGATGCGCGCGGGCCTGGCGATGTACTTCGTCACGCTCGAGGACGAGGAGCTGATGGCGACTGCCGACCGGCTCGTCGAGGAGCTCGCGATCGAGTGGTTCTTCAACATCCAGCTCGTCGGCGAGCACGTGATCGAGATCAACCCGCGCATCTCGACGATCGTCTACCAGGACGACCTCAACCTGCCGTACCTCGGCGTCAAGCGCGCGCTCGGGGAGATCTCGGACGACGAGCTCGCAGCGCTCAGCTCGCGGATCCAGCCTGGCCGGGCCAGCTTGCGCTACTTCGACCAGGTCGATTTCGACGGCGAGCCCGTCGACTCGCGCGCCCACGCGCGTGGCTGAGCGCCCGCTCCGCGTCACCCTCTGCCCGGTCAACACGGCCGGCGTCCCGTGGACGAACGCGGAAGCGCTGCGCCGCCGCGGCATCGACGCGCGGCTCGTCGTCTTCGAGCGCTACAAGCTCCACCCGGAAGCAGACTGGTCCCTGAACGCGCCAAGTAACAGTCTGTTGCTAAGTCGCCAGGCCAAGCAGTGGGCGGCGTTCGCGCGGCTGCTTCCCCGCACCGACGTCTTCCACTTCCACTTCGGGCTGACGCTCGTGCCGCAGTCGCTCCAGTTCCCGATTCTCCGAGCGTTCCGCAAGAAGTCGGTGATGCACTACCTCGGCTCGGACATCCGCGGCAAGACGCCGGAGCAGCTCGCCGCCGGGAAGAAGGCGGACGCCGAGGTCGTCGGCAGCTACGACGCGATCCGCTGGGTTCCAGAGGCCGAGGTGATCCCGCCCGGCGTCGACCTCGCGCAGATCCAGCCCGCGCCGCCGCCCGAGCGGGCTCGGCCGCTGATCGTGCACGCGCCGTCCTCGCGGCGCCGCAAGGGAACGGAGCACGTGATCGCCGCCGTCGAGGGGCTCGACGCCGACCTCGAGCTGGTCGAAGGCCTCCACCACGACGAGGCCTTCGAGCGCTACCGGCAGGCGGACATCGTCGTCGACCAGCTGAACGCGGGCTGGTACGGCCTCTTCGCGATCGAGGCGATGGCACTGGGCAAGCCGGTCGTCACGTTCCTGCACGACGAAGCCGTCCGGCGCACCGAGGACGCGGTCGGAACGCGCGTCCCGATCGTCTCCGCGACCGCCGAGACCCTGCGCGAGGCCTTGCGGCCACTGGTCGCCGACGCAGGCCGGCGGCGTGAGCTCGGAGCGGAATCCCGCGCGTACGTCGAGCAGGTTCACGACCTCGAGCAGGGTCACCGACCGCCTGCTCGACCTCTACGCTCGTCTTGCCGGCGCAAGATGAGCATCCGCGGGAGCGGATGCTCATCGCGCAAAGATCCCTAAAGGGGCCGCTTCGCAGCCCAACTCCCACGATGCGCTCCTTTCAACAAAGTCGATGACACTGGCAGCGGAGATGCGGCGGCTCGGCAGGCACTCGGCCGTCTACGGGCTCGGCGGGATCGTCTCGCGCGTGATCGCGGTCTTCCTGCTGCCGATCTACACCCGCTATCTCGGCACCGAGGATTTCGGTGCCGTCAGCGTCTTGATCGCGCTCTCGGCGGTGCTCGTCACGATCCTCCGCGCCGGGATCTCGAGCGCGTTCTTCCGCTTCTGGTTCGACTCGACCGACGACGCGCGGCGGCTGCTCGTCCTCCGCACCTCGTTCTGGTTCACGATGGGGAGCGCGACGCCGGGCTCGCCGCCGGGTGGCTCCTCGCCTCGCCGATCGCCGACGCTCTCAGCCTCGACGACCCCTGGCTCGTCCGCGCCGCCTTCGTCGGCATCTGGGCGCAGATGAACTACGAGCAGCTGACCGCCGTCTTCCGGGTCGAGGAGCGTTCGGGTCTCTTCGTGCTCGCGAGTCTCACCAACATCGCGATCACGGTCGTGACCAGCGTGATCCTGATCGTGGGCTACGAGCAAGGAGCGCTCGGCCTGATCATCGGCAACTTCACCGGCACGCTGGCCGTCTACCTCGTCCTGCTCGGTTACCGCCGCGCCCAGCTCGGCTTCTCGTTCTCACGGGAGCTCCTGCGGGAGATGAACCGCTTCGGCATCCCGCTCGTTCCGGCAGCCCTGGCGCTGATCGCGATGAACCTCGGCGACCGCTTCTTCCTCGTGCACTTCGCCGGGATCGATGAGGTCGGCCGCTACGAGATCGGCGTTCGGATCGCGTCGGCGATGGTGCTGCTGATCACGGCGTTCCGGATGGCGTGGCCCGCATTCGCGTTCTCGATCGAGGACGACAGGGAGGCGAAGCGCACCTATGCATACGTGCTCACCTATCTCGTCGTGATCGCTTCCTGGCTCGCGCTCGCGCTCGGCGTCCTCTCCCCCTGGCTCGTCCGGCTGCTCGCGACGCCTGCCTACTACGAGGGCGGCCGCGTCGTCGCCCTGCTCGCATTCGCGGGCGTCGCCTACGCCGCTTACATCGTGATGGCGATCGGCGTCGGGCGGGCGAAGCGGACGCAGTTCAACTGGGTGATCACCGGCGCGGCGGCGCTCGTCAGCGTCGCGCTCAACCTCGCGCTCGTGCCGGAGTACGGGATGATCGGCTCCGCGATCGCCGCCGTCGCCGCCTTCTCGGCGATGTTCCTCGGGATGACCTGGTACGCGCAGCGGATCTTCCCGACGCCGTACCAGTGGCGCCGCGTCGCGACCGCCGCCGGCGCCGCGGTGGCGCTGACGCTCGTGGGCAAGCTCCTCGACGTGCCGCTCGCCGTCGCGATCGCGCTCGTCGTCGCGTACCCGCTCGCGTTGCTCGTGCTCGGCTTCTACCAGCCGGAAGAGCGGCTCAGGCTGCGAGCAATCCTGTCACGTACATGATTCGCGATCCCGGCCAGGAAGCCGCCGAGCGCGTAGCTGGAGCGCAGACCCGCCGGGTCTCGGCGGGAGACGTAGCGGGCGACCTCGGCGACGACCTCGAAAGCAGCTCCGGCAGCCGCGCCGAAGAACAGCGCCGCGAGCACGTCGTTCGCAGCGAAGCCTCCGAGCCACGCGCCGAGGATCGCGGGCGCGCCGGCGATCAACGCGAGCGCGACCAGCCGGACGCGCGACAGCGAGGCGCCCTCGTCCGCCGCCGGCGCGGCAATCCCGAGGCCCTCGGTGATGTTGTGGACCATGAAGCCGACGATCAGGAACGAGCCGAGCGAGAGCTGGCCGAACGCGAACGAGGTGCCGATCGCCAGCCCTTCGCCGAAGTTGTGCAGGCCGATTCCGATCGCGACGAGCGTTGCGAGCGCAACGCCGCCGAGCGCGCCGGCCGACTTGCCGGAGAAGCGGCCGGAGATGAACGTCATCGTCAGGAAGCTGCCGGCCACGCCGAGCAGCACGAGCCCGGGACCGCCGAGCGCTCCCGGCACGACGGCCTGCAACTGGAACGCCTCGAAGAGCGCCTCGACGCCGAGGAACGTCAGCAGCCCGCCGGTCAACGCCATGAATGCGGTCAGCCAGCGCTGCTCGATGCGGCGCAGCGCGGGCAGCCAGAGCAGTCCGAGCGCGACCGGGAGGACACCGACGAGGAAACCGATGATCGCGTAGCCGAGGAAGCCAGATCCCGTCACGCCGGGCGTCTCGACGGCGGCCGGGATCTCCTCGACCGTCTCGATCCCGGTCGAGCTCGTGACGCCGATCGTCATCGGATCGTCCACGACCCAGCGGTACGGAATCACGACCGTACTCGAGCGGAGGCGGCCGAGTGTCTGTGGCCCGTCGAGCTCGAAGGGAACGATCGCGTCGTCGACCGTCACCGAGGCGATCGTGATGTCGTCCTGCTGCGGATTGGTCACGCGAACGCGGATCTCCCCCGGCTTGAAGACGACGCGGCGAACGTCGAACTCGTCCGCCTGCGGCGGATTCGTCCCGATCAGGCCGACGATGGAGGCGCCCGACGCGATGTAGCCGCCGACCACGAGCGCGAGCAGCACGACGGGCACGAGCGCCCACAAGCGCCAGGAGAGCTCGCCTCGCTGCGCGGCCTTGGCCTCCATCAGTCGACCACGTTGAAGAAGCCCATCCAGCCGAGGTCGGTGAACTCCGACTGGTGCGCGTGGAACATGAACCTGCCGGTGTTCGTGAAGTCGATCTCGAGCACGCCGCGCTGGCCCTGGCACTGCATGACCGTGTCGGTGTACTCCCAGTGGTCACCGGTGCCGGTCGGCTGGTGGCGGAAGAAGTCACCGTGCAGGTGGAGCGAGTTGATCAGGTCGAACTCGGTCAGGTTGGCGAGATAGATCCGCACAGTGGTCGAGCGCTTGACCGTGATCGGGTACTTCGCGTAGTAGAAGCTGCGCCCGTTGACCGTGTAGAAGTTGTTGCCGCCGTCGCCGTCGGTGTCGTACCCGTTCATCACCAGCACGAGCTCCTGCGCCGGCGGCCGCGGCTCCTTCGGATCGATGATGAACGCGCCGTAGAGCCCCTTGTGGATGTGCTTCTTCAGCGGGGTCGTGTGGCAGTGGTAGAGGTGCAGGCCGGCGGGCTTGGCCGGGAACTCGTAGGTGAACTCGTCACCGGAGTTCACGACCTCGAAGACGCCGTCCATGTTCGCCGGGTGGATGCCGTGGAAGTGGATCGAGTGCGGATGCGACCCCTGGTTGACGAAGTGGACACGCAGGATGTCGTCCTCGGTCGCACGGATCACTGGGCCCGGCACGGTGCCGTTGTACGTCCAGGCGGGGAAGAAGACGCCCGGGGCGATCTCGATCTCCCGGTCGATCGCGCGCAGCGTGTACTCGCGCACTCGTCCGGGCTGATGCGGCAGCGCCTCCGGCGGGTAGAGCAGCTCGTGCAGGTCCTGCGGCCCTCCGACGGCCGGCGCGCCTCCGCCCACCATCGCCGCGTGGCCCACATCGGCATGGCCGTGAACGTGACCCTGCAGCGTGCGGTCGGCGGCCTCGGCGTTTCCGTCGAACGCGAGCTTGCCGAGCACCGGTACAGCCAGGACCGGCGCAGCCCCCGCGAGCAGCCGCCTGCGCGTAAATTTAGGCATAACTAAACCTTAGCCGAAACGAGCGCGTCAGGAAGCCCGAATTCGGCGGCGGCTAGGTGACGATCCGGTAGACCTGGAAGCACTCCGCGTACTCGCGGTTGACGTTGATCCCGTGTACGCGCGCGAGATTCCAGACGTACTCCGAGTTCGCATAGCGCCGGTGTTGCTGCGACGCGTACTTGGCGAGCGCCGCCACCTTCTTCTCGAGATGGCGCTGCTCGAGGGCGACGTAGGCGCCGTAGGCGAAGTCGAAGTTGTTCCAGGGGATCTCGTATCCCAGCACGGTCGTCCGCTTGAAGGCGCGCAGCCCTTCCTGCGCGATCGTCTGGTGATCCTGGTGCACGTCGTGGTGCGAGGGCTGGAAGACCGCATCGGGCTTCAGCTCCTCCCAGAGCGCGACGAGGAGCTCGAGGATGTCCTGGCGGCGCTCGGGGAACGTGCGCACGTCGAAGTCGTGCACGACGAGCTGCGCCTCTGGAATGCCGAGCTCGCCGGTCGCCTCGCGCACCTCGCGGGCGAGCGTGTCGGGCGGAAACCCTTCAGGCAGCGACCGCGTGGCGATCGAGAAGGCGTGGTAGTGCACCTCGACGCCCGCCTCGACGAGCCGCGCCATCGTGCCGCCGCAGCCGAACTCGCCGTCGTCGGTGTGCGGGGCCAGCACGAGCACGCGCTTCCACGCCTCGATCACGCGGTCTCCTTGCGCCCGGAGGCGAGCGCGACGAGGCCGAGCAACGCCCAGGTCGTGGGGTCCTCGAAGAGCGCGTTGTAGAAGAGGCTGTGCACGGCGATCGCGCCAAGCGTAAGGCCCGCGACGACCGCCACGCGACCGGTAGCCGTGCGGCCGCCGGCCCGGAGCGCGGCCAGGAGGGCCGCGGCCCCGAGCCAGGCGAGCAGCGCCAGCCCAGTGATCCCCGTCTCGGCCGCGACCGTCACCGGCGTCGAGTGGGACGCGGCCTTCTTGGGCTCCCGCCCGGGCAAGCCGGTGCGGTCGGCGTACGCGCGCTTGAAGCTGCCGGTGCCGACGCCGGCGACGGGATGGTCGCGCGCGATCCTCAGCCCGTTCGAGATCAGGCCCGCGCGCCCGCTCGTGCTCGCGTTGAGACCAGCCCTGGACTCGTCCAGGAGCTTGTGGCGCACCTGCGGCGTTGCGAAGCCGACCGTGACGAGCACGGCCGCGATCAGCCCGACCGCGGCCGCTGCGCGCCAGCGCCAGACGACGGTCGCAGCCGCGAGCGTGCCGGCGATCAGCGCCGCGAAGCTCGACTGTGAGAACGAGAACAGCAGCCCGACCCAGAGCGCCGCGATCACCACGACCCCGGCAGCTATCAGCCGCTCGCGCAGCCCGAGCAGGACGAGCGCCAGGGTGGCGAGGATCGCGACGACGAGGTAGCGGCCGTAGATGGACGGATCCCAGAAGACGGAGTTGACCCGGAAGAAAGGCGCGTACGCGTTGTCCACCTTCAGCTTCGGATTCCAGAAGACCTCGCGCGTCGCCCACTGGTACAGGCCGACCCCGGCGTAGGCGAGCGCGGTGGCGACGAGCATGCCGTAGAGCGCGAGCAGGCTACGCCGGCTCCACGGCAGCCGCGCGAAGCCGATCGCGAGCAGGCCGAAGGGCAGCATGAACGCAACCAGGAAGATCGAGCCCTCGCGAAGATCGTCCGACCACAGCAGCGCGAGCCCGGTCCACGCGACAAAGGCGGCGAGGGGCCATGCGACCGGCCCGAGCTCGCGGGAGCGAGCGTCGCCCCGGAGCAGGCTCCAGCCAAGCGCGACGACCAGTGAGCCGATCACGAGGTAGAGCGGTACGAGCAGGCTCGCGTCCTCGTCACCGACGTCGACCGACAGCCGGATCGGCAGGCAAGCAACGGTCGCGAAGGCAAGCGCCCACGGCCAGCGCAGCAGCGCGTAGCCGCCGGCGACGGCGAGCAGGATCCCCACGACGCCGGCCGCAGCCAGCTCCGGTGCCCGCCCGTCCGGCGCGAGGTAGAGCGCGAGGCCCGCCGTGCCGGCGATCCAAGCGGCGAGGCCGGCAAGGCGGAGCTCGCGCCGCGCCGCGACGAGGAGCACCGCGAGCCCGATGCACCCGAGCACGCCGGCCACACGAGCCAGCTCGGTCAGGGCGACTGCTCCCGGACGAAGACGGCCGCGCGCGCCGTGTGGCCGTTCGCCGTCACGGCCAGCGTGAACTGACCCTTCTGCAGCGGCGCGCGCAACCGCAGCGTGCCGGGCCGTGCGACGCCGCTGCGGCCGCCGAGCTCCCAGCGCACGGCCCGCGCATCTGAGGAGACGCGGACGGCGAAACGCGCACCCGCGGCCACCGAGATCCGGTCGCGCCCGAGCGCGACGTAGCGGATCACGATCGTGATCGGCCGCGAGCGAGCGCTGACGTTCCCGGCCGGGTCGAACGCGGCGACGCGCGCAGTGTAGGTCCCGGACGGAAGCGCGCGCCCGTCGACCTTGCCGAACCACTCGAGCTTGTCCTCGGTGCGCGGAAAGAGCGTCCGCACGCGGCGCTTGCCGTCCACGAACAGCATCCCGCGACCGGGCTCGTTCAGCCGATACCGGAACGTGACCCGGTCGGCGCGCCGGTCGCCGTCCGGCGAGAGAACGCGGCGCCGCACGGGGAGGAGCGCGAGGCGAGGCGGGGTCACGTCGATCCGGATCGGGTTCGGCAGCGTGATCGTCCACCGTTCGTCGCGCGAGTGGATGCGAGGCAGGTACTCGCCCTCCGGCAGCAGCTGACCGGCGTCGTCGCGGCCGTTCCACTCGATCTCGACCGGCCCGCGTTCCGTACGCCCGGCCCTGCTCGAGCGTGCGCACGACCTCGCCGCCGTCCACGATCGCGACGTCGAGCCGGTCGTCCTCGCGCAGCTTGAACGCGATCGGTGGCGGTCCGCGTGTCGCAGCCGCACGACGGCGAGAAGACGTCGTCGACGCTCCGTGCCGAAGATCGGGCTCGGTTGAGACTTCAATCCCTGCGTGAGCGCGAACGCGGCCGCGGTGGCCGCGAGCAACGCGACCACCAGGACGGACGAGGCGATTCGGGCCACAGCTGCGGAAGTCTAGTTGTGGCCTCCTGTCCAGAGCGCGATCGCCAACGCTACACAAGACGCACCTTGTTGCTACAGACTATGTAGTAACCTCCCGGGATGGCCCGCGCCCAGAGCGCCGACATGTTCCCGACCGACCTGCCGCTGCCGGCAGCGCAGCTGATCGGCCGCGCCGAGGACGTCCGCGAGCTGGCAACGTCGCTGATGGCCGGGCTGAACATCGTCGTCGCCGGCCCCCGGCGTACCGGGAAGACGAGCGTCTGCGAGGCCGCGCTGGCACGTGCCAAGCGGGGCGGGAACTACGTCATCGCGATCGACCTGTTCAGGATCCCGAACGCCGCGCAGCTCGCCGAGACGCTCGTCGCCGCCACGATTGCCAACCGGCCTCGCTTGCATCGTCTCGTTCACCGAGCGCGCGAGGCTGGGCGTCTCGTCGCCGACGCCGCCGGGACGACGCTGGTGCTGCGAACCCAGGACGAGCTCGGCGCCGAGCTCGAAATCGCCTTCAAGCCGGGCCTCGCGGATCGCGACCCGGAGCGCTACCTCGACTACGCGCTCGCGCTGCCACAGCGGATGGCGGAGGCCGACGGCAAGCACGCGATCGTCTTCATCGACGAGTTCCAGGAGGTCGCCAACCCACGCAAGCCGTATGGGGACACGGACGCCGTGACCAAGCGGATGCGAGCGATCTTCCAGCGCTCACCCGACGTCAGCTTCCTGTTCGCGGGGAGCTACGAGCACCTGCTGCGCGGCCTCTTCGGGCAAGCGCGGCAGGCCTTCGGGTCGTTCGGCAGCATCTACGAGCTGCGCCCGATCGGAGCGGAAGCGTGGCACGACGGCATCGTCGCCCGGCTCGCCGCCGACAGCTGCACGATCGACCCGGAGGCGCTCGACCGGCTGCTCGAGCTGGGTGGCGGCCATCCCCGCGCGACGATGCTGATCGCACAGAAGACGCACCTTCAGTCGATCCTCGTCGGGACGCACCACATCGACGCGACCCTCGTCGAGCAGGGCCTCCGCTCGGCGCTGCTCGGCGACCGCGCCACACTGGAGCAGACGGTCGAGCAGATCCGGCTCGGCCACCGCCAGGCTCTCCTGATCGCGCGGCGGATCGCGCTCGGCGAGTCGCCGTACCGCGATCTGAAGTCGGTCGAGGCGTTTCGAGCGCTCAAGGGCCTCCAGCAGGCCGGGCTGATCGTCTCCGACGGGCCGCGGCGGTGGCGCATCCTGGATCCGCTGCTCGCGCGCTACCTCCGCGAGCTCGAGCCGCTGGGCTAGCGTTCGGAGATGGAGCGCGCGGCCGACCCATATCGCGACACGACCGTCATCGACGCCCGCGCGCCGCGGTTCAACCAGGCGGTGATCGGCCTGCTGGCGCTGATCGCGGTGACGACGGGGCCGTGGTGGCTGCTTGCCCTACTCGGCGGCGCAACTCGCAATCGGGTTGACCCTGGGCCGGCGCTGGTGCCTTCCGTGCGTCGCCTACTTCGAGCTCGTCCAGCCCCGGTTCGGCGAAGGCCCGCTCGAGGACTCGCGGCCGCCCCGGTTCGCCAACCTCGTCGGCGCGATCTTCCTCGGCGCCGCCAGCCTCGCCTTCCTCGCCGGCTGGGACGCCGCCGGCACGGCTCTCGGGTCGATCGTGGCCGCGCTCGCGCTGCTCGCCTCGGCCACCGGCCTGTGCGTCGGTTGCGAGGCCTACAAGCTCGGCTACCGGCTCACGGGGCGGACCTTCGTGTCCTGCCCGCTGCCGCCGCAGCCGGCGCAAGGCGCGCGCAGCCTCTGAGTCACTCGGTCGGCTGGCCGAGCTCCTGCTGCACCTTGGCCATGTAGCCGTTCTCGCGGTCGAAGAACTCCTCCTGGACGGTGTCCCAGCCGCCGACGTCCGCGATCGTGAAGAGCGACGGCGGCTGCGGGAAGTCGAAGGTCGCAGCGACCGACTCGACCACGGGACGGTAGCCCTCCTCGCCGAAGATCTTCTGCGCGGCGTCCGACCAGAGGAACTCGACGAACCCCTTCCCCGCGGCCGACGCGTCCTTGGTCGCCGCGACCGGGTTCTCGATCAGGATCGTCTGATCGGGGACGACGTACTCGAGCGGCTGGCCCTGGCGCTGCGCGAAGATGGCCTCGTTCTCGTAGCCGAGCAGAACGTCGCCCTTGCCGGAGGTGAACGTCGTCAGCGATTCGCGGGCGCTCTTGTCCTGGACAGCGACGTTCTTGAAGAGCGAGCGGAGGTACTCGCGCGCCTGCTCCTCGGTCTTGCCCTGCTCGAGCTGCGCGCCGTAGCCGGCCATGACGTTCCAGCGCGCGCCGCCCGATGTGAACGGATTCGGCGTCAGCACCTCGACTCCGGGCTTCGTCAGGTCGTCCCAGCTCTTGATCCCCTTCGGGTTCCCCTCGCGCACCATGAACACCACGACCGAGTCGGTGACCATGCCCTTGTGCTCGCCGGCGTTCCAGTCGGCCGGCACGATTCCCGGCTCGACCAGCCGCGTCATGTCGGGCTCGAGCGAGAAGGCGACGACGTCGGCGTCGAGACCGGCCTCGACGGCGCGGCTCTGCTCGCCGGACGCTGCCGTAGGACTGGACGAACTCGACGCCCTCGCCGGAGCCCGACTTGTAGAGGTCGATCAGCTTGGCGTACGCCTCCCGGGGCGTCGAGTAGGCGATCAGACGGACGTTGCCGCCGCTCTCACCCGCGGGGGCGGAACCGTCGGACGAGCCACCGCAGCCGGCGAGGACGAGCAGTGCAAGGACGGCGCTGATCAGGATCTTGGGCATCGAGACATCTCCACTAATTCCGTAGACTTTATAGTTGGGATTAGTAGCAGTTATAGACGTAGCGCGCTGCGGTGGTACCATCCGACGCGCGATGACGACCACTGCCAACGACGACGTCGCGGCGCTCGCAGCACGCTCCGAGGAGCTCTCGGCGCAACAGCTCGTGGCTGCCGTGGTCGAGCGCTTCGGCGACCGCGTCTCGCTCGCCTGCTCCTTCCAGAAGGAGGAGAGCGGTCCTGCTCGACATGCTCCTCACCATCGAACCGAGAGCGCGCGTCTTCGCGATCGACACCCACTACCTCTTCCCGGAGACGTACGAGCTCTGGCGCGAGGTCGAGCGGCGGTACGACACGAAGGTCGAGGTGTTCGAGGGCCCGAGCGCCGAGGAGCTCACGGCGACGCACGGAGAGAAGCTCTGGGAGCGGCAAGCCCGACCTCTACCTCGCGGTCGCGAAGGTCGAGCCGCTGGTTCGCGCGCTCGGAGAGCTCGACTGCTGGATCACAGGCGTCCGCCGCGACCAGTCGCCGACACGCGCGGATGCGCCGAAGCTCGGCTGGGACGCCGCGCACGAGCTCTGGAAGGCGAACCCGCTCGCCGACTGGAGCGACGACGACTGCTGGACGTACATCCGGGAGCGCGGGCTCCCCTACAACGCGTTGCACGACCGCGGCTACGCGTCCATCGGCGACACCCACTCGACGCTCCCCGGCGCCGGCCGCGAGGGCCGCTGGGCCGACAGCGACCGGACCGAGTGCGGACTGCATACCCCGACTGAGTCCGGATCGTGATCCAGGCGCCCGTCCATCTCTCCCACCTCGACGAGCTCGAGGCGGAGGCGGTCCACATCATGCGCGAGCTGGCCGCCGAGCTCGAGCGCCCGGTGCTGCTCTTCTCGGGCGGCAAGGACTCGATCGTGCTCCTGCGCCTCGCCGAGAAGGCATTCCGCCCCGGCAAGTTCCCGTTTCCGGTCATGCACGTCGACACCGGCCACAACTTTCCCGAGGTGATCGCGTTCCGCGATCGCCGCGTCGCCGAGCTCGGCGAGACCCTGCTCGTCGCGTCGGTGCAGGAGTCGATCGACAAGGGCCGTGTCGTCGAGGAGACGGGGCCGCGCGCGTCGCGCAACCAGCTCCAGACGACGACGCTCCTCGACGCGATCGAGGAGCACGGCTTCGACGCCGCGATCGGCGGCGCCCGCCGCGACGAGGAGCGCGCCCGCGCGAAGGAGCGGATCTTCAGCTTCCGCGACGACTTCGGCCAGTGGAATCCGCGCGCGCAGCGCCCCGAGCTCTGGAACCTCTACAACGCGCGCGTCCGCCGCGGCGAGCACGTCCGCGTCTTTCCGATCTCGAACTGGACCGAGCTCGACGTCTGGCAGTACATCGCCCGCGAGCAGCTCGAGCTGCCGTCGATCTACTTCGCGCACGAGCGCGAGGTCTTCAAGCGCGACGGGATGCTCTACGCGGTCAGCGACTTCGTCGAGCGGATGAACGGCGAGGATCCCTTCACCGCTCTCGGTGCGGTTCCGCACGGTCGGCGACATGAGCTGCACCGGTGCGGTCGCGTCGGATGCGACGTCGCTGGAGGACGTCGTCGCGGAGATCGCCGCGACGCGCGTCACCGAGCGCGGCGAGACCCGCGCCGACGACCGCGCGAGCGAGGCCGCGATGGAGGACCGGAAGCGCGTTGGCTACTTCTGAGTTGATGGCCACCGACCTGCTCCGTCTCGTGACGGCGGGGTCGGTCGACGACGGCAAGTCCACCCTGATCGGCCGGCTGCTCTACGACACGAAGCAGATCCTCGTCGACCAGCTCGAGCACATCGAGGAGACGTCGAAGCGGCGCGGCGACGGCTACGTCAACCTCGCCCTGCTCACGGACGGGCTGCGCGCCGAGCGCGAGCAGGGGATCACGATCGACGTCGCCTACCGCTCGTTCGTGACGCCGCGACGCCGTTTCCAGCTCGCCGACGCGCCCGGACACGTCCAGTACACGCGCAACATGGTCACGGGAGCCTCGACGGCCGACCTCGCGATCATCCTCCTGGACGCGCGCAAGGGCGTCGTCGAGCAGACGCGCCGGCACTCGTATCTCGCCGCGATCCTCGGCATCCCCCACGTCGTCGTCGCGGTGAACAAGATGGATCTCGCCGAGCTTCTCGGAGGAGCGCTTCCGCGAGATCGAGCAGGAGCTGCGCGACACGAGCGAGCGGCTCGAGCTGCGCGACGTGCGCGTGATCCCGATGTCGGCGCTGCGCGGCGACAACGTCGTCGAGCGCGGCGACGGGATGGACTGGTACGACGGGCCGACGCTGCTCGAGCACCTCGAGACCGTCGAGATCGCCGGGGATCGCGACCTCGACCACCGCCGCTTCCCCGTCCAGTGGGTGATCAGGCCGATCTCGGAGGAGCACCACGACTACCGCGGCTACGCAGGGCAGGTCGCCGGCGGGGTCTGGCGCGCCGGCGACGAGGTCGTCGTGCTGCCCTCGGGCCGGCGCTCGCAGGTCGCGGCCGTCGAGACCGCCGATGCGCCTCTCGACCTGGCCGTTCCGGGCATGTCGGTCACGGTCAGGCTCGAGGACGATCTCGACGTCTCGCGCGGCGACATGCTCGCCGACCCCGAGCAGGCGCCGACCGTGGCGCGCGAGCTCGAGGCCACGGTCTGCTGGATGGCGGAGAAGCCGCTCGAGCCGCGGGCGAAGGTCGCGATCAAGCACACGACCCGCACGGTGCGCGCGATCGTCGACGAGCTCGTCTCCGTCGTCGACATCCACACGCTCGAGGACTCGCCCGGCCCGGAGCGGCTGGAGCTGAACGACATCGCCCGCGTCCGGCTGCGGCTGAGCGAGCCGCTCGCGGTCGACCCGTACGCCGAGAACCGCACCACGGGAGCGTTCATCCTGATCGACGAGGCGACGAACGACACCGTCGGCGCCGGGATGATCATCTCGGCAAGCTGACGGCCCGTGGAGCCGTTCCCTCCGATCGAGCCGTACGACCATGGCCTGCTCGACGTCGGCGACGGCAACCGGATCTACTGGGAGGCGTGCGGAAACCCGGAGGGGAAGCCGGCGCTTGTCGTCCACGGCGGGCCAGGCGCCGGCGGCGGACGCGGCAGCCGCCGCACCTTCGACCCCGAGCGGTATCGGCTCGTCCTGTTCGACCAGCGAGGCTGCGGAGAGAGCGTTCCGCACGCGAGCGACCCGGGTGTCTCGATGTCCGCGAACACGACGCACCATCTCGTCGAGGACATGGAGCGACTGCGCGAGCACCTCGGGATCGAGCAGTGGCTGCTGTACGGCGGCTCCTGGGGATCGACCCTGATCCTCGCCTACGCCGAGCGCCACCCCGAGCACGTCTCCGAGATCGTCCTCCTGGGGGTGACGACGACGCGGCGCTCCGAGATCGACTGGCTCTACCGCGGGGTGGGCCGCTTCTTCCCGGAGGAGTGGGCGCGGTTCCGGGACGCAGTGCCGGAGAGCGATCGGGCCGGCGATCTCGTCGCGGCGTATGCACGGCTGCTGGAGAACCCGGATCCGGCGGTCCGGACCAGAGCGGCATGGGACTGGCTTGCCTGGGAGGACGCGGTGATCTCACTCGAGTCGTCGGGCACGCCCGGCGCTTACAGCGACCGGCCGCCTGAGGCAGCGCTCGCGTTCGTGCGGATCTGCGCCCACTACTTCTCGCACGGCGCGTGGCTCGAGGAAGACGAGCTGTTGCGCAACGCGGGGCGGCTCGCCGGCATCCCCGGCGTGCTCCTGCACGGGCGTCACGACCTGGGCTCCCCGGTCGGTACGGCCTGGGAGCTCGCTCAGGCGTGGCCGGGCTCGGAGCTCATGATCGTCGACGACTCCGGCCACACCGGCAGCCAGGCGATGAGGGAGCTCGCCCTGCGCACGGTTGCCGGCTTCTCCGGCGCGTGACCTACTCGGCCTCGGCGTACGCGGCGGAGACGCTCTTGGGGACGACCATCGCCCAGGCGTCGATCACGAGCTCGCGCATCTCAGCCGCGTCGATCGCCTCCAGCCGGACGACCGCCCAGTTGTAGCGGAGGTCGGACTCGCGGGGCAGCATGAACTTGTGCGGCTCGGTCTCGACGAGCGCGGGCCGCCACTCCTTGGGGAACGCGAATCCCAGCAGCGTCTCGTCGCGCGAGAACGCGAGGTAGACGATTCGGCCGACACGAAACTTGACGCGGCCGCGCACGTACGCCTCCGTCGTCCGAGGCAGGGTGATCGCCAGCGACCGGACCTCATCGATCGTCACCACGAGAGCTCAATCGTAGGAAGAAGCGACGGGTTGGCCGACCTGTAC
Source organism: uncultured Gaiellaceae bacterium (assembly GCA_963820565.1). Lineage (GTDB taxonomy): Bacteria > Actinomycetota > Thermoleophilia > Gaiellales > Gaiellaceae > Gaiellasilicea. The sequence goes on from CAWGAD010000005.1 coordinate 365,628, forward strand.
GCCGGTTGTACGCTTGAACTCGAGATGAAGGGACTGAGGGTTCGCCGCCGCGAGCGCTTGCTCGAGCTCGACGAGGTCGAGCGGCGGCTGAGGCCGTTCGGACGCCGGTACCTGGGAGTCCGTGCGATTCCGCTCGACGCGCTCGTCGGCACCGATGGCCGTGCCAGCTCGTTCACACGCGACTTCCGCCCGCTTCACTCCTTCAGCCGGGACCGACTGCGCTCGCTCGAGGCAGCGTTCGCCGACGGCGCCTTCCCGCCGATCGTGACGGTCAAGCTCGGTGAGGCGTACTTCGTGATCGACGGTCACCACCGCGCCGCGCTCGCACGGCGCGGTGGCGCAAAGATGATCGACGCCGACGTGACCGAGCTCGTCGCGCGCGTGCCTCTCCCGGCCGGTGCGGACATGCTCGAGCTCGTCCTCCGGGAGCTCGAGCGGATCTTCGTCGAGGACAGCGGGCTCGCCGAGGCTCGGCCCGGCGTGCGCGTCGCGGTCAGCCGGCCCGCGCACTATCTCGAGCTGCTGGAGAACATCCAGGTGCACGGCTACCACTTGATGCGAGGACGGGGACGCGTGCTCGAGAACGCGGAGATCGCGGCGGACTGGTACGACGCGATCTACACGCCGACGCTCGCCGCGATCGACCGCCTGCGCCTCGCCCGCCTCTACCGGGACGCGCCGCCCGGCGACCTGTTCCTCGTCCTCCACCGGCACCGGCGGGATGCGTTCCCCTCGACCGGCTGCCCGCACCTCGCGCAGACCGTCGTCTCGGTGATCGGCGACAGCGGGCGGCGCCGTCGGCTGCGGTTGCCGGGCCGCGGCGCCCGGTCGCCGGCCTAGACGCCGGCCCGCCAGGGAGAATTCGTCAGCGCGGGCCGTACGGCGCGTAACGGTGATGGAGGAGGATGGGGTTGCCGGCCGGGTCGCGGATCCCGGCGCCATGGCAGGCACCCGAGTCCCACATGTCGTTGACCTGCACGCCGGCCGCCTCGAGCGTCGCCTTCGCGGCGGCGACGTCCGGCACCCGCAGCGCGAGTGTGCCCGGCGGCAGCGGCGTGAACTCGTAGTCGTGAGTGTGCGGGGTCATCACCGCGAGCGTCACGTTGCTCGCCTCGTACTCGACCCAATCCTCGCTCGGCGAGTTCGGATTCCTCTCCAGGCCCAGCACCTCGCCGTAGAACTTGTTCGCCTCCTCCATGTCCGTCACCGGAACACGGATGTAGTCGACTCGCTGCACGTCAATCATGGGACGCGTACCTCCTGGGTCAGAAATCGCGGCACAATCGTTGCATGGAACCAGTCACGTGTCGTGGGTGTACCAGCGTCATGAAAGCTCTCGCAGCCACAGGGATCGCTGCGCTCGTCCTCTGCGCCCCGGCGTCGGCGAAGTTCCGGATCTCGGTCGCCGCCAGCGACTCGACCCCGGCCATGGGCCAGCAGGTCACCGTGGTCGTGCGGAGCGAGAAAAAGCTCAACTACAACCTGCGGCTCATGGCCGTCGCGCCCGGCAGGAACATCTTCAGCGTCGTCGCCACACTCACCGGTGACACCAGCCACCCGGACCCGAACATCGCCCGCAACGGCTTCGAGGTACGCCTCGTCCGGATGGCTGCAGACCGGTGGCGCGGGACCGTTCGCTTCCGCAGCACCGGTCGCTGGCGTCTGGTCGTCCCGAACGGCGCACCGGTAGGTGTCGTGATTCCGGCCGGCGTCGCTCGACTCACGCTCGCCGTTCACTAAGTCGTCTCTCGAGCGCTCGATCAGTCGTGCATCGACGTTGCGCGCAGGACTAGCCGCCGGACGAAACCACTGAAACGGCGCCAGAGGCTCACACGACGGATCGTAGCCGCCGCGCACCGAATCGCCCGCCAGTCGCTTAGACTCGACGTGTGAGTTGGGTCGGCGTCGTGCTTCGCGCGCTCGGAATCGGCGCCCTCGTGGCCGGCGGGCTTGCGATTGCGGTCGTAGTGCTCTTCGTCGTAATCCTGATCGGCCCGCTGATCTTCTGGCTCGCCTGGAACGTGCTCGACTTTGCAGCCGCAGTGGGCCTGCCGGAGCTGGGCTTCTGGGGCATCGTCCTCGCGACGCTGTTCCTCGTCATCGGCTGGTTCGGCAAGGTGCTGATCACGGCGATCGTCTTCCTCGTCGAGCCGTCGTGGTTCGACGGAGCCGCCGAGGTTCACTGGCCGGAGCCCACGTTCCGCAACTTCGTCGCAATCGCCCTGCTCGCTCTCTTGGCGTCGCGACCGCACGCACACGCGCACGAACGCACTCGCCGGACACACGTCTGAACGACCGCCGAGCGCTCAGAGCCGAGCCTGAATCCCTGCCAGGCCGCGCTCGGTGTGCGCCGGTTGGTTCGTGAACAGGCCGTAGTGCGCCTCGTACCACGGCCCGAGCCGGTGGTAGAACCGGGCCCGGCGTCGGAGGTCGGGATCGACGTCCCAGTCAGCGAACGGGCCGTTGAGCAGCCAGGCGTAGTCGAGGGCGGGATCGCCCACGCGTGCATCACCCCAGTCGATCACGCCGGCGAGGCGGCCGTCCCGCACGAGGAGGTGCGCGGGCCCGAGGTCGGCGTGGAGGAGCGCCGGCTCGAAGCCCACGAGCGTCTCCACCTCGCCGAAGAGTCGTTTCGCCTGGGGTCGCCGGTCCTCGAGTAGGGGAACCACGAGCCGTTCGAACTTTCCGCACTGCTCTCGGTACGCGTCGACCCAGTCGCAGGGCTCCACGGGCAGCCCGGACGGGTCGAGCGCATGGAGCGCGTCGAGGAAGGCCCTGACGCCGTCGGCATCCTCGTCGACGAGCGGCTCACCGCGGAGCAAGCGGTAGCCGACGAAGAGCGGGTCGCGTGAGATGTGCTCGAACGACGGCACCTCCACCGGCAGCGCGGGAGCGAGCGCCGGCAGCAGCGCGATCTCGAGCTCGAGCGCTTCCTCGACGCCGTAGCGCCGGGGAAAGCGGAACACCCATTCGTCGTCGACGATCGCGACCTCGAAGTCGTACCCCTCGTCGTTCTCGAGAATCGTCGTCGGGTTCCGACCAAGCGCCTCCGCGATCAGCTGTCGGCGATCCGTCATCAGGCGCACATCGTGTCTGATACCGCCTATGCCCAGCGCCAAAATGCACGCCCACGAGGTCGACACCGACCCGGCGCTCGTGAGCCGGTTGCTCGCGTCACAGTTCCCGCAGTGGGCGGAGCTTCCGATCGAGCCCGTCGAGTCCTCCGGGACGGACAACGCGATCTATCGGCTCGGCGACGACCTGGCCGTGCGTCTACCTCGCGTCCACGGGGCCGCCGGGCAACCGGCGAAAGAGCACGAGTGGCTGCCGCGGCTTGCTCCGCTGCTACCGCTCCCCGTCCCCATCCCGCTGGCCAAGGGTGAGTCCGGCGAGGGCTACCCCTGGAGCTGGACCGTCGTCCCGTGGCTCGAAGGCGAGACGGCCACGCTCGATCGCATCGCCGATCCGCGCGAGGCGGCGAGGACCCTGGGCGAATTCGTCGCCGCCCTCCAACGGATCGATCCCCCAGGCGGCCCGGCGCCCGGGGAGCACAACTCTTCCCGCGGCGTGCCCCTGGCAGAGCGAGATCACGGCACCCGCGCGGCGATCGCTGCTCTCGGCGACAAGATCGATGCAGACGCAGCCACCGCGGCCTGGGACGCGGCGCTCGAGACGCCGGTGTGGCCAGGCCCGCCCGTCTGGCTCCACGGGGACCTGCAATCCGGGAACCTGCTGGCCGTGGACGGCCGGCTGAGCGCCGTCATCGACTTCGGCTGTCTCGGCGTGGGAGATCCCGCCTGCGACGTCATGCCCGCGTGGACCTACCTCTCTGCCGACACCCGCGACGCATTTCGAGCCGCGCTTCCAGTCGATGACTCGACGTGGGCACGAGGTCGCGGCTGGGCGCTGTCCATGGGGTTGGTCGCGCTTCCCTACTACGAGATCACCAACCCCGTCCTCGCCGACGTCGCCCGACACGCGATCCGCGAGGTCCTCGCCGATTAAGCCAAGCCGCGGGCCGTCCAGGCCGCCGTGTCGACCGTGAAGGGCGGACGTGGAAAGAGCTCTCGGCAGCGCTCGCGAAGCCGCGTGCGGTCCGCGTCGTCGAGCCCCTTGGCATAGGCACCGGCAGGGCCGACACCGAGGGTGAACGGCTCCCACCAGTCCTCGAAGCTCGCGAACTCGACGGCGGTCCCGATCGTGGTCTCCTCCACCGCGTCGAGCCCTGCCTCGGTGAACAGCTCGCGCAGATGGCCTTCGTGGGCTCCGGCGAGCTCGGACTCGTCTCGCGCCTCGGGATCGAGGTCGCCGGCGGCTTGCCAGAACACGGCGAGCGGTGTGCGCTGGCCGGCGTGATCCCAGACGCACGCTGCGACCACCCCACCGGGACGGGTGACGCGCGCCATCTCGCGAAGCCCGGCCACGGGGTCGGCCATGAAGTGAACGACGAGCTGTGCGAGCGCCGCGTCGAAGACGCCGTCCTCAAAGGGCAGGTGCTCTGCCGCCGCGCGCTGGACCTCGACCCTCGGGTGGCGCTCCTTCGCCGCGGCGACGAAGGTCTCGGAGGGGTCGACAGCGGTTACTGCCTCAGCACCGATCCGGCGAACGAGCTCGCCGGTGAGCGCACCGGGGCCGCAGCCGACGTCCAGCACACGCTGGCCGGCCCGGACTCCGGCGAACTCGGCCAGCTGGGGTGCGAGCTGCACCGAATACCGCCCCATGAACCGGTCGTAGGCGTCAGCGGCGACCTCGAATGTCATCGCGTCGGGAGCCACTCCTCGCGAAACCGAGTCGGTGTGCGCCTCACGAGCGGCGCGTACGCCTTGCTCGGGTCGGTCGTCTCCTCCTCGACGCCCGCTCCGTGGCGGAGCGCGGCTTCGTCCACCGTGTACCCGCCCCAGTCGGGGCCGGTCGACTTGTCGCGAGCCCCGATTGCGACCACGCAGCAAGGTTCGTCGCCCGCCCCGACGATGACGTGCTTCGTGCCCGCGGGGCAGTGCACGAAGTCCCACTGGCGTAGCGGGCGCTCCTCGCCCTCGACGATCAGCAGCGCCTCGCCCGAGAGCACGAGGAAGTCCTCCTGATCCGCTTCCCAGTGGTACATCGCCATCGGCACGCCCGGAGCGAGGACGCTGATGTTGATCCCGAGCTGGGGAAACGCCGGTTCGCCTTCGAACTCGCAGATGGCGGACCGTCCCTCGCTGTGACGCCACTCCGCGTCGCGCGCGTTGAGCACGTACCAGCCCTCTCCCTTCGGGACGAGCCCGTTCTCCGTGTGCTCGAGCTTGGCCTCCGGGATCATTCGCGAAGCCTAGTTCCTGCACAGCGAAGGGAGCGCGATGTCCGCCTTCATCATCACGAGGATCCAGACCGGCGACTACGACACCTGGCGGCCGATGTTCGACCGGACCGCCCGCAGGCGCGTGAGAACGCGAAGTGAAGCGGGTCTTCCGGAGCGTCGACGACCCGAACCACGTCTTCATCTTCCTCGAGTTCGACTCCCTCGACGACGCGAACGAGTCGCGGCGCCGGCTCGTGGAGTCAGGCGTCCTGGATCGCTTCGAGGACAAGCAGGGCCGAACGTCGTCCAAGAGGCAGCGCCCTAGAGGTCTCACATCGCCGTCAGGCGAGCGTCAGGACCGGCTCCAGGTCGAGGAAGTGGCCGATCCGCTCTGCCTCTCCCTCGACACCCGCCGTCTCCTCGCGCGTGAGCTTCCGTGCCGGCATGACCTTCAGCTCGATTCGGCGCGCTGTCTTCGTCCGGCTCCAGATGCCGGCGCAGAGACCGTCGACGAGCAGGAACGGCGTGCCGGCCGGTCCCTCGTAGCGGCCCTTGCCGTGTGCGGCCACCTGCTCCCGCACTTCGGGCGGCACCAGATGCTCGCGCTCGCGAAAGCCCATCACGTAGACGTCGTACTCGGGCAGGAGGCGCACGCTCCGTCGCGGCTCGACCGGCTCGGGATCCGGCACGTCGAGCTGCTCGAAAAGCTCACGCGCGACGGCCGGCGTCAGGTGACGGGAGGTGAACCACTCGCGGAACTCGCGGTGCGTGACGGGTCCGTACGCCTCGGCGTAGCGGCGTGCCACCTCCTGGAGTGCTTCCTGCGGGTTCCACACTCGCTGAGGCCCGAGCCAGTCCTCGACGTGCACGAACGTCACCTTCTGACCTCGGGGCGGCCCGAAGCAGAGCACGTCTGCGATCGCCGCATCGCCGAGGTAGTACCCCCAGCCGGACGCGAGCTTCTCGCGTGGCGCGACGCCGACACGCTCCACGACCGCATCCGCAAGCTCCTCGCGCAACAGGCAGCGACCCCGCAGGGCGTGGCCGATCGCGGCGACCACCTCGTCGACGTTCTCAACGCCGTCCGCGGCGTAGTCCTCCTCGCCGACGATTGCTCGCCTCGCCGCCGTCCACAGCGAGAGCTCGTCGGAAGGGTGGATGTGCAACGTCCCGCGCGTCGTCCACGACTTCACGAGCTCGCGCCGCTCCCAGAGCGCATCGCGGACGTCGGCCTGCGTGATCCCGTCGACGCGCGCCGCGAGCTGCAGCTCCGCCGACCCCATCACCTGCGCGTGGATCCCGCAGACGTCTCGGACGACTTCGACGAGCCGGTCCGCCGTGGAGCGCACGTGCAGGTGACTCCGCGCAAGCCGGCGCGAGATCACTTCGTCCCAGGTCAACGCCGACACCGCCGCAGCGTAAGGTCTATTCATGGAGATCAGCGCCTCGATGCTCGAGTTGCTGACGTGGGTGACGGCCCGCGAGCGGACCTACGACGACGTCGTCGAGGCGTGGAAGAGCAACTGCCCGCGCTACGCGGTCTGGGACGACGCGGTGACCGCCGGCCTCGTCACGGCGGGGCGCGATGGCGTCGCCCTGACCGAACGCGGGCAGGCGGCGCTCGGCTAGAGCAGCAGCTGCTTCAGGGTGTCGCCGCGCAGACCGAGGCGGAGCGTCTCGAGCGGGATCACTTCCTCGGGCGGGATGTTGCCGAGGTTGACCTCCGGCCCGAACTCGGTCACGAACCAGGCTTGCGCAGCCTTGTTCGGCGCTTCGAAGATGACGTTCTCGGTGCCGACGGCGGCGGCGATCTCACCGATCAGCTCGGTGCGCATGCCCCCGCCCGCGTCGAAGATCCCGGCCGTGCCGCCCTCGCGTGCCTCGGTGATCACCTTCCAGGCGCCCGCGTCGAGCTCCTCCTGAAGCCACTGCTTCCATTCCTCGGCCGTGTGCTCGACGGACGAGTCCTTCGAGCCCACCTCGGAGAGGACGGTGAAGTCGCGGGCGAAGTCGGCGATCAGCTCGAGCTTGCGCTCGCGCGGGATGTCGACCGTGCCGTCGGAGATCTCGACGTGCGTGAGCCCGAGCTCGCCGAGCCACTGCTTGTACTCGTCCAGCCGGTCCTTGACGTAGACGACCTCGAAGAACGTCCCGCCGAGCACAACCGGCTTCTCCTTCAGCACCGCCAGCTTCCGGTCGAGGCTCTTCGTCACGTAGGACGTGCCCCAGCCCAGCTTGACGACGTCGATCAGGTGCCCGGAGACCTCGAGCACGTCCTCCCATCCGCGCGGGCCAAGGCCCTTGTCGATCACGTGCGTCAGCCCGGCCGAGCGTTCCTGCAGGCCGAGATCAAAGCCTGGCAAAGATCTCCTTGAGCTTCTCCTGCGCGCTCTCCTGGACGTCGTGGAAGAGCGAGTTGCCGTGTGCGTCGATCCCGACGATGAGCGGCCCGAAGTCCTTGACCCGGAACTTCCAGAGGCACTCGGGCATCAGCTCCTCCCAGAGCACCTCCTCGATCTCCTCGATCTGGGTCGTCTCGAGCGCCGCAGCGCCGCCGACGATCGCGAAGTAGACCATCCCGAGCCGCTGCATCGGCTCGATCGCCTCGTCGGGGAGACCGCCCTTGCCGCAGATCGCCCTGACGCCGTACTGGGAGCCGAGCGGCTCGGTGAAGCGCACCATCCGGGCGCTGGTCGTCGTGCCGATGCAGACCTTCTCGTAGCGGCCGTTGTCGAGCTTGCGCACGCCCGGCGCGGTGTGGAGGAGAAACGCGCCCGAGAGGTCCATCGGCGGCTCGACGCCCTGGTCGAAGATCCGGATCTGCGTCCGGTCGCGGATGCCGATGATGTGACCCTGGACGGTGACCTCGTCGCCCGCACGGAGCTTCAGGATCTCCTGCGGGTCGGTGATCGGGAAGGTGACGGTGTGGTTCGCCATCAGAACTCCCGGTCGAACTCGACGGAGCCGTCGGCCGCGACGTGCACGGAGGCGCGCCGCGCCGCCCAGCACTGGTAGTTGACGGCGACCGGGTTCAGCGTCATGTGCGTGTCCGCGTGCTCGATGTGGCACTGGAGCACGGTCACGTCGCCGCCGAGCCCCATCGGGCCGATCCCGGTCTCGTTCAGGAGCCCGTAGAGCTCGTCCTCGAGCTCGGCGACGATCGGATCCGAGTTGCGCGTGCCGACCGGTCGCGTGATCGCCTCCTTGGCGAGGTACATCGCGTAGTCGGCCGTGCCGCCGATGCCGACGCCGACGATCCCGGGCGGGCACGGCTTGCCGCCGGCGCCGACGATCGACTCGAGCACGAACTGCTTGATCCCCTTCACGCCGTCGGCGGGGACGCACATCTTCAGGAAGCTCATGTTCTCGGAGCCGGAGCCCTTCGGCACGCACTTGACGTCGAGCCCGTCCCAGTCGTCGACGAACTCCCAGTGCACGATCGGCAGGCGGTAGCCGATGTTCGGGCCCGTGTTCTCGCGCGTGATCGTGTGGACCGCGTTCGAGCGGAGCGGGTGCTCGACCGTCGCGCGGGCGGTGCCGTCGCGGAGCCCCTCGTAGATCCGGGCCGGATGGAGCGGGAAGTGCTCGCCGACCCGGCAGGTGTAGACCGCGATCCCGGTGTCCTGGCAGACGAGGTTCTTCTCGTCGTCGGCGATGTTCACGTTCCGGTGGATCGTCTGCAGGACGCGCTGCCCGGTGACCGACGTCTCGCGCTCGAGCGCAGCCGCGAGCGCGTCGCGCAGGTCCTGCGGGATGTCCTTCAGCGCCCAGACGTAGAGGTGCGCCGCGGCATCCTCGACGGCGTGCTGGAGATCTGTGGTCGTGACAGTGCTCATGCGCTCGCTTTCTCTGCCGCGGCCTGCCGGCACGACGGCCGAAGACGCAGCATTCCAGAAGGGAGTTGCCCATCATCCGGTTGCGGCCGTGCGTGCCGCCCGCGATCTCGCCGCAGGCGTACATCCCTTCGATCGTCGTCTGCGCGTCGGTGTCGATCGTGAGACCGCCGTTCTGGTAGTGGAGGACGGGGTAGGTGAAGATCTTCTCGCGGAGCGGGTCGATGCCTGCGCCGCGGTAGCGCCGCAGCATGTACGGCAGCGAGATCTCGGCGTCGGCCTCGGAGATGCGCGTCGTGTCGAGATAGACAGCGGGGCGGCCGTCCTCGGTCTCGACGCCTTTCCCCTTGGCCACCTCGTCGAAGATCGCCTGGCTGACCTCGTCGCGCGGGCCGAGCGAGTCGGTGAACTCCTCGCCGTCGGCGTTCAAGAGCACGGCGCCGTACGCGCGCGTCGTCTCGGGGATCGAGTAGCCCTGCATCGTCTCGGGCCACGCGCCGCCGTTCGGGTGGTACTGGAGCTCGTCGAGGTCGCGCGACTCGGCGCCGAGGCCGAGTGCGATCTTCGTCACCTCGCCGGTCGCGTTCGGATGGTTCGTCGAGAGCTCACCGCGCTCCTCGGCCACTCTGAAGCAGCGGCCGCCGGCGGCGAGGATCACGGTCGCCGCGTCGAGCTCGTGCTCGCCGCAGGTGGCGTGCCAGCCGTTCTCGCGCGGCACGAGCGCCTTCAGCGGGCTGTTCGCGTAGAGCGTGCCGCTCGCCGGCCTCGAATGCGTCCCGGAGCGCCTTCGTGATCGCGTGCCCGGTGCGGTCGCCGACCTGCAGCAGCCGCTTGGCGGACGCGCCGCCACAGCGGGCGAGCCGGTAGCCGCCGTTCTCTGCCGTGAACTCGACGCCGAGCTCCTCGAGCCAGTGGATCGCGCTCCGCGCGTCTCCGGTCAGCACCTCGACGAGCCGCATGTCGGCGCTGTCGTGGGAGCTCTTGAGGATGTCGGCGGCGTGCTGCTCGGGCGAGTCGTCCTCGCCGAACGAGGCCTGGATCCCACCCTGCGCCTTGGCCGAGTTGCAGGCCTGGATCGAGCCCTTCGTGGCGAGACCGACCCGCGCGCCGGCCCGCTCGGCCGACACCGCTGCGGCGAGGCCCGAGGCCCCGCTGCCGATCACGAGCACGTCAAAGGACTCCCCGCGGGTCACGAGCGCAGGATAGCCGAACCACTAATGCGCTGCATTAGGCGCGCTTATTGAATCAATTGTTCGACGTCGATCTCAAAGTTGGCACAAACGACGGTTGCGCTGCGGGCACGATCCGCATGGGAGCGGCTTCCAACGAGGTTCGAGAAGAAAGGTGGGAAGGAATGCACCGACGCCTTGGATGGCTCTTCGTTGTGGCTCCCACCGTTGTGGCGCTTCTCGTTGTTCCCGCCGCCACTGCGGACGATCGCGAGAAGGGGCCGAGGGAGAGAGCGGCAGAAGCGAGGATTGCCGCAAACCAAACGGCTCCACAGCTGATCGGCTACCTGGCGCTCGGCAAGGGAGATGCCCGTGAGGCGGGTGTCGCGGAGGAGATCGTCGCGCACCTTCCGTTCAAATCGGAGGCGCTGCCTCTGGTCCCGAGCCGAATCGAAAGCACGCCGACGCGGACAACGCAGTCCCGCAAGAGGATCACTGCCTGGGCTGGCTGCTGGCAAGCGACCTGGCGCCGCGGCGGCGGCACCTGGCCGTATCACCGCGACGTCTACCAGGAAACAACGTGGTGCACGACGATGCAGAACACAGTCGGAACGTTCTTCGGCCGCAGCTGGCCGCACTCGGATTACGGCTGCGCGCCAAACTACGGGCCGACGTATCACCGGGTTGGCGGCGGCGTAGGGATCAGCAGCGTCGACGTCGAAACGCGAGGCGGCTTCTCCTGCAATGTCTACTGGTACGGGCTCCAGACCTGGGTCTGGATGGTGCCTCGCTTCTACGGGGACGGGCGGACCGCGATGGCAGGGTGGGGACAGTAGGGTGAAATTGAGGCTCGCCGCCGGTGTCATAGGCATCTTGGCGATCCCCCTGATCCTGTTCCTGATCGGAATCCTGATCGTCCGCTGACGCGCGGAAAACCGGGGCGACCTCTTCTGGTCGCCCCGTCCCGGACGCCGGCCGGTCACCAGATCGAGCGTAGGAGCTGCTCGACGTCCGCCGGAGTCACCGGCCGCGGATTGGCCTTTGCGCCGGGGCGAGCGGCGATCGCCTCCGCGACCTCCGCCGGCGCGGACTCGGGCACGCCGAGGTCGCGCAGGCGCTCGAAGCCGCCGAGTCGGGCGAGCTCCTCGACTCGGCCGGCTGGATCCTCGGTCCCGAGCGCGTCCCCGAACCGTGCGATCTGCTCGGCGGCGACTGGCTGGTTGAAGCGAAGCGCCGGCGGCAGGCAGACGGCGTTCAGCGCTCCGTGCGGCAGGCCGTAGCGCCCGCCGAGCCCTTGCGCCAGCGCGTGTCCGAGCGCGAGCATCGAGCCGCCGAGCGCGGCGCCACCGTGGCACGCCCCCCGGAGGAGCTCCGTCCGAGCGTCCAGGTCGTCGAGCCGCTCGACCACCCGCGGCAACCACTCGCCGATCAACCGTGCGCCGGCCAACGCGTGCTCGTCGCTCTCGGGCGTCCGCTCCCGGACGTAGAGCGCTTCCGCGCAATGGGCCAGCGCGTTCAAGGACGTGCCGACGGTCTCGGGGCGCGGGAGTGTCAGGGTCAACCTCGGGTCGTAGACGATCGCGGCCAGGTGCGCGCCCGCGCCGCCGCCACGCATCCGCCGGTCGGGATCACGGACGCCGTAGAAGGTCGTCCACTCGGCGCCCGAGTACGTCGTCGGGATCGAGAGCAGCGGCAGCCCCGACTCGGCCGAGACCGCCTTCGCGGTGTCGATTGCACTGCCGCCGCCGAGCGCCACGACCACGTCGGCGCCCGAGTCGCGGACGGCGGCGACAGCCTCGGCGATGCGATCCGTCGGAAGCTCGGACCAGCGGCCGACAGTGGTCAGCGCCGCTTCGTGACGCTCGCCGGCGAAGAGGAACGGGCGTTGGACACCGAGTTCGTCGAGCACCTCGCTCAGGAGCTCGATCCCCCAGCGGACGATCACTCGAGGCGGCCCCGCGCGAACTCGACGAATGCGTCGGCCGCTCTCGTGGCCGTGCGGCCGGCTGCGCGGGCGAGCGAGATCTCGCGTTTGGCGTCGAGCCCCTTGACGCGAGCCGCAGTGAGCGTGCCCGCCGCCAGCTCGGCTTCGACGGCCGTGCGGGAGATGAACGACACGCCGTAGCCGGCCTGGACGGCGCTCCGCACCGACTCTTGCAGCCCCAGCTCGAGGCGAACGTCGAGGTCGCGCAGCCTCGTCCCCAGTGCCCGCAGCTCGTCCTCCACGATCTGTCGCACGCCGGCACCCTCCTGCATCACGATCAGGCTCTCCTCGCGCAACTCGTCGAGCGTGACCGTCCGGCCGGCGAAGGCGTGGCCGGGCGGGCAGGCGAGGATCACCTCGTCCTCGAAGAACGGCTCGAAGCGCACTGCCCGGTGTCGCCGTGCCGCGCCGACGATGCCGAGCTCGAGCTCGCGGGCAGCGACCCGTTCGACGATCGACTGCGTGTCCGACACCGTCAGGACGACCTTGACGCCGGGGTGCGTGCGCTGGAACTCGCAGAGGAGCAGCGGGACGACGACTGCGGCCGGCCCGGTCGAGGCTCCGATCCGGAGGTCACCCGTCAGCTCCCCGCCCCCTTCGCCGGCGATCTCGTCGAGGAGCTGCTCCTCGAGCGCGAGGAGCCGTTGCGCGCCGCGGTAGAGCCGGACACCGGCCTCGGTCGGCTCGACCCGGCGTCCCGAGCGGTCGAGGAGCTGCGTCCCGAGCCGCTTCTCGAGCGCGCGCACCTGCAGCGACACGGCCGGCTGAGTGACGCCGAGCCGCTCGGCAGCCTGCGAGAAGCTGCGGCGCTCGACGACGGCGACAAACGCGGCAAGCTGGCGCGTGTCCATAAGCACATCTTATAGAGTCGGTTCCGATGCGGGTCTGGATCGACATCACCAACTCGCCGCACGTGCTCTTCTTCCGCCCGCTGATCCGGTTGCTGCAGGAGGACGGTCACGACGTCACGGTGACGGCGCGCGAGTACGCCCAGACGCTGGAGTTGCTCGCGCTGCACGGGATCGCGCACGAGGTCGTCGGGCCGCGTCACGGCGGGGCCGGCGCGGTCGGGAAAGCCCGTGCACTCGCCGGCCGGCTACGGGCGCTACGCAGGTTCGCGAAGGGCCGCGGCTTCGACCGGGCGCTCGCACACGGCTCCCACGAGCTCACGCTCACCGCCCGCAGCCTCGGGGTTCCGAGCGCGACCGCACACGACTACGAGTACGCATCGCTCCAGCACCACCTCGGCCTCCGAGCCGCGACCCGAGTCGTCTTTCCCGACGCGGTCCCCGCGGAGCGGCTCGCGCGATTCGGCGCCAGGCCGCCGAAGCTCGTCACCTACCCGGGGATCAAGGAGGAGTACTACCTCGCCGACTTCGAGCCCGACCCGACGGCTGTGGCCGGGATCGAGCCAGAGCGCGTGCTGGCGGTCGTCCGCACGCCACCCGACGTCTCGCTCTACCACCGGCACGGCAATCCGCTCTTTCCGCAGGTGCTGGAGCGGCTCGGTCGCGACGAGTCGGTGCACGCCGTCGTGCTCCCCCGGACGAACGAGCAACGGGACGCGATTCGGGCACTCTCGCTTCCCTCCCTGCACGTACCCGAGCACGCCGTCGACGCGCAAAGCCTGGTCGCCCTCGCGGACCTCGTCGTCTCGGCGGGCGGCACGATGAACCGCGAGGCCGTCGCCCTCGGCGTGCCCGTCTACACGACGTTCGCGGGTCGGATCGGCGGGGTCGACGAGACGCTGATGCGCGACGGACGCCTGGTCCTGCTCGCCGATCCGGGGGACCTCGCTCTCGAGAAGCGCGACCAAGGCACAGGAACGACGACGAAACGAGACCCGAGACTACTGCTCGACCTCCTGATGTCGCCGCAAGTGTCATAGGATCGCCTCGACAACTGCAGGGGAAAAGGGGGATGCACATGCGTAAGGCTCTTTGGGGAGTCGTCGCAGCGACCGCCGCTCTCGTGGTGATCGCGTCCGCGTCCGCGGACGGGCGAGGGACCTTCAAGACCAGTCACCCGTCCATGCTCACACCGGTGGCGCCTGGCTCGACAGTGGACCCGATCATCACCGTCGGGGACACGCTGGCCGGCGGCTACCGGTTCGAGTCGATCCCGGACGGGATCGCGTTCCGCTCGGCGGGGTTCTTCCCCACGACGGTCGATGTGTACGTCAATCACGAGACGTCGACCGTGCCGTTCCCGTACACGCCGAGCGCGCCGACGGAGGCGAACTCGCAGAACGACTTCGACAACTCGCAGCTGAGCCATCTCGTCCTGAGCCGCAACAGCAATCCAGGAGTCGTATCCGGCGAGTACGCGATCACGAGCGCGTCGAACTATCAACGCTTCTGCTCCAACTTCCTCGCCGGCTCGGCGCAGGGCTTCGACAGGCCACTCCTGTTCACGAACGAGGAGGGAATCGACTGGGTCAAGCGCACGGGCAAGGCGTTCCCGGCCACGATCGGCGCGGCCGATGCGAGGCAGATCGGCCTCGTGGTCGCCCACGATCCGAGGAACGGCGCCCACCGGCCGATCTGGGGGATGGGGCGCCACAATCACGAGAACAGCGTCGCGATCCCCGGCTTCGGCCATCCGGTCGTGCTCTCGGGTGACGACGCGTTCGTGAACGTGCCCGCCCAGTCGCAGGTCTACAGCTACATCGCGCAGGACGCGAACGCGGTGTGGAACGACCAGGGCGACCTCTGGGCGTTCGTCTCGGACACGCCCGGGATCAACGACTACGACGACATTGCCCCGGGCTCGAACCCGCAACTGACGGGTCACTTCGTCAAGGTGCCGAAGAACATCGCCGTCGGCCGGAAGCCGGACGGCACGGAGCTGATGGCCGCGGACGTCGGCTATCCGCCCCCACCGAACACCGGCTGGCAGACCTCGAACGGCGTCGGGATCGACGGACCGCAGTGGGTGCTCGAGCACTGGAGCGACCTGAACAACGTCTTCCAGTTCGTTCGGATCGAGGACATGGCCTACGACAAGCGGCCCGGGATGCAGAACGTCGTCTACATGGCCGACTCCGGCCGCGGCACCGCCGGCGCACCTCAGCCTGGGCGCTCGACGAACGGCCGCATCTGGAAGATGGTGCTGGACAAGAGCGACCCGACCAAGGTGACGTCGCTGACGATCCTGATCGACGGCGACACGCTTCCGGTCAAGGCGCCCGGCGCGATCCACCAGCCGGACAACCTCGAGTCCACGCAGAACGGTCTCCTGATCACCGAGGACCCCGGCTCGAGTCAGCAGTTCGCCCCCGGCGACGCGGATGCGACCACGGCACGGCTGATGCACTACCGCTTCTCAACCGGTGCGCTCACGGTCGCGGCACGCGTCGACCAGTCCGCCGACGAAGGTCCGACCGACGTGGACTCGGCACCCGCCGGCAGACTCGGCGCGTGGGAGTCGAGCGGCGTTGTGGACGTGTCGTCCGTGTTCGGGCCGACAGGTTCCTGATCACGGTCCAGGCCTCCACGCTCTGGATCGAGAAGGCCCCGGGCTTCGACGACGTTGCGCCGCCGGGGCCGGACTACACGTTCAAGCGAGCAGGCGGGCAGCTCGTCCTGATCCGGATCCCCGGCGCCTAGCGGGTAAGGAGTCAGACCGTCTCAGAGGCGGGCGTCGCGGTCGTCGCGGCGCCCGCCTCGAGATCGAGGCGCTTCGGGTCGCGCGCGATCGCGGCGAGACGGCCGACGAGCTCGAGTGTCTCGCCCGTCTCGACCAGCCGCTCGAGCTCGCGCAGCTCCGCCTCGAGCCAGACGGCGTCGATCGGCGGGCGAGCGAGCTGGAGGATGGCGGGGTGCTCGCTCGGGGTGACGCGATCGCTTTCGATCCAGAGCTCCTCGTGCAGCTTCTCGCCGGGTCGCGCGCCGATCACCTCGATCGCAATGTCGCGCTCGGGCTCCTTCCCCGAGAGACGGATCATGCGGTGCGCCAGATCGACGATGCGCACGGGCTCGCCCATGTCGAGCACGAAGACACGGCCGCGGCCACCGATCGCTCCGGCCTGGACGACGAGCTGCACCGCCTCGGGAATCGTCATGAAGTAGCGCGTCATCTCCGGATGGGTCAGGGTCAGCGGCCCACCCTTCGCGATCTGACGGCGGAAGATCGGAATCACCGAGCCCGACGAGCCGAGCACGTTGCCGAACCGCACGGCGACGAAGCGGGTGGCGACGTCGTCACGGTGGCCGTACGCCTCCACGATCCACTCGCAGACCGCCTTCGTCTGGCCCATCACCGTCTTCGCGTTGACGGCCTTGTCGGTGGAGATGAGGACGAAGCGGTCGGCGCCGAACTCGACCGCGATCTCGGCGACCGTGCGCGTGGCGAGGGTGTTGTTTCGGACGGCTTCGACGGGATTCGACTCGATCAGCGGCACGTGCTTGTACGCGGCGGCGTGGAAGACGACCGACGGGCGATACGTCTCGAAGACCTGGCGCATCTTCGCGGCGTTCTTCACATCCGCGAGGACGGGCAGCGCGGCCGGGAAGCCGCGCTCGTCGACGAGCTCGCGCTCGATCTCGAACAGCGCCGGCTCGGCATGGTCGACGAGGACGAGCCGCGAGGGCCCGACGCGCGCAATCTGACGGCAGAGCTCGGCGCCGATCGACCCGCCGGCGCCGGTGACGAGGACCGTCTCGCCGGAGAGGTAACCCGCGATCGCGTCGATGTCGACCTCGACCGGCTCGCGGCCCAGCACGTCCTCGACCTCGACCGGGCGGATCTGGCCCGCGAGATTGAGGTCGCCGGCGATCAGCTCGTGCAGGCCCGGCAGGGTCTTGACCGCCACGCCCTCGACGTTCGCGACATCGACGATCCGCTGGCGCGCCTCACCGGAGGCGGACGGGATCGCGATCAGCAATTCGTCGGGACGCCGGTCGTGAAGGATGTGGGGCAGCTCGTCGGTGGTGCCGAGCACCCTGATCCCGTGGAGGCGCAGATTCTTCTTGCGCGGGTCGTCGTCGATCAGGCCGATCGGCGTGTACCCGAGCGCGGGCGTGCGAAGCATCTCCCGCAGCATCAGCTGGGCGGCGTCGCCGGCGCCGACGACGATCACCTCCTTGCCGCGCGCGACGATCGAGCGGGTCTGCGGCCGCTCGATGATCGTGCGCACCAGCATTCGGGAGCCGGCGACGAAGGCCAGCGTCAGCAGGCCGTCGATGATCCAGACCGTGCGCGGCACCGAGGCCGCGTGCAGCTCGAAGAAGCTGAAGACGAGGAACGTGACGAGCGACGCCGCGAGGACGCCGCGCGCGGCGCCCCACATGTCACGGGTGGACACGTAGCGCCACCACCGGTTGTAGAAGCCGAAGAGAGCGAAGATCGAGAGCTTGATCACCGCGACGAGCCCGAGGATCTCCCAGCTGACGTAGTAGTCGTAGTAGCTCGGCATGTCCGTGTCGAAGCGGAGCCGGAAGGCCAGGAACCACGCGGCGACGACGATCGCCAGGTCGGCCGCGACCTGCGGCAGCCGGTGTCTGTTCATCGGGCTTCTCACGCGCGCGACGCGGCGCCGACGGCGGCCAGGACCGTCTCGACGACGCGCTCCTGCACCTCGGCCCCGATCCCGCCCCAGAGCGGCAGCGCCAGGTTCTCGGCCGCAGCCTTCTCCGTCTCCGGCAGCGAGCCGGGTTTCCAGCCGAGGAAGCTCAGCGCGGGCTGGAGATGGAGCGGCGTCACGTAGTACGAGGCGGAGGCAATCTCGCGCTCGGCCAACGCTGCGGCGATCCGGTCGCGCTCGGGCGTGCGGACGACGTACATGTGGTAGACGTGGCCCGCCTCGTCGACCGGAAGCTCGACCGCGTCGCCGAGGCCGAGCTCGGCGTAGCGCGCCGCGCCGTCGCGCCGCGACGCGTTCCAGCCGGTCAGATGCGGCAGGGAGACGCGAAGAAAGGCGGCCTGGAGGGCGTCGAGACGCGAATTCGTTCCGATCAGCTCGAAGGTGCGCTTGTCGCGCGAGCCGTGGAAGCGCAGCATCCGAACGCGCTCCGCGGTCTCGTCGTCGGTGCTGGCGACAAGACCGCCGTCGCCGAGTGCGAAGAGGTTCTTGGTCGGGAAGAAGCTGAAGGTGGAGCACACGCCGGTGGTGGCGATCCCCTCGGAGCCGAACGCCTGCGCGGCGTCCTCGAGCAGCGGCACTCCGAGCGCGGCGAGGTCGCCGAGCGCGGCAGGCCTGCCGAAGAGGTGGACGGGCATGATCGCCTTCGTCCGGGGCGTGATCCGGCGTTCGACATCGCCGGGATCGAGGTTCAGCGTCACGGGGTCGATGTCGGCGAAGACCGGCGTCGCCCCGGCGCGCACGATCGCCTCGGCGGTCGCGTAGAACGTGAACGAGGGGCAGATGACCTCGTCGGCCCGTCCGTTACCGGCGTGCCCGATCCCCATCGCCTCCAGGCTGAGAACGATTGCGTCGGTGCCGTTGGCGACGCCGATCGCGTGCGGCACGCCGAGGAACGCAGCGGCCTCCTCCTCGAACGCCTGCACCTCGGGGCCGAAGATGAAGCGCCCCGATGCAAGCACGCGCTCGAATGCCTCCCGGAACTGAGGCACGAGGGGCGCGTACTGCGCCTTGACGTCGATCAGTTCGATCTTCACCGGCAGGCCAGTCTACCGAGCGTCGCTGGGGCTTCCAGCGCGCGGTCTGAGCAACTTCCACGCCAGGAAGGCCGCACCTGCCACGAGCGCGGCGAGGATCGCGTAGTCGACGTAACGGAACGCATGATGGAAGTCCTCCCACTGCGAGCCCAGGGCCCAGCCGGCGCCTGCGAACGCGAAGCACCAGATCGCCGAGCCGACCAGCGTGAGCACGTTGTAGCGAGCGAACGGCGCCCGAAACACCCCGGCCGGGATCGAGACGAACGAGCGAACGACCGGCGTCACGCGGCCGAAGAAGACTGCGTGATCCTCCCAGCGCTCGAACCAGCGCTCTGCGCGGGCGAGCTTGGCCTCGTTCAGGTGCAGCCAGCGGCCGTGCTGCTCGAGAAACGGCCGCCCGCCGCGCGCGCCGATCCACCAGCCGCCTGCGGAACCGATCGAGTACCCGATCGTGCCGGCCAGCGCGATCCCGAGGTACGCGGGGAGCCCCGACTCGAGCTCCCAGCCGAAGAGCCGCACCTCCTGGCCGGCGAACGCCCCGGCCGCGACCGCGCCGCCGTACACCATCACCGCTTCGCTGGCCGCGGGCAGGACGGCGTCGACGAGCATCAGCAGGAAGACCGCGTAGAGACCGTAGTCGCCGACCACGGTCGTGAGGAGATCGGTGATCTCGGAGAGGATCGAGGCGACCGGCACCGGCCGGGAACCCTATCTATCCCGTGGGCTTCGGCTTCTTCAACGGAACCGGCGCCGCGCGGATGACACGGAACGACCGCGTCGTCAGCTCGACGACGCCGAGCTCGTTGCTGGCCCGGAAGCGGATCACGTAGCTGCCGCCGTAGGCAAGCGAGGTGCCGCCACGGGTGCGGCCCTTCCAGGTCGCCACGAACCGGCCTGCCTCCAGCCGGCGTAGAGCGATCGCCGCGACCTGAACGCCCGACGCGGTCTCGACGGTGGCGAGCACACGGGCCGGACGCGTCAGCGTCACTCCGGCATTGATCGTCTGCTTGCCGCGCACGCGCACGACGAGGTTACGGCGCGAGAGCTTCGCGAACCCGAGCGTCGAGTTGACGGTGAACGGCTGCGATGTCGTGGAGGTACGGCCGAGGTCGTCTGTCGCGGTCACGTCGAGCCGCCAGCGGCCCTCAGCCGGTGGCTTCGGCTCGGCGAGCGGGTCGAGCGGCGCCGGCGGGAAGGCGACCGGATAGGTGCCCGGCACCTGCGCAAGGCTCTCCGTGTAGGCAGTGACGCCACCGGGGCCGACGAGCGTCGCGGTGACGGTCGACGGGCGCACGACCTTGTAGGAGAGCTGCCGCTGCTGCTCGGCCACGCCGTCACCGTTCGGCGAGACGACAGCCTCGGGCGCCGGCGAGTAGACGCCGTAGTACATGAGCTGGAGCGCCGTCGAGGCGGGGCGCTCGCCACCGCGGTCCGAAGGCCGGTTCAGGAGCGTGCCGTCGAAGGCGAGGGTCGTCGAGCCGCCACCGTCGAACGCAGAGGCCGTGACCGCGCCGAGGCGAACGAGCGTCTGGGCGAGCTCGAAGTTCGTCATGCCGACGCTGTAGCCCGGACGCCGGCCGTCGGTGACGACCATCAGGATCCGCCCGTCGGCGAGCTGCCCGACACCGGTGCGGGGGTTGCGCGGCGCCAGCTGACTGGACGTGAATGCTTCCTGCGCGCGGAAGACCGGGCCGCCGTTGCGCACGAGCACCGGGCCGCCGCCGACTGCGTCGGCGATCCCCGTCCACTCCGGGCGGAAGATGATCCGCAGCGCCAGCGGCGTACCGATGTCGACCTCTTCCTCCAGGCGTTGAGCAGCCGTGCCGCGCGCGGCGAGCACAGCGCCGCCGAGCGGAATCGGGGTGCCGCCTCCCGCGCGAAGCTCGGCGACCGGCCCGACGAGATCGGTGTTCGGCGCCGTCGGCGGGAACGGGAAGATGACCGCCTCGATCACGCCGGGCTGGGCCGGAGTCGACTGGCCGTAGCTCGGCGTGAAGAGCGAGACGCCGTTGGTGCCGGGCACCTGGTTGAGATCGGTGAGCGCGCGGCGCTGGCCGAGCCCTTTCCAGGTGCCGAAGAACTCGACCCGCCGGACGTCGAGCCCCCCTTCGGGGGCGATGCCGACGCTCGAGCGGTCGCCGAAGGGCGGGCTCTCGACGACGCCGCTGCGCATGAGCACGCCGCTGGGCCGACCCGACGCGGCGAAGAAGTCGGCGTTGACTCCGACCATCGTCGCGGTCGAGGAGAGGCGACGCTGCATCGAGGTGACGCGCTCGGTCCCCTGGATCGACTCGTTCGACAGGACCGGCCTCAGTCCGTACAGACCGGTAGGGCGCGGGCCGCGGACGACGTGGTAGGTCACGGGGCCATGCGGCGTGAACTGAACGCCGCGCTCGTAGGTGACGCCGGGCATGAGCGTTCGCGTCTGCGCACCCGCCGGGGCGGTGAAGACCAGGGCAAGCAGCCCACCGATGAGCACTCTGCGTAGCACGACCCCGGCGCACGCTACCCGAAGCCTCGGCGGCCCTTTGCAGGGATTTACGGAATCCGTACACCAGCGGACCCGACCAGGCTCACCGCTGTCTCCTGGGCCGGAGCGAGGCCGCAGGAGCGCGAACGCGCCTGCCGCAAAGAATGCCGTCTAGGTCCAGACCTTGACGTCGCGGTAGAGCGTGTCGCGCTGCACGGGTGTCTTCCCGATCGCCTTGATCAGGTGGACGAGCTCGTCGGTCGAGGTCCGATGCGTCGTGCCGGCGGCCGAGACGACGTTCTCCTCGATCATCACCGAGCCCATGTCGTCGGCGCCGAAGCCGAGCGCGACCTGGCCGATCTTCAACCCCTGCGTCACCCACGAGCTCTGGATGTGGTCGACGTTGTCGAGGTAGATCCGGGAGACCGCCTGCGTCAGCAGGTAGTCGAACGAGGTCGGCATCTGCTCGTCCGAGACCTTGTCTGAGAGCCGGTTGCCGTCGCGCTGGAACGTCCACGAGATGAAGGCGCGGAAGCCGCGCGTCTCGTCCTGCAGCTCGCGGATCCGGCGCATGTGCTCGACGCGGTCCGGCACCGTCTCGACGTGGCCGTACATCATCGTCGCGGTCGTCGACATGCCGAGCTTGTGCGCATGGCGCATCACGTCGAGCCACTCGGACGACGTGGTCTTCTTCGGCGCGATGATGTCGCGGACGCGGTCGACGAGGATCTCCCCGCCGCCGCCGGGCACCGAGTCGAGCCCGGAGTCGCGCAGTCGCGACAGCGTCTCCCACACCGTCAGCTTCGACCGCCGCGCGATGTGCTGGATCTCGGGCGGCGAGAGCGCGTGCAGGTGGATCTTGTAGCGCTGCTTGATCGAGCTGAACAGATCCTCGTAGTAGTCGATCCCGAGGTCGGGGTGGTGCCCGCCCTGCATGAGCACGCCGGTGCCGCCGATCGCGAGCGTCTCCTCGATCTTCTTGAAGATGACCGGCTTCGGGAGCAGATAGCCCTCGTTGCGGTCGCCCGGGCTGCGGTAGAAGGCGCAGAAGTCGCAGTCGGTGACGCAGATGTTCGTGTAGTTCAGGTTGCGGTCGACGATGAAGGTGATCCGGTCGGGGTCGGTCTTGCGGTTGCGCAGCTCGTCCGCGACGCGCCCGATCGGGACGAGCTCACGCGAGCGGAGCAGCGCGACCGCCTCGTCGTCGTCGATCCGCTCGCCGTCGAGCGCCTTGCCGAGGATCTCCTCGACGGTGCGGGTCTCGACCGCCGTCATGCCTCGACCGTCGCGCGCTGGACGAAGCGGAGCTCGGGCACGTGCTCGAGCTCGCCGACGTCGCGCGCCATCTCGAGGAAGGTGTAGAGGCCGGCCCGCTCGCGGGGGCCGAAGGAGTAGCGCAGCTTCTCGAAGTAGCGGGCGAGGTAGCCGGCCGGGTAGCCGTAGCGCGCGCTGGCCTCGTGGGCGAGCACATCGGGCTCCGACCGCGCGAGCCGCACCGAGGCGACGAGCGAGTGCTCGAGCTCCGCGACGCCGTCCGCGACCGGCTCAGGCGCCGCCCAGACCGCGAACACCATCGGCAGCCCGGTCCGCTCGAGCCAGAGCCGGCCGAGGTCGTAATGCGGCGTCGGATCCTCGAATGCGCTCCGCAAGGCAGCGTCGCCGATCAGCAGCTTCGCGTCGGCCTCCTCGCCGAGCGGGCGGTGCTCCGCGTTCGGGAGCAGCACCTTCGCGAGCACGACCGAGGTCGCGCTCTCCGGCGTGACGGCGATCGACCGGATCTGAGGGAAGGGTGCGCGCGAGACGAGCTGGATCGAGTCGACGGCGCCCTCGGAGGAGACGCAGACCCGCGGCAGGATCCGCAGCGACGACGCGTGCCGTGCGTACTCGATCGACGAGATCGGCGCGAGATCGAGCTGCCCGTCCAGCAGCAGCCGGTTCAGCTCGGTCGGAACGCCCTGGATCTCCTCGATGTCGGCGTGCAGGCGGTGGAAGACGGGCGCCATGTTCACGTACGAGATTCGACCTAGGCGGACCATCGGCGGATCTCCTGGTAGAGCGTGTCGCGCTGGACGGGGATCCGTCCGGCGTCCCTGACGAAGCGGACGAGCTCGTCGACCTTCTGCTCGGTCTCGGTGACCGCCCCGGCGGCGTGGAAGATCTGCTCGCGCATGACCGTGCCCTGGACGTCGTTGGCGCCGAAGTGGAGCGCGACCGCGGCGAGCGGCATGCCCATCATGATCCAGTAGGCCTTGATGTTCGCGACGTTGTCGAGCATCAGCCGCGAGACTGCGAGCATCTTCAGGTCGTCGGAACCCGTCGTGTGCCGCCAGCCGCGCCGTTCGAAAACGGTGTTCTCGGGATGGAAGGCGAGCGGGATGAAGGCGAGGAAGCCGCCGGTCTCGTCCTGCTGGGCGCGCAGCCGGAGCAGGTGGTCGATTCGCTCCTCGTACGTCTCGACATGGCCGTACAGCATCGTGCAATGCGTCGGGATCCCCAGCCGGTGCGCCGCATCGTGAGTCCGGAACCAGTAGTCGGGATGCTCCTTCCCGGGCGCGATCAGCTTGCGCACTCGGTCGGCGAAGACCTCGGCGCCGCCGCCGGGCAGCGAGCCGAGGCCGGCCGCCTTCAGCTCGCGCAGCACCTCTTCGTGCGTCAGGCCCGAAAGCGTCGTCATGTGGTGGATCTCGGAGGCCGTGTAGAGCTTCAGGTGGACGTCGGGGAGCGCCTGCTTGAGCGAGCGGACCGCGTGGACGTAGAACTCGAAGTCGACGTGCGGGTTCTCGCCGTTGACCATGTGGATCTCGGTGAAGCCGGTCAGCTCGTGCTGGCGGACCGCGTCCTCGACGAGCTCCTCGGTCGAGATCGTGTAGGCATGCTCCTGCTTGCGGGTGGCGGCGAACGCGCAGAACTTGCACTTCACCCGGCACACGTTCGTCTGGTTCAAGTAGAGGTTCTGGACGAAGTAGACCTCGTCGGTGCCGCCGCGCTGGCGCCGGGCCCGGTCGGCGAGCTCGCCGAGGCCGAGCAGGTCGTCGGTCTCGAGCAGCGCCAGGCCGTCCTCGAAGTCGAGCCGCTCGCCCGCCTCGACCTTCTCCCAGATCGGCTCGAGCGTGGAGGTACGGGACAGAGTGGCCATTACCGCTTTCGGTTGACGACGGCGTCCGCGAGCGACTCGAGCTCTTTCCGATGCAGACCACCGTTCAGGCTCTCCCGCGCCTTTCTAGCGTAGTCGAGGGCAACCTCCCGGGAACGCTCGAGCGCGCCGGTCGCAGCGACACGGACGAGGACCCCTTCGACGGGCCCACCGGCGAGTGCGGCGCGAACGACCTCGTCGTCGCGGGCGGCCAGGAGAAGCGGCAGGGTCGGCGTCCCTTCGCGCAGGTCGGTTCCGGCCACCTTGCCGGTGTCGATCGTGTCGCCCGAACAGTCGAGGATGTCGTCGGCGATCTGGAAGGCGATTCCGAGCGTGAGCCCGTAGCGCCCGAGCGTGGGATCGCGCGAGCCGAGCAGGCACGCGGCCTCGAAGAGCTTCCCGGTCTTCAGGGCGATCCGCTCGAGATAGGCGTCGACCGTCGTCTCGGGGTCGTGCTGCTGCCGCTTCTGGATCGCTTCGCCCCGGACGAGGGCGAGACACGCGTCGGCGAGGATGCGGACGCCTTCGAGATCGCCCGCGTCGGCGAGCGCGGCAAACCCGCGCGCGAAGAGATAGTCGCCCGTTGCTCGAGCTGCATCGTCGCCGTGGGTGTTCCACGCGGTCGGACGCCCACGCCGGAGCGGCGCGCGGTCGATCAGGTCGTCGTGCACGAGCGTGGCGGTGTGCACGAGCTCGATCGCCACGCTCGACCGTAGCGCTCGCTCGCGGTCGTCGCTGACGAAGTGGATGAGCAACGGCCGCATCCGCTTGCCGCCGGCGTCCACAGCTTGCGTTCCGACGAGCTCGACGACGCCGGGGTACCCCGAGACTGCTTCGTACAGCCGCTCCTCGACCTCGCTCAGGTACGGCCGCGACCCGGCGAGGATCGCCTCGGCGCTCATACGGCCGCTCCGGTGTGGAGGGCGACGATGCCGCCGCCCAGGCGGCGATACTCCACGTCGCCGAAGCCCTGCGCCCGCATCAGGTCGGCCAGCGCAGCCGGCCCGGGGAAGCGCCGCACGCTCGCCGGCAGGTAGGTGTAGGCCTTGCCACCGGGAAGAATCTTGCCCGCCAGTGGGATCAGAACGTCGAACCACAGCCGGTAGAAGACCCGCAACGGCCCCCGCGGCTGGGTGATCTCGAGGATGCCGACGCGCCCGCCCGGTCGCAGCACGCGGCGCAACTCGGCGAGGCCGCGCTCGAGGTCGGCGACGTTGCGGACGCCGAACCCGACAGTCGCAGCGTCGAACGAGCCTTCCTCGAACGGGAGCTCCAGCAGATCGCCCTGGATCCACTCGATCGTGGTGTCCTTGCGCCTGGCGCGCTCGAGCATCCCCGCGGAGAAGTCGAGCCCGACGACCGTCGCCCCGGCCCGCCGTGCAGCCACGGCGAGGTCGCCCGTGCCGCAGCAGGCATCGAGCACGCGGTCACCGGGCGAGACACTCTCGCGGACCGTGAGCCGCCGCCAGCGCTGGTCGAGCCCCGCAGTCATGACGCGGTTCATCAGGTCGTAGACCGGCGCGATCCGGTCGAACATCGTGCGCACGCCTTCGGCGGGCAGCGTCCCCGTTTCGTGAGTCATTCGCCCCATCGTTTCATCAGCGAGTTGTCGAGCCCAAGCTGGTCGAGGATCCGCGCGACGACGAAGTCGACGAGGTCGCTGACGGTCTCGGCGCCGTGGTAGAAGCCCGGCGCCGCGAAGAGGATCACGGCTCCCGCCTGCTGGAGCGTGGCGAGCCCGTTCAGGTGGATCAGCGAGAGCGGCGTCTCACGAGGCACGAGCACGAGCTTACGGCCCTCCTTCAGCGCCACCGATGCGGCACGGTGGATCAGGTTCGCCATCGCGCCGGCCGCCAAGGTGCCGACGGTCGACATCGAGCAGGGGCAGATCACGTAGGCGTCGACCTTGGCCGATCCGGATGCGTACGGGCTCTTGAAGTCGCCGACGCCGTAGACCGTAACGCCGGCGCTGTCCCCGACGAACCGCTCGAGCACCTCGTCGCGCGGCAACGTCGCGTCACGGTAGAGCTCGGTCGCGAGCACCTCGATTCCAGCCGCCGACGCCGATAGTCCGACCTCGCAACCTGCCTCGGAGAGCGCGCGCAGGAGCCGCGCGGCGTACGGAGCGCCCGACGCGCCCGTCACGCCGAGGAAGACGCGCATGGTCCTACTCCTTCGGACCCTTGGAGGCGTCGAGGAAGACCGCGATCTTGCGCAGGTTCTCCTCGCCGAGGCTCGCGAACGGTGGCATTGCGGTGTTGCCGAACTCGGCCGGGTTCGTCACGTAGCGCTGGAAGTACTCGACGCCCTTGTTCGTCGCACCGATGTCGGAGAGGTCGGGTGCTCCGAGGTTTTCCGAACCGCTACCAAGGTACGTGTGGCACTGGAGGCAGCCCGCGACCGCGAAGAGCCTGGCGCCCTCGACCGCCTCTTCGTTGTCGGCGAAGCCCTGCTTCTCGGCCCACTCGGGCACGTCCTGGATCGTCTCGGAGCCGAGCGACTCCTTCGCGGTCGCGCCCTTGTAGGTCAGCGTCCCCATCGCGAGCACGACGATGATCGCGGCGACGACCGCGACGGGGCGGCGGGAGAGCCGCCGCTCGCGGCGCAGATCGATGAACGGAAGCGCGAGCAGGAGCACGAGCAGGATGTTCGGGATCCCGAAGGTGCCGAGAATGACCGTGTCAGGCCACTTGAAGATCCGCAGCAGGTAGAAGAGGAAGTAGAAGTACCAGTCGGGCCGAGGCACGAAGTTGGTCGTGCCGGGATCGGCTTCCTCGGTGTAGTGCGGGCCGAGGAAACCCGGCTCGGTGCCGTCGGCGTCGTAGTACCAGACGAATGCGAGGCCGACGATCACGCACACGACGACGAGGCTCATCACCGTGTCGTGGAACATCGCGTGGGGGAAGAACGCCTTCCCCTCGTGCTCGACGTCCTCCTTGTAGCGCTTGAACTCGGCGCGATTCTCGTTCACGCGGCGACTAGCCATCGTTGTTCCCCCGCCGGCTCGGCCTGACGAGCCCCTCGCGGCCGTTCGTCGGCATCGGCTCGTCCGGGCGGTCCCGCCCGGCGGCGACGTCCGACCACGGCGGCGACGAGACGCCGAGGCGGGTGACGAGGTAGATGTGCAGGGTGATCAGACCGATGATCGCGCCGGGAATCACGAGCATGTGCAAGGAGTAGAACTTGCTCAGCGCGTCGGCTCCGATCTCCTGGCCGCCGGCCAGCCACTGGGCCAGGAACGGGCCGATCACCGGCGCAGTCCCGTTCAGGTTGATCCCGACGACCGTGGCCCAGTACGCCGTCTCGTCCCACGGCAGCAGGTAGCCGGTGAAGCCCTCGAGCATGCCCATCACCAGGATGAGCACGCCGACGATCCAGTTCAGCTCGCGCGGGTACTTGTAGGCGCCGAAGAGAAAGACCCGCGCCATGTGGAAGAACATGAGGATGATGAAGACGCTCGCGCCCCAGCGGTGCATGCCGCGAACGAGCCAGCCAAGCGTGAGGTCGTTCGTGATGAACTGGATCGACGCGTATGCCTTGTCGGGGTCCGGCTTGTAGTACATCGCCAGGATCACGCCGGTGATCAGCTGCACGAGAAAAGCCGTCAGCGTCGCCGAGCCGAGCGTGTGGAACCAGCTCGAGTCGCGCGGGACATTCCGGAAGAGGAACCACTTGGTGTAGCCGACGAGCCCGGAGCGCTCCTCGAGCCAGTCCAGCGGCACGAGTACGGCAGTTGCGACCTTCGACTGAGAAGCCGGCTTCGCCACTACCGCGGCACCTCGAGTGGGTAGAGCCAGGCCGACGCGCCGTCGACGTGGACGCCCGGTGGCATGCGGCCGTACTTCATGATCCGGGCACGGGCGCCGGTGCCCTCGACGTTCGCAACGCTGAAGAAGGTGCCGAGCACGAGCTTGCCGTTGATGATCGAGAACTGGGCGCGGTCGAGCGCGCGGACCGGCGGCCCGGCAGTGCGGTTGCCCTCGGTGTCGTACTGGCCGCCATGGCACGGACAGCCGAAGCCGGCCGGCTGCACGGGGGTCAGCTCCACACCGTCCCCGACCGTCTGCTTCTGGTCGTCGAAGATGGGGCCGTTCGGCTGCACGGGACAGCCGAGGTGGGCGCAGCGCGAGTAGAGCATGGTGAAGCTCGGCTCGCCCTCGAGGAGGCCGTTGTAGCGGATGAACATCGTCCGCCGGCTCACCTCGCCGATCTCGGGGTCCTCGAGGAACGTCGCGATCACGAACTGGCCCTCGGGATAGTTCTCGATCGGCCCGAGATCGACCTCGGGCTCGTGCTGGTTCGTGAACGACGGCAGGACCATGAAGCCCAGCACCGGCACGGTGATGATTCCGCCGATCACGGCGCCAAGGCCGATCGTCGCGGTGGAGAGGAAGACGTTGCGCCCATAGGTCGCAGGCTCTTCCTCGGCGCTCGCGTCGGCGCTCGTCAGGGTCGCGGCCTCCCGCTGCGGCCGGGTCTCCGGCTCGACGGCGGGCGCCGGCGTCCGCACCGGCCGCGTGACGTCGCGGATCCAGAGGAAGCCGAAGACGAGCGCGATCGCGCCGCCGATCACGGCGATGAGCCAGCTGACCACGAGCCCGATCAGGACGCACGCGATGCCGATGGCAAAGCCGATCGGCCAGATGCTTGGAGCGGGCAGGTGCGGCTGGTCTTGGTCGTTCAACTCAGTGGATTCAACCCCCGCGCTGAGCGCGCTGTCAACGACGTATCAGCTGCCGCAACCCGCGGCGTGAGCCATTCTGCACCGAATCGGAGTCGCCGTGCGTCGGTATGCCGTACTCCTCCCATCTCCGGTCGACGAGCTCCCTCACCTCGTCGCTCATCGAGATCTCCTCGGGCCACTCGCGCGTGCCCTCGGCCGGGCCCTTCGCGGTCGCGTCGATTCCGATCTTCCCGCCGACGAACTGGAGTGTCGGCGCGTGGTCGAGGTGGTCGAGCGGCCCTTCCGCGATGACGACGTCTCGCTTCGGATCGACGTTCGCGCCGACGTAGAAGAAGACCTCCGAGTAGTCGTGCACGTTCACGTCGGCGTCGACGACGACGACCGACTTCGAGAGGCTGAGCATGCCGAGCCCCCAGATCGCGTGCATCACCTTGTGCGCGTGCCCCGGGAACGCCTTGCGGATCGAGACGATCACGCAGTTGTGGAAGGCGCCGGAGACAGGAAGGTCGTAGTCGACGATCTCCGGCACGGTCATCTTGATCGCGGGCAGGAAGATCCGCTCGGTCGCCTTGCCGAGCCAGGCGTCCTCCTGCGGCGGCTTGCCGACGACGATCGAGGGGTAGACGGCGTCGCGGCGCATCGTGATCGCGGAGAGCCGGAAGACCGGGAACGGCTCAGCCGCGGTGTAGTAGCCGGTGTGGTCGCCGAACGGCCCTTCGAGCCCGACCTCTCCCTTTTCGATCGTCCCCTCGAGCACGATCTCCGCGTTCGCAGGCACCTCGAGATCGACCGTCTTCGCCTTCACCAGCTCGACCGGCGCGCCCTTGAGGAACCCGGCGAGCATCAGCTCGTCGATGTGCTTCGGTAGCGGCGCGCTCGCCGAGTAGGCCGTCACCGGGTCGAGCCCGAGCGCCACCGCGACCGGGATCTTCCCGTCCGTCGCGAGGTAGTCGGCCCGGCCGTCCTTGTGGATCTGCCAGTGCATGTACGTCGAGCGGGCGTCGATCTTCTGCATCCGGTACATGCCGACGTTGCGCACGCCGGTGTGCGGATCGCGGGTGATCACGGCCGGCAGGGTGATGAACGGCGCCGGATCCCCGGGCCAGCAGCGCTGGATCGGGAGCAGGTCGAGATCGACGTCGTCGCCGGTGAGCACGATCTCCTGGCACGCGCCCCGCGAGACGGTCTTCGGGAGCGAGTCGGCGATCGACTTCAGCTTCTTCAGGCCGCGCACCTTCTCGACGAGCCCTTGCGGCGGCTGCATCTCGAGCACGTCCTCGAGCTTGGCGCCGATGTCGTCGAGACGGTCGACCCCGAAGGCGAGGCACATCCGCCGCTCGGTGCCGAACTGGTTGATCAGCAACGGGTGCCGCGAGCCCTTCGGCTGCTCGAACAGCAGCGCTGGCCCGCCGCTCTTCACCGTCCGGTCGACGATCTCCGTGATCTCGAGGTCGGGATCGACCTCGGCGGAGACCCGGACCAGCTCGTCCTCGTCTTCGAGCAGGCGGATCCACGCGCGGAGATCGCCGGGCGGGGCCATCTCTCGAGCCTAGTGCTTGCGCCGGTGGCGCAGCGCGCGCGACGTCTCGCCGAGCGCGATCACCGCGATGAAGATCAGCCCGACGATGAGCATGCCCGTGATCACGTTCCTGCCCTCTTCGGCGGCGTCTGCGAGCAGCAAGGCGATCACGGGGCGACTTTATCTCCTACGAGGCATAGCCGCGCAACTTGTCGGCGCGCTCGACGCGCTCGACCGCGATCGCGAACGCGGCCAGCCGCAGCGGGATCCGATCGGCCGTCGCGCGACCGTGGACGTTGGCCCACGCGGCCGCCATCCGCTTGCGGAGCTCGGTGTTCACCTGCTCCTCGTCCCAGCGGAACTGCTGGATGTTCTGCACCCACTCGAAGTACGAGACGGTGACGCCGCCGGCGTTCGCGAGGATGTCCGGGATCACGACGACGCCCGCCGCGTGGAGGATGTCGTCGGCGCTCGGCGTCACCGGGTGGTTCGCGGCCTCGAGCACGATCCGTGCCTTGATCCGGCCCGCGTTGCCCTCATGGATAACACGGTCGAGCGCCGCCGGGACGAGGACGTCGACGTCGAGCTCGAGCAGATCCTCGTTCGTGATCGCTTCGGTGTTCGGCGCGTCGACCACGGAGCCGTGCGCGCCGGCGTGCTCCATCAGCGCGTCGACATCCAACCCTTCCTGCCGGTAGACGCCGCCGCTCGACGTCGGACACGGCGACGACGCGGCAGCCGAGCTCGGGGACGAGCCGCGCAAACCAGGAGCCGACGTTGCCGAAGCCCTGCACCGCGACCGTCGCCCCGGCCAGGTCGATGCCATGGTCCCGCGCCGCGTCCTCGAGGCAGTAGACGACGCCGCGGCCGGTCGCCGCATCGCGGCCGTACGAGCCGCCGAGCTCGACCGGCTTGCCGGTCACGATCGCGGGCGTGTAGCCGTAGCGGGCGGAATAGGCGTCCATCATCCAGGCCATCGTCTGCGCGTCGGTGTTCACGTCCGGCGCCGGGACGTCCCGGTTGACCCCGAGCAGGTAGCTGATCGAGTTCGTGAACCGGCGCGTGAGCCGCTGCCGCTCGCCTTCGCTCA
Organism: uncultured Gaiellaceae bacterium; assembly: GCA_963820565.1. Taxonomy (GTDB): domain Bacteria; phylum Actinomycetota; class Thermoleophilia; order Gaiellales; family Gaiellaceae; genus Gaiellasilicea. Next base: position 397,409 of record CAWGAD010000005.1, read on the forward strand.
TCGCACGCCCGTCGCACTGGACGCCGCCCTTCGCACCGCCGAACGGCACGTCGATCACGGCCGTCTTCCACGTCATCAGCGCGGCGAGCGCGCGCACCTCGTCGATGTCGGCGTCGGGGTGATAGCGGATCCCGCCCTTGTACGGGCCGCGCGCGGCGTTGTGCTGGACGCGGTAGCCGGTGTAGACCTCGAGCCTGCCGTCGTCCATTCGCACCGGCACCTGCACGGTCAGCTCGCGGTACGACGTCCGCAGGATCTCGCGCATCTCGTCGCCGAGACCGATGTGGTCGGCGGCGCGGTCGAAGAAGAGCGTGACCGCCTGGTACGGGTTCGTCTCGGTGCTGCCGGCCTGAACGGCGCGCGGATCCGCGACGGGAGCGCTCGTATCGACGGCCACGAGCGCATTGTCTGCCTGCGCTGCGGCCGAAATCAACCCAGCCGAGCGGCGTGCGCGAGCAGGGCGCGCTCGACGCTCGCCGGGTCCGGCTCGCCGCCGAGCCGGCGCACCGCTCCGACCCACGCGTCGCCGTCCCCCTCGGCCTCGCTCGGCCTGCAGGTGGGCGCACGTGGAGATCAGCTCCGCCAGCGCCGCGACCGCGTCGAGCTCGCCGGTGGCGGCGATCCGGACGAGCCCGTGCGCGTAGAGGTAGTCGCCGAGCAGGAGCGCCGTCTCCTCGTCCCCGGGCGCGAAGAGACGCGGCCGGCCGTAGTGGACGAGGTAGCCCTCGTAGATCGTCTCGAGCCCGAGCGCGAACTGCTCCGGCGCGAGCGGGCCGAAGATCCCCTCGCGCTCCGGATCGGCGCGGAGCGCCTCGCCCCAGAGCGGGCTCTCGGCCGCCGCCTCGGCGGCGATCGTCTCGAAGAGATCAGTTGCTGAAGAAGTCGGCAACGGCCTCGACGGTGCGGTCGATGTCCTCGTCCGAGTGCGCGAGCGAGACGAACAGGCACTCGAACTGCGACGGCGCGACGTAGATCCCACGCTCCAGGAGATGCCGGAAGAGGGCGCCGTAGCGCTCGAGGTCGCTCGTCTTCGCGTCCTCGAAGTTGCGGATGCCCTGCTGGGCGAGGAAGAGCGTCGCCATCGCGCCGACCCGGTGCACGCGCCCGAACGGCTGCAAGCCGGCCTCGAGCCGAGCGCCCTTCCGCTCGAGCTCCTCGTACACCTCGGGATCGCGGAGGCGCCGCAGCACCGAGATCCCCGCTGCGGTCGCGAGCGGGTTCCCGGACAGCGTCCCGGCCTGGTAGACCTCGCCGGCCGGAGCGAGCCGCTCCATCACGTCGGCACGGCCACCGAACGCCGCGGCGGGCAGGCCGCCGCCGACGATCTTGCCGAGCACGGTCAGGTCGGGGAAGACGCCGTAGCGCTCCTGCGCGCCGCCGCGGGCGACGCGGAACCCGGTGATCACCTCGTCGAAGACGAGCAGCGCGCCCGAGGCGTCGCAGAGCGACCGCAGCGCCTCGAGGAAGCCGGGCGCGGGCGGGACGACGCCCATGTTCCCGGCGACGGGCTCGACGATGATCGCTGCCAGCCCTTCGCCGTAGCGCTCGACCGCGGCCGCGGTCGCATCGAGGTCGTTGTAGGTCGTCACGACCGTGTCCGCGGTCGTCCCGGTCGGGACGCCGGGGCTCGCCGGGATCCCGAGCGTCGCCAGGCCGGAGCCGGCGCTCGCGAGCAGCCCGTCGGAGTGGCCGTGGTAGCAGCCCGAGAACTTGAGCACCCGGTCGCGCCGCGTGTAGCCCCGTGCGAGCCGGATCGCGCTCATCGCCGCCTCGGTGCCGGAGGAGACGAGGCGCACCATCTCGACGGACGGGACCGCGTCGACGATCTCCTCGGCCAGGTCGACCTCGGCCTCCGTGGGGGCGCCGAAGGTCGTCCCGCGCTGCGCCGCCTCCTCGATCGCGGTGAGCGTCTCGGGGTCGGCGTGGCCGAAGACGAGCGGCCCCCAGCTCAGCACCCAGTCGACGTAGCGGTTGCCCTCGACGTCCTCGATCGTCGAGCCGCTGCCGCTGCGCATGAAGATCGGCTCGTCGAGGCCGACCGACCGCATCGCCCGCACCGGCGAGTTGACGCCGCCCGGAATCAGCCGCTCTGCGCGGCGCGCGAGCTCCGACCTCTGCTTCAGAGCCAACGAGCCAGATCCTTCGTCCAGTAGGAGAAGACGAGGTCGGCGCCGGCGCGCTTGATCGCGGTGAGCGACTCGAGCGCCGCCTGCCGCTCGTCGAGGTGCCCGGCCGCGGCGGCCGCTTTCACCATCGCGTACTCGCCGGAGACGTTGTAGGCCGCGACGGGGCAGTCGAAGCGCTCGCGCACGGCGCGGATCACGTCGAGGTAGGGCAGCGCCGGCTTGACCATCAGCACGTCCGCGCCCTCGGCAAGGTCGAGCTCGCACTCGCGGAGCGCTTCGCGCACGTTGGCCGGATCCATCTGGTAGCCACGCCGGTCGCCGAAGGCAGGGGTCGACTCGGCGACGTCGCGGAACGGGCCGTAGAAGGCGGAGGCGTACTTGGCCGCGTAGGCGACGATCGGCGTCTCCGGCAGAGCCTCCCGGATCGCTCCGACGCGTCCGTCCATCATGTCGCTGGGCGCGACGGCGTCGGCACCGGCTTCGACGTGACTGACCGCCGTGCGCGCGAGCAGCTCGAGCGTCTCGTCGTTGGCCACCTCGCCGTCGCGGATGACGCCGCAATGGCCGTGCGACGTGTACTCGCAGAGACAGACGTCTGTGATCAGCACCAGACCGGGATGCTCCTCGCGGACAGCGCGAAGCGACCTCTGGACGATCCCGTCCTCGATCCAGGCTCCGGAGCCCTCATCGTCCTTCTCGTCCGGGACTCCGAAGAGGAGCAGCGCCCGTACGCCCAGGCCGACGAGCTCACCGGCTTCGGCGACGAGATCCTCGACCGAGAAGCGGCTCATACCCGGTAGCTCCTCGTTGCGGATCGTCGAGGGCCCGGCGAAGAGCGGCAGGACGAAGTCGTCGAGGTCGAGTCGTGTCTCGCGGACGAGGCTGCGCAGCGCGTCGGTGCGCCGCAGCCGGCGCAGCCGCGTGGCGGGAAAGGCGCTCACGGAACCAAGGTTACGTCAGGTGCGGCCTCCTCGACCGTCGGGCCCGTTCACTGCGATCACGCCCAGGATTCGGCGTAGGATCGCGCCGTGCCTCGGTATCTGATCGAACGCATCTACACGGTCGACATGGACGAGCTGCCAGAGGTTGCGTCCCGCTCCAAGACGCTCGGCAGGGACCGCTTTCCGGAGATCGTCTGGGAGCACAGCCACGTCGTGCTCGACAACGACGGCAGGCCGAAGTCGTACTGCGTCTATTCCGCGCCGAGCGAGCAAGTGATTCGCGAGCACTCACAGGCGCTCGGGGATCACTTCATCGAACACATCTACGAGATCGCGGGCGACGTCTCGCCGGACGACTTCCCGTCCGTCGACGAAGCCGCCTAGTCGCTCGACCTCGGGTGCACGTGTCCCGCGAGCAGGTGCTGGAACGCCTGCGCGGTGACGGCCTGCTGCAGCGTGATCGAGTGACGACGGCCGTCGTCGGCGGGCATCAGCTGGAGCGCCTGCGTGTAGAGGCGCAGCGCGTGCTCCTTCGCCCATCCGCGTCCGGCCTGCTCCGCCGCGGCGATCAGCTCGTCCACTGCCCGCTCCGGCTCACCCGCCTCCTGCCAGTGGTTCGCGAGCGCCTCGTGTGACTGCCCGGTGGCCGTCGCCGTCGACAGGAAGCGGGCAACTGCGGCATGCCGCTCGCGGCGTTCCGGACGTGTGAGCGTCTGGTAGGCGACCTCCTGGGTGAGGCCGTGCTTGAACGCGTACTGCTGGTCTCCCTTCAGGCGGGACACTGCCTCGCGCTCGATCAGGCCCCGGCCCTCGAGCGAGCTGAGCGCCGTCGCCAACTCCTCCCGCGGCCATGCTTCGTCGAGGACTCCGCGCCAGAAGACGCGTCCGGCCACAGAAGCGTCGAGGAGGACGCTGCGCTCCGCCGGCGGCAGCGAGTCGAGGCGCGCAGCGATGATCGCGCGGATGCTGGTCGGGAGCTGACCCGCAGTCGACCGCTCCGCCATCGAGGCGGCCATCTCCTCGATGAAGAGCGGATTGCCCTCGGCCCTCGTGACGACGGAGACCGCCCCCTCGTCGAGTCCCGACTCGGCGAGCAGCTGCTCGGCGAGATCCCTGCTCGAGTCCTCGGAGAGGGGATCGAGCGCAAGCGGGGTGTACGCGGGCAGGCCCTCACCCCACGCCGGTCGGTCTGCGAGGAGCTCGGGTCGGGCAAGCGCGACGAAGAGGATCGGCACCTCCCGCACGGTCGTGGCAAGCAGCTCGAGGAGGTCGAGCTCGCTCGAGTCCGCCCAGTGGATGTCTTCGAACACGAGGAGCGTCGGGCCGCCCAGCGCCAGCGACTCGACGAAGACGCGAGCCGAGAAGAAGAGGGCGTCGCGATCGCCGATCGCCTGCTCGCCGCCGAGCCCGAGCAGTACCTCCAGCTGAGGCACGTGCCCTTCTGCGGCGGCAGGGCCGGTCAACTCGCCGACCGCCGCCGCGAGCTTGGCGCGCGCCTCGGCGGGATCGTCGCTGTCGAAGATCACCGCGAACTTCTTGATCATCTGGGCAAACGCGCTGTACGGGGTGCTGGCGCCGTAGGGCGTCGCCCGCCCACGAACCACACGCGCCCCAGCACCGGCGACGAACTGGGCGAACTCGAGCCCGAGCCGGGTCTTCCCAATCCCAACCGGGCCGAAGATCGTCACCAACTGCGCGCGGCTCTCGGCGACCACGCGTTCCCAGATTCCGGCGAGCACTCGAAGCTCGCGCTCGCGGCCGATCATCGGCACGGGCGCCATCGGCCGCTCGCCCGCGAGCGAGGTCGGCCGTACGGCCAGCCAGGCAGGAACCGGTGCACTCTTTCCTTTCGCCAGCACCGGCTGCGCGGGCCTGTACTCGATGGCATTGCGCGTGGCCGCGTAGGTCTCCTCGCCCACGAGGACCGCTCCGACCGGCGCGGCGGACTGGAGACGCGCAGCCGTGTTCACGACATCGCCCGCGACCAGCGCCTCACCGTGACCAGGGCGTGCCTGGAGCTCGACGATCGCCTCTCCGGTGTTCACCGCGATCCGCAACTCGAGCCCGTCCTGCTCGGCCCAGTCGCGCACCGCAAACGCGGCTCGAACGGCGCGCTCAGGATCGTCGCCGTACGCGGTCGGTGCGCCGAAGACGCCCATGACCGCATCGCCGACGAACTTCTCGACCACGCCGCCGTGGCGCTCGAGCTCCGCACGAACCCGCGCGTAGTACGGCGTCAGAATCGCGCGTACGTCCTCGGGGTCGAGCATCTCCGCCTGCCGCGTGAATCCGACCAGATCGACAAAGAGCACCGAGACGATCCTTCGTTCCGCACCGATCGCTCCCGCCGAGAGCGGAGAGCCACAGGCGTTGCAGAACTTCGCGCCGGCGGGATTGTCGCGGCCGCACGCCTTGCACGTCGTCATGGAGGGGAGACTAGTCGCGCCGATGACCCGTCTTCCGGGAGTCGGAAAATCCGCCACGGCGCAGTCGAAAGCGCTGTCGCCGCTGCGTCCGGGCTCGTCCGTAAGGTGGGCGTCTGGGAACGAGGAAGAGCGCATGACCCAACGTGCCCGCGATAGCAGCCAGGCCTCTACCTTGTGGAAGGTTTCGGAAGGGTCGGCTATGGTGCCGCGCATGGCTACGGCCCGAAGCCGAGAGGCGGCGCGCCTGCGTGCGTCCAGAGAGGTTCAACGCATGCGTGCGCGCAACCGGCGGCCGGAGCGGCACGCCGGCCGCTTCGTCGCCACGGCGATCCTTTCGGCGGTGCTGCTCGTAACCCTGCTGCTGACCGCGTTCGGGACCTGGAGCGCGACGCCCGTCGCCTCGCAGCCGCTCGCAGACTCCGACATCCTCCCGGGTGGCCCGCCCGCGTCGCAGATCGTCGCCACCACCGGGGCCCTGCACCTGCAGCTGCCGGTCGCACAGAGCGCGGTCACGGCAATCGGCTACCACAACGCCGGTAGCGGGGCGCTCGTGCTCGACCCGGTCGGACGCCAGGGCAACGCAGGGCTCTTCGCACGGCTCTGGCACCGTCTCGCGGGCTCGGGCCGGCACCGGCTCGTCTGGTATCAGCTGCGGGGCGACCGCGGGCCTGGAACGTCGGCACTCTCGATCGGCGCTGCCCCGGGAACGGAGATCTACTCGCCCGTGACCGGAACCGTCGTCGGCATCACCGACTTCGTGCTCTCGAACCGGACCTACGGCGCGCGGATCGACATCAGGCCGCAGGCGGCACCCTCGGTCGTGGTCTCGCTCACCCACCTGCGGGCTGATCCGGCTCTCACCGTCGGCTCGGCGGTCGCGGCGGCGAGCTCGAAGATCGGCGTGGTCGTCGACCTCTCCGGGGTCGAGCGCCAGGCGCTCGCCGACTACACGCAGGACGCAGGCAACAACGTGTCGCTGTCGGTGCGCCCGGCTGCCGCACTGTCGATCCGCTGAAGATTCTCTTCATCGGCGATGTCGTCGGCGCCCCGGGGCGACGTGCGATCGAGGAGCGTCTGCGCGGCTTGCGCCAGGAGCTCGGCGCGTCGTTCTGCATCGTCAACGGCGAGAACGCGGCCGACGGCGTCGGGATCACGCCCAAGCTGGCGGCTCGAATCCTGGCAGCGGGCGCCGACGTGATCACGCTCGGCAACCACACCTGGCGCCGTTCCGAGATCAACGCCTACCTCGCGACCTCGGAGACCGTCGTCCGCCCCGCGAACTTCTCCGAGCTGACGCCGGGCCGCGGCCTCACCGTCGCCACGGGGGAGGACGGGACGGCCGTCGCCGTGATCAACCTGCTCGGCTCGCTCTTCATGTCGCCCGCGATCTCGATGTTCGAGCTCGTCGACGGGCTCGTCGAGGAGGCGCGCGCCCAGACACCGGTGATCGTCGTCGACGTGCACGCGGAGGCGACCAGCGAGAAGGTCGCGCTCTCGCGCTGGCTCGACGGCCGCGTGACGGCGGTGATCGGCACGCACACGCACGTGCAGACCTCCGACGCCCGCGTCCAGCCCGGCGGCACGGCCGCGTTGAGCGATGCAGGGATGACCGGCCCGCACGACTCCGTCATCGGCGTCAAGGCCGATCTCGCGATCTACCGCATGCGCACCGGCCTGCCCGTCCGCTTCGAGACCGCCGAGGGCGGCGTGCGCATCGAGGGCGCGCTGATCGAGTGCGACGAGTCGGGCCGGGCTACGGCGATCGAGCCGGTGCGCGTCGACTTTCCTTGACCAGGACGACGAGGAGCGCGACGAGCACGAGATCTCGCACGAGCACGAGCACCGAGGGCAGCAGGTCGAGCTCGCGGGCGAGATCCCAGTAGCGGGACGGGAACCAGAGCTGGGTGAGGACGAGCGCCAGCATCAGGAGAACGGACGCCTTGAGCCCGCGCAGGCCGGCGACGAGCGCCACTGCCGGCACGAGCCAGATGAGGAACTGCGGCGAGAGCACCTTGCCGAGCGCGACGAAGGCGACGAGCGCCGCGGCGCTCCAGCGCACGAGCTCCTCCGCGGTTCCCGGCCGCCGCAGCCAGATCCAGATGAGAACCGCGATCTGGGCGGCGCTGAGCAGCACCGCGGCGACGCCCGTGCCGGGCCCGTGCAGGTTCTGCGAGCCGTGTCCCGAGCGCATCTCGATGTCGACGCCCGCGAGGTGATGGGCGGCGAGGTAGAGCGCGGCGCCGAGGCTTTCGATCTGGAGCGGCCGCGACAGCTGCCGGCCGATGCTGTGCGCTACGCCCTCCGGCGCCACCACGAGGAAGGGCAGGAAGACGAGCAGGACGACTACTGCGAGAACGCCGGTGCAAACGAGCGCCTCGCGGCGGCCGCGACGCCGCCAGACGTAGGCGACTGCAAGCGGCACCAGGACGGCCGGGTAGAGCTTCACCGCCACCGCGGCCCCGAGCACGGCGAGACCGAGCCGGTGCCGGCCGTGGACGAGCGCCGCCAGCGCACCCGCGACGAGCGCGGCGGGAAAGAGATCGAAGCGCGTCAGGATCACGGAGCCGAGCAACAGCGGGAACACCGCCACGAGCGCGAGAACGGCAGCGGTTCGCGCAGGCGGCGCCCGCAACCCGGCGAGTGCGACGCCGGTCAGCAGCACGAGCGCGACCCCGCAGCCGGCCATCAGCCACTCGAAAGCGTCCCGGAATCCGTCGCTGTCGTCGCTCAGGAGCGCTGGTGCGACGAAGACGGCGAGCGCGCCCGGCGGATACTCGGGTCTGATGTCGCGGTACGGAACCGAGCCCGCTTCGATCGCGTTCCCGTAGGTCTCGTAGACGGGGATGTCGACGATCTGCCCCTCGTCGTACCAGCCACGATGAAGCAAGCCCCACGAGACGAGGAAGAGGGCCGCGGCGCCCGCCGCGGCGATCTCAGTGAACCGGCGCGACGCGATCACGGTGCCAGAGCAGGGCGAAGGCGACGAAGGGGAAGAACCACGGGATGTAGAGATAGAACCAGTGCGTCAGCACGAGCTCGAAGCCGATCAGCACAGCCGCCGTGAGCGCGGCGAGCTGGAGGATCGACTTCCGTCTCGGCACGAAGGCGACGAGGACGGCGCCCGCCGCGACGAGCACCTGCAGCACCTGCTGGACGACGTGCAGGTCGGGGATGCCCTTTGCGTGGTACTGCCCCCAGTCCCAGATCGAGAACGGTGAGTTGCGATCGAGCTGGAATCCGAAGGTTCTCTCGCCGAAGACGCGCGCTGCGTGGAGCGGGTCCGGCTCGAGCAGCAGGACGAGGAAGGCGGCAACGGTCACGCCGCCGAACGCGAGCGCGTAGTTCCGCAACGAAGCGCGGAGACCGTGCGGGTAGGAGAGCCAGAGCGGTGCGAGGAGCAGCGCTGCGAACTTCGTCCAGCCGGCGAGGGCGACGGCGGACCCGCGGGCCCAGGCCGAAGAGGCCAGCCAGAAGCCCCAGATCAGGAACGCGGGCATGATCGCGTCGTTCGTGTTCGAGTTCGACACGTACAGCGTGAACGGATACGCCGCCCACGCGAACGCCAGGGTCGCACCGAGCCGCGGCCCGCCGTAGCGGTGACCGACCAGCGCGAGCCCGAGCAGGCAGAGCGCGTCGAAGAGGAGCGACGTCGCGTGCGCAGCCCAGAGCTCGTCCCACTTCCCGGTCCAGCCGAAGACGGCGTACCCCGGCAGGTAGGCGAGGTAGGAGACGGGGCCGTAGGTGTCGCCGCGCGGGTTCGACGCCTCGCAGCGGCCGTTCGTCTGGATCCGCTCCCGGATCTCTCCCTCGGCGTCGGCCGGGCCGCAGGGCTTCAGGTCATCCTGGACGGGCATGTTGCCGTAGGGCGCCTCGCCGTTCGCGATCCGCTGCGCACCCACGACGCCCGCGAAGCCGACGTCGATCACGCTGCGCTGCGCCTCGACGTTGAGGCCCGACCCGGAAGCCGAGCCAGGAAGACCGCAGCGGCCGCGAGCAGCCAGATCGGCCAGACCGGCGGCGAGGCCCTGGGCGGCCGGTTGCGGCGCGCGATCCAGACGCAGCGGCCGAGGAGGTAGACGAGCGGCGGGTACACGAGCGGGACGCTCCAGAAGATCTCGCCCTCGTTGAAGAAACGGAGCGAGATCGAGAACGAGAGCAGCGCGAGCAGGTCGAGGTTCCGCAGTGACCAGGGCCGCCGCAGGTTCGCCAGCCCGACGAAGAACGCCGCGCAGAAGGCGAGCCAGACCCAGATGCCGTTGATCGTCCTGCCGCCGAACGCGCCCGCACCTCCGCGAGCCATCGTCCAGGCGACCTGCGGCCCCGTCCACGCCTCGCGCACGTCGCCCGACCCGTCGTCGACCTTCCCGAGCACGATCTGGCCCGCGGCGCCGGACCACGCCTTCACGACCCACTCGTCCGTGGCAGGGCGATACTCGGCGTCGGTTTGCGGCCGCGGCGGATAGCGCTCGAGCCAGCGGGCCACCTTTGGGTTGCGGAGCAGGATGCGTGTCGCCTCCGCCTCCGTCAGCTCGGCTGCGTCTGCCGGCGGCACGAACGGCGTCTGCACGAGCCGCCCCTGGCCGTCGTACACCGGCTCGCTCGGCGCCGTGGCCGCGCCGGCGGGCGAGGCGAGCGCGAGCGCCGCCACCGCGGCGGCGACTAACGCGGCCCGAAGGACCAGAGCTTGTTCCCCACGAAGTTCAGCGGGGTGACGAGCACGATTGCGATCGCCTGAGCGAGCACCTTCCCGACCTCGAGCTGCTGGACGAGCACGTAGAGGACCACGAGGTTCGCGCCGAGAGCGATCGTCGAGACGACGAGGAAGCGCAGCCCCTGGTAGGCGACATGCCCGCGCTGCCCGCGAAACGTCCAGAGCCGGTTCCACGTGTAGTTGTTCGTCACGGCGACCAGAAAGGAGCACGTGGCTGCGAGCAGGTAGTGCAGGTCGGCGGCGTGCAGGAGCAAGGTGTAGACGGCGAGGTTGACGACGTAGCCGCTCGCGCCGACGGCGCAGAAACGGGCGAGCTGGAGCCAGTTGTGGGGCTTGGAAAGCGCTCCGCGGGTCCGGGCAAGGGCGCTCGAGGCACGGATGGCGGAGGAGCGCTGCACGCGCGGGCGAGACTAGCAGCGAGCAGTGAGAGCTACGACGAGGACTCCGTCCGCGCCGACGACCGCGTCGGTGAGCTCCGGCGTCGACGCAAGCGTGCGGCCGCGGCTGCGGTAGAACTGGAGCTCGCGCGGGTCGAGCAAGGTCAGGGCGCTCTCGATCTCGATCCCGCCCTCCCCTTTCCTGGCCATCGCAAAGGGGAGGAAGCGGTTGAGGCCGTCGCCGCAGAGCACGTCCAGGCCGAGGATGCGGACGCTCTCGGCGTCGAGCAGCACGTTCTCGACCTCGCCGAGACGGATGCCGCGCACGAAAACGGGCTGCCGCAACAGCGTCGATGCCCTCTGACCCCTCACTGCTGCGATGCTACCCCGCCCCTTGCTCGGCGAACCCTGCGGAGCCGATCAGCGGGACAAAGCGGCACGGCACCGAGCGCTCGACCACCGGGCCCTGCGGCCCGCGGACGACCACTTCGAGCCACTGGTCGTGCAGGCTGCCCACGGGCAGGACGATCCGGCCGCCGGGCGCGAGTTGCTCGTAGAGCGCCTCGGGCACTCCCGGTGCCGCCGCCGCAACGGCGATTGCGTCGTAGGGAGCGCGGTCCGGAACGCCGAGCGTGCCGTCACCGACACGCACATCCACCCGGCCGTAGCCGGCGCGCTCGAGCGTGACACGTGCCCGGTCTGCCAGCTCCGGGACCCGCTCGACGGTCACGACCTCGTCGGCGAGCTCGGCGAGCACCGCGGCCTGGTAGCCCGACCCGGTGCCGACGTCGAGCACGCGCTCGTCACCCTCGAGCTCGAGCGCCGCACAGATCGTGGCGACCATGAACGGCTGCGAGATCGTCTGGCCGTGACCGATCGGCAGCGCTCGGTCGTCAAACGCGCTGCGGCGCAGCCCCTCCGGGACGAAGAGCTCCCGCGGAACGCGCTCGATCGCGGCCAGCACCCGCTCGTCGGAGATTCCCCGCCTGCGGAGATACTCCGCCAGCTGCGCGGCCGTCCTCATGCGCGTGCGAGCACACGGGCGTACGCGGGGGCAGCGACGCCGAAGTGGTCGAGCACAGCCGGCATCACCTCCACGATCGACGCCGGCAGGACGTCGAGGCCGACCGCCAGCATCGGCACCTCCGAGTCCCCGGTCAGAAGCGAGCCGTGCGAGCCGCCGCCCGCGTGGTTGCGACCGGCGAGGTCGGCGAACTCCCAACCGGCAGCCGCGGAGACGATCAGCTCGCCCGCGTTCGGATTTGCGAGCGCGGCCCAGGCCCGTTCGAGGCCGTCCGGATGATCGAGGATCGAGGCGTCTCCACTCGTGCCGCGTCGGCGTAAAGCGCAGCTCCTCGCCGTCCCGCCGCGCCACCGCTTCCTCGCCCTCGCGCCAGAGGACGACGTCGACGGCTGGGTTGCCGTCCAGGCGGGTCGCGAGCGGCCTCAAGTCAGCCGCGTCCGTGTAGACCATGCCCGCGCGGTTCGACGCGGTCACGATCGCCTCGGGGAAGGTGTCCTGGAGCCGCGCCACGTCCTGCACGGTGGTCTGGCCGTGGTCGGAGCACAGGATGACCGCGTAGCGCTCGAGGAACTCGTCCGGCCCGCCGGCCGCAGCGATCAGCGTGCCGACGGCGTCGTCGCAACGGGCGAGCGCAGCGTGCGCCGCATCCGGCCCCTGTGCGTGCGAGGCGTAGTCGTAGTCCGAGAGGTAGAAGACGAGGAAGTCGAAGCCGTCTCGCGTCACGAGCCAGCGACCGACGGCGGTCGCGTACGCATCGATCGTCCCCCGTGGCCGATTGCGCACCGAGAGCGGGGCGCCGGTCACGTCCGACTGGAAGAGGTTGTAGAAGAAGAAGCGGCTCGGCCCGAGCGCCGGCCTCGTCAGGAACGGGACGGTCGGGCGATGCTCGGTGCGGCCGCGGTAGCACGTGATGTTGACGGCAGCCGCGACCAGGCCCGCGTCCTCGAGCGCCTCGTACACGGTCACGGCGCGTCGGCCGAGGTGGCTCGCGTTGAGGCCGTAGACGGTGTCGACGAGCGATTGCCTCGTACCCGCCGCGCGTACGGCCCCGAACGACGAGCCGTACTCGACCAGCCGCCGCTCGCCGCGGTGGTACCAAACGAGGTGCGGGATCTCGTGCACGTCGGGGTGTGCGCCGGTTGCGAGCGAGGACAGGCAGACCGGGGTCAGCGAAGGAAACGTCGAGACCGCCCGCCGGTAGCGGCCGTGGTCCGCGAGCAGGGCGAGCGCCGGCGCGCTCCCACGTTCGAGCGTGTCCTCGAGCATCGACGGCGTCAGGCCGTCGATGATCACGAGGATCAGCTTCTTCGTGCTGCGGTCAGTCGCGGGCAAGGGAGCGAAGGCCGGCGTAGCGCTCGGCCTGGGTGCGACGGAGGCGCACCGCCAACGCGGGCAGCGCGACCGCGACGAGGTAGCCGGCGATGGGGACGAAGGCAAGCCCGGCGATGCCGACGGCGACGGCTGCGACGATCAGCGCGAGGCCGCTACGTGTGGCGCCGCGGCGTAGCGCGCCGGCGACGATGATCGCGGCCGCGAGCGCCGCGACGACGCCTGCCGCTGCTCCGGCGAGAAGCTCTGTCCAGTCGTCGATCAGCACTCCCGCCAGGGCGCCCGCGGCACCGGCGAGCGCAACCGCAGCCGCACGTCCCAGCGGCGTCGCCGAGAGCAGCCCGGCGAACAGCGCGCCGAATGCGGTTCCGAGGCCGAGCGCGAGACCGATCGTGTACCAGTCCCCCATACCTCAGCCAGTGTAGTGACGGGCCGGGTTTCGAGGCCGTGTTTTCTGGGGATACAACACGCATGAACGACGACACGCCCCTGCTCGTGTTCTTCTGGTCCGAGCGTTCCGGTCCCGCTCGCAGAATGGAGAGCCTCCTGGCCCATCTCGAGCGCAAGGAACGCCATCGCCTGCGCATCCGCAGGGTCGACGTCGACGCAAGTCCCGAGCTCGCCGAGCGGTTCAGCGTCGAGGTCGTTCCCACGCTCGTGCTCGTCAAGGACCGGCGGGCCGTCTCTCGTCTCGACGGCCGCACGAGCGCGCCGCGGATCGAGGCGATGATCGAGCAGCATCTGCCGCACGTTCCCGCCGCCGCCTGAAATCCGACCGCCCGGACGATTCGTAGGACGGTGTGACGGCCCGATCCGGGTCCGTCTCATCGAGGGGAGGTTCAGGCATGTCGAAACTCGCGCTCCGCGTGACTGGGCTCGCAGTCGTCATCGCACTCCTGGGGGCTGGCTCGTACGCCATCGCCGGTAGCAGCTCGAAGCACTTCGCCGGCAATCCTCTGAACGGCTTCGAGGAGAACCCTGACGTCTCGACGCTTGCGGACGGCAGGTTCGAGGCGACGCTCTCCAACGACGGCACGAAGCTCGCGTATCGGCTGAGCTACTCGAACATCGAAGGCGGCTCCGTGACGCAGGCGCACATCCACTTCGCGAAACGGGCCGTCAACGGCGGCATCGTGCTGTGGCTCTGCAGCAACTTGGCCCCGCCGGGCAACACGCCGCCAGGGACGCAGGCCTGCCCAACACCGTCCGGCACGATTACGGGCGAGCTCGACAAGGACGACGTGATCGCGATTGCCGCGCAGGGGATCCCGGCCGGTCAGGCGGGCTTCGACGAGGTCGTCGCTGCGATGCGGGCCGGCAGGGCGTACGCGAACGTGCACTCCACCCAAAGCCCGGGCGGCGAGATCCGCGCCCAGCTCAACGACCACGGCAACCGCGGTCGAGGCGGAGGAGACGACGACTAGCTAGGAGGGGAGACCGGACTCGAGCCGGCGAATCACGTCCAGCGTGAACGCGGCGGCGCGCGCGCCGTCGACGACGCGGTGGTCGAACGTGACCGAGACGTTGCCGAGCTGACGCACCGCGAGCTCGCCGTCCACGACGGCGGGCCGCGGTGCAATCCGGTGCACACCGAGGATCGCGACCTCGGGATGGTTGACGAGCGGCGTCACGAAGAGGCCGCCGAGCTTGCCGGCGCTCGTGACCGTGAACGTGCCACCGCGCAGCTCCTCGGGCTTCAGCGTGCCGGCGCGGGCGGCGTCGGCGAGCCTCGCGACCTCGTTCGCGAGCTCTTCGAGCGAGGCCGAGTCGCAACCTCGAACGACCGGGACGACGAGACCCTGGTCGGTCTGCACGGCAACGCCGAAGTCGTAGCGGTCGAGGTAGACGATCTCGTCCCCCTCGAGGCGGGCGTTCAGCTCCGGGAACTCCTGCAGCGCCGCGGCCGTTGCCTTGAGCACGACGGGGAGCAGCTGCGCGAGGTCGGCACCCGTGAAGTCGCACTCCTCGACGAACGTGACCGCCGGAACCTCTCGGTGCGCGCGCGTCAGATGCTCGACGATCTGCCGCCGCACCCCGCGCACCGGCTCCCGCCGCCCCTCTGAGAGCTTGTGTTGATTCAACACAAGCTCCTCTCCGGCGGCGCCGCGAACGTCGGCTTCGGTGATGCGTCCGTTGGGCCCTGTTCCGCGCAGGGAGCCAAGATCTACACCGAGCTCCTGAGCAACCCGGCGGACGATCGGCGTCGCCTGGACGCGAGTTTGTGTTGATTCAACACTTGCTCTCTCGGCGGGGCGCGGCTGCGCCGCCTGAGGAGCAACCGCCACCGGCGTCGCCTCGTTCCCGTCGCCTCCGATCACGACGAGCACCGTCCCGACCGGGACGACCTCGCCCTCGCCGACGAGGATCCGCGTGACGGTCCCGGCCGCCGGAGAGGGGATCTCGACCGTCGTCTTGTCAGTCTGGATCTCGACGAGGGGATCGTCCTCCGCCAGCTCCTGGCCCTCGGTCACGAGCCACCGCGCGATCTCGCCCTCGGTCAGGCCCTCGCCGAGGTCGGGCAGCTTGAACTCGTACGCCATCGCCGCGCAGGCTACCGGGGGGTTCCGACCCAGGCGTCGGCAGGGACGATCAGGACGCGGAGGCCGCCCTCCACCCGCCAGAGCGACAGCGCCTGCTCGTCGCCGGCGAGCTCGGGCGCAACGGCGGCGGGGACGTAGCCGACCTGGAGCGTTTGCTCCGCGTTCCAGATCGCGACGGCGTTGGGGTCGTGCTGGTTCTCCGGCTCCGGCACGAGCGCGAGCCGCCGGCCGGGATCGAAGGACACATCCGGGAGCGCCTCGGGCCGGTAGGAGACACCGGCGGCAGGGACGACCCGGATCCGCGGATCCTCCCAGCGCACGGGCTCGCCGGTCCCGCATCACGGAGGCGATAGCCGCTCTCGGCCCGCTCGAGCCAGAGACGCAGCCGCTCGCTCACACGAACGCGTCGTCCCGCAGGACCGCGTGCACTCCGAGCACCTGATTGACGACCTGCGTCACCCGCAGGTCGACGACGATCGACGCGAGCGCCAGGGCTTCGGGCCGGGCGAGCCCGTGCACCCGCTCCATCAGCTCGAGCATCCCGTCCACGGCGATTCGCGCCGCGAGGCCGAGGTGCTCGTCGAAGCCGAACGTCAGCCACGCTCCTTCGATCCTCGCCACCGGCCACTCGAGCGGCAGGTCGTCGCGGACGTCGATCGTCAGCTGCGCGCTGACGGGGCACTCGATCGCCGTGCCTGAGACCTCGCCGTCTCCCTGGGCGCCGTGGCCGTCACCGGCCGAGAAGAGCGCGCCGTCGCCCGGGATCGGCAGGAAGAGCGTCGTGCCGGCGACGAGCTCCTTGCAGTCGATATTCCCGCCCCAGGGCCGGGGCGGGATCGTCGAGTGGGTGCCCGGCTCCGGCGGCGGCATCCCCATCACGCCGAGGAACGGAGCGAGCCGGATGCGGCGATCCCCGGCGCGCCCGACTCCATCCTCGAGCTGCCAGTCGATCCGGTGAGACGGCTCGGCGTGCGTGACGCCCCACGAGCCCGGCAGGACCTCGTCGACCTCGACGACCAGCGTCTGGCCCGCCCGCGCACCCCGAACCGCGATCGGACCGGCGAGTGCGTGGCCGGTGTCGATCTCGGGATCGCGCGACGCGACCTCCTCGTCCGGGGCGAGCTGCCAGCCGGCGTTCGGCACCGAGATCCGAACCGACTCGCCCGGGTCGATCGTGAGTACCGGGTCGAGGTCTCGCGAGAAGTGCCCGTGCAGGTTCGCGGGGTCGAGCGGCAGCTCGTGGACGGCCATCAGAACTCGAGCAGGCGGCGGGCAGCGTCGGCGACGCGGGCGACCGAGGGCATGTAGGCGTCCTCGAGCTGCCAGTACGGATACGGGACGTCGTAGCCGGTCACGCGCACCACCGGAGCACGCAGGTCGAGCAGCGCCTTCTCGGCCAGGATCGCTGCGAGCTCGGCCGCGTAGCCGCACGTCCGCGGCGCCTCCTGCACGAGGACGACGCGACCCGTCTTGGCCGCGGAGGCGAGCAGCGCCTCCTCGTCGAGCGGCTTCAGCGAGCGCAGGTCGAGCACCTCGACCGACGCGTCGAGCTCGTCCGCGGCCTTCTCGCACACGGGAACCATCGCGCCGTAGCCGACCAGCGTCAGGTCGCTCCCTTCGCGTGCGAGCCGGGCCTGGCCGAGCGGGACGACGTGCTCGCCCTCCGGAACCTCACCGCGCTGCGTCCGGTAGACGAGTTTCGGTTCGAGGATCACGACGGGATCGGGATCGCGGATCGCCGCCGCCAGCAGTCCCTTCGCGTCGGCCGGCGTCGACGGGATCGCGACCTTGATCCCGGGCGTGTGGACGTAGTACGTCTCGGGCGAGTCGTCGTGCAGCTCGGGCGCCCGCACGCCGCCGCCGTAGGGCATCCGGATCGTGATCGGAAACGTCATCTTCCCGCCCGTGCGCCAGCGGTAGCGGCCGACGTGCGTGATCAGCTGGTCGAGGCAGGGGTACGAAAAGGCGTCGTACTGCATCTCGCAGACCGGCCGGAAGCCCGCCATGCAGAGCCCGACCGCGGAGCCGAGGATGCCCGCCTCGGCCAGCGGCGTGTCGACGCACCGGTCGGGGCCAAAACGGTCGCGCAAGCCTGCGGTGGCGCGGAAGACACCGCCGGCACGTCCGACGTCCTCGCCCAGCACGAGCACGTTCTCGTCGCGCTCCATCTCGAACTGGAGGGCATCGTTGACGGCTTCAACGAGATAACGGTCAGCCACCGAGGATCCTCCGCAGCTCAGCGAGATCGTGGTCGAAGGACGCGGGCGGATCGGCGAGCGCGTGCTCGAACAGGAGCCCGATGTCGGCGGGCGGCTCTGCCTCGGCGGCCGCGATCCCGGCGCGCATCACGTCTGCTGCCTCGCCCTTGATCTCGGCGACGAGCTCGTCGCCGAGGATCCCCAGCCGGCGGAGGTAGCGCTCGTAGCGGCCGACGCACTCGTTGGCGCGCTCCTCCTCCACCCGTTCGAGATCGATGTACGCGCTCGGGTCGTCGGCGGTCGCGTGTGGGGCCGTGCGGTACGTGACCGCCTCGATGAAGCTCGGTCCCTCGCCTGCGCGTCCCCGAGCAACCGCTTCCCGGGTCGCCTCGTAGACGGCGAGCACGTCGCCGCCGTCGACGCGCGTTCCCGGGATCCCGTAGCCGGCCGCCTTGTCGGCGAGCGTCTCTGCGCGCGTCTGCGCCGAGAGCGGGGTCGAGATCGCCCACTGGTTGTTGTTGCAGAGGAGGACGAGCGGAGCCCGCATCACGGCCGCGAAGTTGGCGCCCTCGTGGAACGCGCCCTCGGACGTGGCACCGTCCCCGAAGAAGGTCAGAGCGCACGCGGACTCGCCGCGCAAGCGCTTGCCCCAGGCGAGGCCCGCCGCGTGCGGCACCTGCGTGGCGATCGGGACGCAGATCGACGCGAGGTTGTAGTCGGCGGGGTTCCACCAGCCGGCCGGGTGGCCACGCCACCAGGAGAGCACGGTTGCGGCCGGCATCCCGCGCAAGAGGCCGATCGCCGACTCGCGGTAGCTCGGGAAAGATCCAGTCCTCGTCCTCGAGAGCGTGGAAGGCGCCGGCCTGGATCGCCTCGTGCCCCCAGAAGATCGCGTAGGTGCCGATCCGGCCCTGGCGGTGATAGACGACCGAGCGCTCGTCGTAGGTGCGCAGCAGCACCATCGAGCGGTAGAGCCCGAGCAGCTCCTGCTCGCCGACTCCCTCGATCTCGCCGTCGGGAATGGTCTCACCGTCGCCGATCACGCGGCGCAGATCGCGCTCGGCCGGAACGGTGCTCGCCATCGCGCCGCGGACTCTATCCGAGGCTCAGCTGCTCAACGAGCCAGGCCCGCCGCTCCAGCGCGGCCTGGGGACCGAGGTCGTGGTCGGCGTCGTACCAGCGGATCTCCTTGGGCTTGCTCGCCGCTTCGGCGAGCAGCTCCATTTCGCTGCGGGGAATGATCGAGTCGAACTCGGCCCCCTGCAGCAGGAGGCGCGTCGGCGCCAGGTTGTCGACGAAGTCGACGGTATCGATGGCGCCGAAGAGCTTCTGCGCCTCCCTGTCCATCGGCAAGCCGGACGGGTGCGCGAAGCCGGCCATCAGCACGAGCGCTCGGACACGAGGGTCGAGCGCCGCGGCCAGAGCCGCCGGCTGCGCGCCTTTGCTGTAGCCGACGACCGCGAGCCGTTCCGGATCGACGCCGAACTGGTCGACGAGGATGTCGAGGCCGCGCAGGACGTCCTGAACGTTCTGCACCATCGTCTCGTAGGTCGGTTCGAGCTCGGCGGTGCCCTTCCGGATCTTCTCGTCGGTCGAACGGGCGAACGGCGAGTCGATCGTCAACGCCACGGCGCCGCGCCGCGCGAGCATGCGAGCGTCGGGAAGGAAGTCGGACCCCTTGCCGCTGCCACCGCCGTGCATGAACACGATCCCGGCCGCATCCTGCTCCGGCTTGGGCGGCCGGACGATGAAACCGGTGACATTGTCAGGCCCCTGCGAGGGATAGACGATCTCCGCGACGGTGACGTTGCCACGGGTCTCCGGCTCGCCCTCGCGCAGCGTCGCACCGAGCCGCGGGAACTGAAAGCGCTCCGCCAGCTCGTCCTCGACCGCGACGCTCTTCTCGGGCTCGTCGCCGCCGCAACCGGCGGCGAGCGCCGCGAGCAGCACGAGCAGGACGAGACAGAGGCGCACGCCGTCTTAGACGCTCGCGGAGCGAATCGGTCAGCGCAGCGCGAGTGCCCGCGCCAGCACCGGATCGCGCCCCGCGAAGAAGTCGGCCGCCGTCATCTCGACGCGCACGCCGGGCACGGTCGCAAGCCGCTTGTCGCCGCGAGGGCCGAACTCCCAGTACGTGGTCGCGACATGCACGGTCAACCCGGCGCGGGCGAGCTCCACCGGCACCGAGTCGCCCCACTGGCTCGGCGCGCCTCCGCTCGGCTCGCCCACGAAGCGCGCCTTCGTCCTCCGGTCGACGTCGGCGACGAAGTTGCCGGCGGCCGAGAACGTCGTCCGGCCGAGGAGAACGACGGTCTTGCGACCGATGCCGGGCCGCGACAGGACGTCGAGCAGCGGGTGATAGGTCGTGTTGTCGCCCCCGTGGTTCAGGCGCACGTCGACGATCACACGGGTGACCTTCGGCTTCCGAGCCAGCCTCAGGAACCGCTGCGCGAGCTCGAAGGTCGAGCTCGTCGTGAGCCGGTAGCCGAGGTAGACGACACGGCCGCCTCGGAGCGTCGTCAGCCACTGCGGGTTGTCGACGCTGCGGAGCCAGACGGGGTTGTGCGCAGTCGGGAGCGGAGCGGGCGCGCCGCCCAGCGTCCCCGCCACCTGCTGGGCCGGCACCGGAGCGAGCTCCACCTCGCTGCCGTCCGCGAACGAGAACGTCGCCGTCGGCCCCGACGCGATCCCGAGCCCGCGGATGACCTCGGCCGTAGTCACGAATTCGGGGAGTAGCCAGCGCCGGCCGGACTCGTTGTCGTGGGGCACGAGCGGTCGCACCTTGGCGACGATCTCGGCGACCGGTGTGCCGGAGATCGCCGTCAGCTTGCGCCCGGTCAGGTCCTGGCCGCCGATCGAGCCGACGACGTGCAGTCCGTCGGCGAAGTCGTAGAGCCGGAGCGGATACATGTGGAGCGTCCGGGCGTGCGCGTCGAACGGGTAGATGCCGGTGTGCCCGTCGCGCTCGCCCGGCAGAGCGGTCAGCCGCATCAGACCGACGACGAGCTCGTCGCGCGTCAGCCCGGAGGACCGTGACGCGAGGTCATCGGCTTCGCTGCGGAAGCGTTCGCGCGAGACGGAGTGAAAGAGATCGGGGTGAGTCCGCTCCATCGAGTCGGCGAGCGAGAGAATCTCGCGCTCGAGCGGCGTCGGCGCGGCGGCATCCTTCGCAGCGCAGCCTGCTAACGCGGCCAGCACGAGCGCTACGGTAACCCACCTCACAGGTCGCGGAGCACCTCCTCCGCCCACCGGATCGACTGCCGCGTGCTGCGGAGGCCGAGCTCGAGCAGGTAGCG
The DNA here is from genome assembly GCA_963820565.1 of uncultured Gaiellaceae bacterium. Lineage (GTDB taxonomy): Bacteria > Actinomycetota > Thermoleophilia > Gaiellales > Gaiellaceae > Gaiellasilicea. Next base: position 418,377 of record CAWGAD010000005.1, read on the forward strand.
GTGGTAGCGGTCGTGACCACGGTTCGTGTTCACGCGGTCGATCTGCTCGAGCTCCTGCAGACGCTCTCGCTGGTCGGACCGGAACTGCTCCAGGTGCGCGCGGAGGACATCGTGGGTCGTCAGGCCGCCGAGGAAGACCTTGAGGTACACGCTGTCGTGGGCACCCGGCTCGACCGTTCGGAACCACGCATCGATGGCCTCACGCCCAGGCCGCGGTGATCCGGTAGACCTGCTTGTCGGGGCGGTCGGACTGGCGGACGCTGCGGCTCTTCGCCAGGCCGTCTGCGGCCAACCGTGGCAGGACGGCGTAGAGGCGGCTCTTCGCCGGCGCCCAGACATGGCCGACCGAGCGGGAGACGAGCTTGTGCAGGTCGTAGCCCGACCGCTCGCCCTCGATCGCGAGCAACGCCAGGACGGCGGCCTCCGTCGTCGTCAGCGTCCGCACGCCCGTGCGTGTCGGCGTCATAGTCTCGAGCGTACTAGTCCTGACAGGACTATCCGGTTACGCGAGCGTTAAGGGACGAGCACTGTCGACGGCGTCTCGCTCCGCCTCGAACAGGACCTCGGTCACGTCGCCCAGGTCCTCGCCGTCGACCTGCAGCGGCAAGCGGCGTGTCGCAGCGGATCTCGATCCGCTCCTGGTCGTGCAGACGGACGAGCGGGAGGTGCGTCCGCCCGGTGAGGAGGTAGCTCACGGCACCGGGAAGGTGTCGCGCGCGGAACGAGCGCGGCGCGAGCACGTCGAGGCCACGTTCGATCTGTGCGCCGCGCGGCAGCCGCAACGGCAGCCGGCCCACGTAGCTGTACGGGTCTGCGTTCGCGACGAGCGCAAATGCGGCGCGGCCGTGACCGGCGATCTCGAGCGCAGAGTCGAAGCGGACGCGATGCGCCGCGAGCGCCTGCAACGCGGTCCAGGCGAAGACGAGATCGCCGGGACGTTTGCCGTTCTCGTCGCGTCCGCGGGCATCCATCCGGCGGATGAGCTCGGCGTCGAGCCCGACGCCGGCGGCGAAGCCGAAGCGTCGCCCGTTCGCGCGTCCGAGCGAGATCGTGCGCGTGCGGCCCGCCGCGATCGCCCGCGCCGCTGCGATCGGATCTCGCGGCAGGCCGAGTGCCCGCGGGAGCACGCTCGTGCCGCCGCCGGGAACGAAGCCGAGCACGATCCCCGGCCGGGCGCCGTTCAGCATCTCGTTGAAGCCGCCGTCGCCGGCGAAGGCGACGACCGCCTCGGTCTCCGCCTCTCCTGCGAGCTCGGTCGCATGCCCCGGCCGCTCGGTGAACACCGTGCGCTCCGCGCCGAGCTCCCGCGCGACCGCTCCAGCCAGCTCGTGCGTCACCCGGCTCGCGCGCGGGTTCACGATCAGCGTCGTCCTCACGGTCGCGGCGACGAGTATCCGCGGATGCCGTCGACGAGGATCGCCGCGAACGAGTCGGCGAGCGCGTCGGTGTCGCGGCCCGGCGTCAGCCACGTGTAGGCCCAGTTCGCGGCCGAGAGGACGAGCAGAGCCGCGGCGCCCTCGTCGAGGTCGGTGCGCAACTCCCCGTGCTCACGCCCGTCGCGGAAGAGCCCGCGCAGCCGCTCCTCGTAGCGGCGCCGCTCCGCGACGATCTCCTCCCGGCGCGCGCCCTCGAGGTAGCGCCATTCGCGGATGAAGACGGTGGCCATGTCGAGCTGCTCGGCGACGACGCGCAGGTGGGCGCGTAGCGCCAGCCGGATTCGCTCCGCGGCGCGCCGTGCCTTCCGGGATCGCGTCGAGCCCGGCGTGGAAGGCGGCTGCGCCCTCGCGCATCGTCTCGTAGAGCAGTTCCTGCTTCGACTCCGTCAGCGAGTAGAGCGAGCCCTTCTGGACGCCCATCGCCGCTGCGAGGTCGCCCATGGACGTGCCGTGGTAGCCCTTCTGCGCGAACAGACGGGCTGCCTGCCTGGTCAACTCGTTCCGGCGGGTGACGATAGACTCAATGCTAACGACCGTTAGGTAGGGAGGCCACCAGGTGGAAGCGCGAGAGCAGGAATTCCTCGACTACGTCCAGGCCGGCGGGCTCGTCGAGACGGACGACTGGATGCCGGACGAATACCGCGCCCGGTTGATCAAGTTCATCGAGATGCACGGCAACTCGGAGCTGATGGGCGTGCTGCCGGAGCGCGACTGGATCCTGCGCGCACCGACGCTGCAGCGCAAGCTGGCGCTGACCGCGAAGATCCAGGACGAGGTCGGCCACTGCCAGCTGATCTACCGCGTCGTCGAGGATCTCGGCAAGCCTCGCTCGCAGTGCCTCGACGACCTGATCGCGGGCAAGTCGAAGTTCCACAACGTCTTTCACTACCCGACGAAGAGCTGGGGCGACGTCGGCGTGATCGCGTGGCTGGTCGACGCCGCCGCGATCATCAGCCAGAAGGCGCTACTCAAGTGCTCCTACGCGCCGTACGCGCGGGTGATGAAGAAGGTCTGCTGGGAGGAGTCGTTCCACATCCTCCACGGCCGCGACACGGTGCTCGCGATGGTGACGGGGACGCCGGCGCAGTTCGAGCTCGTGCAGGAGGCGCTCACCCGCTGGTGGGAGCCCTTGATGCACTTCCACGGCACGCCGATCCCCGCCGAGGAGGATCCGATGGTGATCTGGCGGATCAAGAGCCAGGGCGAACGAGGACGCGCGCCAGCAGTTCCTCGACGGCTACGTACCGCAGATCCTCGAGCTCGGACTCGAGATCCCGGACCCGAAGCTGCGCAAGAACGACGCGGAGGTCTGGGAGTACACCGAGCCGGACTGGGACAAGCTGCTCGAGGTCGTCACCGGCCACGGCCCGGCGTCGCAGGAGCGGCTCGCGTTCCGTCGGATGTCGCGCGCCGAGGTCGACTGGGTCTCGGAGGTCGTGCTCGCGGAGGCCGCGTGAGCGAGCGTCCGGCGCGGCTGGATTCGGAGCTCGTCGAGTCGTTCGTCTCGAAGGCTCACGGCGACCTCGAGGCAGTGCGCGACCTGCTCGACCGCGAGCCGGCGCTCGTCAATGCCTCGTGGGACTGGGGCGGCGGCGACTGGGAGACGGGACTCGGCGCTGCTGCGCACATGGGCGAGCGCGACATCGCGCTCTTCCTGCTCGAGCGCGGTGCTCGGCTCGACGTCTTCGCGGCGGCGATGCTCGGCTACGTCGACGTCGTCCGCGGCATCCTCACTGAGCAGCCGGAGACGGCCGAGTCGCTAGGGCCGCATGGCATCCCGCTGCTCGTGCACGCCCAGAAAGGTGGCCACCCCGCCCGCGCAGTCGTCGAACTACTCGAGGCACACATCGGAGCATCGCGGTGATCTACGAGGTCTTCCGGCAGGAGCGGAAAGGGCAGCCCTTCATCCACGGCGGCTCGTTCCACGCACCGGACCAGGCGTTCGCGGACGCCTATGCGCGCGAGTTCTATGCGCGCCGCGGCGAGTCGGTCGCACTCTGGGTCGTGCCGCGCGACCAGATCGTCGAGATCGACGAGTTCCCGGACGAGTTCGACCTCAAGTACCGCCGCGTCGACGGCTACTCGATCAAGGCGAGGCTGAAGGAGGCACGTGACCGAGCGGGCACAGCTGCTGATTGAGCTGGCCGACGACGAGCTGATCCTCGGCTGGCGCAACTCCGAGTGGACCGGGATCGCGCCGTTCCTCGAGGAGGACGTCGCCTTCTCGTCGATCGCCCAGAACGAGATCGGTCACGCGCGGGCTCTCTACGAGCTCGCCGCCGTCGAGCTCGGGACCGACGCCGATGCGCTCGCGTTCGACCGGCAGCCGGAGGAGTACCGCTGCGCGCCGCTGATCCAGCTGCGCCTCGTGCCCGACTGGGCACGGACGATCGCGCGGCACGTGCTCTACGAGACCGCCGACGCGATCCGGATCGAGCGCTTGAAGGAGCACGAGGACGCCGAGCTGGCCGGGATCGCGGCCAAGATCGAGCGCGAGGAGGTCTACCACCGCCTTCACGCCGAGATGTGGCTCGAGCGGCTTCACGAAGAGGAGCGCTACACACAGGCGGTCGAGGAGCTCTGGCCGTACTGCGCTCGGCGTGCTCGAGCCCGTCGCTGCGGCCGACGCTCGCGGAGCGGGTCGGCCGGCCCGAGGTCGAGGCGGTCGAGCGCGGCGCTCCAGGCGAGGATTTCGCGGAGCTCTGGAACGAGATGACGATGGTGCGGCGCTCGGCACCGGTGGGCTCGCAGTGGTGACCGAAGCCGCAGTCTGGGAGGCGCTGGCCGAGATCCCCGACCCCGAGATCCCGGTCATCTCGGTCGTCGACCTCGGTGTCGTCAAGGACGTCGCAGTAGACGGCGATCACGTCCGGATCGAGTTCACGCCGACGTTCATGGGCTGTCCCGCGCTCGACACGATGCGGCGGCAGATGGAGGAGGCGGTCACGGCGATGGGCGGTGAGCCGCAGGTCGACGTCCTGCTCGACGACTCGTGGTCGACCGACAAGATCACGCCGGCCGGCCGCGAGAAGCTGCGCAAGGCCGGCTTCGCGCCGCCTGCACCACGAAGCGCGGGCGCGCCTGCGCTCGTCCAGCTCCAGCGCGCGGTCTTCCGCTGCCCGTACTGCGGCTCTGCAGAGACACGGCTCGAGAACATCTTCGGCCCCACTCCCTGCCGCTCGCTGCGCTACTGCGACAGCTGCCGGCAGCCGTTCGAGCAGTTCAAGACGATCTAGAGACGTCGAGACAGCACTCGGCCGTTTAACCCATTTGCGTCATAGCGGTGCGAGGACATCGTGGCCATCATGTCCCCCGCAAACAGTCGGCCGGCCGGCCGGGCGTCAGTTCTACGCCTGTGAGCAGCGCCGCCGCGAGGAGGTCCTCAAGGATGACCCAACGCGCACCCCGCGCCGCGCTGAGCGCCGTCGCCGCTCTCGCACTAGTCGCTCTCGTGCTGGCCACCGCCGGCCTCTTGCGGCCGGGTAGCGCCAATGCCGACCCGTCGCGTGCGGCGGACAGAGCCGACCACGCGTCCGGGAAGGAACGAACGCACGTCCAGAAGCGTGTCAAGCAACACACCCGTCAGCAGCGTGTGAGGAAGAGCGTCAGCCTCGGCCTGCGTGCCGTCCAGACGGCGAACCATCTCACCGGGGTCCCCTACCGCTGGGGAGGCGCCTCGCCGGCGGGCTTCGACTGCTCAGGTCTCGTCCAGTACGTCTACGCCAAGATCGGGATCCGTCTACCCCACCACGCCGCGTCCCAGTACGGGCACGGCCGCCGGGTCGCGCGGAGCGCGCTTCGGGCGGGCGATCTGGTCTTCTTCTCCGGGCTCGGCCATGTCGGCATCTACGCAGGCGGCGGGAAGTTCATCCACGCGCCTCGGAGCGGCACGACGGTCCGCTGGTCACGGCTCTCGTCGCACGGGCGCTTCTACGGCGCCCGCCGCCTCGTCGCCTAACCACTCCTAGAGCAGCACCAACCGGTCGCGGTGGACCGCTTCGACGTTGGCCGGTCGACCCGCGACCTCGGCCGAGTCGACCGAGCTGATTCCCCGGGCGAACGCGATGCCATCCTCGCCTCGGAGCTCGACGCCGTCGCCCGCGCGGAACGCCGGCTCGCAGCCGACGATCCCGACGGCAAGGAGGCTCGCACCAGCGACAACCGCGCGCCTGGCGCCGTCGTCGACGGTGACGGCCGCGTCCATGCGCTTGCCGAAGCGCAGCCAGAGCTTGTAGGCCGAGCCTGAACCCGCTGCGGCCGGGAACCGCGTTCCGCGCTCTTCGCCCGCGACCAACGGGCCGAGTACAGACGCGCCGGTCCCGCTCGCGATCACGGTCGGGATGCCCGCCGCCGCTGCCAGCTCTGCTGCCTGCACCTTGCTCTCCATCCCACCGCGGCCGAGCACCGAGCCTGCGCCGAAGGCGGCCGCGCCTGCTTCCGCCCCCTCGCTGATCAGCGTCGCCTCGGGCGAACCCGGTGCGTGGGTGTAGACGCCGTCCACGGAGGTCAGCAGCACGAGCAGCCTGGCGCCGGAAAGGACGGCGACCTGGGCCGCGAGCGAGTCGTTGTCGCCGAAGCTGATCTCGTCGGTCGCGGTGGCGTCGTTCTCGTTCACGACCGGCACCGCGCCGAGCGCAAACAGCGCGTCCAGGGTTCCGCGAACGTTCACGTAGGCCCGGCGGTCGGCGATCTCGGTGCCGGTCAACAGCACCTGGGCGGCGCGGACACCGTTGCGGGCGAAGACCTCCTCCCACGCACGTTGCAGCCGCGACTGGCCGAGCGCCGACGCCGCCTGGAGCCGCGGCAGCGAGCGCGGGCGCGACGTCAATCCGAGCAGCGGCAGCCCGAGCGCGATCGCGCCTGATGAGACGACGCACACCGGCGTCCCGGCGGCGACGAGCTCGGCGATCTCTGCAGCCCGGGCGCGGAGCAGCTCCCGCCGCACGCGGCCGCGCCCGTCGGCCACGAGCGCGGAGCCGAGCTTGACGACGACGGGCCGCTTCAACGGCTCTGCGTGCCGTCGCCGACGACGCGGTACTGGCGGAGCCAGAGATCCCGGTAGGTGACCGGGCCGCGCGGGCCGGGCACCCAGTCGACGTTGATGCCGGTCTCGGGCGCGCCGGTCAGGGCGAAGCCGTCCGTGAACCTCGTGGGCGCCTGCCAGAACGCGGCCGTTCCTCGATAGCGCGCAAGGAAGAGATCCGCGACCGCCTTGTCCTCGCAGACGACGGTCGCGGCAAGCGCGGATGTCTCTCCGTTCGCAATCGCGGCGGCCTCCTCCGGGCCGTCGACGACACCCACCGAGACCGTGGCAACCCGGTCGGGATCGTTGGCCCACTCGTGGCCCAGCCGGACGTCGAGCGGCGCCATCTCGCCGTGAATACGCGCCTGATCGGTGCCGCGGAGCTCGACGCCGAGCCGCGCGAGCAGCGGAACGACACGCTCCAGGACCGCCGCCGCAGCCGCCTCGTCGACGAGCAGCAGATTCAGCCGGTTGCAGACGCCGAGCCGGTCGAGGCTCGCCTCGACGATCGCCTCGACCTTGTTCAGGTCTGCCGACGCGGCCACGTAGAGGACGCCGCCGCCTTCTGCGTGGGCGAGCGTCCGGACTCCATGCTCCGCTGCGTGTCGGGCCAGTGCAGCGGTCGTCTCCCCGCTCCCGCGCAGGATCACCAGCGGCACGTGCTTCGGCAGCGAGACGAGCACCCGTGCGCCCTCGCGGTCGGGCGAGCGGACGAGACCGACCGCTTCCGGCGGCAGACCCGCCTCGGCGAGCGCGGGCCGCAGGACCTCGTCGACGAGAACCGTGACCGTCCCGAGCGCGGCTCCACCGGTGCGGAGGACGGCGCCGTTCAGGCTCTTCAGCAGCTGGCCGGCGACGTCGACGGCGACGTTCGGGCGCGCCTCGAAGTTCGCGCCGACGACGCCGATCGGAATGCGCCGCTCGGAGACGTCGAGCCCGTTCGAGAGCCGCCAGGAGTCGATCTCCCGCTCGAGCGGCGGCAGGGCGGCCAGGTCGCGCAGCTGGCTCTCGATTGCCTGGAGCCGCGGGCCGTCGAGACGCAGGCGGTCGAGTGCCCCCTCGTCGAGACCGTCAGCACCGGCGACGTCTGCCTCGTTGGCCGCGAGGATCGAGTCCCGGCGCGCCGTCACTCGATCGGCCGCGATCGAGAGCGCCGCCGTCACGAGTGCATCGGCGAGCTGCGGTACCGCCGCGTGCGCCGCGGCGGCTTCGCCCGCGACGGATTCGTTGAGCGTCGCCATGCCGTGAGCCTGCCAGATCCCTCCGCTGCCGTCCTACACTCGTGCCGTGGATGCGAACGCACTTGTCGCCCTGGAGTTCCCCGCGATCGCCGAGCGGATCGCGCGTGCGGCCGCGACCGAGCACGGCGCCGAGCTCGCCCGTGCGCTCGCTCCTTCGCCCGATCCGGCCGAGGTCGCACGGCGCCAGGCGCTCACGGCGGAGGCGATCGGGCTGCTGGACACGGCCGAGGAGCCTCCGCTCGACGGGATCCGTGACGTCCGCGAGCCGGCCGAGCTCGCGGCTCGCGGCGGCGTGCTGACGGCGAAGGGGCTGCGCGACGTCGCCGACACCGTCGGCGGCGCACTGCGAGCGCGCGCGGCGCTCGACGGGCAGGAAGCGATTCCGCTCCTGCGCGAGCTGGCCGCGGCGATCGACACGGGCCTCGCTCCGCTCGTGAAGTCGATCGACCGCGCCGTCGAGCCGGACGGGTCGGATCTGAAGGACAACGCCTCGCCCCGGCTGCGCAAGCTTCGGGTGGAGCTGCGAACCGGCCGGCAACGCGTGACGGAGAAGCTCGAACAGCTCGTGCGCAAGACGGGCGTCCGCGAGCACCTCCAGGAGGACTTCGTCACCCAGCGAGCCGGGCGGCCGGTGCTCGCCGTGAAGGCAAGCTCGCGGAGCAGCGTGCCGGGCATCGTCCACGACTCTTCCGACTCCGGCCAGACGCTGTTCGTCGAGCCGTTCGACGTCGTCGAGCTCAACAACCGCCAGTCGGAGGCCGCCGGCGCCGAGCGCGAGGAGGCTGAACGGATCCTGCGCGAGCTCTCGAGCGCGGTCGGAGAGCGCTCCGACGCTCTCGCGCAGGTCGTCGAGGCGACGGGGCGGATCGACCTGACGCTCGCCCTCGGGACTCTCTCGCGAGGTTGGCGCGGCACGCCGGTCGAGGTGTCCGGCGAGGTACGACTCGTCGGCGCCCGGCATCCGCTGCTCGACCCCGACTCCGCTGTACCGATCGATCTCGAGCTCGGCGACCTGCGCGCGCTCGTGATCAGCGGCCCCAACACGGGCGGCAAGACGGTCGCCCTGAAGACGCTCGGGCTGGCGGCGCTCCTGCATCAGTCGGGCCTCCGTCCGCCCGCGGTGACTGCGGCGCTGCCGGTCTTCGACGAGGTGCTCGCGGACATCGGCGACCCGCAGTCGATCGAGATGAGCCTGTCGACGTTCTCCGGCCACGTCGCCAACCTCGTCTCGATCCTGGAGTCGGCTCGCGAGCGCTCACTCGTCCTCGTCGACGAGCTCGCCTCCGGGACCGATCCCGTCGAGGGCTCGGCACTCGCGCAGGCGCTGCTCGCCCGGCTTGCGCAGCAGGCGCGGCTGACCGTCGTGACGACGCACTACCCCGAGCTGAAGGAGTGGGCGAGCGCAACCGAGGGCGTCGCGAACGCCGCAACGGGATTCGACCCCGAGACGCACGAGCCGCTCTACCGCGTCACCCTCGGCCGGCCGGGCGTGTCGCACGCGCTGCGGATCGCGGAGCGTCTGGGCCTCGACCGGGCCGTCGTCTCCGACGCCAGGCAGCGCGTCGCGCCCGAGCGGCTTCGGATCGAGGAGCTGCTCGCCGAGGCGGAGGGAGCGGAACGGGAGGCAACAGAGGAACGCGACGCCGCCCGGCGTGAGCATGCTGCCGCGGCCGAGGTCTCCGAGCGGGCACGCGACCGCGAGGCGGCGCTCGAGGACGAGATCGCAGCCGTCCGCGCGTCGGCTGCGGGCGAACGCGAGCGGGCAGCCGCCGAGGCGTATCGCGAGCTCGCGGCGGCACGGGAGGAGCTGGCCGCACTGCGCGAGGAGATCCGAGTCGCGCGCCGCCGCGATCGCGAAGCGCGGCGCACGACACCGGCGGCGGCTCGCGACCGGGACCGCCGGCTCGGCGCCGCGTCCGAGCGCGCGGCGCGGGCGGAGAGCGCGATCAAGGCCGTCGACGAGCCGCTGGCCATGACGGGCCCACTCGCCGCAGGCGACCCGGTCGAGGCACCGTCTCTCGGCGTGCACGGCACGATCGCGTCGATCGAGGGAGACGAGGCGGAGGTGGTCGGTCCGGCCGGGCACAGGCTTCGCGTCCCACTTGCCCGGCTGCAGCCGTCCGCCCGCCGCGAACACGAGCCCGAAACGCCGGTGCAGGTCGTGGCGGCCGCGCGCAGCGACGTGAGCGACGAGCTCGACGTCCGCGGACAGCGTGCGCAGGAGGCACGGGAAGCTGTTCGCTCGTTCGTCGACGACGCCGCGCTCGCGGGCCTCCCGACGGTCCGAGTCGTGCACGGCCGCGGCACCGGCGCGGTCCGAGCGGCGGTTCGCGACGAGCTGAACGAGCATCCACTCGTCGACCGCAGCGAGAGCGACTCCGCCGACGGCGCTACCGTCGTGCACCTCGGAGCCTAGAGCTCCTCCTCGACTACCTTCGCGGCGTAGAGCTGGTACGGCAGCGCCTCGAGGACGCGGAGGCGCGGCTCGGGAACGTCGAAGAAGCGCTCGAGCGCCAGCGGCTGCAGCCAGGCCAGATCCGCGCGCGACTCGAGCACTCGCGACACGGCGGAACGATCGCCTCCGAGCGCGACGTGCTCGACGCGCTCACGCCAGGGCCCGAGCACACGCGCCGCCTCGCCGGCAGCCGCGTCGATCAGCTCCCGCTCCTGCTCCCCGCGCCGGCGCCGGAAGCGGTTCGCCGACGAGCCGCCCTTCTTGTGGCGGCCCTTGACGAACCGCGAGCCGACCTTCGAGGCCACGAGCCGCTCGCCCTCGAGCACGCCGACCGCGTAGCCACCGAGCCGCACCAGCAGGACCGCCACGCGCGGCTCCGCCTCCAGCGCGTCGAGCAGCGGTCCGGCCCGCACGACCTCGTACTCGCCCTCGTGGTCGAGCCCGAAAGCCGGCGTCACGGTGATTGCTCCCTCGTCGAGCTCGATGCGAGCGCTGCCGTCACGGTAGAGCGTTCGTCCCGCCGACCCGTCGAGTGCCCCGAGCCGCTTTGCGACGTTCGCTCGGCCGATGTAGCGGGTCTCCACCATGGGCGACACGGTACGGCCAGGAGTGGCCACAATGTGGCGCGATGGCGACCACCGACAGGATCTCGACGACCAACCAGCCGCCGCCGCTCCGGGAGTACAACCTCTACGAGCAGGACGCGGCGCTCGTCGAGGGGCTCCGCCGCGAGGGCGGCGTGGCCTGGGAGACGGAGATCGTCGAGTTCGGGCGTGCGCTCGGCGGCGAGCCGCTCGAGTGGGGCCGGCTCGCGAACGAGCATCCGCCCCGCCTGCGCACGCACGACCGCTACGGCGCGCGGATCGACGAGGTCGAGTTCCATCCGGCCTGGGACTCGCTGCTCCGGCTCGGCCTCGAGGCGCGGGTGCACTCGCTGCCGTGGCTCGAGCCACGACCGGGAGCACACGTGGCGCGGGCCGCGCTCTTCGTGCTGCTCGGCCAGGTCGAGGCCGGCGTCGGCTGCCCGCTCTCGATGACCTTTGCCGCCGTCCCTGCCCTGCGCGCGGAGCCGACGCTCGCCGAGCAGTGGGTGCCGCGCTTGACCGCCGGTGGGGCCTTTTGCGGGATGGCGATGACGGAGCGGCAGGGCGGCTCCGACGTCCGCGCGAACGAGACGTCGGCGCGTCCGGAAGGGGACGTCTGGCTGCTGGACGGGCACAAGTGGTTCTGCTCGGCGCCGATGAGCGACGCCTTTCTCGTCCTGGCGCAGGCGCCCGGCGGCCTCTCCTGCTTCCTGCTCGAGCGACCGCAACCGGGTTTCCGGATCGAGCGGCTGAAGGACAAGCTCGGCAACCGCTCCAATGCCTCGGCGGAGATCGCACTCGAGGGCGCGTTCGCGCAACTCGTCGGCGAGGAAGGCCGCGGCGTTCGCACGATCCTCGAGATGGTCGTGCACACCCGGCTCGACTGCGTGCTCGGCTCCACTGCGCTGATGCGGCGTGCCGTCGCGGAGGCAACGCATCACACGGCCCACCGCTCGGCGTTCGGAGCGCTTCTCGCCGACCAGCCGTTGATGCGCAACGTGCTGGCCGACCTCTGCGTCGAGTCGGAAGCTGCGACCGTGACGGCGCTGCGGCTGGCGCGTGCGTTCGACGAGGCAGACGCTCCGTTTCGCCGGCTCGCCACGGCGATCGCGAAGTTCTGGATCTGCAAGCGCACTCCGCCGCTCGTCGCGGAGGCGCTCGAGTGCCTCGGCGGCAACGGCTATGTCGAGGAGTCGCAGCTGCCACGCCTCTTCCGCGAAAGCCCGCTCAACTCGATCTGGGAGGGCTCCGGGAACGTGAACGCGCTCGACGTTCTCCGCGCGCTCGACCGCGAGCCGGAGACGGCGGAGGCGTTCCTGGCCGAGGTGCGCCTCGCCGCCGGCAGCGACTCGCGGCTCGACGAGGCGATCCAGCGGCTCGAGCGTGATCTCGCCGAGCCGAGCGAGGAGGGCGCACGCCGGTTGCTCGAGCGGCTCGCCGTCGTGCTGCAGGGATCGCTGCTCGTCCGGCATGGCGCACCCGAGGTGGCCGACGCGTTTTGCGCCTCGCGCCTCGCAGAGCCCGGCGGCGTGTACGGCACGCTCCCGCCCAATCTCGAGCTCAGCGCGATCGTCGAGCGACACAGGCCGCAGTTGTGAGAGCTGGCCTCGTGCTGCTGCTCGTGCTGGTGGCCGGTTGCGGTGGCGGCAACTCGCGCGACGACTTCGTCAACGACGCGCTCGAGAGCTGCCGGAAGTCCAACAACCGGGTGCAGGCGCTCGGCACGCCCGATTCGTTCCCGTCGACGCAGCTCTACGCGCGCCAGGCGAAGGATGCGGTCGCCGACGAGATCGAGGAGCTCCGCGCGCTCACGCCCCCGCCCGAGCTGGAGCCGGCGTTCAACGAGTATCTCGCGACCCTCGAACAGCGGCAGCGGCAGCTCGAGCTCCTCGTCGTGGCGGCCGACACCAACGACGGCGATGCGATCCAGGACGTCGGCACCGAGCTGGACGTCCTGACGGCGAGGGCGCGCACCCAGGCGCGCCGGGCCGGAATCGCAGCCTGTGAGGCCGGGTAGGCTGCGGAGATGGTCGTCGAGATCCACTACTGCCCCGTCTGAGGGGGCTACGACCGACGGGCCGCGAGTCTCGCGGCCGTGCTGAACGCGAACGGCGTCGATGCGTCCGTCGTCGAAGGCGCGAAGAGCCAGTTCGACGTGCTCTCGGACGGCAAGCTCGTCTTCTCGAAACAGGAGCAAGGCCGCTTCCCCGAGGAAGACGAGATTCTCGACCTCGTGCGTAGGTAGCTTTTCCGGCGATGCGCCGGCTCCCAGCCCTCCTCCTGCTGCTCGTGCTCGTTGCCGCGTGCGGTGGCGGCGACGATGAGAACGCGCCGCTCTCGCGCGCCGAGTACACGAGGCTCGCCAACGCCAGCTGCGTGACTGCCGAGAAGAAGCTCGACGCGCTCGGCGACTTCGCCGACTTCAAGGAGCTCGAGCAGGAGATGAAGAAGGGACACGACGCGGTGAAGCAGTCCGCGGACGAGCTCCGCGCACTCCGGCCTCCGACCAAGCTCGTCGCGCGTCACAACGAGCTCGTCAGCCTCACCGACGAGACCGCCGACATCGCCACGCTGATCTCGGTCGCGGCCGGCGAGAACGATCAGCTGGAGATGCAGAAGCAGGCCGAGCGCGCCGAGCAGCTCACGATCTCTGCCAACGACGTCGCGAAGAAGCTCGGTCTGCTCGAGTGCGTCGCCGGTTAGGCGCCCGTGAAGCGCGGCGGGCGCTTCTCGAGGAATGCGGCAACACCTTCGGCGAAGTCGGCACTTCCCGTCGCAGCCTGCTGTAGCTCGGCTTCGAGCTCGAGCTGCTCGTCCAGCGTGGCCGTGTAGGCGTGGTCGAAGAGACGCTTCGTCATCCCGATCGCCCGGGTCGGCAGCTCGGCGTACTCCGCAGCGAGCTGCGCCGCCCGCGCGGCGAACCCGTCGGCCTCGACGACTTCCGAGACGAGGCCCCACGCGTGCGCCTCGGCCGCGGTGAGCTTCCGGTTCGAGGTCATCCACTCGAACGCGCGCGCGAAGCCGAGCAGCCGGTGGATGAACCACGAGCCGCCCGAGTCGGGGATCAGCCCGATGCCGATGAAGCCCGGCACGAAGGTGGCGACGTCGGCTGCGATGCGGATGTCGCAGGCCGCTGCCAGCGACAGCCCGGCGCCGGCGCAGGGGCCGTTGACCGCCGCGATCACCGGCTTCTCGAGGCCGCGGATCCGGCGGATGTTCGGGTGGTAGGTCTGCTCGAGCCGCTCGCGAATCGAGCCCGGCAGGTCCTGGAACTCCTTCAGATCCTGGCCCGAGCAGAAGCCACGTCCGGCGCCGGTGATGACGACGGCGCGAACCTCTGCGTCGGCCGCCTCGTCGAGCGCGGCCTGAAGGGCGGCGTGCAGCGCGGCGTTGAACGCGTTGAAGACCTCGGGCCGGTTGAGCGTGATCGTCAGGACCGCGCCTTCGCGCGACGTCAGCACCTCGCTCATGCCGCGGAGCCTAAACGGCGAAGAGGGCGCGCACGCGGTCGATCGCCTCCGGAGCGAGCCGGTAGTAGGCGAACGTCCCCCGCTTCTCGCGCTCGAGTAGGCCGACATCGGTGAGCCGCTTCAGGTGATAGCTCACCGTCGGCTGGCTGATTCCCAGCTCAGGCTCGAAGTCGCAGACGCAGCACGCGTCCGCATCGGCCTTGAGCAGCATGCTCACGATCTTGACGCGGTTCTTGTCGGCGAGGGCGCCGAAGAGCGACTCCAGCTCGCCGGCCTCGTGCTCGGAGAGGTCGTTGGCAAGCGGGGTGCAGCAGGCGATGACAGGCAATTGCTTCACTGCTCAAACAATATCGAAAGTTATCGATGTACATTCCATCGACATCTATCGATGGAAGGAGGTACCCGGATGAGCGCTTGTTGCGAGGGTGGCGATTGTTGCGACAGCGGCGGCGACTGCTGCTGACCCGTGGCCGGACCGGACGTGTCCCAGGGTCTGTCCCTGGGACACGTTCGTTACAGGCAGCGTCAGCGGTCGAGGAAACGGCGGATCGCGCCCTGCGCTTCGTCGCCGAGCATCGAGAGCGCCAGCCACTCGCGCGCGTGGCCGACCGTCTCGTTCCACGAGATGTCCCGCCACCAGTTCAGCTGCTGCTTCGCGTACCTCGTCGTCTCCGGGAGCTTGCGTGCGAGCTTGTCGACCACCTCGTCGACCTTCGCGTCGAGCTCGGCAGGCGGAACCGCCCAGTTGACGAGACCCCATTCGGCGGCTTGCGCCGCAGGTAGCTCGTCGCAGAGCAGGATCAGCTCGCGGGCGCGGCGGTCACCGATCATGATCGGCAGCCACTGGGTCGCGCCGCCGGCAGGCACGGAGCCGTGCTCGAGCCCGACGTGTCGGATGAACGAGTCGTCGGCCATGACGGCGAGGTCGCACGCCATCTGGAGCTCGTTGCCGCCTCCGACCGCGATCCCGTTCACGCGTGCCAGCGTCGGCTTGCCGATCTCGCGCAAGCGGTCGTGCATGTCCTTGAAGGCCCCGAACCACTTCCAGTACTCCTTCGAGTTGCCGAGCAGGTCCTCGCCCCACGCGCGCAGGTCGGCGCCGACGCAGAACGCGCGGCCGTTGCCCGTGACGACCACGACGCGAATCTCGTCGTCCCAGGAGGCGTCCTCGAAGGCGCGGGCGAGCTCCCGCAGCATCCGGAAGTCGAACGCGTTCAGCACCTCCGGCCGGTTGAGCGTCACCGTGGCTCGGGGATACGCCTTCTCGTAGACGATCCGCTCGAACCCGAGCTCGTCCGGGGAGAGGGGCCGGGGCTGGTCGGGCTCGGCCACTAGGAGAGCTCGACGAAGGCGATCGTGAAGGGGATGCCCATCTCCATCGCGTCCTTGCCGCTGGCGGCGAACGCCTCGCTGCGCGATGCGGCCTTGAACCCATCCATGTCCGCCCACTCGAACTCGGCGAAGTAGGCGAACGGCGGCTCGCCGAACGGGGAGCCGAACGCCTTGCCGTGACGGAACGCATCGCACTCGACGGCGCCGACGAACTCCTCCACGTGCCGGGCGTACCGGTCCGGATCTGGCTCCCGCTCGTACTGGATCACCGCTCGCACCATGCTCCGCTCCTTTGGCTCGGGACGTGCCGGAGCGTATAGCTTGCGCCCGTGTCCGGAGGAACGGCTGCCGCAGCAACGCTCGCGCTGATCGCGGGCCTCGCCGGGTCGGTCCAGGTCGCGGTGATGGGCAGATTCGGCGAGCGGATCGGCTCGTTCGAGGCGCTCGCAGCCAACCTCGCCTTCTCGACGCTGGTCGCGACGGTCGTGCTGCTCGTCGCCCGCCAGAGCCTCGCCGGCTTCGGCGACGCGCTCCGGTCGCCGTGGTGGTACTGGGTCGGTGGAGGCGGCATGGGGCTCGTGGTCGTCTTCACGATCACGGTCGTCACGCCTCGCATCGGCGCTGCGGCGACGATCGGGCTCCTGATCGCCGGGCAGCTGGCGATGGGGACGGCGATCGACCGCTACGGCTGGTTCGGCGTCGAAAAAGTGGAGCTGAGCTGGCCGCGGATTCTCGGGATCGTCCTGCTCGCCGTCGGCGCCGCGCTCGCGCTCAAGCGCTGACTCACAGGGCGATGTCGTCCGGCCGCACCGGGACGCGGGTCAGCTCCCGGCCCGTGGCCGCCCGTAGGGCCGAGACGACCGCGGCCGTCGAGACGACGGTGGGAGGCTCGCCGACGCCCTTGACGCCGTACGGAGCGTCCGGCTCCGGGTCCTCGACGAGCACGCTCTGGACCGGCGGCATGTCGAGCGCCGTCGGGATCAGATAGTCGGTGAAGCTCGCGTTCGTGATCAGGCCGTCCCGCGTACGGATCTCCTCCATCAACGCGAGCCCGAGGCCCTGCGCCGTCCCACCCTCGATCTGCCCTTCGACGGCGAGCGGATTGATCGCCGCGCCGATGTCCTGCGCGGTGCCGATCCAGACGACCCGGGTGAGACCCAGGTCGACGTCCACCTCGGCGACGACGCGCATCGCCGCGACCGCGAACGAGACGTGCGCCCGGTCGCCGGTGATCTGGCCCGTGTCCGGGTCGAGCGGGGTCGTGCGGGCGTGGCGGTAGATCCGCTCGACGTCGACCTCTCCGGGAGTGCGAAGCCGCTCTTCCAGCGCCGCCCGGCAGGCGTCGCGAACCGCGCCGGCCGCCATCCACGTCATCCGCGAGGCCGAGGCAGAGCCGGAGGAGCCGACCGCCGCCGTGCCCGGCGGTGCAAGCGCGACGGCGTCGGTGCCGAGCTCGGTGCGCGCAACCTGGAGGATCACGTCCGTGACACCCTGGCCGACCTCGGCCGCAGCGCAGTGAATGTCAGCGGAGCCGTCGGCGTGGAGGATCACCCGCGCAGCGGCGAAGTCGTCGAAGCCTTCCGAGTAGCAGATGTTCTTGAAGCCGACGGCGAAGCCGACGCCGCGCTGGACGCCTTCGCCGCGGGTCGTGTTCCCCGCTCCGCCCGGCAGGCGGATCGCCTCGCGCGGTAGCTGCTCCGGCTCCGGGACGGGCAGCTCGGCGGCGCGGCGGATCACCTCGGCGGTGGGCAGCGTGCCCTCGATCACCTGGCCGGTGGGCAGGACGTCACCGGGCCCGAGCGCGTTCAGGAGCCGCAGCTCGATCGGGTCGATCCCGAGTGTCGCCGCGAGCTTGTCCATCTGCGCCTCGGCCGCGAAGCAGGTCTGCACGGCGCCGAAGCCTCGCATCGCGCCGCAGGGCGGGTTGTTCGTGTAGACGCAGGTCGACTCGATCAGTGCATTCGCGACCTTGTAGGGCCCGATCGCGAAGCAGGCGGCGTTGGACGTGACCGCGGTCGAGCTCGAGGCGTAGGCGCCGCCGTCGAGCAGGATCCGCATCCGCACGTTGACGAGCTCACCCGCCTTCGTCGCTCGGTGCTCGCACCAGATCCGTGCCGGATGGCGATGCACGTGGCCGAAGAAGGACTCCTCGCGGTTGTAGACGATCTTGACGGGCCGCTTCGTGTGCAGCGCCAGCATCGCGCCGTGGATCTGCATCGACAGGTCCTCGCGGCCGCCGAAGGCGCCGCCGACCCCGGAGAGGTGAATCCGCACCATGTCCGGCGACAGCCCGAGGCACGGCGCCACCTGGTCGCGATCGACGTGCAGCCACTGGGTCGCGACGTAGACGTCGACGCCGCCCTCTCCGTCCGGGACGGCGAGCCCCGACTCGGGGCCGAGGAAGGCCTGATCCTGGATTCCGATCTCGTAGACGCCCGTGACGGTGACATCGCCCTCGGCCTCGGGATCGCCGTGCTCGAGCACCATGTGCCGGACGACGTTCGGACGGTCGTCCTCGCGGTATCCGTGCGCCATCGTCGGCCGCTCGGGGTGCAGCGGCGGCTGCTCGGTCGCGCGCTCCATGTCGACGACGGGGTCGAGCAGCTCGTACTCGACCCGCACCGCCGCAGCTGCACGCCGCGCCTGCTCGATCTCGTCCGCCGCGACGAGAGCGACCGGCTCGCCGTAGTAGCGGACGCGCTCGGCGGCGAGGACCGGCTGGTCGGCGAACTCGAGCCCGTACGTCTTCTGGCCGGGAACGTCAGCGTGTGTGAGCACGGCGTGCACACCGGGCATCCGCAGTGCGGCGGAGATGTCCAGCTCGACGATCTTCGCGTGCGCATGCGGGCTCCGCACCGTGACGCCCCAGAGCATGCCGGCGGCGTGCAGATCGCTCGCGTACTCGAACTCGCCGGCGACCTTGGGGACGGCGTCGTGGCGCTTTCCCGCGTCCCCGATCCGCGCGAGCCGGAGCTCGGCCTGTTGCTGCTGCGTCGTCGTCATGCGCGAGCGGCGAGCCGGACGGCGTCGAAGATCTTGGCGTAGCCCGTGCAGCGGCAGAGATTGCCCGAGAGCGCTTCGCGGATGACGTCGTCGCTCGGATCAGGCACGCGCTCGAGCAGGGCTGCCGTTGCGACGACGAGCCCCGGCGTGCAGAAGCCGCACTGGACTGCGCCCGCGTCGACGAACGCCTGCTGGACACGGTGGAGTCCGTCGTCGCGTCGGAGCCCCTCGACCGTCGTCACCTCGTGCCCATCCGCCTGTGCCGCCAGCACGAGGCAGGAGCACACGAGCTCGCCGTCGAGGAGAACGGAACAGGAGCCGCACTCGCCCTGCTCGCAGGCGTTCTTCGAGCCGGGCAGCTCCAGCGTGTCGCGCAGCGCCGTCAAGAGGCTCTCGCCGGCCCAGACGTCCGCCTCGCGCGCCTCGCCGTTGACCGTGACGTTGATCTTCAAACGAGGACCCGGTCCAGAGCGCGCTTCGTCAGGACCCGCAGCGCATGGCGGCGATACTCGGCGGTTCCGCGCACGTCGTCGATCGGGCTCGACGCAGCCGCGACCAGCTCCGGGAAGTCGGCACGGGCGTCGAGCGGCGCAGTCACCAGGGCAGGGATCGGCCCCGCCGAGCCGTAGGCCGCGCGGAGCTCGCCGCGCTCCCGGTCGGCGAGGACGGCCAAGGAACACACCGCGATCACCATCGCGTTCCGGGGCCCGACCTTCATGAAGGTCTGCGGCTGTCCACTCGGAGCGATCCGCACGGCCAGCACCAGCTCGTCCTCCGCGAGCGCGTTCCGCTTCGGCCCGAGGAAGAACTCGGTCAGCGGCACCGTGCGCACGCCGCGCGCGCTCGCGATCTCCACCTCGGCGCGCTCGACGAGCAGCGGCGGATGCGCATCGCCGGCGGGCGACGCGGTGCCCAGGTTGCCGCCGATCGTGCCGCGGTTGCGGATCTGGGGCGAGCCGACCGTGCGGGATGCCTCGGCGAGCGCGGGCAGCAGCTCCGCCAGCGGCGACTGCATCGCCTCGGTGTAGGTGAGGCCGGCCCCGAGCCGCACGGTCCCGTTCTCGCGCGACCATCCTTTGAGCTCGGGCACCTCGGCCAGATTGAGGATCGTTTCCGGCCGCGTGCGGTCGAAGTTGAGCTCGACGAGGAGGTCGGTGCCGCCTGCGATCGGTCGGGCACCGGGGCGCTCGGCCTTGATCCGGAGCGCCTCCTCGAGGGAGCGCGGAGTGATGACCTCCACGCGACAAAGATACGGTACGCAGCCATGAAGTCCCTGCTCGCAGGCGGCCATGTCGTCACGCTGGACGACGAGGACACGGAGCATCCGGACGGCTGGATCCTGCTCGAGGACGGCTTCGTGGCCGAGGTCGGATCCGGCCCCGAGCCAGAGGCGGACGAACGCGAGTCGCTCGGCGGCGCCGTGGTCACGCCCGGGCTCGTCAACACGCACCACCACCTCTACCAGACCCTCACACGGGCTCGCGCGCAGCAGGCGACGCTGTTCGAGTGGCTCGTCGAGCTCTATCCGACGTGGGCGCAGATCGACGCCGAGGCCGAGTATGCGGCCGCCCGCACGGGGCTCGCGGAGCTGATGCTCTCGGGCTGCACGACCGTCTTCGACCACCACTACGTCTTCCCGCGCGGGCGCACGGGCTTCGTCGAGGCGGAGGTGCAGGCCGCCGGCGAGCTCGGCTGCCGGATCGTCGCCTCGCGCGGCTCGATGGACCTCGGCGTCTCCGACGGCGGCCTCCCGCCCGACGAGCTCGTCGAGGAGATCGACGACGTCCTCGCGGACACGGAGCGGCTGGTCGCTGCGCTGCACGAGAGCGGTCCGGGCGCCCGCGTCCAGATCGCCGTCGCGCCCTGTTCCCCGTTCTCCGTGACCGGCCGCTTGATGACCGAATCGGCGGAGCTCGCGCGCCGCCTGGGGCTGAACCTGCACACGCACCTCGCCGAGACGGTCGAGGAGGAGGCGTACTGCCAGGAGCTGTACGACTGCACGCCGGTGGAGTACCTGGACGGGCTCGGCTGGCTCGACGACGACGTCTGGTGCGCGCACTGCGTTCATCTCTCCGACGCGGAGATCGGCCGCTTCGCGTCGACCGGGACCGGCGTCGCGCATTGTCCGACCTCGAACCTGAGGCTCGGCGCCGGTGTCGCGCCGGTGCAGGCGATGTCGGCCGCCGGTGTGCGTGTCGGCCTCGGCGTCGACGGCTCGGCCTCGAACGAGCGCAGCGACCTCTTCCTCGAGGTCAAGCAAGCCCTGCTCGTGGCACGCGGCCGCGGCGGCCCGCAGGCGATGACCGCGCGCGAGGCGCTCCGACTCGCCACCCGCGGCGGCGCCGCGGTGCTGGGACGAGACGACCTCGGCTCGATCGCACCGGGACAGTGCGCCGACCTCGCCGTGTGGGCGACGGACGGTCTCGAGCTCGCCGGCGCAGCGGATCCGGTGGCCGGCCTCGTGTTCGCCGGGCCACACCGGGTCGACCGCCTCTACGTCGGCGGCGAGCTCGTCGTGCGTGGCGGGGCGCTCGTCCGCGCCGACGCAGGCGAGATCGCTCGCGCGCACCGCGCACAGGCGAGCAGATTCGCACAGTAGTAAGTTCGCTCCGTGATTTCGTTGTCGACCCACGTGCTGGACACGGCGGCCGGCGAGCCCGCCGAGGGAGTCCTGATCGTCCTCTACCGCGGCGACATGTTCATGGCGGAGGCGCGGACGGACGACGACGGCCGCGCGCGGCTCGGCGACGAGCTCGACCCCGGCACGTACCGGCTCGTCTTTCATCCCGCCTCGCCCTTCTTCAAGCGCGTGGAGTTCGAGATCAGCCTCGCGGAAGGCCACTACCACGTCCCGCTCCTCGTCTCTCCCTACGCGTGCGCGAGCTACCGCGGCAGCTGACGGTCGACGAGCTGGAACGAGCTGTTCGAGGGCCGGACGCGGCTCGTCGAGCAGCTCGCAGCGATCGAGGATCCGCTCGGCCAGGCCGAGGACGTGCTCCGCGGCCTCACCGAGGAGGAGCAGGTCGAGGCGCTCTCCGCCCACCCGGCGATCGGCGCGCGCTCCGGTCTCTCCGCCCGCTCCGCCGAGGAGCAGGGAAGCGACGCCAATCCCGCGATCCTCTCCGAGCTCGCCTACCTGAACCAGGTCTACGAGGAGAAGTTCGGCTTCCGCTTCGTCGTCTTCGTCAACCGGAGGTCGAAGGCGGAGATCCTCGAGGTGCTGCGCGACCGCCTCGCCCACACGCGTGAGGAGGAGCTCGAGACGGGCGTACGCGAGCTCGTCGCGATTGCGAGGGATCGGTGGACGCGGACTACCTGAAAGACGTCGCAGATCTCGTCCTGCGGTTTCTGCACGTAGTCGCCGGGATCGCGTGGATCGGCGCCTCGTTCTACTTCATCCGGCTCGACCTGGGGCTGCGGCCGCCCAAGGACCCGGCGGACGCGGAACGGGGCGTCGCGGGCGAGTACTGGGGCGTGCACGGCGGCGGCTTCTACCACTCGCAGAAGTACAAGGTCGCGCCGCCGGAGCTGCCCGGAACACCTGCACTGGTTCAAGTGGGAGGCCTACACGACCTGGCTCTCGGGCTTCGCGCTCCTCGTCGTCCTCTACTGGCTCGATGCGGACACGCGCCTCGTCGATCCCGCGGTTGCCGACCTCAGCGCGTGGCAGGCGGTCGGGCTCTCCGCGGCAGGGCTCGCACTCGCCTGGCTCGCCTACGACGCCGCCTGCCGCGTGCTGCGGGACGACCGGCTGGTCGCCGTCGCCGTGGCGGTGCTGGTGACGCTCTCGGCGTTCGCCGCGGGTGAGCTCTTCGCGGCGCGGGCGTCCTTCCTCCAGGTCGGCGCGATGCTCGGCACGATCATGGCGGCGAACGTCTTCTTCGTGATCATCCCGGCGCACTGGGAGCTCGTGCGGGCGAAGCAGCAGGGCCGCGAGCCGGATCCCGAGCCGGGCCTGCGCGCGAAGCAGCGCTCGGTGCACAACAACTACCTGACGCTCCCGGTCGTCTTCACGATGCTCGCCGGCCACTTTCCGATCGCGTTCGGGCACGACCACGCCTGGCTCGTCCTGCTCGCGATCTTCGCGCTCGTCGCCGCGATCCGGCACTTCTTCAACCTCTGGCACGTCGGTCGCCGGCCAGTGGTGGATCCTCGGAGTGGCCGCGGCCGGCGGCCATCGCGCTCGTGTTCGTGCTCGCGCCCGAGGACGCCGCGACGATCGCGATCGACGCGTCCGATCACCGAGGCGGCCAGCCATCGTCGCGCAGCGCTGCGCGGTCTGCCACTCCGGCGTCTCGGCTCCGAACGGGGTCCGGCTGAGAACGTCGCGCAGATCGAGCAGCACGCCGATGCGATCGAGCGTGGTCCGCTCGCGGGCGATGCCGCCCGGGAACGCGACCGGGCTGACGGACGACGAACGCGCCCAGCTCGTCGTCTGGGCAGTGGCGCACGGGTAGGCTCCGGCCGTGCTCGAGATCACCGCCGCCGGGATGCGCTTCGTCGCCCGCTGGGAGGACGAGCTGGCACCGCAGACGGTCGCCGCCTTCAAGGCGATCCTGCCGCTCGACGACCGGATCATCCACTGCCGCTGGAGCGGCGAGTCGAACTGGATCCCGTGGGGCGACCGCGACCTCGGCATCGGCCCCGAGAACGCGACGAGCTACCCGCACCCCGGCGAGCTCGCGCTCTATCCCGGCGGCCAGAGCGAGACGGAGCTCCTCTTCCCGTACGGCTACTGCTCGTTCGCGAGCAAGGCCGGGCACCTCTGGGCGAACCACTTCGCCACGCTCGTCGAGGGGCAGGAGCAGCTGAAGGAGCTCGGCCGGCTGACGCTCTGGGAGGGCGCGCAGCCGATCTCGTTCAGAGAGACCGGCTAGGGAAGCCCGAGCAGCACGTAGGCATTCACCGGGTCTTTCTTCCCCTTCATCCTCAGCCCGGTCCGCGCCTCGACCAGCGCGCTGGCAGGTAGCTCCGCGCGGGTCGTGGCGCCGATGAGCACGCCGCCGGGAGGGGCGAGAGCCTCCAGCCGCGAGCCCGTATTGACCGTGTCGCCGACCAGCGCGTACGCGACGTGCCCGTCGCCGCCGATCTCACTCATGACCGCCTCACCGCTGTTGACGCCGATCCGCAGCCGCGGCCAGCCTGGATGCTGCTCGGCGTACGCTGCCGTGGCGTGCTGGAGGGCGAGCGCCGCGCGTGACGCGCGGAGCGCGTGGTCGGGCTGATCGCCCCGGCTGTTGAACGTGGCGACGATCCCGTCGCCGATGAACTTCTCGACCTCGCCCCCGAAACGACGGCTGAGCAACGGCGCCGCCGTGCCCCAATACGCACTGAGCATCGCCGCGACCTCGGCCGGCGAGGACTGTTCGGAGAAGCGCGTGTAGCCCTCGAGGTCACCGAAGAGAACGCTGACCTCCTGACGACGTTCGCGCGTCGAGGGCAGATAGAGCTGCCGGAAGCGCTCCTCCCGCCACTCGCGCCGAGCGGCAAAGGCGATGATCAGGTAGGCGAGGACGATCAGGCCGTGCCACACCCACCAGCTCGCGTGCCACTTGCGCTCTCCGGTGACCGCGACGCCGATCATCGCCTCGGCGAGCAGCAGGAAGCAGGCGATGACTGCCGTCGAGAGCAGCGTCGGGCGATGTCGGAAGAGGCGCCAGTAGCGAACGGCGCTCACCGTGTAGAGGATCGTGCCGATGATCGCCAGCGCGGCGATCACGCTTCCCGTCGCGGCCTCGCTGTTCGGTCCCCGCAGCGGCGGCAGATTCGCAAGCGTCCAGAGAAACCACGTGGCCATTGCGATCAGAACCGCTCCCCGGAGCTTCCGGCGGTGACGGATCAACCCCGGCCCGAGGTCGGGCCGCGCATCGACAAACGCCGAGCCCGCGGCGAAGAACGCGCTCACGAGCAGGCCGACCGGGATCGCGACCTGGAAGCCGGCGTAGCTCTCGGAGAAGAGAACGCCGGTCGTTCCCAGGGCATGGAGGCCCATGAAGCCTCCCGTCGCCATGAATGCCAGCGACAGGAGCAGGACGCGGGCGTCCCCCCGCCGCTTGGCCGCCTCGCCTGCCGCATAGCCGAGGACGAAGGCCAGCCCGCCGGCGGCGCCGAAGATGAGGAAGTGCGCCTGATGGTTGTGGAGCTGGGGGTCGAGCTGCGACCGCAGCAGCAGCGAGACGAAGCCGACGAGCGGCAGCGTCACCGCGACGACGCCGGCCGTCACGACCGCCCCGGATCCCGCTCTGAGCCGAGCGGCGCTCAACCGGCGCGTTCCGGGTGGGGAAGAGCTCAGGTTTTCGACGATCTCCATCGCCTGAGCGTAAGTTGCGTGCCCTCGTCGGCGAGGACGATTTTCCGTCCTCCTCGATAACGACGTTTCTAGCGGAGGCTAGTCCTGTTCCAAGCGCAGGTCGAAGCCGGCCGGCGCATGAACGTTGACCATCCGGACGGGCGTGTCGCCGCGATTCGCGAACGTGTGCTCGACGCCCGGCGGAACGAGCACGAACGTGCCCGGGCCTGCGACCACCTCGTCGCCGTCGACGCCGAACGTCAGCTCGCCCTCGAGGATGTAGAACGCATCGTCCTCGGCGGCATGCGCGTGCTTCGGCGGTCCGTCGCGGTGCGGCTGGATCACGATCACCGCCAGGTTGAAGCGCGGCGTGTCGGCGCTCCGGGCCAGGAACTCGACGTTGCCGACGCGGTGCCCCTCCCCCGGTTTGACGACGACGGCCCGCATCAGCTCGCCAACCTTCTCAACGCTCCCGTGAGCGCGTCAACCGCGAGCGCGATGTCCTCCGGCGAGCTCAGCTCATCGGGGTGGTGGCTGACGCCGCCGTTGAGGCTGCGCACGAAGAGCATCCCGGACGGGACACCTGCTGCCGCGAGGATGCCGGCGTCATGACCGGCGCCCGACGGCAGCTCCAGCACGGGGAGGCCGAGCGCCTCGACCTCGGCGCGCAGCGCAGCGCGCACCGGCTCGGACATCTGTGCCGGCTCCGTCCGGATCGGCTCCTCGATCTCGAGCGCGGCGGCAAGCCGGTCGAGCCGCTCCGAGTCGGGGGCACGTGCATCGACGCTGAGGACGACGCGGCCCGGAATCACGTTCGTCCCGCCGGGCTCCACCGAGACCTGGCCGATCGTCGCGACCGCACCCTCGATCCCGCGCGCGGCGTCGCGCGCGCGGAGCACGTATTCCGCCGCTTCGACGAGAGCGTCCTCGCGCACGTCCATCGGTGTCGTGCCTGCGTGGCCGGGCGTCCCCGTGAACGTGCGCCGCCCGCGGACGTAGCCGACGATCGCCGTCACGACGCCGAGCGGCGCGTCCGCCCGCAGCAGTGTCGGCCCCTGCTCGATGTGCAGCTCGAGGTAGGCGTCGGGACGATCCGTGCACGCCCGGCTACCGGCGCAGCCACGCTCCTCGTCACGGAAGACGACGACACCCAGCCCCGGGATTCCGAGCCGCTCGACCGCTTCGAGCCCGGCAACGACGCCGAGGGTGCCGTCGAAACGCCCGGCGCCGGGGACGGTGTCGAGGTGCGAGCCGGTCCAGACCTGCCGCGCGCCGCCCGCGAGGCGGCCGATCAGATTGCCGCCTGCGTCGACCTCGACCTCGAGGCCGGCGTCGCGAAACCACTCGGCGGCGAGCTCATGCGCGCGATCCTCCTCGGGCGAGTAGCCGATCCGGTCGCCGATCGCGGCCAGCTGCTCGAGGCGATCGAGAATCCGCATGTCCGGAGCCTAGAGCGCCCGCAGCAGCCAGGCGCCTGCCAGCGGGAAGAGCGCGGCGAGCGCAAACGCGGCACCCCAGGACGTCGCCGAAACCGCCGCGGCGAACGCCACCGGCGCGGCGACGCCGATTGCCGAGAGCACCGTCTGCTGGAAGCCGATCGCCGCGCCACTGCGGCGGCCGCCGAGCTCGGCCGCGATCGTGAACGAGAGCCCGTTCCATGCCATCGACAGGGCGGTCGCGACGACGAGCGCGGGGACGAGCGCCCAGCCGGGGGCGCCGGAGAGCACGGCGACGAGGACAAGTGTGATCGCGATCGCTATCCCGATCAGGCGCAGCGGGCGAATTCGCGACCCGAGCAGGTCCGACCAGCGCCCGACCCCGATCCGGAGCGCCGCGGCCAGTCCCTGCCCGACGGCGAAGACCGCCGCAGCCTGGGCGGTCGAGAAGCCGTGCTCGTCGTGGAGGAAGAGGACGACGAAGCCCATCATCGCGACCTGGGCGACGAGATAGAGGCCGCTGCCCCAGCAGGCGAGCCAGAGACGGCGATCGCGGAGCGTCAGCTCGACATCGACCGGCTCGATGTGCTCCTCCGTCCCGGAGCGAAGCACGATCGCTCCTGCGAGGGCGCCTGCGAGCACGAACGCGGCAACGAAGAGCAGGCCGGCCTTCGGCGTTTCGAGGATCGGTAGGACGATCGCCGCGACCGCGCCTCCGATCGGCACTGCGGTCTGACGGACGCCCAGCGCGAGCCCGCGCTCGCTCGCCGCGAACCACCGCATCACCGCCCGTCCGCTCCCCGACTGGACGCTGCCGCCGGCAATTCCCGCGAGCCCGAGGTAGACGACGAGCCAGCCGAAGCTCGGCGCGTAGGCCGCGGCGACCAGGAAGCCGGCGCAGACGGCGAGCCCGGCCGACAGCGTCCACCGCTCGCCGAAGCGGTCGACGGCGAACCCCCACGGCAGCAGAGCGAAGGTGAGGCCGATCCACTCCGCAGCGAGCACGATGCCGATCTCGGTCAGGCTGAGGTCGTACTTGTCGCGCAGCGCCGGCGCGAGCACGGCGATCGCGAACGAGACCGTGGAGAAGCTCGCCTGAGCCGCGGTGCCCGCCGCGAGGACGGCCCAGCGGTAGCTCAGAGGCCGAAGGGGTTGATCGGCCGCGACCCGGTGTTGACCGTGACGCTCTTCGTCTCGAGGTAGAGGTCGAGCGTCTCGATCCCGAGCTCGCGCCCGAAGCCCGACTGCTTGTAGCCGCCGAACGGCAGGCCGGGGAAGGCCGTGTAGGGCATGTTGATCCCGACCGTGCCGGCCTTGATCCTGGCGGCGAGGCGGTGCCCGCGCGCGGGATCTCCCGTCCACACCGACGCCATCAGGCCGTACTTGACGTCGTTCGCGATCCGAATCGCATCCTTCTCGTCCTCGAACGGGACGATCGTGACGACCGGCCCGAAGACTTCCTCCTGCGCGATCGTCGACGAGCTCTCGACGCCCGCAACGACGGTTGGCGGATAGAAAGCGTGCTCGCCAGGCTCGCCGCCGAGAACGACCTCGGCGCCTTCCTCGCGGGCGCCCTCCACGAACGAGTGCACCCGCTCGCGATGCGCCTGCGAGATCAGCGAGCCCATCTGCGTCTCGGCGTCGAGCGGGTCGCCCATCCGCACCTGGCCCGCCTTGTCGGTGAACGCGTTGACGAACTCGTCGTAGAGCGGCTGCTCGACGAGGACGCGCGACCGCGCCTCGCAGCTCTGGCCGGCTGCGTAGTAGATCGACCAGACCGCACTCGGGATCGCCGAGTCGAGGTCGGCGTCCGCGAAGACGATGTTCGGGCTCTTGCCGCCCAGCTCGAGCGTGAGCCGCTTGATCGGCTCCGAGCAGAGCCGCATGATCTCGCCGCCCGTCTTCGTCGAGCCGGTGAACGCCACCTTGTCGACGCCGGGATGCTTGACGAGATAGGAGCCGGTCGTAGGCCCGTCGCCGGGGACGATGTTGATCACTCCGGCCGGAAAGCCGACCTCGGCTGCGAGCTCCGCGAGCCGCAACGCTGTCACCGGCGTCTGCGGGTCGGGCTTGAGCACGACGGCGCAGCCGGCGGCGAGCGCGGGCGCGAGCTTCCAGGACGTCATCAGCAGCGGGTAGTTCCAGGGGACGATCTGGCCGGCGACGCCCACGGGCTCCTTCAGCGTGTAGGAGAGCAGCGAGCCGCCGATCGGATTCGACCGGCCTGCGATCGAGCCGATCGCGGAGGCGAAGAAGCGAAACTGCTCGACGGCGCCGAACAGTTCGGCCTTCGTCGACGAGATCGCCTTGCCGACGTTCCGCGACTCCAGCTCGTTGAGCTCCTTGCGGTTGGCGGCGACTGCGTCCGCCAGAGCGTGCAGGAGCCGCGAGCGCTCGTTCGCCGGCGTCTTGCCCCAGTCCCCGTCTAGCGCGGCGCGCGCGGCCTCGACGGCGCGATCGATGTCGGCTTCGCCGGCGAGCTGGGCAGTCCCGAGCGTCTCACCGGACGCGGGCTCGATCAGGTCGCGGGACGACGAGCCTTCGACGGTCTCGCCGTTGATGAAGAGCCCGAACTCGTGCGTGGCCACCGCCATCGGCCAGGACGATACCCGCTTAGAGTTCGGACATGAGCGCCACCGCTCCCGACGGCAGCCCCGTGGGGCTGTACGCCACTCTCGCCCCGCTCGGCGAGCCGCAGTTGATCCACGAGGCGGTCCCACCCGAGAGTGAGATCCTCGAGCTCGGCTGCGGCGCGGGCCGGATCACGCACGAACTGATCTCGCTCGGCCACCGCGTCACGGCCGTCGACAACTCGGCGGACATGCTCGCCCACGTCCGCGGCGCCGAAACGGTGCTCGCCGACATCGAGACGCTCGACCTCGGCCGTACGTTCCCCGTCGTGCTGCTTGCCAGCAACTTCCTCAATGCGCCCGAGGACGACGAGCTCGCGGCGGTACTCGGTGCCTGTGCGCGTCACGTCGCCACCGACGGTCAGGTGCTGCTCGAGCGCACCCCGCCCGAATGGGAGCCGAAGCTGGCCACGCGTGAGGCGGGCGGCGTGCGGATGACACTGCGTGAGGTCGTGCGGGAAGGCAACCTCGTCTCGGCAGTGATGGAGTACGAGGCCGGCGACGAACGCTGGACGCACGCATACCGTGCGCGGCTCATCTCCGACGACGAGGTCGACGCCGCTCTCGCCCGAGTCGGCCTTCGGCGTGTGCGCTGGCTCGACGAACGCCGCGCCTGGCTCGAAGCTCGACCTCCTTAGATCCGCCGGCGCGGTGCGCGGGGCGGCGGCAGCTTCCCCGGCTTCTTGCCCAGGTGCGGCAGCGCGTCGAGCTTCGGGAACGGCTTGACGCTCTCCTGACCGTTGGGGTCGGTCCGCGCAACCAGCGCAACGGCCTCGACGTCGCCGTAGTTCGCCGCCACGTGCGGCACGCCGGGTGGGATGTAGACGAAGTCGCCCTTGCGAGCGGTGACGTGCTTCAGCATCTCGTCTCCGAACCAGGTCACGATCTCGCCTTCGAGCACGTAGGCAGCCGACTCGTGCTCGCCGTGCGAGTGCGCCGCCGCGACGAAGCCCGGCTGGAGGCGCAGGAGCTGCAGGGCCAGCTGCTCGGAGGCGACGGTCTCGGCAACGATCCCCGCGAGATAGTCGAATCCCGCCTCACCCTCCTGCGGGTCCGCCGGTCGGATGACGCGGACGTTTCTCACCGCTCGAAGAGGGCCGCCTGTCCCTGGCCGACGCCGACGCACATCGTGGCCACACCGTAGCGGCCGCCGCGCCGCCGCAGCTCGTGCAACAGCGTCACGACGAGGCGGGCGCCGCTCATGCCGAGCGGATGGCCGATCGCGATCGCGCCTCCATTCACGTTCACCCTCTCCTCGTCGAGGCCGAGCTCGCGGATGACCGCAATGCTCTGCGACGCGAACGCCTCGTTCAGCTCGACCAGATCGAGGTCGGCGACCCCGATCCCGGCCCGGTCGAGCAGCTTGCGGACGGCGGGAACCGGTCCGATCCCCATCACACGCGGATCGACTCCGGCGACGGCGCTTGCGACAAACGCTCCGAGCGGCTCGGCGCCGAGCTCCCGTGCCTTCTCCTCGGACGCGATCACGAGCGCGGCGGCGCCGTCGTTGAGACCGCTCGAGTTGCCCGCCGTGACGGTCCCGCCCTCCCGGAAGGCGGGCTTCAGAGCCGCCAGCTTCTCGGCTGTCGTATCGGGCCGCGGATGCTCGTCGCGCTCGAGCCCGCCCGCCGACACGAGCTCCTCCGAGAAGTCCGCCGCGGCCCAACGCTGCTGCGAGCGGAGCGCAAACGCGTCCTGCTGCTCCCGGGAGACGCCCCAGCGCTCGGCCACGTTCTCTCCCGTCTCACCCATGGTCTCGAGCGGGAACCTCGCCTCGAGCGCAGAGTTCGGGAAGCGCCAGCCGAGCGTCGTGTCGTACATCGTCCGGTCGCCGCGTGGAAAGGCCGCGTCCGGCTTGGACGTGACGAGCGGCGCGCGGCTCATCGACTCGACTCCCCCTGCGACGAAGAGGTCGCCGTCGCCGGCGGCGATCGCATGACACGCGCCTACGACCGCCGAGAGGCCGGACGCGCAGAGCCTGTTGACGGTGACGCCGGCGACCGACTCCGGCAATCCGGCGAGCAACGCCGACATGCGAGCGACGTTGCGGTTGTCCTCGCCCGCCTGGTTCGCGCAACCGAGGTAGACGTCCTCGATCTCGTTCGGGTCGACTCCCGCCCGCTCCACCGCCGCCGCGACGGCGGTTGCGGCCAGGTCGTCGGGTCGCACCGGCGCGAGCCCGCCGCCGTACCGGCCGACCGGCGTCCGCACGGCGGAGAGGACGACCGCCCGCATCAGCTCACGTAATCGAGGCGGACCGGCTCGGGAAACGCGCCGATCTCGTCGCCGCGGCGCAGGAGCTCCTCGACGGCGCTGCGCCCCTCGTCGCCGTAGTCGCACGTGAGCTCGTTGACGTACATGCCGACGAACTGGTCGGCGGTCTTCTGGTCGATCCCGCGCCCGAAGCGCATCGCGTAGCGCATCGCCTCGCGGCGGTTGGCGAGCCCGGCCTCGATCGACGCCAGCAGCACCTCGGAGAGGTCGTGCAGCCGCTCGCCGACGTCGCGGCGCGCCACGTTGACACCGAGCGGCAGCGGCAGCCCCGTCTCGAGCAGCCACCACTCGCCCAGATCGAGCACCTTGTGGAGGCCACTCTCCTCGTACGTGAGCTGGCCCTCGTGGATCACGAGCCCGGCGTCTGCCCGGCCTGACGCGACCTCGTCGAGGATCCGGTCGAACGGGAGCTCACGGTGGGCGAACTCTCCGATTGCGAGGCGCAGCGTCAGGAACGCCGTCGTCATCTTCCCGGGCACGACGATCTCCGCGAACCGAAGCTGGTCGAACGAGAGAGGCTCGCGGGCGACGAGGATCGGGCCGTAGCCGGATCCGATGCTGGCGCCGTGCGGGAGGAGCGCGTAGCGGTCCTGCACGAACGGGTACGCGTGCAGGGAGATTGCGGTCACTTCGAGCCGACCCTCGAGCGCCCATTCGTTCAGCGTCTGGATGTCCTGCAGCACCTGCTCGAACGTGAAGCCGCGGGTGTCGATCGCTCCGGCCGCGATCGCCCAGAACATGAACGCGTCGTCCGGATCCGGGCTGTGTCCGAGCTTGATCAGCACGTCCGCGAGGCTAGCACCCACCTAGACTTGGTTCGTGGCCAAAGTCGACCTCAGCGACTCGATTCAGGACTACCTGAAGGAGATCTACAAGCTCGGCGTCGAGTCGGAGCGCGTCTCGACGTCGGCGCTCGCGGAACGGCAGCAGGTCTCCGCCGCCTCGGCGAGCGCGATGGTGAAGAAGCTCGCCGCACTCGGCCTCGCCGAGCATGCGCCGTATCGCGGCGTCACGCTCACGCACGCCGGCGAGCAGGTCGCGCTCGAGGTGATCCGGCACCACCGTCTGCTCGAGCTCTACCTGGCGGAAACGCTGGGGATCGGTGTCGAGGACGTCCACGACGAGGCCGACCGGCTGGAGCACGCGCTCTCGGAGGAGCTCGAGGCGCGGATCGACCGAGCGCTCGGCTTCCCCACACATGACCCACACGGGGATCCGATCCCGGACGCCAACCTCGAGTGGCCGAAGGAGTCCGGAGCGAAGCCGAGCTAGCCGAGCTAGCCGAGCCAGGCGAGCAGGAGGATCCCGATCGCGGCGAGAGCGGCAAGCCCGACGGCAACCGCGTTGGCGACCAGCAGGATCACGAGCGCTCGGGAGGGGCCGGCCTTGGCACGGGGCGCCAGACGAGGCCGCCGCGGCTTGTCGCCGTCACCAGCGTCGCCGATCCAGCCGATTGCGCTGGCGAGCGTTCCCGTGATGAACTGATTCAGGCTCGTGCCGTCGCGCTCGGCCTCCTCCGTCAGCGCGCCGTGCAGGCTCCGCGGCATGCGCAGGAGCAGACGGCCACTGGGCGTGGAGTGCTCACTGCGCTCGGCAGGTGCGGCGCGACGGCTGGCGACGCTCATACACCGAGTGTACGACCGTAGAACCGCCTTTACAACGCAGTATCACGCGACCCGTTTGCCCAGCTCTCGCCCCAAACGGCCCAACGAATCGCGCAGGAGCCGCGAGACGTGGACCTGCGAGATCCCGAGCTGGGCCGCAATCCGTCTCTGGCTGAGGTCGCCGTAGTACCGGAGCTGCACGACCTGGCGCTCGCGCCTCGGGAGCGTGCGCAATCCGGTCGCGACGAGCGCGCGGTCCTCGCTCCTCGCGAGCCCCTGTTCGGCCCTGTGATCGGTCTGCGAGCTCCCCGCCGACTCGAACGGGAGCGGGAAGCGCGCAGCAGCCGCCTCGTCTCCGGCCCCGCGCGGAATGCGAATCAACGTGGCGCGATCGCGCAGGTGCCGCTGGATCTCGCCGGCGATGGTCGGAGCCGCGTAGGCGCCGAGTGTGACGCCGCGCCCCGGATCGAACCGGTCGACGGCCTTGATCAGCCCGACAGCGCCGACCTGGACGAGGTCCTCGAACGGCTCGCCGCGGTTCGTGAAGCGTCGCGCGATCGTCCGCACGAGCGGGAGATGCTGCTCGATCACCCTCCTCCGCGCCTCTTCCGACGTCCCCACAGGCATACCACTGATCCTACGCCTCCGGAACACGATTGCCAACAACATGTTTCCCGCTTGGCGGTGGCGCTGCGTCGTAATCCTTGAGGAATTGACTCAACGATTGCGTAGCTGGGTATTTCCTCTACAGGATGCAGCGGCAGTTGCTACCGGGGCACGGACTCCGGATCGCCGTCGTAACTCTGATCAGTCTGGTGATGGCTCCCACCGCCGGCGCAGAGGACGGGGTGCCGATCGGCGTGGACCCGACTGGCCATGGCGTCGGCCATCGTGGACGCATCCCTCGCCGGACTCCCCGCGCCGCCGGTGGACGTCACGGTGCCTGCAGTACCCCCGGTAGCAGCGGCTCCTGAGGCTGTGGCGGCGGCGGCGGAGCCGATTCCGGCTCAGGAGCCGCAGCCAACGCCGCCGCCGCCACAGCCTCAGGGCCCGGATCCGGTCACAGCGCCCGAGGATCTGGCCCCGCAGCCGGATCCAGCCCCTGAGCCGGCCCCGAGCCACCCGTGCCTGCGCAACCCGCCCCCGCGCCGGTCGAGGAGCCGCAGTATCAACCTGAGCCGCCGCAGTATCAGCCCCCCGAGCCGCCCGCAGAGCCCGATATCGCCCCGACCCCCGTCGAGCCGCCCGAGGACGAGTGGAGCTGGGACTGGAATTGGAGCTGCGGAGACTCTGGAGCGCCTGCAGAGATGCCTGCGGTCGATGCCGACCATCTTCCGGACACCTGGAACTGGAACTGGAACTGGAATTGCGGCGCGAACCAGCCGAGCACTTCTAATAGTGAAACGGAAAGCGGCGCGCAGTATCAACCTGTGATTACGCAGTATCACCCGGTCAATGTGAACGTCTCGATTCGCATCGCGAGCCCCGGCAACAACGGGCCGGTGACGCAGTCGAATGTCGTTGTCGTCGTCCAGGCTCCACCGGTCGTAGCGACCGCTCAGATCCCCATGATCGCCCCGGTTGCGCCCCCCACACCGCCTGCGGAGCCGATGCCTGCGGCTGCGCCTGCCTCGAGCGCCGCTCCGGCGGACGCAGAGCTCCCGGCGGAGCCGAAAGCAGCAGCCGACGACAAGGCCAAGCCGAACACCATGCTTGCCTCCGCGAACCAGAGCATCAGCCCTGCGGAGGCCTCCTCCTGGAACGCCCGGCCGATCCCGCCGCGGCGGCTCCAGCCCACCAAGACGGAAGCCCATCGCAACCGCCCGACGCACCGGCGGCTCACCCGGCGTCCAATGCCCCCTAAGCGGGCGCCGATGATCCCAGTGAGCTCCGCCGGCGCAGCACCGCTGGGCGGCTCTGACGGTGGTGGCTTCCAGCTCGCTCTCCTGCTCGTACCGTTCGCGCTCGCGCTCGTCGACAGCGCGCGCCGGCTGGTACGAGAAACCGCGCCGCCGGTGGGGAGAGGGCACAAGAAGCGGCAGAAGCGCCCCGGCTGACCTCGGCCCTTCTCCCGATCACGGGGGTGAAGTGCGCCCTCGTTACCACTGACATTCGGAAGGAGAAGGATCGATGAGACGCACATTCGCGGTACTCGCCGCGGTCGTGCTCGGGCTCCTCGGGAGTGCCGGGCAGGCGTCGGCGAGCGATCCGGGCATTTCCGCCGAACAGGCGGCCGCACAGGCCGCTGCCAGCGGCCAAGCGGCTCTGGCACTGGCCGGCGGGCTCCAAAGCAATCCGACCAACTCGAACACCGCCATCAAAGTGCTCAGTCCCGGCGACGCTGGGTCCGTCTCGCAGTCGAACACCGTCATCGCCGGCTCCGTGGCCGCGAACGGCAACTCGACGAACCAGACGGCAAGCCAGACGCAAGCGGGAGGCTCGGGCACACAGACGGCAGGTCAGATCGCAACGAACGACCAGTCGGCGGTCAGCAGCGCCGACGCGGAGCAGCTCGGAGCAACGAACGAGAACATCGACGTCCGGGTCCTGAGCCCGGGCAACAGCGGCGACGTCTCGCAGAGCAACACCGTCATCGCCGGCTCGCTGGCGGCGAACGGGAACGAGACGAAGCAGGCTGCGTCGCAGACGCAGGCGGGCGGCCCGGGCTCCGGCTACGGGCAGACCGTCGGCCAGGCGGCGACGAACGATCAGGACGCATGGGCCGACTCGACGGCCACCCAGCACGGTGCGAAGAACAAGAACATCGCCGTTCGCGTTCTGAGCCCCGGCGACGACGGTGACGTCAGCCAGTCGAACACGGTGGCAGGGATCGCCGCCGCGCTCAACGGCAACGGGACGAGTCAGACCGCGTCACAGAACCAGGCCGGCGGCCCGTCCGGCAGTGGCACGCAGACCGCCCTCCAGGGCGCGACGAGCAAGCAGAAGGCAGGAAGCTCGGCAGATGCCAAGCAGCACGGTGCATCGAACGAGAACATCGCCGTCCGCGTGCTCAGCCCCGGCAACGGCGGCTCTGTGCACCAGTCGAACAACGTTCTCGCCGGCTCGCTGGCGCTGAACTTGAACAACACGTCGCAGTCGGCCAGCCAGACTCAGGCAGGCGGCTACGGCGGCTCGAATCAGCAGGTGGCAGGCCAGGCGGCCACGAACTATCAGGACGCCGACGCCTATGCAGACGCCGATCAACACGGCGCCTCGAACACGAACCTGCCGATTCGCGTGCTGAGCAAGGGGGACGACGGTGACGTCAGCCAGTCGAACACGGTGGCAGGGATCGCCGCCGCGCTCAACGGCAACCAGACGACGCAGTCCGCGTCCCAGACCCAGGCGGGCGCACCGATGCCCGTGCCCGTCCTCGCCCCGTACGACGACCAGTACAAGGCCGTCCCGAAAGACGCGGGCACGGGCGTGCAGGCCCTGGGCCAGATCGCCACGAACGACCAGGACGCGAATGCGGTCTCGACCGCGTCGCAGGAGTACGTCTCGAACCTGAATGCACCGGTTCGGGTCGGCTCTCCTGGGGACGACGGCTCGACCTCCCAGGCGAACAACGTTCTCTCGCTCGGGATCGCAGCCAACGGCAACAAGACGTACCAGGGGGCAACGCAGAACCAGGCCGGTTCCGGCGGCACGCTCGTGCAGGCCGCAGGACAGGCTGCTCTGAACAAGCAGGATGCTCTCGCCTGCGCCGATGCCGCACAGAAGGGCGCCGAGAACGCCAGCGTGCCCGTGCGTGTCTTCAGCCATGGCGACAGCGGCTCCACGAGCCAGTCCAACACGGCGGCGGCGATCGCAGCCGGACTGAACGGCAACTCGACCGATCAGTCCCTGCGCCAGTCGCAGGCCGGTGGCCACGGCTCGACGCTCGTCCAGGCCGGCGGCCAGGCGGCCGACAGCAAGCAGTCGGCGGCAGGCCTCGCCGACGCGGATCAGTACGGCGTCTCGAACAAGAGCGCGCCGGTCCGCATCGGTGACGGGCTGCACAAGCCGTGCGAGAAGAAGCAGCGGTGCGAGAAGAAGCGGCCGAGCGAGCCGTGCAGCCGGTGCGAGCCCCGGAAGAAGCCCGACTACGACAAGTGCAAGCGTCCGGTCGAGCCTCCGCCGTGTGCCCCGCGCAAGCCGGTCTGCAAGCCCGTCTGCGACCCCTGCGAGCGCGAAAGGGTCCCGACCCCGAACTGGAGGTACTCAGAGTCGAGCTAAACCATGAGAGCCGCGTCCGCAGGCGGGTTCCGGCCCGCCTGCGGGCAGCGACTCGGCTCCGTTGAAAAAACATCGGCGCAGTACTACCGTCGAAGGACGAAAGCGACCAAAAAGGGCGGCCGTCGTGCCCGCAACGAGAGCCAGATCGTCACTGCGGCGATCAGTGCCCCGAGGAGGGGCCTTGGCCGTCCTGTGCCTGTTTCTCGCCGTTGCGCCGGGCGCGGCGGCGATGCCGGCGCCGGATCCGCCGCCGGCGGCGGTGACGCCCGACCCGACGCCTGAGGCGGCGAAGCCGACCGCCACGACAGCACCGGCCTCGTCAGCGCCCGCGGCGCAGGTCAGAGGGGCGGTCTCGCAGCCGGCCGCGGTTCCACCCCCGTCCCCGACCCGGCCGCAACAGGCTCCCGTCCGCGCGGCGACCGCGAAGCCGGAAGCGAAGCCGAAGCCGACAGCCACAGACGGTCGAGACACGAGCCGTCGTCCGCGACTCGAGGCGCGTCCCCGGCGGTCCGGTCGCCGCAGTCGCCGAAGCACTCGACCGGGACCTGCTCGTTCCCGCCGGCCTCGCGCTCGTCGTGGTCGCGCTCGGCGGAGGCGTCGTCCTCGTTGCGGGCAGCCGCGCACTTGCCGGAGCACGGGCATGAGCGTCACACGCCGGCTCCTGTTGCTGCTCGTGCTCGTTCTTCCACTCGTGGTCGCGCCGCAGGCCGGCTCGGTGCCGGGCAGCCCGATTCCGCAGTGCTCCCCGGGACCGGCAAATTGCAGCGGCTGGTACACCGGAAACGTCACCGTCTCGTGGCTGTACGACCCCGCCGGCCTCACGGAAACCGTGGGCTGCAACGTCCGCACGATCACGAGCGACGGCCTCTCGCCGCAGTCCTGCACGGTCACGTACGGCACCCTGACATTCGGCAACTCGGTCACGATCAGGCGCGATGCGACGCCGCCTCAGGTGACGAGCTCGGCGTTCGAACGAGGGCCGGATGCGAACGGCTGGTACAACCGGCCCGTTGCCGTCACGTTCTCGGGCACGGACGCGACCTCGGGGCTCGCGGGCTGCGACCGGCCGACCTACGGCGGTCCCGACGCCGCCGCCCCACAGGTGTCGGGAAGGTGCCGGGACGTCGCGGGGAACACGAGCTCAGTGTCGACCGTCGCGCTCAAGTACGACGCCACCCCACCGTCGGTCACGGCCGGGGCGGACCGGGCGCCGGACGGGAAGGGCTGGTACCGGCGGGCACTGACGGTCACGTTCACCGGCGCAGACCCCGTCTCGGGAGTCGCGTCCTGTACTGCACCGGTGCGCTACGCCGGCCCGGACCGGAAGGACGTGGCCCTTGCGGGCACGTGCCGCGACAACGCCGGCAACGCGTCCGCGGAGAACCGCTTCGCGCTCAACTACGACGCGACGGCGCCGAAGCTCAGCCGCGTGCGGGCGCAGGTCACGCGCGGCATTGCGAGTGTCGGCTGGCAGAAGCCCGCCGACGCGGTGCTGGTCCGGATCGAGCGGACCCCGGGCGTGAACGGCGCCAAGAAGACGAACGTGTATACCGGCACGGGGGAGCGATTCCTCGATCGCACCGTTCGCAACGGCGTTCGCTACCGCTACGAGCTGAGCGCGCTCGATGCGGCCGGCAACGTCTTCGGAACGGTCGTCGCAACCGGGCCGCGCCCGGCGCTGTACGCGCCGCAGGCGAACGAGGTCGTCCGCGCGCCGGTCGTGCTGGCCTGGGAAGCCGCGAAGGGCGCTCGCTACTACAACGTCCAACTGCATCGAAACGGGGTCAAGGTCCTGACCGCGTGGCCGCGGACGCCGCGGTTCCGGATCGCCCGGACGTGGCGGTACCTGGGCAAGAGCCAGCGGCTGTCGGCCGGCACCTACACGTGGTACGTGTGGCCCGGAATCGGCGCGCGGGCGCTGTCCCGCTACGGCAAGCCGCTCGGCTCGAGCAGCTTCGTCGTCAAGCGCTAGCGGGCGTGGCC
Organism: uncultured Gaiellaceae bacterium; assembly: GCA_963820565.1. Lineage (GTDB taxonomy): Bacteria > Actinomycetota > Thermoleophilia > Gaiellales > Gaiellaceae > Gaiellasilicea. Next base: position 457,355 of record CAWGAD010000005.1, read on the forward strand.
GGCCGGAACGAAGAAGCGTCGCGGCGAGAGCAGCGGGCAGAATCACTTCTTTCCTGGTGAAGGGCTTGACGCGATCCGACTTGCCGTCGTCCTCGAGCACACGCACGTCGTCCTCGAGCGCGCCATTGGCCGCCTCGAGCGCGTCGCCCAGCTCGTGCCCCTCGAAGAGGTAGTCGTCTCGCCGTGGCTCGCCGCTCGGCCGGTGCTGGGGATTGACCGCGCGGCCAACCGCCCAGATGGCGCCTTGCTTGCGCTCGACCCAGATCACGATCCGCTCGTCGCGACCCGCGTCGTCGATCCCGCTGAGCACGCGCTCGGCACAACGAGCGTCGGAACTAATGCGGCGCACGGGGTGAGGATACAATCGCCCGCGATGGCGTTAAGCAACATCTTCTCGTTCCTGTTCCAGCGCTCGTCCGCGGAGGAGCGCGTCGCCGCCTACGTGATCCGGGAGCACGACCGGGGCCGCGACCTGGCCGAGATCCTCGAGGACCGTTACGTACAGAACCGCCTCAACCCGCAGCAGCGCGCGCGGCTGCTCGACCGGCCCGAGGTGATCAAAGCGATCGGCAACGACACGATCTCCTCGGCCCGCGCGACCCTCGAGGTCTAGACCTCCCGCCCCACGCCTCGCTCGCGGGCGCGCCCGAGCACCTCGGCTCCGATCGCCACGTCCCAGGCGGCGAGGCCGTTCGACTTGAAGACGACGATGTCGGCGTCCGACTGACGACCTGGGATCTCGCCCGCGACGACCTCCTGCAGCTCGTGCACCTCGAGCCAGTCCAGCACGCCGCTCTGAACCGGCTCGATCAGGTCGCCGGACTCGATGCGGGCCTGCTCCCGCGAGTCGCAGCAGACGAGCGCCGCCCGCTCGAGGACGACGTTGTCGAGCTCTCTTGCGCGTGGGTCGTTCGCACCGACGGCACAGACGAGAGCCCCCTCGCGCAGCCACTCGCCGCGGACGACGGGGTCGCGCGAGGTGGTCACGGTCACGACGATGTCCTGCGACGCGGCGTCCCGATGGCTCTCCGCCGGCTGCGCGTCGGTCTTCTTGCAGAAGGCGCGCAGCTTCGCCGGCGTGCGGCAATAGGCGACGACCGACTCGAGCGTCGGCACGGCGGCCCGGATCGCATCCACCTGGGCCTCGGCCTGCCAACCGCAGCCGATCACTCCGAGCGACTGCGCTCCCGGTCGCGCGAGGTGCTTGGCCGCAACGCCGCTGGCGGCGCCCGTGCGCCGCTGCCCCATCGTGTCGGCCTCGACCACCGCGGCGAGCTTCCCGCTCGCGAGCTCGAAGAGACAGACGACGAAGGTGGCCTGGCCGGCGGCGACCACATAGGACTTCAACCCCGCGTAGCCGAGACCGCGGTCGACGGCGGACATGACGGCGAACTGCCCGTCCTCGAGCGGCAACCGCCGCCGTGGCACGTTCTCGACCACGCCGGATGCCATGCGCAGGAAGCACGCTTCGATCACCGGCACCGCCTCGCCCGCGGTGATGAGGCCCTCGACGTCGCTCTCGGAGAGGTACAGAGGCAAGCGGAAGAGTGTACGAGCCGCTACTTCGGCCTGGCGCCGTCGGGGGCGAGAGCGTTACGCAGAGGCAGGTTCGGGCGCGAAGCGCCCCCTTCAGCGGTTTGCGCGTCCGGAGGGGATAGTGCGTGAGCACAGACCCGGAGAGCCGCGTGCGCTCAGACGCGCGAGGGCGGCGGAGGCCGGCTCCGCCGGCCGGGAGCCGCCCGGCCAGGGACGGCGAGTGCGCCCGGCAAGATTCGAACTTGCGACCTCTGCCTCCGCAGGGCAGCGCTCTATCCCCTGAGCTACGGGCGCCCGGGAACGGTCAGTGTAGCCGTGCTCGCGCCGACGGTTAGCTCTGCATCTTCCGGAACCTCGCGCCGCACGTAGGCAAGCGCGATCGCCCCGCCCTCCACAAGCACCGCGCTCGTGATCCGCCCGACATTCTTGCCCTCATAGGCGATCTCGGTGTCCGGCTCCGGCAGCTCGCCCAGCTCCAGCACCCGCAGGCCACGGTTTGCGTGGCCGCGATAGTGCAGGCGCGCAATCGGCTCTTGCCCGGGATAGCAGCCCTTCGTGAAGCTGACCGCGCGGTCGGTCAGACCGGCTTCGGCAGGCAACACCCGGTCATCGATCTCCTTGCCCCAGGCGGGCGTGCCGGCACGTACGCGCAGCACCTCGAGCTCGTCTGGCGAAACCGTTACTTCGACGTCCTCGTCCAACACCTCCGCCGCCGGCTCGCCGTAGTCCAACGTCGAGATCCCCTCACCGCCGAAGACGACGTGCGAGGTGTGCTCCTCCGGCTCGATCTCCACCTTGGCCGCGAAGCGGGACCGGCGCAGCTCGGACCGCACCCGCTCGCCGAGCTCGGGCTCCGTCAGCAGCAGAAAGTCCTCGTGCCCGCGGCGGAGAACGACCAGCGGCGCGATCACGCGCGCCTTCGCCGTCAACAGCAGCGCCTGGCACGACTCGCCGGGACCGAGCGCGGCGACGTCGTTCGAGACCATGCGGTCGAGGTACGCCTCCGCGTCGGGTCCTGCGACCCGCACGAAGGACCGCGGGCGAAACGCGATGCGCATGGTGGTTACTGTAGAGATCGTGTTCCGCTCCAAGGCCGAAAAGAAGGTGTTGGAGGCCGGCTACGACCCGGCCCGCCTGCCGCCCGGGCAGTACCTGACCGAGAAATGGCCCGTGCTGCACGCGGGCTCTGTGCCTTCGACCGATCTCTCGACCTGGACGTTCGGGGTCTCCGGCGAGGTCGAGAGCCCGGTCACGCTCTCGTGGGAGGAGCTCAACGCGCTGCCGCGGACCGAGCACACTCAGGACATCCACTGCGTCACGCGCTGGTCGAAGTTCGACATGACGTTCGAAGGGATCCACTGGCGCGAGCTCGAGGCGCTCGTGCTGCCGAAGCCGAGCGCGCAGTACGCGATCGCCGAGGCGGAGCAGGGCTTCACGGCGAACGTGCCGATCTCGTTCCTACGCGACGACCACGCGCTGCTCGCGACGCACGCGAACGGCGAGCCGCTGGCGGCCGAGCACGGCGGGCCGCTCCGGCTCGTGATCCCGGGCAAGTACTTCTGGAAGAGCGCCAAGTGGCTGCGCGGGATCGAGCTGTCGGCGACCGACCAGCCGGGTTTCTGGGAGCGCTACGGCTACCACAACGACGCCGATCCGTTCAAGGAGGAGAGGTACGCCTTCTAAGAGCGTGGGGGAACCCATGGTTCCCCCACGAGCCCCCTCCTTCTCCGCCGCGAGCTTGAGCCGCGACTGCGGGCCTCCCGCCGGGCAAAGCCCGGCTCCGGCCATCGGAAGTCGCCGTCTATCGGAGGATTGAAATCAGATCACTCGAACGAGTGACTACTGCCGAGGCGGCTTCCGCCGATACCTGGGCTACCCACCTCCCCCAGTTTCATCCCCTCAGAAGACCCGGCCCCCTCCGGGTCTTCTCCCTATTCTGGGCCAGAACGACGAAGGGCCGGCACACGCCGGCCCTTCGCCTCGAGCAGGAGCCGGGGCTCCTTACATCATTCCGCCCATGCCGCCCATGTCGGGCATGCCTGCACCCGCACCGGCCTTCTCGGGCGCCTCGGCGACGATCGCCTCGGTCGTGAGGATGTTCTTCCCGATCGACGCAGCGTTCTGCAGCGCCGAGCGGGTGACCATCGTCGGATCGATGATCCCGGCCTTGACCAGGTCCTCGACCTCGCCCGTGTCGACGTTCAGGCCCTGGCCCTTGGCGGCCGCGCGAACCTGGTTGACGACGACCGAGCCCTCGAGCCCGGCGTTGTAGGCGAGCTGGCGAAGCGGCTCCTCGAGCGCGCGGCGGATGATCTGCGCACCCGTCTTCTCGTCGCCCTCGAACGTGTCGAGCTTGATCGCCTCGATCGCGTTGATGAGCGCGACGCCGCCGCCCGGCACGATGCCCTCCTCGAGAGCCGCGCGAGTGGCCTGCAGCGCGTCCTCGACGCGGTGCTTCTTCTCCTTCATCTCCGTCTCGGTGGCAGCGCCGACCTTGACGACGGCGACGCCGCCGGCCAGCTTGGCGAGCCGCTCCTGGAGCTTCTCGCGGTCGAAGTCGGAGTCGGTGTTCTCGATCTCCGCCTTCAGCTGCTTGATCCGAGCCTTGATCCCGTCGGCGTCACCGGCACCGTCGATGATCGTGGTCGAGTCCTTGTCGATCACGACCTTGCGGGCCTTGCCGAGCTGGGTGAGCTTCGTGTTCTCGAGCTTGAGGCCCATCTCCTCGGTGATCACCTCGGCGCCCGTGAGGATCGCGATGTCCTCGAGCATGCGCTTGCGGCGGTCGCCGAAGCCCGGCGCCTTGACGGCAACTGCGGTGAAGGTGCCGCGCAGCTTGTTGACGATGATCGTCGCGAGCGCCTCGCCCTCGACGTCCTCCGCCACGATCAGCAGCGGGCGACCGGCCTGGATCACCTGCTCGAGCACCGGCAGCAGGTCCTTGACGGCGCCGACCTTCTGGTTCGCGACCAGGATGTACGGCTCGTCGAGCACTGCTTCCATGCGCTCGGCATCGGTGACCATGTACGGCGAGAGGTAGCCCTTGTCGAACTGCATGCCCTCGGTGAACTCGAGCTCGAGGCCGAACGTCTGGCCCTCCTCGACGTTCACGACGCCGTCCTTGCCGACCTTCTCGATCGCGTCCGCGATCACGTCGCCGATCTCGCGCTCGCGCGCCGAGATCGTGGCCACGCGGGCGATGTCTTCCTTGCCCGAGACCTCTTTCGACTGCTTCTTCAGGTCCTCGACGACGGCCTCGACGGCCGACTCGATGCCCCGCTTGATGCCCATCGGGTTGGCGCCGGCGGCCACGTTCTTCAGGCCCTCGCGGACGATCGCCTGGGCGAGCACGGTCGCGGTCGTCGTGCCGTCGCCGGCGACGTCGTTGGTCGCCGTGGCGACCTCGCGTACGAGCTGTGCGCCCTGGTTCTCGAACGGGTCCTCGACCTCGATCTCGCGGGCGATTGTGACGCCGTCGTTGGTGATCGTCGGCGCGCCGAACTTCTTGTCCAGCACGACGTACCGGCCCTTCGGGCCGAGCGTCACCTTGACCGCGTCGGCGAGGATGTTCACGCCGCGTTCGAGCGAGCGGCGCGCGTCCTCGTTGAACTTGAGCTCCTTGTGAGCCATATCTCTTCGATTCCTTTCGTGTTCCTAGACTCTGCTGGCTAGACCGCGGCGCGGTCGCCGACGACCTTGGCCAGGACGTCCGACTCGCGGAGAATCAGCACGTCATCGGCGCCGATCTTGATCTCGGTTCCGCCGTACTTGGAGAAGATGACCTCGTCACCCTCCTCGACGTCCATCTTGATGTACTCCCCGTCCTCGTCACGCGGGCCGGGACCGACTGCGAGGATACGGCCGCGCTGCGGCTTCTCCTTGGCGGTGTCGGGCAGCACGATGCCGCTCGTCGTGACTTCCTCTTCCTCGAGGACTTCCACGATCAGGCGGTCACCGAGAGGCTGCAAATTCATTGATTGCCTCCTCGATCGTTCAGACTTTGTGACACATTCTGGCACTCACACTGGGAGAGTGCCAGGGCGACTATACCAGCACAGAGGCCGCGAGCAAGTGGCTGCCGACCTCGACAAGCGTCACTCTGTTACAAAGTGGCGATGACGCGCGAGTTCTCCGCGGGTGGCGTGCTGGTGCGGCGTCTGCGCGGCCGCTGGTGGCTCGCGGCGATCCGGCCGAACGGCAAGCCCGAGGGTATCTGGGCACTCCCGAAAGGGCTGATCGACCCGGGCGAGAAGGGCGCCGAGACCGCCGTCCGCGAGGTGACCGAGGAGACCGGCCTCACGGGCCGGCTGGAGGGCAAGCTCGGAGACGTCCGCTACGTCTACAGCCGCGGCGGCGAGCGGATCTTCAAGGTGGTCAGCTTCTTCCTGCTCCGCTACACGCGCGGCCGGATCGGCGAGCTGCCGCCCGGAATGGAGCTCGAGGTCGCCGAAGCGCGCTGGCTGCCCCTCGAGGAGGCACCGCGCCTGCTCGCGTACGGCGGCGAGCGGGAGATGGCCGAGAAGGCGATCGCCGCGCTGACCACTTTATGATGGCGCCTCCGTAGCCATGTTCGCGCTCAACTTCTACTCCCCACTCGTCGCCGACCAGCTGCGGACGCACCGCAAGACGGCGACGATCCGGCTCGGCGACAAGTCGAGCAAGTACAAGAAGGGGATGATCGTGACCGTCCTCGTCGGTGTCCGCTACGGGCAGCGGGAGAAGATCTTCGACGCCGTGATCGACAAGGTCGAGGTGAAACGGATCGACGAGCTCTCGCCGCGTGAGATCGAGCACGACAACCCCGAGATCCGCCGGCCCGACGAAATGTCCCGCTTTCTCGGGCAGCTCTACAACCGCACGGTCACAGAGGACGAAACGGTGACGGTGATCCGCTTCTCGCAGATCATCGGGTCGATGTTCTAGAGCGACCGCCGTAGGATGATCGGGGAGCGCCCGTGTCCTCCCCCGCCCGCCCGCCGCTGCTCGTGGTCGCCGACGACGACCCGGACGAGCGCGCGCTGATCGAGGAGGAGCTCGAGCGGCGCTACGGCTCCGACTACACGATCCGGATCTGCACGACGGCCGAGCTCGAGCACGTCCTCGATCAGGCGGAGGCGGACGGCGACGACGTCGCTCTGGCACTCGCGACGGGGAAGGAAGGAGCCGACCTGCTCGCCCGGATGCGCGGCCGCTTCCCAACGGCGCGTCGTGGCCTCCTGATCCCCTGGCTCGGCTGGAGCCGCCCCGGTCTCGGCGAGCTCGTTCTGCGCAGCATGGCGCGTGGCTGGATCGACCTCTACGTGATCGCGCCGACGCGGCGACGCGACGAGGTCTTCCACCGGACGATCAGCGAGCTGCTGCATGAGTCGGAGCGCCTGCGGGGGGAAGGGCCAGCCGGAGCGATCGTAGTCGCCGACAGCCGGTCCGCCCGCGGGCATGAGCTCCGCTCGAACCTTGCGGGGCTCGGCATTCCGCACCGGACGCTCCCAGGGGGCGACGTGCCCGCCGTGACTCTCGCCGACGGCCAGGTCCTGACCGATCCGGATGCGGCCGAGCTGACCCGCGCGCTCGGCTTTCCGACCGAGCTCGACTCGCACGAGGCCGATCTCCTAGTCGTCGGCGCCGGGCCGGCAGGGCTGAGCGCAGCCGTGTACGGCGCCTCGGAGGGGCTGCGCACGACCGTTCTCGACGCAGGCGCGGTCGGTGGCCAGGCCGGCTCGAGCTCGCTGATCCGCAACTACCTCGGCTTCCCCCGCGGCCTCGGCGGCGGCGAGCTGGCGCAGCGCGCGTACCAGCAGGCGTGGCTTTTCGGCGCGCAGTTTCGCATCACCCATCGAGCGACGGCGCTCGAGCCGCGAGCAGGACGACACGTCGTCCGCACCGAGACCGGAGCGGAGATCGCGGCGCGCGCGGTCGTGCTCGCGCTCGGGGTCGAGTACCGGCGACTCGACGCTCCCGGGCTGACGGAGCTCGAGGGCGCCGGGGTCTACTACGGCGCGTCGATGTCGGAGGCACAGGCGTTGGCCGGCGAGATCGTCTACGTCGTCGGCGGCGGCAACTCGGCCGGGCAGGCGGCGCTCCACCTCGCCCGCTACGCCTGCAAGGTCCGGATCCTCGTCCGCGGCGAGGGCCTCGCCGCCACGATGTCGCAGTACCTCATCGACACGATCGAGAAGGACCCGAACATCCAGGTCAGACCGCGGACAGAGGTCGCCGCCGGGCTCGGCGACGGGCGCCTCGAGCAGCTGGAGCTGCAAACGCCCGACGGGATCGAAACCGTCGCCGCGGCCGCGTTGGTCGTCCTGATCGGAGCGCACCCCCATAGCGAGTGGCTCCCGCCGGAGATTGAGCGCGACCAGTGGGGCTACGTCGTGACCGGCCCGGACCTGACGAGCTGGCCGCTCGATCGTCCTCCACTCCCGCTCGAGACGAGTCTGCCCGGCGTATTCGCCGCCGGCGACGTCCGCTCCCGCTCGGTCAAGCGCGTTGCCTCAGCCGCCGGCTCGGGCGCACTCGCGGTCAGCGATGTTCACGCCTACCTCGCCGAGGAGACGTCCTGGCCCGCTCGCAGCTGATCCTGGTCGCCGCCCTGCTCGCGCTGCCCTTCGTCGGGCTCGGAATCCTGCTCGCCGCCCCGAGTACGGATGTGCACTGGCAGCACCAACCCGCCCACTTCTGGCTCGTGCTGCTGACCGCAGGGCTCAACGCGGTGCTCGCCTACGCAACCGGTGCCGCTGCACGCCGGCGCGGCGATCGCCGGGTCCACCTCGTGTCGCTTGCGTTTCTCGCCGCATCGGGCTTCCTCGCGCTGCACGCGCTCGCCACGCCGGGAGTGCTGCTCGACAAGCCCAACCTCGGCTTCGTGTTCGCAACCCCGGTCGGACTCGTCCTGGCGGGAGCGTTCGCGGCGCTCTCCGCGCTCGACCATGAGCCGGTCCAGCCAAAGCTGCTCGAACGGGGCCTGCTGGTGGCGCTGGGGGCCTGGGCGATCGTCTCGCTCACGCTCTTCCCGGAGGTCGACGACTCGGTGGTGCCCGAGCGGCTGTCCCTGCCCCTCGTCGCGTTGTCCGCCGTCGGTTTGGCGTTCTACGCCTTCGCAGTCGCCCGCTACCTCACGCTCTACCGCGAGCGGCGGTCGAGCCTCGTGCTCGGCTTCGCGATCGCCTTCATCCTGTTGGCCGAGGCGATGGTCGCCGTCGCCCTGGGCCGAAACTGGCACGCGTCGTGGTGGGAGTGGCACGTGCTCATGCTGCTGGCGTTCGGCGTCATCGCGCTGATGGCGCACCGCGAAGGCTCCGAGGAGCGGTTCGGACGGCTGTACCTCGAGCGCGAAGCACATCCCGTCACCGTGCTTTTCGCAGATCTGCAGGGCTTCACATCGTTCTCGGAGCTGCACGAGCCGGCTGTCGTGTCGGAGATGCTCGACACGCTCTTCCAGGCCGCGATCCCGGAGATCGAACGACACGGCGGCAAGGTCGACCGGCTGATCGGCGACGCGATCTTCGCCATCTTCGAGGGCGACAACCACGCCGAGCGCGCGGCCCGCGCCGCGCTGGCGCTGCAAGAGGAAACGAGGGCGGCCGCCGCGGATCGTGAGGGCTGGCTCCGCTTCCGCGCCGGGCTCCACTCGGGGCAGGCGGCGACCGGCGTGCTCGGAACCGGCAGCGGCCGCACCTACAGTGCCATCGGCGACACCGTCAACCTCGGCTCCCGGATCGAAGGGCTCGCGCCGGCCGGAGGAGTCGCGATCAGCGCGGAGACGGCAAGCCGCCTGTGGGGCGCCGAGACCGAGCCGCTCGGCGTCGTCCAGGTGAAGGGCCGCGAGGAGCCGGTCGAGGTGCTGCTGCTCCTGCGCGTGCCGCCGGCCTAGCGGCCAGCCTTGCGGATCTGGACGCCGAGCACCTCGGGCGGCCGCACGGCCGCGCCGCACTCCTCGCACTCGATCGCGAACGCCGACGGGAACGGCGCGGCGCAGTCGGGGCAGCGATGCCGGGTCTCGCCGCCGCAGAGCGAGCAGGCGGCGGGCAACTCGGCCTCGTTCTCGAGGAAGTAGCGCCATACCGAGCCGCAGGCAAGACAGAAGGAGACGTAGTCGCCGAGCGTCTTCCGCCGCTCCTCCTGGATCCAGTTGCGCTTCGGCTTCGCCATCGGCTGTCACTGTAGTTCGTCCTGTCCGTCATCCAACCGGCCGATGGCTCACAGGTCCCGCGGCGGCCACGATGCAATCGCACCACGCAGCGATCTACTCGCGATGCCGAAGGAGGCCAACCGACCGTGAACACACCGACAGATGCGCCCACGCCGATCGGCTCGACGAGCGGCCGGGTGAGTCCCTGGCTCGTTCTCTGTCTCGTCTGCCTCGCGCAGTTCATGGTCGTCCTCGACGCGACGATCGTGAACGTCGCGCTGCCTTCGATCCAGACCGACCTGAACATGGCGGAGGGCTCCCTACAGTGGGTGGTCAACTCCTACGCGCTCACCTTCGGCGGCTTCCTGCTCCTCGGTGGCCGTGCGGGCGACCTGATCGGCCGCAAGCGCGTCTTCCTGGCGGGCCTCGTCGTCTTCACGGCCGCGTCGTTCCTGAACGGAATCGCGAGCTCCTCGACGTTCCTGATCCTCGCGCGCGGCCTGCAGGGGTTCGGCGCCGCGCTGATTGCGCCGGCCGCGCTCTCGATCATCACGACGACCTTCGCCGAGGGCAGGGACCGGACGCGGGCGCTCGGCGTCTGGGCCGCGATCGCCACGGGCGGCGCGGCCGTGGGCCTGCTGGTCGGCGGCATCCTCGTCGAGTTCTTCTCCTGGCCGTGGATCTTCTTCGTCAACGTCCCGATCGGAATCGCGACGTTCATCGCCTCGCTCAAGTTCGTGCCGGAGTCGCGCGCCGACGCGAAGCACCGGAGCTTCGACGTTCCTGGTGCGGTCACTGTTACTGCAGGCCTGATCGCGCTCGTCTACGGGATCGTCAACGTGCAGAAAGCGGGCTGGACCTCCGGCACGACGGCGTTCTGGGGCTTGGTCGCGCTCGTGCTCCTGACGTCGTTCGTCTTGATCGAGCGGCGCCAGCGCGCGCCTCTCGTCCGGCTCGGGATCTTCTCCGTGCGAACCGTGCGGGCAGCCAACATGACGATGTTGCTCGTCGCCTCCGGCCTCTTCGCGATGTTCTTCTTCAACACGCTGTATGTGCAACGCGTGCTCGGCTTCTCGCCGCTGCAGGCCGGGCTCGCGTTCCTTCCGGTCACCGCCGGGATCGGCATCGGCGCGGGGCTCTCGCAGCCGGGCGTGAAGAAGCTCGGGATCCGAACGACCTCGATCATCGGCATGACGCTGGCGACGGTCGGGATGCTGCTCCTGCTCACGACCGACGCCAACGGGACGTACCTGACCGACCTGCTACCCGGCCTGATCCCGATCTCGATCGGCATGGGCCTGACCTTCGTTCCGGTGACGCTGCTCGGGACGAGCGGCGTCGAGCACGCGGACGCCGGCCTCGCCTCCGGCCTGTTCAACACCTCGCAGCAGGTCGGCGGCGCGCTCGGCCTCGCGATCCTGTCGACGCTCGCCGTCAACCGGACCGACAACGCTCTCGGTGACCTCTCCGGCGGGCCGACGCAGGTGCAGCAGAACGAGGCGCTCGTCACCGGCTTCCACGCGGCATACCTCGGCAGCGCGCTCTTCTTCGTCCTTGGCATCCTCGTGATGGTGACGCTGCTGAAGCGCGACGACGTCGCGGAAGTCGACGTCGACCGGCCGCTGACCGAGATGGCCGCCTAGTTAGCGCGACTGCAGGGCGTCGAGAGCGATCGCGAGCGCGAGCGCGAGCCGGCGATCGATCGTCCGCTCGGGATCGCCCGAGAGCTCGAGCGTGTAGCGGTCGCGCACTCCCCAGGCACGGGTGAACTCGCCGACGTGCCGGCCGTCCGCCGTGTCGATCGTGAAGTGGAACACGATCGGGACGAAGTCGCCGTACGGCACGGCGTCGATGACGCGGCGCACGACCGCCGCCGCCATCGAACGCTCCTGCGCGATCGCGAGCTCCTGCTCGTTCTCGTCGAGGATGCGCCAGGTCGAGCGGAAGAGCGACTTGCCGAAGACCTTCGCGAGCACGCCGATCTTCGTGCCGTCGGGCGTGGTCACGTCATAGCGGCCGCCGAGCTCCATCATCGAGCGCGCCTTGATCCGGAAGAGCTCCTCGATCTCGTCCTCGCGGGCGAAGAAGCGGATGTCCTCCTTCATCGCCATCCGCTTCTGGCGCACGAACGCCGCCGGGCCGCCGGGGGAGGAGATCCGGTAGAGGTTGACCATTGGCTTGATCAACTGCTCGATCTCGAACCGGTCCGCATCGAGGGCCGAGGTCACGCGTGCGATCGTACTGGCTCGTTAGAGTGGTGCCGTCGTCCAACCCGACGGGGGTAGTTGCGCATGGCGGTACGGGAAGCGGAGCCGGTCGGCTCGCTGAGCGAAGTGAGAGAAGCAGGCCTCGACCGCGAGGATCTGCTGACGATCTACCGCAACCTGCTGGTCACGCGCGGGATCGAGGAACGGGGCCACATCCTCTACAAGCAGGGGAAGATTCCCGGCTCGTTCTATACCGGCAAGGGCAACGAGGCCGCGGCCGTCGGCGTCGCGACCGCGATGGGCCCGAACGACGTCGGCACGCCGCTGCACCGCGACATGGGCGTCCACGTGACGCGCGGTGTGGAGCCGTGGCGGATCTTCGCCCAGTACATGGGCCGCGAAGGCGGCCCCACGCGCGGCCGGGACGGCAACGTCCACATGGCCGACTCGAAACTCGGAATGATCGCGATGGTCAGCCATCTGCCCGCGATGCTCCCCGTCGCCGTCGGCTGCGCGCTCGCCTTCCGCATCCGCGAAGAGAAGCGGGTCGCGGTCGGCTGGTTCGGCGAAGGCTCGGCCGCACGCGGTGACGCGCACGAGGCGATGAACCTCGCCGGTGTGCGCAACCTGCCTGTGGTCTTCATCTGCGACAACAACCAGTGGGCCTACTCGACGCCGACCCACCTCGGCTACGCCGTCGAGCACCTCGCCGACCGCGCTGCCGCGTACGGGTTCGAAGGCGTCGTCGTCGACGGCACCGACGTGCTCGCCGTCTACCGCGAGGCCAAGAATGCGATCGAGAAGGCGCGCAACGGCGGCGGGCCGACCCTGATCGAGTGCCTGACCCTGCGCATGGAGGGGCACGCCGTCCACGACGACGCCTTTTACGTGCCGAAGGAACTGTTCGAGGAGTGGGCCAAGCGCGACCCGATCGAGCGCTTCCGCACCTGGCTCCGCGAGAACGCCGAGCTGACCGGAGAGGAAGAGGACGAGATCTCGGGCCGGGTCAAGAAGATCCTGAACGACGCGCTCGCCCAGGCGGAGGAGTCGCCGCAGCCCGACCCGGCAACGCTGCTCGACGGCGTCTACGCGACCCCCGAGGACCTCGACACGCCGCACCACAAGTAGCCATGGCGGAAAAGACTTATCTCCAGGCGATCAGCGACGGGCTCCGGCAGGAGATGCGCCGCGACGACCGCGTCTTCGTCATCGGCGAGGACGTCGGCGTCTACGGCGGCGCCTTCAAGGTGACGCTCGGGTTCCAGGAGGAGTTCGGACCGTGGCGCGTGATCGACGCGCCGCTCGCCGAGACCGCGATCCTCGGCGCCTGCACGGGCGCCTCGATGATGGGTATGCGCCCGATCGCCGAGATGCAGTTCGCGGACTTCATCTCGTGCGGGTGGGACCACCTCGTCACCGTCGCCGCCAAACAGCGCTTCCGCGCGGGCACCCCGGTGCCGATCGTCGTCCGGCTCCCCTCGGGTGGTGGGTTTTCCGGTGGGCCGTTCCACTCGCAGAATCCCGAGAGCTCCTTCGCGCACATCCCCGGCCTGAAGTGCGTCTGCCCGGCGACGCCGGAGGACGCGAAGGGGTTGCTCGTCGCGGCGATCGAGGATCCGAACCCGGTTCTCTACTTCGAGCACAAGCACCTCTACCGCCGGATCAAGGGCGAGGTGCCCGACGAGCGCTACGTGACGCCGCTCGGAAAGGCGCGCACCCACCGCGAGGGCGACGACATCACCGTGATCACGTGGGGCGCGATGGTCTACACCGCCGAGGAGGCCGCGAAGAAGCTCGAGGCCGACGACATCTCGGTCGAGATCGTCGACCTGCGGACGGTCATGCCCTGGGACAAGGAAGCGGTGCTCGAGAGCGTGCGCAAGACCTCCAAGGTCCTGGTGCTGCACGAAGACACGCGCACCGGCGGCTTCGGCGGCGAGATCGCCGCAACGATCGCCGAGGAGGCGTTCGAGGACCTGGACGCGCCCGTGAAGCGGATCGCCGCCCCCGACTCGCCGGTGCCGTTCTCGCCGGTGCTCGAGAAGGCGTACATCCCGCAGATCGAGGACGTGGAGAAGGGACTCAGAGAGTTGGCGGAGTACTAGGAGGCTTGGTGGCTACGGGAACCCAAATCGACGTCGTGATGCCGCAGATGGGCGTGTCCGTCTCCGAGGGGACGATCACGAAGTGGCTCAAGTCCGAAGGCGAGCACATCGCCGCCGACGAGCCGCTGCTCGAGATCTCGACCGACAAGGTCGACACCGAGGTGCCGAGCCCCGGCGAAGGCGTCGTCGCCCAGATCCTCCATCAGGAGGGCGAGACCGTCGAGGTCGGCACCGTCCTCGCCGTGATCGCGCCCGAAGGCTCCGAGGTCGCCGCACCGGCAGCGCCGGACGTGCCGGAACCGGCCACGCAGGCGGCCGCGGACGCTTCCGAGGCCGCAGCCAGCGAGATCGCGGAGCCCACAGCTCCGGCTCCCGCAGCTCCCGCTCCTGCCGCTCCCACTCCTGCCCCCGCGGCCGCGCCCGCGTCCGGCAACGGCAGGACGTTCGTCTCGCCGGTCGTCGCACGGATCGCGGCCGAGCACGGCGTCGACCCGAACACGGTGCAAGGCACCGGCACCGGCGGCCGCGTGACGAAGAAGGACATCCTCGCCTTCGTCGAAGGCGGCGGTGCCCAGGCCGCAGCCGCGCCGCAAGCCGCACCGGAGCCCACGCCTGCGCCTCCCCCGCCCGAGCCGGCGCCCGCTCCACAGGCTGCCGCGCCCGCTCCGCCGGCCCCGGCGCCGGTCGCACCAGTCGCACCGGTCGCACCTGCAGCGCCAGTCGCACCAGCAGCGCCGGCGCCTCCGGCTCCAGCCCCGGCCGCCCAGGCGCCGCCGAAGCCGGCTCCCGCCCCGGTCGCCGACGCAGGCGAGCCCGCAGCGGGCGAGACGTTCGAGCCGATGACGGCGATGCGCAAGGGGATCGCCGAGCACATGCGCCGCTCGCTCGACACCTCGGCGCACGTCACCAGCGCGATCGAGGTCGACATGTCCAAGGTGGTGGCGATCCGGAAGAAGCTGAAGAAGGAGTACGAGGACGCCTACGGCGTCAATCCGACCTACCTCTCCTTCGTCGCCCGCGCCACCGTCGAGACGCTGCGGGAGTTCCCGTGGATCAACGGCGAGATCCGCGGCGACAAGATCGTGACGCGGAACTACGTCAACCTCGGCTTCGCGGTCGAGCTCGCGGACGGCAAGGGCCTGATCGTCCCGGTCGTCAAGAACACCGAGTCGCTGAACCTGCTCGGGATGGCGAAAGCGGTCACCGAGATCGCCAAGCGCGCCCGCGAGAAGCAGCTGATGCCGGACGACGTGCAGGGCGGCACGTTCACGATCACGAACCCGGGCGGCTACGGGACCTTCCACGGCACCCCGGTGATCAGCCAGCCGCAGGCGGCGATCCTCGGCACGTACGCAGTCGTGAAGCGCGCGTGGGTGGTGCAGGACGAGCTCGGCCAGGACGTGCTCGCGATCCGGCCGATCATGAACCTGACCCTCACGTACGACCACCGGCTCGTCGACGGCGCACTCGCGGGACGCTTCCTGCACGCGCTGCGCGAGAAGCTCGAAAGCTGGGGCGAAAGCGACTACTAGCGTCCTCACCACCGTCTCGACGCCGCAGGAGGCAGAGATGATCTGCGGACTGCTCCGCACGGCCGAGATCCTGTGCGACCACCGCGCGACGCAGGCGGGGGCGAAGTTCGGCGGGGCGCACGAGGTCCTCGTACGCCCCGAGGACTTGGAGGCGGCGCAGGCGATGCTCCCGACGGAGGCGTGAAGGGCGCGTACGTCATGAACCTCGGCCTCGTTCCCTATGAAGAGGCCTGGGAGTTGCAACGCTCGATCGCAGGAGCCGTGTCGCAGGGCGCGATCCCCGACACGATCCTGCTGCTCGAGCACCCGCCGACGATCACGACGGGAAGGCGGACCGAGGAGGGTGAGCTGCACGTTCCCGCAGGCGCCAAGGTCGAGGTCGTCGAGACCGACCGCGGCGGCAAGTCGACCTACCACGGCCCGGGACAGCTCGTCTGTTATCCGATCTTCGACCTGAAGCGGCACGGTCAGGACGTGAAGCGCTACTGCCGCGATCTCGAGGAGGCGCTGATCGTCACGCTCGCCAAGCTCCGCGTCGAGGGGGAGCGGATCGACGGGCTCACGGGTGTCTGGCTGACGCGCCCGCCGCGGAAGATCGCCTCGATCGGGATCCACATCGCGAAGTGGGTGACGACACACGGCTACGCGCTCAACGTCGACCTGGATCCGGCGCCGTTCACGCAGTGGATCACCGCCTGCGGGCTCGAGGATGCTGCGTTCACGACGATCGCAACGGAGCTCGGCCGGCCGGTCACGGTCGACGAGGTGCGTGCGCCCGCGCTTGTAGCACTGGCCGAGATCTTCGGGCTCGAGCTGGACGAGCTCCCGGCCGATGCCGGCCACGGCCTCTGGCCGCAGCCCGTGCACGCCCAGCTCGCGGCCAAGTAAACAGTCTGTTACTTGACGTTGCGCGCGGAGGTTGGCTCCGCGAGTGGGATTGCGCCGCGCGCGAAACCGCTAGTAACAGTCTGTTACTAGGCAGAGGCTGACGCGGGTGGTCGGCGGCCGTCTCTAGACTGCAACGCGTGGAGACGTCGCTTCCCGTCGCCGAGCGGCCGCGCCGGCCGGAATGGATGAAGGTCCGCGCGCCGAGCGCCGACTCGCGCTACTTCGACGTCAAGAAGCTGCTGCACGGTCTCTCGCTGCACACCGTGTGCGAGGAGGCGCGCTGCCCGAACATCTCCGAGTGCTGGGGGCGCGGTACCGCGACGTTCCAGATCCTCGGCGAGACCTGCACGCGGGCGTGTCGCTACTGCTACGTCCACTCCGGCAAGCCCGAGTCCGCGCCTGACGCGCTCGAGCCGCTGCGCGTGGGCCAGGCCGCGGCGCAGATGGGGCTGAAGCACGTCGTCGTCACCTCCGTCGACCGCGACGACGTTCCCGATCGTGGCGCCGCGCACTTTGCCGCGACGATCCGCGCGATCAAGGCGAAGCTGCCCCAGGCAAGCGTCGAGGTGCTGACGCCGGACTTTCTCGGCGTCGAGGAGGAGGCGCTTCGTACCGTCCTCGCCGCCCGCCCCGAAGTGTTCAACCACAACATCGAGACCGTCCGCCGTCTGCACCGGAGCATGCGCGGCGCGAAGGCGAGCTACGACAAGGCCCTCTGGCTGCTCGAACGGGCCAAGCAGCTCGCCGACTATCCGGTGCTGACGAAGTCGGGGATCATCGTGGGGCTCGGGGAGACCAACGACGAGATCGTGGAGACGATGCGCGACCTGCGCTCACATGGGGTCGACGTGGTCACGATCGGCCAGTACCTGCAGCCGAGCCAGAAACACGCAACGATCGACCGCTGGGTGCACCCGGATGAGTTCCGCTGGCTGCGGGAGCAGGGGGAGGCGCTCGGCTTCGGCTCCGTTTTCGCCGGCCCGCTGGTGCGTTCGAGCTACCGCGCGGACGAGCAGCGCCACGCAGCCGAGACCGGCCGCGGCGCAGTCGCGTACTAGTCACCCATTCGAGGGAAGCATGCGCGTCGCGCACGTGTATTCATGGTGTCTAGGAGGAAAACATGCGTGCCGCCGCAATCGCCGTTCTGATGCTGGTCTTTGCGTTGCCCAGCTGGGGAGCGCAGCCTCGGCACGCCACGGTGCAGCTCACCTCACGGGCGCCGCTCACGATTGAGGGACGCGGTTTCGGTGTCGGCGAGGCCGTGGCAGTGACTGCGGCGGCGGCCGGTACCGCACGCACGATCGGCGTCACCGCGCGGCGGAACGGGAGCTTTCGCGCGCGCTTCGAGCTTCGTCTCGATCGCTGCAACGCGCTCGTGGTCCGCGCGGCAGGCTCGCTGGGAAGCCGAGCTGTCCTCCAGGTCGAGCCAGGTTGCACGGCGAGGGAGCGAAAGAGCGAGAACGAACGGAAAGGCCGTAGGCGACGCTAGGCGTCGTGCGGCTTCGCCATGGCGCGATAGTCGAGCGCCTGGTCGAGGATCGCGTCGTCGACGCCTTCCTCACGAGCGACCTCTCGCAGCGAGCGGCCCGTGGCGGCGGCTTTCTTGACGATCTCGGAGGCCTTGTCGTAGCCGATGTGCGGGTTGAGCGCCGTGGCGGCCGACAGCGTCAGCTCGGCGTAGCGCTCGTTCTGCTCCCGGTTGGCCTCGATGCCCTCGACGCACTTCTCCGCCAGCAGCCGCGAGGCGGCGGCGAGGAGCTTGATCGAGTCGAGCAGGTTCCGCGCCATCATCGGCACGAAGACGTTCAGCTCGAAGTGCCCCTGGAGGCCCCCGACGGTGATCGCCTGGTCGTTCCCGATCACCTGGGCGGCGACCTGCGTGACCACCTCCGGGATGACGGGGTTCACCTTGCCCGGCATGATCGAGCTGCCCTTCTGCAGCTCCGGCAGAAAGATCTCCGCGAGCCCGGCCCGCGGCCCCGAGCCCATCAGCCGCAGGTCGTTCGCGATCTTCGTGAGGCTGACGGCCACGACCTTCAGCGCGGCTGACGCTTCGACCAGTCCGTCACGTGCCGCCTGCGCCTCGAAGGGGTCGGCCGGCGGCGAGATCTGGAGGCCGGTCTCGGCGACGAGCAGCTCGCGCACCTTGGCTGCGAAGTCGGGGTGCGTGTTGAGGCCGGTGCCGACCGCGGTGCCGCCCAGCGGGATCTTGCCGAGCCGCCCGCGAGCGTCGCGCACCCGCTCGATCCCCTCCCGGACCTGCGCCGCGTAGCCGGCGAACTCCTGGCCGAGCGTGACCGGCACCGCGTCCATCAGGTGTGTGCGGCCCGACTTGACGACGTCGTCGAACTCCTTCGCCTTCTTCTCGAGCGCCGACGCGAGCGAGTCGAGCGCCGGCAGCAGGTCGTGCTCTACCTCGCCGAGGGCAGCAAGGTGGACGGCGGACGGGAAGACGTCGTTCGAGCTCTGGCCCATGTTCACGTCGTCGTTGGCGTGGACGTCGTCACCGGCAAGGGCAGCAATGACCTCGTTCGCATTCATGTTCGAGCTCGTGCCGGAGCCGGTCTGGAAGACATCGATCGGGAACTGGTCGTCGTGGTCGCCGCGGGCGATCGCGTCGCCGGCAGCAGCGATCCGCTCGGCCTTGTCCGGATCGAGGAGGCCGAGCTCCGCGTTGACGCGGGCCGCGGCGGCCTTGATCCGCCCGAGCCAGCGCGCCACGGGCGCCGGAATCGGCTCGCCGGAGACGGGGAAGTTGGCGACCGCCTTGCGCGTCTCGCCGCCCCAGAGTTCCTGCTCGATCTCCGTGCTCACGAGGCCGAAGTCTACCGCCGC